>CAWGNK010000005.1:0-424984 GCA_963823945.1 uncultured Acidimicrobiaceae bacterium
CCGTAGGCGCTGCGCACCTCGTCGCGGGTGAGGTCGCGGTAGTCGTTGCCGTCGAGCAGGATCCGCCCGGCGTCGATCTCGTAGAAGCGGACGAGCAGGTTGACGATCGTGGTCTTGCCCGCCCCGGTCGGGCCGACGATCGCCACGGTCTGGCCGGGCGAGGCGTCCAGGGTGAAGTCCTCGATGAGCGGCTTGTCGGGCTCGTAGCGGAACGAGACGTGCTCGAGCTGCACGCGGCCGTCTGTCGCCGGGCTCAGCACCGCCACCGAGGACAGCTCCCGGTCGGCCGTCTCCTCGGAGGCGTCGAGGAACTCGAAGACCCGCTCGGCTGAGGCGAGGCCCGACTGCAGAAGGTTCATCTGGCTGGCGATCTGGGTGATCGGCATCGTGAACTGACGCGAGTACTGGATGAAGGCCTGCACGTCGCCGAGCGACATCGCGCCGGAGGCCACCCGGTAGCCGCCGAACACGGCGATCACGACGTAGTTGATGTTGGCGAGGAACTGCATCGCCGGTTGGATGATCCCCGACAGGAACTGCGCCCGGAAGCTCGCGTCGAACAGGCGCCGGTTCTGGCCGCCGAACTCGTCGATCGTGGCCGCGCGCCGGCCGAAGATCTGCACCAGCACGTGCCCGGTGTGGGTCTCCTCCACCAGGCCGTTCAGCGATCCCGTCCGCTTCCACTGCGCCGCGAACTGGACCTGGCTGCGGCGCGCGATGAAGAAGGTGACCCCGATGGCGCAGGGGATGACGACCACGGACACCACCGCGAGGATCGGTGAGATCCAGAACATCATCCCCATCACGCCGACGACCGTCAGCACCGACGTGAGCAGCTGGCTGAGCCCCTGTTGCAAGGTCGTCGTGAGGTTGTCGATGTCGTTCGTGACCCGGCTGAGCGTGTCACCGTGCGGGTGGCTGTCGAAGTACCGCAGCGGCAGGCGCGCCAGCTTCTCCTCGACCTCGCGCCGCAGCCCGGACATCGTGCGCTGGGTGATCCCCGCCATGAGGAACCCCTGGCCGTAGCTGAAGAGCGCGCCGAGCAGATAGACGCCGGCCGCCAGCCCGAGAATGAGGCCGAGGCGCGACAGATCGACGCCGTGTCCCGGGGTGAAGCTCATCCCGGAGAGCATGTCGGCGAGCTGGCGCTCGCCGTGGGCCCGCAGCTCGGCGATGGCCTGCGCCTTGGTGATCCCGGGTGCCAGCCTCCTGCCCACCACGCCGTCGAAAAGGACGTTCGTGGCGTTGCCGAGGATCTTGGGCCCGGAGACCGTGAGAGCCACCGAGATCACGCCGAGCCCGAGTGCGACGACGAGGCGGAGCCGCTCGGGCCGCAGCCGCGAGCAGGCGCCGCAGGGTGCCGCGCAGGTCCTTGGTGCGCTCCCCGGGCGCTGTGGTTCCTATCCCGCGTCGGCCCCCGGGCCGTCCCCCCATCATGTGGCGGCGTCCTCACCCAGCTGGGACAGGACGATCTCCCGGTAGGCGTCGCAGCTCGACAGCAGTTCGGCGTGCGAGCCCATCCCGACGATCCGTCCGTCGTCGAGGACGATGATGTGGTCGGCGTGCATGATCGTGCTCACCCGCTGCGCCACGATGACGACGGCGGCGTCACGCGTCGCCGTCTTGAGTGCAGCGCGCAGTCGGGCGTCGGTGGCGGCGTCGAGCGCCGAGAAGCAGTCGTCGAACAGGTAGAGCTTCGGCGTTTGACCAGCGCCCGGGCGATCGACAGGCGCTGGCGCTGGCCCCCGGAGACGTTCGTTCCGCCCTGGTCGATCGGTGCCGCGAGGTCCCCGGGCATCGAGGCGACGAAGTCGCGCGCTTGGGCTATCTCCAGGGCATGCCACAGCTCGGCGTCGCTCGCCTCGGGCCGCCCGTACCGCAGGTTGTCGGCGACCGTCCCGCTGAAGAGGAACGCCGTCTGCGGGACGAGCCCGATCGAGCTCCAGAGCTCCTCGAGATCCTGCTCCCGGACGTCGACGCCGTCGACGAGCACGATGCCGCTCGTCGGGTCGAAAAAGCGCGGGATGAGGTTGAGCAGCGTCGTCTTGCCGCTGCCCGTCCCGCCGATGACGGCGCTCGTCTCGCCCGGCCGCAGCGTGAACGAGAGGTCCGTCAGCACGGGCTCGCCCCCGGGGTAGCCGAAGGTGACACTGCGGAACTCCACGGTGCCGGTCGGCCGCGCCGGGTGGACGGGACTTGCCGGGTCCATCACCGAAGGCTCGGTGTCCAGCACCTGCGTGATGCGCTCGGCGCTGGCGACGGCCCGGGGGGCGAGAATCGCCATCATCACCGCCATCATCACGGCCAGCAGGATCTGCAGGATGTAGGCGAGGAAGGCGGTGAGATTGCCGATCGGGATCGATCCCTCGCCCACCAGTCGACCGCCGAACCACAGCACGGCGACGCTGGAGAGGTTCAGGATGACCATCAGCGCCGGCAGGGTGAGGGCGAAGATCCGGTTCACCCGCAGGGCGGTCGAGGTGAGGTTGGCGTTCGCCTCCCCGAAGCGTTCTCGCTCGGTTGCGTTGCGGACGAAGGCGCGGATGACCCGGACCCCGGTGATCTGCTCCCGCAGGACCTGGTTGATCCGGTCGATCCGGACCTGCATGACGCGGAACTGCGGCACGACGAGTGTCATCACGGTGCCGATGAAAAGCGCCATCACGGGCACGGCGACCACCAGCAGGAGCGACAGGCTTCCGCCCTCGCGGACGGCGAGCACGACGCCCCCGACGCTCATGATGGGGGCGATCACCATGAGCGTCAGCGCCACCTGCAGGAAGATCTGGACCTGCTGGACGTCGTTGGTGTTGCGGGTGATGAGCGACGGCGTGCCGAAATGGTTCATCTCGCGGGCAGAGAAGCCCTGGACACGGGTGAAGACGGCGCCCCGGATATCGGCGCCGACCCCCATCGACACGCGTGACGCCCAGTACACGGCCACGATCGAAACGACGCCGAGGACCAGGGTGATGGCGAGCATGACGCCGCCGGTCGTCACGATGTAGTGGAGGTCTCCCTTGATGATCCCGTTGTTGATGATGTCGGCGTTGAGGTTCGGCAGGTACAGAGCCCCGGCGGTCTGGACGACCAGCAGCGCGACGATGAGGCCGACCTGGGCGAGATAGGGATGCAGGTACTTGCGCAGCAGGCCGATCAGCACGGCCGGCCGTCCCGGATCTCACCGAGCGCCGTCATGACGCTGTGGGTCCCGTCCCTCGTGGAGGCCGTCATCGTGGGTTGTTCGGTTCGATCGCGACGACCTCGGGCGCGGTTCTGACAGGCTGTGCGCAGATACCGTATCCGGATCTCGGGATCCCGCTGGGCCGGGTGGCCGGGCCGGGACCCGAGCGTCGTAGAGTTCCAGGCGGTGCGCCCATGAACCAGGAGAGCTACACACTCGCGGGATCCACCGTCACGATCCCCGCCCTCGGCGTCGGGACCTGGGCGTGGGGCGATCTGATGACCTGGGGCATGGGCGGGTACGACGCCGATCTCACGCGCGCCTCGATCGAGGAGGCGTGGGGGGCCTCGATCGACGCCGGTGTCACGCTGTTCGACACCGCAGAGATCTACGGCCGCGGCGAGAGCGAGCGCATCCTCGGTGCGATGCTGGCCGGCGACCCGCGAAGGGCCGCGACCGCCATCATCGCCACCAAGTTCCTGCCGTATCCGTGGAAGCTGCGGGTCGTCCGGGCGTTGTCGAAGTCCCTGCGGGAATCGCTGCGCCGCCTGGGTCTTCCGGCGGTCGACCTCTACCAGATCCACGGCCCGATCAGTCTTCGTTCCCATGCCGAACTGGCCGATGCGCTGGCCGCGGCGCACGAGGCTGGACTCGTTAGAGCGGTCGGCGTGTCGAACTATTCGGCCGCCGAGACCCGGTCGATGGATGCCGAGCTGCGCCAACGGGGCATGCGGCTTGCCACCAACCAGATCGAGTTCTCCCTCCTGCGCCGTACTCCTGAGACGAATGGTCTGCTTGACGTGTGCAAGGAGCTGGGTGTCGTGCCGATCGCCTACTCGCCGCTCGGGCAGGGCCGGCTCACGGGCAAGTACTCGGTCTCGGTCCCTCCGCCCAAGGGAAGGAACTTCGGCCGCTACCCGATGGCAGTTGTCGGGGATGTTGTCGCCGAGCTGAGGCGCATCGGCGAGAAGCACGGAGGCAGGACGCCGGGTCAGGTGGCTCTGAACTGGGTGATCGCCAAGGGCGCCGTGCCGATTCCGGGCGCCAAGAACCGGCGTCAGGCGGAGGACAACGCCGGGGCCCTCGGCTGGAGCATGGACGACGAGGATCTCGTGCGGCTCGACCAGGCAGCCCTCCCCGGCGTGAAGGGCGCCCGGAGCCGTATCTGGCAACACGGCTGAGCCGCGAGGTCCCAGCGAGCCGGACCGGCGGCGCGCCGCGAGGGACCTCGGAGCATTCAGAGTCCTTGCCGTCGCTGGTGATGCCTCCGCGGCGCGCGCCACCCTCCCCGGACATGTCCGAGTCCGTCACGCCGCCCGACAAGCTGAGCTGCCCGCCGCCCCGGGGAAATGGGAGGAGGCGGTGCACGGCGAAGCGAGCAATGGAGAAGCAGATTGGGGTCACAAGCGTCAGTATGCACGCGACCGGCTCACCTCCATAATTCGCGGCGCCCACTTTCGCCTGTGATACGTTCGATTCGATGCGCGAAAAGGCGCCATATTCCCGGTATCTCCATCCGCGCGCGGACCCCTCTCCGGATGCCGATGTGCACAGTCACGGCCTCGAGGTGGCCGCGGATGTGTCCTCGGCGTACCACGCCTGGATCGCGGGGATCTGCAAGGGACATCTGGGTCGCACCGTGCTGGAGGTTGGCGCCGGCCAAGGTGCGATATCCCGCTACCTGTTCGATTCGGCGGACCGCTACGTCGCCAGCGACATGTCGGCGGACTGTGTCGAGGCGCTGCGCCGGCGGTTCGCCGGAGCGGCGAATATCTCGGTCATCTCCTTCGACCTGCGCACGGACGAACTGGACGAGACATTCGACTCGGTCGTGCTCTTCAACGTTCTCGAGCATATTTTTGACGATGAACTGGCCTTGCGGAAGCTCGCCCGCTATCTGAACCCGGGTGGCAATATCATCATTTACGTTCCCGCATACAACTGGCTATACGGGGATTGGGATCGTCGCATAGGGCATTGCCGGCGCTACAACCCCAAATCGCTGTCCGGTGTCATCGCGGAAGCGGACCTGGCGGTGAGCGAGATCCGCTATGTCAACGCGATCGGCATTCCCGCTTGGTTCGCCTTCTCCCGGCTCGGAATACGATCCCGGGCGCGGCAGGCGGATGGCGCCCCGCCGAGAGGCGAGTTGCGGCTCTGGGACAGGTTCGTCGTGCCCCCGGCGAAGTTGGTCGAGTCCCGCGTGCGGCTGCCGATCGGGCTGAACATCCTCGCGATTGCAGCGCTGCCGCCCGCCGCCCGCCCTCAGACGCGATCCTGAGGGAGCCCGCACCTCTGTAGCTGGCCCGGAGACGAAGCCGTCGAGAGTGCCGCCCCAGCCACGGGACCGAAAGCACCCGGGGCAGTCGCCGCGAACCACCGTCGCGGTTCAAACCGCCGCCCGCGGCCGCCGCTGGCGTGCCGTCAGAGTTGTCATCTCGGCGGGAGTAGCCAGTTCCAGACGATCGTGACGGCGGGTTGCCGGGTGTGGGCACGCTGACCGGAGTTCAGCGTCTGTTTCGCGAATGTGCTGGTAGCGGTGGCGCGACAGACAGTTGTTTCCCCTACGCGTCACGTGTAGGGGCTGCTCAGGAGAGTTTGGCTCTTCCCCAGGTCGAGTCCTCGACCCGGAACGCGTCGAGGATCTGGCGCTGCAGTTTGTCGGGCCGGTCGACGAGCTCGATGTCGCGTCCGGCGTGGAGGTGGTGCCGGCGGATCTTCCCGAGCTCGGCGAGGGCGCGGCGCGGTGTCATCGTCTGTTCGGGCAGATCGGGGTCTTTCAGCTGAGCGGCTGCGAGATCGTCGCCCATCACCGCCTCGATCACCGCGGCGATCACGCACAGGGCGATGTGGGCGCGGACACGCTCCTCGAGTCGGTGGTGGACGGGACGAAGACCGAGGAAGTCCTTCATCACGCGGAATCTGCGCTCGACGTTCTGGAGCATCTTGTAGTGCCGCACGATGTCGGTCACCGACGCCTCCTTGGGGCTGAGCGACGTGACGAGCACGTAGCGACCGGCGAGGAGCTTCTCCTCGTAGGAGAGCGCCTCCTCGTCGAAGCGCCAGGAAAAGACGCCGTGCCGGATCGTCACGGCAAAGCACCGCCCGACGCCCGAGTCCCGCAGGATGCGGTCCGCGGCGGCACCGATCTTCGCCGGGTCGACGAGCTTTCCCGCCCGCACGCGATCGGCGAGCGTGATGAGCTTGGACTCCACCCGGACGAGGAGCTCCTCGCGTCGCCGATCGTCGCGTGCCTTTCGCTCGGCTGATGACACCGCGACGAATCGCCGTCCGCCATGGTTCACCTCGAAGGCCTTCGTTCCCGCAAAGCCCGGCACCGCGCTCCACGTGTTGTCGCCGACAGCTGCGGCGCGCTCGAGGACTGCCGCGACGTCGCCGTCGTGGTGGAGTCGTGTGGCGAGCACGTGGTCGAAGCCGGCTGCCGCGACGTCGGCGAGGTTCTGCTCGGAAATGAGGCCCCGGTCGGCGACGAGCGCGATCCGACCGACGCCGAAGCGCGCTTGGTAGTCGGCCATCACCTGTTGAAGCGTCGTCGAGTCCCGGGTGTTGCCGGGAAAGACGTAGTGGGCGATCGGGATCCCGTTGCCCGTCACGAGCAGGCCGATCACGACCTGGGGGCGGTCGCCCCTCTTGTCACGGCTGTAGCCGTAGGCACGGGAGGAGAAATCCTCGGAGGGCCCACGGCTCGTCTCGAAATACGTCGAGGTCAAGTCGTAGAGGGCGAGGCGGAGGTCGAGGTTCGACAGGTCCGTCAGCCGTCGGTAGAGGACCTCCTCGGTCGCTTCCTTTTGCTCGGCGATCACGTCGAGGGCGCGGTAGCACTGGTCGAGGAGCGGGGCGGAGACACCGTCGGGCAGCGCGACCTGGGAGAGCCATTCGAGAATGGTGTGGCGCTTGGAGGCGGGATCCAAGAGCCGGTTCGCCACCATCACGAACACCGTGTCGGCGAGGTGCTGGTGACGCCGCCCCTCACCGAGGGCTGCGAAGTGGGTGCGAAGACCGACGCGGTCGAAGTAAGAAGCGACCGCCGCAACGGCACCATAGGAAGGAGCACCCGCTCCCTCCAGCTCGTCGGACGCAATCCAGTGCTTTGTCGTGTAGCTCGAGAGCGCGGCGACGATGCGGTCGAGCTGTCCGGTCCGCTCGAGCTCACCAACCTCGCCCAAGCGGAACAGCTCCCGCTGGGTGTTCTTGCCGCCTGAGCGCACGGCTTCGACGAGCGACAGGTACGTGTAGCGCTTGTCGCCTCGCTTGCGTACCGTCCGCTTCACGTACATCACCTAAAACAATACTGCAAACTGCAGCGCCAATCACGTATATGTCGCCCCTACATTTCGCTGACGGACCAGGGACCTGGCGAGGCGAACTTCCTGATCAGCGGTTTATGGCCGTCTCGAGAAGCGTTCAATCGGGGGGTTAGACGCTGAACTCCGGGCTGAGCGCCCGGGTGCGGCGATCCTGCGACGGCGACGGTCTCGGGCGGCGGAGACGCGCGCGGGGCTGGTCAATCTGTGTCAGCTACCACATTGAGTGGTTGAGAGCACCACGGATTGACTAGACCCACCTGCACCAAACAGACCACCTCAAATGGCCTCAGGCGTGTCTGTGCTGGTGATTTCCCGGGGCCGATGATGCCTGCGTGGGTAAGTGCATCTCGCACGATGATCACGCAGAGTGGCTACACAGGCGATGGTGCCCTGCCAAGTCCGCGTCAGATGCTGAGCACCGCCAGCCTGAGCACTCGCATCGCACCGTCCGGCGGCTCGGTCTGGGCGGAGGCGCCGCGATCGCCCTTGCCGTGGTGGTGAGCCAAATTGGCGGCCTCGGTGTCGGTGCGGCGGTGTCGTCCTCGACATTTTCCCCCGCGAGGGGGCAAGCGCCTATCTCGCTCGGTGCAGTTGGAGGGGTCTCGCACACGGCGGCTGCTTCGACACGCCGGCATCGTCGCGGGTCTGGGCATTCGTCGGCCGGATCCTCGCATTCAGCCTTGCAGGCGCAGAACCCGGGACTGTCGTCGATGAACTGGGCCGGTTACGTGCTCACGGGCAAGATCTATCGGGAGGTCAACGCCGAGTGGACGGTTCCGGCCCTCAACTGCCGGGTCGTGCCGAACGGCAGCACCTCGGACTGGGTTGGCGTCGACGGATGGGTCCACCCCGCAAAGCTGTTCCAGGCGGGCACGTCGTCGACGTGCGCCCGTGGCGTCCAGTCGAGCTCCGTTGTTTGGAGCGATGGGGCCCTCGGTTACGCCTGGCAGGACGAGTTCACCGTGCACGCGGGTGACAGGATCTCCGCCCGGGTCGCGCAGTCCTCGTCGGGCGCTTGGAGGGCGACAGTGACGGACGAGACGACCGGTCGGAGCGCACATGCGTCTGAACCGGCCGCCTATGCCGGAGCTTCCGTCGAGTGGGTGGCCGAGGACTCCGGCATCCAGGGGAGCTCGGCCCTGGCCCCGCTGGCCGATTTTGCGAGCGTCTCCTTTGCCAATCTCCGAGTGGCCCCGACAGCGGTCCCGTCCTACGCCGACGCAATCGAGATGCTGCGCGCCAACGGCTCTGTCGTGGCATTGCCGGCACCGCTCCGGCGCCTCGGTTCGTCATATTCGTTCACCGTCGCCTACGAACGGAAAGGTTGAGGCCCGCCGGTCGGTCCCATTCGGGATCGCCATCGGCCTTTGCTCGCCTCTTGGTCCGACCTTTCCTGAGATCGCTCGGAGGCTCGCTGGCAATTGAACGATTGGTGAACCCAGCCGCCAAATGACTCCTGTGTAATTTAGGCCGCCAACAGCTCGACTGATACAACCCACGGCGACAATGCGAGCCGTGGAGATCCTTCCAATCATCTCGCTCGGTTCCCAGATCACTACCGAGGCAAATGCCTACAAGTACCTGGAAGAGGCGCGCTGGGGCGACGAAGTCGCGTGCCCCCACTGTGGTGCCGAGAGCGGTCACTACTTCCTGACTCCGAAGAACGGCATTTCGCGCAAGACCAGCTCTGGCAAACAGTCCCAGCGGCGGATGTGGAAGTGCTCGGCGTGCCGCAAGACGTTTTCCGTCACAACCAAGACGATCATGCACGGAAGCCACGTGCCGCTTCGGACCTGGCTGTTCGTACTCTGTGAGCTCGCAACGAACGACAACGGCGTCGCCGCTGACGAGATCAGCCGCAGGTATGACGTCAGCTGTCGCGCGGCTTGGCAACTTACGCAGCGCATTCGCGAAGCCATGGCGCGTCTTCCTGGGGAGAGGGCCGGCACGTCGGTGGCAGAGGAGAGGCGGGTTGGCGGCGCGCCGAAGAACACGCGGACCGTCTCGCGCGATCCCGAATCGCGCCCAGGACCCACCGGTCAGACGCCCATCGTCTCTCCCGTCCACAGAGAAACTGGGACAGCGCGAGCTGCCGTCAAGCCCAGGTCGAAGTACAAGGAACCGCAGAGCATCTGTCGAGAAGGCGTGACGTTCAAGGACGCATTACGGGAGCTCATGCAGCTTCCGGTTCAACCCCGACCGAAGCGTCGTGCACAACCTGAATCGGCAACGCCGGGACAGGGTGTTTTCCGGCGATGAGGTCAGCCGGGGACAGTTCTTTGAGCCGAGGAGCGGCCGCCGCGGTCGGCCCCGCCGCTGAAGCCTCGGTTCGCACAGGCATTGAGGGCGTGTTGTTGTCCACGAGGACGCACACTGCCGCATTCTCTCGTTCCGCGTTCGAGCGGAGGTCGCGGACACAACCAACATTGGGGCCGCGGTCTCGGGCAGAAATGGTCGTGCGTCTCATCTGGCTTTGGCGGCTTGACTCGACAGAGCACGGCGCCTGGTTTGTCATAATCTGAAGGGCGTAGTTACATCCGCGTAACTGCGTCGGGCACATATGGGTTTACCAACAGGTGAATATGGGTTCACGGACCGCCAAATTGCCCAATCATTAGCAACATAAGCAACTGTAAGTGCAAGATGTAACAGACAACTTGACCGAGGGAGTTCACGATCGTTAGGGTCTCGTCCGCTGCCGAAACGGCAGGTCGCTGGTGTACACGGTTGTCGCGTGGCAGTGGCGGGGGAGCGATGATCCCCGGCTCGTGCATGGTCACCTGAGCCGAGGGGAGCAAATGGTGAAACCGTCCTCGTTTGGTTATGGGCTGCTCGCTTTTCAGGGCAGTGGGCGAGACGGGCGGGGGAATGGGCGTTCGAGCTGTCGGGTTCGACCAGGCGTGGCCCAATACGCAATGCGACGGCGGGCCGGTCGCGGCCTTGCTCCAAGGGCGAGGTCGTCCGAGACGGCTGGTGCGATGCGCCCGGCAGCCAATATCGCCGTGCTTTGCCCACGCTGAGACGAGGGCGCACAGGGGTTCTGCGAGGCGCCTTCTTCGGGAAATCAGGGTGTTGTTGTGTCGCGCCTTGGCTCCTGATGGCTCGCTGGTGAAGGACCGGCCTGTCGCTGGGTCACCGCAAGGCGGGGCCGAAAGGTGTTGCGGATCTGGCCGGCGGGGCATTGGCACCCGCCCCGTCGGTTCCACATCAAAGAGAGCCTCCCGGGAGGGAGCCTCCGGTGGCAAGCGGGCCAACGTGCCCGATGTAGAAGTCGACAGACCGGTGGCTTTACCGCTGGGTGGTCGGCGCAACGTGGCGGGTCGGGCAGCAGGGCCATCCCTGCCCCGGTCCACACGCGAAATGGTCCCCTCCGGCGTTCCCGCAGGGAAAAGGGAACGTGGGAAGGCTCCTGTAGTGGGCGATGCGATGAACCTCGGGCCTTATGTGGTCGCCAGGCCTGCGGGGAGCGAATGGCGAACCCGACGCCCGAGTCGGATATCCATCACACCCTAAGGAGTTGGACAAAATGAGATTCCTCAAGAAGAAGCGGTACGCGATTCCGGCGGTCGTAGCCGCCACCGTGCTGGCCGTGGCCGGCAGTGCCTTCGCGTACTTCACCGCGGCCGGATCTGGCACGGGGTCGGCGTCGGTTGGCACCGCCTCCGGGCTGGTGATCAACCAGACGGGCGTCACCGCCTACAACAGCCGGATGAGCAACCCGCTCGACTACAACTGGTCGCAGTGCTTCTACTGCGTCGGGATGAGCGAGTTCGGCAACAGGGTCGACCTGTCCGGGAGTGGCCTGATCAGCAGTGCCGTGGTCGACATGGCCAACTTCGGCACGGTCGATGGTCCGATGAGCATGACGTTCAGCGTCTACGACGCCGGTTCGGGAAGTTCTCCGGGCCAGTTGCTGGCTTCTGACACGGAGAGCGTCTCGGTCCCCGCGACGGCGACCGGGTATGACCCGACCCTGCCAGCACCCTGGGGCATTGACAACTTCACCGCGACGTTCGACAACTTCAAGTACACGAGCTACTTCGAAAACACCTACTACCCCGCCTCACTGCCAAGCACGGTCGTGTACGGAATTACGTACAACGACGCGCAGAACATCGTCAATGGGGGCGTGAACGTCCAGTTGTCGTACGAGTCCCAGGTCAGCGCCGGATCGGACACCGATGCTGGGCATCTGTTCGTGACGGTCAACCCGGCTTGGGGATCCGACGTTGCTCCCGGTGAGGTCACCTGCTCAACGGGCTCCACGACGTTCACTGAGTACAGCACCGCCTCCGGTTCCAACTGTGGATACGGGACGCCTGCTCTCGTTCCTGCCGTCCAGATCAACCTGACGGGAACCGCCAGCGGTCTGTGGCCCGGTAGCCCGGCTCAGCCGATCAACTTCACCGTGTACAACCCGGGAACCACCGGTGTGACGGTCAACACCGTCACCGTCGGGGTTGCCGAGAACACCGCTACCGGTGACGTCGAATCCGTTTCCGGCGACACGTCCACCGACGTTTCCGGGTGCTACGCGAGCTGGTTCACCGTGAACGGGTCTCCGCTGACCCTCAACGAAGCCGTTGGTCCCGGACAAACCATCACGGTCAATGACGCGGTGTCTCTGTCGATGATCAACGAGCCGTACTCGCAGGATGTGTGCCAAGGTGCAAACGTCGGCTTGACCTTCTCGTCGAACTGACATTCCAAGACGGTGGCGCGCTTCATTCGCCACCAGCTCAATCAGAGTGGAAGGCCGGGTCGTGGGTGTCTCTCCCGCGACCCGGCCAACCACCGGGTTCATCGTTGAATTCACTGCTGGGCAGCAGGGGAGCGATTTCCTGAGGTTCACCAGTGCACTCGCGAACAGCGTGCACGACGACAGGAGCAGATGGAGTGAGAGGGTTCCGGCAAGCGAAGGGAAGGCTGTTCGCCCCTGTCGTGGCATGCGCGCTCTTGGCCCTTGCGGCCGCCATACCTGCCGGGGCGTACTTCACGACAAGCGGCTCCGGCACTGGGGCGGTGGCGGTCATCTCCAGCCTCACCATCGTCCAAGCCGCCCCGTTCGGCGGTTCGGTCTCGACGGCGAAGTCAGGCGCTTTCAGCGATCAGCTGGCGACAAACGCAAGTGGCGTCACCTTCAAGGTCACCTCGCCCAACGCCAGCCTCTCCGTCAGCTCCGCGGGCGTGGTCACGACGACGAGCATGCTCGCCGTCGGCACCTACTCGATCTCGGGGACGGACTCCGACACCTTCGGGGGGACCGGGTACTGGGGCTACACGCTGAAGGTCACCACCACCCCTATCGTTCAGACCGCCCCGTTTGGGAACTCGGCTACGACGGCGGAGTCGGGTTCTTTCAGCGATCAGCTCGCGACGAGTGGCAGCGCCGTGACGTTCAACGCCACCGCGAACACCAGCCTTTCCGTCAGCTCCGCGGGCGTGGTTACGACGACCGGCCCGCTCTCCGTCGGCACGTACACGATCTCGGGAACCGACTCGGACAGCCTCGGCGACGCTGGCGCCTGGACCTACACGCTCACGGTCAGTGTGGCCGCTATCACGCAGGTCGCCCCCTTCGGGAAGTCGGTCTCGACGACAGCGTCGTCGGCTTTCAGCGATGACCTGGCGACGAACGGCAGTGGCGTGATTTTCAATGCCGTCGCCAACGCGGACCTCTCGGTCAGTTCCTCGGGCAAGGTCACGACGCCCGGTGCCCTCGCCGTCGGCGACTACTCGATCTCGGGGACCGACTCGGACTCGCTCGGTGACACTGGAACCTGGAGTTACACCCTCACGGTGACGGCCGTGCCGATCACCCAAGACGCGCCCTTTGGCGCTTCGGTCACGGCGGGATCCGGCTACAGCAGCCAGCTGGCAACGAGCGACACCAGCGCGGTCTTCAGCCCTGAATCGGCGGGAACTCACCTCTCGGTCGCCTCGTCCGGTGCGGTCACGGCGCCCACTACGGACCCCGTTGGCACGTACACGGTCTCGGGTACGGACTCGGACTCGCTCGGCGATTCCGGGAGCTGGAGCTTCACGCTCTCGGTGACGGCCGCCTCCACTCTCACCATCACCCAGGACGCGCCCTTTGGCGCTTCGGTCACGGCGGGTTCCGGCTACAGCGGCGAGCTGGCAACGAGCGACGCCAGCGCGACCTTCAGCCCGGAGTCCTCTGGGACCGACCTCTCGGTCACCTCGTCAGGTGCGGTCACGGCGCCCACCACGGACCCCGTCGGCACCTACACCGTCTCCGGAACCGACTCGGACTCCGGAACCGGAGCCACCGGGAGCTGGAGCTTCACGCTCACGGTGGCGGCCGTTCCGATCATCCAGACCGCCCCGTTCGGGAGCTCCGTCTCGACGGCGGCGTCGACCGATTTCACCGACCACCTGGTGACGAACGGGACCGGCGTGAGCTTCAAGGTCACCTCGCCGAACACGAGCCTCTCGGTCTCGGGTTCGGGCGCGATCACCACCGTCGGCGGACCGCTCTCTGTCGGCCGCTACACGAGCTCGGGGTCCGACTCCGATGCCCTCGGTGACACCGGGACCTGGAGCTACACGCTCACGGTGACGGCCGTTCCGATCACCCAGAGCGCCCCGTTTGGCGACTCCGTCTCGACGGCGGCGTCGACCGCTTTCACCGACGACCTGGCGACGAACGGGAATGGCGTGAGCTTCAAGGTCACGTCGCCGAACGCGCACCTCTTGGCTGCCTCGTCCGGCGTGGTCACGACGACCGGTCCGCTCTCAGTCGGCACGTACACGATCTCGGGGACCGACTCGGACACCCTCGGTGACACCGGGACCTGGAGCTACACGCTGTCGGTCACGGCCGCCGCCATCACGCAGACCGCCCCGTTCGGAAACTCGGTCTCGACGGCGGGCTCGGCCGCCTTCACCGGCCAGCTGGCGACGAACGGGTCGGGTGTGAGCTTCGGCGCCGTCACGAACGCGCACCTCTCGGTCACCTCCGCGGGTGTGGTCTCGACAACCGGTCTGCTCGCCGTCGGCGACTACTCGATCTCGGGGACCGACTCCGATTCTCTTGGTGACACCGGGAGCTGGAGCTACACGCTGTCGGTCACCGCCGCCGCCATCACGCAGATCGCGCCCTTCAACGGTTCGGTGACCACGGCAGGTTCGACCGTCTTTACCGACCACCTGGCGACGAACGGTACTGGCGTGGCCTTCAAACCCGTGTCCACGGCCAGCCTCCGGGTCTCCTCCGCCGGTGTGGTCACGACGACCGGCAAGCTCGCCGCCGGCACGTATTCCATCTCCGGCACCGATTCCAACAAGCTCGGTGCTCGCGGGACCTGGAGCTTCACGCTGGTGGTCACCGCTTCGGCGCCGACCGGTGGGCCACCGATCGTTGCGAGGGTCGTCCCCCACGTCACGATCGCGGCCGTGGGTCCGTGGACCCTGTTCGCCAACAAGCAGGTGCATTTCCGGATCCACCTCTACGGGAGCCGTGGCAAGGTCTCCGGGGTTGTGCGGCTCCTCTACGGTCGGCGCACGCTCTGCGCGCGGCTGCTGGTGAATGGCCTCGACCACTGCACGGTGAGTTCGGCGAAGATCGGACACGGCAGGCGCTGGCTCACCGTCGCGTACGCGGGATCAGGCTTCTACAAGGGCCGATCGTTCCGAAGGAACGTCTACGTCCACTGAGGCGGGAGGTTCTTCTCAGGAGGCGAGGGTCGTCAAACCAAGGGAAGAGATCCAGGAGAGTACCCGTCAGCTTTCGAACCGGGCGAAGCGGTAACGGAAGCAGGCGACGATCCAGGTGAGCGAGTCTCGGAAGATCAGGATCTTCTTGCCTTCCTCGAATGAACGGGACCGGTAGTAGATCGGCACCTCGACCGGCGTGCAGCCCGCGCGGAGCAGCTTGGCCAGGAGTTCCCAGTCGAAGTCGAAGCGGTTGCACTCGAGCTTCATGCCGGCAACACAATCTCGGCGGAAGACCTTGGCCATCGTGAACGGGTCCCGCAACCTCTGCCGGTAGACGAGATTGAACATCGCCCGGAAGATGAAGCTGCCAACGTTCATCAACCCGCTGAGTCGCGGCCCCGAGGAGAAACGTCTGATTCCCCAAACGGCACCTTGCGTGGGCGCGCGCACTCCGAGCACGAAACCCGTCGCGAAGGAGCGAAGCGGGGCGAGCAACGCCTCGTAATCGTTCATGTCGTACTCCAGGTCTGCGTCCTGGATGAGGATGAAGTCGCCTTGCGCATGGGTGAGCCCGGTTCGCACCGCGTGCCCCTTGCCACGCGCCCGTTCCTCGAGGACGAGCTCGATCCGCGGGAGGCCCGCGTAGCCGAGCGCCAAGTCCCGGGTCCCATCGGTCGAGTTGCTCTCGACGACGATGACGTCGATCTCGACGCCCGGAATCTCCTTCGCCAGCAGGTCGGCCATCATCTTCGGGAAGGTGGCGGCCTCGTCGTAGACCGGCACGATCACCGAAAGGCGCTGGGGCCGCGCGTACGGAGGCGCGAGGTCGCCGCGTCGCGCGGTGACGAGAAGGTCCGAGCCCCGGAGCTTGCGCCAGCGGGGGGAGACGAAACCCTCGCGGAACAAGAGCGTCTGCAGGTGCTGGCGACGACGAGGTGTCGTCTCGCGCGCTGTCTCCGGTGAGGTGGCCTCGGGATCCGGTCGGCCGTGGTCGCCCCGGCGACCGAGGGTTGCGACGAGCAGCCCGCCGGGCGCGAGGCGGTCATAGGCGGCCTTGAGAAGGGCGGATGGATCGTCGACGAACCCGAGGAGGTCGTCGAGCACACAGACCGACGCGGGCCGCGGTGCCTGCGAGTGCTCCCCGTCGCCGGTTCGGGGAGGCGCGGCCGCGTCTGGAATCACGGCAGAGGCGACGTGGAAGCCTTGTTCGCCAAGTCGCCCCACGAGGTTCGTGTCGCGTCCGATCGCCAGCACCGGGGAGTCGTCGGAGAACCCGAGTTCAGCGAAGCCCTCGGTGACAGCCCGCAGGGCAGCGTTGATCAGCGGCTGGATGTTGCGACCGGTCGAGACGCCGACAGGGGATCGTCGAGAGAATGGCATCCGCGGATACTCCGGGATCGGAGGGGCGATACCGAACTGCGAAAAGTCCAACCTAGCTGGGACATCCGTCCGAAGCGCGCATTAGGCGATGGTGGCCGCGCCGCTCACCTGCACCGGGCGAGGATCACGCCGGTCCGCGATGGTTCCTGCCGGACGGGGCGTTCGCACTCCTGGATGGGGAAGGTGAGGGCCCCGGGTCGAACCAGGACCGACGCGTCAGGAAGTTGGGAACCGGCCGTGCCGCATCACTTCGCCCCGACGAAGGTGGCACGCGCGATCATCGCCATCTGGCCGGACGGCACGGTGAGCCTGATCCGGACCAGCCCCCCTTCGAGCGGGACAACGACCACATCCGAGTGCCTGCTGACGCTCACGTGGTGGGCCCTGTCCCCATAGCTCACGGTCAGGTCTATTGGTCGTCCCGAAGCCGGCGTCGGGCTGAACTTCAGCTGCAACCGCCACGAGCTGTCCGGTGACACAACGTCGACGTGCAGCGGCAGAGACACGACGCGGACGTCGGTGAGTGTGGGTTGGTAGGTCCCTATCTCCTGGGGGTAGTAAACGCGGACGATATCCGGGTGTCCCTCGATGGCTGTGATCGCCGTCGGTATGAAGCTCGTCGCTCGTTCGAGGGTCCAGTAGGACCCGGGGTTGTTCTCTTGCAACATGCCGTAGTAGCCGGTGAAGGAGATGGCGAAACCGACAAATGAGGCGTAGAGGATCGCCGCGACACCGACGACCTTCAGAACCAGCCCGCGCCATCTCCTGGCGCGGGTGGCTTCGCACCACACGACAAGTGCCGGGATGAGGAGCAGCGACACGTAGTCGACTTCGCACTCCTGGGTGACACCCCAGATGCTGTAGGCGACCAGCAGCATGCCGAGCAGGCCGAACGCAGCGATCGCGTAGAGCACCATCCGGAACTCGCGGCTCGCACGATCGTGCCGGCCGATGAAGGGAATCCCACCGCTGAGGATGAGGAATGGTGTCGTCACCAGCACGCCAGCCACCGTTTCGACGATGTAGCCCGGTGGCAGGGTCACCGGCAATGCCCCGGTGTTGAACCCGACGAAAGGAAAGCTGAACGTGAAGTAGATGGGGTTGATGAGCATGTACGTGAGCGACGGGGACATGTAGGCGAACGAGAACAGGTGAAGGCTGCGGACATCCGTGCCGCCCAGCGCGTACGGGTAGCCGTATTGGAACGGCGATCCGAAACGGGCGAAGTTGTACAAGAGGGCCAAGAACAGCAGGACACCTATCGGGGCGAAGATGATCGCGCCGTAGCGCAGAACCGGCTTGACATGCCGGTTCGCTGAGTTCCGCATGACGACGGCGAAGGCGAGCAATGCCGCCAGCGCCGCGACCGGCGTGAGGACCGGTCTCCCCCCGAAGGCGAGCCCCAAGCACAGGCTTCCGAGCCCGAGTCGCCAGGCGACCAGCCGTGTGCGCAGACAGCCGCTTGCGAGGAGGTAGAGGGCCAGCATCATGAAGGCGTAACCGGAGAGGATCTCGACCTCGTAGACCGCCGGGCGGCGAAGGATGAAGGGGACGACGCTGCAGAAGGCGAGCGCGGTCACCGCGACCGCAATCTTGGAAAGTGACGTCCCGGGCAGGAAGCGGTCGAGGATCGTCAGGAACAGCAGCACCGCGAAGAACAGGCCAACGCAACTGAAGATCACGGCTGCCAGGCTGACCGGCATGTCCCCAACGCCGAGGAGGCGCCAGGGAAGGAACAAGGTGAAGACCGGCGTGGTTCCCCAGCTGAGGTAGAAGTGGCCGTGATACAGGATCAGGTCGTGGTACAAACGCTGGTAGGTGCTGTTCAGGGCAGGGTCATAGGGGTTCTTCAGCGCGAGGAGCCCCTTCGGCGGCCGGAACGGCATGGCGATATGGCCGGCGAGGATGCTGTTCGTGAACTGGTTGTAGTAATCGCGGATCCGGACGTTCCCACTCGATACCGCGGTCCACCAGTAGAAGGGGAAGACGAGAGCGTAGAAACACGCAAGCAGCGCGCGACGAGGAGTGACCATCGAACGCCCGCGTGAGATGCCTGATCGGACCAGCAGGCGGCCACGGTCGACGGCTGGTCTCGCGCTCATGGTCGACACTCGATCACGCACATCCCGTTGGCGGTGTATCCCGTCCTGAGGCGTTCGACCGACTTTGGTGTCCGCCGCCCGTGGAAATCACGCCGGCTCCTCTCGGGGCCGAGACTCATGGTCCTGTGGCTGCGACCGGAGAGATACTACCTGGCGCCATTTCGCTGATCCGTTGTTGCATTCTGGCCGCCGAAACCTCACCAATCGCCGAGCCGCCGAGCGCGACAGTCCCCGGGACGACCGACCCGAGGTCGGGCGCCTCGATGGCCAGAGTGCCGTCCCAGATGACAGCACGACCGTCTCATGGTGCTGTTCTGCGTCGCTGAGATCCCTGCGCACGCGGTCACCTCCCCACGCCTCGCCGCGGAGGATCGCGGGGCAAGGTGCCCTGCATCATGAGCCCAGTCGCTGGCATTCCCTGCAGCGGCTCAAGAGCGGAGGCGGACCGCAGGCTGGTGGCTGTCGGTTTTCGGCGAACGCGTTGGCGCAGCGGAACAAACAGCCCCGGCACCGAAGCGCCGGGGCTGTTCGATCAGTTCCTCGATCAGTGATAGCGGCTAGCTGAAGCTGACCTTGCCTGAACCGCTGATGCTCCCGACAAATGCGATCGGGGTTGAGCTATTGCCTTCGTTGCACTGACCCTTGTGCTTGCCAGACGCAAAGCGCGGAAGGATGGCGTAGAAGTTCTCGGTTATGTCCACCGTGCCGGAAATACCTTTGTACGAGCCACTGCCATTGAACAGCGTGACAGGCCCGGAGGCCGTGAACGAGAACGAGCAGGTCGTCGTGTTGTTCACTGTTGGAGCCGCCGAGTTCGCCTTCTGCTTGAGGGCCTTGGTGTTGATCTCGAATCCACCGTGCTTGAGAACAATCTTGACGTACTCGCCGTTCGAGTCGACCTTTCCGTTCTGGTCGACCGTCGTCGCTGTGCCGTAGTCGCCGATCGCTCCGACGATCACGATCGGATCCGTCGCCCCGTTCTTCGGCGTAGCTGAGACGTAGATCGTGCCGCCCTTCGGGGTGTTCGACCCCCATGCGGATACGCCGCCGAACAGCCCGCTACCGATGACCGCTACCCCAAGCACGATTGTCCCGGCAAGTAGTCGACTCCTGCGCATGTCATCTCCCCAGTCGTCAGAAGTTGCGATGGCAACCTCAATGCAGATGGAGTATCCAACAAGGACAGCATCCGGAATATTCCGTGTGCCATCGACCCGATCATCGATCTGGCCGTCCCACCCCGCCTGCTCGCTGCCGCGACGTACGCCGCCGAGGTGTTGTTCTCTCGGGCCAAGGCTCACCCCCAGCCGCGTCTACGCCGGACGGCCATCGCCTCCGCCGCGACGGGGTCGATCCGGGGGCCAGGCTCACCTTGTCGCAGCGGGCGGCTCCACCACCGCGGGGTCGGGCGGGCCCACGCCGGCGAGGCGCCACCATCTTCGTGGTTGGGCGCGAGTTGCGAATTGGCAGTGAACGAGGCGAGCTGATCCGCGAGTTCGAGCTTGATCCCTCGCGGGACTACCAGCCGATGAACTGACCCGGGTGTCTACGACGTCTCGCGGCGTCGCGCTGGCGCTCCCGGCAGGACTCGAACCTGCGTTACGCGGTTTGGGAATCGGGCCGAGAGGGTCCCCCTAATCGAGCCGAGTCCGTAGTACTGGACCTTGCCTGAGCGGCCGTCCACTGATTCCGTCCAGTGCAGGCGAATGTCGCTCGGCAGATTCCCCAGGGTTGCCTCTCGACGCGGCAGGCGATTTCGAGCTGGTTCGTTAGGGTGACTAGGCGGGCAACTCCGCCGACAGGAAAGAGGATTCGAGATGGCGACCAACAAGGAAATCGTCGAAGATGCCTATGCGAGCTTCGCATCGGGTGACGTGCCCGCCGCCCTCGGCGTCATGGCCGACGACATCCATTGGACCGAGGCCGACGGGTTTCCACTCGCTGGCACGTACGTCGGTCCTCAGGCAGTGCTCGAAGGGGTGTTCATGCGACTGGGGGAAATCGGCGATGACTTCGCGGTGGTCCCTGAGAGGTTCGTCGCCGACGGTGACACGGTCGTGGCACTCGGGAGCTACAGGTGGAAGCGCAAGGGCTCCGGAGAGCCGGCTCTTGTGAAGATGGTCCACGTGTGGACTATGGACGGTGGCAAAGCCGTTGCCTTCCAGCAGCACGTCGACACCCTTAGGGTCCGCGAACTCAGCTGACAATCGCGGCCGTGACACCGCCTGATCGGCAGATCTACAGCCTGCGCGGCGTGGATGGCCATTCGTCGTAACCGTCCCAGAGCACCGGATCGATGCGGAACGTGGCCCACACCGCCATCGGTGCGCGTACTGGATACCCAGGACTTCTGATTCTTCGAGACGAGGAGGAACCATCGTGGCGACCGTGCGTGAAGGCAACAAGGGAGTGCTCCTGGTCGTAGACGTGCAGGTCGGTGTGATGGCCGAGGCGTGGGATTCCGAGCGGATAACCAAGAACGTGTCACGCGCCGTCGAGCGTGCACGCGCAGCAGGCGTGCCCGTCGTGTGGGTGCAACATTCCGACGAGGAGCTCCTCTACGGCAGTCCGCAGTGGCAGTGGGCGCCAGCACTCGTACCTGCCGAGGGCGAGACCCTGATCCACAAGAAGTTCAACTCCTCCTTCGAGCAGACCGAGCTCGAGAACGAGCTCGCGGCGCTCGGCGCGACGCACATCGTGTTGGCCGGGGCCGCCACGAACTGGTGCATCCGCGCCACGGCTTACGGTGCCCTAGATCGCGGTTACGACCTCACCCTCGTCGAGGATGCCCACACCACAGGAACGATCGAGTTCGACAACGGGACCAGGATCGGGGCCTCAAACATCATTGACGAACTCAACGTTTGCATGACCTGGGTCAGGTATCCGGGCCGCGCGAACGGCACCGCTGCTGCCGAGAACATCGATTTCGCGACGCCCAGAGGTACGGAGGATGCCGGCTGACGTCTTGCCATTCGCGATACCGAGGTATCCCATCACGCCTCCCCGTTCGTCGCGGGCGCGGGTCGTGATCCTCAGGCGCGGTCCACGCCCGATCGAACATTGCGGGCCCTCCCGGGAGCGGACCGCTGGTCGAGTGAATAGACATTGCTTCCGGCGTCGACGCCGTTCATGTTCTCGAAGATCGAATCAAGTTCCAGGCTGGGAGGGACAGAGAGGTGAGCACACATGAGCACTAATGCCGTCGTTACGCCTTTGCCGCGTAGTAGCTGGTTCCCGTGGCGCCATCCCGAGCACGGGCATCCCGCCTTGCAGAAGGCCCAGGACGACCGCACGCTCGGGGAGCGCGTCGCGGACGAGATCGCAAGCTTTGGTGGCTCCTGGCCGTTCATCTTCATCTTCCTGGCGCTGATCGTGGCCTGGATGGTGATCAACACTCTCTTCCTGCAGCATCTGCTGCATCACAAGGCGTTCGATCCTTACCCCTACATTGCACTGAACCTCGTGCTCTCGGGCCTCGCCGGCATCCAAGCGCCGATCATCATGATGAGCCAGAACCGCGCCGCGGCCCGCGACGAGATCCTCGCCGCCCACCACTACGACGAGACTCACAAGATCGACGACCTCCTGAGCGCAAATACCGAACTGACCGAGAAGGTCCACGACCTCACGCAGAAGATCCATCTGCTGACTGAACACCTCGCCGGGCAAAGCCCAGCGGGCTCGACGACTACCTGAGTCAGCATTGCGGTGACACCGACGGCCGGGCCGACGGATCGTCTTCAGGACAGTCCGAAAGGACGCCAGCCGGATTCAGATGGAGTCAGACCCGGCTCGGGCACTCACTTGAAACGCTGGTCGGTCAAGAAGAGACCGTCAACGTCCAGCGCGATCTTCGCTGCCGGGTCAGTACCGCGTCGCCGCTCGAGGCAGTTGGGGTCAGTCGCGGCCGCGGAGGAATGAAACGCGAAACGGTCTGAGCTCCCCACGGGCAAAGCCCTCGGCAATTGTCGGGTCGCCGTTCATTACCTCCCTGGCCGACTGCTCGTCGTCGGCTTCGAACACGAGCACTCCGGTGTTCGTCTTCCCGAGGGTAGGTCCGGCCAGGATGAGGACACCGTCCTTCGTCAGCTGCTGGAGACGGGCAGCATGGCGTCGCCAGACCTCCTCTTCGGCCTCGGTCAAAGTCTCGGCGAAGTCTTCTCGGGGAGGATGCAAGAAGCAGATCCACTCAGCCATCGACGAAGCATCGCGCGTCGAGTCCGAGTTCCTCTGAACGACGCGGGGTCGGTGTGGCAGTGTGGCACCTCGAGGATGTGCGAGGCGCCCCCGACAGGACTCGAGCCCGCGACACGCGGTTCAGGATTCGGGCCGACAAGGTCCACCGGAACGAGTCCAGTCCGCTGCTCTGGCCGTTGCGCGCCTGGCCGTCGACGGAGTCCTTTCAGAACAAGCGAGTGGCGCTCCGTAGATTCCCAAGAGATTCCCGACCGGTCAATCAAAGGTCAGCGTTCGACGCGGTCGCTCAGTGGTCGCGGCCGCCCCGCCACGGCACATGGATGACGCGTGGTACGTCGTTGTAACTGCACATCGTGGGGCACTTCTCGGAACACAAATCGCCGATCCGGTCACTGACGACCGGCATGCCGCCCGACTGGCGTTCGTTGGCCGCCGAGGATGAATGCCTCGGTCATTGGGTGGTTCCTTCCTGCGGGGCCAGGGAGGCTTCAAGGATGATGTCTGATACCCCAGCCAAGGCCCTGCTCACAGGACAGCCCGCCTTGGCGGCCAGCGCTTTCTCCACGAACGTGGGCTCGTCGATGCCTGGTACCCGTCCCACCGTGACCAGCTCGATCTTGGTGATGGTCGGGGAACCATCGACGGGCCTCAGGGTGACCCTGGCGTCGGTGTGCACCGAGTCCGGTGGATGGCCTGCACTGGCTAGGAGGTTGGCAAGGGCCATCGAGAAGCAGGCGGCGTGTGCCGCCGCGATCAGCTGCTCCGGGTTGGACCCGGGTCCGTCCTCGAAACGGGACCTGTAGGTGTAGCCGCCGCTGATGGTGTCACCCGCGCTGAACGTGCCGGTACCAGTGGGCAGGTTGCCTTTCCACTCAGCGCTTCCCTTTGCCGGCATGAAGGCCTCCTTGGTGTGTTGTGGCTGCCGTATCGGTGGGAATCGCCCACTTTCAAGAGATGGACTGTTGACGACTCGCCCTCGGTGAAGGATCCGTCGGTCTCGCTCGTCCTCAGCACCCGGATGTAATGAGCCAACAACAGCTCACGCCCCCCTATTCCGGGGCGTGCAGAGGCGGCTTGCCAGCCCGTCGGGTCGGCGGGCGAAGCGGCGGGATCACAGGGATCGGGTGCCTGCGAGGTCCCGACCACAATGCCGGCGGAGCGTCGATCAGCGCGGGCGATGGCGTAGGCGGCCGCCTCGTAGTTGACCCGCCAACCCACGAAGTCAAGCCACGCTTCCTCGCTCGAGCGCTCGAGGGGAAAGTCCACTCTGGCCAGGCGGTCGGTGGCGTCGACGAATTCCTCGAAGGTGAGGACGATGCCGTCGTTTGGGTCGGCCTCATCGGGGATCGCGAAACCACGGGCCCGGGCGATGGCCGTCAGGCACGTGAAGCCGCCACGGAGGCACAGCCGGGCCGACACTGCACTAGGAGCGTCGGGCAGCAGCGACAGATAGAGCGCGGCCGCGTCGAGCACGGCCAGTTGTGCAGTCACCCAGGAGGAAAGCGCTCGCGGGGAGCGGAAGTTGACCAGGGTCAGGTAGGTGGTGTGACTCTCGGCCACATCGGCTGACCAGCGTTCCCACTCCTCGAACAACTCTGGCAGCTCGTCCACGGCCGAGACACCGGTACCCAACCCGTAGTGGGTGCGGGCCAGTAGTTCCGGACCCCAAGAAGGCACCCCGGCTCGGGAGTCCAGCAACGTCACGAGCGCTTCGCGCCGGTTGAAGGCGGCGTAGAGCGTGGGGAGGTAGCCGATCTGGAGGGCCACGGTGCCCAGACCGGAGAGGGCGGCGAGGGAGTCCAGTGCTGCCACAGGGCTGGAACGAGGCGCCAGGTAACCGAGCGTGCACAGCGCGGACCCGGCCTGCTCCAAGGCGCCGGGCAGCCCCGCGGTGCCCATGAACGGCCACATCAGCAGCCCGAAGCCAACCTCAAAGACCGCCAGCCACGCGACGATCTGCAGGATGAGTTGAATCGGAGCCTCGGCGGCCAGAATCCGATCGCGCGGCTCGTAGGAGTCGAAGCGGTCGGCGACGAGATGGAAGGTCGTATCGACGGCGGTGGAGACGGTCCTGGGGAGCCGGCTGCGGATCCGGCGGGGGACGACGACCGTGCCGATCACGCTCCATCCAGTGGCGAGAATCAGGAACGCACCAACCACCGCCGCCAGGTCACGGCCGACAACCATGCCTCAGCTTCCCATGGATCGTCTGAGTGGTGACGACGGTTTGGTCGAGCCCTGGTACCCCTAGCGGTTCGCCGATCACCGACAGCATCATCCGGCAATCTTGGACGGCGGCGCGGCATCCTGTTCCGATGAATGCGGAGGAGCAGCACCAGGTCAACGATCCTCGCGGTCGACTAGTCGACGCCTGACGCGAGAGGCGCCCCCGGCAGGACTCGAACCTGCGACACGCGGTTTAGGAATCGGGCCGAGAAGGTCCACCAAAACGAGTCGAGTCCGTTGAACTGGACCTTGAGGGAATGGCCGTCCACTGAGTCCGTTCAGCGCGAGCGAATGTCGCTCCGTAGATTCCCAAGAGATTCCCGACCGGTCAATCCAAGGTCAGCATTCGATGTGGTCGCTTAGTAGTCGCGGCTGCCCCCGACCGGCACCTCGGGGCGAGCCCGGCCAGGTTACGCGGGCCGCGTTCTGGGACAGCCACAGGGACGCGTAACGCCGATTACGCGTCCGGAGCGGGATCGGCGCGGTAATCGGATGGACGCGCGTTCGGTCACTGAGGCTTTCGTGGGCGATTCCGGCGCCAAGAGACAACTGACTGGGCGAAGCCCACAGCCCCAAGGGCAGCTACGAACCACCCGAAGGGCGTTCCCATCGAGGCGAAGATCACTATGACGGCGATTCCAACGACCATGAAGCATGGCATCAGCACTTTCATCGGTCGCGAGAGCCCCGGCAACTTGGCGACCGAAGGAGTCGATCGGCCCCAATTCCACAACGACCTAAGTTGTCCCGACAGTGCTCCAATCGCGCGACGTGGCACGGGGTCGATCAGCACCCCCCGTTGTTGAAGTTCTGCCAAGACGCGACCCTGGTCCCGACGCGTCCAGAAGTATGCGAGCTGGCCATCAGAGAGTTCGAAGCCAATGCCAGACGTCATGAAGCTGCCGCTGAGCAGGAATGCGGCGGTGATCTCGTGGAGTGGTGCCTCGAAGTCCGAGAACATAGCCCCGGCAAACGACCGAGGATCCATTCGCAGGGTGGCTTCGCCGATCGTCAGTACGACAAGAGGAACCGTCGCATTGAGCCGACCGCCGAGAGCGGAGGGCACGTTCATCCCGCCCACGAGCTCAGCTTTGTTGCCTGAGGCGACCTTGGGGGCCAATCCGCTGTGTGGGGGGGACGCATTTCCGGTCCATGAAGCACCATCCCACCAGCGGTAAGGGGCGACACGCCACGGATCCGGGTACCAGCCCGGCGAGGCGGGATCGTTGGCTCCTGAGAGCACGCCGCTCACGTATACAGATTGTCCCATCCGCGCTTCCAACGCGGGGACTCGGAGCCGGTCCAGTCAAGCGCGGAACGACGGCTCGGGAACATGCGACCTGACCCATAACACGCGGCGAGATCGCAGCGAGACCGTCTCAGATCGCCGTTCATGAAGGGGCGGGGCCGTGTCAAGGGACGACCCGGAGGCATCCTGTCGGTTGTTCTGGGACAGTTCCGCGGATGCAAGTCGCCGAACCGGGCGCGGCGCTCGCGTCAACTGACGCGGGCACAAGGGCGTCGTTCTGTACCCTGGCACACCTCACCTAGCGGTAGCTCTGTGGGCCCGTGCAACGGCCAAGCGAGAAGGGTGACGTCATTGCCCACACCGGGCGCTCTCTGACTGGGACAAGGCCAATCCCGACACGGCCTAGGACCCGGAGCTGTTCGGACGGGGAATTCTGCCGAGACTCGCTCAGGTGAAGCTCTCCGGGATCGCCTAGGCGGCCTGGACGGAGTTGTTCTGGTCTAGCTGGTGGAACCCATTAGGGGCACTCGGGGCGTGGAGGGTCCGACGACAGTGACGATCGACGGGCGCCGAGGATGATCAAGGCGGTCGAGACGGTCTTCCCCTCCTCGGTCCGGATCCGCTGCTGGTTCCACCGTCACGCCAACATCCGGGCCAAGCTTCCCGACGACGAGGCGGCAGACGCGCTTGCCCACCTCTACTCCGTGCCGGACGCCCCCACCCTCGATGCTGCGCGGGCGGCGGCCGACGGCTTCGAGAACACCTACGGGAGGGCCTTCCCCGCGGCCGTTGTCTGCTTCGCGGACGACCGGGAGGTGCCCCTTTCCGTTCACCGGGTCCTTGTGCGGTATCACATCCGGGTCCGCACGACCAACCTGGCCCAGCGCAGTTTGGAAGAGGAGGGCCGACGCACCAAGGTGGTCACCTGCTTCACGAGCGAGCGCTCGATGATGAAGCTCGCCTTCGCCACGATGATCCGCTCGGCCGAGCGCTGGTGCCGCGTCTCGGTGAACGACATCGAGCGCCAGCAGCTGAAAATGCTGCGGGCCGAGGTCGTGCTCGACCCGCCGCCGGCCGAGGACCACTCGACCGGACGCAGCAGAACAGCAGAACACCGCGCGGCGTGAGGCTCAGGCGCGGTCGTTTACAGGACGCTCAGCACTTGACCATCATTCATTCTATTGATTACCTGAAGCCCCGAGTGTACGGTTCAACTGGAACCGACTTGGGGGAGGCGCGCGATGCGCCTGCGAGCGGCAGTCGCGGCCTTGGGTGTGATCGCCGGAATCGTGGTGTGCAACGTCGGATTCTCGCCGGGTATTAGCTCGGCGACCGGCTCGACGTGCTGGAACTCGACGCTTCCTTGCTATGCCCGCGGAACGTTCAACGATGGCTCCGCTTGGGGCGGCGGATATGTCCAGACCGAAGTCGCGAACATGTCCGCTACCGAATCATCCTGGATCAACCAAGAGCTGTGGACCACAACGAACGGCAATTCGAATACTTACTGGGCTGAGATCGGTTACAGCGCTAACCAACCGTATTGCCGCGGAAACCAGCTGCGGTGGTTCTATTACTACCAAAACCCGAACGCGAGTTATGGCACCTGTTTCGGGGGCAGCCCGTCAGTCGGCAGTTGGCATCAGCTTGAGATTCAGGAGGACACAAGCAGCGAGTGGTACATCTATCTCGACGGCAACGAAGTTGCGATTGATTCTGGCACGAGCGGCTGGAACTACAACGACTACACGGGTCTTGAGTATCACTACGGCACGTTCACGAATATGTACACCAACGGCTACTATTCCTACAACGAAGTTAGAGGTACTGGCTGTTGCAGCTGGTACTACTGGGATGAAGGCGGAAGTGACGCAAAGTACCCGACCGATTACAACTGGATTTGGACCTCAACTAATCCGTGGATTCACGGGTATAACACGTGAGGTATTGAGGTGGAACAGCGACGTCTGAAGCGAAGGTATTACCGCGAAGCACTGATGCTCGCCGCAATATTCACGGTCGCTGGAAGTGTCGCGGGGATTCTGACTCGCGGCAGCTCAGCTGGCGCGGGAAGTTCGGCGCCTTCGGCTGTCACACGCGCTCAACCGTCCGGAACGACAGGCCCGTCATCATCACCGGTTCCTGCGCCGACGCCTTCTGTGAACACGATTCCGAGCTCGGAGCAAAGTCAGTACGTCGCGGGACCGTTCATGAGCGAGAGTGCGATCGAGTCGATGGCTACACAGTTGGCGACTAGCGCAGATCCTGCGCCCGTGACCGTGATCTCCGCAAAGCTTGAAAGTGTCGCGGCAGCGAGCCAAGACGTTGGCTTGCGGGTGGCGAGCTTTTACACCGGCGACGATCGAATGGTGTGGCTCGTGTGGCTCGACGGCCAGTACGTGCCAAGCTGCATCACGAATCCGTGCCCAGCCCCGATCGATGGCGTTTACTTCATGGTGTTCGACGCAACGACTGGTGACAGCCTCGGAGTAGGGAGGGTTGTTAGTGCACCAGGCATGCCGAGCGCGGCGAGTATATCGAACGGTTGAGCGTTCGACCCACTTTGCGCACCCAAAGTTGAGGCCCGTCACATAGCTCGGGGGGAGAAAGATCCTCCGCGTGGATTCCTCGTTGACTGCGGCTGTCGAAAACTCGTCCGTCCTGGTTGTGCGATGCGCCAGTGCCAGCGAACGAGTCCGCCGAGGATGTCGCTTCTCCGGACGTGAGCCGAATCGAAGTCCTGACGGGACTTCCGCGCGTCAACGGCGGCAAGCTGAAAAGTCGGCGATCGGCAC
Source organism: uncultured Acidimicrobiaceae bacterium (assembly GCA_963823945.1). Classification (GTDB taxonomy): domain Bacteria; phylum Actinomycetota; class Acidimicrobiia; order Acidimicrobiales; family Bog-793; genus Bog-793. Next base: position 29,142 of record CAWGNK010000005.1, read on the forward strand.
TCCGTCGTCCCAGTGGCCGGAACCGTAGTTGTCGACGAGATCGAGAGCCTCTGTGAGCTCCTCGTGCAGGAGCGGAAAGGCACCAAAGAGCGCTCCGCAGGACGCGCAGCCGTTCGAGAGATAGGCGATGCCGGCTGTCCTCGAGTGACGCCGCCGTACCTGGCACCGACGGGATAGTTGTGACGCGCACAGTCAATCCTGCGGCGAGCCCACAGGCCCGATGGTAGGAAGGTTCCAAAGGGCTCTTGATACCTTGAACGGTTTCGGTGGCACCGGTAGGACGAAGTCTGCGGCAGGAGCACCTTGTTTGATCGAAGTGGCGGTGGCGTCTGCCCGGAGTTCAGCGTCTAACCCCCCGATTGAACGCTTCTCGAGACGGCCATAAACCGCTGATCAGGAAGTTCGCCTCGCCAGGTCCCTGGTCCGTCAGCGAAATGTAGGGGCGACATATACGTGATTGGCGCTGCAGTTTGCAGTATTGTTTTAGGTGATGTACGTGAAGCGGACGGTACGCAAGCGAGGCGACAAGCGCTACACGTACCTGTCGCTCGTCGAAGCCGTGCGCTCAGGCGGCAAGAACACCCAGCGGGAGCTGTTCCGCTTGGGCGAGGTTGGTGAGCTCGAGCGGACCGGACAGCTCGACCGCATCGTCGCCGCGCTCTCGAGCTACACGACAAAGCACTGGATTGCGTCCGACGAGCTGGAGGGAGCGGGTGCTCCTTCCTATGGTGCCGTTGCGGCGGTCGCTTCTTACTTCGACCGCGTCGGTCTTCGCACCCACTTCGCAGCCCTCGGTGAGGGGCGGCGTCACCAGCACCTCGCCGACACGGTGTTCGTGATGGTGGCGAACCGGCTCTTGGATCCCGCCTCCAAGCGCCACACCATTCTCGAATGGCTCTCCCAGGTCGCGCTGCCCGACGGTGTCTCCGCCCCGCTCCTCGACCAGTGCTACCGCGCCCTCGACGTGATCGCCGAGCAAAAGGAAGCGACCGAGGAGGTCCTCTACCGACGGCTGACGGACCTGTCGAACCTCGACCTCCGCCTCGCCCTCTACGACTTGACCTCGACGTATTTCGAGACGAGCCGTGGGCCCTCCGAGGATTTCTCCTCCCGTGCCTACGGCTACAGCCGTGACAAGAGGGGCGACCGCCCCCAGGTCGTGATCGGCCTGCTCGTGACGGGCAACGGGATCCCGATCGCCCACTACGTCTTTCCCGGCAACACCCGGGACTCGACGACGCTTCAACAGGTGATGGCCGACTACCAAGCGCGCTTCGGCGTCGGTCGGATCGCGCTCGTCGCCGACCGGGGCCTCATTTCCGAGCAGAACCTCGCCGACGTCGCGGCAGCCGGCTTCGACCACGTGCTCGCCACACGACTCCACCACGACGGCGACGTCGCGGCAGTCCTCGAGCGCGCCGCAGCTGTCGGCGACAACACGTGGAGCGCGGTGCCGGGCTTTGCGGGAACGAAGGCCTTCGAGGTGAACCATGGCGGACGGCGATTCGTCGCGGTGTCATCAGCCGAGCGAAAGGCACACGACGATCGGCGACGCGAGGAGCTCCTCGTCCGGGTGGAGTCCAAGCTCATCACGCTCGCCGATCGCGTGCGGGCGGGAAAGCTCGTCGACCCGGCGAAGATCGGTGCCGCCGCGGACCGCATCCTGCGGGACTCGGGCGTCGGGCGGTGCTTTGCCGTGACGATCCGGCACGGCGTCTTTTCCTGGCGCTTCGACGAGGAGGCGCTCTCCTACGAGGAGAAGCTCCTCGCCGGTCGCTACGTGCTCGTCACGTCGCTCAGCCCCAAGGAGGCGTCGGTGACCGACATCGTGCGGCACTACAAGATGCTCCAGAACGTCGAGCGCAGATTCCGCGTGATGAAGGACTTCCTCGGTCTTCGTCCCGTCCACCACCGACTCGAGGAGCGTGTCCGCGCCCACATCGCCCTGTGCGTGATCGCCGCGGTGATCGAGGCGGTGATGGGCGACGATCTCGCAGCCGCTCAGCTGAAAGACCCCGATCTGCCCGAACAGACGATGACACCGCGCCGCGCCCTCGCCGAGCTCGGGAAGATCCGCCGGCACCACCTCCACGCCGGACGCGACATCGAGCTCGTCGACCGGCCCGACAAACTGCAGCGCCAGATCCTCGACGCGTTCCGGGTCGAGGACTCGACCTGGGGAAGAGCCAAACTCTCCTGAGCAGCCCCTACGCGTGACGCGTAGGGGAAACAACTGTCTGTCGCGCCACCGCTACCAGCACATTCGCGAAACAGACGCTGAACTCCGGTCTGCACCGGTCGTGACGACCAACGAAGGTTCGACGGGGTACCAGCCCGCCAGAACTCCATCTGGGGTCAGGCACCACGTGCCGACAGGAACACGACTCTTCTTCGAGACGTAGTCGACGCTCACACAGGTGACAACCCCGACGGGCAGCTTCCTGTGCGAGATCTTCCACGTGTAGTCGTGTCGTAACTCAGGCGAGAGGATCCCGACAAGGTTCTCCGCCGCGTACGGCTCGTACATTCCGCTCACCGACGCCGTACCGATACTTCCAAGGTCGCCGTGCGGAATGGGCCCGACACACACCCAGGGCTGAACGGCGGACTTCTGCGCGCACTCGTAGACCTTCCCCGCGGGATTCTCGTCCCACTCGGCTCCAACCAACCACGCTTTTGGGCTTCTCACCGTGAACCGGTACATCCAGCCGGCAGAAGGCCAACCGGTCGCAGTGAGCTTCGAACGTTGCTGCGCGACCGTCATCGTCGCGGTGACGAACCCGGCGGCGGACAATCGGTACGTGGCAGAAAAGCTGCTCGTCATACCTCTGAGCGCGAGCGCCCTCAAGGCATCTGCCGTGAGGCTCACGTCCGCCTTCGGACTGGCCTGTACAGGTCCACCGTCGCCCACCATCATCGCGGTGGTCGCGACAACAGCCAGCGCAAAACTGGACCAGCGCTTCACCCACGCCGAGTGGGCTGGCGTACCGAGCCTATTTGTCCCCAAGACCACAGTGCCCGTTTCGTCAGACATCATCCCGTCTCGCTCTCTCAACCTGCGCTGACCAGCGCCGCTTTGACCACAGTACGCTCAAGAGCCCAAAAAAGTTCTGCCACCCCGCCACGCGAAAACTCCCGCCCGAGGTGCCCAGCCAGCGCCCCAAGGGGAAGCACTGGCTGGGCTTTAGGGTTGAATCAGTTGTACCAGTAGTTCCACGTAGAATCGAGGTGCACATAATCGACATAGCTCGGAGCGAACCTGGGAGAATCGACACGGTGGGAGGACAGAGACTCGCGGCACTTGTCGCGTTCCTGAGCGTTGCGATCGCCGGTGCGCATCCGTTTGCGTCGTTCGACGGCCATGGACCCCGAGCCGCGAGCGACCCCCAGAATTTCGTGCGCGTCATTTCCCCTCACCTGAATCCGCTCGATTTGACCGTCGCACTCCGCTCGGCGAGGAAAGGCGACCTGGCCGCAGGAATCGGTTCCGCGTCCTACCTCGCACGCGGGCACTGGACGATGCTCCCCTCCTCACCGCTTCCGCCCCGCATGGGAGCGGCGGAACTTTGGACGGGAAAGCAGCTCTTCGTATGGGGCGGGTTCACCAAACAGCAGATATACGAGCAGACGATCCCTCGCTCCTACGGGCGTTCACCCGGCGGCGCGCTGTATTCCCCGTACACGCGCAGCTGGTCACTCCTTCCACCCTCACCACTTGCTCCACGAACCGACATCGCCGCGGTGTGGACGGGCAAGATCGCCGTGTTGTGGGGAGGCGACCGCGAGACCTTCGGACACGGCAGCTTGCGCGTCTACGGAGATGGGGCCGCATATTCGCCGACGGAGCACCGATGGCGCACGCTCCCGCCAGCTCCGATCTCAGCGCGCCTCGCTTCGGCCGTCCTCTGGACGGGAAGCCGCGTCGTCGTGATCAGCGGACTCACACGACCGGGAGGGTTGCTACTTAACGGCGCAGCATTCGACCCCAGCACGTGGAAGTGGTCGCGAATGCCACAGTTGCTCATCGATCACCGCGGACTGCTCGTCAGCGCCGACTTCGTTTGGACGGGAAAGCGACTCGTCGCGTTTCTCGAGTACCAGATCACGACAAGGCTCACCAAGGACTCCTTCTCCTTGTCGGCTTACGGACCGGTGGCCGAGCTGCGGCCTGGAGCGACTTCTTGGACTTTCCTGCGGCCCGCGCCGGAATGGGTCTCCACACTTGGCGCAACGACCATTTGGACAGGTTCTCGCATCCTCGTCGTCGATGCGACCGCGTGTCTTCCGGGCGAAAAATGCCCCGGGCAGGACGACGCGGACACCGTCAACGTCTTCGATCCGACGACCGACTCATGGTCACGTTGGCCGCCCAATGCAGTCGCGAGCGACGCCGGTCCCGTCGTCTGGACGGGAAGAGCGCTCTATGCGATGAACGAAACCATGAGCTCGTCACAAGACAACCTCGCGCTCGGTGACGGGGTGGCATACGACCCGAGCAGTCAGAAGTGGCTTGCCGTACCGAAGATCCCGTGCAGTTCCCCTGGCGGTCCGACGCTTCTGTGGACAGGTGAATCCGTTCTCTATTTTGGGCTCGCGGGAGCGCAGAACTGGACAAATTGTGGAGCGATACTCGTTCCATCGCCGCACCCTTGAGGCATCGAGCCCGACCGATCTGCGTGAGGGAATCTAGTTGGGCCGTCGCCACGTAGATCGACTTTGCCGAGCCGTATCCCCAAACACTCACGACGAGGGGCGTCTTGAAGTGTCTCTGAACGCCGGCTTGGAGCGCAGTTAAAGGACGATAGGCGACTAGTTGTGCTCTCTCGCTCGCCGCCGCCGAAGGTCAGTCACCACTAGCATCGCTGCCTTCAAGCGAGTTCTTGTAGATACACGCTTGCATCTCCGGTAAGGGTCCGTCTGGGGACACATTCGGGGACACCACGAGGACGCCCAGTTCGTTGCCGAGGACGAGAAGGTGAGTGAACGCGTCAACATTCCGCCTGCTATCGACCCGCTCATCGATCTAGCCGTTCTGTCGCATCGCTCAACTTCATGCCGCTCCTTGCAGTCCCCCTTCCCCCTTTTGGCTCTCGACTCTCAGGGCGGCTACGGCCCCAAGGAAGCTCCCGTTTCTTGCCCCACTCTCGATGCCCCCAACGGTGGAGTCGAGCCGGAGCGCAGTGTCAGCATTTCGGCTGATCTGTCTCTCCGGCCCGCTCCCCGAACCGGACGTGCGACTTCCATCGCATCCGGCTCTCCACGAGCGCAATGCGTTACCTTGCCTTGGCCATCGGCGGCCCGCTCCATGGTGTCGGAATGGCGTTCCCGCGATAGCGATAACGCGTCACCGACACGGCGCCGCAGTTGAACAGCACAACACCCTGCTCGGACCACGACCCGAACAACTGGTAGCGGCGTCGCAGGGCCTTCCAAGTCGCATGGGGATGCTTGCGCCGAAGCCAGTGGAAGACCCGGTGCCACGTGTAGTCACCGAGGTATCCAAAGGTGGCGCTCGACACCCCATGCCGGAAGTACGTTGTCCACCCTCGCAACGCCAGATTCAATCGGCGCAGGAGGACGGAGAGCGGACTGTTCGTTCCCTGTTTCATGATCGCCCGCACCGTGGCCATGATCGAGGCGAGAGCCTTCTTCGACGGCCAGGTGTAGACGAACACTTTGTTCGATCCTCTCTTCTTCTGCCGCTGGATGCGGAAGCCGAGAAAGTCGAACCCCTCGTCGATATGGACGACCGTGGTCTTTTCCTCCGACAGGCGAAGGCCCATCGTTTTCAGCACCGCCGCCACCTCGTTGCGCAGAGCCTCGGCATGCGCCTTGGTTCCGGTCACCATCACCACGAAGTCGTCCGCATACCTGATGAGGCGGTAGTTGGGTTCGTCGTGGCGACGGCGTCGTTCTCTGTCGTGTGAGGTCGCCATCGTCGTCTCCCAGGCCGTGACGAAGTGCTCGTCGAGGACGGAAAGAGCGATGTTGGCGAGCAACGGAGAGAGGATGCCTCCTTGCGGTGTGCCGGTCTTCGTTCCGATCAGTCGGGCGTCCTCGGTGAGGATGCCCGACTTCAAGAATGCCTTCACCAGTTCGAGGACTCGCCTATCTCCGATTCGATTACGCATCCGCTCTAACAACGCAGAGTGCGAGATCTCGTCGAAGCACGCCGTGATGTCACCTTCGAGCACCCACTCATATGAGCGGGTAGCGAGGTAGTGGATCTCGGCGATGGCGTCCTGTGCCCGGCGCTTCGGACGGAAGCCGTAGCTGCACGGCTTGAAGTCCGCCTCGAAGATTGGCTCGAGGACCAGTTTCAAAGAAGCCTGCACGATTCGATCCCGTGTCGTCGGGATGCCGAGACGGCGGCGTTTGCCGTTCGCCTTCGGGATCATCCGTTCTCTGACGGGCAGGGGTCTGAAGCACCGGGCCTTGAGGTCATCTCGTAGCCCGGCGAGCAGACCCTCGCCGAATACGATCGAGCTTGGTTGCACTCCATCTACTCCGGCCGATCGTGCACCTCGGTTGCCCCGTACCCGGTGCCATGCCACCACGAGGAAGGCAGGATCGGCGACGAGGTTGAACAAGTCACAGAACCGACGCTCAGGGCTGTCGGTCGCCCATTGGTGCAACTTCGCCTGCATACGCAGTACCCGTGGCCAGGCCTCGGAGAGATCGGGCCACGGCTCGTCGGTGTTCACCGGCGGCCTCCTGCCATTGCCCTGGCGTTACTGCTCACTCGCTGGGTCCCTTCGCCATGTACGTGGCTTTCCCACGCTCGGACTACTACGGACCCTCCGTCCCACCTCAGGACCCTCAGCCGACAGCGGGCCTGCCCGCCGACGCACCGGTTGTGCGACGGGTTGGGCGATCCCGAGGTGGTTCCCACGTTTCACCATGCACCGGTCGACGGGGTTGGCGCCCAGCTCTTCCCCTGCAGCCTCGCCACGAGTACGCCGCAGGCTTTCCTCGTGGCCTCCTCGTCGGCCTCGATATTCCGACTTCGGAGTCGCCGTCTCGTTTCCGAGTCGACGTGCACTGCCGTCCGGCCCGCATCCCACAGTTTGGAGCCGGGGTAACCGCTTAAGGGGGTTCAACCACTGGTTCACTTTCGTTGCACCTTTCCGTCTTGCTTGTCGGACCCAGACCATCTGTAGGTGCTGGTCTGTCCCGCCGTTGTCAGGGCTGCTTCCCACCCTCCGCTTCGCTTCCAGCATCAGGCTGCCCTCAGCTTCACCAATCTGCTGCGACAGATCGGTAGTGGAGCCCTTTCATCTCCACCCGGTTTGAACATGGCGCAAGGTGGCGCACAACGAGTCCGGGTTAGACACCCTTGGAGGTACCGCCCTCCGGGCGGGACCTCCCGCTGCCGGGCGCGTTTAGCGACCCAGTGCGATGATCCGTGGGTGCGTGGCTTCGTAATCGCATCTGCCATCGCTCTGACGACGCTAGGCGGAGCTCAGGGGGCCCCGGCAACGACCGGACGTCCGGCCATCCTCTTTGGCAACGCCATCGGCAACGTTCACTTTGGGCGAAGCGACTCCTGGGCGGTGTCGAACCTCAGTGAACTCCTTGGGGCGCCCACGCAGCCGAGGCCCGGCCGGTTGAGCGGAGATTGCAATGTCGACGCCTTTATTGCTTGGCCCAAGACCACCGCCTACTTCGACGACGGGGAATTCGTTGGATACGCGACGACGAACACTCGCTTCGCGACCGCGAAGGGCTTACGAGTAGGCGACACGGTTGCCATAGCCCGACGTCTTTACGGGAGCGAGCTGCGACTTTCGGGCGAGCAGGACGGAGCTTGGTTCGCGAAGACCCCTTCCGGAAAGGTCGACGGCTTCCTTACGGGCGAGCCCTACCCACCCGCTCCGGTCGCCCGCATCGCAACGATCGACGCGGGTTCAGTCGGGTGCCCGGCGATGTCGCCCTGAGACCTGCGATGCATTTTCTTGTTACGAGGGGATTTCAAAGGGAGCGCGAATCGAGCGCGATCGCGCGCTCTCTCCGTTCGAATCCGCCCAGTCGTCGCGTAAGAGGTCTCCCAAAGCCACGGCGGCCGCTTGGTCCGAGGCGACCACCCAGTGTGAGTAGACGTTCAGAGTTGTTGCCGCATTCGCATGACCGAGGCGACCCGCGACAGTGCGGACAGGAACGCCGGCGTCGAGCATACGGGTGGCGGCGAAATGCCGAAGGCTGTGCAACGGGAGCTCCCTAACCCCGGCTCGGCGCCGCAGTCGAATAAAGGCGAGCGACATTCCGTCGGGGCGCCGGGGTCTGGAACCGTCGGCTTCGGTGCTGAAGACGAACGCGGAGTCCGACAAGCAGGAATCAACGGCTGCGGCGCGTTGCACACAGCGGTCATGGTGAATGCTGAGCACTCCGAGGGTCTCGGAATCGAGCGAAATGCGTCTTCCTGCGTGGGTCTTGGTGTCCTTGACCATGAGCGAGTCTTTTCGCATCCCGATCACCGCGCGGGTGATGCTGAGCATCCCGCCGACCAGGTCGATATCGCCCCAGCGCAATCCACACAGTTCTCCTCGGCGGGCCCCGGTGACCGCTGCCAGCCTTACAAACAGGGCGAGGTCGGGATCGGTTCGCTCGGCCTCTCGGAGCAGGGTGAGGATCTCCTTCGGCTCGGGGGTCAGAATCTCGTGCCGTCCAACCCTCGGGGGAGACGTCCGTAGGGCTGGGTTCGAAGCGATCCAGCCCCATCGCACCCCTTGATTGAGGATGTGGCGTAACAAAGCGTGAACGTGGCTGACCGAACGAGGGCTGAGCGACCGCCCACCTTGTCCGCCGTTGTCGAGAAGCTCTGCGTAGAAGCGATCGATCGACTGCGGGCGGAGCGCGCGAAGCCGCACCGAACCGAAGCGGGGAAGGATGAAAGTGTCGAGCAGTCGCTCGTACTCACGCACGGTTGTCGGCGAAAGGCTCGTCCGGCTCATCTCGAGCCAGCGCGCGGCTAGCTCGCGAACTGTTCCCCCGGTGACGTCGTGGGTCCCCGCGCCCGCCTCGACGACGAGCTCGGCGAGGACGTCCTCGGCGTGGCGCTTCGTCCCCCGGATGGTCTTCGTGACGTAACGCTTTGTGCCGTTATCGCCGCGACCGAGGTAGACCTTGGCGCGCCAGACGTTCTTTCCCCGGGGCTCGAGGTGTCCCCGCAATTCGCCTGCCTCCGCTGCCGTCTTGGGAATCTGCCCCATCGACACAGATTCCCAAATGGATTCCCAGGTCACACTAGCGGATTGCCATACCGCTCGCTAAAAGGCTCTGATTAGGGTCTTTAGAGGCGCCCCCGGCAGGACTCGAACCTGCGACACGCGGTTTAGGAAACCGCTGCTCTGTCCCCTGAGCTACGGGGGCGGCGGATGGCCACTTGGAGTGCACCTTGGATCGGACGGAGTACTTCGCTCCCCAACACACCCCCGCCCGTTCGGGCCCGAGGGGAGTCCCAGCTCAGTGGGTGCGGAAACTCCGGGTGATGCTTTGCCTTGTCACCATCGAGCACAACTCTAAACCGAACTGTGAGCTCAATCCGAGGAGCCGCCAATCCTCCGGCAGCAGGGCCTGCACCTACCGCCGTCCGTTCACCTCTCGTCGCCTACGCCTCAGGACCAGTGTGGGCCACATCGCAATGGCGGCGAAGACGGCAACCACTCCGGCCAAAGCCAATCTGTCCGCAACACCGGGAACGGCCACCAATACGAACAACATGATGGCGGTCGCGCTCCATGCCGAGATCGCGGCGAAGCGCACAACTGGGGACCCGATCCGTCCAGGACCCTCCAGAGCCGACCAGGTGGAACTTTCCTCGCGCTCAATCGCGAGGTTGGGGTCGCTCAGGTCGTCTTTCAGGTCGTCTTCTTGAACACGCCTTGAGAAGTCATCTTCGTGATCACGCCTTGAGAAACAGAGGGCGAGTGGGGCCGCCCAGCTCTCCATGCGAAGGACAAAACCGGGGTATCTCGAGATGAGCGCGTTGCTCCCCAACGCGAAGACGAAATAGAGAACGAGCCCGACATGGGCGAGGAAGCCGATCGGAATGAGAAGAACCATGATGACGACCCGGGCCACATTGAGCCCAGCACGGGAGAGATTCGTTCTCGCAGTTGGCGAGTCGGGATCGATCCGTGCAGCCTCCGCCAGCACCTTGGTTCCTTCTCGTTTCTTCCCGGCCCGGCGAAGGGCTACGCCCAGATTGTTCATGGCGGCGTAGTTCGAGGGATCGATCGCGAGTGCTCGTCGGCTCGCGGCAATGGCCTTTTCCCAATTGTCGGCGGCCAACGCCACCACGCTGGCCGCTACCCACGCCGCGGCACTGTTTGGAGCCAGGCGGAGTGCCTCCTGCACGGCCGCATCTGCATCCTTCAGGTTCCGGATGAGACGAAGAGCTTCGGCCAAACGCAGGTAGCCGTTCGGGTCCCGCGGGGCCAAGCGGATTCCCTCGCGTGCAGAGGTCTCCGCTTCGTGCGCGAGCCGGTTCCGCTCGGATCCGTGCTCTTTGGTCGCAGTTCTCGACAGTGCCAACGCTCGTAGGCGGAAGCCATCCGGCGAATTGGGGGCGAGGTGGATGGCCTCCTCGGCCGAGCGCGCAGCCTCGGTGTACTGGCCCAATCCAACCTGTGCTCGTGACAACGCACGGTGTGCTGACGCGCTCTGCGGGGCGAGTGCAACCGCCTGCCTCGCGTGCTCTTCCGCCTCGTGGTAACGCCTGACCGCCCGGAGGGCGTCGGCTCTCGCGAGCAGGTTCGCAACCTGTTCATCGTTGTCGGTCATGACGATCTCAACGACGACCGCCGGTTCGCCGCATGTAGTCGGCCAGTTCGTCGTATTCTCCGCCGGCGTTGGCGTAGCGAGCATGGTTGCGGGCCGACTCGAGCCACGCCGTGGTGCTCGGCCGGGTGGCTTTGACCGCCGCCCAGAGCTCGGCCTCGCCGATCGGTCGGACGGATGACGACCGGATGGCCGCCTGGAGCGCGCGCTCGGCTGCGTCGTCACAGACGAGCCGTAGATCAGCTCCCGACATGCCCTCGGTCGCCACGGCGAGTGCGTTCAAGTCCACCGACCCGAGCGGACGATCGCGCAGGTGGTATCGGAGGATGGCGGTTCGTGCTTCCGCATCCGGGGGAAGCAGCAGCATCATCCGATCGAAGCGTCCGGGACGACGCAAAGCCGGGTCGACGTCCCAAGGTTGATTGGTGGCGCCGATCACGAAGATGCCTTCATTCGAGGACTCGACTCCATCGAGTTCGACCAGCAGTTGTGCCACCACGTTGCGAGCAGCGCTCCGACCCAGGTCCATCCGCGAATGCCCGATGGCGTCCAACTCGTCAAAGAAAAGGACGCATGGCGTATTGCGGCGTGCCTGCTCGAACAGCTCGTGAAGGAGTTTTTCGGAGTTTCCGAACCACATGTCGAGCGTCCGGTGCAGGCTGACATTGACAAATCGAGCGTCCAGCTCCCCGGCGACGGCGCGGGCAAGGAACGTCTTGCCGCACCCTGGGGGACCCCACAGCAGGAGTCCACCGCGCAAGTTCGTCCCGTAGGCGCGTCGGAGCTCTGGGTTGCGCAGCGGCGCAAGAAACGACTGTTCCAGCCGCAGCTTCACATCCTTGAGGCCACCGACGTCTGCCAAAGTGACAGGTGCAAGGCGACCCGCCTCGCGAACCACTTCTTCGAGAAGACCGTCCCAATCGACTCCTGCGGTGTTCGGGTCTTCCGTGTCGGCGGTGGCGCGTCCCACCTCGTCCTGGGGGGCCCCGCCGATCGGGTCTTTCTTCGCGGGATCACCGGTCCCATCGCGAGGATCCTTCGGGGGTCCGGAGAGGGAGATGTGGAGGCGCTCCCAACCCGGGGCCCGTGGATCGCCCATGGCGTCGCCCGCCCGGGCGGCCAGACCGAGAGCGTCGACATGATCGGGGGAAGTACGGAGCACCAGTTCGAGGTGCCCGAGCGCATCGGCATGTCGATTCGCTTCGATGAGCAACCCGGCCAGGTGGACTCGTAACGCCGTGTTGTCAGGGTCTTCGGCGACGGCCGCCTCGATCGCTCGGAGCAGTTCAGGATCGGGTGCCATGGACCCGTATCGTAGGTTCATCATTCCCTTTGGGCGGCGACGTGGCGATCGCTCGAGCCCGGCGATGGTGGTCCGAGGGACAGTCCTGGGCGCCGCTTTGCTCGGCAGTGCAGAATGTCGGCACCGTCTGGTCTCCGGTTCGACGCGCAATGGACGCGCCGGACGGCAGATGTCTGAAAGGTGAACCAAGTGAAGGACTTCAAGGCGTTCCTCATGAGGGGCAACGTCGTCGAACTGGCGATCGCTGTCGTTGTCGGTGTCGCGTTTGGAGCAGTCATCACAGCCTTCGTCCGCGACCTGATCACGCCGTTGATCTCGATCCCCGGGAAGGCGAACTTCGCCTCGCTCCACTTCACCGTGAACGGCAGCACCTTCTTCTACGGCGATTTCATCAACTATGTCGTCGCCTTCGTCATCCTGGCGGCAGTGATCTTCTTCGCCGTCGTCATGCCGCTGGGCAAGTTGGCGGCGCGTCGCCAGGCGGAAGCCGCGGCGACGACGAAGACCTGCGAGCACTGCGCCAGCACGATCCCGGTCGCCGCCCACGTCTGCTCGTTCTGCACCCGCGACGTCGCCGTGTAGGGAAGTTCCGCACCCGGGGACGCGGCCGGCCCGCGACACCTCGTCCCCGAAGCGCCGGCGTCCGGACCGCTTCTCGCCGCGGCTGCAGGGCACCGGTTCGCGGGGGGTGCGAGAACCGAGCCGCTCCGAGAGTCTGGTGGCGGTGACCCTCGTGGTGGGTTCCGGCGCGACAGGTCAGGACCGCGGCGGTCACCGCGAGCAGCGAGACGGGGCGCGACCGATCGCCGTCGTGGTGGCACGCGCTCGTGCCGCCGGTTCAGAGCGTGGCGCAGATGTTGCCGACGCCCGGCAGGTCGTAGGTGCTGTAATCCTGGGTCCCGACGGCGTGGCCGGGAGTGCCCGGGGCCGGGGTGACGTCCACGGCTCCGTTCGCGCCGAGGCTGATGGCGTAGAAGCTGGGGTTGTTGGGCCAGGTCCGCAGGTACCTATCCGGGCCGACGAGCTGGCCGGGAGAGGTCGGCCAGGTCCCTTTGACGGCGTCGTATGACTCGACGGCGGTCACGACGGACTGCGCGTCCGCGTTGCAGGCGTCAATGGCGCTCGACGTTGCGATGGGACTCACCGAGGTGGTGCTGGTCGTGCTCGTGCTCGTCGTCGAAGAGGCAGGGTTGGTCGTGGCCGTGCTGCCCGTGTTCGGGCTCGACGACGCCGGGCCCGCCTGCGGCGTGCCCGACCCGCAGGCGGCGAGTGCCAGCGCGGCGACGACCAACGGGACGACCCCGAGCGCTCTCGGAAAACGGCGGATGGTGCTTATGGGGCGGACTATAGGACCCGGGTCGCGGGAAATCTGGCATGCCACGCGCCCCGCTCGCCGACGCCGGGAGCGGTGTGGGGCAACCGGTCCTACGCTTCCTTGTCGGCGATGACGCAGTCGGTCGCGACGGCGAGCGAGATGGTCTCACCGGTGGCGCTGATGGCCGCTGCGAGCCTGCCGAGCAGTGCGCCCCGCCTTTCCTCGGGAAGCAACGCGACTCCGCTATGGGTCCTCACGAGATCGAGGAACTCGTCGCCGCCCAGCTCCCAGGTCCAGGGGAACCGGCAGACGGTGCAGGACGCGAACTGGCCGGAACTCCTGATCGACCGGGCGTGCTCCGCCGTCTGGTCGTCGTGCCTCCGGTGAGCCGCCCGACCGATGCCGCTCCCCTCCAGTTCGGGGGCGAAGGCCTCGTAGGCGGCCTCGACGGCGGCCGCGAGCGCGGCGTCGCTCGGCTCCTCGTAGTTCCAGAAAGCGGCGAGCCGGCCGTCATGGGTGAGGACGTCCGCCGCCTTCGCGGGGCCGATGCGCGGGTCGATCCAATGCCAGGCCTGCCCGCTCACGACGAGGTCGAACCTCCGTCCGGCCGGGTCCCAGGTCTCGAACGGCGCGACCTCGACCGGGATACCGCGGTGGCGGGCGACCGCCGCCATGCGCTCGTCGACCTCGACCCCGAGAACCGTGCAGTCCCTCGCCGCGAAGAGCAGTGCCGCCTTGCCCGTGCCGCACCCGACGTCGAGGACCCGGCGATCCCCTGCTCGGCAGATTCGGTTCACAAGCGAGCTCGGGTACGTCGGGCGCGAGCGGTCATACCGCTCCGCGTACTCGCCGAAGGCCTCCGCCCGGCGCCGGTTCTCATGGAGCACGCACCCATTGTTACCGGCTCGCCCTGCCGGCCGACGGGTTCGAGCGCGCCGGTCACCCGGCGACCAGATCCGCTTCCGTCCCGGCCGTGCGCGTCCGGCGTCCCCGACCTGCGGCGTATCCTCAGAGCGTGGCAGGTGTGAGCGCGGGACCTTTGCCGACAGAGTGCTTCATCGCAGGGGAGTGGCGTGGCGCCGAGGGGGGCCGGCGCTTCGACGTGACCGATCCCGCGACCGGCTCGTCGATCGAAACGGTCGCCGACGCGTCGCCCGCCGACGGACTGGCCGCGATCGCGGCGGCCCACACCTCCTTGGACGCGTGGTCGCAGGTCGCGCCGCGCCAACGCGCGGAGATCCTGCGCCGGGCGTTCGAGCTGATGACGGCGCGGGGCGAGGAGCTGGCCCGCCTGGTGGTGAGGGAGAACGGCAAGGCGCTCACCGACGCCCGCGGTGAGGTTGCGTACGCGGCGGAGTTCTTCCGCTGGAACTCCGAGGAAGCAGTCCGCAACACCGGCGAGTTCGTTACGGCCCCCGCCGGCTCCAACCGGATCCTGGTGCTGCGGCAGCCGATCGGCGTCGCCCTCCTCATCACGCCGTGGAACTTCCCCGCGGCGATGCTGACCCGAAAGATCGGCCCGGCGCTCGCCGCGGGTTGTACGGTCGTCTGCAAGCCGGCACGGGAGACCCCGCTCACTGCGCTCGCGATCGCCGGGATACTGGAGGCGGCGGGAGTGCCCCCGGGCGTCGTGAACGTCGTGCCGAGTGCGCGACCGGGCCCGCTCATCGACGCCGCCATCGCCGACGGGCGCGTTCGCAAGCTCTCCTTCACCGGCTCGACGGAGGTCGGCAGGATGCTGCTCGCCAAGGCGTCGGAGCGGATCCTCAGCTGCTCGATGGAGCTCGGCGGGAACGCCCCGTTCATCGTCTTCGCCGACGCCGATCTCGACGCCGCGATCGCCGGCGCGATGGTCGCCAAGATGCGCAACGGCGGCGAGGCCTGCACGGCGGCGAACCGCTTCTATGTCGAGGAAGCCGTCGCCGCCGAGTTCTCGCGGCTCCTCGTCGCCGCGATGAGGGCGGTCCGGATGGGCAACGGTCTCGACGAGGGAGTCGGGCTCGGCCCTCTCGTCAACGCAGACACGCGTGACAAGGTCGCCGGGCTGGTCGCCCGGGCGCTCGACTCGGGTGCGAGGGCGCTGACGGGCGGGGTCGTGCCCGCAGGGCCGGGGTACTTCTATCCGGCGACGGTCCTCGACCGGGTCGGGCCGGGCTCGGCGATCCTGCGGGAGGAGATCTTCGGCCCGGTGGCGCCGATCGTGACCTTCGCGTCGGAGTCCGAGGTCATCGCGCTGGCGAACGACTCGATTCTCGGCCTCGTCTCCTACGTCTACACGGGAGATCTGGCGCGTGGCCTGCGGGTCGCCGAGGCGCTGGAGACAGGCATGGTGGGACTCAACCGGGGGCTCGTCTCGGATCCGGCCGCCCCCTTCGGGGGCGTGAAGCAGTCCGGGCTCGGCCGGGAGGGCGGTCACGAGGGGATGAATGAGTATCTCGAGACGAAGTACGTCGCCTGTTCGTGGTGACCGCGGCGCCGGCGCCGACCCGTCGTGGTCCCGGCCCGACGGGCGCCGCGCGAGGGAAGGACCGGTAGCGCCGTGACCGAGCAGTTCGACCTCGACCGTTACGGGCGCGCCCAGCTCGAGGCGCGTCGCGGCGAGAAGTGGGCCCGGGACGGGTCGGCGGCGATTCCGATGTGGGTCGCCGACATGGACTTCCCGCTCGCGCCGCCGATCCGTCGCGTGCTCGAGGAGGCGATCGCGACGGGCGATCTCGGCTACCCGGTGTCCTCGCTCGAGCCGACGCTCGCCGCCGCGTTCGCCGACTGGGAGAGGTCGCGCCACGGTCTCTCCTTCGACCCGGTGTCGGTCGTCGTGACGACCGACGTCGTGCAGGCGATCTACTTCGCGATCGACGCGCTGAGCGCCCCCGGCGAGGGGATCCTCACCCTCACGCCGGCCTACCCTCCGTATTTCGGCGCGCTGGACGAGAAGTCGCGCACGCTCGTCGCCCACGACCTCGCGATCGTCGACGGCGCCTACCGCTTCGACGCCGCCGCCCTACGGGCGCTCGTCGCGACCGGCAGGCCGCGTCTCATGCTGCTGTGCAACCCGCACAACCCGACGGGGAGGGTGTTCACCCGCGCCGAGCTTTCCGAGCTGGCCTCGATCGCCATCGACGCCGATCTCGTGGTGATCTCGGACGAGATCCACTGCGACCTCGTCTACCCCGGTTCGACCCACATCCCGATCGCGACGCTCGGCGACGAGATCGCCCAGCGCACGATCACGCTTTCCTCGGCGAGCAAGGCGTTCAACCTCGCGGGCCTGCGCTGCGCGGTCGCGGCCTGCGGGACGGCCGATCTCGCCGCCCGGCTGCGCGCGACACCGAAACGCCAGCGCGGACGGGCGAACAACCTCGGGATCCTCGCCGCCATCACCGCCTGGCAGGAGGGGACGCCCTGGCTCGACGCCGTCCTCGCCCATCTCGCCGCCAACCGGGAGAAGGTGACGGGCGTGCTCGGTGGGCTCGAAGCCGTGACGTGCATCCCGCCGGAGGCGACGTACCTCGCCTGGCTCGACCTGCGCCGGACGGGCCTCGGCGACGACCCGGCGAGCGAGATCGCCCGCCAGGCGCGGGTGACGCTGATGTCGGGGACGGATTTCGGGACGGCGGGCCGGGGACACGCCCGGCTGAACTTCGCGACGACGACCGCCGTGCTCGACGAGGCGCTGGAGCGGCTCGCGGGGTTCTTCAGCGCGCGCTGAGCCGCCGGCGGGACCCTCGCCCTACGGCGAGAGTTCGGTCGCGTCCTCCGGCAGCAAGGCGACGAGGTTGCCCAGGCGCGCGTCGTTCGAGAACACCTCGATGATCGGCACGGACAGGCCGAGCCGTCGCTGCAGGCGCTCGGCGGGGATCTCCTGGTCCCAGAGCAAGAGCGTCACGACGACGCCGGCCTCGCCGGCCCGGGCGGTCCGGCCCGAGCGGTGGAGGTACGCCTTGTGGTCCTCCGGTGGGTCGTAGTGGACGACGACGTCGACGCCCTCGATGTCGAGGCCGCGGGCCGCGACGTCGGTCGCGACGAGCGCCTCGAGCTTGCCCTTGGCGAAGTCGGCCAGCGCGTGCTGGCGCGCCGTCTGGCGCAGGTCCCCGTGGATCGCGGCGACGCGCACGCCCTCCTCGTGGAGGGCTGCGGTGAGGCGGTCCGCCCCCCGCTTGGTGCGCACGAACACGAGGGTCTTGCCGGCCCCGTGGGCGATCGCCCCGACGACCTTCGCCTTGTCGAGCTGGTGGATCTTGAAGAAGTGGTGCTCCATCTCGTCGACGGTCACCTGTTCAGATTGGGTCTCGTGAAAGACCGGGTCGGTGAGGTAGCGGTTGACGAGCCGGTCGACCGTCGAGTCGAGCGTCGCCGAGAACAGCAGGGTCTGGTGCGGCCCGGTGATGTGGCGGAGCAGCCACTCGACCTGGGGCATGAACCCCATGTCCGCCATGCGGTCCGCCTCGTCGACGACGAGCGTCGAGATCTCCGAGAGCGCGATCGCCCGCCGGTCGACGAGGTCGATGAGCCGTCCCGGCGTCGCGACGACGACGTCGAGGCCCCTGTTCACGCTGCGGACCTGCACGTCGAGGTCGGCGCCCCCGTAGACGGCACCGACGCGGCGCCCGACCGCCTCACCGAGCCGGGCGAGCACCTCGGTCACCTGGACCGCGAGCTCCCGGGTCGGCTCGAGGACGAGCGACGCCGGGAGGCGCGACTTCGTGGTCGGCGTCGCCATCAGCATCGGCAGGCCGAAGGCGAGCGTCTTGCCGCTCCCGGTCTTCGCCTTGCCACAGACGTCGCGGCCGGCGATGGCGTCGGGGATCGTTAGCGTCTGGACCTCGAAGGGTTGCTCGATGCCGTCGGCGGCGAGGGCAGCGACGAGCCTCGGGTCGACCCCGAGCGCGGCGAACGTCGTTGTTTCGGTCACGGTCGCGAGTCTTTCACCGACGAGGGCGGGTGCCGGTGAACGGCGCGGAGCGTGGCGGTCGCGAATGCGGGTCCTGTGTATCCTTCGAACGCATCCACCCAGTCAAGGAGGAGTTGTGGCAGAGCTCATTGCGGGTGACAAGGCCCCCGCCTTCAGCCTTCCGGACCAGGACGGGGCGACGGTGTCGCTCTCGGACTACGCCGGTCGCAAGGTCGTCGTGTACTTCTATCCCGCCGACGACACGCCCGGCTGCACGAAGGAAGCCTGCCAGTTCAACGATCTCCTCGCCGACTTCGCCAAGCTGGGTGTCGACGTCGTCGGTATCTCGCCCGACGGGGACGAGTCGCACCGGCGTTTCCGGACGAAGTACGGCCTCGGCGTGCGGCTCGCCTCCGACCCCGAGCACCTGGTGATGAAGCGCTACGGGGCCTGGGGCGAGAAGACGCTCTACGGCCGCGTCTCGACCGGCGTTATCCGTTCCACGTTCCTCGTGGACGCGGAGGGGCGCGTCGAGAGGATCTGGCGCCACGTGAAGGCGGACGGACACGCGGCGAAGGTGCTCGCCGCCCTCGAGAGCTAAGACGCCCGATGCCCGTCGAGAAGCCGCAGTGGGCTGAACTGTTCCGGGAGGTCGTGACCTCCGGACTGTGCACCGGGTGCGCCTCCTGCGTCGTCGCCTGTCCCTACGACGTGCTCGGCTACGACGCCGCCGAGGGCCGCTACCGGCCGTTCCACGTCGACGACGCGGGCGGCCCGGAGAACTGCACCCACGGCGAGCGGGGTTGCACGCTGTGCACCCGGGCGTGCCCGCGTTTCCGGGCCTGGGAGCCGGAGATCGACACGTTCCTTTTCGGCCGCGCCCGCGCCGCCGAGGAGGTCTACGGGATCGCCGCCGAGACGCTGCTCACCCGCACGACGGACCCGGAGATCGGCGCCGCCGGCCAGGACGGCGGCTTCGTCTCGGCGCTCGTCATCTGGGCGCTCGAGCACGACATCATCGACGCCGCGCTCGTCTCGTACCTCGAGGGTGACGGCCGCTCCTGGCGTGCCGTGCCGGGGGTCGCGCGCAACCGCGCCGACGTGTTGCGGGCCGCCGGCTCGCGCTACACGTACTCGGCGAACCCGCTCGCCTATGCGGAGGCCGTCGCGGGCGGGGCCGAGCGCGTCGGTCTCGTCGGCATGAGCTGCCAGGCCTCCGCGCCCGCCGCGATGGCGGCGCGGCGGGCCGGCAAGGTCGCCCGGCGCTTCGCGCTCACGGTCGGATTGCTGTGCTCGAAGACCTTCGACGACGCGATCTTCGCCGAGCTCTTCGAGGCGCGTTACGGGTTGCGCCGCGAGGAGATCGTGAAGATGAACATCAAGGGCGTCTTCCAGGTCTGGACCCGGGACGGCGGCTACCACGAGATCCCCCTCAAGGAGGCGCACGCCTGGACGCGGGAGGGCTGCCGGCAATGCCCCGATTTCGCGGCGGAGCACGCCGACATCTCCGCCGGCGGGATCGGCGCCGACAACGACTGGACCCTCACGATCGTGCGCAGCGAGCGCGGCGCCGAGATCGTCGCCGCGATGCGTGCTGCGGGCGCGATCGAGGTCCGCCCGGTTGCCGACGACCCGACGGTGGAACCGCTGCTCGCCAGGCTCGCCCGGGTGAGCAGGCGGCGCTGGCCCGAGGGCGGCGACGCGGCCCCCCGGCTGATCCCGGTCGCGGCCGGCTGAAGCCCGCCCCGAGGGCCCTCGCTGATCAGCGGCCGCTGCGTACGGCAAGCGGGTAGATGACTGCGGGTGAAGGCGGGGCCAATAGACCCGGGGACGACATCAGGCCCCGCAGCCACGCACCTTCGGGTGCGTGACCCGAAGGTGCGCAGTCGCGCAGGTGACTGCAAGGTCAGAAATCCTGGCATCCTCCCTATGCTCTTGGGGTGCGACGATCCCGATCACGTTCGAATTCGTTCTTGCGGCACGGCTCGGTTCCGGTTGCGCTCGCGACGGTCGCACTGGTGCTTGCGGCTTGTGGTTCGACCCCATCGGGCAGCTCAGGGACCACCACCACCACGGAGGTTGGCAACACTGGCACGACGAGCTTGACGGGCTCCGAGGTCGAGCTCTCGTTCAGAGATCGCGTCTTCACGTCATGCCCATCGACCGAACAGGCGCAGACCTCACCGACATTCACCTACGGCGGAACGATCACGGAGGAACCCGGCCCCACCGGGAAGCCCGACAACGTGACCATTGCTCCATCGTCGAGCACTGCGTTCGGCAACTTCATGGACGGCACCTATAGCTCGGACCATGTCATTTTCGTCACCGGAAGAAGCCAATACGACACCCAGACATGGACCCTGCAGCTGGCGCCAACAGGCACGGCGCCTCAACTCACCGGGCCGGTCAACGTGACCGGGACGGCGGAGGTCGTGTCGTACTTCGTGGGCCACCCCCCCTGCGACACGCGGTGGAAGGTGACCGGAACCGACTCGCCTGGGGGAAAGTGACCGGCCGATCTACGCCGTGACCAGCTCTGCCCACTGCCGATCCAGGTGACCCGCCAAACAACGGGCAATGAAGGTGTTGCCGGCTGGCGAGTTTGGAATGTCCATCGCCGTCGATCGTCCCGCCGGCGGCCATCGCTTCGCTGACGCACGGGCTCAAGCGTCCAAAGTGGGCGCCATGAAGGGCATCTGAGCCGGCAGGCCGATGGACTCCCCCCGGTTCAGGTCACGGAACCGTGCCACCCCCGCGCTGGGCTTAGTCGAGATCAACCATCAGCTCTCCGGCTCAGCCCGTTGCGCCACGCGATCCGCCTCGTGTTGCCCAGTCATCGTGCGACCCCGGCATCGGCCCCCTGAGGGCAGAACGAAGCAGCACCGCCACCCGAAAGGAGGCACTGCGTGAGACCTGGACGGGGTACCGGCAACGGCACCCGGTTCGAGGTGGCCGACGCGGCGAGGCGTCACATCTCCGGGTTTGTCGCGGCCATCGCACCCATTTGGCGAACCTAGGTGCCGCTCAGGTAGGCGATCACGTCGGCCGCGCCCCAGCCGTCCGGGTGGCGCCCCAGGAGCTCGCGGGCGCCGTCGAGGTCGGCGCCGAGCGTCGAGATCGCGGGCTCGACCTCCCCGGCGCCGCGGCGCTGACCGAGGCCGACGGCCGACATCAGCGCGTTGCACAGGCAGACCCGGCCGACGGTCTCGGCCGCCTCGCCGCCATGGCGCAGGTAGGCGTCCACGGGCTCAGCGGGGCAGCGGTAGCCGATCGTGCCGTCGGGCTTCGTGTACGGGATACGCAGGTAGCTCAGGTCGCAGATCCGGGCGCGGGTCTCGTAGATGTCCCGGTCCGAAAGCGTGCCCGGCAGCTGAGCCACCTTGAACGGGAACCCCGTCGGCGAGGCGCGCGAGTCGGTGCGCACCTGCGGGTTGCCCTCGCGCAGTTGCGCCAGGAGCTGGCTGCGGAGCGTTTCGTCCAGGTTGGAGTCGCGGCTCAACGCGAAGAGCGTCCCGACCTGGACGCCGCTCGCGCCGGCGGCACAGGCCGCGGCGACCCGGTCCGGTTGCGAGTAGCCGCCGGCGAGCCAGAACGGCAGGCCGAGCTCGACGAACTGGGCCGTGTCGGTGACGTCGCGGGGCCCGTAGACGGGATCGCCCGTCTCGTCGAGCTGGAGGACACCACGGGGCGGGGCGTTGTGGCCGCCGGCGATCTCACCTTCGATGACGAATCCGTCCGGGCGGGTCTCGGGGTCGCGGGCGAGGTAGGTCGCGAGCGTGTTCGATGACACGATCGCCAGGAACAGCGGCCGGACGACGGCGGCGATCGCGCGGCCCAGCACGGCGATGGGGTCGAAGTTGATCGTGTGGCGGTTCTGGCCGGCGCCGGACACGTCGATCGGGAACTCGACTGCGCGGTGCTGGGACAGGTCGTCGAGCAGCGCCGGGAGCCGGGCCGGGATCCCGGCGCCCACGAGCACGAAGTCGACCCCGGCGAGCAGGGCGCCGTAGGCCGCGGCCGGCGTCGCGAGCTGGACCTTCTCGAGGAAGTTGATGCCGACGCGCGCCCCCCGTGCCGCCTGACGGGCGAGGTGGACCTCGGCGAAGGCGGCGACGACGGCGAGCCGCAGCCGGTCGAGCTGCGGTGCCAGGTTGAGGCGCGGCACCAGCCGGTACGGCTGGTCGGCCGGCCTCCCGCCGTCGATGAAATAGCGGCTCAGGACCTTCTCGGCGATCTCGGGAACGGGGAAGTGCGCCAGCGCCTGGCGCAGGTGCCCGCCGTGGTCGCCGTCCTGCAGGCGCCTGGCGAGCATCGAATCGAGCGCGACGCCGGACACGACGCCCAGACCGCCGGCGCAGCCGACGGCACCGGCGAGGCGCCAGTCCGAGACGCCGATCCCCATGCCCCCCTGGATGATCCTCGGGTAGCTCACCGGTGCTGCCTGCTCCCGGTCAGCTGGGCACCGGCGGGCGCTGGTGAGGCCGCCGGCTCGTACGGGCAGCCGGGGTCCTCGGCGAGCGGGTCCCCGCTCCCGGCATAGGCCCGGGCCCGCGACCCGCCGCACGGTTCGCGGTACCCGCAGCGGCCGCAGCGCCCGCCGAGCCGGTCCGGGTCGCGCAGTGCGCGGAACAACTCCGAGTCGGAGTAGATCTCCGGCAGCGGCCGCTGGCGCACGTTCCCGGCGCTGAGCGGGAGGAACCCGCTCGGCTGGACGTCACCGCGACTCGAGACGAAGACGACGCCCCGTCCGTCGCCCACGGCGAGCGGCGGGCGGCGGTGGTCACCGCCGGGACCGGCCGGCCGGCGTGGGGCGGCCGGCGCCGTCGCCGGGACCCCGAGGGCCTCGAGGCGCTCGTGGAGCCGGGCGTAGAGCGGGCCGCGCCGCGGGGTGCCCGCCGGGCTGCCGGCGGCGTGCTCGAGCACGATCCGGCGGTACTGCGGTGCCTCGGTCGTCTTGAGAGGGACGGTCGTCGCCGCCTCGAAGAGGAATTCGAGGGTGTCCTCGATGCCCTCGGCCCCCAAGGGCGCCAGCGCGCTGCCGCGTCCCATCGGCACCAGGAAGAACACGCTCCACAGGCCGACACCGAGGCGGCGCGCGAGCTGCGACATCTCGGGCAGCTCGTGGACCGTGTCGGCGGTCACGGTCGTGTTCAGCTGCAACCGCAAGCCGGCAAGTCGGGCCGCGGTGCAGGCGGCGACGGTCCAGTTGAACGATCCCTGGGTGTGCCGGAAGTCGTCGTGGGTCGCGGCGCTGGCGCCGTCAAGCGAGAACGAGACCGTCGTCACGCCGGCCCCCCGCAGCTCGCGCAGGGCGTCGGGCGTCGCGCGCGGTGTCCCGGCCGGGGCGACGGACACGGCGAGTTGTGCCGCCACGCCGTGCCGGACGAGCTCGAAAAGGTCGGGACGCATGAGCGGGTCGCCGCCCGTGAACACGACGATCGGCCGCGGCGCGCCGAGCGCGCCGAGATCGTCGAGCACCGTGGTGACCTCGTGTGTCGAGAGCTCGTCGGCGTCGCGCTCGCGCTTCGCCTCGGCGCGGCAGTGGCGGCAGGCGAGCTCGCAGGCCCGCGTCAGCTCGAAAAGAACGAGGAAGGGGCGGCGACCGATGTCGTAGCGCAGGTGCCGCACGCCAGATCGCGCGCCCTCGTCGGCGCGGGCACGTCGGTCGGGCGCACCCGCCGGCAATCCGTGTGACCGGCGCCGTCCTGGATCACGACCGCTGTGAACCCGACTGGTCTGTGCTGGGTCGCCCATCGCTCGCCGCTCCTTTGGGCTTTGGCTCGGCGCGTCGCGACAGTCACCGAAACTCGAAGCCCACTATAGGGGGAGCCTCCCGGTTGACCGCCTTCCCGGGGCTAGCTTGGCGAGCGTGGCACCGAGGGCCGGGGCTCCGCGCGAGACGTACCTGCTGCTAGTCCGGCACGGCACGACGCCGACGACCGGCAAGGTGCTGCCCGGGAGGGAACCGGGCCTGCACCTCGCGGCGCAGGGTCGCGCCGAAGCGGCCGAGGTCGGCCGGCGGCTCGGCGATCTCGGCTCGGTGGGGGCGCTGTATTCGTCGCCGATGGACCGCACGATGGAG
This sequence comes from uncultured Acidimicrobiaceae bacterium, assembly GCA_963823945.1. Taxonomy (GTDB): domain Bacteria; phylum Actinomycetota; class Acidimicrobiia; order Acidimicrobiales; family Bog-793; genus Bog-793. Next base: position 53,515 of record CAWGNK010000005.1, read on the forward strand.
ACGGCCGAGGAGATCGCGGCCTTCGTCGGGCTGCCGGTGGGGGTCGAGGCGGGGTTGATCGAGTGCGATTTCGGTGCCTGGACCGGGACGACGCTGCGCGCCATGCGCGCGAAGCGGGAATGGAAGGCCGTGCTCTACCACCCGTCCGGCTTCCGGTTCCCCGGCGGCGAGTCCTTCCTCGAGCTGCAGGCGCGTGTGCTCGAGGCCGTCGAGCGCCTGGTCGCCCGCCATCCGGGCGAGGTCGTCGTCGCCGTCAGCCATGCCGACCCGATCAAGGTCGCGCTGGCCAGCGCCCTCGGCAGCCCGCTCGACCTGTTCCAGAGGATCGTCATCGGGACGTGCTCGACGAGCATCGTCGCCTACGGGGAGGGGCCCCCGCGGGTTCTCGCGCTGAACTCCTTCGCCGCCCCCGCCCTCGTCGGCGTGCCGGGGCCGGGTGGCATGCGGGCCTCCCGGGAGGCGCGGCCCGCCGGTGCGAAGCGGTCCAGATGAGCGCCTTTTTCGAGCTGAGTGAGCCGTCCGGCGTCACCGTCGGCGCCATCGGGCCGGTCGGCGAGCGCGTCTTCGTGCTGCAGGCCCGGCAGGGTTCGCAGCTCGTCACCGTGAAGCTCGAGAAACAGCACGTCGCAGCCATCGCGCGCCACCTCGGCCAGCTGCTCCAGGACCTCGCGCGCCCCGAGGCCATCGCGGAGGGCGACCTCGAGCTCGAGGCGTTCGACGAGCCCGACTTCGTCGTGGGGACCCTCGCCGTCGCCTACGACGCGGCCGCCGAGCGCATCGTGATCTTTGCCGAGGAGGCGGTGGCCGAGGACGAAGAAGGGGGTTCGGCGCGGTTCTCGCTGACGACGGCGCAGGCTGCGGCGTGGGCGATCCGGGGGACCCGCCTCGTCGAGGCCGGGCGCCCCGCCTGCCCGCTCTGCGGGTATCCGCTTGACCCGAGGGGGCACGTGTGTCCGCGGAAGAACGGCCATCACGCGCCGCTGACCTGACGGCGCCCGAGTGGGCCGCGCTCTTGCGCGGCGGCGCGATCGAGGTCGTCGGGCGCATGCCGTGGAGCTCGAACGCCACGTTCCTCGTCACGGTGGCCGACGGTCTCCGCACCGGCAGGGCCGTCTACAAGCCGGGAGCCGGGGAGCGCGATCTCTGGGACTTCCCCGACGGGCTGTTCCGGCGCGAGGTCGCGGCCTACGAGCTCGACCGGGCGCTCGGCCTCGGTGTCGTCCCGACGACCGTCGTACGGGACGACGCGCCTCTCGGCGAGGGCTCCCTGCAACGCTTTGTCGAGGCGGACTTCACCGCGCACTACTTCAGCCTGCGCGAGCTCGACCGGCACGGTGCAGCGCTGCGGGTGATCGCGGGCTTCGATCTGCTCGCGAACAACGCCGACCGGAAAGGCGGCCACCTGCTCGTCGACGCCGCCGGTGACGTGTGGGCGATCGACAACGGGCTGTCGTTCCACGCCGACGCGAAGTTGCGCACCGTGATGTGGGACTTCGCCGGCGAGGACCTGCCGGCCGCCATCGTCGCCGGGGCGCGCCTGCTCACCCGTGAGGTTCCCGCCGAGCTCGCCGCGTTGTTGGCCGACGACGAGGTCGACGCGCTCGTCGAGCGCGCGCGCCAGCTCGCAGCCAACCCGTACTTTCCGGACCCGACGGCGGAGACGCGGCTGCCCTGGCCGCTCGTCTGAACGCCTGGTCGGTAAGGCGGCCGGTACCCGGCGCGGTGATGGTGGCGCCGTGGCGATCACCGACGCGACCGGGACGACGGCGGGCGCGGGCCGCCCGCGCTCTTTCTTTGCCGCGAGGGCGCGGTTGCGCCGTCGCGACGCGGCGCTGATGCTCGACGCCCTCGCCGGGATCGCGGGGGCGCGCCCGCGCCCGCAGAGGGCACGCGTGCCGCCCTCGACCGGCTGGGGCGCCAGGCGGAGGTCGCGCTCGGCCGAGCCGGCCCCGGCGAGGTGACGGAGATCGGGATCGGCGAGGGGCTCGACCTCGCGGCGGGGCTGTTGGCGTGTGCCGACGAGCTCGCCGGAGCCGGGTGCAGCGTCGCGGCGCTGTGCCTCGAGGGGATCGAGGGCCGTCTCCTCGAGGCGCTGCTCGACTCGGGGCCGCTCCCGGCCGACTCCTGGCAAGCCCAGGGTCGGTAGCCTCGCGGCATGACCAAGACGCCGAACGACCCCACAGCCGCAGGCGAGCGGCTCCCTTCTGACGAGTCGGAGTGGCGCACGAGACTCGATCCCGCGCGCTACCACGTGCTGCGCGAGAAGGGGACGGACCCGCCCTTCACCGGGGAGTTCACCCACCCCGGGCCCCAGGGGGTGTACCGCTGTGCCGCCTGCGGCAACGAGCTGTTCCTGTCCGACACCCAGTTCGACTCGGGTTCGGGGTGGCCGAGCTTCACGGCGCCGGCGACCGAGGATGCCCTCGCGGAGGCGCCGGACCACAGCCTGGGCATGCGGCGGGTCGAGGTGACCTGCACCCGCTGCGGCAGTCACCTCGGACACGTCTTCGAGGACGGGCCGGCCCCGACCGGGCTGCGCTACTGCATCAACTCGAGCGCGCTCGACCTCGAGGAGAACTAGCAGGGAAAACGTGCCCTGAGGTGCGGGCGCCGGCGCGGCCCGCCGGGCGAACAGATCTTCACGCGACTGGAACACCGTCGCGGCAGGGCTGTCGCGCGGCGCCGTCATGATTGCCTGATGGAGTTCCACCGCGGCTCGGCGCAGCTTCCCGGGCGGACGCGAGTGGCCCCCGACGCCGCCACCAGGCCACTTGGCGTCCTGGTGGCCCAACATGGGGACGCGGCCTCACCCGACCGGTTCGTCGTCATCGAGTCGTGCCACAGCACCTGGTTGTTCGACACGGCCGACCGGCGCTTCTGCCGGGTCGTGCGCAATGGCACCCCCCCCGCCGGGGTGCCGACCGACTGGCGGCCCTACGACCGGCTCGTCGTCGATGACCACACGGACGCCTTCGTTGTCTTCCTCGACGCGACGGGCACGCGCCTGCTTCGTTCCTGGCGCCACGGCGAGGACTGCGGACACTGCCACGGCGACGTCACGGCCGAGATGTCGCTCGCGGACCTCCGCCGCCTCACGCGCGCCTGAGCGGCCCATCCCGCCGAAACGGGCCGCCGCGCGCCTTCCTCGGCGCCCCGTCCGGGGCGCCGAGGAAGCCTCCGAGATGCCCACCGCCTGGGCGCGGTCGGCACCCCGTGGGACAATCGCGACATGACGGACACCGAATCCACCCCGCCCCCGCACCTGCTCACCGTGACGACCTCGGCCCCCGCCCCGACTCCGGGAGACGGGCTGGACACGACGCCGGCGGAGTCCGGCGAGTCGATCGAGAGGCCGGCGAAGGTGATGCGGATCGGCTCGATGATCAAGCAGCTGCTCGACGAGGTGCAAAAGGCTCCGCTCGACGCGGCGAGCCGGACCCGGATGAAGGAGATCTACGAGCGGTCGGTGCTGGAGCTCTCCGACGGGCTCTCGCCGGAGCTCGTCGCCGAGCTCGACCGGCTGGCGCTGCCGTTCGGCACGGACGAGCCGACCGACGCGGAGCTCCGCATCGCCCAGGCGCAGCTCGTCGGGTGGCTCGAGGGCCTGTTCCACGGGATCCAGGCGGCGCTGTTCGCGCAGCAGCTCGCCGCGCAGAGCCAGCTGGAGGAGATGCGCCGCCGGAGCCTCCCGGTGGCGGCGAGCGACGTGCCCGAGCGCCCCGGGCCGTACCTGTAGGCCAAATCGGCCATGGGCCCGGGGCGGGCCGGCGCGCTATTCTCCGCGGGACGGCGAATGACATTCCTGTAGTTCATCCACAGACGGTGGATGACGGGTGTGGATAATCGTGGAGGCAATCGCATGGCCAGGTCGGGAGACCGCCAGTCCTTCGTCCACCTCCACCAGCACACCGAATACTCGATGCTCGACGGCGCGGCGCGCATCGACGACCTCGTTGACGCGGCGGTCGCCGATTCCCAGCCGGCTCTGGCGATCACCGACCACGGGAACATGTACGGGGTCATCGCCTTCTACCGGTCCTGCCTCGCACGCGGGATCACGCCGATCATCGGGCTCGAGGCGTACATGGCGCGCAACTCGCGTCTCGAGCGCCCGGTGCGCCGCGGGCGCGTCGACGACACGGGCGGCGACGCCGAGCGCGGCGAGAAGCTCTACTACCACCTGACCGTGCTCGCCGAGACGAGCGCCGGGTACCGCAACCTGATGAAGCTCTCCTCCGACGCCTACCTCGAGGGCTACTACTACAAGCCGCGGGTCGACTGGGAGCTGCTCGAGCGGTACCACACGGGACTGATCGCGACGACCGGCTGCCTCGGGGGCGTCGTCGCGCAGGCGATCCTGGGCGGGAACACGGCCGAGGCCCGTGAGCTCGCCGGGCGCCTGCAGGAGATCTTCGGGCCCGACAACCTCTTCGTGGAGCTGCAGGACCACGGGATCGCCGACCAGCGGCGCATCAATCCGACGCTCGTCGAGATCGCGCGGGAGATCCACGCGCCGTTGCTGGCGACGAACGACGGCCACTACTGCCGGCGCGGCGACGCCGTCGCCCACGACGTGCTTTTGTGCGTGCAGACGGGGGCGACGATCGACGACCCGAAGCGGTTCAAGTTCGAGGGTGCCGAGCACTACCTGAAGAGTGCCGACGAGATGCGGTCGCTCTTCCGTGACCTGCCGGAGGCTTGCGACAACACGCTCGTCGTCGCCGAACGCGCCCGCGTCGAGATCGAGCTCGACAAGCCGACGCTGCCGGAGTTCCCGGTCCCCGCCGAGTTCGTCGCCGGCTCCTACGAGGAGTCGGCGTCCGCCTACCTCGTCGAGCTCACCCGGCGGGGCGCCGCCGAGCGCTACGGCTCGCCGATCCCGGAGGCGGTCAGCACCCGGCTCGACTACGAGCTCGGCGTGATCGGGAAGATGGGGTTCTCGGCCTACTTCCTCGTCGTGTGGGACCTCATCGCCTACGCCCGCTCGCAGAAGATCCGGGTCGGCCCGGGCCGCGGCTCGGCCGCCGGCTGCCTCGTCGCCTACTGCCTGCGGATCGTCGACATCGACCCGATCCGCTACGGGCTCGTCTTCGAACGCTTCCTCAACCCCGGCCGCAAGCAGATGCCCGACATCGACATGGACTTCGACGAGCGCTTCCGGTCCGAGATGATCCGTTACGCCTCGGAGCGCTACGGCTGGGACCACGTCGCCCAGATCGTGACGTTCTCGACGATCAAGGCCCGGGCGGCGGTGCGGGACGCGGCGCGCGTCCTCGGCCTGCCCTACGCCGTCGGGGACCGGGTCGCCAAGGCGATGCCACCGCTCGTCATGGGCCGTGACGCGCCGATGCGGTACTGCTTCGAGCAGGTCGAGGACCACAAGGACGCCTACGTCGCGGCGACGAGCCTGCGCGAGATGTACGAGGCGGATCCCGATGCGAAGCGCGTGATCGACGTGGCGCGCGGCCTCGAGGGCCTGCGCCGCCAGGACGGCATCCACGCCGCGGCGGTGGTGATCTCGAAAGAGCCGCTCACCGAGTACATGCCGATCCAGCGCAAGCCGGAGCCCGGGGCCGACCCCGCCGCGGCGCCGATCGTCACCCAGTACGCGATGCACGAGGTCGAGGAGCTGGGCCTGCTGAAGATGGACTTTCTCGGCCTGAGGAACCTCTCGGTGATCGAGACCGCGCTCGACCTCATCGAGGAGGCCACGGGGACCCGTCCCGACATCGACGCCGTGGCGCTCGACGACGAGGTGACCTACGAGATGCTCCGGCGGGGCGACTCGATCGGGGTGTTCCAGCTCGAGGGCTCGGCGATGCGGACGACCCTGCGTGCCCTGGCGCCGACCTGCTTCGACGACGTGGGCGCGCTCGTCGCCCTCTACCGGCCCGGGCCGATGGCGGGGAACATGCACCACGACTACCCCGACCTGAAGAACGGCCGGAAGCCGCCCCGGTACGTCCATCCCGAGATGGCGGAGGTCCTTTCCGACACCTACGGGCTGATGCTCTACCAGGAGTCGGTGATGCGCGTCGCCGAACGCTTCGCCGGGTACTCGCTCGAGGAGGCGGACAACCTCCGCAAGGCCTGCGGCAAGAAAGACGCCCGGCTCATCGCCGCCGAGCGCGAGAAGTTCGTCGCGGGGTGCGTCACGCGCGGCTACGGCGCCGAGACCGGCACGCGCTTGTTCGACATCATCGAGCCCTTCGCCAACTACGCCTTCAACAAGTCCCACGCCTACGGCTACGGGCTCGTCGCCTACCAGACCGCCTGGCTGAAGGCGAACCACCCCGTCGAGTACCTCGCCGCGCTGTTGTCGTCGGTGAAGGACGACAAGGACCACACCGCGATCTACCTCGGCGAGTGCCGCAACCTCGGCATCGAGGTGCGCGTGCCCGACATCAACGAGTCGAGCTCGAATTTCACGGCGCGCCGCGCCGAAGCGGGCGGCCGGGGGCCGGGCACGATCGTCTTCGGGCTCTCCGCCGTGCGCAACGTCGGCGAGGGGGTCGTCGCGCAGATCGTCGCCGAGCGGGAGAAGAACGGCCCGTTCGTCGACTTCCACGACTTCTGCTGCCGTGTCGACCCGTTCGTCCTCAACAAGCGCTCGGTCGAATCGCTGATCAAGGCCGGCGCCTTCGACTCGCTCGGGCACCCGAGAAAGGGCCTCTGTCTCGTCTTCGAAGAGGTCATCGACGCCGTGCTCGCCCGCCGGCGCGAGGAGGAGCTCGGGATCTCGACGCTCTTCTCGGCGCTCGCCGAGGATCGGGCCGACGAGTCCGGCGGGCTCGACGAGGCGCGCAAGCCGATCCCCGACGTCGAGTTCGACAAGACGGAACGGCTCGCTTTCGAGAAAGAGATGCTCGGGCTCTACGTCTCGGACCACCCGCTCCTCGGTTTCGAGACGGCCCTGCGGTTGCGGACGGACGCGACGGTGAGGGAACTGCTCGACGAGGCGACCTCCCCGGAGGCGCTCGGCGACGTCGGCAGCTCGACCGTCGTCGTCGGAGGCGTCGTGACGGGCCTCAACCGCCGGTACACGAGACGCGGCGAGCTGATGGCAACCTTCGTCCTCGAGGACCTCGAGTCGGCGATCGAGGTGTTCGTCTTCCCCAAGACGATGGCCGAGCACGGGATGCGGCTGGAGGACGACGCGATCGTCTGCGTGCGCGGGCGGCTCGACCTGCGCGAGGACGTCCCCAAGCTCATCGCGATCGAGGTGACCCGTCCCGAGCTCACCACGGCCGACGAGGCGATCGAGCTGTGCGTGCCCGTCTCCGCGGTCACCGAGTCGATCGTCGCCCGCCTGAAAGAGCTCGTCGTCGAGCACCCCGGCCCGGTCCCGGTCCACATCCGGCTCGGCTCGAAGGTCCTGCGCCTGCCGGCGCAGTTCAACGTCGACCCGCGCGGCGGCCTCGTCGGCGCCCTGAAGGAGCTGCTCGGCGCCAACGCCGTCTCGGCGTAGGCACCGTGTGGCGCGGACCAACCGACCAGGCCCCGCCGTGGTCCTCCGGGCAGCTGTCTGGCGCGGCGACGACGGGCCAAAGCGGCACGCCCCAGGGCGGCGGCGAGCGGGTCACGCCGCTGTCGGCTCCCGGCGGGCCCCTCCGTGGCGAGCCCTCCCGCCGTTCCCGTAGACTGAGATATCCACATCGTCGTGAGCAGGTCTTCCGCCTGTCTGTCGGGGAAGAGACGGAGGGGAGCCCGCGTGAACCGGCTCGCGGTATGGCAGTAGAGCAGTGAGGGGTCTCAGGAGTGTGATGGACGTCGCGACGAAGGACTGCACGGCGCTGAGTGACGCGGAACTCGTCGAGCTCGCCGACCTGTGTGCGGAGAACGGGAACGGCTACGAGGTCGGATTCCTCTCCAAGCAGCGCGAGGAGTGGGTGCTCGTCACGCACGCCCGCGAGCAGAACAAACTGCGCGGCTTCGCCTTCTCGACGCTCGAGCGCATCGGCGGCACGCCGAGCCTGCTCGTCGGGGTCGCCTCGTTCACCCGCACGAACGCCGCCGAGCAGGCCCTGAAGTCGATCATGCGCGACCTGTTCCGCCGGGCCGTGCTCGCCTTCCCCGACGAGGACGTGCTCGTCGGGACGCGCATGGCGCACGCGGCGTCATTCCGCGGCTACCTCGGGCTGAACGACGTCGTGCCGCGCCCGGGACACAAGCCCTCCGGCGAGGAGCGCGCCTGGGGTCGGCGGCTCGCCAAGCGGTTCGGCGTCGACGGGCAGCTCGACGACCGCGTCTTCGTCGTGCGGGGGGACGCCAACCCCGCGGGGATGCTCGACTACTCGCCGCGTAAGACCCCCGCGCAGGCCGCCAAGCTCGCCGAGCTGTTCACGCCGCTCGACAGCTCACGCCGAGACACCCTCGTCGCTTTCGGCTGGGCGATGGCGGAGGACCTCGCCGCCGGGTCCCTCCCAAAGTAACTTCCGCAGCCGGCGCGCCCAGCGCCGCGGCACGCGGCGCGGCAGCACGGCGAGGACCACCTTCGAGGCGTGGCCCTGTCGCACCGCCGCCAGCCCGCAGATGAGGTAGCTCGGGCGGAAGCCGAGCGTCTCGACGAGTTCACCGCGTCGCAGCGGGTGCTCGGCCGCGAAGGCCGCGCGCCGGGCGACCGGGTCGGTGACGAGCACCGTGCGGGTGATGCCGGACCACGAGATCGTGGCGATGACCTCGCCGTCGGCCCGCACGCTGAGCTCGAGCGACCGCGGCGACGTCTCGATGACGACGACCGACTGCGCCGTGCCGTCAAGGTCGATGTACGCGATCGACGGGCCCCAGGTCGACAGCAGCGACGCACCCGTGCGTTCCGGCGAGGCGAGCTGTTCGAGCAGACGCCGGGCGGGGTGCCGCCGGGCACGGCCGAGCAGCGTCGGCGGGCCGAGGGCGACGATCGCCTCGGGACGGGCGGGATCCGGCGGCTCCTCGTCCTCGGCCAGCGTCAACGCGACGATGTCGAACCGCCCGACGAGGCGCGGCGCGCCGTCGGCGGTGCGGACCTGCTGGAGGGCGCGGCCTCCGGCGGGACGCGACCGCAACAGCGCGCCCGAGCCGAGGTCGACGCCGACCCACTCCTCGGGGCCCGGCGAGAGCACGAGGCAGGTGAGCTCCGTGCCCGGTGCCGTGAGCGGCGGTGTGCCGACGCGCAGGTGGCGGGGGAAGCGGATGTGCCGGTGGGCCGGGGGCGTCGTCGTCACGTCGAGATCATGGTCCTTGCGTCGGTCGCCGCGCGGTCGATGGCGGCGGAAACCGCCGCGGGATCGGTGACCGGCACGAGACACACCCCGCGCCGGCAAACATAGGCGCCCGCGGCCTCGCGCCCCGCGACGAGCGGGCTCGGCGGCGATTCGCCCCAGACCAGCACCCGTGCGGGCACGTAGCCCGCCGATGCCGCGGCGACGAGGTCGGCGCGGTCGCCGACGACGACGACCTCGACCGCGCCGGTCTCGAGGAAGACCGCCGCCTCGACGAGGTGCGCGAACGACAGCGGCGATCGGGCGAGCACCGTGCCGGCCGCCGCGACGCTCTGGCTGGCCCGGGTCTGGCAGCGCTCGTCGCCGCTGATCGCGGCGAGCCGGGCGAGCGCCAGCGCGGCGACCGAGCCCGCCGCCGGTGTGACGCCGTCGTGGTCCTGACGGGGGCGCACGACGAGCGCCTCGGCGTCGGCACCCGTCGTGTACCAGCCGCCGTCCTCGGCAGAGAAGAGCCGGATGAGCTCGTGCGCCGCGGTGAGCGCCTCCTCGGTGTAGCGGCGAAGGCCGGTGAGCTCCCCGAGTCGCGTCAGGCAGTCGACGAGCCAGGCGTAGTCGGCGGCGAGGGCGAGGTGGGCGGCGCGTCCGGACTGCCAGGCCCGCAGCCACCTCCCGTCGGGGCGTCGCAGTGAGCCCATTAGGAACTCGCCGACCTCGACCGCCGCCCGCCGCCAGGTCGCGTTCCCCGTCGCCGCCGCGGCCTCGGCGAGCACCGAGCAGGTCATCGCGTTCCACTCGGTCAGCACCTTGTCGTCCATCGCCGGGCGGACCCGCGCCGAGCGCGCGCGCTCGAGGGCGGCGCGCCACTCCTCGCCCTCGGCCGACCGCACGAGGTCGCCGCGCACCGGGCGGTGCAGCACGCTGCGGCCGGCGCCGAAGTTGCCCTCGGCGGTGACGCCGTACCACTCGGCGGCGGCGGCCGCGTGCTCGGGCCCGAGGACCGCGGAGAGCTGTCCGGGCGTCCAGAGGTAGAAGCGGCCCTCCTCGCCCTCGGAATCGGCGTCCTCGGACGACCGGATGCCACCGGACGCGTCTCGCAGGACCCCCAGCACGTAGCCGAGGGTCTCCTCGAGCACCTGTCGCCAGCGCACGTCGCCGGTCACCTGCCAGGCGTGCAGGTAGCAGCGGCTGAGCATCGCCTGGTCGTAAGCCATCTTCTCGAAGTGCGGCACCAGCCACTTGCGGTCGACGGAGTAGCGGGCGAAGCCCCCTCCCAGGTGGTCGTAGATGCCGCCCGACGCCATCGCCTCGAGGGTCGTCGCCGCCATGCGGGCCGTGTTCGGGTACCCGAGATCGTGGGCGCGCCACAGCAGCTCGAGCATCGGCGGCTGCGGGAACTTCGGCGCCCGTCCGACGCCGCCCCACTCCTCGTCGAAGCTCGCCGCGAACATCTCGACCGCCTCCTCGACGAGCGCCGCGGCCCGGGGGAGGTTCCCCGCCGGCGGCGCGGATCCGAGCCGGGTCGCCACGGCCGCGGTGAGCTCGTCGGCCTGGCGGACGAGCTCGTCGCGCCCCTCCGCCCAGGCGGCGGCGACCGCGCCGAGCAGGTCGCGGAAAGCCGGCAGGCCGTGCTGGGCGTGGGCGGGGAAGTACGTGCCGCCGAAGAACGGGCGGCCGTCGGGGGTGGCGAAGACCGTGAGCGGCCACCCCGCCTGCCCGTTCAGGTCGATGACGGCCTCGAGGTAGACGGCGTCGACGTCGGGCCGCTCCTCCCGGTCGACCTTGACGGCGACGAATTCGTCGTTCAGCACCCGGGCGGTCGCCTCGTCCTCGAACGACTCGTGCGCCATGACGTGGCACCAGTGGCAGGCCGAGTAGCCGATCGAGATGAGAAGCGGCCGGTCGAGCCGCCGGGCGGCGGCGAACGCCTCCTCACCCCAGGGGTACCAGTCGACGGGGTTGTCCCGGTGCTGTCGAAGGTACGGGCTCAGTTCCCCGGCGAGGTGGTTCATCGCGCCCGGCCGCCCGCCGGCGAGGTGCCGCGCACCGCGTCGCGGCGGACCTTGCCGATCGCCGTGCGCGGCAGTGCGGCCACGAGGCGGAGCTGCTTGGGGGCGGCGACCGGGCCGAGCACGCCGCGCACGAGCTCCCGCAGCTCGTCGAGCGTCGGAGGCGTGGCGTCGTTCGTCTCGACGACGGCGACGACGCGCTCGCCCCATTCGGGGTCCGGCTCGCCCAGGACGACGGCCTCGGCGACGCCCGGGTGGGTGCGCAGGACGGCCTCGACGGCGACGGGCCAGACCGACTCGCCCCCGGTGCGGATGCGGTCGTCTCGCCGCCCGAAGATCTCGAGCTCGCCCTCTGGCGAGAGCTGCCCGGCGTCGCCGGTCCGGAACCAACCGGCGGCGTCCTTCGGGTCCTCCTCGAACCGGTAGGTGCGGAACAGCATCGGGCCCCGCAGCTCGATCTCGCAGTCGGCGCCGATCCGGATGCCGACGCCCTCGAGCGGCCAGCCGTCGTAGACGACGCCGCTTCCCGTCTCGGTCATCCCGTAGGTCGCGACGGTGTTGGGCGGGCGCGCCGGGGGCATCGGGCCGCCGCCGAGGACGATCGTGCGGAACAGCGCCGCCGCCTCGCCGAGCCGGGCGAGCGCGGTGGGCACGAGCGAGACGAGGGTCGCGCCACGCTTCGCGGCGGCCTCGACGCCGGCCGGGTCGAAGCGGGGCAGCAGCTCGAGCGGGGTGCCGGTCGCGAGCGCCCGCGTGACGACGGCGAGCCCCCCGACGTGGGCGAGAGGCAGGCAGCCGAGCCATCTGTCGCTGGCGGGGTCGACGGCGAGGCGCCTGTTCACCGCCCGGGCCGAGGCCGCCACCGCCTCGTGGGTGAGGACGACGCCACGGGGCTCGCCCGTCGTGCCGGAGGTCGCGACGACGTAGGCGTCACCCTCCTCGACGGGACGGCTGCCCCGCAGGGCGGTTTCGCCGCCCGTCGTCACGACGGCGGCGGGGCGCAGCGCGGCCAGGAGGCGCGCCTTGGTCGGAGCGGGGAGGCGCTGGTCAACCGGGAGGACGGCGTCACCGTCGTCGAGGGTGCGGCGGAGCTGGGTCACGAATCCCTCGTCGCCCGGCAAGTCCAGGGCGACGAGCCGACGCACTCCCGGTAGCCTAACGGCCTCATGACGACTGCTGAGCTGGGCCTGCCCGCCTGGGAGGCGGCTGGAGAGTACGAGGACGTCACCTACGAGACGGCCGAGGGGATCGCCAAGCTGACGATCTGCCGGCCCGAGGTGCGCAACGCCTTCCGGCCCCAGACGATCGCCGAGCTGTCACGGGCCTTCGAGGCAGCGCGGGACGATCCCGACGTCGGTGTCGTGATCCTGACGGGGCAGGGCACGGAGGCGTTCTCGGCCGGCGGGGACCAGAAGATCCGCGGCGACGACGGCTACCTCGGCGACGACGCCGTGGCGGCCCGCGGCGTCGGCCGGCTGAACGTGCTCGACCTGCAGGTCCAGATCCGGCGGTTGCCCAAGCCCGTCGTGGCGATGGTCGCCGGTTACGCCATCGGCGGCGGCCACGTCCTCCATCTCGTCTGCGACCTGACGATCGCGGCGGACAACGCGCGCTTCGGCCAGAGCGGGCCGCGGGTCGGCAGCTTCGACGCCGGCTACGGCGCCGGCCTGTTGGCGAGGACGATCGGCACGAAGCGGGCCAAGGAGATCTGGTTCCTGTGCCGCCAGTACGACGCGGCACGCGCCCTCGAGATGGGACTCGTCAACGCCGTCGTGCCGCTCGACCGGCTCGAAGCCGAGACCGTCGCCTGGTGCCGGGAGATGCTCCAGTTCTCGCCGCTCGCGCTGCGCATGCTGAAGGCCGGTTTCAACGCCGCCGAGGACGGTCTCGCGGGCATCCAGCAACTCGCCGGGGACGCGACGATGCTCTTCTACATGACCGAGGAGGCCCAGGAGGGCCGGGACGCCTTCGTCGAGCACCGGCCGCCCGACTTCGGCCGCTTCCCGCGCCGGCCGTGAGGGTCCGGGAGCCCCCGGGCCCATGACGCCGGGCGTGCGGGCGGCCCAATGGTTCGCGGCGGCGCGGCCGCGCACGCTTCCCGCCGCGATCATCCCCGTCGCGGTCGGCATCGCCGTCGCCCGCTCGACCGGCCACGTCGTCGCCTGGCACGGGGCGCTGGCGCTCGTCGTCTCGCTGGCGATGCAGATCGGCGCCAACTTCGCCAACGACTACTCCGACGGCGTGCGCGGCACGGACGCCGAGCGGGTCGGGCCGATCCGCCTCGTCGCCACAGGGCTCGCCAGCCCGGGGGCGGTGCGTTCCGCCGCCATCGCCTCTTTCGGCGTGGGGGCGGCCGCCGGACTCGTGCTCGCCGTCGTCGTGTCGCCGTGGCTGATCGCCGTCGGGGCGGCGTGCATCGCGGCGGCCTGGCTCTACACGGGCGGCCCCCGTCCCTACGGCTACGCCGGTTACGGCGAGCTGTTCGTCTTCGTCTTTTTCGGCCTCGTCGCCGTCGTCGGGACGACGTACGTCACCTCGGGCGAGCTGCCGGCGACCGGCTGGCTCGCCGCCATCCCGGTCGGGCTGCTGGCGGTCGCGCTGCTCGTCGCCAACAACCTCCGCGACATCGCCACCGACGCGGCGTGCGGCAAGCGCACGCTCGCCGTGCGCCTCGGCGACCGAGCGACGCGGCTGTGCTACACGGCTCTCGTCGTCGTGGCGCTGGCGGCCTCGGCCGGTGTCGCCCCGTGGAGGCACTTCTCGCCGTTGGGGCTCCTCGCCGCGCCGGTGGCGGTGGTGCCGCTCCGCCGGGTCTGGTCCCGCGCCGAAGGCGGCGCCCTCGCCCCGGTGCTGGCGCTCACCGGCGCCGTGCAGATCGCCTTCGGCCTCGCCTTCGCGGTCGGGGTCGCGCTGTGAGCGCGGTGGCGCGGTGCGCTGACGGGACCCCGCTAGGGCGTGGGGTGGGACGCCAGCCAGGCCTCGACGAGCGCGGCGAAACGGTCGGGCGCCTCGAAGGGCGCCGCGTGCCCGACGCCGGGAAGCGAGGCGAAGGTCGCGTTGGCGCCGATCTGCGCCGCCAGGCGGCGCCCGAGGGCGTCGTAGGTCGTGTCGAGTTCCCCCGCGAGGACGAGGACGGGCATCCGCAGCGCCCGCAGGCGCGATCCATCGCAGCGTTGCGTCCCGACACCGAGCGTGCGCAGCGCGCCGGCGAGGCCGGCGGTCGTGTTCTCGCGGCGGGCGGCGAGCCCCGCCGTCGTCTCGTCGAGATGGGCAAAGAGCGGCGCCGCCAGCCACTCGGCGAGGAACTCGTCGAGTGCGAGCCGGTCCCCGGTGAGACCCGTGAGGCGTGCCGCGAGCGCCTCGTCGGCCAGCCGGCGCCGCTCCCGCTCCCGGGTGTCCTCGATCCCCGGGTTCGCCCCGACGAGGACGAGCCGCTGCACGAGCTCCGGAGCCGCGAAGGCCGCGTGCAGAACGACGCGGCCCCCCATCGAGTACCCGAGATACGTCGCCCCGCCTCCCGCCTCGACAACGCGGCGCCCGGCTTCGTCGAGATCCCGGGCGCTGGTCGCGGCCGAACGCCCGTGGCCGGGCAGGTCGACCGTCACGACCTCGTGATGGCCGGCGAACCTGCGCGCGACTGGTTGCCAGGAGCGCCCGGTTTGGGTGAAGCCGTGGACGAGGACGAGCCGTTCGCCTGCGCCGGTGCGCGTCGTGGCGAGGGGGGGCGTGCCCCCAGGTGGCGCGTCGCGGGAGACCGGGGGCATCGGCCGTGACGCTACAGGCGAGCTTCGCGGCGACGCTCGTCGACGAGTGGGCGCGCGCCGGCGTCACCGACGCCGTCGTCGCCCCCGGTTCGCGTTCGTGCCCGCTGGCGGTCGCGCTCGTTTCCGACGGCCGCCTCCGAGTCCACGTCCGGCTGGACGAACGGTCGGCGGGATTCTTCGCCATCGGGCTCGCCGCCAGCTCGGCCCGTCCCGTCGTCGTCGTCGTGACGAGTGGCACGGCCGCCGTCGAGCTCCACCCGGCGGTCGTCGAGGCCGACCTCGCCAGGGTGCCGCTCGTCGTCTGCACGGCGGACCGCCCGCCCGAGGCCCGCGACGTCGGCGCGGCGCAGACGATCGACCAGCAGCACCTCTACGGGCGCGCCGTCCGCTTCTTCGCCGATCCGGGGGTGCCCGACGACGGGTCCCGGTCGCACTGGCGCTCGTTCGCGAGCCGGCTCGTCGCCGAGGCGGTCGGCGGTCCCCGGGGTCCCGGCCCGGTGCACGCCAACCTGCCGCTGCGCGAGCCGCTCGGCGGCGCGCCCGGCGACCTCCCGCCCGGCCGTGAAGGCGGGCGCCCGTGGCACGACGTGGTCGCCAGCGGCGGTGCGCCCGGGGCGGGGATCGCTCGCCTCGCCGACGAGCTCGGCGTCGCCCGGCGCGGCGTGATCGTCGCCGGTCGCGGGGCGGCCCAGGGGGACCCCGGCGGCGTCGCGGCGCTCGGGGCTGCCATTGGGTGGCCGGTGCTCGCCGACTCGCTCGCCTTCCCGCGCCAGCCCGCGCCGGGGATCGTGGCGGCGTGGGACGGCATCGTGCGGGCTCGGGCGGCGCTGGGTCCGTTGCGGCCCGAGGTTGTCCTGCGGGTCGGCGCGCCACCGGCGAGCCGCGCCCTCGGCGCCTGGCTGGCCGCGCTCGGCCCTACGGTGCGGCACGTCCTCGTCGATCCCCACGGGCGCTACCCGGATCCGGCCCGCACCGCCGACGTCGTCGTCTCGGCTTCCCCCGGCCAGCTGTGCCGGGCCGTGGCCGCCGAGGTGAACGGCCGGACCGGCGGGGCCGAGGGGTTCGGGGCGGCCTGGGTCGGGGCCGAGGCCGCGGCGCAGGCCGCCATCGACGCCGTGCTCGGTGGCTCGGCCGAGCTCGGCGAACCGGGGGTCGCGCGCCGGCTCTTTGCACACCTGCCCGGGGGCTCGACGCTCGTCGTGTCGTCCTCGATGCCGATCCGGGACGTCGACGCCTACGCGGCGCCCCGTCCCGGCGCACCGCGGGTGTTCGCCAACCGGGGGGCGAACGGGATCGACGGGGTCGTCTCGACCGTGCTCGGGGCGGCCACCGACCGCACCCGGGACGGGACCCGCACGTACGGGCTGCTCGGCGACCTCGCTTTCTTCCACGACCTGTCCGGCCTCGTGCGGGGGGTCCACGAGGACGTGGCCGAGGCGACGATCGTCGTCGTCGACAACGCCGGCGGCGGGATCTTCTCGTTCCTGCCCTATGCGGCCGGGCTCGGCGCGGATCTGTTCGAGCGGGCTTTCGCCACGCCGCAGGCACCGGACCTGGGGGCCGTCGCGGCGGCGCTCGGGTGCGGCGTCGCGCGCGCGTCGTCGCCGGCGGAGTTCGACGCCGCCCTCGGCGCGGCCGACGCCGCCGGGGGCGTCAGCGTCGTGGTGGTGCGGACCGAGCGCGCCGCCAACCTGGCCGTGCACGCCGCCCTCGAGGCGGCGGTCGCGGCGGCGGTCGACGCGCTTCGTCCCGGCTAGCGGGGGAAGCGCCGCGCGTCGCCGGCGGCGTAGCGGGCGGCGACGGAGTTCGTCGCCACGGTGCTCTCGACCGCCGCCACGAGCGCCTCGAGGTCGGCCGCCGGCAGCGCGCAGGTCATCTCCTCGGGCGGCATGCCGGTGCGCACCCGCGAGAGGGCGCAGCCGACGCTCGCCGACGGGAGGCGCTGCTCCTTGGCGAGGGCGACGATGTGGCACTGCGGCTTGCCGCCGATCTGCAGGCCGGGGATCGCGTCGGAGAGCACCATCATCTGGTGGGCGGTCACCCGCAGCAGCACGACGTCGGGGCGGACCCCGGGCGGGGTCTCGGCGAGCGGTCCGTAGGTGACGGCCCCGGGACGGCCGGCGACGGAGGGCAGCGCGGCGGCGTCACGGGCGGTCATCCATCCCGAGCCCAACAGCTCGGCGGCGTCGTCGTTCGCCGCGACCTCCTCGAGAGTCGCCAGCCCGTGGGTCACGCGTCCGACGCTGCAGTTGCCGTGGTCCTCCGGGACCGTCGAGAAAGTGCTGGTGGCGCCCCGCATCCAGAACACGCAGCCGGCCGCGACGCGCCCGTGCCGGCCGTCGGGCGCGGGCGCGGACATCGGTTCGGCGAAACGGGGGACGCCGGCGGGGGGCGAGGCCGAGAACGTGATGGCGACCGGCGCCGCCGCGAGGTGCAGGGCGCCCGTGAGCCGTTCGGCGAGCGCCGTCCAATCCGGTGGAGTCATCCGGCGTTTCTAGCCCACTCCCGGCGGGCGCGCACAACGGTGCGGTCGGCCGCAGACCGCGGCGCCTGTGGCAGGCTGAAGGCATGCCGAGCTGTTCGGAGGATTTCGCCTTCCGCGGGCTCATCCACCAGGTGAGCGATCCGACGCTGCCCGCCCGGCTCGACGCCGGGGGTGAGACCGTCTACGTCGGCTTCGACCCGACGGCCGCCAGCCTGCACATGGGCAACCTCCTGCAGCTGTGCAGCCTGCGCCGGCTGCAGCTCGCCGGCCACCGGCCGATCGCCCTCGCCGGGAGCGGGACGGGCCTCGTCGGTGACCCCGGCGGCAAGACCGAGGAGCGGCCGCTCATCTCCCGGGCCGAACTCGACGCCAACCTCGAGGGCATCCGCCCGCAGCTCGCCCGCTTCCTCGACTTCTCGCCGGGATCGGCGTGCGCCGCCGTCGTCGTCGACAACGGCGACTGGCTCTGCGAGCTGTCGTTCGTCGACTTCCTGCGGGACGTCGGCCGGCACTTCACCGTGAACCAGATGGTGGCGAAGGAGTCGGTCAGGGCGCGATTCGAACGCCCGGACCAGGGCATCTCGTTCACCGAGTTCAGCTACATGCTGATGCAGGCCTACGACTTCCTCCACCTGTTCGACGCCTTCGGCTGCCGGGTCCAGATGGGGGCGAGCGACCAGTGGGGGAACATCACGATGGGCGTCGAGCTCATCCGCAAGGTGCGCGGCGAGACGGCCTACGCGCTCACGTCGCCGCTCGTCACGAAACCCGACGGGACGAAGTTCGGCAAGACCGAGGCGGGGGCGCTGTACCTCGACGCCGCCAAGACGAGCCCGTACGCGCTCTACCAGTACTTCATCCAGGTCGAGGACTCCGTCGTCGGGGCCTACCTGCGGTACTTCACGTTCCTTTCCCACGACGAGATCGGCGCCCTCGACGAGGCGACGGCGCAGCGTCCCCGGTCGCGGGAGGCCCAGCGGAGCCTCGCCCGCGCCGTGTGCAGCCTGGTCCACGGGGAGACGGAGACGGCTCGCGCCGAGCGTGCCGCCGGGGCGCTGTTCTCGGAGGAGGTGGCCGCGCTCGACGAGGCGACGCTCCTCGAGGTGTTCGCCGACGCGCCGTCCTCGGCGATGGCGCGCGCCGCCCTCGACGGCGCCGGTCTGGACCTGGTCGAGGCGCTGGCGGCGTCCGGCCTCGTCACCTCGAAAAGCTCGGCGCGCACGGCGCTGGGCCAGGGCGGCGCCTACGTCAACAACCGCCGTGTCGGCCCCGACGCGCGCCTCACGACCGCCGACCTGATCGCCGGGCGCTACGTGGTGCTGCGCCGCGGGCGGCGCCACCACCACCTGCTGCGCTTCGGGTGAGTCCCCTCAGCCGACCGACCCGAGCGCCTGCTCGGCGAGGGCGAGTGGCAGGCACCCCGTCGCGGCCAGCGCGTCGTGGAAGGCGTGCAGGTCCCCGCGCCCCTCGGCGAGGTACTCGGCGCGGATCCGCTCGATCTCGAGGCTGCCGGTGAGGTACGAGGGCGCCTGGGTCGGCCAGGCGCAGTAGCGGCTCACCTCGGCCCGGGCGACCGGTTCGGGCAGCCCGGCGTTCGTCTGCATGAAGGCGACGGCCTCCTCGACGCCGAGGTCGCCGATGTGCAGCCCGGTGTCGACGACGATGCGGGCGGCGCGGAAGATCCGGGCGTTCAGCTGCCCGAGCTCGGCGCGAGGGTCGGCGAAGTAGCCCTGCTCGCGCATCATCTGCTCGGCGTAGAGCGCCCAGCCCTCCGAGAAGTACGAGGAGTGGACGAAGTGGCGGACCCGCCTTCTCGTCGCTTTCATCCAGGTGAGGTGCCAGTGGTGGCCGGGGTAGGCCTCGTGGACGGTGATCGTGGGGATGACGTGGTGGTTGTTGGCCGCGAGGCGGCCGGCGTTGTCGGCGGGTGACGTCCCCGCCGGCGGCCACGGCACGTTGAAGTGCCCGACCCGCCCCGGCAGGAACGCCGGCGGGGAGATGTACGAGGCGACGGCGATGATCGGGCGCATGAACGGCGGCGTGGGCTCGACCCGGCACTCCTCGCCGTCGGGGAAGCTGACGAGGGCTCTCGCCTCGAGGAAGGCGCGGGCTCGGGCCGCCTCGGCCTCGTAGCGGCCGCGCATCTCCTCGAAGCTCGCCGGGCGGTCCTCGCTCATCGCGGCGAAGACCGGTCGCCAGGTCGGCGCCTGGGGGTCGATCTGCCGGGCGAGACCGTTCATCTCCGACTCGAGCTCGGCGAGCACGCCCCGGCCGCGCTGGCGCAGCTCCGCCGCGCCGTAGCCGAGGAGCTCGCGCCGGCGCAGCAGGTTCGAGTACCGCTCTTCACCGAGCGCGAAGTCCCCTGCCGCCGAGGCGGCGAGCTCGGTGAGGAACTCGAGGAAGCCCCGGAACGACTCTGCCGCGATCCCTGCGGCCGCACCGACGGCGGCGCGGTCGGCGGGGTCGGCGAACTCCGCCGGCAGCATCTCGGTGAAGTACCCGATCGCCGCCTCGCACTGGCCGATGGCACGCCCGACGATCAGGGGACTGGCGAGCTCGGCCGAGAGGTTCGCCCGCCCGGCTTCGAGCGCACCGGCCATCGCGCGCAGGCGGCTGGTCGTGTGGCGGGCGAGCTCGGCTTCGGGGAAGGAGCGGTGGATCACGAGGCTGAGGATCCCGTCGAAGCACGGGTCGAGGTACACCGACGGGTCCCGTTGCCAGGCGCGCCAGGATTCGAGGACCTGGCGCCCGCCGATCTCGGCGATGAGGGCGGCACGGTCGACTACCTGGTCCGGCCCGAGCGAGGCGGCGTCGACGGCGCGCAGCCGTGCGAGCCACGCCGCGTCGTCACGGACCCTGCGGGCGAAGCCTGCGGCGCTGAGATCGTCGATCTCGCCGTGTTCGCCCCGGGCGCCCAGCGCGGTCGCCGTCACCGGTGACACGGCGAACTCGTGGGCGAGCCATTCGTCGAGAACTTCGTCGAAGGATTCGTCGGGTCCGGACAGGGTCATGGCGCGAACCTAGACGTTCGGTCCCCTCCCGTGGACGGGTGGGTGGGGCCGTCGCGTATAGGGTCAGTTTCGTGGTTGATTCCCCGAATCCCGACGGGTCCGCCGCCGACGGGTCCGCCCCCGACGACTTCGACCGGATCCGGCGGCGCGTGCTGTGGCGGATGCCGACGGGCCTGTACCTCGTCGGGTCGGCCGCCGGCGGCGAGCGCAACCTGATGACGGCCAACCTCGTCATGCAGCTCTGCATCGACCCGAAGCTCGTTGGCGTCGTCGTCGAGGCGGCGGCCCGCACCCACACGCTGATCACGGAGGGGGGGTGCTTCGCCGTCTCGCTCATCGCCCGTGACGACCGGGCGATCGTGCGCCGGTTCGTGCGGCCCGCCCGCGACGATCCCGCCGCCCACACGCTGAACGGCGTCGCCTACCTCGACGCCCCGGTGACCGGGGCGCCGGTTCTGGCCCAGGCGGTGGCCTACGTCGAGTGCCGTCTCGAGCGCAGCGTCGCCCTCGGCTCGCACACCTTGTTCGTCGGCGAGGTGGTCGGTGCCGCCTTCGGCGCCGATCCCGACGCCGAGCTGCTGCGCGTCGAGGACACCCGCATGAGCTACGGCGGTTGAGGGGCGTGGCCACGACCCACCGGGCCACGCCGCGCCCGCGCCGGGCGGAGCGGGTCGAGTTCCGCCGCGTCGCCGACGCCGCGGCGCTGCGATCACTGCTCGACGAGCTGCGGGGTGTCGAGGCCTACGCGCTCGACACCGAGTTCCACCGGGAGCGGACCTACTTCGCCCGTCTCGCGCTCTTGCAGGTCGCCTGGCCGGGGGGGATCGCGCTCGTCGACCCGCTCGCCGTCGACGTCGCGCCCTTCGCCGAGGTGCTCTCGGGTCCGGCGCTCGCCGTCATCCACGCCGCCGAACAGGACCTCGAGGTCCTCGAACGGGCGTGCGGCACGACGCCGGGGCGGCTTTTCGACACGCAGCTCGCGGCGGGGTTCCTCGGCATGTCGACACCCTCGCTCGCTGCCCTCGCCGAGCACCTTTTGCACCTGCGCCTCGAGAAGGGCGACCAGCTCACCGACTGGACGCGCCGGCCGCTCAGCGACGAGCAGTGCCAGTACGCGGCGCACGACGTCGCCCACCTGCTCGAGCTCCACCGGCTGATCGTCGAGCGCCTCGTCGCGACGGGGCGCGGGGCGTGGGCCGAGGAGGAGTGCGCCGCCCTGCTCGCCCGCGCGCGCCTGCCGGTCGTCCCGGAAGAGGCCTGGTGGAGGCTGCGCCGGGCGCGCCAGCTGCGTGGCGCCGAACGGGGCGTCGCGCAGTCGGTCGCGGCGTGGCGGGAGCGGCGGGCGCAGGCGCTCGACCGCCCTGTCCGCTTCATCCTCTCGGACCTCGCGCTGGCGGCGATCGCCCACCGGCCGCCGAGGGACCGGGACGACCTCGCCCACGTGCGCAACCTCGACCTGCACAGCCTGGGAGATCAGGTGGTCGGCGAGCTGCTCGCCGTCGCCGCCGAGGGGACGAAGCTCCCCCCGGAGGCGATCCACCTGCCGCCGGGTCCCCAGGGGGAGGCCGTCGGCAAGCCGGCCGTCGCCCTCGCGCTCGCCTTCGCGGGCGAGCTCGCCCGCCACCTGGACATCGACCCGTCGCTGCTGGCGACCCGGGCCGACGTCGTCGGGTTCCTCCAGCAGCCGGCGGAGGGCCGCCTCACGACCTCCTGGCGCCACGGGATCGTCGGCGAGCCGCTCATCCGCCTCGTCACGGGGCAGGCGGCGCTCGCGCTCGAGGACGGCTCGCTCATCCTCGAGGAGCGCTCGCACCACCGCATCCCCGGCTAGCCGACCCCCGGATCGGGCGTCGCGGCTGCGGGGCGTCGCCGCGAGGTGTGGACCTGGTCGCCGATCCGGCGGAAGCCGACCCGCGCGTAGCTCCGCAGCGCGGTCGCGCTCCCCGGGGTCAAAAAGACGAGCTCGGCGCCGGCCGCGAACGCGGAGCTCGCCAGCGACCAGGTGAGCGAGGAGGCGAGACCGTGGCCACGCCGGGCCTTTTCGACGCCGATCCCGGTGATCTCGGCGAAGCCGCCCCGCGGCCCCGAGCAGCACCCCGCGCCGACGACGCGGCCGGAGGCCGCTTCGAACGCCGCCGCGACGGCACCGCCGTTGGCGAGCACGCGCTGCAGCAGGGCGGCCTCGTCGGTCCCGGCCGGGACGGCCTCCCCGAAGGCGGCGCGCTGCACCCGGGCCGCGGCGTCGAGCTCGTAGGCCGTGGCGGGCGGGCGGACCGTGAACCCGCTGGGGGTGTCGGGCGGCCGCAGGTCGTCGCGGCCGGCGCCCATCAGCGTGAGGACCGCCTCGGTGACGAAGCCCGCCTGCGCGAGGGCGCCGCCAAGGGCGGGGCACAGGGCCGGGAAGTACTCGGCGCGCGGGACCCGGTTGTGGCGGTCGAACGCCGCGGCGAGCATCGCGACCTCGTCGGGCGTCGGCTCGGCGTCGTCGTCGGGGATGGCGTAATTGAGGTACGGATTGGCGTCATCGTCGGTGAATGTCGCCAGGAACGGGCCGACCACCTCGACGGTCCGGCCCGCCGACGCCGTCGACCGGACGTGGGCGGCGAGCCGTACGAGGTCGGCGCGCTGCACCGGTTCCGAAGCCGCCCGACGCCCGGTTACGCGGGCTGGTCGTCGGGGGCGCGGCGGCCGGGGCCGCGGGGCGCAGGTCGATCGTCAGCGTGAGGATCCCCTCGGCGAGTTCCGCTTCGGCGTCGCCGACGATCGCGAAGTCCATGTAGTCGAGCTCCATCTGCTCGATGATGCGCCGGCGTTCCGGCCCCTCGACGGGCGGCATCCCGCGCTGCCGGACCGCGGCGGCGCGTTCCCGGAAGCGCGCGGTCATCGCCGCGGGGTCGAAGCCGTCAGGCACGCCGTCAGGCTACCGGGGCCCGCGAATCGTTGGTGACGCCGCGCCCTGTCGTGCGCCGCCGGCTCCTGGCCGCACCGCTCGGCCCCGCCTGCCGTGGCGGATGGGCCACGGAGTAGCAGGTCGGGCGGTATGCTGACCCCGACAGCCGGGACTCGGTGCGAGTCCCGTCGTGGTCTCGCCAGCAGGGCGTCCCCGGGTGGCCGTGGGCGACGCGTCCTCCTGCAAGCAGGGAGCGGCTCGTGAAAAAGGGACGGCACCGGCGCTTCGAAGAGGCGCGCAGTCTGAAGCGGGCGGTCGAGGTCGTGGTGGAACCCTGCCCCGAGTGCGGCGCGCGTCCCGAGGAGGACCACGCCAGCTGGTGTCTTTACGATCCCGACGAGCTCGAGGAAGACGCCGAGGACCTGACCTGACCTTTCGCCCGCCGCACGACGGGGTGCGGCAGGGGCTGGCGGTGGGCGGCGCGGCTGTCGAGGTAGCCGACGATCATCTTGTAGACCTCCGGGCCGACGAGCGCGCCGAGTTCGTCGGCGAGGCTCAGGTAGACGGGCTCGGCGGCCACGAAGGCCTCGGGGGCCTCCGTGCACCACCAGTGGAACTCGTCGCCGGCCGGTCCCCAGTGGCGGCGCTCCCACTGCGTGACCGTCGAGGTGACGTGCCCGCCCTCGTCGGTCGTGTCCTCCCGGCGCACCGGGAGCTGCCAGCAGACGTCGGGCTTGTACAGGCGCGGCGGCACCCCCGCCTCGAGGGCGGCGCGGTGGAGGGCGCACCCGGGGCCCCCGGGGAAGCCCGGCCGGTTGAGGAAGATGCACGCCCCGTCGACGAGCCGCGTCGTCAGGTCCTCGCCCTGTTTCTTCACGACGCCGACGCGCCGCGCCCGGCCGAGGTGCTGGAACTGGTCGGGGGTGAGCCGCGCCGCGGCGGCCTGCACGCGCCGGGCGTCTTTCTTGTCCGAGAGGTGGGCGCCGTAGCTGCAGCAGCCCTCGACGAGCTCGGCCGCCGGCCCCGTGAGGACGCCCTGGCAGCCCTCGAAGTAGATGCATTTCCACGCGCTCGCCAGGAAGGTCACGTCGACCACCCAGGTGCGGTCCTCGTCCGGGTCGCCGAAGCTCACCCACTCGTGCGCGTCGGCGGGGATGGACACGGGCCGAGGCTACCGGCGGTCGGCGACACCGGCGAGCTGATTCCGCGTCGGCTCGGCGCAGCAGAACCACGGCTCGCTGAGGTGCGGGCGCCCCGCCGGCTCGGGGCCGCGCGTCGCGACGGGCTCCGGGGGACCGGGGTCGCGCCGGCCGAGGCGGGCGAAGACGAGGGCGCGCACGGCGGCGTAGGTCGCCGCGGCGGGCTCCGCCGTCTCGGCGGCGCGCTCGGTGAGGGCCGCCAGCTCGGCCTGCAACTCGTCGAGGAGCGGGTCCTCCGCCGACCATCGGTAGCCGAGCAGGGCCGCGTCGAATTCCTGTAGGCGGCCGGCGAGCACGGGGTCGTCGGCCTCGAGCAGGAGCGAGCCCGGCGGGATGAGGAGGCGGATCGAGTACTGGACCGGGTCGACGTTCGCCACGAGGTCGAACGCGGCGACGAAATCCACGATGTCGACGAGGTCCTGGCGGCAGGTCCACGGTGTGAACGGCAGCAACGAGGGCCGGATCTCGACGCCCACCTCGCGCAGCTCGGCGACGGCACGGCCGGCGTCGGCCGCCGTGTGGCCCTTGTCCAGCCGGGCCAGCACGGTGTCGCTCGTCGACTCGAAGGCCGAGACGACGAAGACGAGTCCGAGGTGCGCGAGTTCTGCGACGACGTCGCGGTGGCGCAGCAGATGGGAGACCTTGATCGTCGCGTCGAACGTGACGCCGGGGTGCCGGGCGTGGAGGCCCCGCGCGACCCGGAGCGCGTGCGCCGGGCGGTTGAGGAAGTCGGGGTCGGCGAAGCGCACGTGGCCGGCACCGGCCGCGACGAGGCCGTCGACGTCGGCGAGCACCGCTTCGGCCGCGACGGGGCGCGACCGCCCGTTGTAGACGACGGGGACCGGGCAGTGCCGGCAGCGGTGGTTGCAGCCCCGGCTCGCCTCGACCGTCCCGACGAGCCGCTCGCCGTCGGCCGTGACGAGACGCGCGTAGGCCCCGAGACCGGGGAGCCCCGCGCGCCGCGGGAGCACGACACCGTCCGCGCCTGTGGCCCGTGCCCGCCCGAGGTCGACGGCCACCTCGGGGCCACCCACCGGGCCGTTCCCCGCCAGCCAGCCCGCGAGGGCGGCGCCGGCCTCGCCGGCGACCGCGAGGTCGCTCTCGCCAAGGGCGCCGGTTGCGGCCGCCACCGGGGCGTACAGGCCGTAGAGGGCGACCGGCACGCCGGGGCGCGTCGCGCGCAGCCGGTCGATCGCCGCCAGCGCAAGCCGCAGGGCGGTGTGCATCGGGACGGAGAAGGCGACGGCCTCGGCCCAGCCGACGTCGGCGGCCGGCCACGGCTCGACGGCGAGGTCGACGCTGCGCACCTCGTGGCCCGCCCGGGTGAGCTCGGCCGCCGGCCAGGCGAGGCCGAGCGGCTGCGCGCCGAGCTCGTAGGTCGAGACGAGTAGAACCCGGCTCACGCGCCCGCTCCGGCGGCGATCTCGGTGTCGACGCGCACGGCGAGCGAGCCGAAGCCGCGCCGCAGCGCCGCCTCGACCTGGTCCGGGCGCTCGGCCCGGGCGAAGAGGAACCCGAGATAGCGGTCCCCGGCCGGCCACGCCTGAAGCATCCCGCCGACGGGGACCGTCACCTCGAGACCCCACACCCCGGGAACGCTCAGGGCGGCGCCGGTTCCGTCGATGCCGGCGAAGCGGCCCGAGGCGGGGACGGGGAGCATCATCACGCCCGAGGCGCCCGGCAGCCGGGCTGCCCCGAGGTCGAGGTCGAGTCCGAGGGCGTGGGCGAGGACGAGCTCCTCGAGCGACCGGCCCGACGAGAAGCGCAACGCCTTCGAGCACCTGCCGCCGATCGTGCGCGCCGCCACCTCGAGCATGACGACCCGGGCACCGGGATCCGACCCCGTGGGCGCCAGACGGGCCTCGGCGTGAACGGGGCCATCGACGAGGCCGAGGGCGGCACAGGCGACCTGGACCGTGGTGCGAGCCTCGTCGAGGACCGCGGCCCGGTGGCGGGAGGGGGTGACGTAGATCGTCTCCTCGAAGTACGGGCCCTCGAGCGGGTCGGGCTTGTCGAAGACGGCGAGCACCTCGAGGTGGCCGGCGGTGAGGAGCCCCTCGAGCGCGACCTCGTCGCCCGGGACGAACGATTCGACGAGGAGCGGTTCGTCGGCGGGCCGGCCGGCGGCGGCGGCGATGCGGCGCACCGCGACCGCCGCCTCCCGGGCGCTTCCTTTGTCGTCGGCCCGGATGACGCCGCGGCTCGCCGAGAGCGAGCACGGCTTCACGACGACCGGGTAGCCGAGACGGGCGCCGGCCGCGGCGACGGCACCGGGCTCGTCGGGGCTCGTCGGGGCGATCTCGAAGGCCGGTTGGCGGACCCCGGCGCGCGACAGCAGCTGCCGCATCACGGCCTTGTCGCGGGTCGCGGCGATCGCCGCGGCCGGGTTCCTGGCGAGACCGAGTCGTTCGGCGGCGGCGGCCGCGGCCAGCGCGCCCACGTCGTCGACGGCGACGAGGGCGTCGAGCGGTGTCACCGAGTGGAACGACTCCACCGCGTCGGCGGCAGCCGTTGGGTCGTCGAGCGGTAGGACGAGAAACCGGTCCGGCAGGGCGCCGGCCATCGCCTGGGGGGCGTCCGATCCGGTCACGACGTCGACTCCCAGTCGCGCCGCCGCGGCGAGAAACTCGGTCGCGCGGTAGGTCGACGACGGCAGCACGAGAAGGACGCGTGTCATGCCACCATCATGCCGGTTTGCCGCGCCGTCCAAGCGCGGCGCGCGAGGTCGCGCGGGGCGACCCCTACCATGGCCCCGTGGCGGACGACGCGATCGAACGGCTGGACCCCGGACGGGTCCTCACGGTCACGGACGCGGCGCGGGCCGTGATCCTCGAGGCCCGCGCCGCCGAGGCAGATCCCGAGAGCCTGGCGCTGTTCGTCGAGGTGATCGGGGCGGAGAACGGCGCCTACGTCTACGAGATGTGGTTCGAGGCGCCGATCGACGCCGGGCCGCGCGACGTTCCCCATCGCTACGGGGACCTCACCGTCGTCGTCGGTGGCGACAGTGTCGACAAGGTGCGCGGGGCGACGCTCGACGCCGGCGAGCAGGGGCTCGTCATGGTGAACCCGAACACGCCGTTGGCGGCGCCGAACGTGCCCGCCGTAGCGGAGGGCGACGTGACGAGCCCGGTCGCCCGGGCGGTGATCGCCGTGCTTGAAGAGCAGGTGAACCCCCAGATCGCCATGCACGGGGGTCGCGCCGACCTCGTCGCCGTCGACGAGGGTGTCGCCTACCTGCGTCTCTCCGGCGGTTGCCAGGGGTGCGGGCTCGCGGCGGTGACGCTCGGCCAGGGGATCACCGTGGCGATCAGACAGGCGGTGCCCGAGATCGTCGACGTCGTCGACGTCACCTCCCACCAGGAGGGCCGCAACCCCTACTTCGAGCCGGCGAAGAAGTGAACCTGGCTGCCGACTCTGCCTTTGAGCAGGCGAGACGGTAGATTCCACCAGTGCTCCGCTTCCTCACGGCCGGTGAATCGCACGGCCGCGCGCTCGTCGCCATCGTCGAGGGCCTGCCCGCAGGGCTGCCGATCACGGTCGACGAGATCCGCCTCGAGCTCGCCCGCCGGCGGCTCGGTTACGGACGCGGGCCGCGCATGCGCGTCGAGCGCGACGAGGTCGTCCTCGTCGGCGGAGTCCGGCACGGCCGGACGCTCGGCTCGCCCGTCGCGATCGAGATCGCCAACTCCGAGTGGCCGAAATGGGAGCGGGAGATGTCACCCGATCCCGGGAAGCCGGAGAAGCTCCTCACCGCGCCCCGTCCGGGACATGCCGACCTGGCGGGCATGGAGAAGCACGGCTTTGACGACGCGCGCGATGTGCTCGAGCGGGCCTCGGCCCGCGAGACGGCGGCCCGGGTCGCGGCGGGCACGCTTTTCAAGGCACTGCTCGGCGAGATCGGCGTCTCCATCGTCAGTCACGTCGTCGCGCTCGGCACGGTCGCCGCGTCGTCCGGAGCGCGACCGCGTCCCGAGGATCTCGTCGCCGTCGACGCCTCGCCGGTCCGCTGTTTCGATGTCGTGGCGGCCGACGCGATGATCGCCGCGATCAAGGCGGCCGCCAAGGACGGCGACTCGCTCGGGGGTGTCGCCGAGGTCATCGGCTACGGCGTGCCGGTCGGGCTCGGCAGCTACGCCCACTGGGACCGTCGCCTCGACGGTCTGCTCGCCCAGGCGCTGATGAGCATCCCCGCCGTGAAGGCCGTCGAGATCGGCGACGCGATCGCCATCGCCACGCGTCGCGGCTCCGAGGCGCACGACGCCATCTTCTGGGACGCGCCGAATGCGATGTACCGGCGCGAGACCAGCCACGCCGGCGGCATCGAGGGCGGCGTCTCGACGGGAGGGTTGCTCCTCGCCCGGGCGGTGATGAAGCCGCTCGCGACGCTGAACCGCCCCGTGCTGGCGACGGTCGACGTCGCGACGAAGAAGGGCACGCTCGCGTTCAAGGAGCGCACCGACGTGACGGCCGTCCCGGCGATGGGCGTCGTCGCGGAGGCGATGGTCGCCTTCGTGCTCGCCGCCGAGGCGCTCCGCAAGTTCGGCGGCGACTCGGTCGCCGAGTTTGTCCGCAACCGCGACGGTTTCGTCGCCTCCCTCGGCTCGAGCCCGTCCGCCCCCGGCGCCGGCAGGACCCCGGCGGAGCCGGACCGGCCGTGACGGCCCCTGGGGGGCTCGACCGCCGCCACATCGTGCTCGTCGGCATGATGGGGACGGGCAAGTCGTCGGCGGGTGACGGGCTCGCCACGCTGCTCGACCGGCCGTTCGTCGACACCGACGCGATGGTCGCGGCCCACTGCGGGATGGACATCGCCGATCTGTGGGCGGCCGAAGGTGAGGCGCGGGTGCGCCAACTCGAGTCGGCCGTGCTCGCCGAGGCGATCGCCTCGGCGTCCCCGTCGGTCATCGCCGCCGGGGGTGGCGCCGTCCTCGACCCGGCGAACCGGGCCGCCATCGCGAGGGCGGGGGACGTCGTCTGGTTGCGGGCGGAAGTCGACACCCTCGTCGAGCGGCTCGGCGACGGTGCCGGGAGGCCTTTGCTCGGATCGGACCCCGCCGGCGCGCTCCGCACGATCGAGCCGGCACGCCGACCGCTGTACGCCGAGGTTGCGGGCGTGATCGTCGACGTCGACAAGTTCGGCCCGGAGGCGACGGTGGCCGCCGTGCTCGGCGCCCTCCAGCGTCGGATCGAGGTCACCCTGCCGGGACGTCCCTACGAGGTCGTCGTCGGGCCGGGGGCGCGTCACCTGCTCGGCTCCGTCGTCCCGCCGGACGCGACGCGCGCCGCCGTCGTCACGCAGACGGCCGTGGACGTCGCCGTCTCGACCGGGCTCGAGGAGATCGAGTTTCTGATCGGTCCCGGCGAGTCTGCCAAGTCGTTCCAAACGGTCGAGGAACTCTGCCGGGGGTTCGCGCGCGCCGGGCTGACCCGGGCGGACGTCGTCGTCGCCGTCGGGGGTGGCGTCGTCACCGACGTGGCGGGGTTCGCCGCCGCCTGCTACCACCGTGGTGTTGCCGTCGTCCACGTGCCGACGACATTGCTCTCCCAGGTGGACGCCGCTGTCGGCGGGAAGACGGGCGTCAACCTGGCGGAGGGCAAGAACCTCGTCGGGTCCTTCTGGCAGCCGGCCGCCGTGCTCTGCGACACCGACACGCTCCGGACGCTGCCCGCGCGCGAATGGCGCTCGGGTTTCGGCGAGATGGCGAAGTACGAGTGCCTCGGTCTCGCCGACCTCGACGAGCTGGCGCTCGTCGACCAGATCGCCTCCTGCGTCGCGGCGAAGGCCGCGATCGTCGCCGCCGACGAGCGGGACGCCGACCGGAGGATGACGCTCAACTACGGCCACACACTCGCCCATGCCCTCGAGGCGGCGGGATTCGCCGAGACGGTGGACGACTCGTCGATCCGGCACGGCGAGGCCGTCGGCATTGGGCTCGTCTTCGCCGCGCGCCTGGCGGCCGTCACGGGCCGCCTCGACGCCGCCGACGTCCGCCGCCACGTCGCCGTCGTCGAGCGCTACGGGCTCGCCACCTCGATTCCGCCCGACCTCGACCTGGACGAACTGCTGGTCTTCATGGCGCGGGACAAAAAGACCCGCACCGGGCTGAGCTTCGTGCTCGACGGCCCCCGCGGCGTCGAGTTCGTTGGCGATGTCGACCCCGCCGCCGTGCGCGAGGCGCTGCGCGCGACCCAGGCCGGGGGTGGCACGCTGCACGACGTCAAGGAGGCGACCGCGTGACCGAACCCGTCGTGTTGCTGCTCTCGGGACCGAACCTCGGGCTGCTGGGCGAACGCGAGCCGTCGGTCTACGGCACGGCGACGCTCGCCGAGCACGTCGCCCGGGCCGAGCTCGCGGCCCGCCGGCTGGGGTACGTGCTCGAGCACTACCAGAGCGAGCACGAGGGGGATCTCGTCACCGCGGTGCACGGGGCCCGCGGCCGGGTCGCGGCGATCGTGGTCAACGCGGGTGCCCTGTCGCACTACGGTTGGTCGCTGCACGACGCGCTGGCGGCGTTCGACGGGTTGGTCGTCGAGCTCCACCTCTCGCACCCCGGTTCGCGGGAGCCGTGGCGCCGCACGTCGGTCATCGCGCCGGTCGCCGACGGCGTGATCGCGGGCTTCGGGGGGCTGGGTTACGAGCTGGCGGTGGAGGCCGCGGCGCGACTAGTCGAGAAGGGGAAGGCGTAGGGATGGCTGTTGAGGTGATCAAGGAGATGGACGAGGCGGGCGGGACCGAGCTCGCGCCGATGGACTACCCGGCGAGGGTCGCCAAGCTGCGCGAACGTCTCGGCAAGGAGCGCGTCGGCGGGATCCTCGTCACCTCGCTCAGCAATGTGCGCTACCTGAGCGGGTTCTCCGGCTCGAGCGCCATGCTGCTCGTCACGGCGAAGCGGGCGCTGCTCATCACCGACGGGCGTTACAAGGACCAGGCCGCGACCGAGATGGCGGCAGCCGGTGTCGTCGCCGACCTCGAGGTCGCCACCGCGACGAAGCAGCTGAAGGCGGTCGCCGCCGCGACCCGCGCGCTGGCGCGGCTCGGCCTCGAGGCCAGGGCCGTCACCTGGGCGTGGCAGCGCGAGCTCGCCGCGGCGGTGAAGCCGGAGCTCGTCCCGACGACGGGTCTCGTCGAGGCGCTGCGCGTCGTCAAGGACCCGGGCGAGATCGCGCGCATCGAACGGGCCTGCGAGATCGCCGACATCGCCTTCGCCCAGACCAAGCAGCGCCTCACCGAGGGCGTGAGCGAGTCGGAGTTCGCCGCCGAGCTCGAGTTCGAGATGCGCCGCCGGGGGGCCGCCGCGGCGTCGTTCGAGTCGATCGTCGCCAGCGGGCCGAACGGCGCGATGCCCCACGCCCAGCCGACGGACCGCGTCATCTCGCCCGGCGATCTCGTCGTCCTCGACTTCGGCGCTCTCTACGACGGCTACCACTCGGACATGACGCGCACCGTGTGCATCGGTGAGCCGTCGCCGGCCTCGGCCGAGCTGCTCGCCGCCGTGGCGGCCTCCCAGCGGGCCGGGCTGATCGCCGTCGCGGCGGGGGTGACCGGCGGAGCCGTCGACGAGGCCTGCCGCAAGTCGCTCGCCGAGGCGGGGCTCGCCGAGGCGTTCTCGCACTCGACCGGCCACGGCGTCGGGCTCGACATCCACGAGGCCCCGACGCTCGCCGCCGGATCCGCCGACTTGCTCCCGGAGGGCGCCGTCGTCACCGTCGAACCGGGGGCGTATCTCGTCGACCACGGCGGCGTGCGCATCGAGGACACCGTGGTCGTGACCTATGCCGGGCACCGCGCGCTCTCCAAGACGACAAAGGACTACGAGCTCTGATGGCTCTTTCGACGAACGACCTGAGAAATGGGATGGCGCTCGACCTCGCGGACGGGCTCTACGAGGTCGTCGAGTTTCAGCATGTGAAGCCTGGCAAGGGCGGCGCGTTCGTGCGCACCAAGCTCCGCAACCTGCGGAACAAGGCGGTCGTGGAGCGCACCTTCCGCGCGGACGAACGCGTGGAGCAGGCGGTGATCGACAAGCGCGAGATGCAGTTCCTGTACCGCGACGGGGCCGACTACGTGTTCATGGACAACGTTTCGTTCGACCAGATGACCGTCCCCGCCGCGACGCTCGGCACCGCGGCGTCGTACCTGAAGGTGGGGAACTCCGTCATCCTCATGCTCTACGCCGCCGAGATCGTCGACGTCGAGCTGCCCGCCGCCGTCGAGCTCGAGATCACCGCGACCGAGCCGGGCATGCAGGGCGACCGCGTCTCGGGCGCCCGCAAGCCGGCGACGACCGAGACCGGGCTCGTCGTCTCGGTGCCGCTGTTCGTCAACCCGGGCGACCGGATCAAGATCGACACCCGGTCCGGTGAGTACCTCACGAGGGCGTAGCGGGGGCAAGTCGCCGACCGGCGCCCGCCGGCGCGCCCGCGAGCGGGCGCTCGACCTGCTCTACGAAGCCGAGACGAAGGGGCTCGCGCCCGATTCGGTCCTCGAGGACCTGCCGGTCGCGCCCGATGCCTACGCCGTGGCCCTCGTGCGCGGCGTGGGGCTCCACCTCGCGGCGATCGACGCCCTGATCGGCGCCCACACCACCGCCTGGGCGATCGACCGGCTGCCGGCGATCGACCGGCAGCTGCTGCGGATCGGAACCTTCGAGATCGCCTTCGGCGGTGAGGTCCCGCTGGCGGTGGCGATCGACGAGGCGGTCGAGCTCGCCGGGGAGTTCTCGACCGACGAGTCGGGAAGCTTCGTGAACGCAGTCCTCGCCGCGATCGCCGCCGAGACCGGGGCCAGCCCGTCGTGACGAGGCGGGACCCGTACGCCGAGGCGGGCGTCGACTACACGACCCTCGACGCCGCCAAGCGCCGGGCGGTCGCCGCCGCCCGGGCGACGTCGTCGAACCCCGCGGCCCGCGGCGCCCTGGTCGACGACGCCAGCCGCGGCGAGCCGGCCACGGTCGTCCGGGTCGGTGACGCCTGCTACGCCTTCGTCCTCGAGTGCCTGGGGACGAAGTCACTTGTCGCCCGCGACTTCGAGGCGGCGACCGGCGTGGACCGCTACGACGCCGCGGGCTACGACACCGTCGCCGCGGCGGTGAACGACTGCTGTTGCGTCGGCGCGCTGCCCCTCGTCGTCAACGCCTACTTCGCCACCGGCGCGGCGTCCTGGTACGCGGGGACCCGGCACGCCTCGCTCGTCGACGGGTTCGCGCGGGCCTGTGGCGACTGCGGTGCCGCCTGGGGAGGAGGCGAGTCGCCGACGCTGCAGGGACTCGTCGTCCCGGACGGGATCGACCTCGCCGCGGCGGTCGTCGGCGTCGTGCCGGCGGGCGTCGAGCCGTTGCTCGGCGGGGCCCTGGCGGCCGGCGACGAGATCGTGCTCGTCTCCTCGTGCGGGCTCCACCAGAACGGGGCTTCGCTCGTGCGCGCCGTCGCGGGCCGTCTCGAGCTCGGCCTGGCGGAGCCGCTCGCCTCGGGGCGCCTGTTCGGCGAGGCCGCCCTCGACGCCGGTGCCATCTACGTCGGGCTCGTCGAGCAGCTCCTCACGCGGGGTGTCGCCGTCCACTACCTCAGCCACATCACCGGGCACGGGTTGCGCAAGCTGATGCGGGCCGACCGGGAGTTCACGTACCGGATCCGATGTCTGCCCGAGGTGCCCGAGGTTCTCGGCTTCCTCGCCGAGAAAGCGGGGTTGTCGGCTCCCGAGGCCTATGCGACTCTCAACATGGGAGCGGGGTTGGCCTGCTACGTCGGCCCGGGGTCGGGCGCGCAAGTCGTCGCGGCCGCCGCGGGTCTCGGGCTGACCGCAATGGTGGCCGGAAGCGTGGAGCCCGGGCCACGTCGCGTCGTCCTCGAGCCGCTCGGGGTCGAGTACGCGGCCCGAGACCTCCAGCTGCGCTAGAAGCCGCCGAGCGCCAGGGCCCCTAGCTGCCGGGCTTGGTCGCCCGGACGGAGGCGCTCATCACCGCGCCGTCGAGCGCGGCGATCGTCGCAGCGAGGTCGTCCGCGCCCGGGGCTTCCGCCGACTCGGCCACCTCCTCGGCCATGCGGGCGAGTGCCGCGGTGTCGTAGACGTTGGTCGGGCGGATGTCGACCTCGACGAAGCCGGCGAGTTCGAGCTCCCGCCGGTATTCGTCCTCGCCGACCGCCCCGGCGACACAACCCGTCCAGAGGCCGACGAGGTGCTGCAGAGAAGCGGGGAGCGCGCGGCGCATTACCACGTCGGAAATCGCCACCCTCCCGCCCGGCCGGAGCACCCGGAACGCCTCCCGGAAGACGGCGGGCTTGTCCGGGGACAGGTTGACGACGCAGTTCGAGATGATGACGTCGACCGAGCTGTCTGGGAGCGGGACCGCCTCGATCGTGCCGGCGAGGAACTCGGCGTTCGTGACACCCGCCTCGGTCTGGTTGCGCCGCGCGAGCTCCAGCATCTCCGGAGTCATGTCGAGGCCGTAGGCGAAGCCGTCCGGCGCGACCCGGCGGGCCGACAACAGGACGTCGATGCCCCCGCCCGAACCGAGGTCGAGGACGACCTCGCCGGGGTGGAGATCGGCGAGCAGTGTCGGGTTGCCACACCCGAGCGAGACGGCCAGCGCCCCTTCGGGCAGGTCGGCGGACCGATCTTCCCCGTAGAGCGTGCGGCCGAACACCCCCTCGGTTGCGCCGGCGGGGCTGCAGCACGGAGCCTGCACGGACCTGGCTGCCTCGGCATAACGCGCCCGCACCGCCTCCCTCAACTGGTCTGCGTCCGGCGTTGTCATCTCGGCCTCCTCGGTACGGTGAACAGTTCTGGCCCGCAAGCCCACGCCCGTGGGCGGGTAGGTCTCACGGGGCGATTTCGGCGGCGAGGGCGCGCACGTGCGCGTCGATCTCTTCTCGGATCGGGCGGACCTCGTCGAGTCCGAGCCCGGCGGGATCGTCGAGCTCCCAGTCGAGGTAGCGCTTGCCAGGGAAGACGGGACACGTGTCACCACACCCCATCGTGACGACGACGTCGGCGTCCTGCGCGAGCTCGGCGGTCAACAGCTTCGGTTGCTCGGCTGCGATGTCGATGCCGACCTCCCGCATCGCCTCGACGACCGCCGGATTCAACCGCGCGGCGGGCTCCGAACCCGCCGAGCGGATCGTCACCCGGTCGCCGGCGTGACGGGCGAGCAGCGCGGCGGCCATCTGCGACCGGCCGGCGTTGTGCACGCACACGAAGAGCACCACGGGCTTCTCTTGTGTCATCGGTCCTCCTGCTGGGGTACGGCGGCGTCGGGGGTGCCGGGGCGGAACTTCGGGTAGAGCACGGCGACGCAGCACGCGCCGAGCGCGCCACCGAGCAACTCGAATCCCATGAACGGGGCGGTGGAGCCTGGCGCGATACCGGCGAAGGTGTTCGACAGCATCCGGCCAAACGCCACGGCCGGGTTGGCGAAGCCCGTCGAGGACGTGAACCAGTACGCCGCGCCGATGTAGGCGCCGACGGCGAAGGGAACGAGACGCGCGCCGCCCGATCGTTGCAGGCCGAACACGACGAGGACGAGGCCGAAGGTGGCGACGGCCTCGGCGAACAGGTGCGGCCCGCTCGCCCGGTGACGGCTCGCGAGCGAGATCACGGCGTCACCGAACATCGTGTTGGCGATGATCGCCCCGGTCACGCCGCCGGCGAACTGCGCGACGACGTAGACGAGGGCGTCCTGGGTGGAGACGCCGCCGAAGAAGCGGTCGACCAGAGTGATCACCGGGTTGAGGTGTCCGCCCGATACCGGGCCGACCGCCAGGATGATCACCGCGAGCGCGGCGGCGGTCGCCAGGGCGTTCTCGAGCAGTTCGAGCCCGACGTCGCCCGGAGACAAGCGCTGGGCCGCGATGCCCGATCCGACGATCGCGGCGACGAGGAGCGCGGTCCCGAGGAACTCCGCCAGCGCCTTCCTGCCCAAGGCCCCCTGTCCGGTCCCGGGGGTCGGTGACGGCGCGGGCCGCCCGGCCGGGCCGATCGGGGTGTTCAGCTCGTGCGTCGCCTGGGCCATGGGGTCCTTTGCTAGATTGATGGGCGTCGATCTGAAGTATGCCGTTCAGATCGACAGATGTCAATGTCAGGAAGGCACCTGCTAGTGGTCTCACCGAAGAAGGCGTCCCCGGCCGGCGACGCGGCATGCTGCGCACCTCTCGCCGAGGGCCCGCTGAGCGAGGGCGAGTCGGTCCAACTCGCCCTGGTCCTTGCCGCCATGGCGGACCCCGTGCGGTTGCGGCTTCTCTCGATCATCGCGAGCTCCGGCGAGGTGTGCAGTTGCAACCTCGAAGAGCCGGTGGGCCGCAGCCAGTCGACGATCTCGCATCACACGCGCGTGCTCGCCGAGGCTGGCCTGATCGTGGGCGAAAAGCACGGCAGGTGGACGTGGTGGCGGGTCGTGCCCGAGCAGCTCACGACGGTGCGCCGTTTCCTCGGGGGCTCGTAGGCGGCCGCAGTCCGACGCGAGGTCCGAGCGCGCCAGCGGCCCGATGCATTCACGTTCTCGGGGCGGTCTCGTCGACGCCAGTCTGGATTGACCCCGCGCGGCCGGCACGACGGGCCCGTTGCCGACCCTGCACTACCCGTCCTAGACCGGCACTGATGCGACGATCACCCGCGACGTCGCACAGCTTCCGGGCAGGATCGCAAAGCGCCCCGTTAGTCTGGCGGGGCATCACGACCAAGAAGCCGAGTGATGGTGATCACGAGCACGCCCTCGCTCGGCGATCACGAGGTCAATCAAGGGAAGATCCGATCTGGATCGTCAGTGTGGCTAGGCACTAGCCAGGGGAGCGGAATCATGCGACGCAGGACGTTTGACCTGATCGTGTCGTCAGTCGGGGTGCTATTGGTCGTCGTCCTCGCCGCCGCCGGCGCGCTGGCGCTGTGGGGCTACACGTATACGCGCGACAACGTGCACAACCAGCTCGCCGCCCAACAGATCTACTTTCCACCCAAGTCCCAGATCACCCCGGCACAGCGGCCCTACCTCCTTCAGTACGCGGGGCAGGAGGTGCTCACCGGCGCGCAGGCCAATGCGTACGCCAAGAAGATCGCCTCCGACATCTACGGGATGCCTTTCCACGGCATCTACGCCAAGATCGCAACGGCTTCCATCGAGCACCCGAAGAACCAGATGCTCGCCGCGGACAAGACCGTCGCCTTCGAAGGCGTGACGCTGCAGGGTCTTCTGCTCGAGGCCTACGCCTTCTCGACGCTCGGCACCGTCGCCATCTGGGCGAGCATCATCTCGTTCATCCTGGCGGGCGTGATGCTCATCCTGAGCATCCTCGGCTTTGTCCACCTGCGCCGGGTCTCCCCGGCTGAGGAGTTCCCGAGGTCCCAAAGCACAACTTCGTGACCGCTTAGGGGGCCCACGGTCACCGGGTCGGGCCGGCAACGCCGGACCCGGCCGGTCGACCGGTCCCGTGAGGCGCGGGCACGCGGTCCCTGCCCGCCCCCGCCGGCTTGTGGCCAACCGGGTGATCTCCACGGGACAGGGCCGGCACCCGGCGGGCGAGTGGGCCGTTTCCCATCACGAACTCCGGCGCGCCCCACCAAAGCGGCCCGAACGCATCGCCCCGGGGTCCGAAAAGTGGCATCCTTAGGCGGACGTGAAGCGGGTCCCGTGAGGCCCGCACGGACGACGGGGAGAGCGGTGGCCGAGCGAGCGCGGGTGACACGCCCGGGCGGGCGTGTTTTCATCCCCCGCTCCCACGTGATGGACGCCGACGACCTGCGCCGCGCCCTCGTCCGGATCGCCCACGAGATCCTCGAACGCAACCACGGAGCCGACGGGGTCGTCGTCGTCGGGCTGCAGACCGGCGGCGCGCCGCTCGCCGAGCGCCTCGTCGCCGAGATCGCCGCGATCGACGGCTCGACGGTGCCACTCGGCTACCTCGACACGGCCCCGTATCGCGACGACGCGGACATCCGCCCGGTCGTCGGCCACGAGGCGACGGAGATCCCGGTCGACCTCACCGACCGCATCGTCGTGCTCGTGGACGACGTGCTGTTCACCGGGAGGACGGCGCGCGCCGCGCTCGACGCGCTGGTCGACCACGGGCGGGCGCGGGCGGTGCAGCTGGCGGTGGTGGTCGACCGGGGTCACCGGGAGCTGCCGATCCGGCCGGACTACGTCGGCAAGAACCTTCCGACGCACCACGGCGAGACGGTCGAGGTGTCCGAGCACGGGGTCGCGATCGGCGACCTCGTCGAGACGTGATTCTCGCGCCCGGCCCTCGTCGGGTCCCGGTCCTTGCTGGGCGAGAGGTCGGCCTTCCGGTCCGGCAAGGGAGACGCGGTGCCTGACGGGGGAGGAGCCCCACGCCGCGGCAGGCGGCGCGTCGTCGTGCGCGGCGGGACCGTCGTCGACTCGACCGGGTGCCGTCGCGGTGACGTGCTCGTGGAGGACGGCCGGATTGTCGCCGTCGGCGAGGGGATCGCCTACCCGCTCGGGACGACGGTGCTCGAGGCCGTGGGCTGCGTCGTCGCGCCCGGGCTCGTCGATGTCCACACGCATCTGCGCGAGCCCGGTGGCGAGGCGGCGGAGACCGTGGAGACCGGGACGCGCGCGGCGGCGCTCGGTGGTTACACCGCGGTCGTCGCCATGCCGAACACCGACCCGGCGACCGACTCGGCGGCGGCCGTGCGCCACGTGCAGGAGCTCGCCCGCGGTGCCTGTGCCGACGTCGCCGTCGCCGGGGCGATCACCGTCGGGCGTGCCGGGAAGGACGTGGCGCCGCTCGCCGAGATGGCCGCCCTCGGTGTGCGGCTCTTCACCGACGACGGCTCCGGCGTCCAGGACGGCGACGTGCTGCGCCGGGCTCTCGAGGCCGCCGGCCCGCTCGGGGTCATCCTCGCCGAGCACTGCCAGGACGACACGCTCACCGCAGGTGGTCAGATGCACGACGGCGCCTGGTCCCGCCGGTTCGGGATCCCGGGCCAGCCGGCGGCGGCCGAGGAGGCGATGCTCGCCCGGGACCTCACGCTCGTGCGCCGGACCGGCGCGCCGATGCACTTCCTCCACGTGTCGACCGCCGGCTCGGTCGAGCTCGTGCGGGCGGCGAAGGCCGCAGGACTGCCGGTGACGGCGGAGGCGACGCCGCACCATCTCGTCCTCACCGATGCCTCCGCCGCCTCGCAGGATCCGCTTTTCAAGGTCGCCCCGCCGTTGCGCGGCGCGGGCGACGGGGCGGCGCTGCGGGCGGCTTGCCGCCAGGGGCTGATCGACGCCATCGCCACCGACCACGCCCCGCACACCGCCGAGCGCAAGCGCGCCCCGTTCGCCGACGCCCCCCCGGGGATGACCGGTTTGGAGACGGCCCTTTCCCTCGTCTGGGACGCCTTTGTCGCCGGACCGGGGGAGGACGTGCCCCTCGACGTCGTCGAGCTGTTCGCCATGGTGTCGTGGCGGCCGGCGGCGCTCGCCGGGCTGGACTGGAGCCACGGGCACGGCGGCCCGATCGCGCCGGGGGGCCATGGGCACCTCTGCGTCTTCGACCCGACGGCGGCCTGGACGGTCGATCGCCGCGCCACGGCGAGCCGGTCGCAGAACTCGCCCTACGACGGGATGCGCCTGTCGGGCCGGGTCCGCCACACGGTGCTGGCGGGCGATCCGGTCGTCGTCGACGGGAGGGCCCAGCGTTGACGCCAGCCGGCCGCGCCGGGGAGCGGTCCCGCCCGCCGGGGCTGCTGGTGCTCGCCGACGGGACGACCTTCGAGGGTGAGGCGATCGGTGTCACGGCGCTCGGGGGCCCGCCGGTGCACTCCGGCGAGCTGGTCTTCAACACGGCGATGTCCGGTTACCAGGAGATCATCTCCGACCCGTCGTACGCGGGGCAGGTGATCGCCTTCACCTATCCGCACATCGGCAACTACGGCGTCACCGCCGCCGACGACGAGTCACGCCGGCCGTACTGCCGCGGGATCGTCGTGCGCGACCTGCCGGGCCGGCCGAGCAGCTGGCGCTCGACGGGGGACCTCGAGTCGTACCTCGCCGCCGCCGGCATCGGCGGGCTGACCGCCGTCGACACCCGGCGGCTCACCCGCCACGTGCGCGAGGCGGGGGCGATGCCCTGCGCCTTCGGCGTCGCCGGCCGGGCGGAGTTGCTGGCGGCGGCGCTCGCCGAACCCGGGACCGAGGGCCAGGACCTCGTCGCCGGGGTGACCACGCCGACCGCCTACCAGGTTGCCGGCGGGCCGCTCCGCGTCGTCGCCTACGACTTCGGGATCAAGCGGTCGATCCTCTCGCAGCTCGCCCGGATCGCCACGGTCGAGGTCGTGCCCGCCGGGACCGAGCCGGCCGACGTCCTCGCGCGGCGGCCCGACGGCGTGTTCTTCTCCAACGGCCCCGGCGACCCGGCGGCGCTCGGCCACCTCGTCGCGGCGGTGCGGCGGTTCCTCGGCGAGGTCCCCGTCTTCGGGGTCTGCCTCGGCCACCAGCTGCTCGGCGCGGCGCTCGGGGGCGAGACCTACAAGCTCCCCTTCGGCCACCACGGCGCCAACCATCCCGTGCGGCGCCTGGCGACGGGGACCGTCGAGGTGACGAGCCAGAACCACGGCTACGCGGTCCGCGCGGAGTCGGTCGCCGGCGCCACGATCACGCATGTCAACCTGAACGACCAGGTCGTCGAGGGCCTCGCCTGTCGCGACATCCCCGCTTTCAGCGTCCAGTACCACCCGGAGGCGGGGCCGGGGCCGCACGACGCCCGCTACCTGTTCGCCGAGTTCGCCCGCCTCATGGAGGCCCACCGTTGAGGCGCGCCGACATCGGTTCGGTCCTCGTGATCGGCTCCGGGCCGATCGTCATCGGCCAGGCCTGCGAGTTCGACTACTCGGGGACCCAGGCCTGCCGGGCGCTCGCCGAGGAGGGGATCCGC
This sequence comes from uncultured Acidimicrobiaceae bacterium, assembly GCA_963823945.1. GTDB lineage: Bacteria > Actinomycetota > Acidimicrobiia > Acidimicrobiales > Bog-793 > Bog-793. The sequence continues at coordinate 94,942 of CAWGNK010000005.1, forward strand.
GTGATCCTCGTGAACTCGAACCCGGCGACGATCATGACCGACCCCGGCATCGCCGACCGCACCTACCTCGAGCCGTTGGATCCCGAGGTCCTCGAGGCGATCATCAAGCGGGAGCGACCCGACGCGCTCCTGCCGACGATGGGCGGCCAGACGGCGCTCAACCTCGCGATGGCGCTTTTCTCGGCCGGCGTGCTCGACAGGTTCGGTGTCGAGATGATCGGTGCCAAGGCAGAGGCGATCGCCACGGCGGAGGACCGGGAGCTTTTCAAGTCGGCGATGACCGGCATCGGACTCGAGGTCCCGGCCTCCGGGTTCGCCCACTCGCTCGCCGAAGCGATGGCAGTCGGCGACGACATCGGCTACCCGACGATGATCCGCCCGTCGTTCATCCTCGGCGGTGAGGGCACCGGGATCGCGGCGGACCGCGCCGAGCTCGCGCGCCTCGCGGCGGCGGGACTGGCCGTCAGCCCGATCGGGGAGATCCTCGTCGAGCGCTCGATCGCCGGCTGGAAGGAGTTCGAGCTGGAGGTGATGCGCGACCGCCTCGACAACTGCGTCGTCGTCTGCTCGATCGAGAACTTCGATGCGATGGGAGTCCACACCGGCGACTCGATCACCGTCGCCCCCGCCCAGACGCTCTCGGATGTCGAGTACCAGCAGATGCGCGACGCCGCCTTCGCCTGCATCCGCCGGGTGGGCGTGGAGACGGGGGGTTCCAACATCCAGTTCGCCGTCGACCCGGCGACGGGGCACCAGCTCGTCATCGAGATGAACCCGCGCGTCTCGCGCTCGTCGGCCCTGGCCTCGAAAGCGACCGGGTTCCCGATCGCCAAGGTCGCGGCGCGCCTCGCGATCGGCTACACGCTCGACGAGATCCGCAACGACATCACCCGGGCGACCCCGGCGTGCTTCGAGCCGACGATCGACTACGTCGTCACGAAGGTCCCGCGCTGGGCCTTCGAGAAGCTCCCCGGTGTGTCGGGGAGGTTGGGGACGCGCATGCAGTCGGTCGGCGAGGTGATGGCGATCGGCCGCACCTTCGCCGAATCGCTGCAAAAGGCACTGCGCGGGCTCGAACAGGGCCGGTCCGGCCTGAACTGCGACCCGGCCGAGGCGCTCGTCGACCTGCCGGTCGCACGGCTCCTCGAGCAGGTGGCCCAACCGACCCCGGGGCGCATCTTCGAGATCGAGGCAGCCCTGCGGGCGGGTGCGACCGTCGAGGCCGTGGCGGCGGCGACGGGGATCGACCCCTGGTTCCTCGACCGGATCGCCGAGATCGTCGCCGTGCGCCGGAGCCTCGACGGCTGCGCCGAGGCCGCCGAGGCGCTCGAGGGCCTCACGCCGGCGGACTGGCGGCGCCTGAAGCGCGCCGGCTTCGCCGACGCGCAGATCGCCTGGCGGCTCGGGCGCGACGAATCGGCGGTGCGGGCCTGCCGGTCGGCGGCGGGCGTCGAGGTGACGTTCAAGACGGTCGACACCTGCGGGGCGGAGTTCGCGGCCGAGACGCCGTACTACTACTCGACCTACGAGGACGAGTCCGAGGTGAAGCGTTCGGACCGGCCCCGGGTCGTCATCCTCGGCTCGGGCCCGAACCGGATCGGACAGGGCATCGAGTTCGACTACTGCTGCGTCCACGCCTCGATGGCGCTCGCCGAGGCCGGCTACGAGACGGTGATGGTGAACTGCAACCCCGAGACGGTCTCGACGGACTACGACACCTCGGACCGGCTCTACTTCGAGCCGATCACCGAGGAGGACGTCACGGCGGTGCTCGCCGCCGAGGCGGCGGCCGGGAGCGGGGGCGTGGCCGGGGTGATCGTCAGCCTCGGGGGCCAGACCCCCCTGAAGCTCGCCGGGAAGCTGCCCGAGGAGGTCGTGCTGGGGACCTCGGCCGCCTCGATCGACCTCGCGGAGGACCGCGAGCGCTTCGGCGCCCTGCTCAGCCGGCTCGGCATCCCCCAGCCCCCGGGCGGCACCGCGCGCACGGCCGACGAGGCCCGGGCGGTGGCGGCGCGGATCGGCTATCCAGTCCTCGTCCGGCCGAGCTACGTGCTGGGCGGCCGGGCGATGGAGATCGTCTACGACGAGGCCAGCCTCAACTCGGCGATGACGGCATTGTTCGGCTTCGACCGGCTGGCGGCACCCGACGGGGGATCGCTCGAGCGCGAGGGCGGCCTCTCGGCGACGCGGCCGATCCTCATCGACAGCTTCCTCGAGGACGCCGTCGAGGTCGACGTCGACGCGGTGCGCGACGCGACGGGCGAGATCCTCATCGGGGGCGTGATGGAGCACGTGGAGGAGGCGGGGGTCCACTCGGGCGACTCCGCGTGCGCGATCCCGCCGCCGACGCTTCCCGCCGCGACGGTCGACAAGCTCGTGGCACACACGACGACGATCGCCGCCGCGCTCGGGGTGTGCGGCCCGATCAACGTCCAGTTCGCCGTCAAGGCCGGCGAGGTCTTCGTCATCGAGGCGAACCCGCGCGCCTCGCGCACCGTGCCCTTCGTCGCCAAGGCGACGGGCGTGCCGCTCGCCAAGATCGCCGCCCGCGTCATCGTCGGCGAGAGCCTCGCCGGACTGCGCGCGACGGGACTCATCGCCCCGCCGGCGCCCTCCGGCGGCTACGTGAGCGTGAAGGAGGCAGTCCTTCCCTTCGCCCGATTCCCCGAGGTGGACGCGCTTCCCGGTCCCGAGATGCGCTCGACCGGCGAGGTGATGGGGACGGCCACGAGCTTCGGTCTCGCCTTCGCCAAGAGCCAGATCGCGGCGGGCAACCGCCTGCCCGACAGCGGGCGGATCTTCCTGTCGCTCGCCGACCGGGACAAGGCGCCGGGCCTCGAGGCGGCGGCCGCGTTCGTCAGGCTCGGCTTCGTGCTCGTCGCGACGGAGGGCACCGCCGCCTTCCTCCAGTCGAACGGCGTCCCCGTCGAGGCGGTCGTCGGCAAGCTGACGAACCAGAAGGACGTCCGGCGCCCCCCCGGCGACGTCGTCGCGCTGCTGCACGAGGGATCGATCCAGCTCGTCGTCAACACGCCGCGCGGCCGCGGCGCCCACGCCGACGGCGCCTACATCCGGCGTGCCGCCTCGGCGTGCCGGGTGCCGATCGTGACTACGGTGCACGCGGCGCGGGCCGCCGCCGCGGGGATCTCCGAATGGAGGCGTTCTGACTTGAGCGTGATCAGCCTGCAGGAACGTCACGGGGCCCTCCGGTGACAAGGCGCGGCCCGCAGGTCGATTGCACGACGACGATCGGCACGGTCGTCCTCCCGAACCCGGTGATGACGGCCTCGGGAACCTCGGGGCACGGGGCCGAACTGTCGGCGTACCTCGAGCTTTCTTCGCTCGGCGCGGTCGTCGTCAAGTCACTCTCGGCCGAGCCCTGGCCGGGGAATCCGCCGCCCCGCCTGAAGCCCGTCGCGGGCGGCATGCTGAACAGCGTCGGGCTGCAGGGACCGGGGGTCGCGGCTTGGCTCGCCGACCACCTGCCGGCCCTGGAGGCGGCCGGGGCGCGCGTCGTCGTCAGCATCTGGGGCCGGCGCGTCGACGACTACGCCCGCGCGGCCGCCCGGCTCGCCGCGGCGTCGGCCGCGATCGTCGCGGTCGAGATCAACGTCTCCTGCCCGAACCTCGACGACGGCCGTGAGATGTTCGCCCGGTCGCCCGCCGCCACCGCCGAGGTCGTCGCCGCGGCCGGGGCCGCCGGCTTGCCACGTTGGGTGAAGCTCTCTCCGGGGACGACCAACCTCGTCGAGGTGGCGACCGCCGCCGTGGGCGCGGGTGGTGCGGCACTCACCCTCGTGAACACCCTGCCGGCGTTGGCGATCCGGGCGGATCACCGCCGGGGGGCACTGGGCGGGGGAGGCGGGGGACTGTCCGGGCCGGCCCTGCACGCCGTGGCGCTGCGCGCCGTGGCCGACGTCTCGGAGGCGCTGCCGGCGGTGCCGATCATCGGCGTCGGCGGCGTCATGTCGGGGATCGGGGCCGTCGAGTTCCTGCTCGCCGGGGCGTCAGCCGTCGAGGTGGGGACGGCGACGCTGCTCGACCCGCACGCGCCGGCCCGCGTGCTCGCCGAGCTGCGCCGGTGGTGCGACTCGCACGGGGTCACGAGGGTCGCAGAGCTCATCGGAGGTGCACGTGACTGACTCGCCGCTGTCATCGGGGCCGGTGCGCGAGCACCTCTGCCTCGCGCTCGACGTTCCCGACCTCGCCGCGGCCCGGGCGCTGACGCGGGGTCTCGCGCCCTTCTTCGGTGTCGTGAAGATCGGGCTCGAGCTCTATGTCGCCGAGGGTCCGGCCGCCGTGGCCGCCTGCATCGCCGACGGCTTCGACGTCTTCGTCGACCTGAAGCTGCACGACATCCCGACGACGGTCGAGCGGGCCGCACGGGCGGTCGCCCGCACCGGGGCCGTCTACACGACGGTCCACGCCGCCGGCGGTGCCGAGATGCTCGCCGGCGCGGCCCGGGGCCTGGCCGCGGGGGCGGCCGAGACGGGCTGGACGAGACCGACGACCGGGCTCGCCATCACGGTGCTCACGAGCGACGCCGAGGCGACGCCCGCCCTCGTCATCGAGCGCGCCCTGCTCGCGCGCCGCGCCGGCCTCGGCGGCGTCGTCTGTGCCGCGGCGGAGATCGCCGTCGTGCGCGCCGCCGTGCCCGGGATGATCACCGTCGTTCCCGGGATGCGCCCCCCGGGCGTCGCCCGGGACGATCAGTCGCGGGCCGCCACGCCGCAGGAGGCGTATCGCGCCGGGGCGGAACTGCTCGTGATCGGACGCGCCGTCACCCGCGCCGCCGACCCGATCGGGGCCGCGCGCGCGCTCGTCGAAACTCTCGAGGCCGTGACGGGGCGCTGAGCCTGCGGCGTGCGCAAGGCGACATCCGCGCCCGGTGCAGGGAAGTCGGCGCGGATACCGTGGTCAAGCACGGAAACCCGCGCTAACGTGCGATCCATGCCCCAACCACCAAGCCTCACACCTGAACAGCGCAGTGCCGCACTCGCCAAGGCGGCTCAGGCGCGCAAGGCCCGAGCGGAGATCAAGGACCAGTTGAAGAACGGTCGGGTCTCGCTGAGCGGTTTGCTCGGTCGGGCCGCCAACGACGACATCGTCGGCAAGATGAAGGTTCTCGCTGTCCTCGAGTCCCTCCCGGGTACCGGCAAGGTGAAAGCCCGCCGGCTCATGGAGCAGATCGGCATCAGTGAGACGCGTCGGCTGCAGGGCCTAGGGGCGAAGCAGCGCAGCGCACTTCTCGAAGCCGTCGGCCGCTCCTGATCCTCGTCGTCTCCGGTCCCGGCGGTGCCGGGAAAGGGACGGTCGTCAAAGAGCTGGTCGCGCGCGACCCGAAACTCTGGCTGTCCCGTTCGTGGACGACGCGCGCCCGCCGGACCGGTGAGGCCGAGGACGCCTACACGTTCGTCGACCGGCCGACTTTCGAGGCCGGGATCGCGGCGGGCAGGTTCCTGGAGCACGCCTCCGTGCTCGGCGAGCTGTACGGCACGCCGCTGCCGGAGGCGCCGCCGGGGCACGACATCGTGCTCGAGATCGACGTCCAGGGTGCCGAGCAGGTGCGCAAGCGGTGCGAGAACGTCGTGTGCGTGCTGCTCGTCCCGCCCTCGCGGGCCGCTCAGGCGCAGCGGATGGGCGAGCGCGGGGACTCCGCGGCCCACGTGGCCGCGCGCCTCGAGCTCGCCGACCGCGAGACCGCGGCCGGCCGGGCCTTCGTCGACGCGGTCGTCGTCAACCGGGACGTCGACCAGGCCGTCGACGAGCTCGCCGGTATACTGGACCGCGCACGTCGCGGCGCGAGCTGATCGCGCCCGGATGCGACCCGGGTCATCCGCGGTGGCAGTCGGCGTGCGGAACGTTCTGACCAGGGTGGGCGTCGCGCGAGCCGCGTCGACACGGTGATCGAGGAGACCATGGCCGAACCACGCAGCACGATGATCGACCCCGCGATCGAGGACCTCCTCGACAAGGTGGACTCGAAGTTCGGCCTCGTCACCCTGGCCGCCAAGCGCGGCCGGCAGATCAACTCGTACTTCAACCAGCTCGGCGAGGGTCTCGGCGCGATCGTCCCGCCGCAGGTCAGCTCCGTGGCCCGCAAGCCGCTGTCGATCGCCCTCGAGGAGATCGCGGCGTCCAAGGTGCGCGCCGGCGAGCCGGTCGAGACGGCCGAGCCCGGCGAGGTGGAACTCGTCGAGGTGGCCGACACGGCCGACGACCCCGCCGGCGACCCACCGGCCAGCTCCTAGCGACCAGCTGCAGGTGGCCGCCGGAGATCGCGCCGCGATGACCCCGGGCCCCGACGGCGAGGAACGCCGGCGAGCCGACCGGGCCGCCCTCGAGGGCGCCTTCGTCGTTCTCGGGGTCACCGCCGGCATCGCCGCCTACAAGGCCGTCGAGATCTGCCGGCGCCTCGTCGACGCCGGCGCCCACGTCGTTCCGGTGCTCACCCCGGCGGCGACGCGCTTCGTCGGGACCGTGACGTTCTCCGCCCTCGCCTCGGAGCCGGCGCGCACGGAGCTGTTCGACCCGCACGACCCGATCCCGCACACGCGCCTCGCCCGGGCGGCCGACCTCGTCCTCGTCGCGCCGGCGACGGCGAACTTCCTCGCCGAGTACGCCGCCGGGATCGCAGCCGACCTGCTCGGCGCGACGCTGCTCGCCACGACGGCACCGGTCGTCGTCTGCCCGGCGATGCACGCCGGCATGTGGCGACACGCCTCGGTCGAGGAGAACCTCGCCACCCTGGAGCGGCGCGGTGTCGTCGTCGTTCCGCCGGAGTCGGGCCGGCTGGCGGGAGGCGACCTGGGTCCGGGACGCCTCGCCGACACGGAGGTCATCGTCGCCGCCGCGGCCGCCGTCCTCGGGGCCAAGGCCGAGCTCGCCGGCGTGCGGGTACTCGTCACGGCGGGGGGCACGCGCGAGCCGATCGACCCCGTCCGCTACCTCGGCAACCGCTCCTCGGGACGCCAGGGCCACGCGATCGCCCAAGAGGCGCGCCGGCGCGGCGCCGTCGTGACCCTCGTCTCGTCCTCGGCGCTCGCCCCACCGGCCGGTGTCGAGTTCGTGCCTGTCGAGACCGCCGCCGAGCTCGCCCGGGAGGTGTACGCCCGCGCGAACGACGCCGATGTCGTCGTGATGGCCGCCGCCGTGGCGGACTTCCGCCCGAAAGTAGTGGCGCCGACCAAGCTGAAGAAGTCCGCCGGCCTCCCCGAGATCGTGCTCGAGCCGACCGAGGACGTGCTCGCGGCGCTCGGCTCGCGCCGCCGACCCGGCCAGGTCCTCGTCGGCTTCGCCGCCGAGACCGGCGACGCCGTCGAGGGCGCCTCCTCCAAGCTCGCCGCCAAGGGCGTCGACCTCGTCGTCGCCAACGACGTGAGCGCGCCGGGGGTCGGCTTCGGCCACGAGACGAACGCCGTGACGATCCTCGAGGCCGGAGGCGGCCGAATCGACGTGCCGTTGGCGCCGAAGCCTACGATTGCCGCCGCCGTGCTCGACGCCGTCGCCCGTCGGCTGGCGCGTCCGTGACAACTGCCGGAAACCCACCGCACCGCTAGGAGCTGCCTTGTCGAGCTACACGTTCACCTCGGAGTCGGTGACCGAAGGCCATCCCGACAAGATGGCCGACCAGATCTCGGACGCCGTCCTCGACGCCATCCTGGCCCAGGACCCGATGGGCCGGGTCGCCTGCGAGACGCTCCTCACGACCGGCATCGTCTGCGTCGTCGGCGAGATCTCGACCGAGAGCTACGTGGACATCCCGCGGATCGTGCGGGACACGGTCTGCGAGACCGGCTACGACCGCGAGGAGTACGGCTTCGACGGCAACACCTGCGGCGTCCTCGTCTCGATCGGTGAGCAGTCCCCCGACATCGACGCCGGTGTCTCGCGCTCGGCCGAGATCCGTCACGGCGACCTCGACGAGCTCTCGCAGCAGGGGGCGGGCGACCAGGGGATGGTGTTCGGCTTCGCCTGCGACGAGACGCCCGACCTCATGCCGGTGCCGATCTGGTTCGCCCACCTGCTGGCGCGCCGGCTCGCCGAGATGCGCCGGGCGAACGTGCTGCCGTACCTGCGGCCGGACGGCAAGACCCAGGTGAGCGTCCGTTACGAGGACGGCCGGCCCGTCGAGCTCGAGACGGTCCTCATCTCGACCCAGCACCAGCCCGGCATCGACCCCGAGACGCTTCTCGGGCCGGACGTGGAGGAGCACGTGGTGCGGCCGTTGCTTCCTGTGCTCCCCCGGGAGATCGCCACCGAGCGCCACAAGATGCTGTGCAACCCGACGGGCGTGTTCGAGCTCGGCGGTCCGCGGGCCGACGCCGGGCTGACCGGGCGCAAGATCATCGTCGACACCTACGGCGGCATGGCCCGCCACGGTGGCGGCGCCTTCTCCGGCAAGGACCCCTCCAAGGTCGACCGTTCCGGCGCCTACGCAGCCCGCTGGGTCGCCAAGCACGTCGTCGCCGCCGGCGCGGCGCGGCGGTGCGAGATCCAGGTCGCCTACGCGATCGGCATCGCGCGGCCGATCTCGGTCATGGTCGAGACCTTCGGCACCGCGGTCGTCGATCCGGCCCGGATCGAGGCCGCGATCGACGCGCTTTTCGACCTGCGCCCGGCGGCGATCATCCGCGACCTCGACCTGCGCCGCCCGATCTACCGCGCCACCGCCGCCTACGGGCACTTCGGGCGTGCCGAGCAGGAGTTCACCTGGGAGGCGACGCCCCGCGTCGACGACCTGCGCCGGGAACTCGACCTGTAGCAGCCGGTGACGACCCCGTCGGGACCGCCACCCCGGCGGGTCGTCGCGGTCCTCCCCGACGTCACCGGCATCGACCGGGAGTTCGCCTACGCCGTGCCGGATCTCCTCGCCGGCTCGGTCGGGCTCGGCTCGATCGTGCGGGTGCCGCTGCACGGCCGCAACGTGCGCGGCTGGGTCGTCGCCGAGGCCGGCGAGCCCGACGGCTACGAGCTACGGGAGATCCTCGCTCTCGTCTCGGCGGGGCCGGCCCCCGAGATCGTCGGGCTCGGGCGGTTCGGCGCCTGGCGCTACGCCGGCCGGCTGCGGCCGTTCCTGCTCGCCGGGTCGCCGCCGCGCCTCGTCGGCCCCCTGGGGCCCGCCCGGCCGGCCAGCCCGCCCGGTCCGGAACCGGGCACGTCGGCGGTCGCCGAGGCGACGCGACGGGCCCTGCGGTCAGGATCCGCGGTCCTGCGCCTCCCGCCGGCCGCCCCCCGCCTCGACGTCGTCGTGGAGGCGCTCGCCGCCGCCGGGGACCGTGACGCCCTCGTGCTCGTGCCGGCCCGGCGCGACGCCGAGGTGCTCGCCAAGCGGCTCGCCCGGCTCGGCCGCCAGGTGGCGCTGCAGCCCGAGGCGTGGGCCCACGCGGCGGCGGGAGGTTGCACCGTCGTCGGCGCACGGGCTGCGGCGTTCGCGCCGGTCGCGCGGCTCGGCGTCGTCGTCGTCCTCGACGCCCACTCGGAGTCCTACGTCGAACAGCGCGCCCCGACGTGGGACGCGACGGTGCTGGCGGCCGAGCGGGCCCGTCGCGCCGGCGTGCCGTGCCTGCAGGTGAGCCCCTGTCCGACGCTCGCCTCCCTCGCCGGGTCGGCGCTCGTCAGCCTCGACCCCGCCTTGGAGCGGGCCGGATGGGCCGCGGTCGAGGTGATCGACCGCGGTGGCGACGACCCGCGGTCCGGGCTTTTCAGTGCGCGTTTCGCCGAGATCGTGCGGGACTGGCGCCGCTCCCGCCCCGAGCTCCCCGTCGTCTGCGTGCTCAACCGGACGGGCCGGGCGCGGCTGCTCGCCTGCGGTGCCTGCCGGGCGATCGTGCGGTGCGAGCGCTGCGGAGCCGCCCTCGTCGAGCTCGGCGGGGAGACCTCGTCGCTGCACTGCTCGGTCTGCGGGAGCTCGCGGCCGTTCGTGTGCGCCACCTGCTCCTCGACGCGCCTGCGGCGGCTGCGGCTCGGCACGACACGGGCCGCCGAGGAGGTCGCGGCCCTCGTGGGCGAGCCGGTGGAGGAGGTCTCCTCGGGGCCCCCCGGCCCCGCCGCGGGCACGGCCGGTGTCCTCGTCGGCACCGAGGCGGTCCTCCACCGGGTGCGAGCCGCCTCGGCGGTCGTCTTCCTCGATTTCGACCAGGAGCTCCTCGCCCCGCGGTTCCGCGCCGGGGAGGAGGCGCTCGCCCTGCTGGCCCTGGCGGGCCGGCTCGTCGGGGGGCGGGGTCCGGCGGCCGGCGGCCGGCCGGGGGGCCCGGTCGCCATCCAGACCCGGATCCCGGACCACGAGGTCGTGCGGGCCGCGGTCGCGGGAGACCCGGGCCTGTGCAGCGGGGCCGAGGCGACGCGGCGCCGCGGGCTCGACCTGCCGCCGTATTCCGCCCTCGCCGTCATGTCGGGGCCCGCAGCCGAGGAGCACGCGCGCCGGCTTAGCGCGGCGCCTGCCCACCTCGAGGTCGCACAGCTCGGCCCGGACCGGTTCTGGGTACGTGGCCCCAACCCGGCCCTTCTCGCCGACGGGCTCGCCGGGGCCGGCCTGCCGACGGAGGGGGTGCGGGTCGAGGTCGACCCGGTCCGCGTGTGAGGGAGCCGTCCGCGGGATCGGGTCCGCCGTCCCGGGATCGTGGCGGGCTGCAGCGGAATCGGCGCCGTGGTGTTCTTTATTCTGTGCCCGGTGCCAGCGCGACCGCCGACGCCGAGATCTGCCGCCGGCTCGCCCAAGACCTCGACGCCGGCTTCGTCGACCTCGTCGAGTCCTACGGGAAGGTCGTCCTCACCGTGGCGGCCCGGGCGGCCACGACGCCCTGCGACGCCGAGGACCTCGCCGCCGAGTCGCTGCTGCGCGCCTACCGGGCGCTCAGCGGCTACGGGCCCGACCGGATCCGCGAGCTGCAGTTGCGCCCGTGGCTGGTGACGATCGTGCTCAACGCCTCGCGCAACGCCCGCCGTGACGCGGCGCGACGGCCGAGGACCGAGGTGCTCGGCGGCCACGAGCTCGCCTCGTCCCACCGTGACGCCGGCGAGTCCGCCGAGCTGGGCGACGAGGTGGCCGGCCTCGCCCGGCGGCTCGCCGATCTGCCCGCCAGGCAGCGCACCGCCGTCGTGCTGCGCCACGTCGTCGGCCTGCCGATCGCCGAGATCGCCCTCGTGCTGGAGTGCCCCGAGGGGACGGCGAGATCGCACGTCGCCCGGGGGCTCGCCGCCCTGCGCGCCGCCTACGGCGTGCCGGGCGGCGAACCTGCGGCGCCCGTGTCCGGGGCAGAGAAGGGGAGACCGCAGCCATGAGACCAACCGCCGTGCCGTCGATCGAGGAGGACCTCAGGCGCCTCGCGGTCCGCCCGCCCCGGGACTTCGCCGCCCGGGTGGTGGCGCACTACACCGCGGTCGCCGCTCCCGCCGGCGAGATCTTCGTCGCCTGGACCGCCGCCGGCGTTGCCCTTGTCGACTTCGCCTCGCCAGGTGGTGGGGCTGCCTTCGCGAGCCGGTTCCGGGAGCGGTTCGGCCGCCCGATCGTGCCCGCCCAACGGCCGCTGGCCGGACTCGTCGCCGCGGCCCGCTCGGGGCGGGGGCGCGGGCTCCGGTTCGACCTCGCCGGACTGACGCCGTTCGAGGCCGCCGTGCTCGAGGCGACGCTTGCCATCCCCGTGGGTGAGGTGCGGCCGTACGCGTGGGTGGCGGCGGCGATCGGCCGGCCCCGGGCGGTCCGGGCGGTCGGCTCGGCGCTCGGGCGCAACCCCGTGCCGGTCCTCATCCCCTGCCACCGCGTCACCCGTTCGGACGGCTCGATCGGCAACTACGGGGGAGGCCCGGCGCGCAAGGAGGCGCTGTTGCGGGCCGAGGGGGTGGATCTTGAAGACCTCGGCGAGCTCGCCGCGGCGGGCGTCCACTACCTGGGTTCCACGACGACGCGGATCGTCTGCCTGCCGAGCTGCCACCGGGCACGCCGGATCGGGGCCGCCCACCGCCGGGGCTTCGGCGACCTCGCCGCGGCCCGCACCGCCGGCTACCGGCCGTGCGCACTCTGCCGGCCGGGTCCCGTCCCTCCCGCCTGACGGGCGCCGCCGGAGCGGAGCCCCCTGCGAGCGGGGCCTCGCCAGGTTGGCCCGAGGCGGGAGCTGCTAGTCTGCAGCAGTCGGCATTCGTCGACGACGGTGTCCGCGTGCCGGACGCCGGTCCTGTTCTCGGTGCGCGGGGGAGACCCCGGCGGCCGGGGCACGAGATCTACGAGGGTTTGTACGTTCATGCTCGACAAGGCGGCGACGATCGCCGAGTACCGGCTGCACGAGACTGACACCGGGTCACCCGAGGTCCAGATTGCGGTGCTCTCCGAGCGCATCAACGGTCTCACGGAGCACCTGAAGTCGCACAAGGGCGATCACCACACCCGGCGCGGCCTGCTGATGCTCAACGGGCAAAGACGCCGCCTGCTGGACTACGTGCGGGCGAACGACGTCGAGCGCTACCGCGCTTTGATCGCGCGCCTCGGCCTCCGCCGCTAGAGGCAGGAGCCATCTCCACCGGGCGAGTGCCCCGTGGGGCGAGAGCCGGAAGGCGAGGAGCGCTACCCGGCTGAGAAGAGGTGTTCGCCCACCCGTCGTAACGGGAGGTGCCAGCACCGCAGGCAGCCAACGGCCCCCGTCGGAGCCAGCTGCCAGTCGCCGGGTCCCCGGCCCGTTCGGGAGCCCGACGACTGGGAACTGGCGGGCGGGCGCCCCAGTGACCAAGGAGTGATATGGCTGAGGCCATCACCGTTTCGGGCCCGATCAGCGGGTCCAGCCGCACCCTGTCGTTCGAGACAGGCAAGCTCGCTCAGCAAGCAGACGGGGCGGTCGTCGCCCGCATCGGCGACACCATGGTGCTCGTCACGGCGACCGCGGCCCGCAAGGTCCGCGAGGGGCAGGACTTCTTCCCGCTCACCGTCGACATCGAGGAGCGGATGTACGCCGCCGGGAAGATCCCCGGCTCGTTCTTCCGCCGGGAGGGCCGCGCGAGCGACCAGGCGATCCTGACGGCGCGTCTCATCGACCGCCCGTTGCGCCCGTCGTTCCCGGCCGGGTTCCGCAACGAGATCCACGTCGTCGGCACGATCCTCGGCGCCGACCAGGAGAACCCGCACGACGTCGTGGCGATCAACGGTGCCTCGGCGGCGCTGATGCTCTCGGGGATCCCCTTCGACGGCCCGATCGGCGCGGTGCGGATCGCCTTCTCGGCGACGGGCGAGTGGCTGCCGCACGCGACCTACCAGGAGGGCGACGCCTCGACCTTCGAGCTCGTCGTCGCGGGGCGGGCGCTCGGCGAGGGGCCGGACGCCGAGATCGCAATCATGATGGTCGAGGCTGGCGGTACCGAGCACGCCTTCGACTACTTCGACCAGGGCGCGCCCAAGGTGACCGAGGAGGTCATCGCCGGCGGGCTCGAGGCCGCCAAGACCTGGATCCGCGAGTCGATCGAGCTGCAGCGCGAGCTCGTCGCCAGGGCCGGCGCCAAGCCGACCATCCCCTACGAGGTCTTCGTCGACTACGGCGAGGACGTGCTCGCCCGCGTCGTCGCGGTCGGCGGCGAGAAGATCGCCGCGGCGAACGCCATCACGACGAAGACGGCACGGGGCGACGCCCTGACGGCCGCTTCCGAGGAGATCGCCGCCGAGCTGGCCGACGAGTTCGCCGGCCGCGAGCGCGAGATCTACGCCGCGATCAAGTCGCACACCAAGACCATCGTGCGCCGGCGCATCGCCGAGGAGGGCGTCCGGATCGATGGACGGGGCCCCACCGACATCCGCCCGCTCTCGGCGGAGGTCGGCCTGATCCCGACGGTGCACGGGTCGGGCCTTTTCCAGCGCGGTGACACCCAGGTGCTGAACGTCGCCACGCTCGGCATGCCGCGGATGAACCAGATGCTCGACACGATCAGCGTCGACGAGACCAAGCGCTACATGCACCACTACAACTTCCCGCCGTTCTCGACCGGCGAGACGGGAATGATGCGCGGCCCGAAGCGCCGGGAGATCGGCCACGGCCTGCTCGCCGAGCGCGCGCTGCTGCCCGTGATCCCATCCGAGGCCGAGTTCCCCTACACCCTCCGTCTCGTGTCCGACGTGCTCAGCTCGAACGGGTCGAGCTCGATGGCGTCGGTCTGCGGCTCGTCGCTGTCGTTGATGGACGCCGGCGTGCCGATCAAGGCGCCGGTCGGCGGGATCGCGATGGGCCTCGTTTACGCCGAGGGCAAGTACACGACGCTCACCGACATCCTGGGAGCCGAGGACGCCTTCGGCGACATGGACTTCAAGGTCGCGGGGACCCGCGACGTCGTGACGGCGCTGCAGCTCGACACGAAGACCGACGGCCTGCCCGCCGAGGTGCTCGCCAAGGCGCTGCACCAGGCGTACGAAGCACGGCAGATCGTCCTCGACGTGATGGAGAGGGCGATCGCCCGCCCGGCCCCGACGGTCAAGCCGCACGCGCCCAAGATCGTCACCTTCGAGATCCCGATGGACAAGATCGGCGAGGTCATCGGCCCGAAGGGCAAGGTGATCAACGCGCTCCAGCAGGAGACGGGGGCCGACATCGCGGTCGACGACGATGGATCGGTCGGCCGGGTGACGATCGGCGCCAAGGAGTCCGTCGCCGTCGACGAGGCGCGTCGCCGGATCGAGCTGATCCTCGACCCGCCGGCGGCCGACGTCGGCAAAACCTACTCCGGCAAGGTCGTGAACATCACGAAGTTCGGGGCCTTCGTCAACATCCTGCCGGGGCGCGACGGCCTGCTCCACATCTCGCGGCTCGGCGGCGGACGCCGAGTCGACCGCGTCGAGGACGTCCTCGAGCTCGGCCAGTCGGTCGAGGTCATCGTGCAGGACATCGACCCGCAGGGGAAGGTCTCGCTCGCGCTCATCGGCGAGGACGGTGAGCCGATCGGCGGCCGTGAGCCCGCACGCGCGTCGTCGGACGACTCGCCACGACCGCCCCGGCGCGAACGCTCCGAGGACCGGGGCCCGCGCCGCGAGCCCGCCGGCGGCGAGGCGGCCGACCACGTGAAGCGCGTCTCGTTCGAAGACGAGTTCGAAGCCACGATCGCCAGTGATTTCGGTGATCTCGGCCCGGGCACCCCGAGCGCTCCCAGCGGCGAGCCGCCGAACAACCGCGGACCCCGCCGGCGCAGCGGTCCGCGGCGCTGAACCCGGCCACCGGCCGGCCGCCGGCAGACGGCGGTGCGGCCCGAACCGAGATCTCGACACTCCCCTGCGGGGTGCGGCTCGTCACCGAGCGCATGGTCGACGTGCGCTCGGCGTGCCTCGGCTTCTGGGTCGGGACGGGCTCGCGCGACGAGACTGGCCCGCAGGCTGGGATCTCGCACTTCCTCGAGCACCTGCTCTTCAAGGGGAGCCCGACGAGGAGCGCGCGCTCGATCGCCGAGGACGTCGACGCCGTCGGCGGCGACATGAACGCCTTCACGACCAAGGAGTACACCGCCTTCTACGTCCGGATGCTCGGTGACGACCTCGACCTCGGCCTCGACATCCTCTCCGACATCGTCTGGAGCCCGGCGCTGCGCGCCGACGAGGTCGACTCGGAGCGCCAGGTGATCCTCGAGGAGGTGCTGATGCACCTCGACGAGCCGGGGGACTTCGCCCAGGAGCGGTTCGCCGACGCGATGTTCCCGGCGCACCCGCTCGGGCGCGAGGTCCTCGGCGACCCGGAGGTCATCAGGTCCGTGACGGTCGACGAGATCCGTCAGTTCATGGCAGTGCACTACCGGCCCGAGAACATCGTCGTCGCCGCCGCGGGCCAGGTCGACCACGGTTCCGTCGCCGAAGGACTCGAACGGCGTTTCGCGGGTCTCGCCGGTGGCGCCCGCCCGCTGCGCGTTCCCCCCTCCGACGAGGTCCGCCCGCTCGACGTGACGGTCCGGGACTGCGAGCAGGCGCACCTCGTGCTCGGCGTGCGGGCACCGGCGCGCCGCAGCCCGAGCCGGTTCGCCCTGGCGCTGCTCAACCACGTGCTCGGCGGGGGGATCTCGTCGCGCCTGTTCCAGTCGATCCGCGAAGAGCGCGGCCTCGCCTACTCGATCATCTCGGAGCGGGTTGCCTTCGCCGACTCGGGAGCGCTCGTCGTGTCGGTCGGCACGTCGCCGGACAAGGCCGCGGAAGTGGTCGGCCTCGTCGTCGCCGAGCTCGACCACTGCGCGGGCTCCGGCGTCACCGCGGGCGAGCTCGACCGTGCCAAGGGCCACGTCGCGGCGGACCTGCTGCTCGGTCTGGAGGATTCGGGCAACCGGATGTCGCGGATCGGCGCCGGGCTGCTGTTGTTCGACGAGGTGCTCTCGGTCGACGAGCAGCTCGCCCGGATCGATGCCGTCAGCCTCGACGAGGTGGGGACGCTCGCCGGCGAGCTGCTCGGTGGCCGCCGGGTGCTCACCGTCGTCGGGCCGTCCGCCGCGGGCGACTTCGCCCCGCTCGACTGACGGCCGGCCGCGGTGTTTGCCTTATTCAACTCCACTAAGTAGAGTCACCCAGTGGAGTTCAGTCTGGCAGCACTTCTCTCGGGCCTCGCCGTCGGTCTTGTCGTCGGGGTCACCGGGTCCGGCGGGGGAGCCCTCCTCACGCCGCTTCTCATCCTCGCCCTGCACGTCAACGCCAAGACGGCGGTCGCGAGCGATCTCGTGGCGTCGGTCTTCATGCGTCCGGTCGCGGGGTTCGTGCACCTGCGGCGCTCGTTCGTCCACTGGCCGATCGTCGGCTGGCTCGTCGCCGGGTCCGTCCCGACCGCCTTCGCCGGCGGACTGCTGTCGAGCCTGTTCATCCCAGCCTCGACCGCCGACCGGGTCCTCGAGCCCGTCATCGGGGGCGTGCTCCTCTTCTCCGGTGCGGCGGCGATCGCCCGCCGCTTCGCTTCCGCCCGAACGGCGGCGGGCGCGGCCCCGGCGCCCACCGGTTCGTTCGTCCGCCCGCGGCCGTTGCCCACGGTCGTGATCGGGATGCTCGGGGGCCTCGCCGTCGGCGTGACCTCGGTCGGAGCCGGGACGCTCATGCTCGTCGGGCTGGCGCTCGTCTACCCGGCGCTTTCGTCGTTCGAGCTCGTGGGGACCGATCTCGTCCAGGCGGTGCCGCTCGTCGTCGCCGCGGCGCTCGGCCACCTCGTCGCCGGCGGGTTGCACGTCTCGCTCACCGCGGCGGTCGTCGCCGGTGGCGTACCCGGGGCGTTCATCGGCGCCTACCTCTCCCGCTGGATCCCGGCGCGCTCGCTCGGCGTGATCGTCGCGGCGGTGATCTTCGGATCGGGTTGCGCCCTCATCGGCTGGGTCCCCGGCTCGATCGTCGGCGCAGCCGCCGTCGCGGCGCTCGCCGGGGGGACGGCGTGGATGCGGCGGCGCGAGGCGGCCCTCCCGGTCGGGTCGCCCGCCGAGGAGCCGGCCGAACTGTCGGCGTAACGATCGGCGGGGGGCCTCGGACCCCGCGGGGTGCCACGACGTCATCACCCTGGTCGATCTTGTCACCCTCATCGCGGCTTGCCCGGCGGGCCCGCGCGCCCCGGGCCACCGGCCGCCGGTCCCGGACGGGACGGTCCCGGGTTCATTGGGCGGCCACCTTGGTGCCCCGACCTGCCCCGATGGCCGGTGACCCGGCCGTCCGATCAGGGCATTTGTTGTGCCAGGATGCACGTGCGACTCACGTTACGAACGCGCTACCTTTGTGCCACTCCAGAAGATCTCCACACGTCGTGGGGGCGGGGCCCGAAGGGGCGGTCCTTTCGGGGTGTTTCGTCAGGAGGGCATATGAGAAGTTTCCACGGCCGGCGTGGCCTGCTCGGGGGCGCACTGATTGTGGCCGTCGCAGGATCGATGATCCTGACGCTCGCGGTTGCTCCCGTGAGCTCGGCGACCGCCAAGGCCAGCAAGCCGCACGTCACGAAGGTGATGGGCGGAACGGCCTACTTCGCTGAGCCCGCAGGCGGCAACCCGAACTACATCTTCCCGTTTGCGCCGTTCCGGTACTTCAGCGTCGACAACCTCTCGCAATTCCAGATGCTGATGTACCGCCCGCTGTACTGGTTCGGGAACGGCTCGAACCCGACGATCAACCTGTCGGACTCGCTCGCCAAGTACCCGACGTTCTCCAACGGCGGCAAGACGGTGACCGTCGACCTGAACGCCTACAAGTGGTCCGACGGTGAGACGGTGACTTCCCAGGACGTCGTGTTCTGGATGAACTTCATGAAGCTCGAGAAGGACACCTGG
The DNA here is from genome assembly GCA_963823945.1 of uncultured Acidimicrobiaceae bacterium. Classification (GTDB taxonomy): domain Bacteria; phylum Actinomycetota; class Acidimicrobiia; order Acidimicrobiales; family Bog-793; genus Bog-793. Next base: position 113,173 of record CAWGNK010000005.1, read on the forward strand.
GCGGGTTATGTCCCCGGGACCATCCCCGACGACGTCGCCTCGATCTCCACGCCGAACGCGACGACGGTCGTCTTCAACCTCACCGGGTCGGTGAACCCGTACTGGTGGGTGTACAACGAGCTCAGCCAGATCACGCCGCTGCCGATGGCATGGGATGTGACTTCGCTGTCCCAGAAGGCCGGCGCGCAGTCCTGTGGCAAGGCGTCCTATGGCTCGGTCGTCGCCAAGTCGACGAAGACCGGGATCGTCCCCGGCAACTCCATCGCGAAGAGCTGCGTCAACGTCTTCGACTTCCTGTCCAAGGAAGCCGGTTACGACCCGTCCAACCCGAAGGGCTCGAACAACGCCTTCGCCACCTACGCGACGAACAAGCTGTGGCAGGTCGTCGACGGACCGTGGCACCTCACGTCGTTCAGCGCTTCGGGCCCGGTCACGATGAAGCCGAACCCCTCGTACTCCGGCCCGGTGAAGCCGACGTTGTCGGCCTTCACCGAGCTGCCCTTCACCTCAGGGACGGCTGAGTTCAACGAGTTGGTCAGCGGGAACATCTCCGTCGGCTACATCCCGGCGGAAGACATCACCGTCCCCGCCCCGAGTCCGACCAAGGTCGGGCCGAACAACTCGCGTGTCTCGGGCAAGTACAACCTCGTGCCCTGGTACACCTGGGGCATCACGTACTTCCCGCTGAACTTCAACTCCGTCGATGACGGCGGCCACACGGGCGCGATCTACCACCAGCTCTACTTCCGCCAGGCGCTGCAGATGCTGATCGACCAGCCCCTGCTGATCAAGAAGATCATCAAGGGCTACGGCGTGCCCGGCTACGGGCCGGTGCCGGTTCTGCCGAAGAACTCGTTCGTGACGAAGTTCGAGGAGACGAACCCGTACCCGTACAGCCCGACCAAGGCGAAGGCGCTTCTCGTGTCGCACGGCTGGACCATCAACGCCGGTGGCACGGACGTCTGTGCCGTCGCGTCGAAGTGCGGTGTCCCGAAGGGGACGCAGCTCAACTTCCAGATGCTGTACTCGAGTGGCAACGAGGCCACGACCGAGACGGTAGAGGACGAGGTTTCCTCGTGGTCGTCGGTCGGGATCCACGTCACGGCGACCGCCGAGACGTTCGACGAGGTCTACGGCACCTCGCTCCCATGCTCGGGTTCGACGTGCTCCTGGAGCATGAGCTGGTGGGGCGGCTGGAGCTACTCGCCGGACTACTGGCCGAGCGGTGAGGACCTCTTCGAGACCGGCGCGGCGTCGAACGCCGGGTCGTACTCGAACAAGTACATGGACAGCCTGATCAAGGCGACAAACTTTGGAACCTCGACCCTCGCCCACTGGGAGAACTACACCGCGACGGTGCTCCCCGTGATCTGGGAGCCGAGCGGGGCCTACTCGCTGGTCGAGGTGGCCAAGAACCTCCAGGGCGTGACGCCGCTGAACCCGCTGCTCATGCTCACCCCGGAGAACTGGTACTTCACGAAGTAAGGCAGTTAGCAACAGGGCAACATCGGGCGGTTGGGCCGGCCCCGGGATCCCCGGGACCGGCCCGGCCGCTGTTCGACTACATTCCCCGAACGACCGGCCGGAGGGCGAAACGAGGTGCCCCCGGCGACCTGCAAGAATTGGCCGACGTGCAGCCGCCCAGCGGCACGCGCGCGACGAGATGACGACACGACGACATGACGACAGGGAGTGATCGCAGCTGACTGGGTACCTGATCCGTCGGGTCGGCCAGGCGCTCATCGTCGTCCTCGGCGTGACGCTGCTCGTCTTTTTGCTCGAGCACGTGATCCCGGGCGGCTACGCCCGGGCGGCGCTCGGGCCTCGCGCGACGGCCGGCGAGATCTATCAGTTCAAGAAGGCGAATGGGCTCTTCTTGCCGATCTGGGATCAGTACTACCAGTACCTGCGCGGGCTCGTCGAGTCGTTCAACCTCGGCTACTCCTACCAGTTCAACCAGGGCGTGTCGACGGTGATCGGCGAGCGCCTGCCGAAGACGCTCGTGCTGGTCGGCATGGCGACGGTGTTCGCGCTCATCGTCGCGGTGCCGCTCGGCGTGCTCCAGGTCGTCCGGCGGAACAAGCCGGTCGACTACTCGCTGACGGGGCTCTCGTTCATCGGCTACTCCATGCCGGCGTTCCTCCTCGGGCAGCTCCTGATCTTGTATTTCGCGCTCGACGTCCGCTGGTTCCCGCCCGAGGCGCCCCAGGGCCAGACCGTCGGCTCGATCCTCGGGGACCCCCGCGCGCTCGTCCTGCCGATCCTCACGCTGTCGGCCCTCACCATCGCCGCTTTCAGCCGCTACATGCGGTCATCGCTCATGGAGGCGATGACCCAGGACTACATCCGCACCGCCCGCGCCAAGGGCGCCAGCAGCGGACGCGTGCTCTTCCGCCACGCGCTCAGGAACGCGCTCATCCCGATCATCACGTTGATCGGGCTGTCGCTGCCGGGGATCATCGGCGGGGCGCTCATCACCGAGACGGTGTTCAACTTCCCGGGCATGGGACTTCTCACGGTGAACGCGGCCCTGAACGAGGACATCCCGGTGCTGTTGGGCACCACCTTCGTCGTGACGCTCGCCACGGTGGCCGGTTCTCTGCTCGCCGACATCCTCTACGCGATCGTGGATCCCCGTGTGCGCTACACGTAGTCGCGTCGCCCAAGGAGGCTCGTGATGGCGATCGAGACCGGTGCGGGAACGGGCAACCTCCCGCTCGAGGAGGCCGCGCTCGCCCCGGATCAGGGATTCGTCGGCCCGTCGGGCGGCGAAGGCGTCTCGACCGGCAGCATCGGCATGCAGATCTTCCGCGTCTTTTTCGAGAACAAGCTCGCCGTCATCGGCGCGGCGGTCATCATCTTGATGGTGCTGTTCTGCTATCTCGGCCCGGTCTTTTACCCGACGAACCAGACGAACGCCAACAACGCCCTCCTGTTCGGCTGTCAGAACTGCGCGCCCTCGTGGGCACACCCGCTCGGCACGGACTTCACGGGCTTCGATCTCCTCGGCCGCATCATGTACGGCGGCCAGGTCTCGCTCGAGGTCGGCTTCGCCGCGGCGGGTATCGCCACGGCGATCGGCGTGATCTGGGGGGCGGTGTCCGGCTTCTTCGGCGGGTGGATCGACGCCCTCATGATGCGCATCGTCGACGTGCTGCTCTCGGTGCCGCTGCTCTTCCTCATCATCACCCTGGCGGTGATCTTCAAGCGGTCGCTCGGGCTCATCATCCTCGTGATCGGCTGTACGGCGTGGCTGGGCCCGGCACGGCTCGTCCGTGGTGAAGCGCTGACGCTGCGCGTCCGGGAGTACGTCCAGGCGGTGCGCGTCATGGGCGGGACCGGGCGGCGGATCGTCGTGCGCCACATCATCCCGAACACGATCGGGACGATCGTCGTCAACGCGACATTCCAGGTCGCCGACGCGATCCTTCTGCTGGCGGCCCTCGGATTCATCGGTCTCGGCGTGCCGGCGCCGCTCACCGACTGGGGCACGATGCTCGCCAACGCAGTGAACTACGCGCTGGCCGGCTACTGGTGGGAGATCTACCCGACCGGGGCGGCGATCGTGCTCGTCGTCGTGGCGTTCAACTTCGTCGGCGACGCCCTGCGCGACGCCTTCGAGGTCCGCCTACAGCGCCGCTAGTCCGAGTAGTCCCCCCGCCCGGCGGGTGCCGCGCCGAGGGGCAGAGTTGAATCAGCCGGCAGATCCCGCGGAGGCCGCGCTTGTCACGACCTCATCCCCGACGGGCGCCTGGAGGGGGAAGTGGCACGCCGTGAGGTGCTCGCTCCCCACGAGCCGCAGCGGCGGCTCCTCGGCGGCGCAGACGTCCTGCGCCAACGGGCAGCGGGTGCGGAACCGGCAGCCGGATGGTGGCGCCATGGCCGAGGGGAGCTCGCCCCGCACGATGGCATGGTGGCTCGCCCGGGCGACGACCGGGTCCGGGACGGGGATGGCGTCGATGAGCGCCTGCGTGTAGGGGTGGGCGGTGTGTCCGTAGACCTCGGCGGCGGGGCCGGTCTCGACGAGCTTGCCGAGGTACATGACGCCGATGCGGTCTGCTAGGTACCTCACGACGGCGAGGTCGTGCGAGATCACGATGTAGGTGAGGTCGTGGCGCTGCTGCAGGTCCCGCATCAGGTTGAGGATCTGGGCCTGGATCGAGACGTCGAGTGCCGAGACCGGCTCGTCGGCGACGATGAGCTTCGGGTTGAGCGCCAGCGCCCGGGCGAGGCCGATGCGCTGCCGCTGGCCGCCCGAGAACTCGTGCGGGTACAGCTCGGCCGCGCCGGCGGAGAGCCCGACCTCGCCGAGGAGCTGGACGACGCGCTGGTTCTGTGCCCGGCGGGTGCCGATCCCCTGGACGGCGAGCGGCTCGCGCACGATCGTCTTCACCCGCATCCGCGGGTCGAGCGACGAGTACGGGTCCTGGAAGATCATCTGCAGGTCGCGCCGGCCACGCCGCAGCGCCCGCCCCCGCAGACTGGTGATCTCGGTCGACTGGTAGCGCACCGACCCCGAGGTCGGGTGCTCGAGTGCGACGACGAGACGACCGATCGTCGTCTTGCCGCAACCGGACTCGCCGACGAGCCCGAAGGTCTCGCCACGGCGCACGGAGAACGAGACCCCCGAGACCGCCTGGACGGTTCCGACCTTGCGCTGGATGATGGCCCCGGAGACGACGGGGTAGTTCTTCACGAGGTCCACGACCTCGAGCGCCTCCTCTGGCATGAAGGCGAGATCCGCTGCATCGGCGCTTTTCGGCACGGCGGGCACCGTGGCCGTGCCGTCGTGGGTGGGGGCGATCCCGCGGCGCGCGAGCCGTTCCTCCCTGCTGACGCTCACCGGGTGGTAGCAGGCGAAGACGTGGGACTCGCTGCCGGCGACGGCGTCCGGCCCTGACGCCGGGTCGGATGGTGTGCCCGCCGGGAGGGCGGCGCGCAGCGAGAGCGGCGGTTCCTCGGCTCGGCACTCGTCGGTTGCGTAGCGGCAGCGCGGGGCGAAGCGACAGCCCACGAGCGTCCCCGACAGGTCAGGCGGCAGGCCGGAGATGGAGAAGAGCCGGCGGGCGCGGTCCTGGTCGAGGCGGGGGATCGACTCCAGCAACGCCTCGGAATACGGGTGGCGCATCGAGCCGAAGAGTTCTTCGGTCGACGCCGATTCGATGATCTTGCCGGCGTACATCACCATCACCCGGTCGGATCTGGCGGCGATCACGCCGAGGTCGTGGGTGATCATGATCACGGCCATCTTCAGCCGGTCGCGCAGCTCGTCGATCAGGTTGAGGATCTGCGCCTGGATGGTGACGTCGAGGGCGGTCGTCGGCTCGTCGGCGATGAGGAGCTTCGGCTCGCAGGCGAGCGCGATGGCGATCATCACGCGCTGGCGCAGCCCCCCGGAGAGCTGGTGCGGGTAGCTGTTGAGCCGTTCGGCGGGCCGTGGCATGCCGACGAGGGTGAGGGTCTCGCGCGCCCGCTCGTACGCCTCGGCCCGGCTGACCCCGCGGTGCAGGCGCACGACCTCGGCGATCTGGCGGCCGATCTTCCAGGTCGGGTTCAGCGAGGTCATCGGGTCCTGGAAGATCATCCCGATCTCGTTGCCGCGCACGGTGCGCATCTGGTTCTCGCTGTAGGGAGCGAGGTCGCGTCCCAACAGCCGGATCGAGCCCGCGGTGACGTGGCCGACGTTGGGCAGCAGCTTCATGATCGACAGCCCGACCGTCGTCTTGCCGCAGGCGGACTCGCCGACGAGCCCGACGCACTCGCCCGGGTTGACATGGAACGAGACCCCGTCGACGGCGTGCACGTTGGCGGTGCGGAGGTGGAACTCCGTGTGGAGGTTCTCCACCTCGAGCACCGGCGCGTACGACGCCCCGTCCGCTGTCATGGCAGACATCGACGGATGACCTCCTCCTCGTCCCTCCCGGCCACCGGCGACCGCGGCACAACGCGCCGTGGACGGTTCGGGACCAGACGATCACGACCCTTTCGGAATCCGCTGCGCGTAGAACCCTCGCGCAGGGCGCCGGGCCATCGTACCGGCTGGCACGGCCCCGGCCCAGCCGGCGGCGGGCCCAACCGCGGGGGAGCGAGTCCTCGAGCCGGCGGCCAAGCCCGAGGTCCAGTCCCCTTGCGCCCGGGGGTGCACCGGCGGGGCTCGTCGCGCCCGTGCGCCTGACACACGTTGACCATTCGGGCTGGTCAGATGTACTGGATTCCCCCAGCTTTCAACTGACGAGGGTTACGGTCCGTTAGTAGCCCGTTGGAATCATCGCTCTGAAGAAAGGTACCAGCCGTCATGTTCGGCAATGTCCGCGTGATGCGCCAGGCGAACATGGAAGGTCTCGATCAAGAAGGGTTCACCTTGATTGAGCTTCTGATCGTCATCATCATCATGGGAATCCTCGCCGCCGTCGTCGTCTTCGCCCTCGGCGGGGTGACCGGCACGAGCGCCGTCGCCGCGTGCAACACCGACGTGAAGACGGTCGAAGTCGGCATCCAGGCGTACTACGCCCAGAACAGCGCCTTCCCGACCACGATCGCCGCCCTGGACACCGGAGCGAACGCCCCCATCCGGAGCTGGCCGAGAAACAACTCCTACTACTACGTCGGTCTCGCGACTGCGGCCGGGACGGTCTCGTACTACAACGCCGCCGGCACCCTGTCCACGGTGTCCGTCTCCGGTTCCACCCTCGGCCAGGCCTACGTCGACGCCGGCAATCCTGTGCCTTCCCCCGCCCTGCCGGCCAGCTGGCAGAACTACGACACGTACGTCGTGACCGGCGGCGGCAACATCTGCTCGCAGGCCTAGTCAGCTGGCCTAATCAGCAACACTCCTGATCTCCATTTAGGTCGGGGACGAAAGGGGTCCGGCTCCGTCCTGGCGCGCGCCGTCCAGCCGGGAATGCTCCCGAGACCGGCCGCCCACAGACTGATGAGCGCTTCTTCCTGCCGGTGCCACCGACCGGGAGGGAGATGACGCCCGGCCAGCGGGTGAACAAGTCGGATGTGACGTGGCACCGGGCGCGGCGGATGGGACGCGACCCGATACGGGCCAGAAGCTCGAACTGAGCGTGGACGCGCCCGAGTCGGCCGGGCACGGCCGACAGTCGAACTGGTCCACTGCGCCGGCCGGAACCACCGTCCCTCCCGGCGCGGCCGAATCGGCCAGCTTGTGGCCGACTTGCGGGGTAGGTTGGCGCCCGATGATCCGGGTCGGTGTGCTGGGGGCCTGCGGGAGGCTCGGGGCGACGGTGTGTGACGCCGTCGCGGCGGCGTCCGACCTCGAGCTCGTCGCCGCGGTCGATCCACGCGCCTCGGGCGTCCCGGTCGCGGGGCTCGTCCCCGCTCTTTCGATCGAGGAACTGGGCGCGGCGGGGGCCGAGGTCGCGGTCGACTTCACGGCGCCGGCGGCGGCGGTCGGCAATCTCGAATGGTGCGCTTCACACGAGATCCACGCGGTCTGCGGGACGACGGGGATCGACGCCGCGGGACTCGACCGGCTGCGGGCCGCCTTCGACCCGCCGGGCCGGCCGAACGCGATCGTCGCCGCCAACTACTCGCTCTCGGCGGTGCTGATGATGCGCCTCGCCGAGCTGGCGGCGCCGTTCTTCGACGGCGTCGAGGTGATCGAGCTCCACCACGACCAGAAGAAGGACGCCCCCTCGGGCACCGCGCTCGAGACGGCCCGCCGGATTGGCGCGGCCCGCGCCGCCTCGGGGGCCGGCCCGCTCGGCGAGGACCCGACGACGACGGTCTCCTGCGCCGGCGCCCGCGGCGGCGTCACGGCCGAGGGGATCCACGTCCACTCGGTCCGGCTCGCCGGTCTCGTCGCCCACCAGGAGGTGCTCTTCGGCGGGCCAGGCCAGTCGCTCCTCATCCGGCAGGACTCCTACGACCGGAGCTCGTTCATGCCCGGCGTCCTGCTGGCGTGCCGGAGGGTCGCGTCGACCCCCGGCCTCACCGTCGGGCTCGACGCGCTGCTCGGCATCTAGGCGCGCCGCGGGCTCCCTACCCAGAGGGCGCGCGCCCGTCCGCCATCGGCGGAAGGCCGGACACAACAATGCCGCCGACACGCTCGGCGGGACGGAGAAACCATCGCCGGGCGCTCCGCACGGAGCGGGCCCGGGGGTCGTCTCCGGGGGCCGGGATCCTCGCTCAATTGCGGCGGGTCCGTCCCCGGCGTGCCGGTGGGTCCGCCGGCGGGCGGTTGCGGTAGCGTCAGGACGTGACCGCTCCGCGCCCACCCCGGTTCGGCACCGTCCTCACGGCGATGGCGACGCCGTTCGACGAGTCCGGCGGACTCGACCTCGCCGGTGCCGTGACACTGGCGAAGTACCTCGTCGCGCACGGCAACGACGGCCTCGTCGTCACCGGGTCGACAGGCGAGGCGGCGACGTTGTCCGACGACGAGCGCGTCTCGCTGTGGCGGGCCGTCGCCTCGGCGGTCAACGTGCCGGTCCTCGCCGGGGCGACGTCGAACGACACCCGGCACTCGGTCGAACTCGTGAAGGCGGCGACCGTCGCCGGGGTCGACGGCATCCTCGCCGTCACCCCGTACTACAACCGGCCCTCGCAGGCCGGCATCTCGGCCCATTTCCGTGCCATCGCCGAGGCGACGGGCCTGCCGGTCATCCTCTACGACATCCCCGTACGCACGGGACGCAAGATCGCCTCCGAGACGATCCTGGAGCTCGCCCGCGAGGTCGACAACATCGTGGGCCTGAAGGACGCGGCCGGCGACGTCGTCGCCACGCAGCGCTTGCTGGCGCAGGTGCCCGCGGGTTTCGAGTGCTACTCCGGCGACGACCTGATGACCCTGCCGCTGCTGAGCGTCGGGGCCGTCGGGCTGATCGGTGTCGCGACCCACTGGTGCGGCGTCGAGTCGGGCGAGATGATCACGCGCTTCCGGTCCGGCGACGTGGAAGGGTCGCTCGAGATCGCCCGGGCGCTCATCCCGAGCTTCGTCTACGAGTCGAGCGACGATGCCCCCAACCCCTTGCCTCTGAAGGCCGTGCTGCGGGAGCTCGGTCTGCCCGGCGGCGAGTGCCGGGCGCCGATGGGACCGGCCCCTTCCGGGCTCGAGCAACGTGCCAGGGCCGTGCTCGCCGAGCTCGACGACTGGCGGCACACCCGGAGCCTCGGTGGCTGAGGAAGTCAGGCTCGTCTTCCTCGGTGGCCTGGGGGAGATCGGGAGGAACTGCGCGGCCATCGAGCACGACGGCCGGATCATCGTCGTCGACTGCGGGATCATGTTCCCCGACCAGGAGATGCCCGGCGTCGACCTCGTCCTGCCCGACTTCTCCTACCTGAAAGAGAACGCCGGGCGCATCGAGGGGATCGTGCTCACCCACGGCCACGAGGACCACGTCGGCGGGCTCGGGTTCCTGCTGCGAGACATCGAGACGAAGGTCTTCGGCTCGGCCCTCAGCCTCGGTCTCGCCCAGTCGCGCCTCGAGGACTCCGGATCCAAGGGGCGCTCCGAGCTGATCACCGTCGCCGACGGGGAACGCCGGAAGATCGGCCCGTTCGACGTCGAGTTCATCCCGGTCACGCACTCGGTGCCGCAGGGCTTCGCCGTCGCCTTCCACACGCCCCAGGGCGTGGTGCTGCATTCGGGGGACTTCAAGCTCGATCTCACACCCGTCGACGGCCGCCGGACCGACCTCGCGCGCATCGGGTCGATCGCCGACACCGTCGGCATCCGCCTTCTGCTGTCGGACTCGACGAACGCCGAGGAACCCGGGTTCACGCGCTCGGAGCGCAGCGTCGGCGAGACGCTCCGCCAGATCTTCGTCGAGCACCCGGAGCACCGGGTGCTCGTCGCCTGCTTCGCGAGCCACATCCACCGGATCCAGCAGCTCTCCGACGCGGCGATCGCCAACGGGCGCAAGATCGCGCTCCTCGGGCGGTCGATGCTGCGCAACGTGGCACTGGCCCGCGAGCTCGGGCTGCTCTCGATCCCGCCGGCCTCGCTCATCGACGTGGACAAGGTCGACGAGCTCTCGCCCGGCGAGGTCTGCGTCATCTCCACCGGGTCCCAGGGCGAGCCGATGTCGGCGTTGTCGTTGCTCGCCGCCGGTGAGTCCCGCCGGCTCACGGTCACCGACGGGGACATCGTCGTGCTCTCGAGCCACGCCATCCCCGGCAACGAGTGGGCGGTCGCCAAGGTGATCGACGGGCTCGCGCGTCGCGGGGCGAACATCATCCACTCGGGCATCGCCCACGTCCACGAGAGCGGGCACGGCAAGCAGGGCGAGCTGGCGACCCTGCTCAACGTCGCCCGCCCGCAGTGCTTCATCCCGGTGCACGGGGAGTACCGGCACCTGTTGCGGCACGCGCGCCTGGCGATCGAGATGGGGGTCGACGAGGGAAGCGTGCTTCTGTGCGAGGACGGCGACGCCGTGCGGCTCACCGACGAGCGGATCGACTTCGACGGCGAGGTGGCGGGCGGCTACCTCTTCGTCGACGGGGTGGTCGGCGACGTCGGCACGGGGGTGCTGCGCGACCGGCGGGTACTGGCCGAGGAGGGCGTCGTCGTCGTCGTGCTCGCCGTCGACTCCCGCTCCGGGGAGATCGTCACCGGGCCGGAGATCATCACGCGGGGCTGGGTGCACGCCCCCGAGGCCGAGGAACTGCTCGACGACGCCCGCGCCGCCGTCGTGAAGGCCGTCGCCGAGGTCGTCGCGAGCGGCTCACGCGAGGCGGACGCCCTGCGGCGGGCGGCGCGTCGCGCCGTCGGCAAGATCGTGAACGAGCGGACCAAGCGCCGGCCGATGATCGTGCCGGTCGTCATGGAGACCTAAGGCGCCGGCTGTTTCAGACGGTGCCGACGGGCAGGATCTCGTCGGCGAAGCTCCCGAGGAGCTCGCGCAGCGCCCGGATCGCGGTGCCCTCGATCTGGCAGACCCGTGAGGCGGTGACGCCGAGCTGGGCCCCGATCTGCTCGAAGGTGAAGCCCTCGAACAGGTGGAGCGTGATGACCCGGCGCTGGCGCTCGGGCAGCTCGTCGACGGCGCGGCGCAGCGCCGCGATCTCCTCGGACTCGACGACGGATGTCTCGGGGTCGCCGCCTGCCTGGCTGGGCAGGACGTCGCAGAGGCGGATCGTGCCGTCGGACCCCTCGACCTCGACGACGCGGTCGAGGTGCAGCAGCTGGGAGGACTGCAGCCCCGACAGGACCGCCTGGCGCGCCGCGCCGAGGACGCCCATCGTGTCGAGGACCTCGGAGGACACGGGCTCCCGCCCGAGCCGGTGGCCGAGCTCGTCGGCGGTCGACTGGTACTCGCTCACGCGTCGGCGGACCGAGCGGGGGAGCCAGTCGAGCCGGCGCAGCTCGTCGTAGATGGCGCCGCGGATCCGCTGCGAGGCGTAGCCGGGGAAGCGCTCGATCGCCGAGGCCGGGTCGAAGCGGTCGATCGCCCCGACGAGACCGAGGATGCCGAAACCGACGAGGTCCCCGCGGTCCCAGTGGGTGCGGACCGATCCGGGGAGCTGGCCGATGACGACGAGGACGAGGGGCTCGTAGGCGAGGAGGAGGTCGTTGCGGCTGAGCTCGTCACGGCTCGCCCAGAAGCGATCCCAAAGACTGGCGTAGGAGGGCGCGGTGTAGAAAAAGCGCCCGGCGACGGTCTCGGCCGGCTGGTCGACGAGGTCGGCGGTCACTGTCCCACCGTCTCGTTCGGGACGGCCGCCGTCCGTCGCCGCCGCGCGGGCACGGAGCGTGACATATGACTAATTCGTGCCCCATCAGTTTCAGTGGCTACTTCTAGCACATTTGCATCATAGGCAACTCATATTGACTAGCGGTAGCCCCAATTTCAGGTTTTGCGCTCAATGTCACGCTCAGTGGTAATACAACCACGGAGTGTCGCCTATTAGGACAATCGGCAGCCGACCGGATGCCCATGTTTCCGTGCCCCGGGACACGGCAATGCGCCGGGAATGAGAGCGACTGGCGGGGCGCGGCGTTGGGGGCAGGACGAGCCGGCTGCGTTGCCGGGCGTGGCGGCGGACCAATGGGGCGGGCCGCCAGGTGCCGAGTTCCCGGCGTCGGTGCTGTTCCGGGTCCGAACGGCGGGGAGGAACATCACCAAAAGTGGTACAGTGACCACGCTTCGTGGCGGCTGGGAATCTGGCCCGCCATTGGGCCGGAACACTTAAGGCGAATCGCCGGCGTGCCGTTAGGCGGGGGACCAAGACGAGGAGGTGATAGCGGTATGGCGGTCCTGACCCGGCGGGAGAACTCGCCGCAGCCCGATACGGCCTCGAAGCGGCTCGGGGTCTTCGTCGTCACGCGCCGCCACCTCGTCGTGGCGGGCGTCTGGGGGGTCCTCCTCGTCCTCGCCCTCGTCGACGCGACCGGGGGGCTCGCCTTCGGCCTGGCGGCCGCCGGCACGATCGGGGCGATCGCCTTCGGCGTCCACCGCTACCGCCCGGCGAGGCGCCTGCCGTGGTTCATGGCGCTCACCGCCTTCACGCTCTTTGTCGCCGGCGGCGTCGCCCGCGACGACCTGCACACGCTCGGTGTCCTCACCGCGCACCGCTCGCTCATCCCGGATCTCATCGTGCTGCCGGGCTACGCGATCCTGGGCGCGGCGCTGATCGCCATCATCCGGGCCCGCACCGGGTCGACGCGCCACCGCCTCGGCATCATCTACGACGGCGTCATCGCCTCGCTCGCCGTGCTCGCCTGCTCGCTCGTGTACGTGATCGAGCCCGTGCTGGCTCGCAAGAGCGCGCCGGTGGACCTGAAACTGATCCTCGTCTGCTATCCGGCGGCCTCGCTCTTCTTGCTCATCATGACGCTGCAGATCGCCTTCGGCACGAGCCGCGAGCGGTGCACGGCGGACCGCTTCCTCATCGCCGGACTGCTCTCGATGTTCGTCGGCGACGCCCTGTACATGTTCGCCGAGATCCACCTCGTCAGCGTCCCCGTCAACGTCCTCGACCTGCCCTACGTGATCGCCTTCGCCGGGGCGGCGACCTGTGCGCTCGATCCTTCGATGCGCACCCTCACCGAGCCCGCCGACAAGCGCGCGGCGCGGTGGACCCCGGGCCGCATCGCGCTCGTCGGCATCGCCTTCTTCGTCCCGGCGCTTCTCGTCCTGCAGGAGCGGCGGTATCCGACGACCGAACGGCTGGCGCTGTTCGCGATCATCGTCGTCCTGACGACGGTGGCGATCCTGCAGATCCTCCAGGCGGTGCAGTCGGCCGAGCGGTCGGAGGCGCGCCTCATCGACCGGGCGCTGCACGACGACCTCACCGGATTGCCGAACCGCCGGGCGATGGAGCAGTACCTCGGCGACCTCGCGGCGCGCTCGTCCTCACGGGGTACGCCCGTCGGGCTGATGTTCTTCGACCTCGACCGGTTCAAGCTCATCAACGACACGCTCGGCCACCGCTACGGCGACGAGCTCCTCGTGCAGGTCGCCAAGCGTCTCGCCGAGAACACCCGCACCGGCGATCTCGTCAGCCGGATCGGCGGCGACGAGTTCGTCGTCGTGCTCGGCGGGACCGTCGGTGTCTCCGAGGCCCGCGCCCTGGCCAACCGGTTGCGGGGGTGCCTGCGGGCGCCGTTCCACATCGACGGTTCCGAGTTCTTCGTCACGGCGTCGATCGGGATGGCCTTCGCGACCCCGGACGCCTCGTTCGATCCCGAGGTGCTCGTCCGCGACGCCGACACGGCCGTCCACCAGGCCAAGGAGGCCGGTCGCGACGCCGTCGCCGTATTTGACGACTCGATGCGCGTCCACCTCACCGAGCGGGTCGAGATCGCACGCGACCTGCGCCGCGCCATCGAGCACCACGAGCTCCACCTCGTGTTCCAGCCGATCGTGCGGATGGGCTACAACGAGGTGCTCGGCTTCGAGGCGCTCGTCCGCTGGGCGCACCCGACGCTCGGCGTGCTCCTGCCGAAGCGCTTCATCCCGCTCGCCGAGGAGAGCGACCTCATCTGCGAGATCGGCAGCTGGGTCCTCGACGACGCCCTCCGGCAGCTCGTCGTCTGCCGCGCCGTCCCGGGCTTCGGGCACCTCACCGCGGCGGTCAACCTCTCGGCGCTCCAGCTGCAGGACGAGCTGCTCGTGCAGCGGGTCGGACGTGCCCTCGCCGTGCACGGGCTGGAGGGCTCGGCGCTCACGCTCGAGCTCACCGAGTCCGAGATGATGAGCAACCCCGAGCTCTCGATCGCCTCTTTGACGGCGCTGCGCCGCCTCGGCATCCAGATCGCCGTCGACGACTTCGGGACGAAGTACTCGTCGCTCGCCTACCTGCAGCGCCTGCCGGTCAACATCTTGAAGATCGACCAGAGCTTCGTCGCCGACATGTCGGACGCCGAGCCCGTGGCCTCGGAGTCGCTCATCGCGGCGATCCTCGCGATGAGCAGCGCCCTCGGGATCCAGACGATCGTCGAGGGTGTCGAGACGGCCGAACAGGCCCGGCACCTGATGGCACTGGGCTGCAGCTCCGCCCAGGGCTACTTCTACGCCCGCCCCGCCCGCGGCGACCAGATCATCGACGTGCTCGGGCTGCTCACGCGGACGCAGCCCTACGCAGCGGCGGAGCAGCGGCAGCCGGCCGTGCCGGTGCGCCTTCCCGCGAACCACGAGTCTGCCGAGGGATGGACCTCGCGGCGCCCTTCAGCCTGAGCTCGGGCGCGGAAAAGATCGTCTGCGCGAGGGTCGTCGACTCGACGAGGTCGAGGGGGCGCAGCGCCGGTTCGATGCCGACGCCTTCGTAGATGATCCCGTGGATCGCCGGGTCCTCGATCGCGAGCCGGCGGCGCCAGTCCGAGACGCAGCCGTAGATCGGCAGGCTGTCGCGCGAGCCGAGATACGGGCGGCCCTCCGCCAGCGCGAAGAACGGCTGGTGGAAGCGGGCCTTGGACATCCGGAACACGGCGCGATCGAGGATCGCGACCATCCACTCGACGCCGAGCGCTTCGCCGGTGCGGACGATCGACTGGTACAGGCCCAGCGCGACGAGCCCGGTCGCGGCGGCGCTGCGGTACCCCGCGTCGATGGCGAGGGTCGCGATGTCCCAGGTCCTTTCCAGCGAGAGCCCGATCCCGCTACGGGAAAGCATCGACTCCGCCGGCTCGTGCCAGAGCGGCTCCAGGTCGTTCAGCGTCTTCAGTCCGGGACCGTGCGCCGTCGGCACGATGATCCGGATCACCCCGGCCGGGCACAGCCGGCGGTGGTCGAGGACCGTGAAGAACAGGCTCGACGCCTCGTAGGGCCCGTACTCGGCGGCGAGGAGCTCTGGCGTGTTGCCGAAGGCCTCGAGGAAGACCGCCCGCTCGACGCTGCGGCCCAGCTCGGCGGCCGGGTCGTCGGGCAGAAAGACGTAGGCGCCGAACGGCTGGCGGGTGTCTGCGCCGATGACCGATCGGGCGAGCTGCTCGAGCTCGTCGGCTCGGGCTTCGAGGGTCGTCACGGCCGTCTCACGGTGCTCAGAACTCCCGGGAGACGATCTCG
Organism: uncultured Acidimicrobiaceae bacterium; assembly: GCA_963823945.1. Taxonomy (GTDB): domain Bacteria; phylum Actinomycetota; class Acidimicrobiia; order Acidimicrobiales; family Bog-793; genus Bog-793. The sequence goes on from CAWGNK010000005.1 coordinate 128,646, forward strand.
TCGGCACCGAAGAACGACCTCGTGTAGGCGACGACCGCCTCGGCGTCGAACGGCGCGCACGTGTAGACGTCGACGCTGAAGAACAAAAGTGGCTGCTCCCAGGCGTAGAAGTGCGCGCCGGAGGACTCCCAGTGGACCCAGCCGGCCCAGCCGTAGGTGTCGGAGCGGTGGGTGACGGGCTCGATCAGGCGCTTCATCCGGCAGACGTCGGAGAGCCCGGAGAGGTAGCGGCGGATCGTGCCGTCGTCGATCGGCGCCGCGGGGTAGCCCTCGACGACCAGGCGCTGCCGGTAGATCGCCGGGGCGAGGTCCGGCACCTCGCGACAAACGAGTGATCCACGTGGCTCGTGCATAGCGATGAGGTTAGTGAAGACACAAACGTGTCACAAGGGGAGGGCAATTCATGTCAGTCCGGCGCCGGGGCCAACCGCCCGCCGGGCGACGGGGGGATGGGCGGCTCACGAGCCAACGACCACCTCGTCCCCGGACCGGCACGCTGCCCGCCCGGGAGGATCTGCGGCCCCAAGCGGCGGTCGAGGGCCCCGGGGCGGGCCGGTGCCGCCACGGGCGCCGTCCTGCGCACCTAACCGTCCTTGGCTACGGTGGGTGGATGAGACCCGTTCGAACCAGCAGCTGGTAGGCGGCCGGTGCCCGCGCCGCTGCCTGCCGACCGCCCGGTGCGCTGGGGGATCCTCGCCACCGGGAAGATCTCGGCCACGCTCGTCGACGAGATCCGCCTCACGCCGGATTGCGAGGTCGTCGCCGTCGGGTCCCGCAGCGAGGAGTCGGCGCGGCGGTTCGCCGCGGCCCACGGCATCGCCACGGTCCACGGCTCCTACGACGCCCTCATCGAGGACGACGCCGTCGACGTCGTCTACGTCGGCGCGAGCCACGCCGCCCATTTCGCTGCCGTCCGGCACTGCATCGAGGTGGGCCGGCCGGTGCTGTGCGAGAAGCCCCTCACGGTCGAGGCGGCCCAGACCGAGGAGCTCGTGCGGGCGGCGCGCGCCGCTGACGTCTTTTTCATGGAGGCGATGTGGATGCGCTGCCGGCCCGGCTTCGCCGAGCTGGCGGCGGTGCTCTCCTCGGGCGAGATCGGCGAGGTCCGCCACCTGCAGGCCGGGCTGGGGTTCGTCGCGACCGAGGAGCACTCTCACCGGCTTCTTCGACCCGAACCAGGCCGGCGGGGCACTGCTCGACGTCGGCATCTACCCGATCACGCTCGCCTTCGCGACGCTCGGCGAACCCGACGAGATCCGGGCGCTCGCCCATCTCGAGGGGGGCGTCGACCGCAGCGTCGTCATGGCGATGAGCTGGCCCACCGGCGCGACGGCGGTGCTCACCGGCACCTTCGAGGCGGACATCGACACCTCCGCCGTCTTCTCGGGGTCGAAGGGCCGGGTCGAGGTCACGGCGGCGTTCCAGGAGATCGGCGCTTTCACGGTCGCTGTGGAGGGCCGTCCCTCCCGCCGTGTCGTGCCGCCGGCCGAGGGGCGAGGCTACGTGCACGAGATCGCCGAGGTGGTGCGCTGCCTGCGCGCCGGGCTCACCGAGAGCCCGCTCGTGCCCCTCGACGAGTCGATCGCCATCATGCGGATCCTCGACGAGTGCCGCCGCCAGATCGGCCTCACCTACCCCGACGCCGCCTACCGCTGACCCGGATTCCGGGAGCGGGGCACCGCGCCCCGCATCGTTGCTGGTGTTAGCGTTGTTTTCACTGTGGCTGCAGCGAAGGGTTCTGCGACAACGAAGTCCCGCTCGCGCCAGACGGGGAGGCACAGGACCGCCGCCCCGTCGTCGACCAGGCGGGCCGGCCCGGCCCGGGGCGGCGCGCGCCCGTCCGTGACGGCGACGAGGCGCGCCGCGGCGCACGACGAGACGGCCCGTGAGCCCGACGAGGTGTGGGGCTGGCTTCTCATCGTGGTCGGGGTCCTCGCGGTGTTGGCGATCCATTTCAACCTCCTCGGGCCGGCCGGGATCGGTGTCCGTCGTGTCGGCGCCGCCGGGCTCGGCTGGGGTCTCGACGTCCTCCCGCTCGGCCTGGTCGTCGCCGGTGGGACGCTCGTTGTCGGTCGCGCCCGGCGCGGCGCGGTCGGCGCGCTCCTGGCCCTCGTGGCCCTCGCCGTGGCGGCGGCGGGTCTCGGCGATCTCGCCGGCGGCCACCCCGGGACCGGGTCCGCGGCGCACCTCCTCGGCGGCGCCGGCGGGTACGTGGGGGCCGAGATCGGCGGCGGTCTGCGCAATCTCATCGGGGCGGCCGGGGCCGGTGTCGTCCTCGGGGCGGTCGCCTTCGTCGCCGTGTGCGCCTGCTTCGCACGTTCGGTGCGCCAGGGAGTGACCGGCATCTGGCACGCGCTCGGTGCCACGGGGCGTGCCGTGTCCCGGTTCTTCACCGTCGCCGAGACCGGGGAGACCCCCCCTGAAGACGTCGCCGCGGCCGACCTTCCGCCGGCCAAGCAGACGCCGCTCATCGACTGGCCCCTCGACGAGGCCGACGCGATCGCCGTGGAACCGCTCGACGAGCTGGCGTCGCTCGTCACCAAGACGCGGACCGGCCGGGGCAAGCCGGTGCCCGACGCCGGCGGGGAGGTCGACGAGGAGAGCATCGTCACGGTCCCACACGGGATCGAGCCCGTCCCCGCCGGCGACTTCCTCGCGCCGTCCGCCGTCGTCGAGCAGCTCGGCCTCGGCGTCGTGCCGGCGCCGAGCAGCTGGCGACTCCCCCAGGAACGGCTGCTGAAACGCTCCAAGGAGCTCGCCACCGACCGGCAGGGGATCGAGGAGCGCGGGAAGATCCTCGAGGGCGCGCTCGCCTCGCACGGCGTGACGACCCACGTCGCCGGCTACACGGTCGGGCCGACCGTCACGCGCTTCGAGCTCGAGCTCGCCCCCGGCGTCAAGGTCGCCCAGGTGACGAGTCTTTCCAAGGACATCGCCTACGTGATGGCCTCCCCCGACGTCCGGATCCTGGCGCCGATCCCGGGGCGTTCGGCGATCGGCGTCGAGGTGCCGAACCGGGACCGCCGACTCGTCACGCTCGGCGACGTCCTCTCCTCGCCCGAGGCGCACCGGGCGCTCCATCCGCTCGAGGTGGGTCTCGGCCGCGACATCGCCGGCCGGCCGGTGATGGTGAACCTCGCCGAGATGCCCCACCTCCTGATCGCCGGGGCGACGGGTTCGGGCAAGTCCTGCTGCATCAACTCGATCGTCACGTCGATCCTGATGCGCTCGACTCCCGAGCAGGTCCGGCTGATCCTGATCGACCCGAAACGGGTCGAGCTCGGCCACTTCAACGGCCTGCCGCACCTGCTCACGGAGGTGGTCGTCAACCCGAAGCGCGCCGCCAACGCGCTCGCCTGGACCGTCGCCGAGATGGAACGCCGCTACGACCTCCTCGCCGAGGTGGGCATGCGCGACATCACCGGCTACAACGAGGCGGTCGACCGGGGCGACCTCTCGGAGGGCCCATTCGACGGGCCGCTCGTCGGCCGTCGACGCCGCCGTCGACGACGCCGGGATCCCCGACCCGGCGGAGGGCAACCGCCACCAGAGGCTGCCGTTCGTCCTCGTCGTCGTCGACGAGCTGAACGACCTCATGATGGTCGCCGCCCGCGACGTCGAGGAGTCGATCTGCCGGATCGCGCAGATGGCGAGGGCGGTCGGCATCCACCTCGTGATCGCGACCCAGCGCCCGTCGGTCGACGTCATCACGGGCGTGATCAAGGCGAACATCCCCTCGCGCCTCGCCTTCTCGGTCTCGTCGCTCGCCGACTCCCGCGTCATCCTCGACCAGGCGGGTGCCGAACGCCTCATCGGCCGGGGAGACCTCCTGCTGCTCACCGCCTCGTCGAGCATCCCGCGCCGGATCCAGAGCCCGTGGGTCTCCGAGGAGGAGGTGCACGCCGTCGTCGCCCACTGGCGGCGCCAGAGCGACGCCCTGTACGTCGACGGCATCGTCGGTGACGACGACGACCGGACCGGCGGCGGGCTCTTCGGTGACGACGACGAGGAGGAGCTGGTCCGCGAGGCGATGGATCTCGTCGTCCGCTCGCAGCTCGGCTCGACGTCGATGCTGCAGCGCAAGCTGCGCGTCGGCTTCTCGCGGGCCGGCCGCCTGATGGACCTGCTCGAACGGCGTGGCGTCGTCGGGCCGTCGGTGGGATCCAAGCCCCGGACCGTGCTCATGACCGTCGACGAGTACGAGGAGATCGAGCGCTGAGTTCTCGCGCCGCCCACCCGCGTCGATTGATGTGCACGTCGCCTTCGGCGCAGGCAAGCTGACAGGACCGTGCCGCGCGCGAGCTCCGGCATCCTCGGCGAACCTGGGTCCCGGATTCGACTGCCTCGGCCTCGCGCTCGGACTCGCCGTCGAGGTCGAGATCGAGCCTGCGGCGCGGCTGACGATCCACGCCGAGGGGGAGGGCGCCGAGCTGCCGCGGGACGCCTCGCACCTCGCGGCCCGGGTCGCGGCGTCGATCCTCGGTCATGACCGCCTCGAGATCACCGTGCGCTCGTCGATCCCGGTGGGGCGCGGCCTCGGCTCCAGTGCCGCGTTGGCCGCCGCCGCCGCCGCCGCCGCCGGTTCTCCCGACCCGCTGGGCGTCGCGGCCGCCTTCGACGGGCACGCCGAGAACGCCGCCGCCTCCGTGCTCGGCGGGCTCGTCGCCGCGACGCTCGTCGACGGTCGGCCCGTCACGTGCCGGCTGGCCCTCGACCCGGCGCTCGCCTTCGTCGTCGTGATCCCCGACCGTGTGCTCGAGACCGCAAGCGCCCGGGCCGTGCTGCCCGCCACCGTCCCGTTCCGTGACGCCGTGGCGAATCTCGGTCGCCTCGCCCTGCTCGTCGGTGGTCTCGCCGACGCGACTCAGCTCGTCGCGGCGGCGGGGGAGGACCGCCTCCACCAGGCGGCGCGGGCCGCCCTTTTCCCGGAGGCACCGGAGTTGCTGGCGCGCCTGCGGGCTGCGGGTGCGGCGACCGCCTGCTGGTCCGGTGCCGGGACCGGCCTGCTGGCGATCTGTGCCTCCGCCGGGGCGGCGGCCCGCGTGCGCGACGCCGGTGAGGCGGCGCTCGCCGGGGTCGGGCTGGCGGGCCGGGCGGTCGTCGTCGACGCCGACCTCGCCGGGCTGCGCGTCGAGGAACCGCTGACCTAGCCACCGCGCCGTCCGGTCCGTGGGATCATCGTGCATGGTCACCCGGCACCCCTTGGCGGAAATCTGGCCGCTCTACGACCTCGTCGTGCGTACCCCGCGCCTCGAGCTGCGCTATCCGACCGACGAGGACCTCGCCGTGCTGGCGCGGCTGCCCTCCGAGGGGATCCACGAGCCGGACCGCCAGCCCTTCCACGTCGCCTGGACCGAGGTGGACTCGCCGCGGCGGGAGCAGGAGTCGCTGCGGTGGTGGTGGTCGCAGCGCGCCAACTGGTCGGTCAACGACTGGTCGCTCTCGCTCGCCGTCGTCGTCGACGGCGGGGTCGTCGGCGTGCAGGACGCGATGGCGAAGCACTTCCCCGCCCTCCGCTCGGTCTCGACCGGGTCCTGGCTCGTCCGGCGCGCCCAGGGGCACGGCGTCGGGGCCGAGATGCGGGCCGCCATCCTCGAGCTCGCCTTCCGGGGCCTCGGTGCCCGCGAGGCGCACTCCTCGGCTTTCGAGTGGAACATCTCCTCGATCCGCGTCTCCGAGAAGGTCGGCTACGAGCCCAACGGCGAGGAGCTCACGATGCGCGGGACGACGCCCGACCGCACGCTGTGCTTCCGGCTCGGACGTGACGCCTGGTCGGCGCGCCAGCGCCCCGACATCGAGATCGCCGGGCTGGAGAGCTCGCTCGCCCTGTTCGGCCTGGGACCGGACCGGCAGCCGCTCGGCTAGCTGGGCCCGCCGGCTGGCCGACGGCGATCTCATCGAGGCCCTGGGTGAGGGCGTTCCAGGCGAGCGTCGCGCACTTGATGCGCACCGGGAACTTGACAACCCCTTGCAGGGCGCCGAGCTCGCCCATCGTGGCGGGATCCACCGCTTCGGTGGGTTCGTCCGGCGCCCGAGCCCCCGCCGCCGGCGCAACCTCGATCGCCATCATCGACTTGAACGACCGCACGAGCCGGCGCACCTCGTCGACCGGCAGTCCCTTCACGGCGGCCGACATCATCGAGGCCGACGACTGGCTGATCGAGCAACCCCGCCCGGAGATCTTCAGGTCCTCGAGGACCCCGTCTCGCACGTCGAGGAAGAGCACGATCTCGTCGCCGCAGAGGGGGTTGAAGCCCTCGACGCGGTGCGCCGGCGGCACGGCCAGCTCGCCGCGGTTACGCGGGGAGCGGTAGTGGTCGAGGATGATCTCGCGGTAGAGGTCTTCGAGTTCGTTCATGGCTGCCGGGCGTGACCGACCTTGCGGCCCGTCGGGGTGCCACGCCGGGCTCATCGGGAGAACATCTTCCGCACCGTCGCCAGTCCCGCGACCAGCGCGTCGATGTCGGACTCGTCGTTGTAGAGGTAGAGCGACGCCCGGGTCGTCGCGGCGACGCCGAGTGTCCGCATCAGGGGCTTGGCGCAGTGGTGGCCGGCGCGCACGCAGATGCCGGACTGGTCGAGCACCTGGGCGACGTCGTGCGGGTGGACGCCGTCGAAGGCGAACGAGATCACTCCGGCGCGGCGCACCGGGTCGGGGGCGGGGCCGAAGACGCGGATCTCGTCGTAGGTGGCGGTGAGCTGCTCGAGCGCGTAGCCGACGAGGGCGGTCTCGTGGGCGCCGATGGCGTCGAGCCCGACGGCCTCGAGGTAGTCGACGGCGGCCCCGAGCCCGATCGCCTCGGCGATCGGCGGCGTGCCCGCCTCGAATTTCCAGGGCAGCTCGTTCGGCCGGAAGCCGTCGAGCCGCACGTCGCTCACCATCTCGCCGCCGCCGAGGAAAGGCGGCATCGCCTCGAGCAGCTCCGCCCGGGCCCAGAGCGCCCCGATCCCGGTCGGGCCGAGCATCTTGTGGCCGGTCAGGGCGAAGAAGTCGATGCCGGCCGCGGCGACGTCGACGTGGCGGTGCGGGGCGAGCTGCGCCCCGTCGACGAGCACGACGGCCCCCGTCGGCGTGCGCGGCGGCGACGATCGGCGCAATGTCGACGACCGTGCCGAGCACGTTGGAGGCCGCCGTGACGCCGACGAGGCTGGCACCCTCGACGAGCCGTCTCGAGATCGGTGAGGTCGAGGTGGAAGTCCGGGCCGAGCGGGATGTAGCGCAGCTCGATGCCGAGCTCGTCTTGCAGCATCAGCCACGGCACGAGGTTGGCGTGATGCTCGATCTCGCTCAGCACGACGACGTCGCCGCGCCGCAGGTTCTGCCGCCCCCAGGCGTAGGCGACGAGGTTGATCGCCTCGGTCGCGTTCTTCGTGAAGATGACCTCGCGGTCGGGTCGCGGCGCGCCGATGAACCGCCCGAGCTTCACCCGTGCCACCTCGAGCCGGCGGGTCGCCTCCTCGGCGATGGCGTATACGCCGCGGTGGACGTTGGCGTGGGTCGTCACGTAGTAGTCGTCCATCGCGTCGAGCACGGCCTGCGGGCGCTGGGCCGAGGCGGCGGAATCGAGGTAGACGAGCGGCCGGTCGCCGTGCTCGCGGGCGAGCAGCGGGAACTCCTTCTTCAGCGCTTGCACGTCGAGGGCGGTCATCGGCGCCACGACTCGTAGCCCTCGGCGTCGAGGCGTGCCGCGAGCTCTGGTCCCCCGGACTCGACGATCCGCCCGTCGATGAGGACGTGGATGACGTCGGGCTTCAGCTCGTCGAGGATCCGCCGGTAGTGGGTCACGACGACGACGCCGAGCCCGGGCCGGTGGGCGCGGACCTCGTTCACCCCGCGGGCCACGACGCCGATGCCGTCGATGTCGAGCCCGGAGTCGGTCTCGTCGAGGATCGCGAGGTCCGGCTCCAGCAGGGCCATCTGGAGGATCTCGTTGCGCTTCTTCTCCCCGCCGGAAAGGCCGTCGTTGAGGTAGCGGGAGGCGAAGCCGGCGTCCATGCCGAGGCGCTGCAGCCACTCGTGGATCTGGACGCGGACCTCGATCACCGAAACGTCGGTTCCACGTCGGGCCGCGACGGCCTGCCGGAGGAACTGCGCGATAGGTACGCCGGGAATCTCCTCCGGATACTGGAAGGCGAGGAAGATGCCCTTCTTCGCGCGGACGTCGGTCGCCAGTCCGGTGATGTCCTCGCCTCTGAAAAGGACCTTGCCCTTGGTGACCTGGAAGCCGGGACTGCCGAGCAGGACGTTGGCGAGGGTCGACTTGCCCGACCCGTTGGGGCCCATGACGGCGTGGAGCTCGCCGGACCGCACGACGAGGTCGACTCCCCGGAGGATCTCGGTGTCCGCCGCCGAGGCGTGCAGGTCCTCGACGACGAGGAGCGGGTCGGCGGGTGAGCTGCCCTCGAAGGGCGCGTCAGTCGTGTTCGCGGTCACCGTCGTCATGCCCTCATGCTATGCGCTGTACAGGATTTGTACTACACGAATAGGGGAAATTGTGCGCTCACCAACGCCGCAGGATCCACTCCTCGAGGTGGGGCCGCTCGTCGCCGATCGTCGTGTCCTCGCCGTGTCCGGGCATGACGATCGTCTCGGGCGGCAGGGGGCCAAAGAGGCGTTGGTCGATCGACGTGATGATCTGGGCGAAATCGCCGCCCGGGAAGGTCGTGTTCCCCGGGCCGCCCTGGAAAAGGGTGTCGCCGGAGAACAGTACGGGCGAGCCCTCGACGAGGAAGCACGTCGAACCGGGGGTGTGGCCCGGCGTGTGGATCGCTCGGATGCGCAGGTTTCCGACGCCGATCACCGCGTCATCCTCGATCAGCCCGTCGTAGGCGGGAAGCATGGCGGCGTCCCCGGCGGCGACAGCCACCTCGTAGCCGGCGTCGCGCAGCGCCGGGACCGCCTGGATGTGGTCCCAGTGGCCGTGGGTCTCGACGACCTGGCGGACGCCGAGCTCCTGACAGGTTCTCAGCAGAAGCTCGGGCTCGTCCGCGGCGTCGATGAGGAGCGCCTCTCCCGTCACCTTGCAGCACACGATGAAGACGTTGTTGTCAATGGGTCCGACGACCAGGCGATGGACCGCGACCTGGGCGTCCTCGAAGTGGAGCGACACGCTTCACGCTATCGCCCCACACGGAAGCCCGATCCTGCGGGCCCGGCGACCCCGCGGCCGACGGTCAAGCGGTGGCGCAACGGGGCGTGTCGGCTGCACAGCCCCTGTCAATTGATTGGCGGCATTCGGGGAGTACCGCTTCGGAGCTTCGCGATTCGCCATGAGCGCGTCGGTGTCGGTATGTTCCCGTTACCCGCGTTCTGACTTGGTAGTTGGTCACTTTTCACTTTGGGCAGTTTCTCGTGAGCGGTGCGCGGCACCACACGGGCCGCGATGACCAAGGAGGAGCGAGGGGCGATGGGCGGGAATCGGGCGGTTGGCAGGAAGAGTGGTCTGCGCAGTGGTTGTCGTGGTCGCTGTCGCGGGCGTCGGGATCGGGGTCTGGCCGTCGATTCCCGGAGCAGGGGCGTCCGGCACGCCCGATTTCACCGTGATAGCCGGAGGCGCCTCGGCGACGACGCCTCCGACCTCGTCAGGTACGCCGGCACTTTCGACAAAGCTCGAACAACCCCAGGACGTCGCGGTGGACGCCAGCGGCGACGCCGTCATTTGCGACACGAACCGGAGCGAGATCGAGGTGCTCGCCGAGAGCTCCACGAACCCGGGATACCTGATCGGGTCCGGCGCGACCTGGGCTGTCGGCTCGCTCTACCTGATCGCCGGCGACGGGACGCACTCGCCGGTTCCGGTCACGACCGGCTCACCGGGTGCCACAACAGCTCTCAACGCTGCCCGAAGGTGTCGCGTTGGACAGTGACGGCAACGTTCTCATCGCGGACACGGGTGACGACGAGGTCGAAGTCCTCGCGGTGAGCACAACGAATCCCGGCTACGTACTTGGCCCAAGCGCCTCCTGGGTTCCAGGTGACCTCTACGTCATCGCCGGTCTCGGAAAAGGGAAGGTCACCCCGGCACCAACGAGTTCGGGGGCTCCGGCGACCTCGGACGGGCTGGATGCTCCGGCTGGCGTCAGTGTTGACGGCGCCGGCAACGTCTTGGTGGCGGATGCTGGCCACGGTCTCGTGGAGGCTCTCGCGGTCGGATCGGATCGGCCCGGTTATCTGCCTTCCTCGGCGAGCTGGACTCACGGTGATCTGATATGCCGTCGCGGGTGGTGGTGCGGATTCGCCGACGGCCAAGGGAACAGGACGGCAGGTCAACACTTCTCGATCTGCCCTCCGGCGTAGCCGCAGACAGATCGGGCAATGTCCTCATCTCCGACACGGAAGACCTCGTCGTCGAGGTCTTGGCGGGTGCTGCGACGAACTCGACCTATTCGCTGGGAAGCGGAGCGGTCTGGAAGCCCGGTTACCTGTACGTGGTTGCCGGCGGCGGGGTGGCCGCCCCGAGCGCGACTGGGACCCTGGCGGATGAAGCGGTGCTAAACGGTCCCGTCGGGGTTGCGTCGGACGCCTCGGGGAACATCCTGATTGCTGACTCTGCGGACGAAGAAGTCGAGATCCTTGCCTGCAGTGGCGCCGATCCTGGCTACGTGTTGGCTGCCGATGCCACCTGGACGCCAGGGAACCTCTATGTGCTGGCCGGTGGTGGCGCACGAGACGCCCAGCTCGTCTGGCACCGATGGTTTCGGAACGAGCCTCGGTGAGACGAGCGGCGTCGCCGTCTCGCCCTCGGGTGGGGTTCTTGTCGCCGACACCGGCGACTCCGAGATCGAGTACCTCGAGGGCGTGCCAGCGCCACCGGTGCTCGAGTCGGCGACGGCGGGCAATCGAGCCGTCGCACTCGACTGGTCGGCGCCCGCCACCGACGGCGGAAGCCCCGTCACCGGCTACGACGTCCTCGTCTTCGCCGACGGGGCCTCCAGCCCGACGCGGACCCTCGTGTTCGGGGCCAACACGACCTCGTGCGAGGTCGAGAACCTGACGAACGGGGTCCCGTACCTGTTCGCGGTCGTTGCCACCAGCGCGATCGGCACGAGCCAGCCGTCGTCCTCGCTCGGGGCGACTCCGCAGGCGCCGCCTCCCGGCCATGGCGGCCACAAGGTGCGCCCCCGCGTCGTCCTGACGAGTGCGGCCGCCCCGGTGAGGTCGGGGTTCGCGACGCTTCGCGTGCGCTGTGCCACCAAGCTGTGCGGCGGTGAGCTGCAGCTCGTCGGCCACAAGGACGTGCGGATCAAGTCGAACGGCCGGACGCACACGGCGGTGGAGACCGTTCTCGTCTCGTCAGACCACTTCTCGGTCCGCGGAGGTGCCGTGGTGCGCCTACCCGTGCCCGTTTCGCTCCACGCGATAGGCGAGCTGACGAAGTCGGTCCACTACCGGGTTGCGGTCACGGCGACCTTCGTGGTCACCGGAGGAGTGAAGACGACCTACAAGTTGACGCTCGTCGGGGCCCGCGGTCGATGAGATGGCGCGAAATGGACGTGTAACGAGATGTTCACGCGACTGTGGCGGCAATCCCGCGTTGCCGCCGCGCCGGTCGATAATCTGGCCCCACCAGAGAAAGGAGGTGGTCCAACTGATGGATGGTCAACGTGTTGGGACCCTGGAGGTGGCTGACCGCTAGGCGGCCCCTGGACCACCTGGTGAATCTCAACCAGACACCCTCGGAGACCCGTTCAGGAGCCGGTCCCACCTGAGCTAACACGGATCCCCGAGCCTTTCCAGAAGTGTCGATCCCGGCAACGGGATCAGTTCGAGGGGCGCGTAAGCGCCCCTCGAACGCGTCCTGGATCGAGTGGCGAAGCCGCGGCGCCGTTGCTCAGGCGACGCGGGGGTCGGGGGCTTCCGGGTCGATGCCGTAGGCGGAGATCGCCAGTGCGACCTCGTCTTGCTTGCCGGCGCCGTTCGAGGCGAGCGACGAGAGCACGGCGACGACGATGTGCTCGGCGTCGACCTCGAAGTGCCTGCGCAGGGTCTCCCGGGTGTCGGACCGCCCGAAGCCGTCCGTGCCGAGGGGCGTGAAGGGCACGTTCACGAAACGGGCGATCTGGTCGGGGACGGCCTTCATGAAATCTGTCACGGCGACGATCGGTCCCGACGCCGTGGCGAGCGCCCGCGTGACGTAGGGCACCCGCGGCGTCTCGGCGGGGTGGAGCCGGTTCCACCGCTCGACCTCGAGGGCGTCCTCGCGCAGATTCTTGTAGCTCGTCGCCGACCAGGTCTCGGCGGACACGTTCCAGTCCGTGGCGAGAAGCCCCCGGGCCCGTTCGGCGGCCTGCCAGGCGGTCCCGGAGAAAAGGATCGTCGCCCGCCGGGGCGGGCTGTCGTCGCCGTCCGGCAGGGCAAGGCTCTGGACGGGGGCGGGTTCGGCGAAACGGTAGAGGCCGCGCAGCGTGCCCTCGACGACCCGGTCACCCTCCTCGCCCTCGGGCAGGGCGGGCATCGCGTAGTTCTCGTTGTAGACGGTGAGGTAGTAGAAGACGTCCTCGGCCTGCGGGCCGCACATCGCCCGGATGCCGTCCCGCACGATCGCCGCCACTTCGTAGGCGAACGACGGGTCGTAGGCGCGCACGTTCGGCAGCGTCGAGGCGAGCACGTGGGACTGGCCGTCCTCGTGCTGGAGCCCCTCCCCGTTCATCGTCGTGCGGCCGGCGGTGCAGCCGACGAGGAAGCCCCGGGCGCGCTCGTCGGCGAGTTGCCAGATTTGATCGCCGACCCGCTGGAAGCCGAACATCGAGTAGTACATGTAGACCGGCAGCATCGGTTGCGACCACGTCGCGTACGACGTCCCGGCGGCCATGAAGCTCGCCATGCCGCCCGCCTCGGTGATCCCCTCCTCGAGGATCTGGCCGTCGACCGCCTCGGCGTAGTGCATCGGCAGGCCTGCGTCGACCGGGGTGTAGAGCTGGCCGCGGGGCGAGTAGATCTTCATCTCGGCGAACAGGGCGTCGAGCCCGAAGGTCCGCCCCTCGTCGGGGATGATCGGCACGACGAACCGGCCGATCTGCCCGTCCCGCATCAGGTTGCGGAGCAGACGCGCGAAGACCATCGTCGTCGAGACCTCCTGGTCCCGCGAACCGGCGCGGAACTCGGCGAACGCCGAGTCGTCCGGGGAGGCCAGGCCCTCGAGCCCCTTGCCGCGCACGACGCGGTGCGGCAGCGAGCCGTGCTGCTCGGAAAGGCGCGCCATCAGGTACTCGTACTCGGGCGAGCCCTTCTCGGGACGGATGTAGGGGGGCTCGTCGCTTTCGAGGAGGGCGTCGGGCACCTGGCTCTGCAGCTTCAGCCGGTCGCGCAGCGCGCGCAGCTGGTCGTGGGTCATCTTCTTGATCTGGTGCGTCGCGTTGCGCGCCTCGATCTCGGGGCCGAGCTTCCAGCCCTTGATGGTCTTGGCGAGGATCGCCGTCGGCGCGCCGGTGTTCTCCGTCGCCGCCTTGTAGGCGGCGAAGATCTTGCGGTAGTCGTGGCCCCCGCGGGGCAGCGCCTGCAGCTCCTCGTCGGAAAGATGGGCGACGATGGCGCCAAGGCGCGGGTCCGGGCCGAAGAAGTGCTCGCGGATGTAGGCCCCGGACTCCGTCGTCATGCGCTGGAAGTCGCCGTCGAGCGTCGAGTTCATCTTGTCGACGAGCACGCCGTCGGTGTCGCGGGCGAGCAGCTCGTCCCAGCGTGAGCCCCAGATGACCTTGATCACGTTCCAGCCGTTGCCGCGGAACTCGGCCTCCAGCTCCTGGATGATCTTGCCGTTGCCACGCACCGGCCCGTCGAGGCGCTGGAGGTTGCAGTTCACGACGAAGATCAGGTTGTCGAGGCGCTCCCGCGTTCGCGAGGCTCAGTCCGGCACGCGACTCGGGCTCGTCGAACTCGCCGTCGCCGGCGAAGCACCAGACCCGTGCGGCCGAGGTGTCGAGGATCCCCCGGTTGGCGAGGTAGCGGTTGAAGCGCGCCTGGTAGACGGCACCGATCGGCCCGAGCCCCATCGAGACGGTCGGGAACTCCCAGAAGTCGGGCATGAGCCGGGGGTGCGGGTAGCTGGACAGGCCGTGGCCCCCCGCCTCGAAGCGGAAGTTCTCGAGGTCCGACTCGGTGAGCCGGCCCTCGACGAAGGCCCGCGCGTAGATCCCCGGCGAGGCGTGACCCTGGAAGAACACCTGGTCGCCTGGTCCGTCGTCCTTGCCGTGGAAGAAGTGGTTGAAGCCGACCTCGTAGAGGGCCCCCGCCGCGGCGTAGGTGGACAGGTGGCCGCCGATCCCCGAGTAGCGGGCGTTGGCCCGCGAGACCATCACCGCCGCGTTCCAGCGGATGTAGGCACGGATCCTCTGCTCGAGGTGCTCGTCGCCCGGGAACGAGGGCTCCTCGTCGGCCGGGATCGTGTTGACATAGGGCGTGGAGACGGTCGCGGGGAAGTTCACCTGCAGGGCGATCGCCCGGCTGAGCAGCTTCATGAGCAGGAAACGGGCCCGGGCCTTGCCGCTCGACCCGATGACGGCGTCGAACGAATCGAGCCACTCGTCGGTCTCCGTCGGGTTGATATCGGGTACCTGGTGCGCAAAACCGTCGAAGATCACGGGGATTCGTCCATTCGGTCGATCCGACTCGCCACGCCGCGAGCAGGTGTTGTCCTTCCTCACCGACGATAACGGCGCTCCCCTGACCGGGTGCACCGGTGGTGCAGACTGGACGGGTGGAAGCGGGTCGGCGCACGGTCGTCTACACGGACGGAGCATGCCACGGGAACCCCGGTCCGGGGGGTTGGGCGTGGGCGACGGGTCCCGACGACTACGCCGCCGGCGCCGAGGCCCAGACGACGAACCAGCGCATGGAGCTCACCGCCGTGCTCGAGGCGCTGTCCGTTCACCCCGGGCCGCTCGAGATCGTCAGCGACTCGACCTACGTCGTCCGCTGCTTCCAGGACCGCTGGTGGGTGGCCTGGCGGCGGAAGGGGTGGCGCAATTCCAAGGGCGAGCCCGTCGCCAATCAGGACCTCTGGCGTCCGCTCGTCGGCGAGGTCGTCGACACCCGCCCGGGGGAAATCTCCTTCCGGTGGGTGAAAGGCCACGCCGGCGAGCCGCTCAACGAGCTCGTCGACCGGCTGGCGACCGCCGCGGCGCACACGCAGAAGCCAAGGCGCAGCTCAGGGCCCAGCGCGGCGAGACACATCAGCGGAATTGATGGCTAAGGTCACCATGTTGATATGAACTATCAACTAACCCACCTCGAGACGCTCGAGTCCGAGGCGATCCACATCATCCGGGAGGTCGTCGCCGAGTTCGAGCGGCCGGCCCTCCTTTTCTCCGGCGGGAAGGACTCGGAGGTGCTCTTGCACCTCGCCTCGAAGGCCTGCTGGCCGCAGCCGATCCCGTTCCCCGTCGTCCACGTCGACACCGGCCACAACTTCGACGAGGTGCTCGACTTCCGGGACCGCCGCGTCGCCCAACTCGGCGTGCGGCTCATCGTCGCCTCCGTCCAGGAGTCGATCGACCGTGGTGAGGTCGTCGAGGATCCCACACCCGGCGCCTCGCGCAACCGCCTCCAGACCCACAGCCTTCTCCAGGTGATCGCGAAGAACCGCTTTGACGCCGTCCTCGGCGGCGGGCGGCGCGACGAGGAGAAAGCCCGCGCGAAAGAGCGCGTCTTCTCCCTGCGGGACGAGTTCGGCCAGTGGGACCCGCGCGCCCAGCGGCCCGAGCTGTGGAACCTGTACAACACGCGGCACCGGCCGGGCGAGCACTTCCGGGTCTTCCCCCTCTCGAACTGGACCGAGCTCGACATCTGGCAGTACATCAGCCAGGAGCACCTCGAGCTGCCGTCGATCTACTTCGCCCACAAGCGGGAGGTATTCCGCCGCGACGGGATGCTGCTCGCGGTGGGCGCCTACTGCGGTCCCCGCGCCGGCGTGGCCGACGAGCAGCCGTTCGTCGCCACGGTCCGCTACCGGACGGTCGGCGACATGACCTGCACGGCGGCGGTCGAATCGGCGGCCCGCACCGTCGACGAGGTCATCGCCGAGACGGCGGTCTCCCGGATCTCCGAGCGCGGCGCGACCCGCGCCGACGACCGCTTCTCGGCCGCCGCGATGGAGGACCGCAAGCGGGAGGGCTACTTCTAGTGGAGCTGCTCAGGATCGCGACCGCCGGCTCCGTCGACGACGGCAAATCGACGCTGATCGGCCGGCTGCTCTACGACTCGAAGTCGGTCTTCGAGGACGACCTCGCCGCCATCGAGCGGGCGAGCTCCCAGCGCGGCGACGACCACGTCGACCTCGCGATGTTGACCGACGGCCTGCGCGCCGAGCGGGAGCAGGGGATCACGATCGACGTCGCCCACCGCTACTTCGCGACCCCGCGGCGCAAGTTCATCGTCGCCGACACGCCGGGCCACGTGCAGCACACGCGCAACATGGTGACGGGGTGTTCGACCGCCGACCTCGTCCTCATCCTCGTCGACGCCCGCAACGGCATCACCGAGCAGTCGCGCCGGCACGCCTCGATCGCGTCGCTCCTCCACCTCAGCCACATGGTGATCTGCGTCAACAAGATGGACCTCGTCGGCTACGACGAGCGCCGCTACGAGGAGATCCGAGCCGAGTTCGAGGAGTTCGCCTCCCGCCTCGAGATCGCCGACGTCACCTGCATCCCGATCTCGGCGCTGAAGGGGGACAACGTCGTCGAGCGGTCGGGCGAGATGCCGTGGTACGAGGGCGCCTCACTGCTGCACCACCTCGAGGAGGTCCACGTCGCGGGCGATCGTGACCTCGACGACGTGCGCCTTCCCGTGCAGTGGGTCGTGCGCCCGCGTTCGGCCGAGTGGCACGATTTCCGGGGCTACGCCGGCACCGTCGCCGGCGGGATCCTCTCAGCCGGCGACGAGGTGACCGTGCTGCCCGGGGGGCGCCACACGACCGTCGAGGCGATCGAGTCCGCCGACGGCCCGATCGACAAGGCCTTCCCTCCCATGTCGGTCGTCGTCCGCCTCGCCGACGATCTCGACATCGCACGCGGCGACATGATCTGCGGCGCCGGGACGAATCCCACTGTCGCCCAGGAGGTGGCGGCGATGGTCTGCTGGATGGACGAGTCGCCGCTGCGGGCCGGGGCCCGGCTGCACCTGAAGCACACCTCCCGCTGGACCCGCGCGATCGTCGACCGGGTCGAGTACCGGCTCGACGTGAACACGCTCGGGCGCATCGGCGACGTCGCCGGGCTCGAGCTGAACGACATCGGTCGCGTCGACCTGCGTCTCGGCGCGCCGCTCTTTTTCGACGACTACCGGCGAAACCGCGCGACGGGGAGCTTCATCCTCGTCGACGAGGCGACGAGCCTGACCGTCGGCGGCGGCATGATCATCGGCCCGTCGGTCTAGTCCGGCCCGGTCGAGCCCGCGGGGCCGCGCCCCGGACGACGCCCGCCGGGTCGCACGATCAGGGTTGAAAGCACGCCGCGGCGCCAAATCGCGTCGCGGCCGAACAGGTCGGGTCGATAGTGTTACCGGCGAGAATCGCCATCCAGGGGGTGGTTGGAACGGTCGATGCAGGAATGGGTGGCTTGCGGTACGACCTCGTCATCATCGGCGGGGGCCCGGGCGGATACGCCGCGGCCCTGTACGGCGCGGCCGCCGGTCTGTCGGTCGCGCTGGTCGAGAAGGACAAGGTCGGCGGCACCTGCCTGCACCGCGGCTGCATCCCCGCCAAGGAGTTCCTCGAGACCGCGAGCGTCTACCGGGCGGTGGCGGGCGCCGGACAGTTCGGCATCACCGCCGAGCGGCCGCAGGTCGACTTCGCCGTCAGTCTCGCCCGCAAAGCCAAGGTCGTCGACCAGCTCTACCGGGGACTCACGGGCCTGCTGAAGCGCCGCCAGGTGTCGACGTTTCCCGGGGTCGGGCAGCTCCTCGCCGACCACCTCGTGCGGGTGACCGCCCCCGACGGCTCGGTCACGGAGCTTGCGGGCACGAGCGTCGTCCTCGCCTCCGGATCCGTGCCCCGGCTGCTGCCGGGCTTCGAGGCCGGCGAATTCGTCCTCACCTCCGACGAGGTGCTCGAGCTCGACCACATTCCCGGCTCGGTCGCCGTGATCGGCGGCGGCGCGATCGGCTGCGAATTCGCCTCGCTGCTGGCGGACCTCGGCGCGCGGGTGACGCTGCTCGAGGTGCTGCCGAACATCCTGCCGGGCTGTGACGCCGAGATCGCCGATGTCGTCGTGAAGTCCTTTGCGAAGCGGGGGATCACTCTGCGCACGGGAGTGGTCGTGCACGGCCACGAGCCGAACGGTCACGGGACGACCGTGGCATTCGGCGACGGCGAGCGGGTCGACGTCGACCTCGTCGTGGTGTCGGTCGGCCGCCGCCCGCTCTCCGAGGGCCTGTGCGCCGAGGACGCCGGGGTCGAGATCGACGGCAAGGGATTCGTCGCCGTCGACCCCTGGATGCGCACCTCGGCCGCGGGGGTCTTCGCGGTCGGCGACCTGGTCGCCACGCCGCAGCTCGCCCACGTCGGGTTCGCCGAGGCGATCCTCGTCGTGAAGCAGATCCTCGGTGACCCGGCGGTGCCCGTCAATTACGCCACGGTCCCGTGGTGCATCTACTGCCATCCCGAGGTCGCCTTCGTCGGGCTGACCGAGGACGCCGCCCGCGCGGCCGGTTTCGACGTGGTCGTGCAGCGCGACCCGTTCGGCGGCAACGGGCGGGCCCGCATCCTCGGCGAGACCGAGGGCGTCGTGAAGATCATCGCCGAGGCGACGCCGACCGGCGCGGCGGGGCGCCTGCTCGGCGTGCACATGGTCGGGCCGTGGGTCACCGAGCAGCTCGGCCAGGCCTACCTCGCCGTGAACTGGGAGGCGACCCCCGATGAGATCGCCCAGTTCGTCCAACCGCATCCGACGCTCTCCGAGACGTTCGGCGAGACGGTCCTCGCGCTGACCGGAAGGGGTCTTCACGTTGGCTGACATCACGATGCCGCAACTCGGCGAGACGGTGACCGAGGGCACGATCACCCGCTGGCTGAAAAAGGTCGGCGACGCCGTCGCGCTCGACGACCCTTTGTTCGAGGTCTCAACCGACAAGGTCGACTCGGAGGTCCCCTCGCTCTACGCCGGCGTCCTCGTCGAGATCATCGTCCCCGAGGGACAGACGGTCGAGGTCGGCGCCCGCCTCGCGGTGATCGGCGAGTCGGCGGCCGGGATCGTCACGACGCCCCCGCCCCAGCCATTCCCGCCCCAGCCGTCCCCGCCCCAGCCGTCCCCGCCGGTCGCACCACCCCCCCCGCCGGTCGCACCACCCCCCCCACCGCCCGCCGCCCCCCGGGTCGAGCCGCCGCCGGCACCCCGCGTGGAGGAGCGGCGAGGCGACCTCGGGGACGAGGACGGGTCGCGGGGAGCTCTGCTGTCCCCGGTCGTGCGGCGCCTCATCCGCGAGAACGCGCTCGATCCGTCGCAGATCCCGGGCACGGGGCTCGGTGGGAGGATCACGCGTGACGACGTGCTCGCGCACCTCGGCACGGTGGGCAACGCCGTCGCCTATGCCGGCCCCGCGCCGGTCACCCCGGCCCCGGCGGCACCGGCGGTCCAACCGATGGAACGCCCGTCGCTCGCCGTCCCGCCGGCACCGCTCGGCGTGCGTGACGAGATCGTGCCGTTCTCGACGGTGCGCCGTGTGACGGCCGAGCACATGGTCCGCTCGATCAACACCTCGGTGCACACGCTCGTCGCGATGGAGACGGACTTCGAGAACGTCGAACGCGTCCGCGCCGCGCTGCAGAGCCAGTTCCGGACCGAGGAGGGCATCGGTCTCACGTACCTGCCCTTCGTCGCCCGGGCGGTGATCGACGTGCTGCACGACTACCCGAACCTCAACTCGTCGGTCGGCGACGAGGCGCTCATCGTGCACCACGACATCCACCTCGGGATCGCAGTCGACCTGCAGCGCGAGGGCCTCATCGTCCCGGTGGTGCACAACGCCGACGGCCAGTCGCTGCGGGGACTGGCGCGTTCGATCGCCGACCTCGCCTCGCGGGCGCGCAACCGCAAGCTCTCTGCCGACGACATCACCGGCGGGACGTTCACGATCACGAACCCCGGCCCGTTCGGCACGATGATCACCGCGCCGATCATCGCCCAGCCGCAGGTCGCGATCCTCTCGACCGACGGCGTGAAGCGGAAGCCGGTCGTCGTCGTGACGCCGGACGGTTCCGAATCGATCGCCATCCACTCGGTCGGCGTGCTGGCGCTCGTCTTCGACCACCGCGCCGTCGACGGCGCCTACGCCTCCGCGTTCGTGCGGGACGTCGCCCGGGTCATCGAAACGCGCGACTGGCTCGCCGAGCTGTAGCGGCATGCCGGACCTTGCGGCCGCCCGCCGGCCGCTGCGGGTTCGTTCCCTCGGGCGCGTCCGCTACCGCGAGGCGCTCGCTTTGCAGCACGCGCTGTTCCACCACGGCAGCGAGGACTACCTGCTCCTTCTAGAGCACGCCCCCGTGTACACGATGGGCGTGCGCGGCCGGGCCGAGCACGTGCTGGCCGATCCGGGAAGTGTTGGGGCCGAGCTCGTGCGCACCGACCGGGGCGGCCAAGTCACCTACCACGGGCCGGGTCAGGTCGTCGGCTACCCGATCATCTCGCTCGAGATGGGCCCCGGGGCGATTCCCGCCTACGTGCACGGGCTGGAGGAGCTCGTCATCACGGCGCTCGGTCACCTCGGCCTGCCGGGGGCCGGACGGGTGGAGGGTTCTCCCGGGGTGTGGGTCGACCCGGCGGGCGCCTCGCCGCGCAAGATCTGCGCCGTCGGCGTGCGGGTGTCGCGCGGCCGGACGATGCACGGCTTCGCGCTGAACGTCGATGCGGATCTCGCGATGTTCTCCCACATCGTGCCGTGCGGCATCGCCGACCGGTCGGTGACGTCGCTGCGCGCCGAGGGGGTGGCTGCCACACCAAGGGAGGTGGTCGACGCGCTCGTCGAGGCGGCGCGGACCGCCCCCGTCTTCGCCGGCGCGGCGGGGAAGCGCGTCATTGAGCGCCAGGACGCCTCGCCCGGCACGGTGCGTGCCAGGGCCGGCTCCGGCAGCGCGGCGGGGCCCGCGGCCCGGCGGCTCGCCGCGGCGGGGGTCGACCCGACCACCGCCGTCGAGATCACCGACCGCAAGCCGCCCTGGCTGCGGGTCGCAGCCTCGATGGGTGACGAGTACCTCGCCCTGCGCCGGACGATCCGGTCGCTCGACCTCGTCACCGTCTGCGAGGAGGCGGGTTGCCCGAACATCTACGAGTGCTGGGCCGAGGGGACCGGGACCCTGATGATCAACGGCGAGCGCTGTACGCGGGCCTGCGGCTTCTGCCTTGTCGACACGTCTCGCCCCCGGCCCCTCGATGCCTCTGAGCCAGACAGGGTCGCCGCGGCGGTCGCGAAGATGGGCCTCGCCCACGTCGTCGTGACGACCGTCGCCCGGGACGATCTCGCTGACGGCGGCGCCGGGGCGGTCGCCCGGACGATCCGGGCGATCCGCAAGACCTCGCCCGGCACGACCGTCGAGGTCCTCATCTCCGACTGCAAGGGCGACGAGGCCGCCCTGCGGGAGATCTTCGCGGCGCGTCCCGACGTGCTCGGTCACAACGTGGAGACCGTGCTGCGCCTGCAGCGTGCGGTCCGGCCGCAGGCCTCGTACGCGCGCAGCCTGGGCGTGCTCGCAGCCGCCAAGGCGGCGGGGCTGGTGACGAAGTCCGGGTTCATGCTCGGTCTCGGTGAGACCGAGGACGAGGTCGACGGGGCGCTCGCCGACCTCGCATCCATCGGCGTCGACATCGTGACGATCGGCCAGTACCTGCGGCCGTCTGTGCATTCCCTGCCGGTCGCACGCTGGTGGACCCCGGACGAGTTCGCCGCCGTGCGCCGGCGCGCCCTCGCCTTCGGCTTCGCGCACGTCGAGGCGTCGCCGCTCACGCGCTCGAGCTACCACGCCCGCGAGGGGGCCGAGGCGGCGAGACGGGTCACGGCCACGGCCTGATCCCCGGCGACCCCGTCGCCGCCCTCGCCCGGATCGGTCGACGGGCGCTGCGGGTAACCTCGGGCCGTGTCCACTGTGACGAGATTCCCGGTCACGCCGCCCGAACACCCGGTGCTCATCGTGGTGCTCGACGGCTGGATCGACGCCGGCTTCGCCGCCGCGACCGCTGTCGCGGCGATCCTTGCCGAAATGCGCACGGAGACGTTCGCGAAGTTCGCGGTCGACGACCTCGTCGACCAGCGGGCGCGGCGCCCGCGGTTGCGGATCGACGATGGGATGCGCGCCGGGATCACCTGGCCCGAGCTCCATGTGCTCGTGGGCAAGGACCGGATGGGCTCGGGCGTCGCGCTCCTGCTCGGCCCGGAGCCCGACTACCGGTGGCGGTCGTTCACGGGCGAGGTCGTGGGCCTCGCGCGCGAGCTCGGTACCCGTCTCGTCGTGGGCCTCGGTGCCTTCCCGAACGCGACGCCGCACACGCGGCCGGTCAAGCTCGCCGCGACCGCCTCGGACGCGGACCTCGCCCGGCGGGTCGGTGTCGTGCGCGGTTCGATCGAGGTTCCCGCCGGGATCGGCGAGGTGATCGGTGAGGCCTGCGCCGAGGCCGGGATCCCCTCGGTCGGCCTGTGGGCGCGTGTCCCGCACTACGTTGCGGCGATGCCGTTCGCGCCGGCGGCCCTGGCGCTCGTCGAGGGGCTCTGCGACGTCTCCGGCCTGGTCGTCGGGACGGACGGTCTCGAGCGCAGCGCCGAGGAGGCGCGCGCCCAGGTCGACGAGCTGATCGCGCGCTCGCCGGACCACGAGGCGATGGTGCGGCAGATGGAGGACCAGTTCGACGCCGGCGGCGGGATGTTCCCCGATCTCGAGGGCGAGTTGCCGACGGGCGACGAGATCGCCGCCGAACTGGCGCGCTTCCTGCGGGGCGAGTCGCCGTGAGCGAGGAACCCGGGAGGCCCGGTCCCCGGGCCGAGGCGGTGCTTTTCGACATGGACGGCCTGCTCGTCGACACCGAGCGGATCTGGGGCCGCGTGCAGTCGGTCGTCTTCGACGAGATCGGGGTCGACGTCCGTCCGCTGCTGGGCGGGGGCCTCATCACGGGGATGCGCGCCGACGAGGCCGTCGGGCTGTTCCGCCACCGCCTCGGGTTCGCCGGACCGAGCGACGCCGAGCTCGCCGACCGGATCGTCGAGGGGGTCGTCGCAGCCATCCCCCACGAGGCGCGGCTCCTGCCCGGCGCGCTCGAGGCGCTCGACTTCTGCGCGGCGAACGGGCTCACCGTCGCCCTCGCCTCGGGATCGGTCGAGCCGGTGATCGACGCGGTGCTCGCGCACTTCGGGATGCGGGGCCGGTTCGCGGCGGTCGTCTCGGCGGCAGCCGTCGAGCTGGGCAAGCCGCACCCGGCGGTGCTGCTGCTCACCGCGGAACTGCTCGGCGTCGATCCCGTCCGCTGCGTCGTCGTCGAGGACGCGATGAACGGCTGCATCGCCGCCAAGGCGGCGCGCATGGGTGTCGTCGCCGTACCGGAACCCGGCACGGAGAACGACCCGCGCTGGGTGCTCGCCGACGTCGTGCTCGACTCGTTGGGCGAATTCGCCGGGCCCGAGGTGTCCGCCCTGCTCGGCCTCGTCCCGGTGGGCCGCCAGGGCTGACGGCGGCGCCGCCGCCGTCTACGTGGCGAGCGTGACGACCCGGGAATCCCCGGTGCCGATCAGGTTCAGCGTCGCGACTGCCGTCGCCGGGAACGTCCCGCCGCGTGCTCTCGCCACGGCGACGACGCCCTGGTGGTTGAGGGGTACGACGACGACGGCCGCCGTGCCGGCGGCGAGGCGGTAACCAACCGAGCCGAGCTCGTAGTGGGGCCGGCCCTTCTGGCGGTCGATGAGGAGGAGCGAGCCCGCGCACCTGGCCCTGGTGCAGCTGAGCTCCACGTCGACCCGCCGGTCCCGCACGACGAGGTAGTCCGAGACGATGGCGATCTTCGGCCTGACGACGGCGCCCGGGGTCCGGTCGCGCGCGACCGAGAGGCGCGGGGCCAAGAGCACGACCGCGGCCCGGTGGGCTTCGACCTGAGGCGTCGTCGCGTGGTGCGGCCCAGCCGGGGTGATCGCCGCCGCCGCGACCAGTGCGAGGGCGGGGAAAGAGGCGACGAGCCTCGCGACGCCGGACCTCGTCGCCCGGTGCGCTATCCGTCGAAGGCTCTCCACACGCCCTCCCCGCGAGACGTTGGACGGGGCCGAAAATACCAGCTGGCGGGGCTGTCCGGCGCCCTCACCAGTGCCGGTCGGCCGCTCTCCGGTCGTTGTGGCGGCGCCGTGTCGGGGCGGCCGGGCCCCGTCAGGCGCGGGCTGTGGCCACGGCACGGTCCTCGACGAGCCTCCCGTCGCGCAGCCGGACCCGATGCTCGGCGCGCCGGCCGATCTCCTCGTCGTGGGTGGCGAGGATCACCGTGACCCCCGCGGTGTCGCGCAGCGCCGCGAGGAGCTCGATGACCTCGCGCCCCGTCTCCGAGTCGAGGTTCCCGGTCGGTTCGTCGGCGATCACCACCTTCGGCCTGTTCGCCAGCGCCCGGGCGATCGCCACCCGTTGCTGCTCGCCGCCCGAGAGCCGCGAGGGGAGGTGATGAACCCGGTGGCCGAGTCCGACCTGGTCGAGCAGCTCGGCGGCACGGGCGACCTGGGCCTGATGCGGCGTCGAGGCGGGGACCATCGCGATCCAGACGTTCTCCTGGGCCGTCAGTGTCGGGATCAGGTTGAAGTGCTGGAAGACAAAGCCGATCTCCTCGCTCCGGATCTGCGTGAGCACGCGGTCCGAGGCGTTCTCCAGCTCCCGGCCGGCGAAACGGATGGAGCCGGACGTCGGCAGGTCGAGCGCTCCGAGGAGTTGCAGGAGAGTCGACTTGCCAGAGCCGCTCGGCCCCTCGAGGGCGACCATCTCCCCGGCAGCGAGGGTGAGGTCGATCCCGCGCAGCGCGTGCACGGCTACGCCACCCTTGGTGAAGGTGCGCTCGACCGACTGCAGGACGTACAGGGGCTCGCCCTCCAGGGAGTCCTTCTTGGTTACCGGGCTTGTGGTGTCTGTCGGGCCTGCCGATCGTGTCGTCATCGCTTCACTCTCCACTCGAAGGTTGGTTGATTCCGGGTCCCGCGCCGCCGGATCATCCGAGATCCCGCAGGGCCGACGCCGGGGCGAGCCGCGCCGCCCGCCAGCCGCCAGCCGCCCCAGCCAGCAGGCCGCCGACAATTGCGCCGAGGAAGGCGAGCCCGACTGTCGCGAGGTGAACCGGGGCGTTGAGGTGCACCAGGAACGTCGTCGTCCCGGTCGTCGACAGCCCGATGCCGTTACTGAGGCTCGAGGCCCCGACGGCGAGGCCGGTCGAGGTCACCGACAGTCCCGGCCCGATGGCGCTGATGATCGCGCAGACACCGACACCGACGCCGAGGCCGATCACCGCCCCGACGACACCGATTCCCAGCGTCTCGGCCATGATCTGGCGCACGACCCGTCCGCGGCTCCATCCGATCGCCCGCAGCGAGCCGATCTCGCGAACCCGCTTGGCGACGCTGGAGAGCGTCAAGAGGGCGGCGATGAGGAACGCCGCCAGCAGGACGACGATGGCGAGCGCGACTCCGAGGCCGTTGGCGAGCTTGTGGGCGTTGTTCAGGCTCCCGCTGACCTGGTCGGCGAGGGTTTTCGAGGTGAGGACCGTCGCGCCGGGGAGCTCCTTTTTGATGGCGGCGGTCACGGCACTGACGTTCGCCGAGTTGTTCACGGAGACGAGAACCTCGTCCACGTAGCCCTTGGCGGAGGCGAGTCCCTGGACGGTGGGGAGGGTGAAGTAGATGTCCGAGACGTTGCCGGTGAGCGTCGGCGCGACGAGGCCGACGATCTTGTAGCTCTTCTTGTTGATCGTGACGGACCCGCCGACTCGCAGGTGCTTCGTGCTGGCGTAGGCGGTGTTGACGAGGACCTCATCGGCGGAGTTCTTGGTGTACCAGGTGCCCGCGGTGAGCTGGGACTTGGTGATGAGTCCGGTGTCCGGGTAGGCCGCGTCGACGCCGGCGACGGTGTAGGTCGAGGTCGCGGTGTTCGTCGTGGGCGCGGCGAGAACCTCCCTGATCGTCTGCTCCGGGACGACGTACTTCTCCACGTAGGAGCGCTGTGCCGGGGTCATGCACTTCTGCAGGGCGGAGTTCGAGCCGAAGCCGTTGAAGTTGTACCCCCGGCCCCCGCCCGGGCCGCGTGTGCCCGAACTACCCGCCGGCCCGGTGCCCGTCGAGCTGCCACCGAAGGTCTTCTGCAGCAACTTCTGGACGCAGGCTCCTTCCTTCGCCCTCTGGGCCGTGGTGAGCGTGGGCGGCTTCACGGTCTTCGAGATCGTCTGACCGCCCGTTTTCAACGTGGCGGTGATCTTCGGGACAGTGCCGCTCTCGTGCAGCGCCTGGAGCGAGAGCGCCCCGACGGCGGCGGTGACGTCGGGGATCTTGGCGACGTCTTTCACGGCGACGGCCGGGAAGGTGATGAGGGTCCCAGGCACCAGGAAGTCATGGGTGAATTTCGTCCCGGGATTCCCCAGTTTCTTCAAGTCCGTGATGATCGAGGCGTTGTTGTTGAGAAGCGAGGTGGCTTCGGAGCTCTCCGCCCCGTAGCCGGCGGTGCCGGGGGCGAAGAAGCCGCCGCCGCCGTAACGGCCGCCACCGCGGCCGGGGAACCCGCCGGGCGTCGTCGTGGTCGTCGTCTGCGAGGTCGTCGCCGCGACCGTGCGCGTGACGATGATGTCCGTACCGACCGAGCCGAGGGGCGAGAGGATCCGGTTCTGGGCGTCAGAGAGCCCTTCGGAGACCCCCACGATTCCCATCACGAGACCGACTCCGAGGGCGAGCCCGAGGCTCGTGACGATGGTCCGCCCGAAGCGCCGTCGAAGTTCATTCCACGCATATCTCACCGAGACCACTTCGACCTCCTCGCCCGTGGCGCGCCCTTCGCAGGCAGCGACGGAACGATAAATCTCGCGGCTGAGAGACAGCTGTGAGGCGCCCATGAAAACGCGCCGAATCCGGGGCACCCCGCGGCCCGTTGCGCCCGGTCGCCGTCAGGAGAAGTTGTGCGGAGGTGTCACCGGTGTCGATCCCCAACGGGGCCGAGACCGCGGGCCCCGTCCCGGGGCGTGCGGTCCTCGGCCGGTCCGGCGGTCAGACGACGATGTTGACGAGGTTCGGAGCGCGCACGATGACGCGGCGCGGTGACCTGCCCTCGAGGATCTCCGTGACCTTGGCCGAGGCGAGGGCGAGTGCCGTCGCCTCGTCCTCGCCGATCGACGCCTCGACGAGGATCCGGTCGCGCAGCTTGCCGTTGGTCTGCACGATCATCGTCACTTTCTCCTCGACGAGGAACGCCGGGTCGGCGACCGGCCAGGATTCTTCGTGGACGTGGCCACCGTGGCGTCGCTCCCAGGCCTCGGCGGCGAGGTGGGGTGCCATCGGCGCGAGCAGCTTGAGCAATGTGTCGACCGATTCGTCGACCGCGGCATGATCGGCGCCGAGGGGCAGCGCGCGGTAGATCGCGTTGGTGAGTTCCATCAGCGCCGAGACGGCCGTGTTGAACTCGTAACGGCCGAGGTCGGTCGTGATCGAGTCGATCGCGCGGTGAGTCGCGCGCCGCAGCTCGTCGGCCGCCCTCGTCGCCTCGGTGCCCACGCCAGCCGTCCCGCCGGTCTCGTCCTCGTCGGGGACGGCGAGGCGCCAGACGCGCCGCAGGTAGCGGGCGCAGCCCTCGATCATCTCGTCCGACTGGGGAGTCCAGTCGAAGTCGTCGACCGGGGGCGCGACGAAGAGGTGGAAAAGGCGCAGCGCGTCGGCGCCGACCGATCTGAAGTACTCGTCGGGCGAGATGACGTTGCCTTTCGACTTCGACATCGCGCTGCCACCGAGCCTGATCATCCCCTGGCAGAACAGTTGCGTGAACGGCTCGCGGATCTCCGGCGGCGCGAGGCCGAGGTCGCCGAGCGCCCGCGTGTAGAAGCGGGCGTAGAGCAGGTGCAAGATGGCGTGGGTGATGCCGCCGATGTACTGGTCGACGGGCATGAAATGCCGGGCCGAGGCCATGTCGACCGGTTCGTCGTGGTCCCGCGGCGAGCAGAGCCGCATGAAATACCAGGACGAGTCGACGAAGGTGTCCATCGTGTCGGTCTCGCGGGTCGCCGGCCCGCCACAGGCGGGGCAGGTCGCCTCGAGGAACGCCTTGTGGTGCTTGAGCGGCGACTCCCCGGTCGGGAGGAACTCGACGTCCTCGGGCAGGAGCACCGGGAGGTCGGCCTCGGCGACGGGGACGATCCCGTCGACCGGGCAGTACACGACCGGGATCGGGCATCCCCAGTAGCGCTGTCGGCTGATCAGCCAGTCCCGCAGCCGGTACTGCACCGAGCGTTCGCCGATGCCCCCGGCCACCAGCCACTCGGTGGCGCTTTCCTTGGCCGTGTCCACGTCGAGCCCGTCGAGGAAACCGCTGTTGATCTTGGTGCCCGGTCCGGACCAGGCCTCGCCGGTGAAGTCCGGCGGGGGGGCGACGGTGCGCACGACCGGCAGAGAGTGGGCGACGGCGAAGTCGTGGTCGCGCTGGTCCTCGGCCGGGACCGCCATGATCGCCCCGGTGCCGTAGGTGGCGATCACGTAGTCGGCGACGTAGATGGGCACCGGCTCGTTCGTGAACGGGTTGATGCAACGGCTCCCGGTGTAGGCACCGCGCTTCTCGAGCGAGACGTCGGATTCCATCCGCTGCCGGTCGGACTCCGACGCCGCCGTCCGGCACAGCCGGGTGACGGCGGCGGCGTTCTCGGGGGTGGTGAGCTCGGCGACGAGGGGATGCTCCGGAGCGAGGACGACGTAGGTGATGCCGAACCCGGTGTCCGCCCGCGTCGTGAAGACCTCGATGGTGGCGCCGGGGTGGTCCTCGACCTGGAGGCGGATGAGCACCCCCTCGGAGCGGCCGATCCAGTTGCGTTGCATCGTCTTCACCCGCTCGGGCCAGTCGAGCGAGTCGAGGGCGGCGAGGATCTCGTCGGCGTACTTCGTGATCCGGAGGAACCACTGCTCGAGGAGCCGGTGCTCGACGACGTCGCCGGACCGCTCGCAGGTTCCGTCGGCGAGCACCTGCTCGTTGGCGAGCACGGTCTGGCAGCCGGGGCACCAGTTCACCGGCGCCTCGCGTCGGTAGGCGAGGCCGGCCGCGAGGAGCCGCAGGAAGATGAGCTGGTTGAAGCGCATGTAGTCGGGGTCGTGGCTCCGCACCTCGCGGCGCCAGTCGTAGACGGCGCCGAGCCGGAGCACGCTCGCCCGCAACTCGGCGATGCGCGCCTCGGTGTACTCGCGCGGATGCTTCGCCCCGCCCTTGATTGCGGCGTTCTCGGCCGGCAGCCCGAACGAGTCGAACCCGAACGGCGAGAGCACGGCGTGCCCCTGCATCGTCCGGAACCGGACGAGTACGTCACCGAAGGTGTAGTTGCGGACGTGGCCCTGGTGGGCGGGCCCGCTCGGGTACGGGTACATCGACAGCACGTAGTAGGGAGGGCGCGGGTCGTCGAGGTCGACCTCGTAGGTGCCCTCTTCGGCCCAACGCCTCTGCCAGCGGGGTTCCGCCTCTTCGAAGTCGTAGTTCGCCCTCATAGGAGCCAAACACTACCGAGCCGGAAAGGACCCCTCGCCCGAGTGGCCCGGCGCCCGACACGCACGAATCGGTGCGCACCGAGGTGCCGGCCCTTCGACATACGCCGGAACCCGGCGACCGGCCGGGGCCCCGGCGAGTCCGGCGGGACATTGCGGGTCCTCCGGCAACCCGCCGAGATCATGTGGGCAGGATCTTGAGAGGAGGTGGTGCCCGCCGCGGCCTACAATCGCAGTTCGCCGGCATCGCCGACGACTCGGGTGGCGGGTCACGAGCCGGGGAGGCAACAGACGTAGGCGTCGAACAAGCAGGTAAGCAAACTCTCGGGGGCGTAGCTCAGTTGGTAGAGCGCTTGACTGGCAGTCAAGAGGTTCGCGGGTTCGAATCCCGTCGCCTCCACCGAATGGCCTGTATCCCATTTAGTGGACCACGTCTCATGACGACGTGGCCTGGGGTTCGGGCGAGTGTAGGTCTTCGAATTCGCTCGGGGTGAGGTAGCCCAACGCGCTGTGCCGACGGACTTGGTTGTAGAAGTGCTCGATGTAATCCGCGATGGCGATGGCGAGCTCGAGCTTGGTCCGGCGTCGTTGGCGGTCGAGAGCTCGACCTGCATCGAGCCCCAGAAGGACTCCATGGGGGGCCGTGGCGGTCGCCAACGGTGCCCATGGAACTCACGGGGCCGAGGCGCCGGAGGTTCTCGAACACCCACACACCACCTCCGCATTGGAAGGGCGGCGACCACCAGTTGAGTCCGGTCACCGTTCATCGCGCCTATCGGGACTTCGAGAACGAAGGCGTGGTCGAAGACCGTCCGGATCTCGGAACCTGAGTCCCGGCCGCCGCGTCCTCCCGGGTGACCGCGGAAGATCGCAACGTGCTGCTCGAGGAGTCCCGGAAGTCGGCCGGACGAGCTCGCCGAGCGGGCATCGACGGCGAGGGCTTCGCGCCGCTCGTCGTCACGGTGCCTAGCCAGGACGTCCCTGCCCGATGAGCGAAGGTGTCGTGCACCCGAACCGGTTTGCGGTCAATTCTCCTTATATTCGACTTTCGTTGACAGGTGGCGATTCGCATCAATGGGATTCGTGCGCTGCCAGGACTCGGTGCTCACCTCTTCGGCGCCGAGAAAGGGGGGATTGCAATGGTTAGGAAGCGGCTAGCAATCGTGCTGACCGCGGGACTTTTTCTCGCTGGCCTAATTGGGGTGACCGCGGCATCTGGCTCGACCGGGAGTACTGGCACGACTGGGAGCACGGGGCCCTCGACGCGGACCTGGACAATGGTCTTCGGCAGTTCAGGAAACGTGGGTGCGAACGGCGTTGGTTCAGTCCTGCCGTACCAGTGTGAGCTGTATGGCGTCGGGGACTACATCCCGTCGGCCTCGTGTCCGGGATTGCTGAACACGCCATATGAGTTGACGGAGACGCCGATTGCCGCGACCTCCGGCTACTTCACGTACTTCACGGTGACGACGACGAAGCCGGCTCCCACGACCGGCGGCAACCGGATCGTCTTCTCGATCCGGCTGTGCCAGTCCGCCACTGGTGTGTGTGCTCCTGGTGGCGGCATCACGACCGCCCGCTGTTCGCCTGCCCCTGGGTCCAACACCTGCAGTTGGACTGGGTTGCTCAAGTTCAACCAGTGGGTGCCGTCAGGTGCCACGCACGAAGCGAACCCGCTCGTACGCGACGAGGGCCTCATCGACATCGTCGCTTCTAGGGGCTGCAGCTCCACGTGTCCGAAGGGCACGTACAACCCAGGCAATGTTTCATGGAGCGCCGCATACGCGGTGAAGTAACCATCCGGACTGTCGGCACGACGGCTCGA
This sequence comes from uncultured Acidimicrobiaceae bacterium, assembly GCA_963823945.1. Classification (GTDB taxonomy): domain Bacteria; phylum Actinomycetota; class Acidimicrobiia; order Acidimicrobiales; family Bog-793; genus Bog-793. The sequence continues at coordinate 160,118 of CAWGNK010000005.1, forward strand.
GAAGCACCGACGTGGTGCGAACCCAGGGTCCACGTGTGCCGATGATGCGTCTGGTCGCTGCCCCGGTCACCGGAGAGAGTCGGTGTCCGGGGCAGCGACGCGCCATGCGACCGGCGATGGCGATCGCCGTTCCGGGTTCGACCTAGCGATTTCAGGTTGTTCCTTTCGGGGGATTGCGTTTCCCCTGACACGCTCGCGAGGATCGTGGATCCTCCGTCGGATGCCTCAGCGAACAAGAACGTCGCGGCACGTGTCGGTCGCAGTGCTCGACGGCCAGATCGCCGACGTCCGGGACGTGGCCTCTCCCATGCTCGGCCCCTTGCGCGAGGTGCTCGGCTCCTGACGGGGCGGGCTGGCCCTAGTGGCCGGCGTCCCCGGGGTGGAGCGGGGTCACCTCGAGGTAGCGGTAGTGCCGCAGGCCCATTCTCTCCAGCCGGTACTGCGCGGTCGTGCGCAGGACGCCGAGCCCGTAGGCGATGGAGCGGCGGAGATTGATCGAGGAGGAGTCGTGGGCGTAGCGGGTCGGGCACGACAGCTCGCCGATCCGGGCCCCGGCGGTGAGGGCCTGGGCGATGATCTGGTTGTCGAAGACGAAGTCGTCGCTGTTTTCCTCGTAGGGGATCGCGGCGAGCAGCTCGCGGCTGAAAGCCCGCAGCCCCGTGTGATACTCGGAGAGCTTCTGGTGGGTGACGAGGTTCTCCGCGGCGGTGAGGAAGCGGTTGGCGAGGTACTTGTAGCGCGGCATTCCCTCGGCGACGGGGTTCTGCGCGAGGATCCTGGAACCGAGCACGAGGTCGTAGGGGCCGTAGGCGATCATCGCCGCCAGGGCCGGGACGAGGAGCGGGGAGTACTGGTAGTCGGGATGGACCATGACGACGATGTCGGCCCCGAGCCCGAGGGCCGTGGCGTAGCAGGACTTCTGGTTCCCCCCGTAGCCGCGGACGTGCGGGTGGCGGACGATCCGCAGCTCGAGGGAACTCGCGACCGGGATCGTGTCGTCGGTGGAGGCGTCGTCGACCAACACGAGCTCGTCGACGAGGGAGCGGTCGATCTCGGCGACGGTGCGGGCCAGCGTCGGCCCGGCGTTGTAGGCCGGCAGCACGATGGCGACGCGGCGGCCGTTGAGCACCGGGCGATGGTAACCGGGGCGGGGCGCGAAGGGCTTATCGGACGGGTGGCGGAGGTGCTCGCCCTTCTCGCCTCGCCCGGCATCTTCTACGTCGTCCTGCGGCTCCGGGGGATGGCCCCAGTCCAACTTCCCGACCCGAGCATGCACACGACCTACATCATCGACCCCCGCGACATCCTCACCCGCTATGCGGCGGTGTTCGCCCAGACGGCCCGCCTGCGTGAGGCGGCGCGGGTCGGCTTCCTCGTGCCGGCGCGGACCGCCTACCTTCTCTTCGGGGCGGTCGGGGGCTTCTTCGTGTGGCGCTACGTCCTCGCGCTTGTCGCGGTCGTGCCCCTCTACGTGCTGCTGAAGCGCCTCTACGGCCGCTGGGCGGGCTTCGCCGCGGTGGCCGTCGTGATGGCGAGCCCCGTCTTCGTCACCGCCTGGGGGACGGACTACCCGGACTCGGCGGCGATCTCGTACCTCACCGGAGCGCTCTGCGCGCTCGCCATGCCGGCGACGCCCCGCCGCCGGGTCTGGTGGCTGCTTCTCGCCGGGAGCCTGCTCGCCCTGGCCGTCTGGTCGCACATGGCGACGGTGCCGCTCGGCGCGGCGATGGTCGTCGCCTACGCGGCGGTGAGACTGGCCCGTTCCCGGGACCACCTCGCCCGCGACACCGCCGTCGGGGCCGGTGCGGCCCTCGCCGTGACGGGACTGCTCTCCCTTTTCTCCTGGATGCTGATCGGCCAGGCGAACTTCTGGACGCCGACCTGGCAGGCCGTCCGCTACCTCGACACCCCCGTCCAGGAGCGGCTCTGGCACTCGGCGAACTGGCACTGGGTCCTCTACGACCCCTGGCTGCTCGTCCCGCCGGCCGTGCTCGTCGCCTTCGTCGTCGTCTTCGCCCGGCGCGCGAGCAAGGTCGGAACCCCGCAGCTCGTCGTCGGGCTGGCGAGCCTGCTGGCGTTCGGCGTCGCGGCGGCGCTGCAGTTCGCCGGCCACGTGCAGATGCTGGAGATGGCTTACTTCTCGTCGATGCTGTGGTCGTTCGTCGCCGTGCTGGCCGCCCTGACACTCGCCGAGCTGGCGGCGCCCTTCGTCGCGCTGGCCGGACCGTCGCACCGGCGGCGTGGCGCGAGCCGCGGGCCTTGGAGCGAGGTGCCGGCGATCTTGCGTCACGCCCTGCCGCTCGCCCTCCTCGTCGCCGTCGCCCTCGCCTACGAGGCGGACCCCCACGTCCCGGCGATGCGGCTCGACGCCTGGGGCGCCGTCGTGGCCGCCATCGTCGTGGCCGCGGCGCTCGTCTGGCGCCTCGGCCAGGGAATCGCTGTCCGCGGCGGGCACCGCAGGCGGGCGGGGACGCTGCGCGCCGCCGCGGGCCTCCTCGTCTTGGTCTTGATCACCGGGGCCTCGCTCGTCGTCACGGTGGCGCCGGAGGTGTCGCACCGGGTGCTGCCGAACACCTCGATTGGAGACAAGCCGACGGCGTATGCGGGCGCGCTCGGCGGCAGCGACACCACAGAGGTCGACGTGTACCAGGTCACCTCGGAGCTGCCGGGCTTCGTCGGGCATGCCGCCTATCCGGGGGAGCAGCTCCTCATGTGGTGGCCCGAGAAGGAACTCGGCGCCCTGATCGAGCCCATCGGGATCTTCCACGCCGGGTTCAACGGGGTCGGTGGCCCGTTCCCCAACCTCATCTCCTTGGGCGCGCACGAGATCGAGTACCGGCGGCCGGCGCAGATCCTGCTCATGAGCACGACCGGTGACGATTTCCTGCGGGCGGTGGAGTGGCTCCAGCCCTACCGGCCGGACACCGTCCGCACGGCGGTGCTCTCCGACGGGACCTACCACCTGCACGTCTGGCTGATCGATCTCGGCCGGTACCGGCGCGGGCCGGCGAAGTAATCCGGCAGGAACCCTCGCGGGCCCGTCAGCCGGCCTTGGCGCCGCCGGCCCGCTTGCGGAGCGCACCACCGAACGCGCGGACCAGCTGCTCGCGACGCGGCCAGAGCCACGGGCCACAGCCGAGGGCGAGCGCGACGAGCAGCGCGAGGACGAACAGCTCCGGGTAGAAAGAGAACGCCTGGTACGAGAACACGACGACGTGCCGTCCCGGGCCGACCCGGACCCCGACGAAAGCCGGGGCGATCATCTCGGTCGGCGCCGGCCTGCCGTCGACCGTTGCGGTCCAGCCGGGGTCGTACGTCACCTTGAGCAGGACGACGGAGGTCCGGCGCACCTGGACGACAGCCGCGGCCTGGCCCTCGGCGAGATCCTCGGTGTCGGCGACGACGCTGCCCGGCTGGGTCCCGTGGGCCTCTCCCGGGGCGAGCGTCGGCGCCGCGGCGGCTCGGCTCCCAAACTCGACCACCGGATAGAGGTGCGCGCCCGCGAGGTTGGACCGCACGAACGTTGCCGAGTCGGCGCCCATGTGCGACTTGGTCTCGTGCAGCGGCGGGCCGTAGGTGTCGACGACCTGGATGTATCCGTTGTGCGGGAGCTCCCAGAGCTGGTAGGGACCCGACTTCTTCAGGAACAGCGCGCCCCGCGGCGCCTTGTGACCCGCAGGGAGGATGACAAAACGCACACCGAAGAGCGCATAGTCAGCCGGGACTTGGTCGTCGAAGTACGCCTCGGGGTCGCTCATCAGTGAGGCGGTGCGGTTCGTGAAGCCGACCTCGTCCACCTGGTCGACCGAGAGGTACTCGGAGACCGGCACCCAGCCGACGTGGAAACGCGAACCCCATCCCCAGAACGACATGCCGGCGTAGACGCGTCCCCCCCGATCTGGTTGACCGTGGCGACCAGCGTGTCGACCTCGGACTGCGCCCGTGAGTACTCGCGTTGCGTGGCGATCAGCGTGGCGTCCGCCGAGTCGGTCGCGACGATCTCCGTCCACATCGGTGCGGTGGCTCCCACGGTCAGGCCGAAGACAAGGATCCAGCCGACCACCGGGCGCCAGCCGGGCGAGAGCCACTTCTCGGTCCCGTCCGGGAACACGAGGCGCGCGCCGGCCAGGGTGAGCCGTCCCACCACGACCGCCCCGATGCCGGCGAAGAAGATGCCGCTCAGCTGGACCCCGATGATGAACCGCCGGGTGAAGATGTCGCTGCTCCCTGGCAGCAGGTGGTAGAGGGAGTGCCAGGTCACCGGCCCGAAGAACAGCAGCAGGCTGACGACAAAGACGAGCACGAGCGCCCGCCCCTTCGTGTCTCGCCGCCACCGGACCAGGCAGGCGACGAAACCGATGGCGGCGAGAATCGTGATGACCGGGATCCGCCCGTGGTCGAAGATCTGCCCGGTGAACAGCCAGCTCATGACGCGCCGCGCGCCGTAGGAACGGACGTCGGGACCCTGTTGCAGGAACTCGTCGATCGAGGCCCAGCCTCGGTAGATGACCAACGGGACGATCGCCCACGCGACGAGGCAGAAGCCGCCGGCACCGACGACGACGGCCCGCTTGATCCGCTCGACGAGTCGGGACGGCCGGACGAGCACCCAGAGCACGACCGGGATGAAGGCGAGATAGCCGGTCTCGAAATGGAACGCCGTGGTCAAGGCGATGAACAGCGCGGCGGGCAGGTAATTGCGGCCGTCGTTGATCGCGCGCCACGAGAACGCCCAGGCGAATGGGAGCGTCCACATCGCCCAGGCCTGCGACCAGACCCCGTAGCCCTTCCAGAGATAGGCGATCTGTTCGTAGCCGACGCCGGTAGCGCTGACGACGAAGGAAGCCACCAACGCCGCGAACGCCGATTCCCAGCGGGACCAGCCGAATACCCTGCCGGCGAGGTAGACGGCGATCGGCCAGCCGACGACGAGAAGGTACAGCGACAGGCCGAACGCCCGGTTGGCGCCGATCACGGTCCCCAACAGTCCGGTGAGCATCGCGCCGAGGCTCTGATAGTGGAGAAACACCGGGGACCCGAGACTGAGGAAGGGGAACCATCCGTCGAGGGGGAAATGGCCGGCCCGGAACTGGGTGGTCGCGTACCGCACCATCTCCGAGTGGAACGCCGAATCGTTCAGGCGGGTGACATACGTGATTTCGGATCGCAGCTCGATCGCGCTGAGCACGATGGGCGCGATCACCAGGCCGATCGGGCCGAGACGCGCGAACCACGAATTGCCTCCGTGGGCATTCGCCCCGACGCGACCCGAAGGCTTGGCCGGTTGGCTCTGGTGAGGGGTCAGCCGACGGAGGAGACGGGTGGCTCTCGTACTGGTCATCGTGTCAGGAGAAAGGGAACCGTGGGCGCGGCCCCAGGGACATGTCAGGACAGGGCGCACAGGATTTTGGCGCGACGGCAACTTGTTCGCGGACTATCGAGTTGAGCGAGAGGGGACGAGAGGGCATCGCAAGGGAGCACCCGTTGGCGCCCAGTCTGGGCGGGGTCAGGTTTGGGCACAAGAGGGTATGCATATTGAATCGACCTGTATTTCCTGCGGCGCGCGCCACATACGCCGAACGATCGGCCCGCTCTCTGCTGCGACGGTAGCGGCTCGATTCGAACTCTGCCAGTGAGGAGTTGTCAGCCTCTGGTGAGGTTCCTTCTCGCCTCGCAAGAGCCGTGATCGACAGCGCCGATCCCCGCGGTGGAGTTGTGGCGGTCGCCTGGCGTGCCGCGATGCCCTGTGGGGATACCAGCCTCCATTGGCGTCGGGGGGCGCTCGCTGAACCCGAAAGGCAAGGTCGGCCGCACAGAACCGATGTTCGATCGCGCGCACTGGATCTCGCAAGCGGCGCCTCGCCCGAAGATGAACTGGCCGGCACGAAGTGAGGGTTCCCGGTCACCAAAGGTTCACTGTCTAGGCAGTCTGTGTTAACCGGGACTTTGTAGTCGCTTTCTAGGATTTCGTCGGCGACATCAGCGGGCCTTGTGGCTCGCTCGCGAACCACGGGAGGCTTGATGCGAAGAGGGTCGGGACAACGGTGGCTTCATACGCCCAGGAAGCGAGCTGCCATGGTCGTGGCAGCAGCCGTATGTGCAGTCGGCACCGTTAGCGCCTTGACGGGAGCGATCATCGGCGCTTCGAGTGCGAGTGCGACGACGAGTGTTCGCGCGCACCACCACGCGACCTCCCACTCGGCGGGACCGCGGGGACCGCAAGGACCGCGGGGACCGCAAGGACCGAAGGGACCGAAGGGAGCGCGTGGGCCGAAGGGAGCGCAGGGTCCCAGGCGCACCGGCGCGACCGGGGCGACCGGGGCGACGGGTGCGACCGGGGCGACGGGTGCGACCGGCATGACCGGGGCGACGGGTGCCACCGGCGTCACCGGGGTGACGGGTGCAACGGGTGCCACCGGTGCGACTGGCGCCACCGGCCCGACGGGGCCTTCCGGAGCGGCGGGACCGACCGGGCCGACCGGGCCAGGCGGGGGAGCCGATTCACAGGTCTTCACCGGCACCGGGACTGGTAGCGCGACGGTCTCGTGCCCGACGAGCTCTCCTGACCTCCCCTACGCGCTGGGCGGCGGAGGGCTGGACACGACGGCAAACACCAATGCGGTGTCGTCCTTCCCGACCTCGGGCGGAAGTCCGGCTACGTCTGGGCACGCCAATGGTTGGAAGGCCATCGGTTCGGTCGACACGGATTCCGTCACGGTGTACGTGATCTGTTCTGACTAGCAACTAGCTGTGCCGCTCTGGCTACGGGGGCGTCGCACCCCGTAGCCAGAGTTCAGGCGCCTTCTTCCGACTTGCCACCGTTTCTCGCGACCAGGAGATGGCGCGCTCCGGGCCGGCAGTGCTCGTGCCGAACTCCCAGAACCCCCCGGCCGGGGCGAGGTGCGCCGGAGTCAGTGCCGGGCGAGCGAGGTCATCGGGAGTGCGTAGAAGTGGACCACGACGCCCGACGTGCTCAGTCCCTCGCCGCTGATCGTGAACAGCAGTTCGGAGACCGTCTGCGGGGTGAACTCCGGGTCGTAGCCGAGATTCGACGCCGGCCTGAGCAGGTGCAGACTCGAGGCGGTGCCGGTCACGAAGCGGTACACATTGGAGCCACCGTTGACGATCACATACGCCGACGGCGGCTTGAAGATCTCGTTCTGCACCCACCACCAGGACGAGAGGGGCAACTGGAAGGTCGCGACGACGGCCTCCCCGAGGCGAGCCGCCGGGACGCGTACCCATTCGTCGAGGCCGATCGAGGCTGTGCCGAGGGACCTCAGCCTGCCGCAGCGATTCCGCGCCCGGGCGACAAGCTGCCACGAGGCGCTGGCTTCAACCTGACGGTAGCGGCACTCCATCGCGATCTGCGTCGCGGGCGGCTCGAAGGCCGGATCCCGGTGGTCGAACGCGGCAGGTGGCTCGCGGAGGATGTAGTCGGGGGCGTTTGCAGAGGCGAGGTAGCTGACGTCCTGGCGGTCGAGTGCGGTCGTATAGGTGTTGTAGGGCTGCACGGTCGGTAGCGGATCGAACCTGAGCCCGGGGTACGCCCAGACGACGGTCTCCTCCCACGGGTCGACGTACATGGTGTGTCCGTCCATGCGCGCCAGCATCGAATAAGGCACCTCGTACATCCCCTGCAGGGTCGCGCGATCCGTGTCGATCTGGGCCGAACGGTTGCCCGGAACAACGAGCGTGCTCACTTCGTTGACAAAGCCCGTCACCCCGGAGGCTGGGCGCGTGAGCTCCGAGGGGAACCAGCTGAGGCCACCCGCCACGAGCGACGTGGCGAGCACGCCGGCGATGAATGCTGAGCCCCAGGCGAGCGTCCGGCGTGGCGGCACGAAGGCCGCGGCAACGAGGGGCGCGGCCGCAAAGAAGATCGGATCGTGGTAGAGGTCGTGACGCACGAAGCCTTCCCGGAAAAGCTCCCACATGACGAACAAGGTGGCGAGGCCGATGCCCGCTTGCGCGCGGCGGGGGAGATGCCAGCAGCGTGCGACGGCGAGCGCCGCCACGATTGCCATGACGGCCACCGCCCACCAGTACGTGTACCAGCGATTCGGATCGTCGACCGAGACGGCGGCCGCGTATCCGGAAATGATCGCGACGGTGCCGCGGACGAAGGCCACGATGTTGTCGAATCCGTTGCCGGTGGCGAACCATCCGACGACGAACGTGATCAGCGCCGAGGACGCGACCAACGCCAGCGCGCGTCGCCGGCCCGAGGGCAGAAAGGCGATGGTGATGACGAGTACTGCGGCGATGCCTACGCCGACGCTCGCCTTCACCAGGCCGAACATCCCGAGACAGGCGCCGAGCCAGATCCACAGGTGCCGCGGCACCGGTGCGCTGGCGGGTCGGCTCATTGCATAGACGCCGCCGACCAGGGCGAGAGCCAGCGCTTTCTCCGGTTCACCGTCCCACAGCGGAGCCACGATGACGATCGAGATCGTGCCCGCCACGAAGGCCACGACGACCGCCATCGCGACCGGAAGGACCTGTCGCAACGACCAGATGAGCGCCGCGAAGACAACGGTGTAGAGCGCCAGCTGGAACAGGAACCCGAAGATCGCCGGCACGGTGTAGTAGACGGGCCACACGGCGAGGAACCCGAGGGGGCCGTACGCGAACACGACGTGCGTGCCGTACGGCAGCCGTTGCTGCGCGATCATCTCGAGCGCAGCGGACCATCCGGGGTCGAGTCCGGGCTCTGGCCTCAGGGCAGCGGCGTTGTAAGGCCACGACAGCGCGGCGAGTACGAGGCCGAGCACGAGGTTCGAGCTCGTCGCAAAGCGCAGGGCTCCTCGCCAGGAGATGTTCTCCAACGGACGGCGTATCAGCTTCCCCATTGAGCTGGCCAACACCCTTGTTCGCGGCCTAAAGCTATGATTTGCCAGTTCAAACTAGTGGAGGAGCGGCGTCACACATGATCACAACGGTCGAGACGAACAGTATTGCGGCGCGCGTGTGGCCGAGCCGTCTGACGGACCGCCCGCGCCTTCGTGCCGTCGCTGTCGGCGTCGTCGCACTCGCTTTGGCACTGACCCTCGCCAGCTGCAGCTCGTCACCGGCGGCGCTCACCCCGTCTGAGTCACTGAACGCCGGTCTGGTTGCCTTCTCGCAGGCGAACTTCAGCCAAGCGAGAGCCGACTACGAGGCGGTTCTCCAGAACGATCCGGGCAACAAGTACGGGCTGAACAAGATCGCGTGGTACGACCTGGGTGTCCTTGACCAGAGGATTGGGCGAGCGGCCGAAGCGAGCTCGGAATACCAGCAGGCATTGGTGCTTGATCCGAAGTACACCAGTGCCCTTTACAATCTGGCGATCCTCCAGACGCTGAAGGATCCGAGCAATGCCATCAGCCTCTACGAACAGGCTCTCGCGACGTCGCCGAAGGACCCGAACATCCAGTGGAATCTGGGGTTGCTCCTCTACAACAGGGGCCACCTCGCCAAGGGGCGTGCGCTCCTGAAGAGCGCAATGAAGATCAGCCCCTCGCTCAAGTCCAGGTTGCCGAAGCACGTGAAGCTCTAGCCGGGAGACAATGGCGGTCGGGACCAGACCGGGGGCTTGGGATCGCGCCGGAGCTGTGACCGGAACTTGGGGAGCGCCCACCATCCGGGCCTGGTCGAGACAAGGGTGCAACCCGGCGCGATAGCCCTCTTGGGGTCGCAGGCCACGGTGTGCAGCCCGCGAGGAAGGGCTCGTCCTCTCGCGAGAGCCATCGCGACACGTCAATCGCCCGGTTTCCCTCCATCATTTCTGCGAGCCCGGTTCGCTCGAGGCCGGCGAAGGCCGTGACGTGGCCCGTGGGTCCTCCGCGTTGGCGCGGAGGAACGCCGTTCCGTCGATCCCGTGCGAGGCGCCCGAGAGGACGAGGTTTGGGCCCTCCACGGGCGGGACGCCGCAGTCGCGGACTGCCGCGATCACCGTCCCCCAGGCGAAGCTGAGACCGTGCGAGGGGAACCATCGGGCGGGCCTCCGCGCCGACGGCGCGGACGCACTCCCGTCCGGCGCGCGGAGAGCACGTGGCGATCGGGGAGCTCGTCGGACCGCCCCCTCCCGTTCCGCTCCGCGCAGTCCGGTCAGGACAGGAGAAGCGACGCTTGGTCCAGACGAGCCTCACGCGCCTGTCGAATCTGGGCAGGTCACGAACTACGACGCGCGGCCGATCCTTCGTCCGTTCGATCATTCCGCTGGAAGGACACCCTGTCGCGGCGCGGATCGTGTCGATCCCGACCAGCAGCTCCCCGCCCCCTTCGGTCACCGCAGTGACGTGGAGACCGGGCGATCCCAACAGCGCGTCATCGAATTGAGCACCACCGCCGATGGCGGGGTCTCCTCTTCTCGAGGCTGCGAGAGCCCCGAGAACGGCGGGGCCAATTGCCGCGCTGACGGATACATGCTGGAACGCGGTCAGCTGAACACGGGCCCCCGTCATTTGTGGGGACACCCCGCAAGCTTGATCGTGATGAGCCCTTGTGATTAAAGTCGTCGAAGATCGCCTCGATTGGGGCGTAGGTTTCGCGAACCGTGTTCGATATGAACACGCGAGGGGGCAGTGATGTCGAAGGCCAGGCAGGCGCAGGGCAGATCTCAGCACTTTGGTCGCTACACGCCTTCGAAGAAGGCCATGGCGGCGGTGATCGCGGCTTCTTCTGCGCTCGGTACTGCTGGTGTTATGGTGAGCCCGTTCGTGAGCGCGGCCAGCGCCGGCGCGTCTGTCGGTAGTCGCCTCGACCGCGTGGGAGTGGGAGTACTCCTCACCCCGCCGACCGGAGCCCAGGGCCCACAGGGCCCCTCGGGGCGCCGCGGCCCACAGGGTTTCCAGGGTCCGACGGGCGCGACTGGAACTAAGGGCGCCCAGGGCTACATGGGTGCCCAGGGCCCCACCGGTGCCCAGGGACCCTCCGGGATTCAGGGACCCTCTGGCGTGACCGGGAATCAGGGCCCCACCGGCTTCACCGGGATTCAGGGTCCCACGGGCGCGACCGGAATTCAGGGACCCTCCGGCGTGACCGGGAACCAGGGCCCCACCGGCTTCACCGGGAATCAGGGTCCCACTGGCGCGACCGGGAATCAGGGCCCCACCGGCGCGACCGGGAACCAGGGCCCCACCGGCTTCACCGGGATTCAGGGCGTGACGGGCGCCAGTGGGAATCAGGGCCCCACCGGTTTCACAGGGAATCAGGGCCCCCAGGGCTTCACCGGGAATCAGGGCGCGACCGGCGCCACTGGCCCACAGGGCACCCTTCCTGGTCCGCAGGGCCCGTCCGGCGCCCAGGGCCCGCAGGGCGCACAGGGCGCAACCGGTGCCCAGGGCCCGCAGGGAAGCCTCCCTGGTCCGCAGGGTCCGCAGGGTTCCCAGGGCGCACAGGGTGCACAGGGTGCCCGAGGGCTGCAGGGCTTCATCGGTCCGCTGGGCTTCAGGGGTCTCCAAGGACCCGAGGGGCCACGGGGTGACACAGGTTGGCAGGGACCCCAGGGCTTCGACGGAAGTCAGGGACCCCAGGGCTATACCGGGTCCCAGGGTTATTCCGGGAGTCAGGGCCCCCAGGGCACTCTTCCTGGTCCGCAGGGCTACACCGGGAGTCAGGGTCCCCAGGGCTACGCCGGGTCCCAGGGCTACTCCGGGTCCCAGGGCGCACAGGGCTACGTCGGGTCCCAGGGCGCGCAGGGCTACGTCGGGTCCCAGGGCCCCCAGGGAACCGTGCCGGGCCCGCAGGGCCCGCAGGGCTTCCGAGGTCTGCAGGGCTTCATCGGTCCGCTGGGCTTCAGGGGTCTCCAAGGGCCCGAGGGGCCACGGGGTGACACAGGTTGGCAGGGCCCCCAGGGCTTCACCGGGAATCAGGGCTCCCAGGGCTTCACCGGGAATCAGGGCTCACAGGGCTTCAGCGGAAGTCAGGGCCCCCAGGGCTTCACCGGGAATCAGGGCCCCCAGGGCTTCACCGGGAGTCAGGGTTCCCAGGGCGCGCAGGGCTCTCAGGGCGCCCAGGGCTCTCAGGGCTCCCGGGGTGCCCAGGGCTCCACGGGATCCAAGGGTCCGCAGGGCTCGCAGGGCGCCCAGGGTTCCCAGGGCGCCCAGGGCTCTCAGGGCGCCCAAGGCTCCACGGGATCTAGGGGTCCGCAGGGCTTCCAGGGCTCGCAGGGCCCCCAGGGCACCCTCCCGGGCCCGCAAGGCTTCCAGGGCTCGCAGGGTGCGCAAGGCTTCCAGGGCTCGCAGGGTGCGCAAGGCGCTACTGGTGCCCAGGGCGTCACCGGCTCCCAGGGTCCGCAAGGATCTCGGGGCGCGGTCGGTGCCCAGGGTCCGAAGGGCGTTGTCGGAAATCAGGGTCCACAGGGTGCGCTTGGGGCCGTCACGATCTCCAAGACCGGAGGCACTGGCCAGTCAGTCGTCACCTTGACGTGCCCAGCTGCGACGCCGATCGCCATTGCCGGGGGCGGCAAGAACACGGACCCGCAATCCGCGATCAAGGAATCGGTGCCCGTCAGCGACTCCAACAGCATCCCGAGAGGTTGGACCATCGCCTTCATGGGACCCGCGGGTGACCCGTCCGTGCAAGCTGGCACTGCTGCCAAGCAGCACGTCACGGTGTATGTGATCTGCGCCCCGTAGTCCCGGCAACAGTGAACTGAGTTGCCCGGTCCGCCGGAGGTGTAACGCGACTGCTGACAGGGGCTACGTTGCCGGAGCGCGCAGCGACGTGGCCATGACCGGTTCTCCGGTGCGGCAGACGCGTGGGTGCACCGCGAGCAGGACTGAACGGATGAACGCAGCCGGCGGTGACGCCGGCGGCGGCTAGCGGGCACGGCTGATGGTCAAGTCGCCAAGTCTCTCGGTGTTCACGCCGTCTCACAACGCGCGGTTCCTCGGTGACTGCTACCGCAGCCTCCGGGACCAGACGGTCGAGAACTGGGAATGGGTCGTTCTTCTCAACCGCGGAGCGAAGGACTGGCGTCCGTCGAAGCCGGACACGCGGGTGCGGGTCTTCCGGGAGGATCGCCTGCGTGGCGTCGGCGCTGCCAAGCGTGCCGCGTGCGAGCACTGTACCGGTGACATCCTGGTCGAGCTCGACCACGACGACGTGCTGGCGCCAACGTGCCTGGCCGAGGTGCACGACGCTTTCGTCGCGAACCCGCGTTCGACATTCGTCCATTCGGACTGGGCGCAGGTGAACGAAGACCTGACCCGGAACGAGGACCGCTTCCAGGCGGACAACGGCTGGGAATACAGCGAGGTGCAGCTTCTTGGCACGAGTTACCTTCGCTGCCATGCCATGGCGGATTATCCGCACAACGTGGGTTACATCTGGTTTGCACCGAACCACGTCCGGGCCTTCCCCCGGTCCGTCTACGACCAGGTCGGCGGGTATGACGAACGCCTGCAGGTGCTGGACGACCAGGACCTGATGATCCGGCTGTTCCTGGTCGGGGACTTCCACCACCTTGACGACTGTCTGTATCTGCAGCGCCTGCACGGTCGCAACACCCAGGTCGAGCCGGCGACGAACGCGCTGATCCAGCAGGAGACGGTGCGCCTCTACGAGAAGAACATCTCCGTCATGTCTGCGGCCTGGAGTCGCCGCCGAGGGCTCGGCGTCATCACGGTGCGGACCGCGACATCACCCGATGATCCGGACGAAGACCCCGGAGACGTCGTCGTCGTCGATCCGCTGTCCCCGAGACTGGGGCTCGCCGACGACAGCGTCGGCCTGATCAAGGCCCCGGAACTGCTGCAGCGCCTGCCCGACCGGGCGGCGTTCTTCAACGAGTGCTACCGGGTGCTCGTGCACGGCGGCATGATCCTCACCGAGACCCCGAGCACCGACGGGCGGGGGGCCTTCCAGGACCCGGCCCACGTCTCGTTCTACAACGAGAACAGCTTCTGGTACCTGACCCAGGCCTCGCTGCGGTCGAGCCTTCCGGATCTCGGAGCCCGCCTGCAGGTGAGCTTCCTCCGGACCCACTTCCCGTCACCGTGGCACGAAGAGGTACACGTTCCCTATGTCCAGGCGAACCTGCTCGCCGTGAAGGATGGCCCCCGTCTCGGCGGTCCGTTGCTGGCCTGAGGAACGCAAAGGCGCGCACGCCAGCGCGGGCGCTGCCTGGACCCGTCCTTCATCGGCAGCGCGGGCGGGCCGCGCCCCCCGAGGCGGCTTCGCCTAGGCGATAGCCCGCAGCACGCCGTCCGGTTCGCGCCGCAGCAGGGGAATCTTCCCCAGTGATCGGACGAGTGCGGCGTCCGGTCCGAGTGTCTCTTGCCAGGCGGTTCCCTCGGTCGCCAGCACTCCGACGGCAACCGGGTCCGCCCCCGCCCGCCGGAGCAGCGCGAGCGCCGCCCGCATCGACGCCCCCGTCGAGATGACGTCGTCGACGAGCGCGACGGGGCGACCCTTGGCGACGCCGACCCGATTCCGGTCGAACAGGAGTCGCTGGGTTCCCCCGGTCGTGATGGAGCGAACCGGTTCGGACAGCGCATCGCCAAGATGGATCTTCGGCGTCTTTTGCAGCACGAGGTAGTCGTCGATCCCGAGGGCGCGACTCACCTCGATGGCGATCGGGATGCCCATCGTCGCGACGGACGCCACGACCTGGACGTGGAACGGCTCGAGCAGCACGGCGAGCTCACGCCCGGCCCGCGCCGCGAAGCTCACCCCCTGGTCGACCGTGATGAGCAGGGCGATGGCGAGATCGTCGGAGACCGCCATCACCGGCAGGTCGAGCTCCTGTGTGCCGATCTGCGCGTGATGGATCCCAAGGGGTGCGGTCACGTCGAGATCGTGCACCGTCGGCGCCCCCGGTGCAACCTCATTGTGCCAGGATCCCTTTTCGCCGGTTCCGCCGCTGGAGCCCCGCCGAGAGGATCTCACGCGCGGCGGTCACGTCCTGCGCCCGCGGGCCCTCGCCCGAGCCGGGGACCTCGAGGATGGCGGGGACCGCCGCGAGCCCGGGATGGCTGATGAGGTGACCGAGCGCCTCGGCGCCGATCTCGCCCTCCCCGAGGTTCTCGTGCCGGTCCCGGTTGGCGCCGAGAGCGACCTTCGAGTCGTTGAGGTGGATGCAGGCGAGCCGGCCGGGTCCGATCGTCCGTTCGAGCGAGGAGACGACGGCGTTCGCCTCGGTCTCGTCGCGGTAGGGGACACCGGAGGCGAACAGATGCTGGGTGTCCAGGCACACCCCGAGCCTGGCGTCGCCTCCTGCCGCCGCGATGAGGGCGGCGAGCTCGTCGAACGTCCGCCCGACCGTGCCCCCCGCGCCGGCGGCGTTCTCGAGGAGGAGCGGGCAGGTCGCTGCGCCGAGAGCGGTGCCGGCCTCATCGAGTGCGGAGAGCAGGCGTCGGGCGACGGCGCCGGCGACCCGTTCGAAGCCTTCACCCCGGTGGCTCCCGACGTGGACGATCACCCCGGAGGCGGCGATCGCCGAGGCCGTGACGAGGTTCTCGACGAGGCAGCTCCGCGAATGCTCTGCCAGGTCGGTGTCCGGCGACGCCAGATTGATCAGGTAGGTCGCGTGGCAGAAGGTCGCCCGGACCTGCGTCTCCGCCTGCTGGGCTGCCCGGTAGGCGGCGAGCTCCTCGGGGGAGTGCGACGAGCCGCGCCACATGCGCGGGCTCTGGGTGAAGATCTGGATGGCGTCGGCGCCGAGCTCCCTGCCGCGCAGGAGCGCGCTGGCGAGGCCGCCCGACGACTTGACGTGCGCGCCGATGAGCACGGGAAGACGGTATCGGCTCGCGCCTCGCGTAGCCTCTGGGGGTGGCCCGCAAGTTCTTCATCCGCACGTTCGGCTGCCAGATGAACGAGCACGACTCGGCGCGGATCGCCGCCGGGCTCGTCGCCGAGGGTCTCGAGAGGACCTCGGACGTCGAAGAGGCCGATGTCGTCGTGCTCAACACCTGCTGTATCCGCGAGAACGCCGACACCAAGCTTTACGGCCACCTCGGCCAGCTGAAGTCGCTTGCCGCGCGCAAGCCCGGCCTCCAGATCGCCGTCGGCGGTTGCCTCGCCCAAAAGGAGCGGGGGGCGCTCCTCGCCCGGGCGCCACACGTGGCGGCGGTGTTCGGCACGCACAATGTGGACCGAGTCGGCCAGCTCCTCGACAGTTCCCGGCGCCTCGGCCACCCGGTGCTCGAGATCCTCGAGGCTCCCGCCGACGACGAGGCGGCATTCCCCTCGGCGCAGCTCGTCCGGCCGGAACTTGCCTACGCCGCCTGGGTGACGATCCAGGTGGGTTGCGACAATTCCTGTGCCTTCTGCATCGTCCCCTCGGTGCGCGGGCCCGAGCGCAGCCGTCCATTCGGAGAGCTGGTCGGCGAGGTGCGGGCCCTGGCCGCCCGTGGCACGACCGAGGTGACGCTGCTCGGCCAGAACGTGAACTCGTACGGGAGGGACCTCACCGTCCAGCTCCGCGGTGAACCCGGGCCGCGGCGGGCCGAGGAGGTCCTCGCCGGCGGACGGTGGGCCGGTGGAGTGGAGCGCCGTCCCGAGCCGCTGTTCGCCGACCTGTTGCGCGCCGTCGGTGCGGTCGACGGGATTCGGCGCGTCCGGTTCACCAGCCCCCACCCCAAGGACCTGCGGCCCGAGACCATCGCCGCCATGGCCGAGACGCCGGCGGTCTGCGAGCAGCTCCACCTGCCCCTCCAGTCCGGGTCCGACCGCGTGCTGGCCGCGATGCGCCGGGGCTATACCGCCGAGAGGTACCTCCAGCGCCTCGCCGACGCTCGTGCGGCGATCCCCGACCTCGCCGTGACGACCGACGTGATCGTCGGTTTCCCCGGCGAGAGCGACGATGACTTCGACCGGACGCTCGAGGTCGTCGCCGAGGCAGGCTACGACGGCGCCTACACCTTCATCTTCTCGCCGCGGGCCGGCACCCGCGCCGCCGAGATGGTCGAGGCGTTCGTTCCCGAAGAGGTGATCGCGGCACGATTCGAGCGCCTGAAGGACGTCGTGGACCGTTCGGCCCAACGGCGCAACGAGGCGCGTGTCGGACGGATCGAGGAGACGGTCGTCGAAGGGACCTCGCGCCGAGACCCCGGGGTCCTCAGCGGCAGGACGCGCCAAGGCAAGCTCGTCCACTTCGACGGGGGACCGGTCCCGCCACAGCCCGGCACGTATCAAAGCGTCCTTGTCGCCTCGGCCGGCCCGCATCATCTGGCGGGCGAGATCGTGTCTCGCGAGGCCGTGGCGCCTTCGGCGTAACGCCTGGAGGGCACGGTCGCCGCGGCCCCGTGCCGGCCCGGACGAGACGGATCCTGCCGGACGAATGACGGCTGCGAGCCGGGAGCGCGGCTCGTCTCCTCGCCCTCGATCGACCGTGCCGTCAAGCTGGAACCTGCGACCAGGGGCCCGACCCCACCTGAGGAGCCACGGATCTCAGACAAAAGGGCGTCGAGGGCCCTCTCGGTGGCGCCTCAGGGTTCGTGGACTCGCTCCGAGTGTCAGGGCACGGCAGATTGTGGTTGTCGACGAGAGGCGCGGCCGGGGTTCAGGCACCGATCCGTTTCCAGACGCCGGTGCGATTGAGCACCCGGAAGTGCGCGGTGAACCAGTGCACGAGTGTCGGGCTCCACGGGATGCGCTGGCCAGAGCTGCCGGTGATGAGCACGTAGCGAGCGCGGGAGAACCACGAGATCCACGTCGTGGTGACACGATCACCCGGTGGGGCCGTGTAGTTCACGCGCCCGTCGATCTCCACCTCGAGCGCCTCCGGATCGACGATCTTTGGACAATTGGGGTCGTTCGAGACGTAGCGGTTGGCCGTGATGAGCTCGACCGGGTCGTCGCTGATCGCGCAGCTGCCCGCGGGTATCGTCGCCGCGACGGCCGGTCCGAAGTCGTGGACGGACAGCAGTGCCGTGTCGTTCGCCAGGTCGCCTGGCACGACGATGGCGGCCGCGACGACCAGCAGCGAGCCGACCAGGGCGGCTGAAAGGACGGCGCGGGTCTCCTGCTCCGGTCGGTGTCGCGCGCCGCCAAGCCGTGATGCCGCCGACTCGAGCAGATTCGCGACCGCGACGGCGATCGCCGGCGCGATGAACACGAAGGCGAAGTAGACGTGGTGGGGGTAGAACTGGGGCGCGGCCAGCAGCGCCGTCGCCGTGGTCACGGCGGAACCGACGATGAGCCATTCACCAGGCGTGGTCCGTCGTCGGTAGAGCCCGTAGCCGAGAACGATCACTGCTGCCACCGCGACGGTGATTGTCCAGGTGAGCAAGGCGTTGGGCGCATAAAGCGAATGGTTCCAGGTGCCGAACGTCACCGCGAGGCGATAGGTGAGCGCACTTTCGTATGTCCGACCCCGCAGAAACAGCAAGGCGAAGTTGTCGCGAACCATCGCCGTCGGTGCGGCGAGGAAGAAGGGCAGCGCGGGAACCGCGAATCCGAGCACGATGCCTGTCATGTAGGCCCGCACGCGAGGGCGCGCCGTGATCGCCATGACGACGACAGCTGGCACGGCGACGAAGATCGCCCAGACCTTGATGTCGCCGGCGAAGCCGAGGGCGCACCCGGCGGCCAGGGCCCGGCGCCGGCTCAGTTCCCCCGTTGCGGTGAACGCCAGCAGGAAGCTGACGAGGCAGAACGCGCTCGAGGTACGGCTCCAAAAGAACGGTGTGGTCGGCGAACATGGCGCTCGGGTAGCAGGCGAGAAGCCCCCCGGCCAGTAGCACGGCGGATGCGCCACGGCGCCGCACAACCGCCCCTGCGAGCGTGCAATTCGCGCCGGCGACGACGGCGGTGATCAACCGGGCGATCGCAATGCCGATACGGGTTCCGACGAGGCGCGCGACCGCGGCGACGGGAGCCATCAACAGCGTGATTCCGGGCATCATGGAGAAACCGAAGTCGCGATAGGGAAGGTAGCCGTGGACCAGCATCACTGATGAGCCGAAGTACAAGCCGTCGTCGTACTCGGTGGCGCCGTAGAGGGCGCCCGACCTAGACAGCTGGAAAAAGGCCAACGCCATCCCGAGCAGGCCGACCAGGACCATCGCGGCCCGAGTGGCGTCCACACCGGCCAAGCGGTCGGCGAAGCGCCGGACCCTGCCGCGCTCTATTGGTGCTGCCGAAATCACCGCTCCATCGTTCCACAACTCCTCCGGAGGACTCGAGTGAGAAATGGCACAAGGGCGGTTCCAGAAACGAAGACACGTCGCGACCTGTCATCGCTCGTACCGCATGGTCCTCGTTCGATCAGCCGGCCCACACCAGCGTGCGGGTGGAGTCGTGGCGCAAGAACGCGCCGGGTTCCCGCCGACGTGGTATCGCAGCTCCCTGACCGGCCGGCTCGCGGGAGCGGGGTGTCGCGCGGGTGCAACCGGTGACTGGTTGCGGTCCCGTGACCTGATTTCCCGCACCCGCGATCAGGTACCGAGCCGCTCCCAGATCGACGCGCGGTGGAGCGGCCGGTAGTGGGCATGGAACCATTCCCGAAGTTGGCGGTTCCACGGTATGCGCCGGCTGGACCGGTTCGAGAGGATCGCATAGCGCGCCACGGAGAACCACCTGATCCAGTCGGCCACGACTCGGTCGTTGGCCGGCGCGGAGTACCTCACGCGTCCGTCGACCACCGCCTCGACCTCCTGTGGGTCGACCATCCTCGGGCAGTCAGGGACATCCGAGAGGAAGCGATTGGCGACCAGGAGGACGATCGAGCGGTCGGAGACGACACAGCTCCCGGCCGGGATGGTCGCCGCGATGACCGCACCGGTGTCGGCGACCCTCAACAGGGCCGAATCACTCGTCATGTCGGACGGCACGACGAGAACCGACCCGACGAGGACCAGCGCGCCGACCACCGCGCCGGACACGACGCCCCGGATCGTGGCCGCGGGCCAGTGCCGCTGGCGGGCCAGTCCCGCCGCCGCGCGCGTCACCGCGTTCGTGAGGGCGACGGCGAGCGCCGGGGCGATGAAGACGAAGGTGAAGTACAGGTGGTGCGGGTAGAAGAGCGGCGCGGCGAGCAGCGCCGTCGCCGTCGTGGCGGCGGAGCCGAGGACCAGCCATTCGACCGGCGCGGTCCGTCGGCGTCGCACGACATAGCCGACGGCGAGCAGCGCCATCGCCGCGGCGACGACGACCGTGGTGAGCGGCGCGTCCGTCGCGAAGTGTGCCAGCTCGTAGACCCCGGTCAGCACGGAGAGTCGGATCATGAGCGTGCCCATGTAGATGTGATCCGGTACGAACCACATCACGACGTTGTCGCGAACCATCGCCGTTGGCGCGGCGAGAAAGAAAGGCAGTGCCGGAACCGCGAATCCGAGCACGATGCCTGCCAGGTAGGCGCGCACACGTTGGCGCGCCGTGATCGCCATGACGACGAGAGCGGGGACCGCCACGAAGATCGCCCAGACCTTGATGTCGCCGGCGAATCCGAGTGCACACCCGGCGACCAGGATTCGGCGCCGTGTCGGCTCCGCCGTGCCCGTGAACGCCAGCAGCAGGCTGAGGAGGCAGAACGCGCTGAGGTACGGCTCGAGCAACAGTGTGTGATCGCCGAAGACGGCGTTCGGCCAGAGCGCGAGGAGCCCGCCAGCGACGAGCACGGCGGACGCACCGCGGTGCCGCACAATCGCGCCGGCGAGCGAGCAGTTCACGCCGGCGACCAAGGCGGTGACCAAGCGGGCGATCGCGATGCCGATCCGGGTCCCGACGAGGCGCGCGACCGCGGCGACGGGAGCCATCAACAGGGTGATTCCCGGCGGCATCGAGAATGCGAAGTCGCGATACGGAAGGTAGCCGTGGACGAGCAGCACCGACGAGCCGAAGTACGGTCCGTCGTCGTACTCGGTGACGCCGTAGAGGGCGCCCGGTTCCGCCAACTGGTACAGGGCGAACGCCAGGCCCAGCAGTCCGACCGCGAAAATCGCAGCACGGGTGGCGCCCACAGCAGCCAAGCGGCTGGCAAGGCGCCGCGCCGTGCTGCGCCGTCGTGGTGCCACCGAAATCACCGCTCCATCGTTTCACAACTCCCTTGAAGGGCTCGTTCGAGCAATGGAGAAACGGCGCTTCCGGAAACGCAGATCCCGCGATCAGGTACCGATTCGCTCCCAGATCGCCGCGCGATGCAGCGGCCGGTAGTGAGCATGGAACCACTGCCGAAGTTGGTGGTTCCACGGGATGCGCCGGCTGGAGTGGTCCGAGATGACCGCATAGCGCGCCACGGAGAACCACGTGATCCAGTCGGCCACGACCCGGTCGTGGGCCGGCGCGGCGTACTTCGTTCGTCCGTCGACCTCCGCCTCGAGCGCCGTCGGGTCGACGATCCTCGGGCAGTCACGGGCATCCGAGACGAAGCGGTTGGCGACGAGCAGGATGATCGAGCGATCGGAGACGACACAGCTTCCGGCGGGGATGGTCGCCGCGATGACCGAACCGATGTCGGCGGCCTTCAACAGAACCGAGTCACTCGACAATTCTGGCGGCACGACGAGAACAGCCCCGGCGAGCACCAGCGCGCACGCCAGAGCGCCGGACACGACGGCCCGGGTCGCGGCGGCCGGCCAGTGTCGCGCGCGGGCCAGTCCCGCAGCCGCGAGCGTCGCCGCGTTCGTGAGGGCGACGGCGATCGCCGGCGCGATGAAGACGAAGGCGAAGTACAGGTGGTGCGCGTAGAAGAGGGGCGCGGCCAGCAGCACCGTCACCGTGGTGGCTGCACAGCCGAGGACCAGCCATTCGATCGACGCGCTCCGTCGGCGCCGCACCACATAGCCGACGACGAGCAGCGCCGTCGCCGCGATGACGACGACTGTGGTGAGCGGCGCGTCGGTCGCGAGGTGCGCCAGGCCGTAGACCCCGGTCAGTAAGGAGAGCCGGAACGTGAGCGTGCCCATGTAGACGCGACCCGGCATGAACCACAACACGACGTTGTCGTGGATCATCGCTGCCGGTGCGAACGCGAAGAAGGGCAGTGCGGGCAGCACGAACCCGGCGACGATGCCTGCCAGGTAGGCGCGCACGCGTTGGCGCGCCGTGATCGCCATGACGACGAGAGCGGGGACCGCCACGAAGATCGCCCAGACCTTGATGTCACCGGCGAAACCGAGGGCACACCCGGCGACGAAGATCCGGCGCCGTGTCGGCTCCGTCGCGCCGGTGAACGCCAGCAGCAGGCTGAGGAGGCAGAACGCGCTGAGGTACGGCTCGAGCATCAATGTGTGATCGGCGTAGACCGCGGTCGGCCAGGCCGCGAGGAGCCCGCCCGCGACGAGCACCGTGAACGCTCCGCGGTGCCGTACGAGCGCGCCGGCGAGCGAGCAGTTGAGGCCGGCGACGACGGCGGTGATGACGCGCACGATGGCGATGCCCATCCGGGTCCCCACGAGGTGCGCGACCGCGGCGACGGGGGCCATCAACAGGGTGATCCCCGGCGGCATCGAGAAGGCGAAGTCGCGGTAAGGAAGGTAGCCGTGGACGAGCAGCACCGACGAGCCGAAGTAGATGCCGTCGTCGTACTCCTTGACGCCGTAGAGGGCGCCCGGTTCCGCCAACTGGTACAGGGCGAACGCCAGACCCAACAGCCCGACCGCGACGATCGCCAGGCGCGTTGCGGAGGGCTTCTCGAGGCGGTTCGCGAGTCTCAGGACAGCTCGGCGCCAGCGCCGTGGCGCGGTCGAACTCACGCGGTCATCGTTCCACAACCGGCCAGAACGGGCCCCACTATTGACGGGGATCGCGACGCGGGGCCCCGCAGACTCCCGAGGCGCGCCGGATTTGGACGTCTGACCTGGCCAAAGGTGGGCGCCAATGCCCCTTCGCCGGCCACGCCCCGTCACCCCAGGGGGGGTGCCGGACCTAAGCTGCCCTGTCATGAGCGTGTTTGCCAAGGTCCTGCGTGCGGGCGAAGGCAAGAAGGTCCGCGCCCTCGCCGAGGTCGTCCCACTCATCAACGCCCTCGAGGACGAGGTCTCGGCGATGAGCGACGAGGAGCTCGCCCACATGACGGTCGAGTTCCGCGAACGGCTCGCGGGCGGGGAGGAACTGAACGACCTGCTCGTCGAGGCGTTTGCCGTGGTGCGTGAGACGGCACGCCGCACGGTCGGACAGCGCCACTTCGACGTGCAGTTGATGGGTGGGATGGCACTCCACTTCGGCTGGATTGCCGAGATGAAGACCGGCGAGGGCAAGACGCTCGTCTCGACGCTGGCGGTGTACCTGAACGCCCTGGCGGGCAAGGGTGTCCACGTCGTCACCGTGAACGAGTACCTGGCGGGCCGTGACGCCGACTGGATGGGCCAGATCTACCGCTTCCTCGGGCTCGAGGTCGGTCTCGTCGTCCCGCAGATCGACTCGTTCGAAGCGAAGCGTGCCGCCTATGCCGCCGACATCACCTACGGCACGAACACCGAGTTCGGCTTCGACTACCTGCGCGACAACATGGCGCCGAGCCGGGCCGAGATGGTCCAACGCGGTCACCACTACGCCATCGTCGACGAGGTCGACTCGATCCTCATCGACGAGGCCAGGACGCCCCTCATCATCTCGGGGCCGTCCGACGACACGACGAAGCTCTACTACCAGTTCGCCAGCGTCGCGCGGACGCTCGTGCGCGACGTCGACTACGAAGTCGACGAGGAGAAGAACCTCGTCGTTCCGACCGAGGAGGGGATCGCCAAGGTCGAGCGCCAGCTCGCCGTCGAGAACCTCTACGACTCCGTGTCCGTCAACTACGTCCACCAGCTCAGCAAGGCGCTCGAGGCGAAGGAGCTCTACCACCGCGACAAGGACTACATCGTCATCGACGGCGAGGCGAAGATCGTCGACGAGTTCACCGGCCGCGTCCTCGAGGGCCGGCGCTGGTCCGACGGCCTCCACCAGGCGGTCGAGGCGAAAGAACGCGTGAAGATCAACGAGGAGAACCACACCTGGGCGACGGTGACCCTCCAGAACTACTTCCGCATGTACGACAAGCTCGCCGGGATGACGGGGACCGCCGAGACCGAGGCGGCGGAGTTCGCCTCCACCTACATGCTCGAGGTGGTGCCCATCCCGACGAACGTGCCGATGGTCCGCGCCGACCACGCCGACTACATCTTCAAGACCGAGGAGGCGAAGTTCCGGGCCGTCGTGGACGACCTCGTCGAGCGGTTCGAGTCCGGCCAGCCGGTCCTCGTCGGCACCGCCTCGGTCGAGCGCTCCGAGCACCTCTCGCGGCTGCTCGACAAGAAGGGCATCGAGCACTCGGTCCTCAACGCCAAGCAGCATGCCCGGGAGGCGGGGATCGTCGCCCAGGCGGGCCGGCTCCACACCATCACCGTGGCGACGAACATGGCAGGTCGCGGGGTCGACATCATTCTCGGGGGCAACCCCGAGGGACTCGCCCGGGAGACGACGATCGCCGAGGGCCTCGACCCGAGATCGGAGGAGGGCCACGTCCGTTACACGGTGCTGCTCGAGAAGTTCCGGGCCTCGTGTGCCGAGGAGGCCGAGCAGGTCCGCAGCCTCGGTGGCCTGTACGTGCTCGGCAGCGAACGCCACGAGAGCCGTCGTATCGACAACCAGCTGCGCGGCCGCTCGGGACGCCAGGGCGACCCGGGGGAGAGCCGCTTCTACCTCTCGCTCGAGGACGAGCTGATGCGGATCTTCGCCACGGGGGCAATGAGCTGGGTGATGGACCGGGCGCTGCCCGAGGACGTGCCCATCGAGGCGCGCATGGTGACCCGGGCGATCGAGAAGGCCCAGGCGACGGTCGAGCAGAAGAACGCCGAGATCCGCAAGGACGTCCTCAAGTACGACGAGGTGATGAACGAGCAGCGCAAGGTGATCTACGAGCGCCGGATGCAGGTCATCGATGGCGACGACCTGCGCGAGCGCACCGTGGAGCTGCTCGAGGAGAAGATCGCCGCCCTCGTCGCGACCTCCTGCCCGTCGGAGTACTCCGAGGAGTGGGACCTCGCGCGTCTCGTCGCCGACTGCGCCCAGTACTACCCGACCCGTTTCAGCGTCGCCGACCTCGCCCAGGCGGAGAGCACCGCGCAGCTCGTCGACAGCATCTACGCCGAGGCGATCGAGTACTACGAGGCGCGCGAGAAGGACTTCCCCGGCGGCATCGAGGCCGCGCGGGACTTCGAGCGCCAGATCATGCTGCAGATCATCGACCAGCGTTGGCGGTACCACCTCGCCGAGATGGACTACCTGCGCGAGGGGATCCACCTGCGCAGCCTCGCCCAGACCGACCCGCTCGTCGCCTGGCAGCGCGAGGGCTTCGAGATGTTCGGCATGCTGATGGAGGCGATCGACGACGACTACCTCCGCTACGTCATGCACGTCGAGGTCATCGCCGCCGAGGAGACGGCGCCCGACTACCGCCAGGCGACCTACGAGGCGGCCGCCGACCCGGTCAACCCGGTGGCGACGACGCTCGGCGAGGAGCCCGCCGCGGTGACCTCGGGGACGGCGAGCTCGGCGGCCCGCGGCTCGGGCCCGGTCGCCCGGACGGCCTACATGACCGCGACGCGGCCAACGAACGCCAAGCTCGGCCGCAACGAGCCGTGCTGGTGCGGGAGCGGCAAGAAGTTCAAGCTCTGCCACGGCGCGGGCTGAGCCCCGATGGCGCCCGCGACCGACGGCGGGCCCCGCCAGAAGCCGGGGACCGAGCACGCGCACTTCGCCGAGGGCCTCGCCGACCTGCGGGTCCGTCTCGGCGCGGCGCGGGCCTATCTGCGCATCGACGAGCTCGTCGCCGAGCTGGCCCAGCTCGAGCCCCTGGTGGGGGCGCCTGACCTCTGGTCGGATCCCGACCACGCCAGGGAGGTGACGACCGCCTACGGCCGGCTCCGGTCGGACGTGGATCTTTTCGGAGGACTCGCCGCCCGCCTCGAGGACGCCGCGGCGCTCTACGAGATGGCGGTGGCGGAGGGCCAGGATGCGCTCGCCTCGGTCGAGGGAGACCTGGCCGCGGCGGTCGGCGAGCTCGGTCGTGAGCTCGACGACCTCGAGCTGCGCAGCCTGTACTCCGGCGAGCACGATGAGCGTGATGCCGTCTGCGAGGTGCACGCCGGCGCCGGCGGCACCGAGGCCCAGGACTGGGCGGAGATGCTGCTCCGGATGTACCTGCGGTGGGCCGAGCGCAGGAACTTCGCGGTCGAGCTCGAGGAGGTGACCGCCGGCCAGGAGGCGGGGATCCTGTCGGCGACGTTCATCGTCCGCGGCCGCCACGCCTACGGGTTGTTGTGCGGTGAGCGCGGTGTGCACCGGCTCGTGCGGATGTCGCCGTTCGACTCCCAGCACCGCCGGCACACGAGCTTCGCCTCGCTCGAGGTGACACCGTTCCTCGAGGACCTCTCCGGCGAGGTGGAGATCGACGAGAAGGAGCTGCGCGTCGACACCTACCGTTCGTCGGGGGCGGGCGGCCAGCACGTCAACGTGACCGACTCGGCGGTCCGGCTCACGCACCTGCCGACCGGCATCGTCGTCGCCGTGCAGAACGAGCGGAGCCAGTACCAGAACAAGGCGAAGGCGATGCAGATCCTCGCCGCCAAGCTCGCCGCCCACCAGCGCGCCGAACGGCAGAAAGAGCTCGCCGAGCTCGCCGGGCCACAAACCGAGATCGAATGGGGGAGCCAGATCCGCTCGTACGTGCTCGCGCCCTACCAGCTCGTGAAGGACCTCCGGACCGGGCACGAGACAGGGAACGTGGAGGCCGTGCTCGACGGGGATCTCGACGCGTTCATGGTCGCCTGCCTGCGGTGGCGGCGCGGCGCCTCGACGTAACGGCTTCGTCGTGTCGTGTCACCTGTCCGACACGGGCCGACTGGTAAGGTAAGCCGAGCTTGTAGCGCGGCTCTCAACCAATCGGGAGATGCTTCCGGCGCGCCCGACAGGTGGGTAGGGCGGGCGCGCGCGTGTCGATGGTGAGGATGGCACGCCGGGACCCGGGGCTGGCGAACCACCCGGCCCGGCATCGGCAGCGACCACGGGGAAGAGGCTGATGATCCGCTTCGAAGAGGTCACCAAGACCTACAAGGGGGACGTCTCCGCGCTGCGCGACATCTCCCTCGACATCGACAAGGGCGAGTTCGTCTTCCTCGTCGGATCCTCGGGATCGGGCAAGACGACCTTCCTCCGGTTGCTGCTCCGCGAGGAGATGCCCGACGCCGGCAGGATCTGGGTCGCGGGGCGCGAGATCGGCGAGCTGTCGCCGTTCCAGGTCCCGTACCTGCGGCGCAATCTCGGTTGCGTCTTCCAGGATTTCAGGCTGTTGCCGAGGAAGACGGTCTTTGAGAACGTCGCCTTCGCGCTCGAGGTGATCGGGCGCAACAAGGCGATCGTCCGCTCCCAGGTGGGCATCGTCCTCGATCTCGTCGGGCTTGGCGAGAAGGCGGACCGCATGCCCGACGAGCTCTCCGGCGGCGAGCAGCAGCGGGTCGCCATCGCGCGCGCCTTCGTCAACCGCCCGCTCGTCCTGATGGCCGACGAGCCGACGGGGAACCTCGACCCGTCGACGAGCCAGGGGATCATGAAGCTCCTCGACCGGATCAACCGCACCGGGACGACGGTCGTCATGGCGACGCACGACGTCTCGATCGTCAATTCGATGCGCCGCCGCGTCGTCGAGCTCGACCACGGCCGCATCATCCGGGACCAGGCCCGCGGCGTCTACGGCTACGCGAGCGAGCTGTCCAACACGACTTCGCACGGTGTGCCGGCGGTGTCGCTCGTCGACGAGGGTGACCCCGAAGAGACCGGCGAGGGCGAGTCGGTCACCTCCCGCGTCACGGCGGTGCGCGCCCGCCGGGGCAACCGGTAGGGGCGCGCCGTGGCGGTATCCCTCGACTACGTCGTCAAGGAAACGGCGACGAACCTCTGGCGCAACCGCGTCATGGCGATCGCGGCGGTCCTCACCGTCGCCGTCTCGCTGTCGCTCGTCGGCTCGGCGCTCCTGCTCCGTCAGGCGGTGAAGAACCAGTTCGTCGAGTGGTCGAACAACGTCAGCCTCGAGGTCTTCGTGAACGCCAACGCGAGCCCGAGCCAGATCGCCCAGGTTAAGTCGCTCATCGAGCGGACCCCGCAGATCACGAAGTACACCTACCTCGACCACCTGCAGTCCTACGAATGGGCCGTGAAGCTCCTCGCCGGCGCGCCGACCGCGATCGCCGTGCTGAAGCCAGCGATCACGCCGCCGGTCTTCCGTTGCCAGCTGCAGGACCCGGCCTACGCCTCCACCGTGGCGGGGATCTTCCGGCACAGACCGGGCGTCTATGAGGTGGACTACGCGGCGCAGACGATCAGGGTGCTGCAGAAGCTGGAGGGCGCGGCCCAGGTCATCCTCGTCGTGATCGCGCTCGTGCTCCTCGTCTCGTCGCTCGTCCTCATCTTGAACGCCATCCGCATGGCGATATTCGCCCGACGGCGAGAGGTGGGGGTGATGAAGCTCGTCGGCGCCACGAACTGGTTCATCCGGGTGCCCTTCATGCTCGAGGGCCTGGTCCAGGGGCTATTGGGTGCCGTCGTCGCGGTCTTCGTCGTCCTGCTCGCCAACTTCGGGCTCGGCTACCTGCACAGCCACTACGGCGTGCAGATGTTCGCCCACGCGCAGCTCTCGTCACGCGATCTCGTCTTCACCGACCTCATCGTTGTGCTGTTCGGGGCGTTCATCGGCATCATTGGTTCGTTCGTCGCCATCCGGCGATTCCTCGACGTCTGAGCCCGCCCCCGGCCCGTTAGCTTCGGCAACGTGTCGGCACTCGAGACGGTCGCGAGCTGGGGTGCCCCGCACGCCGCCGCGGCGGTCGTCGACGCCGGCGGCGTCGTCGACTGGTTCGGCGAGGTAGAGCATCCCTTCGCCCTCACCTCGGTGACGAAGCTTCTCACCAGCTACGCCGTCCTCGTCGGCTGCGAGGAGCACACCGTCGCGCTCGACGACCCGGCGGGGCCGGCGGGATCGACGGTTGCCCACCTGCTGGCGCACGCCTCGGGACTGTCGCCCAACGACCCCGCCCGGGTGCTGACGCCGCCCGGCGTCCGGCGCCTCTACTCGAGCGCCGGTTTCGAGGTGCTCGCCCGCCACCTCGAGGCTGCCGCCGGGATGGCGTTCGCCGACTACCTCGCGGCGGCCGTCTTCGCGCCACTCGGCATGGGCACGGCCAGACTCGCCGGGTCGGCGGCGGCGGGGTCGACGGCGGCCCTCGCCGACTGCGTGGCCTTCGCCCGGGAGCTGCTCTGCCCGAAACTCGTCACGGCCGAGACGCTCGCGGGCGCGACCAGGGTTGTCTTCCCGGGCCTGGCCGGCATCCTGCCGGGCTTCGGGTACCACGACCCCTGCGACTGGGGCCTCGGGTTCGAGTTGCGCCAGGCCAAGGCGCCGCACTGGACCGGGGGGAGCAACTCGGCGCGCACCTTCGGGCACTTCGGGCAGAGCGGGTCCTTCGTCTGGGTCGACCCCGCCGCCGGGATCGCCTGCGTCGTGCTCGCCGACCGGCCGTTCGGTCCCTGGGCCGCGCTGGCCTGGCCGGACTTCTCCGACGCGGTCCTCACCGAGTACGCGTCCTGAGCGCCGCCCGGCCCGCCCACTACGCTGCGGGCGGTGAACCTCACGGGCGGTGCACGATGAAGGGCGTCTTGTTGGCCGGTGGGACGGGGAGCCGGCTCGACCCCCTCACCAGGATCACGAACAAGCACCTCCTCCCGGTCTACGACCGGCCGATGATCTCCTACGCCGTGGAGGCGCTCGTCAAGGCCGGGATCGACGAGATCATGGTCGTGACCGGGGGCACCCACGCCGGCGAGTTCCTGCGGCTGCTCTCGAACGGCGAGGAGTACGGCGTGCGGCGGCTCACCTACGCCTACCAGGACCGCCCGGGCGGAATCGCCGAGGCGCTCGGGCTCGCCGAGCGTTTCGTCGGGACGGAACGCGTGCTCGTCATGCTCGCCGACAACGTCTTCGGGCGGACGATCCGGCCGACGGTCGAGCGTTTCGGCCAGCAGGCGAGCGGCGCGCGCATCGTGCTCGCCCGCGTCCCCGAGCCGGAGCACCTCCGGCACCTCGGTGTGCCCGAGCTCGACGAGCAAGGCCGCGTCGTGCGGATCGTCGAGAAGCCCGCGGTGCCGCCGAGCCAGTTCTGCGTGACCGGCGTCTACTGCTACGAGCCTTCGGTCTTCGCGGTGATCC
Organism: uncultured Acidimicrobiaceae bacterium; assembly: GCA_963823945.1. Lineage (GTDB taxonomy): Bacteria > Actinomycetota > Acidimicrobiia > Acidimicrobiales > Bog-793 > Bog-793. Next base: position 190,227 of record CAWGNK010000005.1, read on the forward strand.
CGACGCTCGTCCCGTCGTCGCGGGGCGAGCTCGAGATCACCGACGTGAACAACCACTACGTGGCGGCCGGCGAGATGTCCTACGACGTCTGCGACGGCTTCTGGGGCGACGCCGGGGAGTCGATCGAGGCCTACTACAACGTCGTCGACGAGGTCCGCCGGAACGGGGCCAACCTCGGCTGAGTAGCCGTTCCGCGCGTCTCGGCCGGTGCGGTTCTGCGATCGCCCCGGGAGCAGGGGCACGAGAGGCGCCACTCGGGCGGGGTCGTGGCGACCGCGCGCCGCTCGTCCTCGACCAGCCTCCGCGATGCCGGGAGGATGAGGTCCGCCCGGTCGACGACGACGGTCGCGCGGCTCGCGGCGACAGGTCGCCCTCGTGTCCCTTAGGGGCGTGCCGGGGCGAGGGCGGCGGCGAGGGCGTCGTCGAGATCCGGGTAGGTGAAGGTGAAACCGGTCTCGGTGAGCAGGCGCGGCTGGGCGCGCTGGCTCGCCAGCGTGATGGCCCCGACGGTCTCGCGCCCCATCGCGAGCTCGAGTGCGAGGCGGGGGACGCCGTAGACCGAATGCCGGTGGACCGCCCGGGCGAAGGCCTCGGTGAACTCGATGTTGCGCGCCGGGTTCGGGGCGGTGAGGTTGCACGGACCCTCGACCGCCGGGGTGAGGACCGTGTGGATGATCGCCGCGATCTCGTCGTCGAGCGCGATCCAGCTCATCCACTGGCGGCCCGTCCCGAGGTGGGCTCCCAACCCGGCGCGGAAGAGCGGCAGCTGCAGGCCGATCAAGGGGTTGGCGGCGGCGAGCACGATCCCGGTGCGGATGGTGACGACGCGGACACCGGCGTCGCGGGCGGGTGCGGCGGCGGCTTCCCAGGCACGGCAGAGCTCGGCGAGGAAGCCGTCCCCGGGTGCGCTCGCCTCGTCGAGCTCCTCGTCGCCGCGGCTGCCGTAGTAACCGACGGCGGAGGCCGACACGAAGACGGCGGGGGGCGTGTCGGAGGTCGCGACCGCCCGGGCGAGGAGGTCGGTCGTGACGAGGCGGCTCGCGGCACCCGTTCGCGCTTTGCCCGGCTCCAGCGCCGCGGTGTGAGCCGCTCTCCCGAGAGGTGGAATACGACGTCGATCCCGTCGAGGTTCCCCCCGGGAAGCCGGGAGAGGTCGACCCGCCGTGCGGCAAGGTCGAGCACCGCTTCGCCCTCCGTGGGGTTGCCGCGGACGACACGGTGGACGGCGTGGCCGTCGGCCTCGAGCCGGGCGACAAGCGCGCGCCCGATGAGCCCGTGCGACCCGCTGACGAGCATGCGCATGTGAGCAGCTCCTTCGCGAGGCGAGCCTACCGGGACGGTGTCGGCGACTTCGCGGCTTAGGCAGGTTCGCGCCTTATCGGCGTTCAGTGACACCCTCGCCATGGATGTTTGCGCCCGATCCGGGGCAGACCTTCCTCTGCCCAGGGTTTGTCGCTTGGAGACACCACCAAGCGCCAGATCCGGTAGCTCAGTACCGAGGAAGCTTGGCGGAGTGCCAGGTCGTCCCGTTCGTCGACTCCGCAAGTCGTACGACTGCCCCAGATTCCGGCCAGGACTCAAGGGCCCAGATGACGCCGCCCTGAGACGATAGCTGGACGGTTGGCGAACCCCGCATCGACGCGTTGACGACCTTCCAGGAAGCACCGCCGTTGGAGGAGGCGACCAAACCGAGGTTGTCGTAGGACATCACCAGGGTCCCGTCTCGAACGACCGCGAGGCCTGCGGGCTCCGTGAAAGCCCCCTGTGGACAGGAGCCGGTCTTCTTGGCGGCACCCCAGAAGCCGTTCGAGCAACCCTCAGACCAGCGGTGGCCGCCGTCGTCGGAGGCGAGGATCTCGGTGCCGACCAAGCCGCCCCCGCCTGCCGCTAGGCAGGCAACAGCGAGGTGCTTGCCATACGAGGCCACGAAACCGGTGATCAAGAGTTTGCACGGCAACACAGCCATCCGCCAAGGGCCGCTCCCTGTACGTTGTGCGACCGAGACCCGACGACCTCCGGGGAGGTACGGCGGTCCAGTCTTCCCCGACCAGCCGAGCAGGACGACGGACTCGGGAGTCGGCATCTCGAAAGCCCCAGCGAGACTGATGGGAAGCGACTTCACGTTCATCCACGAGCGACCGCCGTCAGCCGAATACCACAGCCAGCCGCTACAGGACAGGGGCATGTCTGTCCTGCCAGGCGGAAAGGTGACCGGGACGTAGACCGACGAGCCCGAGGCGGCCACCGAGCAGGCACCGTAGCCGCCGGGGAGGATCATCGGATGGACAAAGCGCTCGCGCAGGGAACCGGTGAAGAGCTTGTCATCTATGGCCAGCCACCACGTAGCGCCACCGGTGACGGAAAGAGAAAGCGGCAGGTCGGGCAGGTCGTTCGCGCAGGGAATCCCCTTGCCGAACAGCAGAGGCGCCGACCAGTGCGTCGCCCCGTCGGTCGTTGTGTACAGGACGAGAGAGCACTTCCCCGCCTTCTTGGCAGGGCCGAGGCTTTCGAGGACCGCTCCGTATCGGCGACCGAAGAAGCTCATCGCAAGGTACGTCAACCGACTGGGACTCGCGACGGCCGGAACATCTGTCGTGCTGCTACTCGCGGCTGACTCGGACGCGGTTGTGGCAAGGGCAACTGTCAGGACCGCCACGATGAGCGCAGCGAACTTCTTCACGCACGTCCTCCTATCTAGTGGCAGCCGACGGTTGCCAGTGACAGCACGTAGGTGAGTGCGGTCGGTGTCACGGGTGCCGCCGTACCAGTAGACCAAGCGATACTCAGCGTCATGACCACTGTCGCGACCATGTCGAACTTGTCCACCGCGGGTATCTATAACACCATGGTCCGAGCGTTAGTACGCGCAGGCAGGGGTGCAGCGAGGACCCATGGCCAACCCGATCGGCGAGCGGACTCACCGACTTAAGCTCCGCGCGAGGCGAAACGTCCTGAAAACGCGCTGAAGGTGAACGGATGTCCACGATCTCCAACTGGCGGCTTGAGCCGTGGATAAGAGTCCGCGCGCTATTGCCTGAGAGTCTTTAGGCACAGGAACATGAGAACGCCCAAGAGCGACCTCTCAGTCTGCATGCTCACGCGCGATTCACCTGGACGGGTCGCGGTGACGCTGTCGATGTTTCGAGAGGTCGCGGGGGAGATCGTCGTCGCTTACGACCACCGTGTGCCGGCGGACACGCTCGGCCCGGTGTCGCTTGCCAGTCCCAAGGGACCACCCCGTTGCCAGAAGCATGGGACCACTTCGCGCCCCGCAACGACCGGCTGGCGAGATGATCCCGGCAGCCGGTCCGCTTGTCAAGTGCGCCGTTGTCGGCGTGCCGGCGGAGTCTCCGTTCGGTCCGCTCCGATGGACGGCTTTTCGTTCTGACGGTAGGACTCGCCTTCGATGACGAGCTCCCAGGCAGCGCTCTTCAGCCGGTCGACCGCGGACTGGGCCAACAGCGGGTCGGCCATGAAGCCCAGCCATTCGCTCGGGTCACGGTTCGAGGTCAGCACCGTTGCTGCGCAGTGATGCCTTTCGACGCAGATCTCGTAGATGTCGGCCGTCTCGACGGCGTCGAGGTGCTGGAGACAGAAGTCGTCGATCAGGAGGAGCTCGACGCCGATGAGCTTTCGCATCTCGGCGTCGTAGTTGGCGTCGAGACGTGCCGCTTTCAATCTCTTCAGCAACCGGTCGGCCCGTTCGAAGTGCACCCCGACGCGCCGCCGGCAGGCGATGTGGCCAAGTGCGGTGGCAAGGAACGTCTTGCCGACGCCGACCGGCCCGAGAACAAAGGCGTTGCGCGCCTGGCCGACAAAGCGCAGCGACACGAGCTCTGACCACACCGCCCGGTCGTAGGTGATCTTGGCGGTGTCGTCCCAGGCCTCGAGTGTCATCGTCGGGTCCAGCCTGGCCGCCCGCGCCCGACGACCGGCCGAGTCGCCGTCACGGCGTTGCACCTCGTCGGAGAAGAGCTGCTCCAAGAACTCCATGTGGGTGAGCTCGTGGCTGCGAGCGAGCGCCAGGCGCTCGGGCAAGGTGTCCAGGAGACGGCCGAGCTTCAGGGATCTCATGAGCGACTTGAGCTCTGGAGAGACGCTCGGTGCGGGCGGCGTCATCGTCCCGCCTCCTTGGTCGTCGCGAACTCCGACGGGTCACGGGAGAAGCGCCCCTGTATGACGACGGGGTGGGCAGGACTCGCCTCGTGTCCGAGGTCCTCGCGTGCGCGCTCCAGCATGCGGCTCACGAGGTTCACGTCGATCGCCTCGGCCTCCAGTGCCCGGCGACACGCCAGCTCGACGCGGCTCGGGCCCCACTTCTTCACGAGGCCCAAGAGCCGGTAGACCTGGCGCATCTTGGTCCACGGCAATGGCGTGTCCAGCAGCGCTTCGGCGTAGCGCCCGACCGCCTCGCCGTGCTGGGCCGCCAGGCGCTTCAACGCCTTGACGTCACGAGTGGCGTAGATCTCCTTGCCGGTCGGGTAGTCCGCCGGGTCGGTCGAGCGCTGACCCGGGGCCTTTCGCGGATGGACCTTTATGAGCTCGGCGCGAAAGTAGAACTTCACCGTCTTCGAGTCACGCCTGGCCTTGACGCGGCGACCGATGAACTGGTGTGGGATCGAGTAGAGCGCCTTGTCCACCTCGACGTGGAAGTCACGGTGCACCTTCGGCTCTGACCAGCGCGGGATGTCGAAGGCTGTGCCCGGAAGCCCCAGGAGTTTGCCGAGCTCGGCGAGCCTGAACTCCTCGGCGGGCCGGCACTGGGTCGTGCCGTGGATGCGCATCCCGGCAGTCTGTTGGCACCATGTCTCGGCACGTTCCCGGCAGTCGGTGAGGTCGACGAAGCTCTCACCGGCGAAGAAGTTGTTCCGCACGTAGGGCACGACTCTTTCCACGCGAGGTTTGTCGGTCGGCGTCGCGACGCGGGCGGCGTCGATCACAAAGCCCCGTGCCTGGGCGTACTCAAGGAACGTGTCGTTGAAGCGAGGGGCGGTGTTCTCCGCTGCGGTGACGATTGAGCTCATGTTGTCGGGAATGACGACGGGGAAGATCCCGCCGAAGAACCACCAGGCCGCCTCGAAGCCCTTGATCACCTCCTCGGTGGTCTGGCGAAACGTCGGCCACACGAACTGATGGCGGCTGTAGCACGCCGTGAAGATGAGCCCCCAGCACACACGGCGATGCTCGCCGTCGGCCACGAGCCCGAGACGGCCGAAGTCGACTTGGCACTCGACACCAGGCGGCGGGTCGTCCACCCGCACCGTCGTCTTGCGCCTGCCGGCACCACAGCGTTCGACGGCAAAGCGCGCCAAGGTGCGGTGCGGGACCTCTATCCCGCGGCGATGAAGCAGTATCCCGATCTTGACGACGGTGAGGCCGTCGTCCACCCACTTGGTGATCTGGTCTTCCTGGGCGGCCAGAACCCTCCACGCCTCCCCGTGGCCGTCGGGCCGGTGCGGGCGAACCCGTTCCACCATCTGGCCGATCAGCTCGTCGGTGAGCTGCTCCTCGCCACCTGAGCGGTCAAGGCCGAGCTCGATCGCAGCTGAGATGTAACGCCTTGCCGTCTTGCGGTCGATGCCGATCCCGTGGGCGATCGGGCGCTCACCCTCACCTTTCAGCCAGCGACGAAGCGCCTCTTTGATTTGGACCACCGATACCTCCCTGAACGCCATCAGGCCTCCTCGGAAACAGCCTCGGAGGCCCAGCCGAATATCTCGTCGGCCGGAGGTGGTGGATGCTCAGGGTGGTCCCATGACTGGCAACGGGGGTGGTCCCATGCCGCTGGCAAAACCTGCGGCTAGGTGGTCCCATGTCGCTGGCAAACGACAGCCCGGTCCGCACCGTCGCCGACCGCCTGTTCCGGGTCGAGGTCGCGTGGCCCCTGGAGCGCTCGGTCCGTTGGCTGTACGCGCAGTGCTCCCGACACTGGATCTTCCGCATCGACGGTGACGAGGTGCCGAGTGCCGCACTCGTCGAGCGCCTGGCTGAGCTCCCGGAGGACCCGCGGGTCACCCATGCCTTCGTCGGGCGTCAATGGTTGTGGCCGGTGCCGGACACCTATCTCGCCGAGGATCCGTGGGGGAGCGACGTCAGCCTCCGTCTGCTGCGGGACGACGTGGCCCTGATGCCCTTCCCCCCTCTCGTTCACGACGTTCCCTCGCTACCCGGCCAGGGGCTCTACTGGGAGGAGCCCATCTACCACCTCGACCTTCTGCTGAACAGCATGCGGGATCGCGAGGACAAGGCGGCCAGCTACGAGGCGCTCCGTCCTGGCCTGCGAACCCAGTCGGGCTACGCGTTGAACAGCTCCTACTACCTTCCCGAGGTGGCGCTCGATCCGCCCCGTCCCGTCACCGTGCGGTCGGTCGACGTCGTCAGGCTCATGTCCGTACTCGACGCGGCGGAGCAGCCGCCCACGCGAGACGAGGAGCACATCGCCGTCGTTCCCGCCCGAGTTCTGCTCGGCGTGGTGCCGGAACCTCTCGCCGACCGGGACTACCGGGCCAAGATCGAGTTCTGCGCCGATCGGGCCGTATTCGCCGTCGGGCGTCCGCGGATGGTCGTGGTGAGGATCACGAACCTCGGGACCGAGCCCTGGCGGGCACGGGACGACGGCCTGGGCGTGAAGGTCGGCGCGCGCTGGCGCGACCTGTCGGGGAGCGTGCTGGAGGCGGACGTCGCGCGATCCCTGCTTCCGTGCGACGTCGCACCCGGAATGACGATCGTGGTGCCAATCGACGTCCCTCCTCCGGCCCCGCCAGGGGAGTACCAACTCGAGGTGGACCTCGTGAACGAAGAGGTTCGCTGGTTCGGTTGCCCCTGTTCGATGGAGGTGAGGGTTCATCGAACCCCGAAGATCGTCGTGTGCAGCGGTCGGCTTCCGTGCCGGCACTTCGGAGACGACGCGATCGTCCGCGGTGCCTTGGTCGCCCTGGCGCGGCATTGCCCCGAGGTCGAGGCGGTCTTGCTCGACGGCTCTCCTGGGGTGCCGCGGCCGGACTTCGCCGCCGAGATGAGACCGGACGCGTTCGGGGCACTGGCGATCGAGCGTCGGTCGACTCGAGCGTCGGTCGCCCTTCGGCTCGCCGCCCTCCTTTCCGATGCCCATCGGGCGAGACAGGGCCGGGAGCTCTCCCACGAACGGAACCGCGAGCTGATCGAGACGGTGAACGGGGGCGACCTCGTGTTGCTCTTGAGCGCCGGAGCGCTGGCCAGTCGGTATTGGCACGCGCTGTGGGCCAACGCCGCCGCGGCGCTCGTCGGCCGCCGTCTCGGGAAGCCCGTCGTCCTGGCGGGCGTCGGCGTGGGTCCCTACCGGGGATTCTGGGACCGGCTCGTCGCCGCGGCGATGTTCCGGTCTGCGACGACCGTGACGACTCGTGACGGCGGGGCGTCGCGGCGCGAGCTGCGCCGGTTCGGTGTCCGCCGCCGCCAGCTCGTCGCCGGCGAGGACCTGGCGAGGTTCATGGTGCGGGGGCCCGAGGCAGAGACCTTGCGAGTTCTCGCCGGACTGGGACTCGACGCCGACGCCGCCTACGCCGTCGTGAGCATGCGGGGGACTCCCGGCGGCGATCCTCTCGTGCCCATCGCGAGCGAGCTGCTCGAGGAGCTCACCGACCTTGGGCTGGCGCTGATCTACCTGCCCCAAGTCGAAGGGGCCGCAGACGGGAACGACTTGGACGAAGGCATCCGGCTTGCCCGGTCGAACCCCCTGTTGAAGGTGCTCGATCCGATGCCGACCGACGCGGTGGTCGTGGACATCATCGCCCGGGCGGCGGTGGCCGTGGGGAGCCGCTTCCACCTGTCCGTCATCGCCGCGGGTGCCGGTGTCGGCGCGCTCGCCCTGGTCGATGATCGCGAGGACGACTACGACCGGCGGCGGGTCGACGGCCTCCGTCGCACGACGGACACGCCGATCGAGGTCGTCGGGTTGGCCGACGGCGCCTCCGGGGCGCGGCAGGTCCTCGCCGGGCTCGTCCGCAGGCAGAGTGCTCGGCGCCCCGCACCCGATCTGGCCGATCATCCTGTCGTCGAGCTGGTGCGCCGGTTCGTCGCCGCAGGCGTGTCCGCCTGAGCCGCCGCGCGCCGGGCGGATCGCCCGAGAGGGGATTCGTGGGAGTGGGCCAACCGGATTACAGCGGCGTCCCGCGAGGCGATCATCCACCGGGATGGGGGGTTCGACGAGCGAGTCCGCACGAACCTCGACCGGTGTCAACCCGTGGGAGCCGTCCGGTTGAGGGACAAGGGTGGCCGTATCGTCACCGGTAACATGATCCCGGTGGCGCGCGAGACCGGTCGAGACCCAGCCGGCGTGACCCCCGACCCGGCGCACTCTGATTCGCTCGGGATGAACGCGTGGTTCGTCGAGGAGATGTACCAGGCTTACCGGTCGAACCCGCTCTCGGTGGGTGACACCTGGCGGGACTTCTTCGCCGAGTACCGGGGGCGAGTCCCCCGGGACGTGCCGCCCCCCGCGCGGGGCGCGGTGGCCGATGGCATCGGCGCCGGCACGATCGAGGTCAAAGCGCTCGAGACGGTGGCGCCCAGCTCCACGCGGCGCGGGCGGCACGCGGCCCCGGCGCCGCCCGCCCGCGGCGAGGAAGGTTCGGAGCCCGACGGGTCCGTGACGCTCCTGCGGGGTGTGCGGGGGCGGATCGCCGAGAACATGGTCGCGAGCCTGACGGTGCCGACGGCGACGAGCGTGCATCCGGTCCCGGCCCGCGTGCTCGTGGCCAATCGCTCGCTTCTCAACGAGAAGCTGGGTGAGCAGGCGGGGCCGAAGGTGAGCTTCACCCACCTCATCGGGTGGGCGGTCGTCCGGGCCCTGGGCGAGGTCCCCGCCATGAACGCGAGTTTCGTCGAGGACGCCGACGGGATGGGCACCCCGGGGGTCGCCCAGCACGCGCACGTCGGGCTCGGCCTCGCGATCGATCTCGAACGCGCCGACGGCTCGCACGCCCTCGTCGTCCCGGTGATCAAGGACGCCGACATGTTGGACTTCGCCGGCTTCCTCGCCACCTACGAGGAGCTCGTCGACCGGGCGCGGTCCGCCAAGCTCGCCGTCGAGGACCTCACCGGCGGGACGGTGACGATCACGAACCCGGGGACGCTCGGCACGACCCAGTCGATGCCGCGGCTGATGCGGGGCCAGGGCACGATCGTCGGCATCGGCGCGCTCGACTACCCGGTCGAGTTCCAGACGGCGCCGGCGGAGACGCTGGGTGCCCTCGGAATAGGCAAGGTCGTCACGCTGACGTCGACCTACGACCACCGGATCATCCAGGGAGCGGAGTCGGGGCTGTTCCTGAAGCGGGTCCACGAGCTCCTCGTGGGCGAGCACGACTTCTACGACGAGGTGTTCCGGGCGCTCGGACTGGCGGGTGAACCCGTCCGCTGGCCCCACGGCCGCGTGGCGACCGCCGGTGAGGGCGACCAGCTGAAGAAGGAGCTGATGGTCCGGTCGCTCATCAACATGTACCGGGTGCGCGGCCACCTCATCGCGCGGCTCGATCCCCTCGAGGCGGCGCCCCGGGATCTCCGGCCGGACCTCGACCCCGGGAGCTACGGGCTCGGCCCCGACGACTACGAGCGGGGCTTCCACACCTTCGGGCTGCCGGGGCGCGAGGTCGCGTCACTGGCGGAGATCCTCGCCACGCTGCGCGACGCCTACTGCGGGTCGGTCGGCGTGGAGTACATGCACATCCAGAGCCCCGAGGAGAAGACCTGGATCCAGCACCACGTCGAAGGCGTCCCCAAGGAGATGACGCCGGAGGAGAAACGGCACATCCTCGACCGCCTGAACGCCGCCGAGGCGTTCGAGACGTTTCTCCACCTGCGCTACGTCGGCCAGAAGCGGTTCGGTCTCGAAGGCGCCGAGTCGACGATCCCGTTCCTCGACGCCGTGCTCGACGCCGCCGCCCACGCCGGGATCTCCGAGGCCGTCCTCGGCATGGCGCACCGCGGCCGCCTGAACGTGCTCGCCAACATCGTCGGCAGGTCCTACGGGGAGATCTTCGACGAGTTCGAGGGGAACCTCGACCCCGAGACCGTGCAGGGGTCGGGCGACGTGAAGTACCACAAGGGCGCCACGGGCAAGTGGCGCGGTCGCGACGGCACCTCGCTGCGCGTCACCCTCGCCTCGAACCCGTCGCACCTCGAGGCGGTCGATCCCGTCGTCGAGGGGATCGTGCGCGCCAAGCAGGACCGGGGGCCGAACCCGCGGGCCTTTCTGGTCCTGCCCTTGCTCGTCCACGGCGACGCCGCCTTCGCCGGCCAGGGGGTCGTCGCCGAGACGCTCAACTTGTCGATGCTGTCCGGCTACCGCACGGGCGGCACCGTCCACCTCGTCATCAACAACCAGCTCGGCTTCACGACACCTCCCACCGAGGCGCGCTCGTCGGTGTACCCGACCGACGTGGCCAAGATGGTCCAGTCGCCGATCTTCCACGTGAACGGGGACGACCCCGAGGCGTGCGTGCGCGTCGCCCGGCTCGCCTTCGAGTACCGCCAGGCGTTCCACAAGGACGTCGTCGTCGACCTCGTCTGCTACCGGCGGCACGGCCACAGCGAGAGCGACGATCCCAGCTACACCCAGCCGCTCATGTACCAGGCGATCGACGAGCACCGGTCGGTGCGTACCCTCTACACCGAGGCGCTCGTCGCCCGCGGCGACATCACCGACGCCGAGGCCGACCAGGTCAGCTCCGATTTCCACGGCCGGTTGCAATCGGCGCTCGACGAGACCCGCTCGGCCGCGCCGCCGCGGGTCGTCCGGCTCCCCTCGCGCCAGCGCCGGCCGGTGGGCCGGCTGTCGTTCGCGACGGGCGTCGATGTGGGGCGGCTCGGCGCCATCGTGCGGCGCCTCGGTGTCGTGCCGGCGGGCTTCACCGTCCACCCGAAGCTCGCCCGCCAGCTCGCCCAGCGTGGCGCCCTCTGGGACGCCGGCGAGGTCGACTGGTCGCTCGCCGAGGCGCTCGCCTTCGCCACCTTGCTCCTCGAGGGGACCGAGGTCCGCCTCACCGGCCAGGACTCGCGGCGGGGCACGTTCTCCCAGCGCCACGCCGTGCTCGTCGACTACACGACCGGTGCGGAGTTCACGCCGCTCGACTCGCTCGGCGAGTCGGTCGGCGGCGACCCGCCGCTGCCGGGCAGCGCCGCGATGGGGAGTTTCTACATCCGGGACTCGTTGCTCTCGGAGTACGCCGTGCTCGGCTTCGAGTACGGCTACTCGGTCGAGGCCACCGAGGCGTTCGTCGCCTGGGAGGCGCAGTTCGGCGACTTCGCCAACGGCGCCCAGATCATCATCGACAACTTCATCGTCGCGGCGCAGGAGAAGTGGGGCCAGGCCTCGGGCCTCGTATTGCTGTTGCCCCACGGCTACGAGGGGCAGGGCCCCGAGCACTCCTCGGCCCGGCTCGAGCGCTTCTTGACGCTCGGCGCTGATCAGAACATCACCGTCGTCCAGCCGACCTCGGCGGCGCAGTACTTCCACCTCCTGCGGGCCCAGGCCAAGCGCCCGGCCAAGCGCCCGCTCGTCGTCATGACGCCGAAGGCGCTGCTGCGCGCCCCCTTCGCCCGTTCGCCGGTCGCCGCGCTCGCCGCGGGCGGGTTCGCCGAGGTGCTCGACGACCCCGCCTACCCGAGTCAGCTGGAGCCGCACATGGTGGGCCGGATCGTGTGCTGTTCAGGCGAGGTCGCCCGCGCCGCGATCACCCGGCGCGATGCGCTCGCCGCCGCCCGAGCACCGGGGCCGCTCGCCGCCGTCATCCGCCTCGAGCAGCTCTACCCCTGGCCGGAGCCACAACTCGTCGACGTGCTCGACCGGTACCCCGCGGCGACGGAGCTCATCTGGTTGCAGGACGAGCCGGAGAACATGGGGGCGTGGGGACTCGTCCACGAACGGATCCACCGGCTCTTCCGCGACCGCTACCGCCTGCGCCACGTGAGCCGGCCGCCGTCGGGCAGCCCCGCCACGGGTTCGCACGCCATCCACGATCTCGAGCTCGCCACGCTGCTCGACGTGGCCCTGGGCCGTCTGCCGGGCGGCTCCTGACGACCGGCGGGGTCGACGCCGGGTCGGCGCCGGCCGGGTTGCACGCCGGCCGTGCCGGGTCGTGGTTGACTGGCGGTGTGAGTTCCCGCCACGTCGTCGTCGACGGTTCGAACCTCGCGACCGAGGGGCGGACGACGCCGAGCCTCGCCCAGCTCGAGGAGGCGGTGGCCGAGATGCGACGCGAGCTCGGCGAGGCGGAGGTGACCGTCGTCGTCGACGCCTCCTTCGCGCACCGCATCGAGGAGGCCGAACGCCCGCACTTCGAGGAGCTGGCGCTTGCGGGCGAGCTCGTCTCGCCGCCGGCCGGCGCCGTCGGGCGGGGGGACGCCTTCCTGCTGCGGATCGCCGAGAAGGTGGACGGCGTCGTGCTCTCGAACGACTCGTTCCAGGAGTTCCACGGCGAGCACCCGTGGCTGTTCTCCACCGGCCGGCTGCTCGGCGCGACGAAGGTCCCCGGCGTGGGGTGGATCTTCGTGGCGCGCAACCCCGTGCGTGGTCCCCGCAGCCAGGTCGCGGTGCGCGAGGCGACCCGGGCCCGCAAGAAGGTCGCCAAGGCGATCGCCGTCGCCACGAAGGAGGTCGTCGCGCCGGCGCGTCCCTCCCGGGCGGGCGCGAAGGCGGCACCGGCGCGCCAGGCCGCCACACCCCAGGCCGCCAACGACCCGATGACGTTCATCTCGTTCATCGCCGACCATCCGCTCGGCGAGGAGATCGAAGCCGTGGTCGAGACGTTCACGTCGCACGGTGCCGTCGTGCGCGCCGGCGAGCTGCGCGCCTACGTGCCGCTCGCGGGGCTCGGTGACCCCGCACCCCGCACCGCCCGGGGGATCCTCCACAAGGGCGAGACGCGTCGCTTCGTCGTCACCGCCCTCGACCCCTACCGGCGGGGCGTCGAGCTGGCGCTGCCCGGCGTCGGCGTCGTGTCGGGGCACCCGAGCGAGGAGACCGTCGCCGCCGTGGTGAAGATGGCGAGGGCCCAGCCCACGAAGGCCGCCGCCCCGCGGGCGCGGCGGGCCCGTGCCAAGAAGACGCCCGTCGCCAAGATCGCGCCGCCCGTCCCGCCGCAGCAGGCCGCGAAAGCCGGCCGCTCGCCGGCGGCCAAGGCCCCGGTGACCGCCCCCCGGGCCCGGCGTGGCGTCGCGCCGAAGCCCGCGGCTCCGGCGGTGGCCGAGATGGCGGCGGGTCCCCGGCGCTCGCCGAGGGCGAAGGCCGCCGCCGGGGCGGACAAGGTCGGGGCCGCCAAGGCGGCGCCGAGACGCCGCAGATCGCGGTGAGGCCGTCGGGCGGGGGAGGGGGACCGGGGCTGTGACGACCTGGCGGGTCGAGGACCTCATCCCGCACCGGGCGCCGTTCCTTCTCGTCTCGGCGATCGACGAGCTCGTCCCGGGCGAGCGCGCGCGGGGGCGCTGGGTGCTCTCGGGCGACGAGCCGTTCTTCGCCGGGCACTTCCCGGGGCGGCCGACGGTGCCGGGCGTCCTGCTCGTCGAGTCGCTCGCCCAGCTCGGCGCGGCGGCGGTGCTCGCCGACCCGCGCTTCGCCGGCCGGCTCCCCCTGTTCGGCGGGATCGACAAGGCGAGGTTCCGCCGCCAGGTCGTGCCCGGCGACACGCTCGAGCTCGAGGTGACGCTCGGGAGGCTCTCGGCGCGGGCCGGCAGCGGCCAGGGCACGGCGTCGGTCGGGGGCCAGCTCGCCTGTGCGACCGGCCTGTTCTTCGTCTTCGCCGAGGCCTGATCGGGCATGCGGCTCGCCACCTGGAACGTGAACTCGCTGAAGGCGCGCCGCGACCGCGTCACGGAGTGGATCGCCGAGCACGGGCCCGACGTGTTGTTGCTGCAGGAGACCAAGTGCGCCGACGAGAACTTCCCCGCGGAGGCGTTCTCGCAGCTCGGCTACGAATCCGCCTGCCACGGCGACGGGCGGTGGAACGGCGTGGCGATCGTTTCGCGCGTCGGGCTCACGAACGTACGCGCCGGCTTCGCCGACCAGGTGCCCGCGGCGTCTCCCGAGTGCCGGCTCATCTCGGCGGAGTGCGGCGGCGCGCGGGTCTACTCCGTCTACGTCCCGAACGGCCGGGCGGTGGACTCGGAGTACTACGCGGCGAAGCTGGAATGGCTGGCGGACCTGCGGGCCGAGCTCGACGCGACCTGTGACCCCGCGGCGGCCGTCGCCCTCGGCGGCGACTTCAACATCGCGCCCGAAGACCGCGACGTCTGGGACATCTCGCAGTTCGAAGGCCTCACCCACGCGACCGCCCGCGAGCGCGAGGCGTTGCGGGAGGTCATGGCCTTCGGGCTCGTCGACGTCGTGCGCCGGCTCAACCCCGGCGAGGCGGGGCCGTTCTCCTGGTGGGACTACCGGGGCGGCGCCTTCCACAAGGGCGAGGGCATGCGGATCGACCTGGTGCTCGCCTCGGCGCCGCTGGCCGCCCGGGTCACGGGGGCCTTCGTCGACCGGGAGGCCCGCAAGGGCCAGGGGAGCGAACGCCAGCCCTCGGACCACGCCCCCGTCGTCATCGACCTGGCGCCCTAGGGCGGCGGCCCGTCAGTGGACGGGCACGCCCCAGATCGGGAACCAGCGCGTGAGGTCGGGCTCGATCGTGAGGTCCTCGCCGAGCTCGTTCTTCAGGCGCAGCTCGGCCTCGTTGTCCCGCCTCTCGCCGCCCGCCGGCACGAAGGGGTAGAAGGTCCCGCGCTTATAGAGGTAGACGAGGTAGACGGTCGCGGCCGGCCTGCCGGCCCCCGCCTGAGGCGTGGGCGCGAAGCCGAAGACCGAGCAGAGCAGCTGCGGCCCGTAGCCGTTGTCCTGCAGCGTCGAGTTCGTCACGTGGGCGCGGGTGACGAGCGTTCCGAAGTCGTCCGCCTGGAGCACGACCCAGCGGTAGCCGTACTGGTCGGGCTTCTCGCTCACCTGCCCGCCGGCGTCGTCGCCGAGGTTCAAAAGCGCGGTGAACTCGCCCTCGGTGGCGGTGAAGGCCTGTCCCTCGGCGGGTTTGAAGCAGACTCCCGCCTGCCCGGTCGGCTGGAGGCCCTCGGACGCCTCGAGCGTGATCTGCGCCGCCGGCAGCCCGAAGAGCTTGTCGAGATTGGGCTGGGCCGGTTTGGTCCGACCGAGCAGCGCGTCGAAGAGGCCCATCTGGCGGTTGCTACGCGACCGGGTTGCGGCGCATCTCGGCGTCGAGCTTGGCGAGCTGGTCGAGGCGCTTCTGCAACGGCGGGTGCGTCGAGAAGAGCGACGACAGGCTCATGCCGGGGGCCAGCGCCGGGGCGAAGTAGAAGGCGTTGAAGTGCTCCGCCGATCGCAGGTCCCGCGAGGGGATGCGGGACATCTCCCCGCTCACCTTGACGAGCGCCTGGGCGAGCAGCGCCGGCTGGCCGATGAGGATCGCGCCGGACCTGTCGGCGGCGAGCTCGCGGTAGCGCGAGAGCGCCCGGATGAGGATGAAGCTGATCGCGTAGAGGACAGCCGAGAAAAGGAGCCCTCCCAGCTCGATGAGCGCGATCTGGCCCCCACCCCCGCCGCCGCTCCGGCCCCGGTTGTTCCCGTAGCCGCCGAAGAAGCCCATCAACATGAACATCCGGGTCATGAGCCCGGCGATGATGCCGAGGAAGCTCGCGATCGTCATGACGGCGACATCGCGGTGGGCGACGTGGGAGAGCTCGTGGGACAGGACCGCCTCGACCTCGGGCTCGTTCAGACGCCGCAGGAGTCCCGTCGTCACGCAGACGACGGCGTGCTTCTGGTTGCGCCCCGTGGCGAAGGCGTTCGGGATGTCCGTCTGGGCGATCGCGACGCGGGGTTTCGGCATGTTCGCCATCGCGACGAGCCGGTCGATCACGGCGTGGAGCTGGGGCTGCTGCTGGGGGGTCACGATCTTGCCGCCCATCGAGTAGAGGGCGATCTTGTCCGAGAAGTAGTACTGGGCGAAAAGGATCCCGAAGCCGATGACGAGGATGAAGGCCAGGTCGACCCGGGCGAGCACGAGCGCCGCGATGAGGATGGCGTAGAGCAGGCCGAGGAGGAACATCGTGAGCAGCATGTGGGCGGTGAGGCCCCGGTCGGCGGGATAACGGGAGCGCGTTGCCATCTCGCTGGTCAGCCCTTCTTCTTTTTCACCTTGACGGTCTCGGACGAGAGCAGCTCCCGCACCTCCGCGAGTGTCGAGCTGGAAGCCGGGATCGCCAGCTCCGAGGGGGTGATGACGCTGGGGTCAAGGCGCTGGCCCGAGGCGTGCACCGTCTTCACGAGGTTCGCGAGGTGCTTGGCGAAGGCGGCGTCGTCACCCTTGTCGAGTGCCTTGGCCAGCTTCGCGTCGAGCTCGTCGAGCTTCTTGGCGGTCGACTTGTCGACCTTGTACTGGCCGTCTTCGAGGATGCGGACGATCATGACTCGCCTTCTTTGTCCTCAAGGGTGAACGGGTCGGGGGTCTTCGAGGCCGGCTCCGCCGGCTCGTCGTGTTCCGGCTCGGCGTCGACGACCTTGTCGTCCTCGGGAGCCGCCTCGGCCGGCTTGTCGGCCGTCCCGAGCGCGCCGGCGGGGGCGCCGGCGGCGATCTGGCCCTTCAGCTGGGCGAGCTCGGCGTCGACCTGGCCCGACTGGGAGGCCTTGTCGAGCTCGGCCTGGATCGGGTCGCTCGAGCCGGTGAGGTCGGTGAGGGCGCCCGAGGCGAGCAGCTCGTCGACGGCGCCGGCGCGGGCCTGCATCTGGGCGATCTTGTCCTGGGCCCGCTGCATCGCCATGCCGGTGTCGCTCATCGACTCGGAGATGCCCGAGACGGCCTCGCCGATCTTGGTCTGCGCCTGGGCGGCGGTGTAGCTCGCCTTCAGCGTCTCTTTCTGGGTGCGGAAGGCCTCGACGCGCGACTGCAGCTGCTGGGTGGTGAGAACGAGCTTGTCCTCCTCCGCGACCAGCTGGTCGTGCTGGGTCTTCAGCCCCTCGAGCTGGGTCGCGATGGCGGCGCGCCGGGTGAGCGCCTCGCGGGCGAGATCCTCACGGTTCTGGGCGAGGGCGGTGCGCGCCTGGTCCTGCAGCTTGTTGGCGCTCGCCTGCAGCTGCTCGGCCTGGAGCTCGATCCGCTTGCGGGCGGTCGCGACGTCGGCGACGCCCCGGCGGACCTGCTGGAGCTGCTCGAGCTGCTTTTCGTAGGACAGGTCGAGCGTCTCGCGGGGGTCCTCGACGCGGTCGAGGACCTTGTTCGCCTTCGCCTGCACGACGCCGCTCAGGCGTTTCATCACGCTCATCGCTCGCTCCTCCCGCGTACCCCGGACTGGGATGGGTCGGTCCCCACCCAGACGCTTCGCACCCGCGGCACTACGGCCGCGGCCATCGCGTCTGCGAGCATACGCCGACCGCCCGGCCCGATGACGTTCGGGCCCGGGTGTCCGAAGGGCGGCGGGCGGGCGATATCTTCGTCGCGATGGCCGATCGCCTGTGTCTGCTCACCGTTCACGCCCACCCGGACGACGAAGCCTCCAAGGGTGCGGGAACGATCGCGCGCTACCACGCCGAGGGCGTGCACACCGTCCTCGTCACCGCCACCGGGGGCGAGGAGGGCGAGATCCTCAATCCCTCGCTCGACACTGCCGAGGTGCGCGCCGACATCGCCGCTGTGCGCCGCCGCGAGCTCGACGCCGCGGCGGCCGTGATCGGCTACGACGAGGTCGTGCTGCTCGGCTACCGGGACTCCGGGATGGAGGGGGCGCCGGCGAACGCCGATCCGCGCTGTTTCGCCCGCGCGCCGCTCGAGGAGGCGGTCGGACGGCTCGTCGCCGAGATCCGCCGGGCCCGCCCGCAGGTGGTCGTGACGTACCCCGACGAGCAGAGCCGCTACCGGCACCCCGATCACCTGCGCGTGCACGAGATCTCCGTCGCCGCGTTCGACGCCGCCGGCGACGCCGGCGCCTTCCCTTTGGCCGGCGAGGCGTACCAGCCCGCAAAGCTGTACTTCACGGTCTGGTCGCTCGAGCAGACGCTGGCGCGGCACCAGAAGTTCCTCGAGCTCGGCATCACGTCGCCCTACGCCGAATGGTTCGAGGACGGCTGGCCCAACCGGGTGAGCGAGACCGTGCCGACGGCGCGCATCGACGTGGCCGGGTACTACGACGCCCGCCGGGGTGGCCTGCTCGCCCACGCCACGCAGATCGACCCGTCGTCGCCGTTCTGGTTCGGGCTGCCCGACGAGGTCGACCGGGAGCTGTACTCGGCCGAGGACTACCTGTGCGCCCGCAATCTCGTCGGGCCGATCGGCGACGAGGACGACCTCTTCGCCGGGATCAGGGAGAAGGTGGGGGTCTCCGGCGGCTAGAAAAGGGGGTGGCGGGCGACGTCACCGCCGGCGGTCCGACGAAGGAGGTCCCGACGTGTCGAAGTGGCTGACGCAGGAGTGGCTCGATGACAGCACCCGTCTCGCCGCGACCCAGCCGGTCCGGCCGGGCGCGTCGGCGAGGCTCCAGTACGTCGTCGAAGGTGGCCCGGACGGTGACGTGCAGTACTACTGGATCGTCGTGGACGGCCAGCTCACCGAGAACAAGTTGGGCGAACTCGCCGATGCGGAGGTGACGCTCACCGAGAGCTACGACGACGCCAAGCGGATGCAGCAGGGGGAGCTCGACGCCAACTCCGCCTTCATGCAGGGCAAGGTCAAGGTGTCCGGCGACATCGCCAAGCTGATGGCGCTGCTGCCGATCACGTCGTCGCCGGAGTTCGCCGAGTTCCAGAAAGAGGTGCTCGCGATCACCGAGTTCTGAGCGCGGGTCCGGCGGGGCCCACTGCCCGGTCGCTGGTCGTGGGCTAGTTCCGCCAGCTCCGATCTCCCGGTCGTTGACAGCTCGGCTCTGGCCTCCTTGTGGGGCCACCGGTGTGATCTCCTTGTCACGTCTCTTCCAGGGACACGTCGGGATTCAGTCCGGTGGTCCACCACGTGGTGGATTCGTCGCTCGATTTGCACCAACTTACGGGACGTCCCAACCGAACCCATGTGAGTGCCTGCTGCAATGCTGGCGTGAGTGAAGTGCACCGTCCGTCTTGGAGGTATCGCCGCATTCCTGGTGTCGCTCGGGGTGCTTTTCGGTGTTCACCCGGGGTGTACGGGAATGTCCACCAGCATGTGCCCGGCCTATGCGTTCAACGCGCCCTGGATTCTGCGGGCGGAGCGCGCGGTTGTGGTTCTGGGTGTCGCCCTGATTGTCCTCGTGGTGTTCGTGAAGACGGTTATCGAGGGAGAGCTGCCGGATGTCACGACAACTGGCCTGAAGTACGCCCGCAGGGAGTCGGCAAGGGGCATCAAGCAGTTGGAGGGCGTCGTTACTGACCATGCGACTGCCACTCGTCAGGCGACGCGCCAACTTGCCTCGATGGTGCGCGCTCTCCATGTTCGGCTCAAGCACCTGGAAGAAGTGATGGGAGTTCCCGCTGATGCCCAGCTCAGGCTGGATATACACGCGGACGATGACAAGGGCGACGAGGTACGCTGAGACCATGACCGAAGAAGAGTGGATGGTGGAAACCCTTCGAGAGGTCTATGCCCTCGCCGACCGCATTTCGCCAGACAGTCCCGAATCCAGGCGCCGGTTGGAAGAAGTAGACGCGGCCGTCGCCGCACTAGAGGGCAGCTGAACTCGGTCAACGCGGCTGCCGCGTAGATGATGCCGACCTGTACCTTGAGATCCGCCAGGTCCAACTAGCCCACCACTCAGTCGCTGGTACTCGTGCAGTTTGACCAGGGACGTGGTCGGTCAGTCACTTTGACCTCGCCGGACGCGGCTCTCGGCGCCACCATCTCTTCCTGAGGTAGTGCTGCACTGCCATTGAAAGGTTTGCGAGGTCGCCGCCGAGTACCTCGCTCGCTTTCCGGCGAGCGTCGGCGTTCTTCGCCGAAGTGAACGGGGTCAGGTTGTTCGCGAGACGCAGCGCAGCTTCACGAATTTCTTGGTCCAGAAGACAAAGCAACACAACCGCAGTTGAAAGCTCTGATATGGCTGGCGAGAACCGGTCCATGAAGCGATCGCCCTCGCTCAAGTCCCAATCGCGCACGCGTTGCAGCTCACGGGCCGTCGCACTCATCCACTTCCCATCCTCTCGCCAGGCGGAGAGGATCCCCAAGGCCAAATGGGCGAGTGCCGTCCACCTCGCTCGCTTCGAGGCGCTGCGTTCATAGAACGACTCAACCTCGGTCTGAAGCCCCGACAATCCCCTCTGAGCCTGGGCAAGGAGCTGTTTGGCATTTTCACGCTCGCTTCGCCCGCTTAGGTACGCAGAGGTCGTCAAGCTCCCGACGGCGGCCGCGACGATCGCTCCCCCTGTGCTGATCAGGAGAGTGCTGTCCATCAGTCGAGCAACCCGACTAGTTGGGTCAGTGACCACGCGTGCGTCGCAATTCCCGCGGCCATCGCTGGGGTCCGCTTGGTCTTGGTGCCGTCGGCGTTCCTGATCGTAAGCGACTCGTGGAACCGGCAGAAGTTGTAGTAGGCGAAGTGAATGCTTACCGAGTGCGCAAGGTTTTCGACCCTCTTGCTGAAGGCATTGGTCAGCCGCGTGAACCGGCGCATTCCCATCCTCATCGTGAGGTTCTGACGCTCGACGTAACTGGTCGAGATGTGGGCCGGGTCAGGGTTTCCAGCCATGATGTGGGTCTCTATACCAGTGCAGACGGCGGGGCTGTACCGCTGCTCGTTGTCCGCATTCCCTGCGTTGCCGTAGGTCTTGATGAGTTGGGTAAAGTCCGCCGTGTCTCGCCACAGGGCGTCCGCCACGGTTGCATAGTGCCCGAGGCCATCGGTAGTCAGTTGGATGCGGTTGTTCTTGAGGCGGGACTTGAGATCGGCCAGGAAGGTGTAGCAGTCGGCAGGACTCCGCTCGCCGACAAGCCACGACGGGACCAGCTTCGTCTCGGCGTCGATGGCGGTCCATGTCCACACGTCGCCGTAGATTGGGTCCTCGTCGTGGCCCTCGGGCACGTTCTTTTGCTTCGAGCTGACGAACGACCAAATCTCATCAGCCTCGATGATCCGCGTATCGAGGTTGCGGAGTGCGTAGTCCTGGTACTCCGAGCACGCATGGCCAAGGTCGACGAGCAACTTGAGGATGGTGTGCTTCGCGACACCAGTAATCCGCTCGATGCCACGGATCGACATTCCCTCAACAAGACACCCGACGACTTGCGCTCTGCGCTCCGTGCTCAACCTGTTCATATTGCTCAATCTACCTAGGGGGTGTGTCACTCCCCCTGGTGGCGTCAGCCTTGTCGAGCAGCGCGGGCCAGCTTGGCCGCTTCGGTTCGTTCCTCTGGGGTGAGTGCTTTGGCGCGGGCCAGTCCGCCCCTGCGACCGCTCTCGACGGCCGCGGGGTCTTTCTCGACGTGTACTTTCGGTATCTGCCCGATCGCTTGCCGGACTATTGAAAAGCCCAGCTCGTTCACGTCGCGTCGTTTCGACTGTTTGGCCATTGCGCCCCACCCTACTGCGACGGTGGCTCATAGCCGCGGCCTGTCAGCCACCGTACGGCGGCATCGTCCTCCACAATCGCAATCGCACTCGGTTCGGGCGCTTCGGAGACCGCGTCGACGTTGCGTTGCAACGCAGCGGCGTTCCAGTTCTCCGCCCACACCTGTTGCCGCCCGCGAGAACTCTTGGCGTGCATGAGCTGCCACCAGGGGTCGCGAATGTCTTTGGTCGGCTCCTCGGGGAGAATGATCTCCGACAGCGCTCGGCGAGCCTCGTAGGCGAGCAGGTCGGCCGCTTGTATCGCGGGCTGATTGCGAGAGTCGTCAAAGGCCACGGCCCCGATCTGAGGGAAAGGCACGTCCTGCCTGATGGTCTGAACGATGTCGGCGACCCTGCCCGCGACCTTGTCCTTCTCGTCGAAAAACAGCCCTAGTCGCTCATCGGTACCAAACATGAGATTCGTATGGCGTTGCATCATCGTCATTCGGTCGAGTAGGTGAACGAAGGCAAACAGCCACGGCTTGTCGTAGCCCTTCCCCGGGTGGATTGCCTTGATCTTGGGGCCGACCGTCTCGGCGAACGCGGCAAGGTCAACTCCGACAAGGAATGCAGACACCGGCCAGTAGGGGTTACAAAACAGGTCGAGGAACCTTTGTTCAACAGCGCGCCGATCAGCCGGGTTGTCCCAGTTCTCCCAAAATCCCTTCCGGTGCTCAAGTTCCTGCATGTGAAACTCGGGCATCCCGTATTCGGAAACCAAGGTCTGCCACGCGTCCTCAAACGGTGCCCAGTGGTGCGCCGCGGCAACCACGCTCGCGAGACAGAGGTAGCTCACATCCTCGCTCTCGTCGCAGTACCCGATGAACTTGTAAGCGACCAACAGGTCCGCCTTCATCGCTCGGGCGTATTCTTCGAGGCCTATTAGCCCCGCCCCTCGGAGCTTAGGCCCTGGTCGCGACATTCTCCCTGGTCAAACTGCACCAGTACCGCCAGCCGAACACGCTGTACTACGGTGGCAACCTGGGTAACGAATCATCAAATGGTTGGCTGAGCAGGCAATTCGCGCTAATGTCAGATGTGCCCCGTGGGGCGCCCCTGGACCGCGGCAAGGTCAACTCGCATAGGCGGCCCGCCCGCTAAAGGGTCCAGGGGCTTAGACCCTCCTCACGATTTAACCTCCTCTTCGACGCTCGGTTCGCCGATCGGAACCGTGAAATCGAGCACGACTTCGAACGCTCGCATGAACTCGTCGCGACGTTCTTTGCTCCATGAAGTGCCCGCGGGAGGAATTTCGTGGAGGAGCCCGATCAGACCAGGAGGAAGCTGCCCGAAAGACGAAGAGATAGCTGCGTCGGCTTGGCTTCTTCGTGTAGGAGCGGAACCAGTCTTAGTTGCCGACTTGGTATTGCTGCCGCCTCGCGAACCTGAGACTTTCGGACGAGGTGCGCGGGGCTGGGACTTTCGACCGCCTTCAACCAGTCCGGCCATCTCGAAGAGTCCAAGCATTAGTGCGGCCATCCGCAATCGCTGCCCAGCGGGCTGAAACCCGCGGAATGCTTCGGCAACCCGTTCCGGCGGATCAACAGCTGGGTCTGTGTACTGAAGAACGTCCGCGTACACGTCGCGCAGCCATTCCCCTAGGCGTTCCTTGTACTCCTCACCACCTCGGGTCTGGCGGAGGTCCTGGAACTGACGCGTGGGGTTCCCCTCGTCGTCGATGAGTTCCAGCAACCGGAGAGATTGAAGAGTCCGACGTCCCAACGATTCAGGGACACCGGCCCGCACGAGAACGTCAGTGGTGAGCGGTGTCCCGAGGCCTCGGTTACGGAAGGTGTCAATCACAGACACGACGGATTGAATCGGCGCATACGGTGCGGGTCCATTCGGTTCGAGCGCCATGGGTTGCTCCTTGATCTCGGCGTGGTTCTGAGTGTACCACTGATCTGTTCTGCTTCTGTACACGGTCTGTTACGTACAGAAAAAAAAGCTTGTGACCTGGGAAAATCTGGCTCATACTGGTGGCACTCAGATGACGGGAGCACACCTATGGACGTTCTGAAAGATGTTCAGCCTGTTGTGACCAGGACTCGGCGAGGTTGGATCGCGACGACTCCCCGCGACCATTCATACCGAATTGGCGTGACCGCAGCGAGCGAAGACGAGGCTCGTAGGTGCTTCGCCCGCGCATTGGATGGGTGGCGCGCGCTCCACAAGCGCGCCCTCGTGGTCGAAGCCGAGACCGTACGAACGGGATCCAATAGTGGCGCGTAATTCTGTTGGCTACTGGTTCGACCTGCTAGCGGATGAGACTCGCGGGTGGGCGGTGGCGCTGTATCGGCGTACTCTTCTTTCAGCAGTCACTTGCTCCGTCGGGCTGGGATGTGTACGCGACCTAGCCACGGAACGCAGAAAGCCCCCCGTCTACCGGGGGGCTTTCCTGTTGCGGTGCTGCACCCCCGACGGGATTTGAACCCGCGACATAGCGATTAGCAGTCACTTGCTCTGTCCGCTGAGCTACGGGGGCGCGTTCATTCTCGCGCCCCCGTAGCGACCGGACCACCGATTCAGCCAGGTGGCTCACAAGAAGGTCGAGATACCGAGGGTCCTTGACAAGATCTCAAGTCAAACTAGCCCACTACCCAGTCGCTGCGCACTCGGTACTATGTGTTCCGTGGCGAAGCCGCGAGCTGGTCTTCCGCTGCAGCCCCCGGTGTCCCCTGAATTCCTCCACCTCTCGGCGCTCATCAGAAGCCCGCTCCTCGACCCGGCGGGGGAACGCATCGGGCGCGTCGAGGACCTGATCGTCCGGCTCGGCGGACAGTCGCACCCGCCGATCACCGGGCTCGTCGCCCGCGTCGCCGGACGGGAGCTGTTCATCCCGATCGACCGGATCGAATCGATGCGACCGCGGTTCGTGCAGCTGATCGGGGCGACGCTCGAGCTCGGCCGTTTCGAACGTCGGCCCGGCGAGTTGCTGCTGGCCCGCGATCTCCAGGCGCGCCATCTCATCCACGTCGTCGGCGCGCACCTCATCCGCGCCAACGAGATCGAGCTCGCCGAGACCGACGGGGTCTGGCAGGTGGTCGGCGTCGACCCCTCGGGACGGGGCGTGCTGCGGCGCCTCATGCCCCGTCCGCTCGCCCGCCGGATCCGGACGAAGTCGCTCGTCGACTGGGGGAGCATCGAGCCGTTCGTCGCCCACGTGCCGACGGCGAGGATGCGGATCCCGCTGCGCAAGCTGTCCCGCCTGCGTCCAGCACAGATCGCCGATCTCGTCGAGGCGGCCTCCCACGAGGAGGGCGAGGAGATCATCGAGGCGGTGAGCCTCGATCGGGAGCTCGAGGCCGACGTCTTCGAGGAGCTCGACTCTGAGCACCAGCGGGAGTTCCTCGAGTCCCGTTCCGACGCTGAGGCCGCCCGCGTGCTGGCGACGATGGCGCCCGACGACGCGGCGGATCTCATCAACGATCTCGATCAGGACCGCCGCCTCGCCGTCCTCGAGGCGCTTCCCGCTCGACAGCAGGCCAAGGTACGCCGGCTGCTCAGCTACAACCCGGAGACCGGCGGCGGGTTGATGAACCCGGACTTCCTCTCACTCGCCGCCACGACGACCGCCGGCGAGGCGCTGGAGGCGATCCGCCGGAGCGACATCGCCCCCGAGGCGCTTGCGACGGTGTACACGGCCGACTCCGAAGGACGGATCGCTGGGACGGTCTCGGTCGTGCGGCTGCTCAAGGCCTCCGCCCAGGCCAAGCTCTCCTCGATCGCCGAGCGCGACCCCGTGACGGTGCGCGCCGACGCCGACATCCACGCCATCGTGCGCAAGATGTCGGACTTCAACCTCTCGACGGCACCCGTCGTCGACGAGGAACACCGCATGATCGGCGTCGTCACCGTGGACGACGTGCTCGAATTGCTCCTCCCCACGGGGTGGCGGCGCGACTTCGGGATGACGTCGGCCGAGGAGTAGCGGGCCATCCGCGCAGCGGTTCACCGTTACAGTGACCCAAGGACGCGCCCGGCGTCCCCCGACAGGCAAGGTGGCCCATGCGAGCGCTGAGGATCTTCGCGCCAGTTCTGCTTCTCATCGCCGGATCGGCGTCGGTTCTCGGCGTCTCCGCCGTCGGCGCGTCGTCGCCGGTCGCCTCCCGGGCCGCCGCTTCGAGCATCAAGTGGACGACGTGCCACGGCTACAAGGGGTTCCGCTGCGCCTCGATCCCGGTGCCCATCGACTACGCGCAGCCCTCGCTCGGCAAGCTCGACCTCGCCGTCGTGATGCTCCCGTCGACGAGCGCCAAGCCCCTCGGCGACCTGTTCACGAACCCCGGCGGCCCGGGGGCATCGGGTGTCAACTTCCTCGAGCAGAGCGCCTCGGCGTTCTCGCCCACTTTGCGCGCCAAGTTCAACCTCGTGAGCTGGGACCCCCGCGGTGTCGGGAAGAGCGATCCGGTCAACTGCGTGAACGCGAACCAGTTCCGCACGCTGACCCAGGAGAACCCGCAGCCGTCGACGCCGGCCGAGATCGCGGCCACCGTCCGGTTGACGAAGCAGTTCGTCGCGGCCTGTCTCGCGCACACCTCGCGCCTTTTGCTCGAGAACGTTGGCACGGCGACGACGGTCGAGGACCTCGACCAGCTGCGCGCCGACCTCGGGCAGCCCAAGCTCTACTACCTCGGGTTCTCCTACGGGACCTTCATCGGCGAGATGTACGCCGCGAAATACCCGACCCACATCGGCGCGATGGTGCTCGACGGCGCCGTCGACCCGGCGCTGACGCTCGTCGCGGCGGACCGCGAGCAGGCGCTCGGTTTCGAAGGCGACCTGCACGCCTTCTTCGGCTGGTGTAACCAGGACAAGACGTGCAGCAAGCGGCTCCCGGGCGGGGCGAAAGCGGCGTACGACAAGCTGATGGCGTTCTTCGCCGCCGGCAACACGATCCCAGCCGACTTCAAGGCCCGCTACGGCGGGCTCCAGCCGGTGACGCTCGGGGTCGCCGAGCTCGGCGTCATCTCGGCGCTGTACTCGAAGAGCGCCTGGCCGTACCTCGGTCTCGCAATCGACCGGGGCCTGCAGCACCAAGGCGACCTCCTCGCGGCGCTTGCCTACGAGTACGAGGGCCTGCAGCAGAACGGCAAGTTCTCGAACGAGGACGAGGCGAACGTCGCGATCAACTGCGTCGATTCGCCCGCGGTCCGCGAACTCTCGTTCTACGAGTCGCTGGCGAAGCGGCTCGCGGCGATCGCCCCCGACTTCGGGGCGGCCGAGGCGTGGGGCTCGCTCACCTGCGCCTACTGGCCGGTCCCGGCCGAGGGGGCTCCCCACGAGATCCACGCCCCGGGCACGCCGACGATCCTCGTCGTCGGCTCGACGGACGACCCCGCGACGCCGTACGCCTGGGCGAAGGCCGTCGCGGCGCAGCTCGACCACGCCGTTCTGCTCACCCGGACCGGCTCGGGCCACACGGGGTACTTCTTCAGCGTGTGCGTGCGCGGCTACGTGGACACGTACCTCACGACCGGCAAGCTCCCGCCATCCGGCACGGTCTGCCCGAGCAACTGAACCGTCGCCCTTTGGCGCCCCACGGCTTGGCCGTTCTGCGTGAGGGTGTGGACAAGTCAGACAAGAAGACAGAATTATTGTGTCTTGTGACAGAATAATTCTATGATTCGGTCATGATCCACGCGACACCAGAACTTGGGCCCGCTGAACTGGCAGCGATCGAAAAGATCGACGAGCTCAAGACAAACCTGCAGCATCGGGTGGCGGAGCCGCGCCGGTGGGTTGGCGGTCTGCGTCGTCTGACCTTCGCTCGCGCCGTGCAAGGATCGAACTCGATCGAGGGCTACGACGCCGGGCTCGACGACGTTCTCGCAGTGGTCGAGGATGAACCGCCCTTCGATGCGGCGAGCGAGACGGTGCTCGCCCTCCAGGGTTACCGAGACGCGCTTACCTACGTTCTTCAACTCTCGGAGGAGGACGATCCTGCCGTCATCGACGAATCGCTGTTGAAGTCCCTGCACTACATGATGATCAAGTACGACTTGTCGAAGAGGCCTGGTCGGTGGCGCAAGGGCGTCATTTTCGTGCGGCGGGAGAGCGACAACGAGATCGTCTATGAGGGTCCAGATCGCGACCTCGTCCCTGATCTCATGGCCGAACTCCTGGATTCATTGCGAGTGCAGGGCCAGTCGCCGCTTGTTCGCGCCGCCATGGCGCATCTCAATCTGATGATGATCCATCCATTTGCCGATGGCAATGGGCGGATGGCTCGATGTCTACAGACACTTGTCCTCACACAGGAACATGTGCGAGCCCCGGTCTTCTGCTCTATCGAGGAGTACCTGGGGCGAAACACCGATGCCTACTACGCGGTGTTGCAGGAGGTTGCGGGGGGCTCCTGGCACCCGCGGAAGGATGCGATGCCGTGGATTCACTTCTGCTTGAACGCCCATCATCAGCAAGCGGAAACGCTGCTTCTAAGGGTCAGCGAATCTGAGGAGCTGTGGGGCCGGTGTGAAACGCTCGCGTTCTCTTTGGGTCTTCCCGAGCGAGCTGTCGGTCCAATGTGGGACGCGTCCCGTGGAATTCGCATCCGAAACGCGCTCTATCGCCGGTCAGTTCAAGAGTCAGACGGTACCGAAATCGAAATCCAGACGGCGAGCCGGGATCTCAAGGTTCTTGTCGACAGCGGAGTCCTTGACCCGATGGGCGAAACGAGAGGCCGTTACTACGTCGCCAGCGAGCGCCTTCGAGACGAGTGGCGAGCCGTTCGAGAGAACAGAAGGCGTCAGCCGACCGTCGATTTGTTCGGTCCGCAGGCGGAACAGCTCGGTCTGGATCTGGAGGGCTGACGGTGCCAGCGCGCTGTGGCGGCTCGCCTGGCGGGAGCTGCACGCGCCGCCGCAGTTGGCTTCGCAGCCCTCGCCTTCCCACCCTTCGGGCCACCAAGCCGCCCAGCTCGACTGCGGCTGGGTCGTTGGCCCTGTACGGATCAATTTCGGCCTGCCCGTTCGCCTCCTGAACGACCTGCCAGGCACGCTGGGCTGAATCGCCCTTCTTGGGGGTGCGCTTCACGATGCGAGGCTCCCGGCGGGCCTCGGCCGGAATCCCCGATCTGCAAACTCGACCCGGGCCACTATCAACCCTGGAGTGCCCCGCGCCCCGCGGGTAACATCCCGGTGCAAGCAGTCGCACCTCGTTCGGTGAGGCGGCTCGTCGCACACAGGCCACTGACCCCACCTGTCGAAAGACACTCCGGGTCAGGACAGACTTTCCCGGCACAAGGGATCGTCCGAAGTGGCTGGCCCTCGGGCCTACGGCGGCGGGCGCCAAAGCTCTGACGAGAGGGGTGCGCCGGGGCGTTCGCCGCGGCGGTCCGTGCCCAACGGACTCCACCCACGCCGACTGGAGCTTGGGCACGACTAGGGAGAACCCCTGAGCGCCGATAAACGTTCGTCTGAACGAAGAAGGCGCACGTCTCTGACGAGGTGAGCCGCAGGGTCCGGTGATCCGGACGGGCCGCCCGCGGACGTGCGCGACCAGAGAGCAACGTCCGCCAAACCCGAATCCGCGGGAGGTCGATCGAGCATGGCCAGTCGCGACCATGCATCCGGAGACGGCAGGTCCGCCGTCCTCGACGAGGCGCACGTCGGAGACATCCGGGGTGCCTTCGGCACGATCAGCGTCGGTGACACCGGTGCACGCCGGTCGATGCTCTCGCGCCTGCTCACGCTGGCCGCGATCGTCGGGCCCGGCCTCATCGTCATGGTCGGCGACAACGACGCCGGCGGCGTCGCGACGTACGCGCAGGCCGGGCAGAACTTCGGGCTCACACTGCTGTGGACCCTGCCGCTCCTCATCCCCGTGCTCATCGTCAACCAGGAGATGGTCGTCCGGCTCGGCGCGGTGACCGGCGTCGGCCACGCCCGCCTCATCAACGAGCGCTTCGGGCGGTTCTGGGGGGCGTTCTCGGTCGGGGACCTGTTCGTCCTCAACTTCTTGACCATCGTGACCGAGTTCATCGGGATCAGCCTGGCGCTCGGCTACTTCGGAGTGAGCCCGCACATCTCGGTGCCGATCGCGGCGGTCGGCCTCGTGGCGATGACGACCTCGGGGAGCTTCCGGCGCTGGGAACGCTTCATGCTGCTGTTCGTCGTGGCGAACTTCCTCGTCATCCCGCTCGTCGTCTTCTCGCACCCCCACCTGGGCCCGGTCGTCCACGGGCTGGTGATCCCCGGCGTGCAGGGCGGGGTGAGCTCGACGGCGATCCTGCTCATCATCGCGATCGTCGGCACGACCGTCGCGCCCTGGCAGCTGTTCTTCCAGCAGTCGAACATCGTCGACAAGCGGATCACGCCGCGCTGGATCAACTACGAGCGCACCGACACCGTCCTCGGTTCGCTCGTCACGGTCTTCGCCGCGACCCTCGTCGTCGCCACCGCGGCCTTCGCCTTCGGGCACACGCCGCTGGCGGGCCACTTCACGAACGCCGCGGGGGTCGCCCGGGGTCTCGAGCACTACCTCGGCAACAGCGCCGGCACACTGTTCTCGATCGTGCTGCTCAACGCCTCGATCATCGGCGCCGCGGCGGTGACGCTCGCGACGTCGTACGCCGTCGGCGACATCTTCTCGATGAAGCACTCGCTGCACCGCCGCGTGACCGACGCCAAGGGCTTCTACACGACCTACTCGGCGCTCGTGTTCGTCGCCGCGGGGGTCGTGCTCATCCCGCGCGCCCCCTCGGGCTCATCACGATGGCGGTCCAGGCGCTGGCGGGCGTGCTGCTCCCGAGCGCGACGGTCTTCCTCGTGCTGTTGTGCAACGACCGGGAGGTGCTCGGCCCCTGGGTCAACAAGCTCTGGCTGAACGTGGTCGCCGGCCTGATCGTCTCGGTGCTCGTCGCGCTCTCGCTCATCCTGATGACGACGACCGTCTTCCCTCACATCAACGTGATGTTCGTCATCTCGCTGCTCGGTGCCGTGCTCGTCGGGGGCGGGATCGTCGCCGCCGTGCTCGGCTGGCGCGTCCGTTCCCGCCGTGACTATCCGGGCGAGCCGCGGCCCACGCCGACCCAGCGGGAGAACTGGCGGATGTCACCGCTGACGCTGCTCGCCCCGCCGGTGCTCTCGCGGGGACGCAAGGCGACGATGGTGGCGATGTGGGGCTACCTCGTCGTCGCGGTCGGGCTTCTGGTGGTGAAGGCGGTCGAGCTCGGCCTCGGTCAGCGTTGAGGACGCGCCGGTTGCCCGGCGAGCGCCGGCGGGGGAGGCTTGCCCGGTGACGCCCGGCCGACCACCCGTACGGGCGCCGGGTCGCGCCGGCACGGGCAGCGGCCCCCTGCGGGTCGCCTTCCTCGTCTACCGCGGCAACCCGCGCTGTGGCGGGCAGGGGGTCTACACACGGCACCTGTCGCGCGCCCTCGTCGCGGCGGGCCACCGCGTGACGGTGTTCGCCGGCCAGCCGTACCCGGAGCTCGACGCGGGCGTGGAGTTCACGCCGGTGGCGAGCCTGGACCTGTACCGGGAGCCGGACCCGTTCCGCCGCCCGCGGGCCCGTGAGATCACCTCGGCCGCCGACGCCCTCGAGCTGGCGACGATGTGGAGCGGCGGCTTCGCCGAGCCGCGGACCTTCTCGTGGCGGGCGCGGGCGGCGCTCGCGGGGCGCCGGGGTGAGTTCGACGTCGTGCACGACAACCAGGGCCTCGGCACGGGGCTGCTGCGCATGCAGGCCGAGGGCTGGCCGGTCGTCGCCTCGATCCACCACCCCGTCACGATCGACCGCCGGCTCGACCTCGCCGCGGCGCGGGGAACGGCGCGGGCGCTCTCGCTGCGACGCTGGTACGGGTTCGCGGCGATGCAGAACCGGGTCGCGCGCCATCTCGGGCGCGTCGTCACGGTGTCGGAGTCCTCGCGGCGCGACATCGTCGCGGAGATGGGCGTCGCGCCCGAAAGGATCGCCGTCATCCCGCTCGGGGTCGACACCGGCTGCTGGCGCCCGTTGGCGGGCGTCGGGCGGGTCCCGGGGCGGATCATGACGACCGCGAGCGCCGACGTGCCGCTCAAGGGGCTCGTCTACCTGCTCGAGGCGCTCGCCAAGCTGCGCACCGAGCGCGAGGACGCCCACCTCGTCGTCGTCGGGCAACCCCGTGGCGCGAGCCCGGTGGCAGCGGCCATCGCGCGGCTCGGGCTGGAAGGTGCGGTGCGCTTCGTCGGGGGCGAGCCCGACAGCCGCCTCGCCGAACGCTATGCGGAGGCCTGCGTCGCCGTCGTCCCTTCGCTCTACGAGGGCTTCTCGCTCCCGGCCATCGAGGCGATGGCGTGCGGCGTGCCGCTCGTCGCGACGACCGGTGGCGCACTGCCCGAGGTCGTCGGCCCCGACGGCGTCGCCGCGCTCGCCGTCCCGCCGGGTGACCCCGGCGCCCTCGCCGCCGCAGTCGCCCGGATCCTCGACGGGCCCGGGCTCGCCCGGCGGCTGGGCCGCGCCGGGCGCGCCAGGGTGCTCGCCCGCTTCGGCTGGGACCGGGTCGCGGCGGCGACCGCCGAGGAGTACCGGGCCGGCATCGCGGAGCAGCGGTGCTGACCGTCGACCTCGGCCGGGC
The DNA here is from genome assembly GCA_963823945.1 of uncultured Acidimicrobiaceae bacterium. GTDB lineage: Bacteria > Actinomycetota > Acidimicrobiia > Acidimicrobiales > Bog-793 > Bog-793. The sequence continues at coordinate 222,316 of CAWGNK010000005.1, forward strand.
GGCGGTCGTCCCGGGGATGTGGGTGCTCGACGTGGGGTGCGGCGGCGGGCGCCACACCTTCGCCTGCCTGAAAGCCGGTGCCCACGTCGTCGCGCTCGACGCGCAACGCGCCGAGATCGACGCAGTCGGCGCGATGGTGGGCGCGATGCGCGCCGCCGGCGAGGTGCCGCCGGGCACGCTGGTCGGGGGCGTGGCAGCCGACCTGACCCGGCTCCCGTTCGCCGACGCGAGTTTCGACCGGGTGATCGCCTCGGAGGTGCTCGAGCACGTCGTCGACGACGAGACGGCGATCGCCGAGGTCGCGCGGGTGCTGCGGCCCGGTGGACTGGCGGCGTTGAGCGTCCCGGCCGCCGGCCCGGAGCGGGCGAACTGGGCATTGTCCGCCGCCTACCACGAGGTCGAGGGCGGGCATGTCCGCATCTACGCCAAGCGCGAGCTCGTCCGGCGCTGCGAGCGCGCGGGACTCGAGGTTGTCGGATCGCACCACGCCCACGCGTTGCACTCGCCGTACTGGTTGCTGCGCTGCGCCGTCGGTGTGGACCGCGCGGATAATCCGCTCGTCGCCGCCTACCACCGCCTGCTCGTCTGGGACATCACGCGGCGTCCCTTCGTGACCCGAGCCGTCGAGCGGATCCTCAACCCGCTCATCGGCAAGAGTCTCGTGCTCTACGCGAAGAAAGCCGCCTGATGGCGGACGTGCTCCGGGAGGAGGTGGTCGAGCCTGTCGATGTCGGGCCGACGGTCGCCACGATCCTCGCGACCCAGCTCGATTCCGGCATGATCCCGTGGTTCCCGGGCGGACACGCCGACCCGTGGAACCACGTCGAGGCGGCGATGGCGCTGTGCTCGGCGGGCGAGCTGGCGGCCGCGGGGGCGGCACTCGAGTGGCTCGCCCGCACACAGCGCCCCGACGGGAGCTGGCACGCCCGCTACTCGGGCGACGGAGGCGTCGAGGAGCGGCGCATCGACACGAACGCGGTCGCCTACGTCGCGACCGGCGTCCTCGGGTACCTCCTGGCTGGGGGCGATGCCGGTTTCGCCGGGGAGATGTTCGCCGTGGTCGAGCGCGCCCTCGGCTTCGTCGTGGCGGCAACGGCGCCGAGCGGCGCGATCCCGTGGTCCATCGACCCCGGGGGGAAGCAGGCCGCGTTCTCGCTCCTGGCGGCCAGCTCGTCGATCTGCCAGAGCCTGTCGTCGGGCGTCCGGCTGGCGGCCTCGCTCGGCCTCGAGCGCCCCGGGTGGGAGGCCGCCGCCGCCCGCGTCGGCCGGCTCGTCGCCGGGCGCGAGACCTACTTCGCCGACAACTCGCAGTTCGCGATGGACTGGTACTACCCGGCCCTGGCGGGCGTGCTCGGACTCGACGCCGCCCGCAGGCGCCTGGCGGCGCGCCGCCAGGAGTTCGTCCCCCCGACCCGTGGCGTGCTGTGCCGCTCGGACAGGCGGTGGGTGACCACGGCCGAGACCGCCGAGTGCGCCGTCGCCCTCGCCCGGGTCGGCTGGCGCGAAGACGCCTGGGAGCTGCTCGCGACGACGGACGACCTGCGGGCCGACGACGGCTCGTACCGGACGGGCCTCGTCTACCCGGAGCGGTCCGAGTTCCCCGCCGGCGAGCGCACGACCTACTCGGCGGCGGCGGTCGTGCTGGCGGCGGACGTGCTCGCCGGGGGCGTCGCAGCGGCGATCTTCACCCCCCTCGGCTGACGCCGGCGGGCTCTCAGTCCCACGGCTGCGCCGTGCGGACGAGCACCCGCAGGCTGCGGCAACTGGCCGCGGAGTCTTCTGTGAAGCGGCCCGAGCCCAGCGCGTCGAGGTAGCACTCGTAGGGCGGGCGCCCGCCCTCGGCGGGATCGGGGAAGACGTCGTGGAAGACGAGGAAGCCCCCCGCCGCCACATGGCGTGCCCAGCCCCGGTAGTCGGCCCAGCAAGGTCCGGCGCCGTGGCCGCCGTCGATGAAGACAAGGGCGGCGCGAGTCGACCAGTTGGCGGCGACGCGTGCCGAGTCGCCGACCACGCCGACGACGAGGTCCTCCGCCTCCGCCATCTCGATCGCCCTGCGCCACGCCCCCAGCGAATCCATCCGGCCGGTTCGCGGGTCAACGAGCGAGGGCTCGTGATCGGGCCAACCGGCCTGCATCTCCTCGGACCCGTGGTGGTGGTCGACGCTATAGACGACGGAACCGGCGGTGCCGGCGGCGGCGAGGGCCGCGGCGAGGAGCAGCGTCGAGCGGCCGAGATAGGCGCCGATCTCCACGAGAGGCCCGGTTGCGCTCGCCGCCGCACGGACAGCGACGGCGTACAGGGCCATCGCCTCATCGGCGGGCAGGAAGCCCTTCGTGGCAAGAGCCGTGGCGAGCAGCACGGCCGACCGCCCGGTGAGCTCCCCCGGCGGCTGCCCGCCGGCGGGGGAACCGGTGGCGGTCACCCGGTGGCCGCCGCGACGGCGCTCCAGACGCCGAGGCCGACGAGCACCAGGGCGGAGAGCTTGCGGACGGCGTCGAGGGGCACCACCCGGGTGATCGTCCGCCCGGCGGCGACGCCGAAGCCGCTCACGACGACGAAGGCGGCCGCCGCGCCGCAGAACACGCTGAGGGGGTCCCGCGATCTCGCCGAGAGGTTGGCGATCACGACCTGGGTGAGGTCGCCGAACTCGGCGAGGGCGACCACCACGAAGGTGATGACGGCGATCCGCGCCCCGGAAAGTCGGTGCGGCCTGGTCTCCGCCCGGCTGGCGTCGTCTCCCGCGGTGAGGAGCCGTTCCTCGCCCCGGGCGATCTCGTCGCCGCGGCTCTCGACGGCGGCGCTCCTCGAGAGAAAGAGGTAGGCGGCACCGGCGAAGAACAGCCCGGCGACGACGGCGGCGACGACGCGGTGCGGTGCCAGCCCGAGGAGCCGGCCGGCGGCGACGGCGACACCGGCCTGGGCGACGAGGCCCGTCGCCGCACCGAGCCACACCGGCAGCGGCCGGTGCCGCGAGGAGAGCACGACAGCGGAGATGAAGGTCTTGTCCGGCAGCTCCGCCGGGATCACGACGGCGAAGGTCGCCGCCGCGAGTCCGAGGTTCACCGAGGCGTCACGGGTGCGAGAGGGCCGCCCGCAGCGTCGTGCGGGCTGTCCTGGCGAGGCGGACGTTCACCTCCAGGTGCTCGACGGTCTGGTCGAGGAGCCGCTTCTGGCCGCCGGAGAACGTCGCCTCGACGAACGAGCGCACCGCCGCCTCATAGACGGGCCGGCCCTCGTCGTCGAGCTCGGCGAGGCCCGCCATCCCCTCGAGCATCCGGTGGAGCGAGTTCTCCGGGTACCGCGCGGCGAGATCGGCGTAGTTCGAGGAGATGAACTTCCAGGTCACTGGGCCGATCGCGCGCTGGCCGAGCATGATGGCGAGTAGGTAGGGCGCGTCCTGGCTGCGGATCTCCCCGCGGCACAGCTCGTGCACCTCGGCGGCGTATCCCGGATCGGTGAGGGAGCCGAGGGCGCTGTGGAAGCGACGCTCGTCGAGGGGGGACCGTGGATGGCGGCTGCGCGCGATGATCCCGTCGAAGTCCTCCCGCCGGGCGTGCCAGGCGACGGTGGCGAGGACGGCGCCGGCGATGTCGGCGTCGAGCTCCCGGGTGCCGGACTGGTCGGCCGCGAACAGCTGGCGGGCCCTGGCCAGCACGTCCTCGTCCTCGCCGAAGGTGCCGAGCGCCGCAATGAGCGTCGCCCGCAGCACCGGGGCCTTTTCGCCCTCGCCGGGGGACTGCTCCCAGCCGGCCCGGGCGAGCTCCGGCGCCAGCACCGACCGCGCGAGGTCGCGGAGGAGCGCGCGGTCATCAGCGGGCGCGACGAGATCGATCGTCCGCAGTGCGGTGGTCAGGACCGTCCAGATGTAGGGGTCGTCCTCGCCCGCGAAGTGGGCGAGCGCCGCCAGGAACTCGCCGAGCCCGGTCACCCCGGCGAGCACGGCGGCCCACAGGTCGCCGGCGAGCCCGAGGCGCTCGATCGGGTCCAGCTGCCCGAGGTGCTCGAGCAGCCGGGCGCGCAGCGCCGCGTCGAGCCCGACACGGAAAAAGCCGGTGCCGCCGGCGTTGACGAGGAGCGGCGAGGAGCCCCCCGCCAGCCGCATCGGCTTCTCGGCGAGCAGGAGGCGGCTGACCTCGCTCCGGTCGCCGACGGGCGCGGCGAGGACCGGGATGAGCCAGCGCCGCCTCGTCGCCGGGTCCGTGTCGCCTTCGGCCGGGAGGTACGAGAACGGCTCCTGGGTGAGCTCGACGTCGCCGTTCCCGGACGGCAGCGTGGTCGCGGTGACGATCGGGAAGCCGCTCTGGAAGACCCAGGAGTCCATCACGGCGCGCAGGGGCACGTCGGGGTTTTCCGCCTCGAGGGCGTCCCACAGGTCGGTCGTCTCGGCGTTGCCGTAGCTGTTCGCCTGGAGGTAGCGGCGCACGCCGTCGCGGAACCGGTCGTGGCCGATGTACTGCTCGATCATCCACAGGACGGCCGGGCCCTTGATGTAGGTGATCGGCACGTCGAACATCGCCGCGGCCTCTTCGGGCGTGACGACCGGGAACTCGATCGCCCGGGTCGAGGGCAGACCGTCGACGAAACGCGCGAACTCCCGCAGGCGGGCGAAGGCGACGAAGCACTCCCAGTCCGGGTGGTAATCGTCCTGGCACCGCAGCGCCATGAAGGTCGCGAACGCCTCGTTCAGCCAGACGCCGTTCCACCACCGCAGTGTGACGAGGTCCCCGAACCACATGTGGGCGAGCTCATGCTCGATGACCTCGGCGATCCGGTGCATCTCGGGCTTGGCGGTGTCGGCCGGGTCGGCGAGGAGCTCCGCCTCGCGGAACGTGACGCAGCCGAGGTTCTCCATCGCGCCGGCCGCGAAGTCCGGGATCGCGACGAGGTCGAGCTTGTCTCCGGGGTACGGGATCGCGAAGTACTCGCGGTAGTAGCGCAGCGCGTGCGTGGCGACCTCGACGGCGACGGACGTGAGGTGGCCCTTGCCGGGCACGGTGACGACCCGCAGCGCGGTCCCGTCGACGTCGACCGGGGCCGTCGCCTCGAGGGGGCCGACGACGAAGGCGACGAGATAGGTCGACATCGGGATCGTGTCGGCGAACCGGACCCGGTGGGCGCCCCCAGGAAGCGTCTCGACGGACACCTCGGGACCGTTCGAGACGGCGAGCATCCCCGGCGGGGCGACGAGCGTCACGCCGAAGACCGCTTTGAGGTCCGGCTCGTCGAAGCAAGGGAAGGCCCGGCGGGCGTCGGTCTCCTCGAACTGGGTCGTGGCGATCGTGTGCTCGTGGCCCTCGTCGTCGACGAAGCGGCTGCGGTAGAAACCGCAGAGCCGGTCGTTGAGGGTGCCGGCGAAGCGGCAGGCGAGGGTGTAGCGCCCGGGTGGCAGGGCGGCGGGGGGAGCGAAGCGGACGCGCTCGGTCGCGGCCTCGAGCGTGACAGCCAACGGCGTCGGTTCGCCGGCGGCGTGATCCGTCGCCCAACCCGGGGCGATCGTCGCCTCGCTGATCGTGAGCTCGTTGGCGTTCAAGATGAGCTCGTCCGCCTCGTCGAGCACCTCGAGCTCGACGGTCTCGGCACCCCCAAACGTAAGGGAGGCGAAGTCCGGGACGAGTTCGAGGTCGTAGCGCCGGGGGACGGCGTGGCGGGGGAGGCGGTAGTTTTCCGGGTTCACGATGGTGGTCACAGCACGTTGAGGCTAGTCACCCGGGGCCCCTATTCCACGGGTGGCGGGCGAACCCGCCGGCGGTAGGGTTTGGGCGTGACGGGGGAGAGCGGCTCGGGGCGCGCACCCCTGCCCGATTCCACCAAGCGTTTCGACGTCGTCTGTGTCGGCAACGCCCTGGTGGACCACTTCGCCTTCGCCCCGGCAGCCGTCATCGAGTCACTCGGGCTGCCGCTCGGGGCGATGACGCTCGTCGACCGGGCGACGAGCGAGCGGATCCGGGCGGTCGTCGGCGAGGGTCGGCAGGTCTCCGGTGGGATGGCCACGAACACCTCGGTAGGTGTCGCCTCCCTGGGGGGACACCCGGCCTTCATCGGTGCAGTGGCGACTGACGACCTCGGTGATCGCTTCGCGGAGGACCTCGAGGCGGCCGGGGTGCACGCCGTGCTGCAGCGCTTCCCGGCGGATACTGCAGGCGCGGGGATGGCGACGGGGCGGTGCTCGGCGATCATCACGCCGGACGCCGAGCGGACGATGGCGACCTTCCTCGGTGCCGGCGGCCGGCTCGACTCAGCCGGGATCGACCCCGGAGTCGTCGGGGACTCCCAGCTCGTCTACGTCGAGGGCTACCTTCTCGACCTCCCCGACGCGCCGGCGATCGTCGAGCGGCTCGTGACCGCAGCCCGGGGCGGGGGCGCCTCAATCGCCCTCGGGCTGTCGGACGCCCTCCTCGTCGAGCGGCACCGACATGTCCTCGAGCGGCTCATCGCGGGACCCGCCGACATCGTGTTCGCCAACGAAGCGGAGCTCCTCGCCTTCAGCCGCCAAAGGACCGTCCCCCGCGCGCTCGAGGCGACCTCGCGTCCGGGGCTCACCGTGGTGGTGACGCTGGGTGCGAAGGGCGTGGCGCTCGGGATGGCCGACGGCTCCGTCGAGGTACCCGCCCACCCGGTCGAGCGAATCGTCGACCTGACCGGTGCCGGTGACCTCTTCGCGGCGGGATTCTGCTTCGGGATCACCCACGGCCACGGTCCCGAGGGGGCGGCGCGCCTCGGCGTGCTGGCAGCCAGCGAGGTGATCGGCCACCTCGGTGCCCGGCCGGAGTCGTCCCTCGCCGAGCTCGCCCGGGCGCGGGGGGTCGCCTGAGGCCGAAGGCTCTACGTGCTCGCCTCGGAGTCGTCGACCGGCAATGACGGCAGCTCGAGATCGGCGAGGCGCACGAGAGCGGAGGCGATCCAGCGGGCGAGCGGCGCCACCTGGCCGTCCAGCCGTTCGGGCTCCTCGAGGACGGTTTCGCTCAGCCTGTACGTGCCCTGGTAGGTGATCTCGATCGCCGAGGTCGCCGTGCCCGGCTCGGCGTCGAAGGCCTGCTCTACCGTGACGCCGCTGCGCTCCAGGGGTTCGCCGGCGATCTCGGGGCGGCTCTCGCCGAGGGCGGCGAGCACCACCGCCGTCTCGGGGACGACGGCGAGGCGCTGGAGCCGCAGGGTCAGCTCCACCACGAGCTCCGGGCGCTCCGAGGTCGGCTCCCCGATCGACCACGAGCGGTAGGCGCTCTGGCTCCAGGTCGGCCACTCGAGGCCGAGGTCGGCCCGGACCCGCGGGGGGTTCTGCTCGCCCGGGAGCGAGAACGAGGTCTCGAAGGCGACGTCGCCGAGGAAGACGTCGATCTGGAACCGCTCCTCGACAGCCTGCTGCTCCAGGAGCGCCCCCTCGAGGGCCTCGCGGATTGCCCCGATGACGTCGAGGAGGATGTGATCGATCACCAAGTCAGAGGCTATCTGGGCTGGCCGTCTCGCCGCGGGGATCCCGACGGGCGGCCGATTCGTGCGTGATTTCCCGCGGTCGCGGCGCCGGGGCGGTAGTAACGTCGCCCGAGTCAACAGGCTCGACGGTTTGGTATCAACGACGGGGCGACCAGCTGCGGTCCGGGTGCCCGAGGGCTTCCGGACGGGTGAACGCCCACCGGTCGCGGCCAACCGCAGCCGATGTGAACCCAGTTCAAGGAGGGCTAATGGTTTCTCATGGCCTAAGTGATCCCGTGATTCGTAGGCGGATGCCGGGTATTAGGACACTCGTCGTCCTGTCGGCGCTGGCGCTCGTCGCCGGCGTAGCCGCGACCGGTGCCGCCTCGGCGACCGCGACGGCGCGCCATCGTGCGACGGTGACGAGCCACAAAGGCTCGTTCCTCGCCTGCGAGGTGACCGACACCGGTGGGATCAACGACCGCTCCTTCAATGCTTCGGCTTGGCAGGGCCTTCAGGATGCCAAGAAGGTGGACCCGTCGATGACGATCCATTATGAGTCGTCGACTTCGGCGAGCGACTACGAGCCGAACATCAAGACGTTCATCGGGTTGCACTGCGGCATCATCATCACGGTCGGCTACCTGATGGGAACCGATACCGAGAACGCGGCGAAGGCTCACCCGACCCAGGACTTCGCGATCGTCGACGACAGCTACTCGCCGCCGATCAAGAACATCGACTCGCTGCTCTACGACACGAACCAGGACGCCTTCCTCGGAGGGTTCCTCGCGGCCGCGATGAGCAGGACCGGCTATGTCGGCACGTTCGGTGGTGAGGACATCCCGACCGTCACGATCTACATGGACGGCTGGGTCGCCGGCGTCCGCTACTTCGACAAGGTCGACCACAAGCACGTCGTCGCCCTCGGCTGGACCCCGAAGAAGAACCGGCCCAAGGGCAGCTTCGACGGGTCCGGCACGTTCACCAACTCGTTCACGAACCAGGCCGCGGGCAGGACCGACGCGTCGGCGCTCATCCAGCGTGGCGCCGACGTCATCTTCCCGGTGGCGGGCTCGGTCGGGCTCGGTGCGGCGGCTGAGGTGAAGTCCTACGGCCACGGCGTCACGATGGAGTGGGTCGACACGGACGGCTGCGTCTCGGTTCCCAGCGACTGCGGCATCTTCCTCACCAGCGTGACGAAGGGGATCGCGAGCTCGGTGGAGAACGCCGCGCTCTCGGCGGCGCACGGCAAGTTCCACGGCGGCAACTACTTCGGGACGCTGAAGAACGGTGGCGTTGCGCTGTCGCCGTACCACGACTTCGCCACGAAGATCCCGATGGCCCTGCAGAACGGGCTCAACCAGATCAAGTCGATGGTCGAGGCGGGGACGATCTCGATCGACCCGAACTCCTACCCGGCCAGCTAGCCGGTTTCCCGGGTCACGGTCCGGGTCCGGGTCTCCGGGCCCGGACCGTGATGCACCGGAAGAGTTGACGACATCTCGGACAGACGACCGGGCCGGGGGGCGCGGCCGCCTGTCGCAAGGTCGAGGTAGCCGTGAAGCTTGAGTTGTCAGGGATCACGAAGACCTTCGGGTCCCTCGTAGCAGACGACCACGTCGACTTGACGGTCGAACCCGGTGAGATCCACGCGCTCCTGGGTGAGAACGGCGCGGGCAAGACGACGCTCATGAACGTCCTGTTCGGGCTCATGCACCCGGACTCGGGCGACATCGCGCTCGACGGCGAGGTCGTCCACTTCCCCGACCCGGGTGCCGCCGTCCGCCACGGCATCGGCATGGTCCACCAGCACTTCATGCTCGTGCCAGTGTTCACCGTGGCGGAGAACGTCGTGCTGGGTTTTGAGCCAACCCGCCATTTCGGTCTGCTCGACCGGCGCCGGGCGAGGGCCGACATCCACCGGATCTCGCAAGAGTTCGGCCTCGAGGTCGACCCGGACGCGCTTGTCGAGGACCTGCCCGTCGGCGTCCAGCAGCGCGTCGAGATCCTGAAGGCGCTCTCGCGCGACGCGCAGCTTCTCATCCTCGACGAGCCCACGTCGGTGCTGACCCCCAACGAGACCGAGGCGCTCTTCGGGATCATGCGGTCCCTCGTGGCGTCGGGGCGCTCGATCCTTTTCATCACGCACAAGTTGAAAGAGGTGCTCGCCGTCGCCGACCGGATCACCGTCATGCGGGCCGGCGCGGTGATCGGCACGACGACCTCCCACGCGACGACGGAGTCCGAGCTCGCCTCGATGATGGTCGGCCGGTCGGTCGAGCTCGTGGTTCAGAAGGAGCCGGCCCGGCCCGGTGAGGTGGTCCTCGCGGTGGAGGACCTGACGGTCGAGGACGGACGTGGGCTGACCGTTGTCAACCACGTCAGTTTCGAGGTGCGCTCCGGCGAGATCCTCGCCCTCGCGGGCGTCCAGGGGAACGGGCAGACCGAGATCGAGGAGGTGCTCTGCGGTCTCATCGAGGTGACTGCGGGCAGGATCACGCTCCTCGGACGGGACATCACGCGCGACCCCGAAGGCGCGGCTGCGCGCCGGGATCGCCCACGTGCCCGAGGACCGGATCCGCGACGGCCTCGTCACCTCGATGACGATCGCCGACAACCTCATCCTCGACGTCTTCGATGTCGCCCCCCACGCGCGCTTCGGCGCGCGCAACCTGCGCGAGGTCGCGCGCAGCGCGAAGGAGAAGCTGAGCGACTTCGACATCCGGGCGAGCTCCGTCGACGTCCTCGTCTCCACACTGTCGGGTGGCAACCAGCAGAAGGTGATCGTCGCCCGCGAGCTCTCGCGACCGACGACGCTGCTCGTCGCGGCGCAGCCGACCCGCGGTCTCGACGTCGGCTCGATTGAGTACGTCCACCGACGGATCGTCGAAGAGCGAGACCGTGGCGCGGCCGTCGTCATCATCTCCTCGGAACTCGACGAGGTGCTCGCCCTTGGCGACCGGATCGCTGTCATTTACCGCGGCGCCATCATGGACGTCGTCGACCCCTCCGTCGGGCGCGAGGCTATCGGGCTCCTGATGGCGGGTGTCACCGGTGACGGCGCGGCACCGGCGCCGACGAGCGTGGGGACGGGACAGTGAGCGACACCGGAATCACCGTCCCCGCGACCGCACCCCCGGCCAGCGCCTCGTCCGCCAAGGCGAACGCCCCCGGGCGTTGGAGCCGTTTCTTCCACTGGATGGTCGAGGCGAACGTCGTCATGGTGACGGCGCTCGCCATCTTCAGCGGTCTGTTCGTCGGCGCGATCCTCATCATTGCCACTCAGGCGAACGTTCTCCACGCCTGGTCGCTTCTCTTCAGCCACCCAGGTACGACGGTGAGCGTGACATTCTTCACGGTCGGCGACGCCTACCGTGACCTGTTCACCGGCTCGCTCGGCGACCCGTTCGTCATCGGCCACGCCATTTCGACGGGACACGGCTTGGGTCAGGCGTTCACGCCGATCAGCGAGACGCTGCTCTACGCCTCACCGCTGTGCGTCGCGGGACTCGCCGTCGGGCTCGGCTTCCGCACCGGCATGTTCAACATCGGCGGGCAGGGCCAGCTGATCGCCGGGGCGATGGCGGCGAGCTACGTGGGCTTCGAGATCGACCCGCCGGCGATCATCCATGTGCCGCTGTGCATCCTCGCCGGGTTCGCCGGTGGCGCCGTGGCGGGGTTCATCCCGGGTTTCTTGAAGGCGCGCACCGGGGCGCACGAGGTGATCGTCACGATCATGCTCAACTACGTCTTTCTGGACCTGTTGGTCCTCGCCCTCACGACCCAGCCGTTCCAGCAGCCGCACCAGGCGAACGCGGTCGGCAGGACGATCTTCGGGTCCGCCGAGCTCCCCCGCATCTTCGGCCAGAACCTGAGGGTGAACGTGGGGGTGTTCATCGCCATCGCCTGTGCGCTCGGTGTCTCCTGGCTGCTGCGGCGGGGCACCCTTGGCTTCGGCTTCCGGGTGGTCGGTGCGAACCAGGACGCGGCGAAGGTCGCGGGGATCAACGTCCGCCGGGCGACGATCCTCGTGCTCGTGATCTCGGGCGGTCTGGCAGGCCTGGCGGGGATGATCTCGCTCTGCGGGTCGGACTACTTCCTCTCGGCGGGATACGGCGGGACTGTCGGCTTCGACTGCATCACCGTCGCGCTGCTGGGCCGGAACCGCCCGATCGGCATCGTGCTCGGCTCGCTGTTGTTCGCCGCGCTGAACGTCGGCGGGCGCTACATGCAGGCGTCGACCGGGATCCCGCTCGACCTCGCCTCGGTCATCCAGGCGATCATCGTGTTCTTCGTCGCCACGCCCGGCCTCGTCAACGAGGTCTACCGGTTGCGGGGCATGAACGTCGGCCAGGGTCTTCTGACGAGGGGCTGGGCGGCGTGAGCGGGCAGCTGGCCGCGGGCCGCCGGGACGGGCGGGGAGCACGGCCGTGACCGCCGTCGCGATCCTCGGCGCGAAGCCAACCGTGGCAGCGGAGGCGCGCATCGTCTCCGCCGGGCGGCGCCGGGGGATGGGGATCTTCCTCGTCCTCGTCTCGGTGCTGATGCTCTACACGTTCGGCCTGGGTGTGTCACCCGGTGCCGAGACGACGTTCCGGCTCACCTCGCCGTTCTCGACGGCGTGGTACCTCGCGCCGCTCCACTTCCCCGTGCGGGAGACCTCGGTCGTGATGGCGGCCGTCTGCGCGGCGCTCGGCATCCTGCTCATCGTCCGTCGCCGGGCCCGGGGCACCTTCCTCATCTTCAGCCTCGGTGTCCTCTTGTTCCTCTGGTCGTTCCTCGCCTGGGCGGCGCGCAACAACCTGCTCGACCTCGCCGGCATGATCGGCGCGACGCTGATCTCGGCGATCCCGATCATCTTCGGATCGATGTCCGGGGTGATGTGCGAGCGCTCGGGCGTCATCAACGTCGCGATCGAGGGGCAGTTCCTCATGGGGGCCTTCATCGCCGAGATCATCGCCAGTGCCTCGGGGAATCTCTGGCTCGGGCTGGCCTGCGGGGCGCTCGCCGGCGGGCTGCTCGGCGGGCTGCTCGCCTTCCTGTCGCTGCGCTACTCCGCCGACCAGATCATCGTCGGCATCGTCATCAACGCCTTCGCGCTCGGGCTGACGAACTACCTCACCGACACGCTGCTCGTCCCGTACCAGAACACGTTGAACTCGGGACCGACGTTCTCGCCGATCGCGATCCCGCTCCTCGACAAGATCCCGATCATCGGCCCGGACGTCTTCGACCAGAACATCTTCGTTTACATCGCGATCGTCCTCCTCGTCGTGCTCACGACGGGACTCTTCCGGACCCGCTGGGGCCTGCGGGTGCGGGCGGTCGGCGAGCACCCCGAGGCCGCCGAGACCGTCGGCATCCACGTGCTGACGGTGCGGTACCGCAACGTCATCTGGGGCGGCGTCATCGCCGGGATCGGCGGCGCCGCCTTCACGATCGGTTCCACCGGCGAGTTCTCGTCGGACATGACCGCCGGCCTCGGCTTCGTCGCCCTCGCGGCGATGATCTTCGGCCGCTGGCGCCCCTACGGGGGGCTGCTGGCGGCGCTGCTCTTCGGGTTCGCGAACTCCCTCCAGGCGACCCTCTCGGTTCTCAACGTGCCGATCAACCCGAACATCTTGGTCATGGCGCCCTATCTCATCACGATCGCCGTTGTCTCCGGCCTCGTCGGCAGGGTCCGCCCGCCCGCCAACGACGGCAAGCCGTACCGCCCGCAGTAGGTGGCCATCGCGCCAGGTGGGGGTGCCGGGCGCGGCGCACGCGGTTCCCGGGCGGGACTGGCGACCGGCCCCAACATTTATGCACGCGGAAGAGTAGTGTCCGCCTCCTGGGAGAGGGGGTTCCGGTGGAGGCACACCACAAGATCCCAGGGATCGCGATCGACTGGCACGAGCTGCGTGCCCGGGCGGTGCAGGCGGCACAGCACGCCTACGCGCCCTACTCGGGGTTGCACGTCGGTGCCGCAGGGCTGACCTCGATCGGCAGGATCCACGTCGGCTGCAATGTGGAGAACGCCTCGTACGGCCTGACGCTCTGCGCCGAGTGCGGCCTCATCTCGAGCGTCATCGCCGCGGGGGAGGCGGATCTCGTCGCCGTGAGCGTCGTCGCCCACGACGGCCGGCCGCTGATGCCCTGCGGGCGCTGCCGCCAGCTCCTCGTCGAGCACGGCAGTGTCGGGCTGCTGTTCGACCGGGGCGAGGCGTCGGCGCCGATCCTGGTGCGGGACCTGCTGCCTGACGCCTGGAGGGGCCCGGAGGACGTGCCCTCGACCCACACGGCGCGTGGCAACTAGGGACGGCCCCGTCTTCGACGTCGTCGACCTCATCCGCGCCAAGCGCGACGGGCAGGCCCTCGCCGATGGCGAGATCGACTGGCTGATCGACGCCTACGCCCGCGGGGCGCTGCCCGACGAACAGCTCGCCGCGCTGCTCATGGCGGTGTACTTCCAGGGCCTGTCGCCCGGGGAGCTGGCGACCTGGACTGGTGCGATGGTCGCCTCGGGCGGGAGGATGGACCTCGCCGGGCTCACCCGCCCGACCGTCGACAAGCACTCGACCGGCGGTGTCGGGGACAAGGTCTCGCTCGTGCTCGCGCCGCTCGTCGCCGCCTGCGGTGCCGCCGTCCCGCAGCTGTCCGGGCGGGGGCTCGGACACACCGGCGGCACGCTCGACAAGCTCGAGGCGATCCCGGGCTGGCGCTCCGAGCTGTCGGCAGACGAGATCCGGTCCCAGCTCGAGACGGTCGGCTGCGTGATCTGTGCCGCCGGAGGGGATCTCGCGCCGGCCGACCGCAAGCTCTACGCGCTGCGCGACGTGACGGGGACGGTCGAGTCGATCCCGCTCATCGCGGCGTCGATCATGTCGAAAAAGATCGCCGAGGGCACCGCCGCCCTCGTGCTCGACGTGAAGGTCGGCTCCGGCGCCTTCATGACCGGGATGGACCGGGCGACGACACTCGCGCGGACGATGGTCGAGCTGGGCCACGACCACGGCCTCGCCGTCACCGCCCTGGTGACGGCGATGGAGGCGCCGCTCGGTCGTGCCGTCGGCAACGCCTTGGAGGTCGCCGAGGCGATCGAGGTCCTGTCGGGCGAAGGGCCCGCCGACCTCGTCGAGGTGACCCTCGCGCTCGCGCGGGAGATGCTCGACCTCGCCGGTCTCGGCGACGCCGACCCGGCGGCCGCGCTGGCGGACGGCTCGGCGCTGGCGCGGTTCCGGGCGATGGTCGAGGCCCAGGGGGGCGACCCCGACGCGCCCCTCGCGTGCTCGACGCTGACCGAGGAGGTCGTCGCCGACCGGGCGGGGTTCCTCACCCGCCTCGACGCCCGCGCCGTCGGCGTGGCGTCGTGGCGGCTCGGCGCCGGCCGCGCCCGCAAGGAGGACCCGGTCAGCGCCTCGGCGGGGGTGATCTGTCGCGCCAAGCCCGGCGAGGCGGTAACGGCCGGCCAGCCGCTCCTCGAGCTGCACGGCGACAGCGCGGCGCGGATCGGGCGGGCCCGCGAGGCGCTCGCCGGCGCCCTCGCCATTGCCGGGTCGCCGCCCGACCCGGCGCCGCTGGTGCGGGCGCGGCTCACCTGACGGCCGGCCGCGCCGCCGTTCCCGTCGCCGCGGGCGGCCCCGGGCGCCCGAGATCCGGAGGCCGTCGCGGCCCGGTCGCCAACTAGCCTCTGGCCATGCCAGATAAGGTGCCCACACCCGAAGAGATCCTCCAGTCGCCGAAGGTCCTGCTGCACGACCATCTCGACGGGGGGCTCCGTCCGGCGACGCTCATCGAGCTCGCCGCGCAGTGCGGCTACCAGGGCCTGCCGACGACCGATCCGGACGAGCTCGCCCGTTCGTTCGAGGTCGCCGCGCCGAGGCGGGACCTCGTCCGTTTCCTCGAGGGCTTCACCCACACCGTGGCCGTCATGCAGCACCGCGGGGCGCTCGAGCGGGTCGCTCGCGAGTGCGTCGAGGACCTCGCCGCCGACGGCGTCGTCTACGCCGAGGTCCGGTTCGCGCCCGAGCTGCACACCGCGGGCGGGCTCGAGCTCGTCGAGGTCGTGGAGTCCGTCCTCGCCGGCTTCCAGGACGGCATGGCCGCCGCCGCCCAGGCGGGCCGGCCGATCGTCGTGCGGGCGCTCCTCACGGCGATGCGGACCGCGGCGCGCTCGCTTGAGATCGCCGAGCTCGCCGTGCGCTACCGCGACGCCGGCGTCGCCGGGTTCGACGTCGCCGGGGCCGAGGCGGGGTACCCGCCGACCCAGCACCTCGACGCCTTCCAGCTCGTGCAGCGGGAGAACTTCCACGCGACCCTGCACGCCGGGGAGGCGTTCGGCCTGCCGTCGATCTGGCAGGCGCTCCAGTGGTGCAACGCCGAGCGCCTCGGCCACGGGGTGCGGATCGTCGACGACATCACGGTCGGTGACGACGGGGAGGTGACGCTCGGCCGCCTGGCGAGCTACATCCGCGACACCCGTGTGCCCCTCGAGCTCTGCCCGACCTCGAACGTGCACACCGGCGTCGTCGCCGAGCTCGCCGACCACCCGATCGGGCTGCTGCGCGACCTGCGCTTCCGGGTGACGGTCAACACCGACAACCGCCTGATGAGCGGGTTGACGCTCTCCTCGGAGCTGGCGGCGTGCGCCGCCGCGTTCGGGTGGGGGTGGGACACGCTCAGCTGGCTGGCGATCAACGCCATGAAGAGTGCCTTCTACCCCTTCGACGACCGGCTCGTCATCATCGAGACGAGGATCAAGCCCGGCTTCGCGCAGCTGCTCGGCGGGTCCCGGGGGCCCGGCGGCCGGAGCTGAACCCGGGCGGCGTCAGCCCGCCAGCAGCTCGCCCACGGCCCGGCGCAGCTCGGCGAGCACCGTGCCGGCACGGTGGCGCGCCGTGGCGAGCCCGGACCGGCCGGGCGGCTCGGTCACGACCTCGAGGTAGGCCTTGAGTTTCGGTTCGGTGCCGCTCGGGCGGACGACGACCCGGGCCGCCCGTCCGAGGTGCCAGGCGAGCACGTCCGCCGGCGGGAGGCCGCGGCCGCCGGCCAGGTAGTCCACGACCTCGGTCACGGCGAGGCCGGCGAGCTCGGCGGGCGGGCGGCGGCGCAGGCGCACCATCACCGCGGCGAACCGCGCGATCGCCGCCTCGTCCGGTCCTCGCAGCGAGAGCTGGGCCGTCAGGTGGACGCCGAGGCGCGAGGCGACGTCGTCGAGGCGGTCGCCCAGGGTGCGGCCGGCCGCCTTCTCGCGCGCGGCGAGCTCGGCGGCGACGAGGGCGGCCGACAGCCCGTCCTTGTCGGCGACCGCCTCGCTCACGGCGTAGCCGAGGGCCTCCTCGTAGCCGAAGACGAGGTGGTGGCCGGGCCGCGAGGCAGCGGCGCGGGCGATCCACTTGAAGCCGGTGAGCGTCTCGGCGTAGTCGACGCCCGCCTCGGCGGCGAGCGAGGAGAGCAGCGACGACGAGACGACCGTGGTCGCGACGAGGCGGGCGTCTCCTGTGGTCCGGCTCAGCAGGTAGTCGGCGAGGAGGGCGCCGAGCTCGTCCCCGGTGAGCACCCGGAACCGCCCGGCCCGGTCGGCGAAGGCGACCGCCAGGCGGTCGGCATCGGGATCGTTGGCGAGCACCACGTCGGCCGCGACCCGGCGCGCCTCGGCGACGGCGAGATCGAGGGCGCCGGGCTCCTCGGGATTCGGGAAGGCGACGGTCGGGAAGTCCGGATCGGGTTCGGCCTGGCGGGGCACGGGCACGGGCGGATCGAAGCCCGCGGCGACGAGGAGGTCCGGCAGGACGGCGCCGCCGACGCCGTGCAGCGGGGTGTACACGGCGCGCAGCGCGCGCGGACCGGCTGGGTCGAGGACGCGGGTCACTGATTCGGTGTAGGCGCTGAGCAGCGGGGCGTCGTCGAGGTCCTCGACCCGGCGGCTGCCGGCCGGTTGCGTCTCCGGCGGCGGGCCGAGCTCGCCGGCGAGCGTGGTGATCCGGCTGTCGTCGGGCGGGATGACCTGCGCCCCGTCGGCGGCGTAGGCCTTGTAGCCGTTGTCGGGCGCCGGGTTGTGGCTCGCGGTGATCATGACGCCGGCGGCCGCGCCGAGGTGGCGCACCGCGAAGGCGATGATCGGCGTGGGGAGCGGCCGCCCGAGGAGGAAGGTCCGCACGCCGGCCCCGGCGGCGACGGCGGCCGTGTCGGCGGCAAAGGTGGCCGATCCGTGGCGGGCGTCGTAGCCGATGACGAGGCCCGCTTGGCGGGCGGCGTCACCCCGTTCGGCGATCCAGGCGGCGACCCCCGCCGTCGTCTGGCGCACGACAGCCCGGTTCATCCGGCCGGGACCGGCGCCGAGCTCGCCGCGCAGGCCCGCGGTGCCGAATTCGAGAGGGTGGTCGAAGCGGGCGTGCAACCCGGCCCCGTCGCCCACCGCGAGCAGCCCCTCGAGCTCGGCGCGGGTCGCCGGGTCCGGGTCGCGGGCGATCCAGGCCCCGACCGCGGCCGCGAGGTGGGAGGGGATCGGCGGCGGCGTCCCGCCGCCGCCGGTCGGGGAGGTCACAGCCGTGCGACGAACCCGGCGATCAGGCGGGCGAGGTCCGGAGCGGCGGCGGCGCCGGCCGCGAGCACCTCGGTGTGGTCGATCGGCCCATGGGTGACCCCGGCGGCGTGGTTCGTGACGAGCGAGATGCCGAGCACCCCCGCGCCGAGGTGCTTGGCCGCGACCGCCTCGAGCGTCGTCGACATCCCGACGAGCTGGGCACCGGCGCCGGCGAGCATCGCGATCTCGGCAGGCGTTTCGTACTGCGGCCCGGCGAGGCCGGCGTAGACGCCCTCGGTGAGGGAGGGGTCGATCTCGCGGGCGAGGTCTCGCAGTTCCTGCGGGTACAGCCCCGTGCAGTCGACGAAGCGCGGGGCGTACTGGCGGGTCGGCGGTGGCCCGGCGAGCGGCGAGGTGCCGGTCAGGTTGATCTGGTCACGGATCAGCACCGTCTGGCCCGGGTTCATCGCCGGGTCGATCCCGCCGGCCGCGTTCGTGAGGACGACGACCGGGCAGCCGGCGAGCACGGCGACCCGCACTGGGTGGACGACCTCGGCGGCGGAGCGCCCCTCGTAGAGGTGGACCCGGCCGAGCAGCACGAGGACGCGTCGCCCGTCGATGTCGACCGAGCGGATCAGCCCCTGGTGACCGGCGACCGTCGGTTGCGAGAACGCCGGCAGCTCCTGGGTCGCGAGCTCGATTCTCGTCGTCCCGAGCTCATCGGCGGCGCGCTGCCAGCCCGAGCCGAGGACCACCGCGGCGACGTGCGGCTCCCGGCCGAGCCGGTGGGTGAGCACCTCGGCCGCCCATTCGGCGAGGTCGTACGGGTCGAGCGTCATCGGGGCTCTTTCACGGCGCGCCACGCTACCGTCTCGCCAATCGTGGGGGTTGGGATTTCCTGAGGTGGCCGCGGCGGGCCGTAACGCCACCGCGGAGAGCGGCGACGCGTCGGACCGATCACGTCTCGGCGACCCGCGGTGGTGGTCATCACCCACCGCATCGCCGCCGGGGGCCGCAACTCTGGCAAGACCGGTCGGGTGCCGGGGCCGCGAACAGGCCCTGGCCCCAGTTACCCTCTCGCGCCGCCGCCTGCGAGACGGCCCGGCACGTCTCGGCCGGTCAGTTTGCCTCTCTTACGTGCCGAAGAGCCGGTCGCCGAAGTCGCCGAGGCCCGGGACGATGTACGCGTGGTCGTTCAGCCCCTCGTCGAGGGCGGCGGTGTAGATCTCGACGGAGGGGTGCGCGCTCTCGAGGTGGTCGACCCCTTCCGGAGCGCAGACGACCGAGATCAGCGACACGCTCTCGGCGCCGGCCGCGAAGAGCGCCGTGGCCGCTGCCGTCGCCGAGCCCCCCGTCGCCAGCATCGGGTCGAGCAGCAGCACGGTCCGTCCCTGCAGCGGGGGGAGCTTGGAGTAGTACAGCGACGGCTCGAAGGTCGCATGATCGCGTTCGAGCCCGATGTAGCCGACCAGGACCTCGGGGAAGAGCTCGGTGACCGCCTCGAGCATGCCGAGTCCGGCGCGCAGGATGGGCACGGCGACGAAGGTCGAGGCGAGGCGCTGCCCGACCGCCGCCCGTATCGGTGTCTCGACCTCGACACGTTCCGTGGCGACCGATCGCGTCGCCTCGATGCAGAGCACGAGTGCGAGCCGCTTGGCAATGACACGGAAAAGCGGCGGGGGAGTCGACTTGTCCCGCAGGGCGGTGAGCAGCGAGTGTGCCAGCGGGTGGTCAACGACGTGCAGTGCCACAGCGGCCTCCGTTCCAAGTGTCCGAACCTGGACCCGTTCCGGTCCGAGGGCCCAGTCTCGACAAGGACAGCATCGCGTGCGGTGGCCGATGCGCGCCGAGCCCAGCTCGTCGCGGAGGACTCGAGGCGGGTACCGGCCGCGCCGCCAGACGGCGCACCGGCTAGAACTCAGGCGTGGCGAACCCGTGGCTCGAGCGGCGCGTGCTCGCCTTCGCCCACCAGGCCGGAGAGAAGGAGGGGCCCTCCTCGACGCTCTGGTCGATCGAGCGGGCCGTTTCCCTGGGAGTGACGGGGATCGAGCTCGACGTCCACGCCACGGCCGACGGCAAGCTCGTCGTCGGCCATGACGCGACGCTCGACCGGACGACGAACAGCTCGGGGGCGATCGCGCAGACCACGTGGGACCAGATCAGTCGTCTCGACAACGCCTACTGGTTCGTCCCGGGTGAGGCCACGGTGTGCGGCCGTCCCGCCGAGCAGTACGCCTTTCGCGGCAGGGCGCCCGCCGACAAGCGGTTCGCGGTGGCGGCGCTCGACGACGTGCTCGAGATGACCGCCGGCACGTTCGTGAACCTCGACATCAAGCAGACGGCGCCCGCCGTCGAGCCCTACGAGGAGGCGCTGGCGCGAACGCTCGCCGCGCACCACCGACGAGACGACGTCATCGTGGCGTCATTCCTCGATGCAGCAATCGAACGGTTCAGGCAGTGCGCGCCACACATCGCGACCTCGCTCGGCCAGAACGCCATCGTCGGCTTCACCCAGGCCCTGGCGCGTGGCGAGCGACCGGATCCGTCGCTCGGCGGGCACGCCGCCATCCAGGTTCCACCGAGCTTCCTCGGCGTCGAGCTCGTCAGTGCGCGCTTCGTCGAGGCCGCGCACGCGCTGGGGCTCGCGGTGCACGTCTGGACGATCGACGAGCCGGGGGAGATGGAGCGACTCTGCGGACTCGGCGTCGACGGGATCATGAGCGACTGCCCGAGCGTGCTCGTCGGGGTGCTCGACCGCCTCGGCGTCGCGTGGCGCCCGCCGGGCGGATCAGTCAGGAGCGAGAAGCGAACGAACCGGGAATCGCGGCCTCAGCCGTGACCGCAGTTCGGCTTCTTGCCGTGATTCGCTTTCTTTCGCTTCCGCAGCTTCCGCTTGTTCGTCTTCTTTGACATGGCCCCGGCAGTGTAGCTGAGGCCCGCGAGTAGCCTCGACGTCCGTGGAACGCATCGGCCTCGTCGGTTTGCCGAACTCCGGCAAGTCGTCGCTTTTCAACGCGCTGACCGGTGCGGGCGTGCCCGTGGCGCCCCACCCGTTCACGACGACGGAGACGGCGGTGGGCGTCGCCCACGTCGCCGACCACCGGCTCAGCGCCCTCGCCGCGATGAGCGCCAGCCGCAAGGTCGTCGAGGCGACGGTCGAGGTGGTCGACATCGCCGGGTTGGTCGCCGGTGCCGAGCACGGCGAGGGCCTCGGGAACCGCTTCCTGGGCGGGATCCGCGAGGTCGACGCGCTCTGCTTCGTCCTGCGCAGCTTCGCCGACGACGCCGTGCCGGGGGAGAGTGATCCCCTCGCCGCCCTCGGCGTGCTCGAGCTGGAACTCGTCCTCGCCGACCTCGCCTCGCTGGAGGGCCAGCTGGCGAGGCAGCAGAAGGCGGCCCGGACGAAGCCCGTCGTCGGCGACGCCCTCCACGCGATGGAGGCTGCACAGGCCGTCCTGTCGTCGGGAGTGCCGCTGTACCGCTCGGCGCTTTCGGCCGAGGAGAAGGCCGAACTCGTGCCGCTGTTCCTGCTCACGAACAAGCCCTACTTCTGCGTCGTCAACCTCGGCGAGGACGAGGTCGCCGGGGCCGCGGAGGTGCTCGCGCCGGTCGCCGCCGAGCTCGGCGAGCACGCGACGGTGCTCGGCGTGAGCGTCGAGCTGGAGGCGGAGGCCCGCGCCCTCGAGCCCGAGGAGCGGACCGAGCTCCTCGCCGGCCTGGGGCTGGGCGAGGGCGCCCTGCCGCGGGTTGCGCGGGCACTCTTCGACACCATCGGGCGCTGGACGTTCCTCACGACCGGGGACAAGGAGTCGCGGGCCTGGACGTTCCGCAAGGGCGCCCGGGCACCCGAGTGCGCCGGCGTGATCCACTCCGACCTCCAGCGCGGATTCATCCGTGCCGAGGTGATCCGCTGGGACGAGCTGCTCGAGATCGGCTCGTGGTCGGCGGCGAAGGCGGCCGGCAAGATCCGCCTCGAGGGCAAGGACTACGAGGTCCAGGACGGGGACACGCTCGAGATCCGTTTCAACGTCTGACCCCCCCCGGGCGGCGGTGACCGGTGTCCGGCTACCCTCACCGGCGCGGACCTGGACGGTGGGAGGTCGGGATGGCCTGGCTGTGGCGGCGGGGTGAGGTGGCTGCGAGCGTCGGGCTCGCCCGGTCACCAGTACGTCACGCGATCGATCTCGGCGCTCACCGCGCGCTCGTGGTGGGGGACGCCCGGGAGTTAGGACGGTGAGGGCGCCGGCGCGCCGGGAGCCACGGGGTGCGCTCGTCGTCGTCGCGACGCCGATCGGCAACCTGGGGGACCTGTCCCCCCGCGCGAGCGAGGCGCTCGCGACGGCCGGCGTCATCTGCTGCGAGGACACGCGCCATACCGGGAGGCTGCTCGAGCACGCCGGCGTGCGGGCGCACCGGCTGCTGGCCCTGCACGCCCACAACGAGGTCGAACAGGTCCGCACCGTCCTCGATCTCATCGCCGCGGGGACGCAGGTCGTCCTCGTCTCCGACGCCGGGACGCCCGTCATCTCCGACCCCGGCGGGCGTCTCGTCGCCGCGGTGGCAGAGGCCGGATTCGATGTCAGGATCGTGCCGGGACCGTCAGCGGGGCTCGCCGCCCTCGCCCTGAGCGGTCTCGACGTGAGCCGGCACCGTTTCGAGGGGTTCCTGCCGCGCAAGGGGACCGAGCGCCGCGGCCGCCTGGCGGAGGTCGCCGCCGCGCCGTGTCCCTCCGTCGTGTTCGAGGCGCCGAACCGTGTCGCCAAGACGCTCTGCGATCTCCGCGACGCCTGCGGGGCCGAGCGGCGCGTCGTCGTCGCGCGCGAGCTCACCAAGCTTCACGAGGAGGTGTGGCGCGGCCGCCTCGACGAGGCGTGCGGCAGAGCGGCCGAGACCGAGCCGCGCGGCGAGCACGTCCTCGTCGTCGACGGAGCACCCGCCCGTTCGCAACCGACGTCCGCTGAGGCGGCCGAGGCGATCCTCCGGCTCGTCAACGCCGGCGTTGACCTGCACGACGCGACCACCGCCGTCGAGGAACTGCTCGGCGTCGCCCACCGCGTCGCCTACGAGGCGGCGCTCGGGCTGCGCGGGGCCGCCGGGGCGGGGCAGACGGGCGGCTGAACCGCCACGGGCAAAGCCTTGTCTTCCGGCCGTCCCGCGCCCGGCCGGTACGCTGGCGACGTGCCCGGCCGGTTCTTCGTCACGACCCCCATCTACTACGTCACGGACCGTCCCCACCTCGGGACCGCCTACACGACGATCGTCGCCGACGCCCTCGCGCGCTGGCACCGGCTCGTCGGCGACGAGGTGTTCTTCCTCACCGGAGTCGACGAGCACGGCCTGAAGATCGCCCGTGCCGCCGAGTCGCAGGGAATGGACCCGCAGGACTGGGTCGACCGGATGGCCGGTCAGTTCGAGGGGGCCTGGCGGAGCCTCGGCATTGCGAACGACGACTTCATCCGCACGACCGAGCCGCGTCACACGAAGGCGGTGCAGCGCTTCGTCCAGGCGATCTACGACAACGGGTTCATCCACAAGGGCGCCTACGCCGGCTGGTACTGCGTCGCCTGCGAGGCGTACTACGCCGCCGACGAGCTCGCCCCGGGCGAGTGCTGCCCGGTCCACGAGAAGCCCGTCGAGTGGCTGACCGAGGAGAACTACTTCTTCGAGCTGTCCCGTTTCACGCAGCGGCTCCTCGACTGGTACGCGTCGGCGCCGGAGGCGGTCATCCCGGAGTCGCGCCGCAACGAGGCGCTCGGCATCATCAAGGGCGGGCTCGAGGACATCTCGATCTCGAGGACGGCATTCGACTGGGGCATCCCGGTGCCCTGGGACGACGCCCATGTCGTCTACGTCTGGTTCGACGCCCTCGTCAACTACGTCACGGCGATCGGCTACGGCGAGGACGAGGCGCGCTTCGCCGCGTGGTGGCCGGCAGTGCACCACCTGATGGCGAAGGAGATCGTGCGGTTCCACTGTGTGTGGTGGCCGGCGATGTGCATGGCGGCGGGCATCGATCCGCCGCACCAGGTCATCGCCCACGGCTGGCTCCTCGTCGGGGGCGAGAAGATGGCGAAGTCGAGAGCGAACCAGATCGACCCGGTCGAGCTCGCCGCCGACGTCGGCGTGGACGCCCTGCGATATCACCTGCTCCGGGACGTCGTGCTCGGCCTCGACGGCGACGTCACCTACGAGGGGCTCGTCGGCCGTTACAACGCCGACCTCGCCAACAACCTGGGGAATCTCCTGCAGCGGGTGACCGCCGTCGTCAGCTCGAAGTGCGGCGGCGTCGGACCCGCCCCGCGGGCGGGCGGAGAAGGTAACCGGTTGGCGCTTCTCGCCGCGGCGACGGTCGAGGCGGTGGGCGACGCGTGGTCCCGGGCGGATCCGCACGGGGCCCTCGAGGCGACATGGCGGCTCATCCACGAGGCGAACGTCGAGCTCGAGACCCGCGAGCCCTGGAAGCTGCCCCCTGGTGACGAGGTCGACGGCATCCTCGGCGACGCGCTGGAGGTGCTCCGCATCGTCGCCGTCCTCGCCTCACCGGCGATCCCGGCCGCCTCGCAGGCGATCTGGCGCCGGCTCGGTCTCGAGGGTCAAGCCGCCGCGCCGGGCGTCGCCTCGGCAAGCGGCGGCGCGCTCGGTTGGGGCGGATACCCCGGGGGCCGACCCGTCGAGAAGGCGGCGCCGCTGTTCCCGCGGCGGGCACCGGACGGCCCACCCGCGGAGGGCGCGGGCAGATGAGCGCTGAGCCGCCGCTGCGGTGGACCGACAGTCACTGCCACATCCAGGACGCCTACCTCGAGGACCCCGGCGGCGCGGAGGCGGTGATCTGCCGCGCCGCCGCCGCGGGCGTCGACCGGCTCGTCTGCATCGGGACGGCCGAGGAGGAGTCGCGCCAGGCGGTCGAGCTCGCTGCCAGCGAGGTGGGGACAGCCGCCGGCGTCGCGGTGTGGGCGGCGGTCGGCCTGCACCCGCACGAGGCGTCCCACGGCGTCGCGGCGATCGCCGACCTCGTCGGGCGGCTCGCGGCTGCGCCGGGCCGCAAGCCCCCGGGGACGGTGGTCGCCATCGGCGAGTGCGGGCTCGACTACCACTACGACCACTCGCCGCGCGATGCCCAGCGCGAGGCCTTCGCCGCGCAGATCTCGCTCGCCAAACGGCACGGCCTCGCCCTCGTCGTCCACACCCGCGACGCCTGGGACGACACGTTCGAGATCCTCGGCTCGTGTGGCCCGCCGGAGCGGACCGTCATCCACTGCTTCACCGGGGGAGAGGCCGAGGCGCGTCGCTGCCTCGATCTCGGTGCCTACCTTTCGTTCAGCGGGATCGTCACCTTCAAGAACGCGGGCGGCATCCGCGAGGCCGCCGCCGCCTGCCCGGCGGACCGCCTGCTCGTCGAGACGGACGCACCCTTCCTCGCGCCGGCCCCGCATCGCGGCAAGCCGAACGAGCCGGCCTGGGTCACGCTGGTCGGCGCCGCGCTCGCCGAGGTGCGCGGCGAGCCCCCCGAGGACCTCGCGGCGACGACGAACGCCAACGTGACGGCCGCCTTCTTGCTCGGCGCCTGAGCCGTGGCCGGGCGACGACCGCTCGGACGGGGTGAGCTGCGCGCGCTGCTCGCCGCGCACAGCATCAACCCGAAAAAGGCCCTCGGGCAGAACTTCGTCGTCGACCCCAACACCGTCGAGCGGATCGCGCGCCTCGCCGGGGTGGCGACGGGGGACCGGGTCGTCGAGGTGGGGGCGGGACTCGGCGCGCTGACCTGTGCCCTCGCCGGGTCCGGCGCGCAGGTGACCGCCGTCGAGATCGACCACCGGCTCGTCGCCGAGCTGGGCTCGCTCGTCCCGGACACGGTCCGCGTCGTCGAGGCCGACGCGCTGAACTGCGAATGGGACGAGATCCTGGCGACAGGCGGACGACCCGTCCCGGGCTGGGTACTCGTCGCGAACCTGCCGTACAACGTGGCGACGCCGCTCGTCGTGGGACTGCTGCAGGACGTGCCCGCGATCGCTCGCATGCTGGTCATGGTCCAGGCCGAAGTGGGCGCGCGTTTCGCCGCCTCGCCCGGCAACCGCACCTACGGCGCCGTGACGGTCCGCGTCGCCTACTTCGCGACGGCTCGCGTCGTCGGGCGAGTGGCCCCCGACGTGTTCTACCCGCGCCCCGCGTCGACTCGGTCCTCGTCGCGATCGACAGGCGCCCGGAGCCCGCGGTCGCATCGGATCTCGCGAGCTTCGCCGAGATCGACGCGCTCGTGAGGGCCGGCTTCGGCGGCCGGCGGAAGATGCTCCGCCATTCGCTCGCCGGGCTTGTCGCCCCAGCGGCGTTCGAAGCCGCAGGAGTCGACGCCCGATTGCGCGCCGAGCAGCTCGATGTCGTGGCGTGGGGCAAGCTGGCGGCATGCCAGAAGTCGATCGATTCCTCGCGCCAGCCAAGCTGACCCGGTCGTTTCGCGTCACCGGGCGACGCGACGACGGCTATCACCTCATCGAGGCGGAGATGGTCGCGCTCGATCTTGCCGACGAGCTCGAGTTCAGCGAGGGAGACGCTCTCGAGATCGTCGACCAGATCGGCTGGGTCGGACCGGGGGACGGCGAGCCGGTGCTCTTCGACCTGCCCACCCGGGAGAACCTCGTCGTCCGGGCTCTCGAGCTCGCGGGACGAACGGCGCACGTCCGCCTCGTGAAGCGGATTCCGCCGGGGGCGGGTCTCGGGGGCGGTTCGGCGGACGCCGCCGCGACGCTTCGCTGGGCGGGCGTCGGGGATTCCGAGCTCGCGTCGCGGCTCGGTGCCGACGTCCCGTTCTGTTTGTCGGGTGGTCACGCGATCGTGCGGGGCGTCGGCGAGATCGTTGAGGCGCTCGTGCCGGTCGAGATGGCGGTCCTGCTCTTCACGCCGTCGTTCGGCGTGTCGACCGCGGCGGTCTATGAGGCCTTTGACGAGGTTGGCGCGCCCGAGCAGGGTGCCTCGCAAAACGACCTCGAGAGGGCGGCGCTCGTCGTCGAGCCGCGGCTCGCCCGGTTCCGGGATCTGTTCGCGGAACTCGCCGGACGACGGCCGACGCTCGCCGGCAGCGGGGCGACGTGGTTCCTGGAGTGCGACCCACACGGCGCCGCGGCGCTGGCGAGCTCACTTTCGGCCGTGGTCGCCTCCGAGGGGCTGCGCGCGGTCGTCAAAGTCGCTCACGCCGTGGCCTGACGACGCGCCGACCCGAGCAGCGGTGGCCGGGCCGGGGGGCGCATCTCGACGCGGATGGTGAGTCTGGCTACTTGCCGCGACGCTGCCAGCGCGTGCGCTTCAGCATCTTCTTGTGCTTCTTCTTGCGCATGCGCTTGCGGCGCTTCTTGATCAGGGATCCCATGGCTTGGCAGACGTTAGCTGATGGTGAGAGGGCCCGATGACTGGTCCAGGCGCCGTGCGAGTTGGCGGTCGATGGTGGAGGCCCTTCGGAACGCGGCCGGCGTCTTCTGGCCGCGCGCGCCGGGGGCGTTTCTCGTTGCAGCCGGTGCGGTCGAGGCGCACCCAGGAGTGAGGGTTCGCCCGGCGCAGCTCGACCCGGCGCGGCTCGCAGGCTCGCCCGGGGAGGGCAGCATCGCCCGCTGGTCCTCTCGGCCGGCAACCTGGGGATCATCTTCCGCCCTGCGAGGAGCTCGCCCCAGCGGCTTTCAACGGACAGGACTTGCAACTCAAACTAGAGCTATCTACACTTTCTAGTGAGAGCGAAGCTTATAGCAGAGGAGGTAGGGCTCTCATGTTGATGCGCACGGACCCATTCCGTCAGCTGGATCGGCTCACTGAGCAGCTGCTGGGCACCCCCTCGCAGCCGGTGGCGATGCCAATCGACGCCTACCGCAAAGGCGACGAGTTCTTGGTGCAGATGGACCTGCCCGGCGTGAACCCGGAAGCGATCGACCTCACGGTCGAGCAGAACGCGCTGACGGTCCACGCGGAGCGCGGCCGCCCGGATCTCGAAGGCGTCGAGCTGATCATGGCCGAGCGGCCACAGGGCTCGTTCAGCCGCCAGCTGTTCCTCGGCGAGTCCCTCGACACCGGCGAGATCCAGGCCGAGTACCGCGACGGCGTGCTCATGATCCACATCCCGGTGTCCGAGGGGGCCAAGCCGCGCAAGGTGAAGATCGCCAGCGCGGCCGAAGCACCGGCGGCGATAAGCGCGTCCTAGACGAGTTGTCGAGGGGGCCCGTCGGGCTCCCTCGACAAGATCGGAATCCATGATGGTCAGACTTCCCATCGACGACGCCAGCGCTCCGATCTTCACCGTCGGCCAGGTGTCGCTGTTCTTGAACGTGCAACCGGCGTTCCTGCGCCGGCTCGATGCCGAGAACGTCGTGCGGCCGGCGCGATCTGATGGTGGGCAACGCCGGTACTCGCGCCACGACATGACCCGCGTCCAGCGCACCGCCGAGCTGATGAGCGAGGGCATGACGCTTGTCGGTATCTTGCGTATCTTCGAGCTCGAAGCCCAGGTGCACGCGCTTGAATCGGAACTCGAGCAGCTCCGCGCGAACAGCTGAACCTCACGCCGAGAAACGGCCGCTCTACGCCGCCGACCGACAGCTGGCCCACGGGCGGTGTGGGTGACTCCTGATCTTCGGCCGCCTGGCCCTCGGCGAACCCGTCCGGCGTCCTCCATCCGTGCGCGCCAGTGGGCGATGAACGGTTCGGCGGCCGGTTGCCGGCAGAACCCCGTTCGCGAGGGCTAGATCGCTTTCCAGGTATCCGTGAAGTTCTCGCCGGTCGGATCGAGCGAACCTGGCAGCGCGAGCACGGTTGAGCCGGACTCCATCTCGATCGCCGCCGCGGAGAACGCGGCGAGCGGCCCGCTCGTCCCATTCTCGGTCGTCATCGCGTTGGTGAAGGTCACCGTCCCGAAATCCGCGAGCGAGGTGGGTGAGCATTTCACCAGGCAGATCTCGGGCCGCTCGACGATCCATTCGGCGGACGACTGCGCCGGCGCCGGCGACGGCGAGGCGATGGCGGTGGAGTAGGTCCAACCCTCGGTCGAGTCGGTGATCTCGAGGGTCCACGTGCTGCCGGCCACGCTCTTGGCCACTTTGACCGAGGCGCTCATGGCGTCGCCGGGGTAGACCGGGTAGGTCGACGCCGGGGACAGCACGACCTCGTCGCCGCCGTTCACGGCGGGATCCCCGTACATCTCGTACCAGGCGTCATAGGACGGCGTGCCGTTCAGGCAGTCGGACTCGGTGCCGTCCTGTTCGACCGTGGAGCTCGGGTCGCCGTCGATGCCGATCCAGGCCGAGGAATAGGCGTTCTCGCCCGCCGCGCAGGTCACCGCCGGAACAGTCCAGTCGCCGCTCACGGCGGTGAACGTCCCACCGGAATCGACATAGCCGGACCAGTTGCCGGAAACGGTCGGCTTGACCGTGAGCGTCACGGCATTCGTCGTCGCGGACCCCACGGAGTTCGTGAACACCGCCCGGTACTCGTAGCCATTCTCCGGACTCCAGGCCGTGAAGGCGTACGTGGCTGAGGTGGAATACGTGCCCGCGGCGTCCTGCCAGGTGACGCCATCGTCGCTCGAGAACTGCCACTGGACCGTCGGAGACGGCGCGCCCTAGGCCGAGGCGGTGAACGCCGCCGTGCCGCCCGCCGTCACCGTGTCGCTCGCCGGCTGCCCGGTGACAACCGGTGCAACTGCGGGGTTCACGGTGAGCTTGTAGCTCCAGGTGCCGTTGTCACCGAAGGTGTCGGTGTCGGTGCCCGAGACCGTGTAGCTGCCCGTGCCGAGCGTCGCCGGTGCCGAGACGACACCCGAGGAGCTGACCGAGAAGGCGGGGCTCGGGCTCGTGACGGTGAAGGTCAGCGTCCCGGCGCTGCCGGACACCACCAGATAGTCGGTGAGGGACGACCCCGCCACCGTCGTGCCCGTGGTCGGGGAGTCCTGGGTGATCGTGCCGTCGCGGGCCGTCACGGTGAGCTTGTAGCTCCAGGTGCCGTTGTCACCGAAGGTGTCGGTGTCGGTGCCCGAGACCGTGTAGCTGCCCGTGCCGAGCGTCGCCGGTGCCGAGACGACACCCGAGGAGCTGACCGAGAAGGCGGGGCTCGGGCTCGTGACGGTGAAGGTCAGCGTCCCGGCGCTGCCGGACACCACCAGATAGTCGGTGAGGGACGACCCCGCCACCGTCGTGCCCGTGGTCGGGGAGTCCTGGGTGATCGTGCCGTCGCGGGCCGTCACGGTGAGCTTGTAGCTCCAGGTGCCGTTGTCACCGAAGGTGTCGGTGTCGGTGCCCGAGACCGTGTAGCTGCCCGTGCCGAGCGTCGCCGGTGCCGAGACGACACCCGAGGAGCTGACCGAGAAGGCGGGGCTCGGGCTCGTGACGGTGAAGGTCAGCGTCCCGGCGCTGCCGGACACCACCAGATAGTCGGTGAGGGACGACCCCGCCACCGTCGTGCCCGTGGTCGGGGAGTCCTGGGTGATCGTGCCGTCGCGGGCCGTCACGGTGAGCTTGTAGCTCCAGGTGCCGTTGTCACCGAAGGTGTCGGTGTCGGTGCCCGAGACCGTGTAGCTGCCCGTGCCGAGCGTCGCCGGTGCCGAGACGACACCCGAGGAGCTGACCGAGAAGGCGGGGCTCGGGCTCGTGACGGTGAAGGTCAGCGTCCCGGCGCTGCCGGACACCACCAGATAGTCGGTGAGGGACGACCCCGCCACCGTCGTGCCCGTGGTCGGGGAGTCCTGGGTGATCGTGCCGTCGCGGGCCGTCACGGTGAGCTTGTAGCTCCAGGTGCCGTTGTCACCGAAGGTGTCGGTGTCGGTGCCCGAGACCGTGTAGCTGCCCGTGCCGAGCGTCGCCGGTGCCGAGACGACACCCGAGGAGCTGACCGAGAAGGCGGGGCTCGGGCTCGTGACGGTGAAGGTCAGCGTCCCGGCGCTGCCGGACACCACCAGATAGTCGGTGAGGGACGACCCCGCCACCGTCGTGCCCGTGGTCGGGGAGTCCTGGGTGATCGTGCCGTCGCGGGCCGTCACGGTGAGCTTGTAGCTCCAGGTGCCGTTGTCACCGAAGGTGTCGGTGTCGGTGCCCGAGACCGTGTAGCTGCCCGTGCCGAGCGTCGCCGGTGCCGAGACGACACCCGAGGAGCTGACCGAGAAGGCGGGGCTCGGGCTCGTGACGGTGAAGGTCAGCGTCCCGGCGCTGCCGGACACCACCAGATAGTCGGTGAGGGACGACCCCGCCACCGTCGTGCCCGTGGTCGGGGAGTCCTGGGTGATCGTGGGAATGGTCAGCGTGGCGGCGGTCGTAAGAGCCGAGCCGGCGGCGTTGGTGAAGCGGGCGCGGTAGTCGTAGCGGTTCTCCGAGGCAAGTGCCACGAACGAGTAGCTCGTTGATTTCGATGTCGTGCCGGGGGCGTTCTGCCACGTGCGACCACCGTCGGCGGAGAGCTGCCACTGAACCGTGGGAGTCGGATTGCCGGAGGCGGCGGCTGTGAACGTCACAGTCTGACCGGCGGTGGTGGCCCTACTCGCGGGCTGGAGGGTGACAACGGGAGGCTTGTGTCGGGAAGTCGCTGCTCGCTCGTAAACGGAGGTTGTACTGGAGGTGTGCAGCAGGTTTGGTCCCGTGACGGAGAGCGTGAAGACGACGGCGACCGCATTCGGGGAGGCGTTCTGGGGAAGATCGATCGTCAGGGAGGCTTTCCCTGACGCGCAGTTCTTGACACGGGGCAGCGACACCATGCGTCGGCTCGAGGAGAAGCGACACGTCAGACCCCTCTTGACGAGAGCCACGAGACGAAGGTTGCCGCCCGTGCTGGGCAGTTTCGAAGGCAGCGGGTAGAACTGGACGACCGTGGGCCCTGCTGCGCCAGACTTGTGATCGTCTGTGGGGAGCGAAGTCAGTCCTCTTGCGATCAAAGCAGATCCGCCGTTCCCGGTGGAAAGACGGAGCGAGTTTTCAGCTGTATTCAGGTGGAGTTGTTGGGTGATATCGGCTGCGGCTGATGATGCGTTGAGCAGGCCGGAGAAGAGAGAATAGACCAATATTGTGGACACAAAGATCGAAACGAAGGACATCCACCGAAGCGAGAAACGGTGAACTCGCCATCCCCGCGAGAACCCCGTCCCGCACCTAGTGGCGCCTGTCATCCGACATCGTCCCTGCTACAAGGGGGTTCGACGCGCCCAGCTTAGTCTGCGGCGCTCCCGAGAAGGACACGGGGCCAGACTACCCATTTTCTCTAGCGGGCATGACGTCGTCCAAGATGAGCACTCCAAATGCGGATGCTACAGCCAGCAATGGTCGTGCGGCCGACAACTAGCCAATATGCGCTATCCAGGGAGCGCGATTATTGACCAGTTTCAGTCTGAGCAACCCACGAGCACTCCGCCCCTCAGCGAATGCTGCGACCCGATCGTTGGTTCGGTCGGCCCAGTCGTGTCTTGGCTGGGTGAATGGACACGAGCCGAAGCTCGAGTTGTGGGAGATCGGGGCGGCCAGCTCGCGAGAGCGTCGTGGGGATTGCTCGCGTAGGTGATCGTCTGCGCGAGGCTGGAGACTCTCTGACGCGCGGGCAGCTGCCTTGGTGTGGTTGCCGGCGCCAGTGCTACGTGGTTCGGTGGCGGGTAGTTCAAGAGGCAGAACGCCTGACTTTGGATCAGGAGGTTGGAGGTTCGAGTCCTCCCCCGCCAGCTACAGCGAAATCCCAGGTGGATGGCACTAGGTCTGCGAGCATTGGTCGACTTAGCGCCCCAGGTGGCGGACGAACGCTGCTGTGGCACCTTAGTGGTACCATATCCAGTACCACTTGAGGAGGCCCTCGGATGGCAATCTCGGCGAGCGAGGCTCGCAAGAACCTGTTCCCGTTGATCGAACGGGTCAATGACGACCACGTCCCGATCGAGATCACGTCGAAGCACGGCAGCGCGGTGTTGATGTCCCGGGCCGAGTTCGACGCGCTCGAAGAGACCGCGTACCTGCTCCGGGCCCCAGCGAACGCGAGGCGGCTCCTCGAGAGCCTCACTCAGGCTCTGCAGGGCGAGCGCGAGGTTCACGACCTCGTCTGATGCGACTCGTCTTCACGCCGATCGGGTGGGACGACTATCGGTATTGGCAGGACCACGACCGCGCGGTGCAAGAGCGAATCAATCGGCTGCTCGAAGCGACGCTACGAGATCCGTTCTCGGGAATCGGAAAACCCGAACAGCTTCGGCATGTCCTCCAGGGCGCGTGGTCACGCCGGATCGACAATGAGCACCGGCTCGTCTACTACGTCGACGGCGAGGACCTGGTCGTGCTCCAGGCGAGATACCACTACGGCCGGTAGGCGGTCATGCTCAAGGGTCGTGACCCGCGCCGGCCGTGAGCCCTGAATGGTGTCGGTGCGGCGAGGTGGGGAGCCAAAGGCAGGGGGCTCGGCAGGCGAGCGTCGTTGTCGTGGCGCTCCCGGTCAACCGCCGGACGGTGGCGAGCGGGGTTCCCCTTCCAGCGCTCACCGCGGCTGAGCGACTCAAACCCCTCGCCTCGCAGGAGGCGCCGGACGACCTCGCTCTTCTTGCCGGACGACCGTCTTGGCTAGGAACGGAAGTCCTCGGCACCTCCGTTGTCCACCGTCACTAGCGCCGTCTTGGCCCTCCTCTGGTCGGCGTCCAGCCACCCGCGGTGCGCGAGAATCTCACGGAGACCAAATGCCGCGGGATCCGGGGAAGGGGACCCTACAGACCGCCCACGAGGTAAGGGTGGACCCTTGATGACCAATCCCCTGAGGGGAATGGCGCTTTGATCCCCACGGATGGTTGGCAAGGGAGTCAGTAATCATGGCCACAGTGCTGGTGACCCGGCCCCTACCCGCCGGCGCGCTCGACCCGCTCGCGGCGCACGTCGTCAGGAACTGGGACGACGACTCGCCGCGCGGCCACTCGGAACTTGTTCAAGCGGTCGCTGATGTCGACGGCATCGTCTGCGTGCTGAGCGATCGCATCGACGCCGAGGTGATCGCCGCGGCACCGCGACTGCGGGTCATCGGCAACGTGGCAGTCGGTCTCGACAACATTGACACCGAGGCGGCTCGCGACGCGGGGGTGCAGGTGATCAACACGCCGGGGGTCCTCCATGAAACCACCGCGGACCTCGCCTTCGCCCTGATCCTCACGGCGAGCAGGCGCTGTGCGGACGCCGAGCGAGACCTGCGGGCGGGAAACTGGCGGGGGTTTGGGTTGCTCGACTATCTGGGTCGCGACGTCTACGGCGCGACGCTCGGGCTGGTGGGCTACGGGCAGATCGCCCGGGCCGTCGCCCGGCGAGCCAGCGGGTTCGACATGACCGTGCTGCACTGGTCGCACCGTGACACGGGCGAGCCGGGCTTCGTGAAGAGCCTTGACGATCTGCTCGTGCGCAGCGACATCGTGAGCCTGCACGTGCCACTCACGGACTCGACCCGTCACCTGATCGGGGCACGGGAGCTGGCGTTGCTCCGTCCGGACTCTGTGCTCGTGAACACGGCCCGGGGCGCCATCGTCGACGAGGCCGCGCTGGCCGACGCCCTCGAGCGGGGACAGATCTTCGCGGCCGGCCTCGACGTGTACTCGGACGAGCCGCGGGTGTCTGTGGCTCTTTTGCGCGCGCCGTTCGCCGTGCTCCTCCCGCACATGGGCAGCGCCACGCTCGCGACGCGGCGTCGCATCGCCCTGATGGCGACGAGCGGCGTGGCTGCCGCACTCGCGGGAGTCTGACCGGCGTGCGCGTCCTGTGCGCGCCCGACAAGCTGCGCGGCACGCTGAGCGCGAAGGCCGCGGCCCGGGCTCTAGCGGACGGGCTCGTCTCGGCCGGCGCGCAGGTGGCCTGTTTGCCGCTCTCGGACGGCGGCGAGGGGTTCCTCGATGCGCTTGGCGGCGCGAACCGGACGAGCAATGTGCGGAATGCCTACGGCGCGCCGGTGGTGGCATCGTGGCACCTGGAGGCCGAACGGGCGGTCATCGAGTCGGCACTCGTCATCGGCCACCTGCCCGGTCTCGACCTGGATCCCGCGCGTGCGGAATCGGCGACGACCTTTGGGGTCGGCGAGCTCATCGCCGAGGCCCTGCTCGCCGGCGCCCGTCGCGTGAGTGTCGGGCTGGGTGGTTCGGTGACCACCGACGGCGGGGCCGGCGCCCTCGAGGCGCTCGCCGGATTTGTCCCGTTCCAACCGGATTGCGAGATCGTGGCCGCCACCGACGTGAGCGTCGGCTTTTTCGATGCCGCCCGCGTCTTCGCGCCGCAGAAGGGTGCCGACGCGGTGACGGTGGCGCGGCTCGAGCGGCGTCTGGCGGCGCAGGCCGAGGTGCTGCGGGAGAGGTTCGCGGCCGACGTCTCG
The DNA here is from genome assembly GCA_963823945.1 of uncultured Acidimicrobiaceae bacterium. Taxonomy (GTDB): domain Bacteria; phylum Actinomycetota; class Acidimicrobiia; order Acidimicrobiales; family Bog-793; genus Bog-793. The sequence continues at coordinate 257,558 of CAWGNK010000005.1, forward strand.
GCGGTCGCCGGCAGCGGGGCGGCCGGCGGCCTGGCCGGCGGCCTGTGGGCTGCGGGGGCGCGCCTCACGCCCGGCTTCGAGTTCGTGGCCGGGCACGTCGACCTGCCGTCGCGGATCGCAGCGGTGGACCTCGTCGTCACGGCGGAGGGCCGCCTCGACCACACCTCGTTCGCAGGCAAGGTTGTCGGCGGGGTCCTTGCCGAGGCGGCGCGGGCCGGTGTCCGCGCCGTCGTGGTTGCCGGTCAGGCGGACCCGGAGGCCGTCCGTCGCTCTCCGGTGCCGGTCATCGATCTTTCCGAGCGGTTCGGGGAGGAGCGGTCGATGTGTGCCACGGCCGACTGCCTGTGGGCGGCGGCGGCGCTCATCCTCGCGGCCCGCGCCTGAACCGCTCGGAGGGGCGACGTGCGGCCGTCGTTCCAGCGCCGGCCGAACCCGCGTGGCCTTGCAGCGTGGCGTCGCGCCCGGGTCCCCGGCCAACGACGTGGTCACCGCTGCTTTCGCCGACCCGGGTGCGGTTTCGTGGGCCGATATCGCCCACTATCGAGCGCGATTGTTCGTCGTTCGCCGGGTCTGACGGCGATACGCGGACGGATTGGAAATCAGACGCGCGCCCCGAGATGTGCGGCGGAATGGAAGCTCCGGCTGCCCCCGGCGGCCGGGACGGCGGCCTCGAGATCGGAGCTGACACGGGCGTGGCTCCGGTGATCAGCCGCCACCCACCAGGCCGTCCCATGACCACTTCGGGATCGCCAGCCCGGCGGGAACCTCGTCCGCGGAGTCGTGGTAGCGGGACATCGTCGTGGTCGTCGCCCACGCGAAGTAGTCGTGGAGGACGGTGCGCAGGCGCTCGTCGCCGGCCAGATCTGCGTCGACAAGGGCTTCGTCGAAGCAGGCGATCGCCCGGCGGTCCATTTCCTCATGCGGCCCGTTGCCGCTGTGGATTCGTACGACGAAGCTCTCGTCACCGTAGGTGTCGGTGTACGCGGGGGGACCGCCGAGCGCTTCGCCCCAGTAGGCCGCGAGGCGCTGGCCGTGGTCTGGCCGGGTGCCACGCTGAAAGGCGTGGCTCACCACCTCGTCGGCGAGCACCCGCTCGTGCCAGGCGTGGGCGAGCCGCAGCAACCCCTCGAAGCCGCCGGCGGCCTCGTAGACCGTCCCCATGACGGGCAGGATAGTTCGAGCCTTCCGCCCGGCGACCGGGTCCTGATCGCGTGCGGACCCGCGAGGACCGCCCCGGGCCGTGACTCGAGTATCCCGGGACTGTCGATCCCCGTCGGGAGGTGCCGATACCGGGCGGGAACCCAGGGTGCTCCGCCTCGCCGGCTCGGTGCGGCGCCTTCCAGCGTCCGGAGTGTCAAGTGGTCGGCGTCACGAGCGGTGCATCCCGCTCATTTCCTATGAGTCTGCTTCGTAGAGGTGGCAGGCGACCTCGACCCGCGGGTCGTCGTCGCCGACGGGGTGGAGTCTGGGATCGATGGCGGCATCGAAACGGACGGCGACGCCGCCCGGGCGCTCCTCGGTCGCGGCGATGCCGCGCCAGAACGGTTCCTCGGGATCCGCCTGCCGGTGCTCCTCGAGGAGGGCGGTGACCCCTGCCGCGTCGCTCCCCGGGGTGCAGGGCAGGAACGCCTCCGAGCTCGGCGCGTCGAGCCCGTCGAGACTCCCGATGACCGCCCGCTCGCGCGCGAACTCGTCCGGGCCGAGCTTCGCCCAGCGATCTTCGAGCAGGGCGCGAAGGTCGCGGCTCTCCCAGCCGCACGGGGCGAAGGCCCGTGGGCAGCGCGGGTGGAACGAGCAGCCGAGCGGCGGCACGGCGGCGTCGGGCACCTCGCCCCGGGGCAGATCGCGTGGCACGTGGTGGCGGGGATCCGGCTCCGGGATCGCCTCGAGGAGCGCCTTCGTGTAGGGGTGGCGCGGATGGGCGTAGACGTCGGCGGCCGAGCCGATCTCGACAACCCGCCCGAGGTACATGATCGCGATGCGGTCGCAGAAGTAGCGCGCCGTCGCGAGGTCGTGGGTCACGTAGAGATAGGTGAGTCCGAGGTCGCTCTTCAGGCCGTCCATCAGCTGGAGGACCTTGGCCCGCACGCTCATGTCGAGCATCGAGACCGGTTCGTCGGCGACGACGAGCTCGGGGCCGAGGATGATCGCCCGGGCGAGGACGGCACGTTGCTTCTGGCCGCCGGAGAGATCGCTCGGGTACTTGCGCAGGAAGCGGTCGACCGGCACGAGGCCGACGCGTTCGAGCGCCTCGCTGACGAGCTTCCTCACCCGGCGGTCGTCGCGGGCGATGCCGTGGATGCGGAGGGGGTGCCCGACCGCGTCGAGGATGGTCATCGCCGGGTTGAGCGACGCATGCGGGTCCTGGAAGATGAGCTGCATTCGCTTGCGCAACGGGCGGAATTGCCGCTCGGACAGTCCGGAGATCTTCTCGCCGTCGAGCGAGATCGACCCGTCGGTGACGTTCACCAGCGAGAGCACCGCCCGCGACAGCGTCGTCTTGCCGCTCCCCGACTCGCCGACGAGCCCGAGAACCTCGCCGCGGCGCAGCTGAAAGCTGATGCCGTCGACGGCCTTGACCGAACCGGTGTCGTGACCGAGCATCCGCTGGACGAAGTTGCCGCGCAGCGGGAAGTGGACCTTCACGTCGGCGACGTCGAGAAGGACCGGGGCGTGCGAGAGGTCAGGCCTCGTCGGCAATGCCGATCTCCTCTCGCTCCAGCGGCACCCGTCCCTCGTCCGACACGGCGCCGGACGGTGCGCGCAGCCAGCACTCGGCGAGGTGGCCCGGGCGTACCTCCGTGCCGAACGGCGCCGCGTCGCGGCAGACCTGCATCGCCGAGGGGCAGCGCGGGTGGAAGCGGCAGCCCGACGGCGGGTCGACGAGGTCGGGCGGCGCGCCGGGGATGAAGTGGAGCTCACGGGTCGACAGCGAGATCGTCGACCGCATCAGCTCCTGGGTGTACGGGTGCTCCGGGCGGTTGAAGATGTCCTCGACCGCGCCCTGTTCGACGATGCGGCCGGCGTACATCACCGCGACGCGGTCGCACGACTCGGCGACGATGCCCAGGTTGTGCGTGATGAGGAGCAGCGAGGTGTCGAAGTTCTGCTTCAGGTCGGCGATGATCGACAGGATCTGCGCCTCGACGAGGACGTCGAGGGCGGTCGTCGGCTCGTCGGCGATCACGAACCTCGGGCGGAACACGAGGGCGAGCGCGATCATGATCCGCTGCCGCATGCCGCCCGAGAACTCGTAGGGGTAGTTGCGGAAGCGCGTCGGGGGTATGCCGACACCGCCGAGGGCCTCGAGGGAGCGGCGCCGCACCTCCTCGTCGGAGATGTCCGGCTCGTGCGTGCGCAGCGCCTCGGCGAAGTGGTCCGAGATCCGCATCAGCGGGTCGAGGCGGGTCATCGGCTCCTGGAAGACGAGCCCGATCTGGGGCCCCCGGAGCTTGCGCATCTCGGCCTGGGACGTCTCGACGAGGTTGCGCCCCGCGAAGTCGACGACACCGTCGCGGGTCGCACCCGTCGGGAGCAGTCCGAGGATCCCGCGTCCGAGCGTCGACTTGCCGCAGCCGGACTCGCCGACGAGCCCGAGCGTCTCCCGCTCGCGGATCTCGAAGCTCACGCCGTCGACGGCGCGCACGGGGCCGCGGTCGGTCCCGTACCAGACGCGCAGGTCGTGGACCCGCACGACCGGGTTGGTGGCGGCGACCTCGGTCGTCGTCGCCGCCAGCTGCCCGCCGGGCATCGCGTAGCTGCGGTGGTTCGGCCGTCGCATCAGCGGGTTGTAGCTGTCGTTCAGCCCCTCGCCGACGAGGGTCAGGCCCGTGACCAGCAGGATGATGGCGATTCCCGGGAACAGCCCGGTCCACCAGAAGCCGGCCTGGGCATCGGCGATGCCGCGCGAGATGTCGTAGCCCCATTCGGCGGCGACGGAAGGGTCCATGCCGATGCCGAGGAACGAGAGCCCGGCGAGCGTGAGGATCGCGTCGGCGGCGTTGAGCGAGGCGACGACGGGGACCGACTGGATGACGTTCGCGAACACGTACCGCCGGATGACCGTGCGCGGCCGGGCGCCGAGGGCGCGGCCCGCCTCCACGTATGACTCCTCGCGCACCGAGAGCACGCTGTTGCGGACGACGCGGAAGTACTGCGGGATGTAGACGACCGTGATCGCGATCGCGGCGGTGAAGACGCCCCCCCCGACCGAGTTCTGCAGGAGGAACGCAATGACGATCGCGAGCAGCAGGTACGGGAAGGCGAAGATGGAGTCGTTGAACAGGACGAGGACTCGGTCCAGCCATCCCCCGAAGTAGCCGGAGACGAGCCCCATCGGCACGCCGATCGCGACGCTGAACACCAGGGCGAGGAGCACGACCTCGATCGAGGTGCGCGCCCCCCAGATGACGCGGGAGTAGACGTCCTCGGAGACGACCGTGGTGCCCATCCAGTGCGCCGCCGACGGCGCGGCCTGCTGGGGGAAGCGGACCCCGTGCGCCACGAACTGGTTGAACCCGTAGGGAGCGATCTGCGGCGCGAAGACGGCGAGCACCACGAAGAACAGCGTGATGGCGGCGCCCGACAGGAAGATCCAGCGTGGCAGCCCCCGGCTGGCGATCAACGGGGCGATGGCGTGGTGGATCCCGCGCATCCGCCCGGCGCGCTCTTCGCGTGGCTCGTCCACGATCGGCCGTGTGGCCACAGGGCCCGGCGTCGTCATCGCCATCAGTAGCGCACCCGCGGATCGATCCACGCGTTCAGCAGGTCGATGAGCAGACTGATCGCGACCACCGCGAGCGCGAAGACCGTGATGATCCCCTGGACCGCGATGTAGTCGCGGGCGTCGAGGTAGTAGATGAGTTCACTGCCGATGCCCGGCCAGTTGAAGGTCTCCTCGGTGAGGACCGCTCCCGAGAGCAGGAGCGCCGCCTGGAGGCCTGTCACCGTGATGATGGGCACGAGCGCGTTGCGGAAGGCGTGACGTACGACGACCGAGCGCTCCTTCAGCCCGCGGGCGCGGGCGGCTTCCACGTAGTCACCCTTCATCGTCTGGATGACGTTGACGCGCACGAGCCGGAGCACGACGCCCGAGATCACGAGTCCGAGCGTGCAGGCCGGCAGGACGAGGTGGGCGAAGAGGTCGGGCAGGTCCCCCCACTGCCCGTCGATCATCGCGTCGATGATCGGGATGTTCGTGTGCGGCGTGAGGGTCGCCTGGACGATGACGCTCGCCTCGCTCGAGGTCGGCAGCCAGTTCAGGATGTGACCGAAGAGCAGCTGCGCGAGCAGCCCGAGGAAGAAGACCGGCGCGGCGTAGATCACGATGCCGAAGATCCTCGCCGAGGCGTCGACCCAGGTGTCGCGCATCCGGCCGGCGAGCATGCCGAGGGGGATGCCGACGGCGACGGCGATGAACATCGCCGCCGTCGTGAGCTCGAGGGTGGCGGCGCCGTTCTGGGCGATGATCTGCGTGACCGGCCGGTGGTCGGTGATCGTCGTTCCGAGGTTGCCCGTGAACACCTGTCGCAGGTACTCGAAGTACTGGACGATGAGGGGTTTGTCGTAGCCGGCGGCGCGTTCGCGTTCGGCGAGCTGGGCCGGGTTGAGGTGGCCACCGAGCGCCGCAAGGATCGGGTTCCCCGGCGCGACCCTCATCAGCATGAAGACGAGTGTCAACAGGATGAGGACCATCGGCAGGACGAGCACGAGCCGCGTGAGGATGTAGCGGCGTAGCGAGCCCGTCGACGATGACAACCTGGGAGTTCCTTTCCGGTCCGAGTCCCAAAGGAGGCCGGGCGTTGTGCCCGGCCTCCTTCGGGTTATCCGGTTACTACTTCCCGATCAGCCAGAAGCGGAAGGTGTACGACGCGTCGAGCGTCGACTGCACGCCGGTCACGCCGTTGATCACCCCGGCGACCTGGCCGCCCTGCCACAGCGGGATGAGGGGCGCGTCCTCGGCCGTCAGCGTCTGGAGTCTGCCAAACGCCGCGTCCCGGACGGACTGGACCGTGGAGGCCTCTTCCTGCTTGATGTCCGAGTCCACCTTCATGTTGCAGTAGTGGTTGACCATCCACTCGGCGTTGCACAGGTAGAACGGGCCCGTGTAGTCGTCGGCGTCCGGGTAGTCCGGGAACCATCCGAACAAGGAGACCCCGTACTGGTTGGTCGTCCCCGCCGCGACGTACGTCGCCCATGCGGCCGTGTTCAGCGACACCTTGAACAGGCCACCGGCGTCGATCTGGCGCTGGAGCTCGGTCGCGAGGTCCTGGTCACCGTAGTGGTCGGTGCCGTCGTACCAGAGGGTGAACGACACCGGGGTCATCACACCCGCCGCCTTGAGGACGGCCTTGGCCTTCATCAGGTTCGGCGAAGAGCCGTAGACGTTCTCGAACGAGTTGATGTGGCCCGGGAGCGCGTCAGGGATGATCGAGTACAGGGGCTTGACCGTCCCCTTGTAGATGTTCTTCGCGATGTCCGTGCGGTTGATGAGGTACGAGACCGCCTGGCGGATGGCCGTCTTCTGTTTGGCGGTCTTGCCCGGCTGCACCTTCAGGTTGAACACGATGTACCGGATCTCGATGCCCTTGCCCTGGAGGACCGTGATGCCCTTGGAGTGCTCGAGGGCGACGATCTCCGTCGGGCTCAGCTCCCGGTAGGCAATGTCGACCGCCTTGGACTGGAGGTCCGAGACGAGCGTCGTGCCGGTCTCTTCGTAACGGACGATGAACTCGCTGTTGTGCAGGACGTCGTTCCCGCCGTAGTGCTTGTTCGGCTTGAACACGGCGTACTGGTTCGGCGTGTAGGACGCGAGGTAGTACGGGCCGGATCCGACGATGCTTCCCGCCGCCGAAGGCTGCAGCGACTTGGACGGGTAGACCTTCGCATCGACAATGGCCCCAGCGCCCGTCGTGAGCACGTCTGGCCAGGTCGCGTCGGCGCTCTTCAGCTTGAACGTGACCTTGTCGCCCATAGCGGTCACGCTCTTCATCGGAGCGATGAGGCTCGCGGGACCGGTCGAGGCCTTGATCGTGTTGATCCGGTTGAACGAGTACGCCACGTCGGCAGCCGTCACCTTGTCGCCATTCGAGAAGTACTGGCCCGGCTTCATGGTGCAGACGTAGGTGGTGGCACCCATTCCCTGCCAGGCGCAGCTCCCGGCGTCAGAGACGATCGTCGTCGTGCCCGGGATGTACTTGAGGAGCGTCTGGTAGACGTTGTAGATGATCGTCCACGACGGCAGGTCGTAGGAGCCGGCGGGGTCCAAGGACACGATGCGGTCGGTCGTTCCGAGGGTCACCGTCACGTTCGGAGGAGCCTTGTGCCCAGCCCGTGTCGTGGCCCCGCTCGTGTTCGCCCAGGCTATGGCCGGAACGATCAGCGCCACGCCGACCGCCACGCCCGCCAAGCGGCCGAGGGTGGATCGGGTCAGTCGTCTGTCTCGTTGCATCAATCCCCCTTCATATGAGATGTGGCCAACCCCGACGGAAATCGAGGCTCGTTGGCGTGCTGAAGATCCTCAGGGTGTGACCTGCAGAAACGCAACGCGTGAATATTCGCACACGTTTGCCAGTTCGGGCCAGACGGGATCCCGGTGCCCGTCTGACCACGCCCGGGCGCGACCCGCCGACGTCCGCGGATGAGTCCAGAGCGATCGGGACCGTAGCTCGGGGGAGGCGACGACCGGCGCCGTCTCCGGCCCGAGCGCGCAGGACGTGATGGCCCCGCCCGCCTCGGGGCCCGTGGGCGGGGAGTGCCGCGTCCTCAGCAGACAGCCAAGGAAGGGCTCAGCCGACGTGCCCCGCAGCCGACTTCGAGGCTTCCTTCGACTTCTTCGCGGCGCGCTTCTCCTTCACGCTCCGTCCCGGCTTCTTCGAGCTCGGCTTCTTGGGTGACTTGTCCGCCATGGTCGGGTCCTTTCCAGTCGGCCGGTCAATCCCGATTGTCGCGTACCGCGCCAAATCCCGCGTCGCGCGCTCCCAACCGATGATATGGCCCTGCGGGGGTGGAGCCGCCAATTCGTCGCAGGGAACCGTGACTTGCCCTGTCGTGGGTGACAAGCGAGGATCACCGTGTTCAGACACCACCACACCGCCGATCAACTCTGGGCCTTCTGGCGCTCGCCGTCGCGACCGCCGCGGCGCTCGTGGCGACCGGGTTTCCGCACCCGGCTCAGGGTGCCGCCCCGGCCGGGTCGGGGCGGCCGTATTCGCGCTCGTGTACGAACGCGAGCAAGCTCGCCACCTGGAGCACCTCCCGCCTCGCGGCCCAGACGCTGGCCGTGGCGACCGAGGAGGACGACGTCTCCTCGGCCACGCACGAGGTCTCGATCGGCATCGGCGGGGTCATCCTGTTCGGGTCCGCCGCGCCCTTTGACCTCGGCAGCCAGCTCGCCGCGCTCGAGCTGCACGCCCCGGCAGGCGTGAAGCCGCTCGTCATGGCCGACGAGGAAGGCGGTCTGGTGCAGCGGATGGCGAACCTCGTCGGGTCGATTCCTGCGCCGCGCACGATGGGCGCGACGATGACCCCCGCCCAGATCGAGGCGCTGGCGACCCAGGTCGGCCGGCGCATGCTCGCCGCGGGTGTGACGATGGACCTCGCCCCCGTCCTCGACGTCGACGGGGGAGTCGGGCCGAACGATCGGGACCCCGACGGGACCCGGTCGTTCAGCGCCAACGTCGCCGTCGCGGCCAGGGACGGTCTCGCCTTCGCGGCGGGTTTGGAGCGCGCCGGGGTGGTCGCGGTGGTGAAGCACTTCCCCGGCCTCGGTGGCGTGAGCCGGAACACCGATGTCGGCCCGGCCACGACGATCGCCTGGGGCCGCCTCGAGAAGACCGGACTCGTCCCGTTCGTCGACGCGATCAACTCGGGGTTCGGTGCCGTGATGGTCGCCAACGCGTCCATCCCAGGTCTCACGGCGCAACCGGCGAGCCTTTCGTCGGCTGTCGAGACGTCGTTGCTGCGGGGACGCCTCCATTTCAAGGGGCTGATCGTCACCGATTCGCTCACCGCCGGGGCGATCGCCGCGACCGGGCTGACGCTGCCCCAAGCCGCGGTGGCCGCACTCCGGGCCGGGGCCGACCTGCTTCTCTACCAGGCGTCAACCGGGAGCGTCGACGCGACGACCAACGGGGTCGTGCACGGCATCGTCACGGCCGTCGCCGGTGGCGAGCTGTCGAGAGCGCAGCTCGTCGCGGCCGTCAGCTACGTGCTCGCCGCGAAGAAGGTCGGCCTCTGCGCGAAGGCCTGAACGCGACATCGGGCGGTGACCCGTCTGCGGTGACGTGAGTGCGACCCGGGGCGTGCCGTTGTCTGGTGGGGGGACTCGAGGCTGCCGGGATCGCCACCGGGTTTCGATCCCGGGGTGGCGGTGTGGTCAGTAAACCTTGGCGTAGACGAGGATCGCGCCGACGACGATGACAAGACCGACGATCGGCACGATGATCGCGCGCGAGGTTCGCATCGCGAGGCGGATGCCGCCGACGATCACCAGCAGGGCGCCGACGACGATGCCGACGATGCCAGCCAGGTGGTGCTTGCTGAGCGTTGCAAGGACTGCTGCGAACGTTCCGACGGCGTGCATCGGTCTCTCCCTCGACGATCTGCGTGGACCGCCTGACTGTAGCTACCGGGCGTGGGCCACGCGCTGGGCCCGACCGCTCGTCCCGGGCGCTGCCGGTCGCATCGCCGGGTGACCCGCTCGCCCGCGGAGGCTCCTCGGCCACGAACGGGTGCCGGTCCCAGCGGTCGTGCCGATCGCGCCGCGTGTCACTCGACGGCGGACGGTGCCGCGTGAGGCCAGGTGGAGGTGCACATCGACAATCTGCCAGGGAGGTGACAAATATCCCGTAGGCTGCTACCAGCACGAGGTCACAAGGACCGCGCGCGCTGTTGAGAGAGAGAATCCGAATTGGCAACTGGAACCGTTAAGTTCTTCAACTCCGAAAAGGGATATGGCTTCATCTCGCGTGAGCAGGGTGACGACGTGTTCGTTCACTATTCAAGCATCCAGGGATCCGGCTACAAGTCCCTCGAGGAGGGCCAGCGCGTCGAGTTCGACGTCGTTCCGGGCCGCAAAGGTGAGGAAGCCCAGAACGTACGGGTGGTCTAGACCTTTCTGAAGTCGCACTGAAGAGCCCGCCGGCCTAGCCGGCGGGCTCTTTGCTTTCTCCGGCACCGTCCGTGCTCACCGCGCGGACGGGCTGTGACGTCGTAGCATCCGTCGGGCCGACGAACAAAGGAGAGGCAAGTGGGAGGATCGCCAGCGCCGGCGATCGGTCACGTGGCAGCCCGGCGGGGGCCGGGCGACCGGTGGAGCACCATGGGGCCGGCTGAAGGTGGCGGGCACGGAGAACGGACCGCGCCTCGCGACACCGTGAGGGGCACGGCGCGATGAACGTCCCCGCGGTGTCGGTCCTCGGTCCGTGGCTGTCCACGGCGGCGCACGTCTCCCATTCGCACGCCGGGCAGATGCACTACTGGCAGGCGATAATCCTCGGGGTCCTGCAGGGCGTCAGTGAGCTCTTCCCGGTCTCGAGCCTCGGGCACACCGTCATCTTCCCGGCGCTGTTCGGCTGGCACAACGTCGTCGCGGCCCAGTCGGCCTCGGAGTCGTTCTGGCTGGCCTTCCTCGTCGGCCTCCACGTCGGCACGGCGATCGGTCTCGTCGTGTACTTCCGCAAGGACTGGGTGAAGATCGTCGGCGCGCTCGTCGGTTCGGCGCGGCGCCGGACGATCACGACGCCGACGGAGCGCCTCGGCTGGTTGCTTGTTGTCGCGACGATTCCGGCCGGGATCACCGGGATCGTGCTCGAACATCCGCTGCGGGTGCTGTTCTCCAAGCCCATCCCGGCGTCGGCATTCCTCGTCGTGAACGGCTTCCTCCTCGCGACGGGCGAGCTGTTGCGGCGGAGACGCACGGTGCCGACGACGACACCCGCCGTCGCCGCCGGGGCGGAACCCGGCCCGCGTCGCCCCGATCGCGCGCTCGCGACGCTCAACATGAAAGAGGGCTTCGTCGTCGGTATCGCGCAGGTGTGTGCGCTCGTGGCCGGGATCAGCCGCTCCGGGATCACGATGGTGGCCGGGCTCGCGCGCGGGCTCAACCACGAGGACGCGGCGCGCTTCTCGTTCCTGCTCGCCACGCCGATCATCCTCGCCGCGGGCGTGTACAAGCTGCCGGACCTGCTGGGCACGACGGGCGACGGGGTCCGGGGCCAGACGCTCGCGGCGGCGGCCTGTGCAGGCGTCGCCGCCTGGATCTCGGTGCGCTTCCTCACCCGCTGGTTCACGACCCGGACGCTCACCCCCTTCGCCGTGTACTGCGTGGTCTTCGGCTCGGCGATGCTCATCCACTTCAACTAGCGCGGCGCCGGCGAGCCGGTCGGGTGGACCGGATCGCTCGCCCCGGAACGCGGGCGCGGGGTACCGGGTCCGGCGGCGCGCCCCCCGGTGCCGCCCGACTCAGGGGGCAGTGACGACCCGGAAGAGTTCCGCCAGGTGCCCCGGTGGGAGCCCGGCGCGGCTAGCCCCCGCCTCGAGCCAGCCCCCGACGCGATCGGCGAGCCACTCGCCCTCGCCGACCTGGCTCACGTGAGAACGCAACGCCGCGATCTTGCGGTCAAAGAAGTCGGTGACGTCGACGGCGCGGTTCGGTTCCGGGTGGGCGCAGATCCAGAGCTCCCGGACGGTGTGCGGTTCGAGCCCCTCGCCGAGGAGCTCGGGATGCGCGAAGGGGTTGCGCGCGTCGGGATAGAAGGCGCAGACGGTGGCCTCGCCCGCCGCGAGGTGGTCCGGGTGGGACGCGCCGATCGCGTCCCAGTACCGCTCCGGGGACTGGCAGACGACGCGATCGGGGCGCAGGGTGCGCACGACACGGCAGATGTCTCGTCGCAGTTCATTCGACGCGACGAGAGCGCCGTCGGGGTAGCCGAGGAAGCACACGTCCTGGACGCCGACGACGGCGGCGGCGGCGCGCTGCTCGTCCCGGCGGATCCCTGCCAGCGCGGAACGCGGGATCGAACGGTCCGACCCTCCCGCGTCGCCGTCGGTGACGATGCAGTACGAGACCTCGATCCCGGCGTCGGTCCAGCGCGCGACGGTCCCCGCCGAGCCGAAGTCGGCGTCGTCCGGGTGCGCCGCGACGACGAGCACGCGGGCGATCCCCGGCTCGATGCCGTCGGTGAGGAGGAGGGGCGCGCTAGTGGCCATCGGCCAGCCGGTTGGTCATCTGCGGAGGCTACCGCCGCGTCGCCGGGCGATCGGCGCCGCTGTGGGGCCGCAGGCCGCGGGTCCGCCAGGCCCGATCGGAGGTCGCCTCTCCCGGCCGGGTGGTCCGCTACGCTCCGGCCATGCACGGGCAGCGGACGCGCGCGGACGCGGCGGGCAGCGGGCGCTAGATGGCGACGAAGGCCGGCTCTTCGGGCGCCGCCGCGGCGGGGGAGACCCCGTCGGCCGCGTCGGACGCGACCCTCGACGAGGCGCGCGCCCTTCTGGCCAGGGCCGAGGACGAGCTGCACGCGATCGAGCGGGCGATCGAGCGCCTCGAGGACGGCACGTACTTCACCTGTGAGTTGTGCGGTTCACCGATCGCGCCGGAACGGCTGGCGGCCGTGCCGACGGAGCGGAGCTGCGAGGCGCACGGCGCGCCGGACTGAGCGCGCCTCACGGGGCTCAGGCCTTCTTCGTCTCCTTGAAGATCCGGTCGATCTCGGCGATGCCCGCGAGCAGCTTGTCGGCGACGGCGACGTCGCAGGTCTTTTTCGACTCGCCGGCGGCCTTGGTCGTCGTCCAGACCAGCTCGTGCAGCTCGGGGAAGCGCTCGGCGTGCTCGGGCTTGAAGTAGTCGGTCCACAGCACCCAGAGGTGGTGCTTCACGAGCTCGGCCCGCTCTTCTTTGATCATGATGGCGCGCTGGCGGAACACGGGGTCGTCGGAGGCGTTGAACTTCTCCATGCAGGCCTTCACCGACTCGGCCTCGATGCGGGCCTGCGCGGGGTCGTAGACGCCGCAGGGCAGGTCGCAGTGGGCGTGCGCCGTGCGCGGTGGCGCGATCCGGTCGGCGAGCGAGAACAGTATTGAGGTGAGCGACATGCCACGACTCCTTCGATCGCAGTCCAATTCCCGCCGCAAGGGCGCAAGCCGGCGCCGAGGCGGACGGCGCGGACAACACTAACGAGGTGGGCACGTTGCGCCGTCGACTTCGGGCGCTCCTCGCCGCCGGGGCGCGCCGCGTGCACGTCCCGTCCCGCGTCGTCGTCGCCGGCCCGAGCATGCTGCCAACCCTGGCCGACGGCGACCGCTGCCGGGTCAGCCGGACGCGTCGGGCGGCGCCCGGGGACCTTGTCGTGTTCGTCGATCCCGAGGATCCGGGCCGGCTGGTCGTGAAGCGCGTCGCCGAGGTCGTGCCGGACGGGATCGTCGTCGCCGGCGACAACCCCGGCGCCAGCAGGGACAGCCGGCACTTCGGGGCGGTGCCCCGCGAGCTGCTCGTCGGCGTGACGCGCCACCGCTACGCGCCCCGCGACCGGGCCGGCCCCGTCGGCTGAGAGGGTGGTGCGACCGGCGGGGACCGTGCCGTTACGCTGGGCGGGAATGCACAAGCTCGCCGTGCTCTCGATGCACACCTCGCCCCTCGCGCAACCCGGCAGCGGCGACGGCGGTGGGATGAACGTCTACGTTCGCGAGCTGTCGACGGCGCTCGCCCGGGCGGGTGTCGAGTGCGACGTCTACACCCGGGCATCATCCGACGACCTGCCGTCCCTCGTCGAGGTCGAGCCGGGGTTGACCGTGCACCACGTCGAGGCGGGTCCGCGCCGGACGGTGGCCAAGGGACTGCTGCACGAGCTCGTCGGCGAGTTCACCGAGGCGGTCGCCGACCGGATGGCCGCCTCCGAGCTCCTCGGCGCGCCCCGGACCGACGCGATCCACGCCAACTACTGGCTGTCGGGGATCGCGGGCCACGCCCTGAAGCACCGGCTCGGCATCCCCCTCGTCTCGACGTTCCACACGCTCGACCGGGTGAAGGCCGAGGCGAGCCCGGAGGAACTCGACGAGACCGATCCCGGCCGGCGGGCCCGCGCCGAGGCGGACGTCATCGGGTGCTCCGACGCGATCCTCGCCTCCTGCACAGTCGAGCTCGACCAGCTGGTCGAGCTCTACGGGGCGGATGCGTCCCGCGTCGAGATCGTCGCCCCCGGCGTCGATCACACCTGCTTCGCGCCCGGCGACAAGCGGCTGGCCCGCCGGGCGCTCGGGATCACCGACCGCGAGCCGTTGCTGCTGTTCGTCGGGCGCATCCAACCGCTCAAGGGGAGCGACGTCGCGGTCCAGGTGCTGGCGTCCCTCGACCGCCTCGGCGTCGAGGGCGCGCGTCTCGCCGTCGTCGGCGGTCCGAGCGGCGTCGCCGGTGACGCGGAGGTCGGGAAGCTGCGCGCCCTCGTCGCCGGGCTCGGTCTGGGCGAGAGGGTCGCCTTCGTCCCGCCGCAGCCGCACCAGCGGCTCTCGACGTACTACCGGGCGGCGGACGTCTGCCTCGTGCCGAGCCGGTCGGAGTCCTTCGGGCTTGTCGCGCTCGAGGCCGCCGCCTGCGGCACGCCCGTCGTCGCCTCCGCCGTCGGGGGCCTCACCACGCTGGTCGGTCACGGCGAGACGGGTTTCCTCGTTGATTCCGGCGGCGTCGAGGCCTTCGCCGGGCACGTCGCCGCGATCGTCTCCTCGCCGGAGCTCGGCCGGCGCCTCGGCGAGGCGGGGGCTCACCGCGCCCAGGCCTACACCTGGTCGACCGCCGCGGCCCGCCTGCGCCGCCTCTACAACGACCTGACGGCGCGCACCCTCGTCGAGTGCGGTTGAGAGCCGGGCCACCGTGAGCGTCCGGCTGTGTGTCGTGGGGGGCGGTCGGATGGGGTCGGCCCTCCTCGCGGGCTTGGTCGCCGGGGGGTGGGCCGAGCCGGACGAGATCGCCGTGGCCGAGCGTGTCGCGGCGGCGCGTGACGCCCTGCGAGCGCGCTTTCCGGGGGTGGTCGTCGCCGAGGAGCCGGTCGCAGCCGACGGGGTGCTGCTGGCGGTGAAGCCCTACGACACCGAGGCGGTCTGCCGCCACCTCGCCGGCCTCGGCTTCCGGCACGCCCTGTCGATCGCCGCCGGGATCACGAGCGCGAGCCTCGACGGGTGGCTCGGGGGCGAGGTCGCCGTGGTACGGGCGATGCCGAACACCCCGGCGCAGCTCGGCGCGGGCGTCTCGATCATCGCCGGGGGACCGCGCACGACCGAGGCCGATCTCGTCTGGGCCGAGGGGATCCTCGCGGCCGTCGGCACCGTCGTCCGGCTGCCCGAGGCGCTTCTCGACGCCGCCACTGGCGTCAGCGGGTGCGGCCCCGCCTACCTCTACTACCTCGCCGAGGCGCTCATCGCCGCCGGCACAGCCGCCGGGCTCGACTCCGGCACCGCCCGGCTCCTCGTCGACCAGACGCTCTACGGGGCGGCGCGGATGATCCTCGAGAGTGGGCGGCCGGCCGACGTGCTGCGTGCCGAGGTCGCCTCGCCCGGGGGAGCGACCCAGGCGGCGATCGACGTGCTGGAGGCGGCAGGGGTCAGGCGCACGGTCGCCGACGCCGTCGCCGCGGCGGTCGTCCGCGCGGGTGAGCTCGGGGCGCGCGACCCGAGGCGTGACAAAAGCCCAGGTGAGGGTGGGGCTCGACGAAATCCATTTCCCCTCTTTCCACAGCAGCCCCGCTGGCCTACAGTCGTGTCGGCGGAGAGGGGTGATTGAGCTGTCCATCCAATACACGAAGTCACAATTCCTCACGGTCGGTGAGGTCGCGCAGATGCTGCGCATCTCGAACATGACCGTCTACCGGCTCATCAGTTCCGGGCAGCTGCCCGCGGTGCGCGTCGGCAAGTCCTACCGGCTGCGGGAAGAGGACGTCGACGGCTACCTCGCCGCACGCTTCACCGAGGCGGGCTAGATATCCCACGGCCCGAAGATGTCAAGCGGCCTCGGTGAGTTGGCTCTCTGCGCGGTGGCCCCAGGCGGTGTGCTCGTCGTAGAAACTGCCGTTGGCAAGACAGCCGTGGAGGATGCCGACGAGCCGGTTGCCGAGGGCCCTCAGCGCCGCATGGTGGGTGTCGCCGGCTTTCCGGTGGGCGTCGTAGAAGGCGCGGGCCCCCGGCGACGCGGTGAGGCTCGCAAAGGCCCACAGGTAGATCGCGTCGGCGAGGCGCATGTTGCGGGCGTAGCGGGCGAGCACGACGCGCTTGGTGCCCGACGCGCGGGTGATCGGCGACGTGCCGGCGTAGTTCTTGCGAGACTTGGCACTGGCGTAACGGTCCGGGTCATCCCCGAACTCGCCGAGCACCCGGGCGCCGAGGATGGTCCCCAGTCCTGGTAGGGAACGGACCACCCCGGCGGCCGGGTGCAGCTCAAAACCCGCTTCCAGCTGGCGCGCGAGCTTCGTGATCTCGGCATTCATCGTCGAGATCACCGCCACCGACGCCTGGACCGAGGCACCCATCGCGCTCGCCACCAGGGCGGAGCCCTCGAGCTGGGGGGCGCGCAGTGCCGCCTGGATCTCTCGGGCTCGCTCGTCGATCCGGCGCTGCCGCCCGCCACGGCGCAGTGCCGAGGCGATTCTTGCGAGCGAAAGCGCCGCACCGAGGCTCGGGGTCGGCGCGACTACCAGCACCTCGGTGGCATCAGCGCTCGCCAGGTCGTCAAAGGCCACGAGCGCCGCCGGGTAGAACTCCCGCAGCGTCGAGCGCAGTGCGTTGGCCTGCCGGCCTCTCGACCAGATCATCGACTGGTGGGCTCGGGCGAGGACCTTCACCGCCGCGACGACATCGGAGTCACCGGCGACGGGGCGGTGGTTGTGCCGATCGGTGCGGACCATGTCGGCCAGCGCCTTGGCGTCACCGGGATCGGACTTCGCGCCCGAGCTCGAGTGGCGGTCCCGATAGCGCGAGGTCGACATCGGGTTGACGGCGAACACGAGGTAGCCCGCGGCCACGAGCGCCGCGACGAACAGGCCCCGGTCGGTCTCGATCCCGACGATCACCTCGCGCGGCTCTTCGACATGCGCACCGACGAGCTCGTGGAAACGGGCGATCCCCTCGACGCCCTCGGGCAGCCGGCCTCCCCCGAGGCGCCTACCCTCTGCGTCCTCGACGTGCACGTCGTTGTGGGCCTCGGCCCAGTCCACTCCGACAAAGATCATCTGAGTCCTCCCCTCGATGGCACCAGCGTCGAGCCCGAGGGCTCCAGCAGCTTCCTAATGGTTCAGTGCTCGAGGCACGACATCCCACCAGCCGTCGAAGGAGACCTCACCGACCGACCGGGGCACGATCTAGCCCTAGGGCTCGAAGCCCTGGCGGACCCAGTGCTCACCGGTCGGTGGCTCGGTTGACCAGCCTCGCTCGCTGATCAGGCGAGGTGGTCGATCCCCATTAGGCAAGCTCTCCACGCCCTCTGACCGGGCGGCGATGCCGTCCGGCCCGGTGAGCAACCCGATGAGATCGGATCCCGGTGGCCGCTTCGCGGGCCGGCGCCGGGTCGCGCGAACCGGGACGCCGAGCGTTGTCGAGTTCGCGACTCGTCGTTAGCGTGCATGAGGTGGTGAGGGACGAGAGCGCTCGCCTGCGCAGTCGGATCCCCGGGCCCACCGTCGCGCGCCTGCCGCTCTACCACCGGGCGCTCTCGGTGATGGTCGAGCGCGGCATCACGCACGTGTCGTCGTCCGAGCTCGCCGGGGTCGTCGGCGTGAACCCGGCGACGTTGCGCCGTGACCTGTCACGCTTCGGGACCTACGGGACGCGCGGGAGCGGCTACGAGGTACCCCACCTGCTCGCCCGGGTCGACGGGGCCCTGGCGCTCGACCGGGACTGGCCGGTCGCGATCGTCGGCATCGGCAATCTGGGCCAGGCGCTCGTCCACTCGCGCGGCTTTCGTTCGGGCGGCTTCCGGGTCGCCGTGCTCGCCGACGTCGACCCGGCGGTGGTCGGCACGATGCTCGACGGGATCGTCGTCGAGCACACCGAACGGCTTCCCGAAGCGTGTGCCGCGAGAAGGTTCGGATCGGCGTGATCACGACCCCCGCCAGTGCGAGCCAGTCGGTCGCGGAGAAACTCGTCGCCGCCGGGGTGCAGTCGATCCTCAACTTCGCGTCGGTCGTGCTGGCGCTCCCGGCGGGCGTGACCGTCCGCCAGGTCGACCTCGCCGCCGAGCTCCAGGTGCTCGCCTTCTACCATTCCCGCCCCGCCGGCGGTGCCGTCGTTTCCGGGGCGGAGGGCGAGTCCGGGACCGCCGCCGTCGAAATCAGCCCGTAGAGTCTGGGCGACAACCGGGCGGAGCGCGCCGCCGGCCACGGGCCGGCCGCCGCGGTCGTCTCGGGACTGGGCCCCCTGGACGAGGAGGTGAGTGTGCCGGTCGTCGTGGTCGGTCTCCACGAGCGGGACGCACCACTCGAGGTGCTGGAACGCCTGGCGTTCTCCGCCGAGGAGCTGCCCAAGGCGCTCGCCGGACTGGGCGACAGCCCGCACCTCTCGGAGGCCGTCGTCCTGTCGACGTGCATGCGCACCGAGGTCTACGCCGTCGCCGAGCGGTTCCATGACGGCGTCGACGACATCCAGCACTTCCTGGGCGAACGGCTCGACGACCCGGCGGGCCTCGCCGCGTCGCTCGTCGTCAGCTACGACGGGCCCGCCGTGCGGCACGTGTTCGAGGTGGCGTCGGGAATCGACTCGCCCGTCCTCGGCGAGGGCGAGATCCTCCGGCAGGTGCGCGCCGCCCACGAGATCGCCCGCCACGAGGGGGCCGCGGGCCCCGTGCTCGACGGTCTGTTCCGCCACGCCGTCGGGGTCGGCAGGCGGGCCCGGGCCGAAACGGGGATCGCCCGAGGCGTCACCTCGCTCGCCCACGTCGCCGTGGCGCTCGCGGCCGGCCAGCTCGGGGGGTCGCTCGCCGGCCGCAGGGTCGTCGTCGTCGGGGCGGGCGAGGTGGGCGAGGAGATCGTCGACGCCCTGGCCGGGGCGGGCGATCCCGCCGACCTGGTCGTCGTGAGCCGCGACCGTCGCAAGGCGGAGGCGCTGGCAGGCGCGCACCACGGACGCGGCGCCGCGCTCAGCGAGCTGAAGGCGGCGCTCGCCGGCGCCGACGTGCTGTTCTCGGCGACGGCCGCCCCCGGGATCCTGCTCGGGCCCGAGGACCTGCAGCGGGCTCGCGCCTCGGCCCCGCTCCGGCCCCTCCTCGTCGTCGACGCCGCCGTGCCCCGCGACGTGGACCCCGCCGTCGCGTCGTTGCCTGATGTCACGCTGCGCGACGTCGACGACCTGCGCGCCCTCGCCGAGCGCTCGATGGCGACGAGGCGGGCCGAGATCGACCGCGTCCAGGTGATCATCGACGAGGAGCTCGACCGGTACTTCCTCGCCGCCCGGAGCCGGGCGGCGGCCCCGGTCGTCGCCGCGCTGCACGACCACGCCGAGCAGATCCGCGCCGGCGAGCTGGCGAGGATCAGCTCCGTGCTGGCACGCCTCGGCGAGGACGAACGGGCCGCCGTCGAGTCGGCGACGCGCCGGATCGTCGCCAAGCTCGTCCACGAGCCGACCGTCCAGGTGAAGCGGGCGGCCGGTTCCCCCCGCGGGGAGCGTCTCGCCGAGGCGCTGCGCGCGCTGTTCGGCCTGTAGTGAGCGCGAGTCGGGGCGCCGGCCGATCGCGGGAGCCCTCCGGGGGCGGGCCGTGAGGGCGCTGCGGCTTGCCACGCGGGGCAGCCCGCTCGCCCTCGAGCAGGCTCGCCGGGTCCAGGCCCGCCTGGCGGCGGTGCACGCCGGCCTGCCGACGGAGCTCGTCGTCGTCGAGTCCGGCGGAGACCTGCACGCCGGCACCCCGATCCACTCGCTCGGGGGATCGGGGGTGTTCGTCGCCGAGATCGAGCAGGCCGTGCTCGCCGGCCGTGCCGACGTCGCCGTCCATTCCCTGAAGGACCTCCCGTCGTCTGCCCTGCCGGCGGGACTCGTGCTCGCCGCCACACCGGAGCGCCTCGACGTGCGCGACGCCCTCGTCGGCCGGACGCTGGCGCGGCTCGCCCCCGGGGCGGTCGTCGCGACGGGCGCCGTCCGGCGGCGCGCCCAGCTGGCCTGGTTGCGCCCGGACCTGTGCTTCGCCGAGCTGCGCGGCTCGATCGCGACGCGCCTCGGCCGGGTGCCGCCGGCCGGGGCCGTCGTCGTCGCCGTGGCGGCGCTCGAACGCCTGGGGCTCCTCGACCGGGCGGCCGAGATCCTGCCGACGGCGGTGATGCTCCCGCAGGTCGGCCAGGGCGCGATCGGCCTGCGCTGCCGGGAGGACGACGCCGCGACGATCCTGCTCGTCTCCGCGATCGACGACCCCCTGGTCGCCCGGGCGGTCGCCGCCGAGCGCGCCTTTCTCGCCCGCCTCGGCGTCGGCTGCGACGCGCCGGTGGGTGCCCACGCGACCTGCGACTCGCTCACCGGGCCCGTGACGCTCGACGGGTTGCTCGCCCGCGAGGACGGGCACGTGCTCGTCCGCCGGCAGCTGACCGGCGACGACCCCGTCGAGCTCGGCACCGCGCTCGCCGGGCACCTGCTCGACGACGAGGGCGGTCGCTCGCTCGGTGCGCCGTTCGACGGCGGATCCGCCACGGCCACCAGGGCGGGCGGGCCGCTGTCGGGCTGGCGCGTGGTGGTCACCCGGCCCGCCGCCCAGGCGCCGCCGCTCGTAGCGGCGCTCGTCGCCCGGGGGGCCGAGGTCGTGGAGCTGGCGACGATCAGCCTCGAGGATCCGGCCGACGGGGGTGCGGCGCTGCGCGCCGCGGCCCGCGAGGTTGCCGGTTTCGACTGGGTGGTGTTCACCTCGGCCAACGCCGTCGCGCGGCTCTTCGCCGTGATCCCCGACGCGCGGGCACTTGGGGCCGTGCGGGTCGCGGCGATCGGTGCCGGCACGGCGAGGGCCCTCGCCGACCGGGGGGTCGAGGTCGAGCTCGTGCCCGACCGTTACGTCGCCGAGGCGCTCGTCGCCCGGTTCCCGCCGGCGCCCGCCGGCGGGCGGGTGCTGCTGCCCCGGGCGGCGGTGGCGCGCGAGGTCCTGCCCGAGGGGCTGCGCCGGCTCGGCTGGGAGGTGGAGGTCGTCGAGGCGTACCGGACGGTGCCCTCGGTGCCGTCCCCGGCGGCGCTCGAGGCGTCCCGGGGGGCCGACGCGGTGGTGTTCACCTCGTCGTCGACGGTTGACGGGTACCGGCGGCTCGTCGCCCCGGGCGACATCCCGCCGGTCGTCGTGTCGATCGGGCCGGTGACGTCGGCGACGCTGGCCGCCGCCGGCATCGCGCCCACGGTCGAGGCCGGTGTGCACTCTGGTGGCGGGCTCGTCGACGCCCTCGTCGCGTGGGCGGTCGCCCACCCGCGGCCCCGGGACGCCGGCCGGGCGGCGTCGTAGGCTCGCCACGATGCCGGAGCGCCACGACGTGTTCGCGACGGCGGGGTTCCCGGACCGCCGGCTCCGCCGGCTCCGCCGGACGCCGGCGCTGCGCCGGCTCGTCGCCGAGACCCACGTCGTCGTCGACGACCTCGTCGCGCCCGTGTTCGTCCGGGAGGGAATCGACGCCCCCGTGGCGATCGCCTCCCTGCCGGGCGTCGTCCAGCACACGGTGGGATCGCTCGTCGCCGAGGCCCGCGAGCTCGCCGGGCTCGGCGTCCCGGCGCTCGTCGTGTTCGGGGTGCCCCTGTCCAAGGACGCCGTCGGCTCGGGTGCCTCCGACCGCGGCGGGATCGTCCAGGTCGCCCTGCGGGCCCTGCGGGACGCCGTCGGGGACGAGCTCGTCCTCATCGCCGACTGTTGCCTCGACGAGTACACCGATCACGGCCACTGCGGCGTCCTCGACTCCGGCGGCCGGGTCGACAACGACGCGACGATCCGCCGCTACGCCGAGGTGGCCGTGGCGCAGGCCGAGGCCGGCGCCGACCTGGTCGCGCCGTCCGGGATGATGGACGGCCAGGTCGCGGCCATCCGCGCGGCCCTCGACGGGGCGGGGTACCCCGACACGGCGATCCTCGCCTACGCGGCGAAGTACGCCTCCGCCCTCTACGGGCCGTTCCGTGAGGCGGTCGACGTGGAGATCGCCGGCGGCGGGAACCGCCGCGACTACCAGCTCGATCCCGCCAACGGCCGGGAGGCGCTCGCCGAGGTGCGACTCGACCTCGCCGAGGGGGCCGACATCGTGATGGTGAAGCCCGCCCTGCACTACCTCGACGTGCTCGCGGACGTGAAGCGCTCGGTCGACGTGCCGGTGGCGGCGTACCACGTGAGCGGGGAGTACGCGATGCTCGCCGCCGCGGCCGCCCTCGGCGTGGTCGACCGGGACGCGGCGACGATCGAGACGCTCCTCGCGATCAAGAGGGCGGGCGCCGATTTCATCCTCACCTACCTCGCCCGGTCGGCCGCCGAACTGCTCGGCGGGAGGTAGCCCGGTGCGCGCCCAGCAGAGCTCGGCGCTCTGGGCCCGGGCGACCGCCGTGATCCCCGGGGGGGTCAACTCGCCGGTGCGGGCGTTCGGCTCGGTGGGCGGCGAGCCGTACTTCGTCGCCGCGGCGGACGGTGCCTACCTGACCGACGTCGACGGGAACCGCTACATCGACTACGTGCAGTCCTGGGGCGCCTCGATCCTCGGCCACGCCCACCCCGCCGTCGTCGACGCCGTGGCGTCGGCGGCCGCGCGGGGCACGACGTACGGCGCGCCCACCGAGTCCGAGGTGGCGCTCGCCGAGAAGATCGCGGCGGCCATCCCGGGTTGCGAGATGGTGCGGCTCGTCTCGTCGGGCACCGAGGGCGCGATGACGGCGATCCGGATCGCGCGCGGCGCGACGGGGCGCGAGCCGCGTCGTGAAGTTCGCCGGCTGCTACCACGGGCACAGCGACGCCCTGCTCGCCAGCGCCGGGAGCGGGGTCGCGACGCTCGGTCGGGTGGACTCGGCGGGCGTGCCCGCCGGCGCCGTCGAGGCGACCGTCGTCGCGCCCTACAACGCCGTGCCGCTGCTCGACGAGCGGGTGGCCTGCGTCATCGTCGAGCCGGTGGCGGCGAACATGGGGCTCGTCGCCCCGGCGCCGGGCTTCCTTGCGGGCCTGCGCCGGGCCTGCGACGAGGTGGGCGCGCTGCTCGTCTTCGACGAGGTGATCTCGGGGTTCCGGATCGCGCCGGGCTGCGCCGCGGCGCGCTTCGGGGTGCAACCGGACCTGTACTGCCTCGGCAAGGTCGTCGGCGGGGGCCTGCCGCTCGCCGCCGTCGCCGGCGCCGCCGCCGTGATGGAGCTCCTCGCGCCGGTCGGCCCCGTCTACCAGGCCGGCACGCTGGCGGGGAACCCGCTCGCCACGGCGGCCGGCCTCGCCGTCCTGGAGCTGCTCGGGCCCTCGGTCTACGACGAGCTGGAGCGCACGGTCGCGCGACTCGCGGCCGGGATCGGGGGCGCGCTGGCCGACGCGGGCCTCGCCGCCCAGGTGCCGGTCTGTTCCACGCTGTGCGGGGTGTACTTCGCCGCCGCGCCGGTCACCGACTACGAGGGGGCCCGACGCGCCGCCGCCTGCGGCGGGTACGCGCGCTTTTTCCGGGCGATGCTCGCCAGGGGGGTGGCGCTGGCGCCGAGCCCGTACGAGGTGATGTTCTGCTCGCTCGCCCACGGCGAACGCGAGGTCGAGGCGACGCTGTCGGCCGCCGCCGCCGCCGCCCGCGAGGTCGCCGCGGCCCGCTGACGGGTCAGCCCGCCGCCCGGGCGAGACGCGCGAGCGCGCCGTAGGCGAGCTCGGCGGGGCCGATCTCGTCGCTGCGGAGCAGGTTCGACATGATCCGCAGCAGCCACTCCATGAGCGTGCGGGAGTACATCCCGGTCGAGACGAGCGCCCGCATCACGTCGGGGCGGCCCATCACGGCCATGAAGGCGGAGGCCGTCTTGAAGTACAGGCCGTAGTTCTCGGCGAGCTTGGCGTCGTAGCCGGCGAGCACGCGGTTGTCGTTGGCGAGGACCGCCTCGGCGGCGAAGGACGCCGCGATGCGACCGGTCTCGTAGCCGTAGGCGATCCCCTCGCCGTTGAACGGGTTGATCGAGCCGCCCGCGTCGCCGACGAGGACGTAGTCGGGGCCCTGGTGCGGGCCGACCGAGAGACCCATCGGCAGCCGGCCCCCGGTCGGCTCACCGAGGGCGCTGTCGGGCCCGAGGCACCACGACGACGGCGCACCCTCGACGAAGGAACCCAACAGCCGCGTCGTGTTCATCTCCTTCCAGCGCTCGAAGCTCGACAGGATCCCGATGCCGACGTTCACCCGGCCGTCGCCGAGCGGGAAGATCCAGCCGTAGCCGGGGATCACCGATCCGGTCTCGTCGCGCAGGTCGAGGTGCGACTCGATCCACGACTCGTCGTGGCGGGGCGAGGAGTAGTAGCCGCGGATCGCCAGGCCCTGGGGCAGGGCGCGGTCGCGGCTCGCGCCGAGCGCACGGCCGAAGCGCGAGTTCGAGCCGTCGGCGACGATGACGACGCGGGCCGCGATCTCATGGCTCACCTCGCCCCCGTGCTCGGTGACGATCGCCCCCTCCGCCCGCCCGCCCGCCCGGGCCTCTGCGCCGAGCGGGGCGACCGCCTCGCAGCCCTCCAGCAGCGTGGCGCCCACCTTCTCGGCGCGGCGCGCGACGAGCGCGTCGAGGTCGGCCCGGGTGATGACGTAGCCGTACTCCCCGAAATCTGGGTGCCTGGGCCAGCGCAGCAGCAGCTCGCGGCCGTAGGCGAGGGCGCGCAGGCCCGTGAAGCGGTGGTAGCGCGACAGGTCGTCGGCGAGCCCCATGTCCTCGAGCTGGCGCACCGAACGCGGCGTCAGCCCGTCACCGCACGTCTTGGCCCGCGGGAAGTGCTTCTTCTCGACGACGACGACGTCGAACCCCGCCTTGGCCAGCCAGTAGGCGGCGGCCGACCCCGAGGGCCCGGCGCCGATGACGAGCACCTCGCACGAGCGCGGGATCACGCGAGCGGGCGCGACCACTCGGTCGTCGGCGGAAACCGGCACACCCCGAGCGTACCGGTCGCCCCGCATCCCGCCGCGAAGAGGGTTCGGCCCGGTTCGGATGTACCCAACCCGGCCCGCGTGGTAGAACCGCAGGGCGCCATGGGAAGCCTCGACAGCTACCTGCCGATCTTTGTGCTGCTCGTCCTCGGGGTCCTCTTCGCGGCCGGGTCGATCGGCGCGTCGCGCCTGCTCGGCCCCCGCCGTCAGCACGCCGCCAAGCAGGCCCCCTACGAGTGCGGCATCGTGCCCACCGGCGAGCTCCCGCGGCGCTTCCCGGTCCGCTTCTACCTCATCGCGATGATCTTCGTCATCTTCGACATCGAGGTCATCTTCCTGTTCCCGTGGGCGGTGATCTACGGCCAGCTCGGGCGGTTCGGCCTCGTCGAGGTGCTCGTGTTCGCGGGGGCGGTCTTCGTCTCGTTCATCTACCTCGTCGCCGACGGTGCCCTCGACTGGGGCCCCGCGCGGCGGGCGCGGACAGTGGGCGGCGAGCCGGGGCGCACGTCCGAGTCGGCGGTCCGTCGGGTCGGGGCGGCTGGCGGGAGGGCGGAGTAGGTGCCGTTCGCCGAGCCCTGGAACGGCCTCGAGTCGCTCAGCCACAACCTCCTCACCGGCAAGCTCGAAGACTTCGTGCGGTGGTCGCGCCGCCGGTCGATGTGGCCGGCGACGTTCGGGCTGGCGTGCTGCGCGATCGAGATGATGGCGACCGGGGGCGCCGAGTACGACATCTCCCGGTTCGGCATGGAGGTGTTCCGCGCCTCGCCGCGCCAGTCGGACCTGATGATCGTGGCGGGGCGGGTCTCCCAGAAGATGGCGCCCGTCCTGCGCCAGGTCTACGACCAGATGGCCGAGCCCAAGTGGGTGATCTCGATGGGGGTGTGCGCCTCGACGGGGGGCATGTTCAACAACTACGCGATCGTCCAGGGTGTCGACGAGATCGTCCCGGTCGACGTCTATGCGCCCGGGTGCCCGCCGAGCCCGAACACGCTGCTGCACGCCATCCTCACCCTGCACGAGAAGGTCCGGACCGGGGAGATCATGCGCCGTCGCGCCACCTCCGGTGCCGGCGCCGGGGTCGACCTCGCGGCCGAGGTGCCGGGCTGGACCCAGCCGCTCGCCACCCCGGTCCACCTCGGGACGCCGCGCTGATGGCGTCGTCGACGCCGCTCGCCTGGCGGGTGCCCGAGCTCGACGGGGTGCCGGCGGCCGACTCGTGTGGCGACGAGGTGTTCTTCCCGACCCGTGAGCGCTATGTCGAGATCGCCACGGCGCTGCGGCAGGCGGGCTTCGTCACGGCGAGCGACCTCTGCGCCGTCGACTACCTGACGAACCTCGACCGCGCCCTGCCCGCCGGGGTCCCGAGGACGCGCTTCGAAGTCGTCGTCAACCTGCTCTCGCACGCCGAGGCGCGGCGCGCCCGTCTCCGGGTGATGGTCCCCGAGGACGACCCGGTCTGCCCGACGCTCTTCTACGTCTACCCGGGGACCGAGAACATGGAGCGCGAGGCCTACGACCTGATGGGGATCCGCTTCGCGGGTCACCCCGACCCGAGCCGGATCCTTCTGCCCCAGGACTGGGAGGGGCACCCGCTGCGCCGGGACTACGGCTCGGGACGCGTCCCGGTGCAGTTCAAGGAAGCGCCGGGCCCGCGGTGAGCGAACACCAGCCCGCCGCCGGCCAGGTCCCCGAAGAGGTGGGGGCGGCCTTTGACGCCGCCGCCAGGGCGCGGCTCGTCGCCGTGACCGACGAGGGAACCCAGCAGCTCGCGCCCCTCGACGCGACCGGCGCGGCCGAGCTCGCGATCGAGCGGGGCGGCGTGCTGCGCCTCCCGGAGAGCGACGCCCTCGACCCGGACGCCGCCGACGCGACCTTCGGCACCGGCGAGACGATGATCCTCAACGTCGGGCCGCAGCACCCCTCGACCCACGGCGTGCTGCGGATGATGGTCGAGCTCCAGGGCGAGACGGTCCTGCGCTCGAAGCCCGTGATCGGCTACCTCCACACCGGGATGGAGAAGACGGGCGAGGAGCTCACCTACGTCCAGGGCGCGACGAACGTCACCCGCATGGACTACCTGTCGCCGCTGCACAACGAGCTCGTCTACGCGCTCGCCGTCGAGAAGCTCCTCGCCGTCGAGATCCCGCCGCGGGCCACCTGGATCCGCATGCTGATGTGCGAGCTGAACCGGATTTCCTCCCACGCCATCTGGGCCGCGACGAACGGGATGGACCTCGCCTCGACTTCGATGATGATCTTCGGGATCCGCGAGCGCGACCTCGTGCTGCAGTTCTTCGAGAAGGTCACCGGGCTGCGGATGAACCACAACTACATCAGGCCCGGCGGCGTGGCGGCGGACCTGCCGGACGGGTGGGAGGACGACGTCGAGGCGGTCGTCGACACGGTCGGCGCACGCCTGGCGGACTACGACAACCTGCTGACGGGCCAGCCGATCTTCCGCGAGCGCACCGAGGGCGTCGGGGTCGTCCCGGCGGAGCTGCTGCTCGCCATGTCGGCGACGGGGCCGCTCCTCCGGGCGGCGGGGGTCCCCTGGGACCTGCGGCGCCAGATGCCCTACCTCGCCTACGACGAGGTCGAATTCGACGTCATCGTCGGCACCGCCGGCGACTGCTTCAGCCGCTACGCCGTGCGCCTCGCCGAGGTGCGGGAGTCGATCCGGATCGTCCGCCAGATCCTCGAGAAGATGCCCTCGGGCGACTACCGGACCCAGGACAAGAAGGTCACGCCGCCGCCGCGGGCCCGGATCGACGAGTCGATGGAGGCGCTCATCCACCACTTCGAGCTGTTCACCCGCGGCATCGTCCCGCCGGCGGGTGAGGTCTACGTCGCCGTGGAGTCCCCGCGGGGCGAGCTCGGCTGCTACCTCGTCTCCGACGGGTCGAACCGCCCGATGCGGATGCACATCCGCACCCCCAGCTTCGTCAACCTCCAGTCGGTGCCGGCGATGCTGCGTGGCGGCCTGATCGCCGACATGATCGCCATCCTCTCCTCGGTCGACCCGGTCCTCGGGGACGTCGACCGGTGACCGCCCACCTCTCGGCGGAGAACCGGGCCCGGGCCGAGGCGCTCGTCGCGCTCTACCCGCAGCCCCGCTCGGCGCTCGTGCCGCTGTGCCACCTCGCCCAGGCACAGGACGGCTGGCTCTGCGCCGAGGCGATGGAGGAGATCGCCGAGCTCTGCGGCACGACCCCGGCCGAGGTCTACGGGACGGCGACCTTCTACGACATGCTGCACACCGAGCGGGTCGGCCGGCACGTCATCGCGATCTGCACGAACATCGCCTGTTTGCTCGCCGGCGCCGACGAGCTCGTCGAGCACGCCGAGCGCCGGCTCGGGGTGCGCTGCGGGCAGACGACCGAGGACGGCGAGTTCACCCTCGAGGAGGCCGAGTGCCTCGCCGGTTGCGACGCCGCCCCGTGCGTGCAGGTGAACCACCGCTACGTCGCGGCTCGCGACGCCGCGTCGTTCGACGCCCTCGTCGCCGATCTCGCCAAGGGCCGGCGGCGCCAGGAGATCCCGCGTCACGGCGTGCTCTGCCGGATCGAGCGCACCGTCGGCCTGCCGGGTGCGGCGGCGTCCCCCCGCCGGCGGGCGAGGAGCTGAGCCGATGCTGACCGGCGCCCCGCGCATCGTGACCGCCCGCCTCGACCACGAGGACTCCCACACGCTCGAGAGGTACCTCGCGACCGGCGGCTACAGGGCGCTGCGCAAGGCGTTGCGGATGAAGCCCGAGGCGGTGGCGGCCGAGGTGAACCGGGCGAGCCTTCTGGGCCGCGGCGGGGCCGGCTTCCCGGCGGGGCGCAAGTGGTCGATGCTCCGCCCCGCCGAGACGACCTACCTCGTCGTCAACGGCGACGAGAGCGAGCCGGCGACGTTCAAGGACCACCTGCTCATCGAGCGCGACCCGCACCAGATCATCGAGGGGGCCGCCATCGCCGCCTACGCCGTCGGCGCCCGGCTGGCCTTCATCTACTGCCGCGGGGAGTTCGCCCTCGGGCTCGAGCGCCTAACTGCCGCCTGCAACGAGGCCTACGAGCACGGCGCCCTCGGGGGGCGGATCTTCGGCTCGACGTTCTCGCTCGACGTCGTCGTCCACCCCGGGGCGGGTGCCTACATCTGCGGCGAGGAGACCGCGCTCATCGAGAGCCTGGAGGGCAAGCGCGGCTTCCCGCGCATCAAGCCGCCGAACTTCCCCGCCGCGATCGGCCTCTACGGGGAGCCGACGGTCGTCAACAACGTCGAGACGATCTCGGCCCTGCCCTGGATCGTCCAGCACGGCGGGGAGGCCTACGCCGCGCTGGGCGCCGGCACGTCGACCGGCACGCGCCTGTTCGCCCTGTCGGGCCGGGTCGCCCGGCCCGGCTGGTACGAGCTCGAGATGTCGAAGACGACCTTCCGCGACCTCATCTTCGATCCCGCCCTCGGCGGGGGCATCGCCGACGCTGGCGAGCTGAAGGCGTTCATCCCCGGCGGGGTCTCGGCGCCCTGGCTCGGCCCGGACTCGCTCGACCTCGGCCTCGACCAGGACGCCGTCGGGAAGGCGGGGTCGATGCTCGGCTCGGGCTCCGTCGTCGTGCTCGACCAGACGAGCTGTGCCGTGCGCGCCGCCTGGCGCATCACGCGCTTTTTCTGGCGGGAGTCCTGCGGGCAGTGCACGCCCTGCCGGGAGGGCGGCCACTGGCTCGAGAAGGTGCTGCGGCGCATCGAGGAGGGGGGCGGCCGCTTCGCTGACCTCGACCTGCTGATGGACGTGTGCGACAACCTCGCCCCCGGGGTGAGCTGGCCGCCCGAGCAGACGACGATCTGCGTGCTCGGCCCGTCGATCCCGTCGTCGGTCGCCTCGGCGCTGCGGATGTTCCGCGAGGAGTTCGCGACCCACATCCGGACCGAGGAGTGCCCGTTCGCCGCGGCATCCCACGAGATGGCGGCTGGACGATGAGCGCCGCGCGCAACCGCGCCGCCGGGGCGGTCGTCCATCTGACGATCGACGGGACCGCCCTCGAGGCGCCCCCCGGCGAACTGCTGATCGACGCCGCCGAGCGGGCCGGGATCTTCCTCCCGCGCTTTTGCTACCACCCGCGCCTCGACCCGGTGGGCATGTGCCGGATGTGCCTCGTCGAGGTCTCGGGTCCGCGCGGTTTTTCGTTGCAGCCCGCCTGCATGCTCAGTGTCGCCGAAGGGCTCGAGGTGCGCACCGCCTCGGCAAAGGCCCGCAAGGCCCAGCAGGGCGTGCTCGAGTTCCTGCTCATCAACCACCCGCTCGACTGCCCGGTCTGTGACAAGGGGGGCGAGTGCCCCCTGCAGGACCAGGCGTTTTCGCACGGCCCCGGCGAGAGCCGCTTCACGGAGGAGAAGCGCCACTGGGCCAAGCCGATCGAGATCGGCCCGCGGGTCCTGCTCGACAGGGAGCGCTGCATCCAGTGCGGCCGCTGCACCCGCTTCGCCGCCGAGGTCGCCGGTGAGGCGACGATCGACTTCGCCTTCCGCAGCGACGGCGTCGAGGTCGCGCCGTTCCCCGGGGAGCCGTTCGACTCGTACTTCTCGGGCAACACGATCCAGATCTGCCCCGTCGGCGCGCTCACGTCGCCCGCCTACCGCTTCACCTCGCGCCCGTGGGACCTCGAGCAGGTCGAGACGACGTGCACGACGTGCGCCGTCGGCTGCCGCGTCGTGGCCCAGTCGTCGGCGGGGAGGCTCGTGCGCTATCTCGGCGTCGACTCCGACCCGGTGAACCAGAGCTGGCTGTGCGACAAGGGCCGCTACGGCTTCGAGGCGGTCCACTCGGAGCGCCGCCTGACGGCGCCGACCGTCGAGAAGGGCGAGGTCCACCAGCCGGTGACCTGGCACGAGGCGCTCGACGCCGCCGCCGCGGCGATCGGCGAGGCCCGGGAACGGGGCGGGCCGGATTCCGTCGGGATCCTCGGTGGGGCGCGCCTTTCCAACGAGGACGCCTACGCCTGGGCCAAGCTCGCCAAGTCCGTCCTCGGCACGGACTCCGTCGACGCGCAGCTCGACGACGGGCTCCCGGCAGCCGCGGTGCTCGGCCTACCGCACGCGACGATCGACGAGGCCGCCGCCGCGAGCGTCGTCGTCACGCTGACGGGCGACCTGCGCGAGGAGCTGCCGGTCCTCTTCCTGCGCCTGCGTCGCGCCGCCCTCGACGGCGCAAGGATCGTCGAGTGCTCGACGGCCGCGACGGCGCTCACGCCGTACGCGGCGCACCGGCTCGCCTACCTGCCCGGCGAGATCGCCCGGCTCGCGGCCTGCCTCGTCGGTGCGACCGGCGCCCGGCCGACCGGTGTCGACGACGAGGCGCTCGCGGCGGCGCGGACGCTGCTGGGCTCGCTCGGCGGCGGGGGTCTCGTCGTCGTCGTGGGCCGGCCGTCGCTCGCCGAGTCGGGGGAAAGCGTCGCCGAGGCGGCGCACGCCATCGCGCGCGCCTACCCGCAGGCCCGTTTCCTGCCGGCGCTGCGCCGGGCGAACGTGCACGGCGCCCTCGACATGGGCCTCGCGCCCGGGCTGCTGCCCGGCCGAGTGACGCTCGAGGCGGGCCGGGACGCGCTCTCGGCCGCCTGGGGGGAGCTGCCGGCCAAGCCGGGCCGGGACGCCCGCGCCATCCTCCAGGCGACGGTCGACAACGAGATCTCCACCCTCATCCTTCTGGGTTGCGACCCGCTCGGCGACTGCCCGGACCGCGAGCTCGCGCGGGCCGCGATCGAGCAGGCGCGCTTCGTCATCTTCGTCGGGACGCACCACACGGGGGCGAGCGCACTGTCACGGGTCGTCCTGCCGGTGGCGGGTGACGGCGAGCGCGGGGGGACGACGACGAACTGCGAGGGCCGGGTGTCGAGGCTGGCCGCCAAGGTGCTCCCCCCGGGAATCGCCTGGCCGGCGTGGACGGTCGCGGGCGAGCTGGCGAAGCGGTTCGGCGCCTCGCTCGGGTTCGAGGGCGTCGAGCAGATCTCCTCGGAGATCGCGCGCCTCGCCCCGGCGTATCGGGGTGTCGACGCCGCCCTGCTCGGGCAGCCGGAACGCCGCGACGGTGTCGTGGTGCCCCTCGCCGCCGTGGGGGTCGACATCGGCAGCCGCCGGCCGCGGCCGATCGATCCCATCGCGACCCCCGGGATCCTCTCGGTCGAGGACCACGGCGCGCCGCTCGAGATCGGCGCCGCCCGGCCGGCCGGTGCGGCGGGGGAGGTGGCACCCGTGGGGGCGGCTTCGCCGGTGTTGCCGCTCGTCACGTTCTCCCCCCCGGAGGGGACCCCGCCGGCCGACGAGCCCGCGCCGGGCGCCTACCGTCTCGTCGTGCGCCGCACGCTTTTCGAACGAGGAACGCTCGTCGCCGAGAGCCCTTCGCTCGCGCAGCTGGTGCCCGAGCCGGCGGTGTTCGTGCACCCCGCCGCGCTGAAGGAACTGCGCGTGACACCGGGGTCGACCGTCACGGTCCGCTCGGCGCGGGACTCGCTGCAGGTGCCGATCGCCCTTGACGACTCGCTGCCGCGCGGCGTGGCGCTGCTCGTCGCCAACCTTGTGCCCTCCGAGGGGCGGGGCGCGAGCGCGCTCGTCGACGCCTCGCGACCCGCGACCGACGTCTGGCTGGAGAAGGTGTGATGGGCGACCCCCTCTTCTCCCACGGCGTCGGGCTCAGCGTCGTCCTCATCGTGTTGGTGAGGGTTTTCGTCGCCTTCGGCTTCCTGCTCGTCGCCGTGATGCTGATGATCTGGTTCGAGCGCAAGGTCCTCTCGGACATGCAGAACCGGATCGGGCCGAACCGGACGGGGAAGTTCGGGATCCTGCAGACGCTCGCCGACGGGGCGAAGCTGATGTTCAAAGAGGACCTGCTGCCCGAGCGGGCAGACCGCGTCGTGTTCCGCCTCGCGCCGTTCCTCTCGGTCGTGCCGGCCTTCCTCATCTTCGCCATCGTGCCGGTCGGCGGGGTCGTGACGATCGCCCACCACGTCATCGAGCTCCAGGTCGCCGACCCGCCGGTCGGCATCCTTTTCGTGCTGGCGCTGTCTTCGCTCGCCGTCTACGGCGTGATGCTCGCCGGGTGGTCGTCCGGCTCGAAGTACCCGCTGCTCGGCTCGGTGCGCGCCGCGGCCCAGATGATCTCCTACGAGGCCGCCCTCGGGCTCACCGTCGTCACGGTGATCCTCGAGTCGCACGGGTTGTCGACGCGGGCGATCGTCGACAGCCAGGCGCGGTACTTCTGGCATTGGAACGCGCTGCGCCTCTGGGTCGTGCCGTTCGTGATCTTCTTCATCGCCGGGACGGCCGAGCTCAACCGGCCCCCGTTCGACCTCGCCGAGGGCGACTCCGAGCTCGGTGGCGGGTTCAACACCGAGTACTCGGCGATGCGGTTCGCGATGTTCTACCTCTCCGAGTACATGAACACGATCACCATGTCGGCGGTCGTCGTGACGCTGTTCTTCGGCGGACCCGACGGCCCCGGGTTCCACGTCGTGCGCTGGCTCTGGCCGATCCTGTGGTTCCTCGCCAAACTCGTCGTGTTCTTGTACGTCCAGGTCTGGATCCGTGCCGCCCTCCCGAGGCTGCGCTACGACCAGCTGATGAACCTCGGTTGGAAGTGGCTCATCCCGATCTCGCTCGGCTGGCTCCTCCTCGTCGCCGCCGACCAGATCTCGCGGGTCTGGGGCTTCGGCGTCTTCGGCGGGATCATCGTCGCCGGGATCGCGCTCGGCCGCGCCCGCACGACGGCGCGCCGCCGCCGGGAGCACCTGGCCGCGGGAGCGATGCCGCTCGGCGGCGACGGCGGACCCGCCTCGCTCCAGCTGACCGACACCTCGCCGGCGGGGGGCTGAGAAATGGGCCTTTTCGGCGAGACGAACTTCTTCGGCGGGTTCTGGGTGGCGGCGAAGCAGGTCGCGCGGCCGCGCATCACGGTCCAGTACCCGGCCGAGAAGAGGCCGAAGCCGCCCCGTCTGCACGGCCGTCACGTCCTCAACCGCTACGAGGACGGGACGGAGAAGTGCATCGGCTGCGAGCTGTGCGCCGCGGTCTGCCCGGCCGACTGCATCTACGTGCGCGGAGCCGACAACCCGCCCGACGCGCCCGTCTCGCCCGGTGAGCGCTACGGCTACGTCTACGAGATCAACTACCTGCGCTGCATCCACTGCGACCTGTGCGTCGAGGCGTGCCCGACCGAGGCGATCACCGAGTCCAAGATGTTCGAGTTCTCGTTCACGAGCCGCGCCGACGCGATCTACACGAAGGCCGAACTCGTCGTGGCCGACGACGGCACGGCGCAGCGGCTGCCCTGGGAGGACTGGCGCCCCGGCGAGGACCGCCACACCTCCGGCTGGATGCGGGCGACGTCGCCGTCCGGCGCGGCCGCCTACGAGGGCCGCGTGCAGTGGTCGGGCGAGCTCGGCTACGGCGTGCGGGCGCCCGAGGCGGGCCAGCGCGGCGAGCGCGACGACGCCGCGACCGGCAACATCTCGATCCGGGAGACGCAGCGCAAGAAGATCCCCCGTCGTTTCGGCGGGAGGAGGAGCTGATGGGGGGGCTCCTCGCCACCGTGTCGCTTCCCGACCTCGCGACCTTCCTCGTCGCCGCGGTGATCCTCGTCGGGGGGGCGCTCGGCGTCGTGCTCGGCCGCAACCCGGTCCACGCCGCGCTCAGCCTCGTGGCGACGCTGCTCGCCGTCGCCGTGCTCTTCGTGGAGGAGGACGCGCAGTTCCTCGCCGCGGTGCAGATCATCGTCTACACGGGCGCGATCGTCGTGCTGTTCCTGTTCGTCCTCATGCTGCTCGGCGTCGACCGCCGGGAGCGCGCCCTCGTCGAGCAGTTCCGTGGCCAACGCCTCGTCGCGCTCGGTCTCGGGGCGCTCGTGCTCGCCGAGGTGCTGCTGCTCGGCACCGGTCACTGGACGACCGGCGCCCACGCGACGACCGGCGCCCTTTCCCGCCCGCTGTCCAACGTCGCCGAGCTCGGCCGGGCGATCTTCACGACGTACCTTCTTCCTTTCGAGATCACCTCGGCGCTGCTCGTCGTGGCGGTCGTCGCCGCGGTCGTGCTCGCCCGGCGCTTCGACGCGCCCGCCCAAGACGAGCGGCCCCCGGCGGGCGACCCCGGCGACCGACCCGGAGACGAGAGCGAGGTGGCGGGCCGATGACGATCGACGGCTCCTGGTACCTCGCGCTGGCGGCGGTCGTGTTCACGATCGGCGCCGTCGGCGTGCTCGTCCGGCGCAACGTGCTCGTGATGTTCATGTGCATCGAGCTGATGCTGAACGCGGCGAACCTCACCTTCGTCACGTTCTCCCGCCAGCTCAACGACATCGGTGGCCAGGTGGCCGTGTTCTTCGTGCTCGTCGTGGCGGCGGCCGAGGTCGTCGTCGGCCTCGGCATCATCGTCGCCATCTACCGGCGCCGGGTCGGTGCGACGGCGGACGACCCCCACGAGCTGAGGGGCTGAGACGACCGTGCTGCATTTCGCCTACCTCATCCCGCTTTTGCCCCTCGCCGGGTTCGCGCTGCTGTGCGTCGCGGGAAGGCGGATCGGCAACCCCGTGGCGGGCTGGATCGCGACGCTCGCCGTCGCGGCCGCCTTCGCCATGTCGGTCGTCGTCCTCGTCTCGCTCTTCGCCCACGCGCCCGACGGGCGCCTGTTCACCCAGCACTGGTTCACGTGGTTCCGGGTCGACCGGCTGACCGTCGACGTCGGGCTGCGGATCGACCCGCTCTCGGTGACGATGGCGCTGTTCGTCACCGGCGTGAGCGCGCTCATCCACCTCTACTCGATCGGCTACATGGAGCACGACGAGGACTTCGCCAAGTTCTTCTGCTACCTCAACCTCTTCGTCTTCTCGATGCTCATGCTCGTGCTGTCGAGCAACCTGCTCGTCACCTTCTTCGGCTGGGAAGGCGTCGGCGTCTGCTCGTACCTGCTCATCGCCTTCTGGTTCCGCCGCCCCTCGGCGGCGAGCGCCGGCAAGAAGGCGATGATCTACAACCGCATCGGCGACGCCGGGTTCCTCGTCGCCCTGTTCCTCATCTTCGAGCGCACGGGGAGCCTCGACTACCAGACGGTGTTCGCCCGGCTCGGGCGGATCTCGCCGACGGACCTCGTCGCGATCGCGCTGTTGCTGTTCCTCGGTGCCGCCGGCAAGTCGGCACAGATCCCGCTGTTCCCGTGGCTCGCCGACGCGATGGAGGGCCCGACCCCCGTCTCGGCTCTGATCCACGCCGCGACGATGGTGACGGCGGGCGTCTACCTGATGTGCCGGATCAACCCGATCCTGCACGCCGCCCCGGACGCAGCCCACGTCGTGGCGTGGGTCGGCGTCGTGACCGCCCTCGTCGCGGCGACGATCGGCTGCGCCCAGACCGACATCAAGAAGGTCCTCGCCTACTCGACGGTCTCCCAGCTCGGCTACATGTTCCTCGCCGCCGGGACCGGTGCCTACGTGGCGGCGATCTTCCTCATGCTCGCCCACGCCTTCTACAAGGCGCTGCTCTTCCTGTCCGCCGGCTCGGTCATCCACGCCATGGACGGGGAGCAGGACCTGAAGAAGATGGGGGCGCTGCGCGCCTTCATGCCGGTGACGGCGGTCACGTTCTTCGTGGGCTGGCTCTCGATCGCCGGCGTGCCGCCGTTCAGCGGCTTCTGGGCGAAAAGCGACGTGCTGGAGAACGCCTGGGCCGTCAGCCCCGCGCTCTGGGCGATCGGCGCCGTGACGGCGGTGCTGACCGCCTACTACATGGGCCGGGAGTTCTTCCTGGTGTTCATGGGCGATCCCCGCTGGCAGGGCGCGCGCCCCGGCGGAGACGCGCCCCGCGACCCGGGCTGGGTGATGGGGGTGCCGCTGGTCGTGCTGGCGGCGTGCTCGTTTCTCGGGCTGTTCATCGACCTGCCGTTCCACCCGACCTGGACGTTCCTCGAACGCTGGTTGCAACCGGTCGTCGGGGCCTCGGCTGCCGTCCACCACTACGGCCTCGCCGAGCTGTGGGGCTTCGGTCTCGCCGACGTGGCGTTCGCCGCCCTCGGCATCGCGATGGCGGCGGCGGTGTGGCGCGCGGCCGTCAACCGGCCGCGCCTCGAGCCGCGCTTTCTGTTCATGGCGTGGTTCATCGACTGGAGCTACGACCGCTTCGTCGCCCGCCCGGGCGCCCTCGTCTCCTCGTTCGCCTCGTCGGTCGTGGAGGCCCGCGTCATCGACGGGGCCGTCGAAGGGACGGCGCGGCTCGTGCGCCGCGGCGGTGAGCGGTTGCGG
Source organism: uncultured Acidimicrobiaceae bacterium (assembly GCA_963823945.1). Lineage (GTDB taxonomy): Bacteria > Actinomycetota > Acidimicrobiia > Acidimicrobiales > Bog-793 > Bog-793. The sequence goes on from CAWGNK010000005.1 coordinate 294,857, forward strand.
CGCGTGCAGACGGGGTACGTGCGGACCTACGCCGCGGTGATCGTCGGCGGGATCGTCATCCTCGTCGCCTACCTCGTGACGAGGGCCGGGTCATGAGCTTCCACGTCCTCGCCGCCGGTTTCGCCGGCCAGCACGCCTTCCCGTTCCTCACGGCGCTCGTCCTCACGCCTCTCGGCGCGGCGGTCGTCGCCATCGTGCTCCCGCGGCGGGCGGTCTGGGCGATCCGCGCCGTCGGCCTGGCGGGGGCGCTCGGCGTGCTGGGGATCGCGGCGGCGGTCCTCGACGAGTTCCGGGCGGGATTCGGCGGCTACCAGATGGTCACGGTGCACCCCTGGGTCGGTTCGCTCGGCATCTCGTGGAGCCTCGGCGTCGACGGGATCTCGCTGTTCTTGATCCTGCTCTCGGCGCTGCTCTTTGCCCTCGCGCTGGTGGGCGCGGGGGAGCGCACGAACGTGAAGTCGTTCACCGTCTGGATCCTGCTCCTCGAGACGGCGTGCCTCGGGAGCTTCTGCTCGCTCGACCTGCTGCTGTTCTTCCTGTTCTTCGAGACGACCCTCGTACCCGTCTACTTCATCATCGTCGGCTGGGGCCACGAGAAGCGGAACCACGCCGCGATGAAGTTCTTCATCTACACCTTCACCGGCTCGGCGCTGATGCTCGTCGGCATCCTGGCGCTCGTCTCGATCCACGCCGGCCAGACGGGCGTGACGACGTTCGACATCCGCCAGCTCGCCGCGACCCATCTCTCCGGCACGGCGGGGGTGCTGTTGCTGCTCGCCTTCACCGCGGCCTTCGCCGTGAAAGCGCCCATCTTCCCGTTCCACACCTGGTCGCCGGAGGCCTACCGCGAGGCACCGGTCGCCGGCTCGGTGTTGCTGGCGGGCGTCACCGCCAAGCTCGGCACCTACGGCATCGTCCGGTTCGATCTCGGACTCTTCCCGCACGCGACGGTCGTGCTGGCCCCGGTGTTCCTGACGCTCGGCGTCGCCGGCATCGTCTACGGGGCGATCGTCGCCGCCGTGCAAAAGGACCTGAAGCGGCTCGTCGCCTACTCGTCGCTCGCGCACATCGGCTTCATCGTCATCGGCGCCTTCGCGCTCACCGGCGAGGCGCTCTCCGGCGCGGTGCTGCAGATGGTGAACCACGGCCTCATCACGGCGGCGCTCTTCCTCCTCGTGGCGATGATCTACCGGCGGCGCCAGACGATGAGCGTCACGCACCTCGGGGGCCTGCAGCGGCGCGCGCCGGTGATGGCGGCGACGTTCACGCTGGTCGTGCTGGCGTCGATCGGCGTGCCGGGGCTCAACGGCTTCGTGGGCGAGTTCCTCATCCTCGCCGGCACCTTCCTCACCCACCGCTGGTGGGCCGTCGTCGCCGTCGCCGGGGTGGTGCTCGCTGCCGTCTACCTGCTCTGGGCCTACCAGCAGATCTTCCACGGCCCGGAACGGGAGTCCGAGCGCGACAAGCCCTTCCGTGACCTCACCTGGCGGGAGGGCGCCGTGCTGGCGCCGCTCATCGTGCTCATCGTGGCGATGGGCGTCTACCCGAGGCCGGTGCTCGACCGGATCACGCCGTCGGTCGACCGGCTCATCACCCACGTCGAGCAGGTCGCCCACCCGAACATCCCCCGGGTCGGCCAGCCCGGGCCGGCGACGCAGGACGAGGTCGCCAAGTGACGCCTCTCACCGCGGTGCTGGCCTCGGCGGGGCTCGTGATCCCGCACATCGACTACACCGCGCTGGCGCCGGAGCTGATCCTGCTCGGCGGGGTGCTCGTGCTGATCGGGGTCTCGGCGATGACGCCGCGGCGCGCCCCGACGGGTGTCTACGCCACGATGACCGTGGCGATCGCCGTGGCCGCCCTCGTCGCGTCGCTCCGGTTGTGGCGGGACGTGGCGAACCACGGCGCCTTCACGACCGTCGCCCACTCGGTCGACGTCGACGGCTTCGCCGTCTACTTCCTCGTGCTCGTGCCGTGCATCCTCGTCGTGGCGGCGATCATCGGCTCGGGATACCTGCGGCGTGAGGGGATCGCCGGCTGCGAGTACTACGCCCTCGCCCTCATCTCCGGGTCGGGGGCGATGCTGATGGCCTCGGCGAACGACCTGATCTTCATCTTCCTGGCCCTCGAGGTGCTGTCGATCCCGCTCTACGTGCTGGCGGGGTTCGACCGCCGCCGGACCACCTCCCAGGAGGCGGCGATCAAGTACTTCGTGCTGGGGGCGTTCTCCTCGGCGGTCTTCGTCTACGGCATCGCCCTCGTCTACGGGGCGACGGGGTCGACGAACCTGGCGGAGATCGGCGCCTTCCTCGCCCACAACGTCATCACCGCCAACGGGGTGCTGCTCGCCGGGATCGCCCTGCTGATCGTCGGCTTCTCGTTCAAGGTCGCGGCGGTGCCGTTCCACATGTGGACCCCCGACGTCTACAAGGGCGCGCCGACCCCGGTGACGGGGTTCATGGCGGCGCTCGCCAAGGCCGGCGGGTTCGCGGCCTTCCTGCGGGTCTTCGTCTCGACGTTCCCGACGCTGCGCGGCGACTGGCAGCCGGTCATCTGGGCGCTCGCCGCCGTCACGCTGTTGGGCGGCGCGATCGTCGCCCTCGCCCAGCGCGACGTGAAGCGCATGCTCGCCTACTCCTCGATCAACCACGCCGGGTTCGTCCTCATCGGGCTGCAGGCGGCGACGACGAAGGGCGTGGCGGCGAGCGCCTACTACGTGTTCGCCTACGCCTTCATGGTGCTCGGCAGCTTCGCCGTCGTCGGCGTCGTGGGGGCGAAGGGCGACAGGCAACACGACCTCGAGGCCTACCGGGGGCTCGCGGCCCGCAACCCGGTGCTGGCGACCGTGTTCACGGTGCTGCTGCTCGCCCAGGCGGGGGTGCCCTTCACGACGGGGTTCTTCGCCAAGTTCTACGTCGTCGCGGCGTCGGTCGGCGCCCACAGCTATGCGCTCGCCGTCATCGCGATGGGCTCGGCCGCGATCGCGGTCTTCTTCTACCTGCGCGTCGTGCTGCTGATGTACTCGGCCCAGCCCGCCGATCCGGGCGACGAGGCGGCCGCGACGAGCGGCGGGGCCGGGGGAGTCGCGACCCTGGTGCACACCCCGGTAGCGCGACTGGTCGTCCAGCCCTCGGTCGCACTGGGGCTGGCCGTGAGCGTCGGCGTGACCGTCGTCTTCGGGGTCTGGCCCCAGCCGCTCATCGACTTCGCGCGGGCCGCGACGCTCATCTTCCACTAGAAGGCGGGTTCCGGCCCCGGTCCCCTGATCGCCCGGGGCCGCGGGCGGGATCAGTCGCGGAAGTTGCCGAACTGGATCGGGATGCCGAGGTCCTCCGCTTTCAGCTTCGCGATCACCGCCTGGAGGTCGTCGCGTTTCTTGCCGAAGACGCGCACCTGGTCCCCCTGGGACTGCGAGGTGACGCCGCGCAGGTTGAGCTCCTTCACGATCTTGTTGATGCGACGGGCGTGGTCGGCCGAGATCCCGGCCTGGAGGGCGACGTGCTGGCGGACGGTGCCCTTGGCGGCCTCCTCGACCTTGCCGTAGGAGAGGGCCTTCAGCGACACCTGGCGGCGCACCAGCTTCTCCTCGAGGACCTGGGTGAGCGCGCGCAGGCGGTCGTCGGTGGGCGCGTTCAGCTCGATCTCGTGCGGCCCGAGCTCGAGCGACGAGCCGGTGTTCTTGAAGTCGAACCGGGTCGCGACCTCGCGCGAGGCCTGGTCGACCGCGTTGCGCACTTCTTGGAAGTCGATCTCGGAGGTGACGTCGAAGCTCGGCATGCCCACCACGCTACCGGTGGGGCCCGCCGCGCTCCGGCCGGCTCACCTCGGCTCCGCCGGCATCGGATATCCTCGTCGTCTCGCGGGTCGGTACCCAAGCGGACAACGGGAGCAGACTGTAAATCTGCTGGCAATGCCTACGTAGGTTCAAATCCTACCCGGCCCACTTTTCCAACCTATTGGCCGGCTTCACAGCGCCGGTCGTGTTGCCCTTCGCATCACGCAGTGGCGCGCGGCGCAGCGCCGGCGGGCGGGTCGCCATCTTGCCGGGGACGGAGAGCCGGCGGGACCTTCTTCTCTTGTCGGGCGGGCCGCGTTGGACGAACCTGGTCGCGATGGCACCCCCCTCGACCGGCCTCGCCCCGGGTGCGACCCTGACGGCGCCCGAGCTCGCCCGGTCCGCCCGGCCACAGCACCGCGGCGTCATCCTCGCGGTGCTCTGCGTCAGCCTGCTTGTCGTCAGCCTTGACAGCACGATCCTCAACGTCGCGCTGCCGACGATCGTGCGGGCGATGCACGCCACCTCGAGCCAGCTGCAGTGGATGGTGGACGCCTACGTCGTCGTCTTCGCCGGGCTGCTGCTCGTGCTCGGCAGCCTCGGCGACCGCGTCGGGCGCAAGTGGGTCTTCATGGGGGGCCTCGTGCTGTTCGCCGCCGGGTCGGCCGCCTCCGCGATGGCGACGTCACCGGACGGGCTCATCGCGGCCCGCGCCTTCATGGGGATCGGTGGCGCGGCGATCATGCCGTCGACGCTGTCGATCCTCGCCAGCGTCTTCACCGCCGACGACGAGCGACTGCAGGCGATCGGCATCTGGTCGGGAACAACCGGCATCGGCGTCGCCATCGGGCCCGTCGCGGGCGGCTGGTTGCTCGCCCACTACTGGTGGGGATCGGTCTTCCTCGTCAACGTGCCGATCGCGCTCGTCGGGTTCTGCGCCGCGGCCTGGTTCGTGCCGAACTCGCGCAGCCCGGAGAGCAAGCGCCCCGACGTCGTCGGCGCGGCGCTCTCGATCGTGGGCATGGGGCTCCTGCTCTGGGGGATCATCGAGGCGCCGAGCCGCTCGTGGAGCTCGCCCGCGATCATCGGGGCGATCGTCGCCGCGGCGGTCGTCCTCGCCGGGTTCGGCTGGTGGGAGCGGCACTCGACGCACCCGATGCTCGAGCTGTCGTTCTTCCGCTCGCGGCGTTTCTCGGCGGCGATCGCGGCGATGGGCCTCGTGATCTTCGCCCTCATGGGGGCGCTCTTCCTGCTCACCCAGTACCTGCAGTTCGAGCTCGGCTACAGCCCGTTGCAGACGGGCCTAAGGCTCGCGCCCATCGCGGCGGTGCTGCTGGTCGCGGCACCGGTCTCGACCCTCGCCGTCCGCTACGTGGGCACGAAGCCCATCGTGTTCGGGGGCCTCGCCTGCATCGCCGCCGGTTTCGTATTGCTGTCGCGGATCACCGTGCACGGCAGCTACCTCGAGGCGCTGCCGGCGCTCTTCGTCATCGGCACCGGGGTCGGCCTCGCGCTCGCGCCGTGCACGGAGTCGGTGATGGGCTCGCTGCCGCTCGCCGAGCTCGGCGTCGGCTCGGCCACGAACTCGACCGTGCTGCAGCTCGGGGGGGCGCTCGGGGTCGGCGTGCTGGGGAGCCTGCTCAACACCCGCTACGCCGACCGGCTGACCCCCGTGCTCTCGGCCGCCAAGTTCAAGGTGCCGCTGCCGATCCTCCACGACATCACGGGGTCGCTCGGGGGTGCCCTCGCCGTCGCCCAGCGGGCCGGGGTGTACGGCGCCGTGCTCGCCAGGCTCGCCAGGGCCGCCTTCGTGAGCGGCATGGACCTCGCCCTGCTCGTCGGGGCGATCGTCGTCGCCGGGGCGGCCTTCCTCGTCCTCGTCGTGCTGCCGACGAGGGGTGCGGCCGCGGCGGGCGGTGCCTCCGCCGAGCCCCCCGCGCCGGACGCCGCCCGATAGCCCTCGGCGCGGTCGCCGCAACCCGCGCCCGGAATGCAACTTTCACGTCCGGGGTTGTACCCCGGGGCGGCGCGGGCCTAGCGTCACCCGGGAGGTGGTTCGCTTGGAGAATGACCGGCTGCTCGCCGAGGCAGTTCGCGCGTGGGTCACCGAGGAGCGGCCGGGCGATGGCGCCGCGGCCATCCGGGCCGCCGCCGTGGCGCAGAACTCCTATACGAACGGCGCCTCGGTGTCAGAGGCGTGCCACCAGGCCTACGTCTTCGTCAACAGCTGGACCCGGCACCCGGCGCACAAGCCGCCCCGGGGTCGCCGGACGGTCCCGCCCCGCTTCTAGGCCCACCCGCGAGGACGCGGTCGACAAGTTGACCTGAACGCACCTCCCGGAACGTCGCCCCGTCGGATTCCGGACCTCGCCTTCACCGTTCCTCCCGATCGGCGACGTGGTGTCCGCCGCGGCGAGGTGTGGCGTTGTTCCGTTGCGGGCGCCGGCGGTCTGGGCCTCCCGGTGTGGGATCCGCAGTGTCAGTTTAGGTTGACAACACCACGGTGTCAGTCTAAACTGACAGGCATGGACATCGAAGAACTCGGCGTGGGTCTTCAGTCGGATGACCCGGCGATCGGGCTGCGCGCCTCGTTGGCGCTCCATCGCCTGGCCGAGAGGGTCGAAGCGAAGCACGTCGCGGCCGCCCGGGAAGACGGCTGGTCGTGGCAGCAGATCGGCGACGCCTTGGGCGTCACCCGCCAATCGGTCCACACCAAATACGCCAAGGCGTCATCATGACCACCGCACCCGTTGTGCCAGGGATGCTGCACGCCTGGGCCATCTGTCTGCGGGCCGGTGAGGAGGCTCGTCGCCGAGGTGATCGCCGAGCCGGCACCGATCACGTCCTGCTCGCGCTGTTGGAGGATCCCGCGATCGAAGCCGAACTGGGCGTGAGCCTGCAGCAGGCTCGCCAGGCCCTTGCCTCGCTCGATCACGCCGCCCTGCGCGCGATCGGCCTGGGGTCCGTGACCGACGCTCCCGCACTGCCGGTGCGCGCCGTGCCGGCGAAGCCGACGATCAGAGACGTCATGGGAAAAGATCGCCTCCGCATAACGCCGGCGGCAAAGAAAGTGCTTGAGAAAGCGTCCAAGCCCAACCGCCGGAGGCTCTACGTCACGGCCCGGCAGGTGCTGGCCCAGATCCTCACTCTCCGACCACCAGATCCTGCGGCGGTGCTGCTGGGCGCGCTCGGGGTGAACACGTCGGAGGTTCGGCGCCGATTGGACGCGGTCACGCCCGGCAGCTGAGTCCCCGTGACAACCACGGCTTCGAGCGAAGGCGCCCGCCTTGGGCCGGATCTGGCCAGGGCAACAGTCGCGAGCGGCCGCACCTGCCGACCCCGCCGGGCGATCGCGGCAGGATAGGGGGGTGCTCGCCGTCGTGTCGCCGACCGCCTACTGGACGGCGGTCGGCCTCGGGGCGGTGACGTGCGCGGTGGCGTGCTACGCGGCCCGGCGCCGGCCCGGTCCCTGGCGGGTCGTCGTCGCCCGCCTCGTCGGGTTGGCGCTGGCGGCGGACATCGTCGCCTACACCGTCGGTCTCGTCGTGGCGAGGACGTGGACCGCGGAGACGTCTTTGCCGCTCGCCCTGTGCAACGCCGGGGTCGTTGTGGCCGCCATCGCCTGCTGGTGGCGGGTGCCGCTCCTTGTCGAGCTGACCTACTTCATCGGGCTTGCCGGGACGCTGCAGGCGGTGCTCACCCCGGACCTGGATGCCGCCTTCCCGCACCTCGTGTTCTTCGAGTACGTCGTCGGTCACGTCGGGATCGTGCTCGCGGCCCTCTTCCTCGTGGTGGGGATGCGCCTGCAGCCCCGGCCCGGGGCGGTCCTGCGGGTCTTCGCGATCACCGCCGCCTACACGGCGTTCGTCGGGCTGATCGACGGCGTGACGGGTGCCAACTACATGTTCCTGCGGCGTCCCCCCGGCGAGTGGACGCTGCTGCGGCTGCTCGGGCCGTGGCCGTGGTACGTGGTGAGCGCCGCCGGGGTCGCGCTCGTGCTGCTTGGCGTGCTCGACCTGCCGTTCCGGCGCGGCCGCGCCGCCGCCCGTCGCGCCCCGGTCGCGCCGGGCTGAGCACCGCCCCACGCCGCCGGGACGACGGGGCCCGGGGAAGGGTCAGGCGGGTGTCCTGCGGCGCCGCGTGCGGGCGAGGTCGAGCGCCACGAGCCCGGCGAGGAGGGCGCACCCGCAGGCGGCGAGGGCGAGCCCCGTCCGCAGCCCGGGCGGGTCGTAGCGGAACGTGACGAGCGAACGCCCCGCCGGCAGCTCGACCGCCTGGACGACGCCCCGCTGCTCGAGGGCCGCGCGCGTCTGCCGGCCCCCGGCGACGACGGTCACGCGCCAGCCCGGGAGGTCGGCGACGCCGCGCACCAGTAGCACCGGCCGGGGGGCGTCGATGGCGACCGTCTCGGTCGGCGTCCACGGCGAGGACGAGACGACCCGGATGCCGGCGGCGGCGCGCCCGCGCCCCGACGGCGCGAACGCCGTCAACGGGCCGTAGGCGCGGGTGTTGCGGAGCAGCAGGTAGGTGCCGATCCATCCGGTGGCGACCCAGTGCGGTGGTCTGACGGAACCGGCGAGCAATCCGGTCGGCGAGAACGCGGCACGCCCGGCGGGTGACACGGCGACGGCGAGCGCACCGGGCCCGCCGCCGTGGCGGGGCAGGACGATCCCGATTTGGCGCCGCGCCGCCCGGAAGTAGGCGGTCGCGCGGTCGTCACCGGCGACGACGCGGAAGGGCGCCACCTGTGACCGCAGCCCGACGAGGCGGATCCGGCGCGCCTCGGCGACGAGCCCACCGCCCGGGACACCCCGTCGCGGGGTGATCTCGACCGAGGTGACGTCGACGGGGCCGCCGAAGTAGCGGGTCGTCGGGGCGGACCGGGAGAGCGCGATGAGAGTCGGGTGCCCCGGCGTGAGCGGCGCCTGGAACGCCCAGGGCAGCACGAGCGCCGCCCGCACGTCGAGCGAGTCGAACACCCCGGAGCGGAACGCCCGCGGCGCCGCCCTGTTCTGCCCGTGCGTCCCGGTGGCGTCCTGGTAGGCGCCCCACGTGAGCGAGCCGTAACCCTGGGCGCTCGAGATCCGGGTGAAGACGTTGAGGTTCGCTGAGCCGAGCTCGTTGAGGACCGCACCGCCGACGCGGAGGTGGTCGACGACGAGGAAGCGCCCGTTCGTCCCGACGGCGGCGGCGAGCTGGCGCTCGTAGCGGTTCGCCCCGCCGAGCTCGTTCGACCGGACCGGCGCGAGCGAGCTCTGGTTGGCGAGGAACACGACGAGGTCCACCACCGCGATGGCGACGAGGGCGCCGACCCGCCTCCGGCGGGCGAGCCCGGGTCCGGCGACGAGGAACCACGCCGCGGCGACGGCGATCGCGGCGGCGACGGCGAGGTAGGGCGCGACCCGGGCCACCGTCCACGGCCCGAGCCCACCCTGGGCCAGCGCGCGCGCGACGGTCTTCCCGCCGACGGCGACGGTGGCGAGCAGGGCGAGGATCGCCCCCGGGACGGCGAGCGGTGTGTAGCGCTCCAGGCGGTCCCGCCGCCCGCCGGGTGGCGGGGTCCGCGCCGGCGGGAGCACGCTCCCGGGGTCGAGGACCTCGGCCGCCCAGTAGGCGTAGAGGACCGAGCAGGCCAGCGCGACGAGCAGCAGGGCGCGGCTCGGCAGCCGGCTGTTGGCCATCACGGGCAGCCGCGCCAGAAGGTGCGGCAGCGGCGTGGCCGGGCCGACGGCGAGCACGAGGCCGACGGCGCCGATCAGGTACCAGACGCGGATTGCCGACGCCTGTGGCGACCGCCAGCGCCAGGCCAGGGCGACGACGGCGACTAGGGCGAGCACGCCGGGGTAGGCGTCGATCTCGCCGAGGTTGTAGCTGCCGACGTACTTGGCGAGCCCGATCGGACCGCCGCCGAGGATGTGCGGCGCGAGCAGCAGCGGCAGCTGGGCGAGGCGCAGGGCGCCCGAGGTGAGGAAGGAATAGGCGACATGGGCGCGCTGCGAGATGGCGACGAAACGCGCCGTCGGCAGCACCTGCACCGCGCCGACGAGTGCGCCGGCCACGACGCCGAGGGCGAGCCACGCCGCCGTCGCCGACCGCCTGGGGGAGTGGATGAGGAGCGAGCAGGCGTAGATCGCGGCGCCAATCGCGGCGTAGACGGCGAGCTCCGGGCTCCCCGCCAGCAGGGTCGCGGCGGTGGCGGCGCCGAGCAGTGCCGTCCAGGCCGGCCGGTGGGCGTCCGACCCGTGGGCGATCCGCTCGGCGGCGACGAGCACCCAGGTGATCGAGGCCGCCGTCTCGACGGCGTCGAGGTGGACGGCCTGGGAGGTGACGTAGCCGGCGAGGCCGAAGGTCGCGCCACCGAGCGCCGCGCACAGCGGTCGCAGGCCGCCGAAGCGCAGGAACGTGTAGAGCCCGACCGCCGCGGCGGCGAAGGCGACGACCTCGGCGGCGACCCAGGCGACGAGCGGCGGGAAGATCGCGAAGAAAACGATGTCCGGAAAGAGGGAACCGGAGTTGGACGAGGCGAGCAGCGGCGTCCCGCCCCAGGCGTACGGGTCGATGACGGGGAGGTGGCCGTGGCGGATGATCTCGCCGGCGAACACCCGGAGCGGGTAGTTCTGGATGATGGAGTCCCCGGTGAGCAGCGGGTAGCCGAGGGCGGCAGGGATCGAGAAGGCGAGGAGCGGCAGCCCGACGAGGAGGCCGAGGGCGATCAGGTCGCCACGGGTCAGCCGCGCGGCTCGCACGGGTGGCTTAGTTGGCGCCGCAGGGGAGATCTTCCGCCGTCCGCGCCCAGCGGGCACCTGGCCGGGGGGCTCGCGACGTCACGTGCGAACCGTATCCCAGCGCGTCCGGTGCGGGCGACCATCGGCACCGGTCCGGCCCCACATCCGGCGGGACCGAGTCGGTAGGCTCCTGGCGTGTCGACGGGTCTAGGCGACCGGCAAGCCGCGCCCTCCCGACCGGGCGGGCCGAGCGGACGCCGCCCGCATCTGCCCCGGCAGGGCAGCGGCGCGACGGCCGTCGAGCACCTGCGGGCGGCCTGGGGATGGGTCGACTCCCAGTTCGGCCGGTGGCGCCAACCCGCCCAGCCGGTCGTGCCCTACGAACCAGGCGTCACGAAGCTCGGCTGGTCGCTCGCCCGCCCGGCTCTCATGGGCTTCGTCGCCACGACGGCGATCTTCCTCGGCGCGACGCAGCAGAACTCCCCGTTCACATCGAAGATCGCCGGTTCGTGGTACTGGGGCATCCCCGCGCCCGCCCTCGTGCAGGGCTACACCCCCGCCCCCGGGCAGTGGCTGTTCCTCGGCGTCGTCGCCGTCTACGGCGGCATGGCGCTGCTGATGCGCGCCTGGTGGGACATCATCAAGCTGACCTCGGGCCGGCCGGGCATCCCTGTCGCGCGGCTGTGGCCGGTCTTCGCCGCCTGGGTGTTGCCGCTGCTGCTCGTGGCGCCGCTGTTCAGCAAGGACGTCTACGACTACGCCGCCCAGGGCGAGATGATGTCGCGCGGCCTCAACCCGTACCAGTACGGCACGGGCGTGCTCGGGGCGACGCCGTTCACGCGCCTCGTCGATCACCTCTGGATCAACAACTCCTCGCCGTACGGCCCGCTCTTCTTGGTCATCGACGGCTGGATCGTCGTGATCGCGCACCACAACCTGCTGTTGTCGGTCATCGGCCTGCGCTTCCTCGCGCTGGCCGGGGTGGTCCTGTTCGCCGTCGCCATCCCGTCGATCGCGCGCTCGTTCCACCGCGACCCCGCGGTGGCCTTCGTGCTGGCGGCGCTCAACCCGCTGGTGCTGCTCCACCTCATCGCCGGCGCGCACAACGACGCGCTGATGCTCGGCTTCCTAGCCGTCGGGTACGCCCTCGCCCGGCGGGGCCGGCCCGTCGCCGGCATCGTGGTGTGCGGGCTCGCCGCCGCCGTGAAGGTCCCCGCCCTCATCGGTGCCGTCTACATCGGTTGGGAGTGGCTCGGGACGGGGCGCAGCGTGCGTGAACGCGTGCGGCCCGTGGCGACGGCGCTGCTCATCGCGCTGGCGACGATGATCTGCATCTCCGAGGCCGCCAGTCTCGGCTGGGGGTGGATAGGAGGCCTGACGAACCCGGACACCGTGCGGTCCTGGCTCGACCCGGCGACCGGGGTCGCTCTCGTGGCTGCCCACGCCGTGACGGCGCTCGGCCTCGGCAACCACGTCCACGTGATCCTCACCGTCGTGCGGGGTTCGGCGGCGTGCCTCGCCGGCCTGATCGGGCTCTGGCTGCTTTTGCACTCGGAGCGGATCGGGCCCCTGCAGGCGCTCGGCTGGAGCCTGTTCGCCGTCGTCGTCCTCGGGCCGGTCGTGCAGCTCTGGTACCTGTCGTGGGCCTTCGTCTTCCTCGCGCCGGTCGCCGTGGGGCTGGCCCGCAAGGTGCTCATCGGGGTGTCGGGGATCGCCTGCTTCCTCGGCCTCACCGGCGGGCGGGTCTTCATCAACGAGATCAGCTCCGCCAACAGCGTGCTCGTCGCCATCGCCTGTGCGATGCTCGTCGGCATCGGCGTGTTCCTGCTGCGCCCGAAGCACCCGCGGTCCCGTCCGACGCCCCGGGAGCTGGTGCGCTCGCCGTAGCGGCTCAGAGCAGCAGCTGCATGAGGTCGACGTCGAGCCACCGGCCGAACTTGCGCCCGACCTCCCGTTCGGTGCCGACGAGTGCGAACCCGCACGACCGATGGAGGGCGATCGAGGCGTCGTGGTCGCCGACGATCCGCGCGATCACCGAGTGGAAGCCGTGCATGCGGGCCCGGTCGACGAGCTCGGCGAGCAGCGCCTTGCCGACCCCGTGGCCCCGGTGGGCCGACGCGACGTAGACGGAGTCCTCCACCGTCGTGGAATAGGCGGGACGCGGCCGGTACGGCGAGACCGAGGCGAAGCCGATGACCTCGCCGCCGTCCTCGGCGACGACGAGCGCGTAGGCGCCGGAGTGCTGCGCCATCCACTCGTCGTGCTCGGCCGGGGACCGTTCCACGAGATCGAAGGTGACCGTCGACCCGGCCACCTCGGCGTTGTAGATCGCGCGGATCGCCTCGGCGTCAGCTGGGCGCGCGGTGCGGATCTCCACGCCGGTGACACTACCGAGCCGCGCGCGCCGGCCGAGGCTCGCCGACGGCGCGCCGCCGCTCGCGGGTAATATGCGACCCTCCGGGCCGGCACAGGGCCCGTCGCCCCCTTAGCTCAGTCGGTAGAGCACAGCCATGGTAAGGCTGTTGTCGTCGGTTCGATTCCGACAGGGGGCTCGCAGTCGATGGCGGCGTAGCTCAGTTGGTAAGAGCACACGGCTCATAATCGTGGGGTCGCCGGTTCGAGTCCGGCCGCCGCTACCAGACCCCGCCCGGTCACGGGCGGTCGGCAAAGGTCCTAGGGTGTACGTCGCACTGGTGACGGCGGCCAGGCCCGCAAGGCGAGGAGTGTCCGGTGGCGAAGAACGAGAAGCGGATCAAGGTCACCCTCGAGTGCGAGGTGTGCAAGCGCCGCAACTACATCACGACGAAGAACAAGCAGAACGACCGCGAGCGCATCGAGATGCGCAAGTACTGCCGCTTCGACAAGCAGCACACCCTGCACAAAGAGACCCGCTAAGGGCGGGCGGCCGCCTCGCCGTCGCCGGAATCGGCGGCCGGCTGGGTGCCGCCTGGCGCGCCACGTGAGGCTCCTCGATGGAAGCCCAGGTTCGGCCCGGTGCTAACGTCATACGGCCCAAGGCGGTGCGGCACGTGCGCGCCGGTATGGATGTGCGCGTCGCTTCTAGGGCAGTAGCTCAATTGGCAGAGCACCGGTCTCCAAAACCGGCGGTTGGGGGTTCGAGTCCCTCCTGCCCTGCTCACCTGCCCAACTGAAGGACGATGGAGTGAACAGACAGACGAGGCGGCTCCTCCAGAGACAAGGTCAGCTCGGAGCCGATGGGACGCCCGCGGCGCGGCGCGCCCCGTCGACGGTGACCCACCGGCCGGCCGAACGCGAGAAGGTCGGGATCGGTCGCCGGGTCGGCACCTTCCTGAGGGAGGTCCGCTCCGAGCTGTCGAAGGTCCTCTGGCCGCGGCGGGACGAGGTCGTGACGTACTCGACGGTCGTGCTGACGACGCTCATCTTCATCGCGCTCTTGATCTTCGGGCTGAACTACGTGTTCGCACGGGGCGTGATCCACCTCTTCCCGAAGTGAGGGAGCGGCGCGCGGGTGGTTGCCGGGGACGGCGGGGACCGGGTCCGGTGATCGGCGACAACGAGATGGCGAGGCCCGGGTGCGGGTGAGGCAAGGGAACGACAGGCGACGAGGGCGATGACGACCGACGCACACGACGACGAGACGGGTGACGTGCTCGCCTCGACCGGGTTCGGCGAGGTGGAGTGGTTCGATGCCGCCCCGGTCCCGCCGGCCGACAAGGCGCCCGAGGCCGAGACCGACGGGGCCCCGGTCGAGGTTCCCGTGGCCGAGACCGACGCGGCCCCGGCCGAGGAGCCGGAGCCCGAGACCGGGCAGCCCACGGGCGAGACCCCCGACGACGCGACGCCGCCCGAGCCCGACGAAGCCGGTACCGAACCCTCCGAGGACGAGTTCGACGAGCTCGTCGAGTTCGAGGCGCCGCGGCCACCGAGTCCCTACGACCGTCCGGGCGAGTGGTTCGTCGTCCACACCTACGCCGGCTACGAGAACAAGGTGAAGTCGAACGTCGAGAGCCGGATCGCCTCCATGAACATGGAGGAGCGCATCTACGAGGTCGTCATCCCGATGGAGGAGGTCGTCGAGTTCAAGGGCGGCAAGAAGGTCACCGTGCAGCGGAAGGTCTTCCCGGGCTACCTGCTGTGCCGGTGCGAGCTCGACGACGACTCCTGGTCGGTGATCCGCCAGACCCCGGGGGTGACGAGCTTCGTCGGCCCCGGCACGAAGCCGACGCCGCTGTCTCGGGCCGAGGTCGAAGGCATCCTCCAGGTCCGGGAGGAGGGCGCCGAGAGCCCGCGGGCGCGGCGTCCCCGCCTCGAGCACGAGGTCGGCGAGACGGTGCGCGTGAAGGAGGGGCCGTTCGCCGATTTCACCGGCGAGGTCGCCGAGATCAACGAGGACCAGCTGAAGCTGAAGGTCCTCGTCAACATCTTCGGGCGGGAGACGCCCGTCGAGCTGGATTTCAGTCAGGTCGCGAAGCTCTAGGTTCGCAGCGAGAGGAAAACGTTCCATGGCCCGTAGGCGAGTCACCGCCGTCGTCAAGATCCAGCTCCCCGCCGGGGCGGCGACACCCGCGCCCCCGGTCGGGACGGCCCTCGGGCCCCACGGCGTCCAGACGATGGAGTTCTGCAAGCAGTACAACGCGGCCACCGAGTCGAAGCGGGGCACGATCATCCCGGTCGAGATCACGATCTACGAGGACCGCACGTTCAGCTTCATCCTGAAGACCCCGCCGACGACCGTGCTTCTGCGCGAGGCGGCCGGGCTCGAGAAGGGCACCGGTCTCGCGGGGCGCGAGCAGGTCGGCACGATCACCGAGGAGCAGCTGGCCGAGATCGCCAAGACCAAGCTCCCCGATCTCAACGCCAACGATCTCGAGGCCGCGAAACTGCAGGTCGAAGGCACGGCACGGTCGATGGGCATCACCGTCTCGCGCTGAGCGGACGGCGGCGACAGAAAGACAGAGGACGGAAGCGATGTCGAAAAAGGGCAAGCGGTTTGTCGACGCACTGAAGCGGCTGAACCGCGAGCGGCTCTACTCGCCGGCCGAGGCGGTTGACCTCGTGAAGAGTCTCGCGACGGCGAAGTTCGACGAGACGATCGAGCTCGCGGTACGCCTCGGCGTCGACCCGCGCCGCGCCGAGCAGATCGTGCGCGGATCGCTGAGCCTGCCCGCCGGGACCGGCCGCACCGTCCGGGTCGCCGTGTTCGCGGCCGGCGAGCCAGCCGCCGCGGCGAGGGCAGCCGGGGCCGACGTCGTCGGGGCCGACGACCTGGTCACCCGGGTCGAGAAGGAGGGCTTCCTCGACTTCGACGTGGCGATCGCGACCCCCGACCTGATGTCCCAGGTCGGGCGGCTCGGCCGCATCCTCGGGCCCCGCGGCCTGATGCCGAACCCGAAGACCGGGACGGTGACGGCCGACGTCGCGGCGGCGGTGGCCGAGTTCCGCGGCGGTCGCGTCGAGTACCGGACCGATCGGACCGGGAACATCAACCTCCGGGTCGGCAAGGCGTCCTTCGACCGTGTCCAGCTGCTCGAGAACGTCCGCGCGGTGCTCGACGAGCTGCAGCGGGTCAAGCCGGCGACCGCCAAGGGCAAGTACGTGCGCTCGGTGACGCTGGCGTCGACGATGGGACCCGGCGTGCCGATCGACACGACCCGGATCCGGATCACGGACGAGGACCTCGTCGCGACGGCGTAGTGCGACCCGCGCCGGGCCGTGTAACCTGTCTGCCGACAAGCGGGCGAGAGCCCGCACGAGCCTGAGACATCCGGTGCGCTGTCACGCGCGTAAAGGGCGAGAGCCCGCCTGACGAGGCAAGCAGCACCACCGCTTCCCCGTCTCGCCGTGCGCCACGCGCCGTACAGCCGGCCAGTCCGGAGGGAGCGAACGTGGAGACTGAACTGCGCACGCCACGGCCGGAGAAGGTCGCGGTCGTCGACGACGTGCGAGCCCGGCTGAGTTCCGCCAGCGCGACCATCGTCACCGAGTACCGGGGCCTCTCCGTCGCCCAGCTCCAGGTCCTGCGGCGGTCGCTCGCCGCGGCCGGGGGCGAGTACCGCGTCTACAAGAACACGCTGGCCCGGCGGGCCGCCCACGAGAGCGGTCTCGACTCGCTCGAAGAACTGCTCGACGGCCCCACCGCCCTCGCGTTCGTCACCGGTGACGTCTCCTCGGTCGCCAAGGCGCTGAAGGAGTTCGCCCGGACGAACCCGAAGCTCGTCGTGAAAGGGGCGCTGGTCGGGAGTGGGATGTTCGACGCCGCGCAGACCTCGGCGCTCGCCGACCTGCCCTCGCGCGACGTCCTGCTCGCCCAGATCGCCGGCGCGCTCGCCGCGCCGATGCAGGCCTTCGCCGGGCTGCTCAAGGCGCTGCCGCGCAAGTTCGCCTACGGGCTGGCGGCGCTGATCGAGCAGCGGGGCGGCGTCGCGGTGGCCCCCGAGCCGGTCGCCGAAGAGGCCCCCGCCGGGACAGAGGCCGAGCCGGGCCCGGAGCCCGAAGAGGCGGCCGCACCGGTTGCGGCCGAGGCGATTGTGGAGCCCGACGCGGCCGAGGCCGCGACCGACACGGCCGAGGCCGTGACCGTCGCCGCCGAGTCCGAGCCCGTCGTCGCCGAGTCCGAGCCCGCCGGGGAGCCGGCCGGGACTGACGAGTCCGGCGCCACCGGCGACTGACGCCGGCTCATCCAGGTCATCTGAATCGAATACAGGAAGGGAACCACGATGGCGACGAAACAGAGCATCCTCGACGAGATCGCGAACATGACGGTCCTTGAGCTTGCCGACCTTTTGAAGGAGTTCGAGGAGCGCTTCGGCGTGACTGCGGCGGCGCCCGTCGCCGTGGCGGCGCCGGCGGCCGGTGCGGCCGGCGGAGCCGAGGCCGAGGCCGAGGAACAGGACGAGTTCGACGTCATCCTCGCGGCTGCCGGAGAGAAGAAGATCCAGGTCATCAAGGAAGTGCGCGCCCTGACGAACCTCGGCCTCAAGGAGGCGAAGGACCTCGTCGACGCGGCCCCCAAGCCGGTCCTGGAAAAGGTTTCGAAGGACGACGCCGAGAAGGCGAAGGCGCAGCTCGAGGGGGCTGGCGCGACGGTCCAGCTGAAGTAAGTGCTGGTGGGGAGGGCCGGCGGCGTCGCCACCGGTCGTCCCCGGCGGGGACACCTTGACCCCGCCCCTCGCGTCCCGTACCCTGCCGCGCGGGAACGCGCGCGTGCGTTGTCCTTCTGGTCCGCGCGCGCCTATGCTGTGTGCTGTCGTGCTCGTTCGTCGCGCTTCAGATTCAGCCGTGCGGTGACGCGCGCCTGCGGCGCAGCCACCGTTCGTCGTCCAGCTTGACCTGCTTTCGCGAGGAGTAATCCGTTGCCGTCACGTTTCCGCACCCCGGAGCGTTTTTCTTTCGCGAATCTCGACGAAGTCCTGAAGCTTCCCGATCTTGTCGCCGTCCAGCGCGACTCGTTCGAGTGGTTTCTGCACCGGGGCCTCGCCGAGACGTTCGCCGACATCAGCCCGATCGAGGACTTCACCGGCCAGCTCCAGCTGAAGCTGGAGTTCGACCCCGAGGACATCGACCTGCGGCCCGAGCCGAAGTTCGACATCGACGCGTGCAAGTCCAAGGACATGACGTACGCCGCGCCGATCTTCGTCCGGGCGCAGTTCATGAACGCCTCGACCGGCGAGATCAAAGAGCAGACCGTCTTCATGGGCGACTTCCCGATGATGACCCCGAAGGGCACGTTCATCATCAACGGGACCGAGCGGGTCGTCGTCAGCCAGCTCGTCCGGTCGCCGGGTGTCATCTTCCAGCCGGGACGCGACGCCAAGACGATCGTCACCGGGACCGTCCACCCCTACCGTGGCGAGTGGATCGAGTTCGACGTCGAGGCGAAGCCGGGTCGTGACGTGACGGCGGGGACCCGCGTCGCCCGCAAGCGCCGGCTGTCGCTCTTCGTGCTGCTGCGCGCCATCGGCTACGAGGACGAGGCGTTCCTCGAGCGCTTCGTCCGCCGCTTCGACTTCCTTTCCAGCCAGTGGGAGAAAGAGCGCGAGCTCATCCCGACCCGCGACGACGCCCTCCTCGAGATCTACAAGCGGGCGAGGCCGGGCGAGCCGCTGTCGCTCGAGTCCGCCCGGGCGTACTTCGAGAACGCCTTTTTCAACTCGCGCCGCTACGACCTCACCAGGGTCGGCCGCTACAAGCTCAACCGCAAGCTCGGGCCCGAGATCGAGAAGATCTCCCAGCTGCTCGAGATCGACCTCGAGCGCCCCGCGCCGGACCAGGGGGTGCTGAGCCCCTCCGAGATCCTCGCGGCGTCGACCTACATGCTCCACCTCGCCAACGGCGAGCCCGGTTACCGCCTCGACGACCAGGACCACTTCGCCAACCGGCGCATCCGCAGCGTCGGCGAGCTCATCCAGAACCAGGTGCGGATCGGGCTGAGCCGCATGGAGCGCGTCGTCAGGGAACGGATGACGACCCAGGACGTCGAGGCGATCACGCCGCAGACGCTCATCAACATCCGGCCGGTCGTCGCCGCCATCAAGGAGTTCTTCGGCACGAGCCAGCTGTCGCAGTTCATGGACCAGCACAACCCGCTGTCGGGACTGGCCCACAAGCGGCGCCTCTCGGCGCTGGGGCCGGGCGGGCTGTCGCGCGAGCGCGCCGGTTTCGAGGTGCGCGACGTGCACACCTCCCACTACGGCCGGATGTGCCCGATCGAGACGCCCGAGGGCCCGAACATCGGCCTCATCGGCCACCTCGCGACGTACGCCCGCGTGAACGAGCACGGCTTCATCGAGACCCCGTACCGCAAGGTCACCAACGGCCGGGTCACCGAGGAGATCGTCTACCTCGCGGCCGACGAGGAGGAGGAGTACGTCATCGCCCAGGCCTCGGCGACCCTCGACCGCAACGGGCATTTCACCGGCGAGCGCGTGCTCGTCCGGCGCGGGCCGCAGGGCGCCGGGGTGCGCGTCGGCGCGACGACGACCTCGTACGGCACGACGAGCGAGGTCGACTACGTGCTGCCGGCCGAGGTCGACCTGATGGACGTCTCGCCGAAGCAGATCGTCTCGGTCTCCACGGCGCTCATCCCCTTCGTTGAGCACGACGACGCCAACCGGGCGCTCATGGGCGCCAACATGCAGAAGCAGGCCGTGCCGCTGCTCGTCTCGGAGGCGCCGTTCATCGGCACCGGAGTCGAGGCCCGCGCCGCCCAGGACGCCGGCGAGGTGATCGTCGCCGCCGGGGCCGGCCGCATCGCCGAGATCTCCGGCGACCAGGTCACGGTCGAGTACCGCGCCGGCGAGAAGGACCGCTTCGGCGCCGAGCTCGGCAAGAGGATCTACCCGCTCGCCAAGTTCCGCCGTTCGAACCAGAACACCTGCATCAACCAGAAGGTGCTCGTGGACGAGGGCGACGAGGTGGAGACCGGCGCCGTGATCGCCGACGGCCCCTCGACCCACAACGGCGAGCTCGCGCTGGGGAAGAACCTGCTCGTCGCTTTCATGCCGTGGGAGGGCTACAACTACGAGGACGCCATCATCCTGTCCGAGCGCGTCGTGCGCGACGACGTGCTGACCTCGATCCACATCGAGGAGCACGAGGTCGACGCCCGCGACACCAAGCTCGGTCCCGAGGAGATCACGCGGGACATCCCGAACCTGTCCGAGGAGATCCTCGCCGATCTCGACGAGCGCGGCATCATCCGCATCGGCGCGGAGGTCGGCCCTGGCGACGTCCTCGTCGGCAAGGTGACCCCGAAGGGCGAGACGGAGCTCACGCCGGAGGAGCGGCTCTTGCGGGCGATCTTCGGCGAGAAGGCCCGCGACGTGCGCGACACGAGCCTCAAGGTCCCCCACGGGGAGTCCGGCAAGGTGATCGACGTCCGCGTCTTTTCCCGCGACGACTCCCACGAGCTGCCGCCGGGGGTGAACCAGCTGGTCAGGGTGTACGTCGCCCAGAAGCGCAAGATCACCGAGGGCGACAAGCTCGCCGGCCGGCACGGGAACAAGGGCGTCGTCTCGCGGATCCTGCCGATCGAGGACATGCCCTACGCCGCCGACGGGACCCCGGTCGACATCATCTTGAACCCGCTCGGCGTGCCCTCCCGGATGAACGTCGGCCAGGTCCTCGAGGCGCACCTCGGCTACGCGGCGCGCTGGGGCTGGGACGCGGCCGCCGGGAGCACGACGGGCGTGTCGCCGGCGCGCGGCAACGAGGAGAAGACGCGGCCCAAGACCTCGCCGGCGGTGTGGATCTCGACGCCGGTCTTCGACGGGGCGCACTGGGACGAGAAGGCCGAGGCCGGCCGGCACCCGACGATCAAGGCGATCTTCGAGCACCTGCACAACGACGCCGCCGACGAATCCGCCCGCCTCATCCAGCCCGACGGGAAGATGACGCTCTACAACGGCCGGACCGGCGAGCCCTACGACAACCCGATCTGCGTGGGCTACATGTACATCCTGAAGCTCGCGCACCTCGTCGACGACAAGATCCACGCTCGTTCGACGGGCCCGTACTCGATGATCACCCAGCAGCCGCTCGGTGGGAAAGCGCAGTTCGGCGGGCAGCGCTTCGGCGAGATGGAGGTCTGGGCCCTCGAGGCCTACGGCGCCGCCTACGCCCTCCAGGAGCTGCTCACCATCAAGTCCGACGACGTGCTCGGCCGCGTGAAGGTCTACGAGGCGATCGTCAAGGGCGAGAACATCCCCGAACCGGGCATCCCGGAGAGCTTCAAGGTGCTCATCAAAGAGATGCAGTCGCTCTGCCTCGACGTCGAGGTCCTCGGGGTCTCCGGCGAGCAGATCGAGATGCGGGAGCTCGACGAGGACGTGTACCGCGCCGCCGAGGAGTTGGGGATCGACATCAGCCGGCCCGAGCGCGGCTCGGACGAGGAGGACGCCCGTCGCGCCGCCGAGAGGAGCTTCTAGGTGATCGACGTCAACGATTTCGACACGCTGCGCATCGGCCTCGCCACGGCCGAGGACATCCGGACGTGGTCGAAGGGCGAGGTGAAAAAGCCGGAGACGATCAACTACCGCACGCTGCGTCCGGAGAAGGACGGGCTGTTCTGCGAGCGCATCTTCGGCCCGACCAAGGACTGGGAGTGCTACTGCGGCAAGTACAAGCGGGTCCGGTTCAAGGGGATCATCTGCGAGCGCTGCGGCGTCGAGGTCACGCGCTCGAAGGTCCGCCGCGAGCGGATGGGCCACATCGAGCTCGCCGCGCCGGTCGTCCACATCTGGTACCTGCGCGGCACGCGGTCGTGGCTGGCGTACCTGCTGATGGGGACCGAGGCGCGTGAGGAGCTGAAGGCCAAGCAGCTCGAGAAGGTCATCTACTTCGCGGCCTACCTCGTGACCCACGTCGACGAGGAGAAGCGCCACACCGACCTGCCGAACCTCGAGCTCGAGCTGTCAGCCGAGATCGGCGACATCGAGCGCGAGCGCGACCTCGAGGCGGAACGCCGCCTCGCGGCGCTCGAGGTCGAACTGGCGGCCCTCGAGGCCGAGGGCGCGAAGGAGTCCGAGATCCGCGCCCGCCAGCGCGCCGTCGAGAAGGAGATCACCGCCGTCCGCGACCGCGCCACGGCGGAGATCGTGCTCGCGCGCCGGGCGCTCGACGAGCTGCGCGACCTGCACGCCCGCAAGATCATCGACGACGAGCTCGTCTGGCGCCAGCTCCGGGCGCGCTACGCCGAGTACTTCGAGGGCGGCATGGGCGCCGAGACGATCGCCCAGCTCATCAGCCGGATCGACCTCGACGAGGAGGAGATCAAGCTGCGCGAGGCGATCGACCCGACCGACGGTCGCCGCCCGCTCTCGGCCCAGCGCAAGCAGAAGGCCATCAAGCGGCTGAAGATCGTCTCGGCGTTCAACCGGCGCGACGCCGACGGCCGGCGCGCCAACGACCCGCGGGCGATGATCCTGCAGGCGATCCCGGTCATCCCGCCGGACCTGCGCCCGATGGTCCAGCTCGACGGCGGCCGCTTCGCGACCTCGGACCTCAACGACCTGTACCGCCGGGTCATCAACCGCAACAACCGGTTGAAGCGCCTGCTGGACCTGGGCGCGCCCGAGATCATCATCAACAACGAGAAGCGCATGCTCCAGGAGGCCGTCGACGCCCTGTTCGACAACGGCCGGCGCGGGCGCCCGGTCACCGGCCCGGGGAACCGGCCGCTGAAGAGCCTCTCGGACATGCTGAAGGGCAAGCAGGGGCGGTTCCGCCAGAACCTGCTCGGCAAGCGCGTCGACTACTCCGGCCGCTCGGTGATCGTCGTCGGCCCGACACTCAAGCTCCACCAGTGCGGGCTCCCCAAGCAGATGGCGCTCGAGCTGTTCAAGCCGTTCGTCATGAAGCGGCTCGTCGACACCGAGGTCGCGCCGAACATCAAGTCCGCCAAGCGGATGGTGGAACGGCGCCGCGCCCAGGTCTGGGACGTGCTCGACGAGGTGATCAAGGAGCACCCGGTGCTGCTGAACAGGGCGCCGACGCTCCACCGCCTCGGCATCCAAGCCTTCGAGCCCATCCTCATCGAGGGCAAGGCGATCCAGATCCACCCGCTCGTCTGCGCGGCGTTCAACGCCGACTTCGACGGCGACCAGATGGCGGTGCACCTGCCGCTGTCGGCCGAGGCCCAGGCCGAGGCACGGATCCTGATGCTCTCGGCGAACAACATCCTGTCGCCGGCGACGGGCCGCCCGACCACGGTGCCGACCCAGGACATGGTCTTCGGGATCTACTACCTGACCCTGATGGTCGACGGCGCGCACGGCGAGGGGCTCGTCTTCCGCCGGCTGCACGAGGTCGAGGCCGCCTACGAGCGCGGCTCGGTCGCCCTCCACGCCAAGATCAAGCTGCGCCGTGGGCCGGAGGGCTTCCCGTTCGCCTACTTCGGCCGTCACCTCGGCGAGGAGACGACCACCGAGGAGCCCGAGGAGATCGAGACGACCCCGGGACGCCTCTTCTTCAACGCCGCCCTGCCCCGTGACTTCGGCTACGTGAACGACGTCGTCGGCAAGCGCGCGACCTCGATCGGCTCGATCGTCGAGCGGCTCGCCTCGCACTACCCGAAGGCGATGGTCGCCGAGAGCCTCGACCGCGTGAAGGAGCTCGGCTTTCTGTTCGCGACCTGTTCCGGCCTGACGATCTCGATCGACGACGTGAAGACGCCGCCGGACAAGGCGCTGATCCTCGACCGCTACGAGAAGGAGGCGGAGAAGGCGGAGGCGCAGTTCAAGCGGGGCATCATCACCGACGACGAGCGGCGCCAGAAGGAAGTCGAGATCTGGACGTCGGCCAACAGCGAGGTCGGGCGGGCGATGGAGAAGACGCTGGCGACGATCGCGTTCAACCCGCTCGACATGATGGTCGACTCCGGCGCCCGTGGAAACCCGCAGCAGGTGCGCCAGATCGCCGGCATGAAGGGGCTCGTCTCCAACCCGCGCGGCGAGATGATCCCGCGCCCCATCGTGTCGTCGTTCCGGGAAGGGCTTTCCGTCCTCGAGTACTTCATCTCGACCCACGGCGCCCGCAAGGGCCTGGCCGACACGGCGCTGCGCACCGCCGACTCCGGCTACCTCACCCGCCGGCTCGTCGACGTCGCCCAGGAGCTCATCGTGCGCGAGGAGGACTGCGGCACGACGCGGGGGATCTGGATCGACGGGGTCGTGCCCGACGCCATCGGGACCCGGTCGTACCTCGAGACCCGCGCCTACGGGCGCGTGCTCGCCGAGCCGGTCACGTTCGCCGACGGCACCGAGTTCGCCGCCGGCACGCTGCTCGGTGACGCCGAGGTGGGGCGGCTCGCCGCCGACCCCGGCATCACCCGGATCCGCGTCCGCTCCGTGCTCACCTGCGAGTCCCCGCAGGGGATCTGCACCGCCTGCTACGGCCAGTCGCTGGCCACCGGGCGGATGATCGAGCTCGGCGAGGCGGTCGGCGTCATCGCCGCCCAGTCGATCGGCGAGCCCGGCACGCAGCTCACGATGCGGACCTTCCACACCGGCGGCGTGGTCGGCGAGGACATCACCCACGGGTTGCCCCGCGTCGTCGAGCTGTTCGAGGCGCGCACCCCGAAGGGGGCCGCCGTGCTCGCCCGTTCCTCGGGCGTCGTGCGCATCGAGGAGGACGAGACCGGGCGGCGGGTGACCGTCGTCGGCGACCGCGGCGAGGAGGAGACCCACCCGGTGCTCGCCCGCGCCCACCTCGAGATCGCCGAGGGCCAGGAGGTCCAGGCCGGCGAGGCGCTCATCGAGGGCCCGAAGGACCCCAAGGAGCTGCTGGAGATCAAGGGGATCCGCGAGACCCAGCAGTACCTCGTCGAAGAGGTGCAGAAGGTCTACCGGGACCAGGGCGTCTCGATCCACGACAAGCACATCGAGCTCATCGTGCGCCAGATGCTGCGCCGGGTCCTCGTCGCCGAGGCCGGCGACTCGACGTTCCTGCCCGGCGAGCGTGTCGACAACCAGCGCTACGCGCACGTCAACCGCGAGCTCGTGGCCGAGGGCCAACGTCCCGCCGAGGGCCGTCCCGAGCTGATGGGGATCACCAAGGCGTCGCTCGCGACCGACTCCTGGCTCTCCGCGGCGTCGTTCCAGGAGACGACGCGCGTCCTCACCGAGGCGGCGATCGAGGGCAAGTCCGACCACCTGTTCGGCCTGAAGGAGAACATCATCATCGGCAAGCTCATCCCGGCCGGGTCCGGCATGGAGCGCTACCGGAACATCGCGGTCGAGACGCCGGATGCCCAGCGGATGTCGTTCTGGTCGTCGGACCTCGCCGAACCCGGGTCGGATGTGCTGGCGGAGTGGCTGCGCAACATCGAGGGCGCGCCGTTCGGCGGCTACGGCTCCGAGGAGCTGGTCGTCGACGAGGCGCTCGGCTACCGCCGCCCGGACGAGGCGCCCGCCGACGAGGCGCTCGCCGCCGACGAGGCGGTGCCCGAGGCCCTGGAGCCCCCGGATCTGGGGGAGGCGACCGTCTGAGCCCCCGCCGCCGGTTGCGTAAGCGGCAAGCCGCATCTAATATTCGCCTGCCGTCTGAGCTGGTGGTTCGCGCCCGTCGGACGGTTCACTGAGAGACACCTGAGAGGAAGCGCGTGCCCACAATCGCCCAGCTCGTGAGGAGCGGACGGGAGTCGAAGCGGTCGAAGACCAAGACGCCCGCCCTGAAGGGCGCGCCCCAGCGGCGCGGCGTGTGCACGCGCGTCTACACGACGACGCCGAAGAAGCCGAACTCGGCCCTGCGCAAGGTCGCCCGCGTGCGGCTGACGAGCGGCGTCGAGGTCACGGCGTACATCCCCGGTGTCGGCCACAACCTCCAGGAGCACTCGATCGTGCTCGTGCGCGGCGGCCGGGTGAAGGACCTGCCGGGTGTCCGCTACAAGATCGTGCGCGGCACGCTCGACACCTCGGGTGTGCGAGACCGCGCCCAGGCCCGCAGCCGTTACGGCGCCAAGAAGGAATCCTGATGCCGAGAAGCGGCCCCGCCCCACGGCGCGAGCTCCAGCCGGACCCGGTCTACCGGTCCGTGCTCGTCACGCAGGTCACCAACCAGGTGCTCTCGCGGGGCAAGCGGAGCCTCGCCCAGCGCATCGTCTACGACGCCCTCGACGTGGTCGGCGAGAAGACGGCGGGCGACGCCCTGGCGACGTTGAAGCGGGCGCTCGACAACACCCGCCCCGAGCTCGAGGTCCGCTCCCGCCGGGTGGGTGGCACGACCTACCAGGTCCCCGTCGAGGTGCGGCCCCGGCGGGCGACGACGCTCTCGATCCGCTGGATCGTGAGCTACGCCCGCCAGCGCCGGGAACGCACGATGGCGCTGAAGCTCGCCAACGAGATCCTCGACGCCGCCAACGGGTTGGGTGCCGCGGTGAAGCGCCGCGAGGACATCCACAAGATGGCGGAATCCAACCGGGCCTTCGCCCACTACCGCTGGTAGACGGGCCCCGGCCGGGCCGGGGCGCAGCTTCGCACCGCTCGATGCGTCGCGCCCCGTACTCTGTAGGTAGATCGCGCAGCACTGACGAGAAGACGAATCCATGGCGAACCCCGCACCCCGCCCCACCCCCCTGGCCAACATCCGCAATATCGGGATCATGGCCCACATCGACGCGGGCAAGACCACCGCGACCGAGCGGATCCTCTACTACACGGGCCGCAACTACAAGATCGGCGAGGTCCACGACGGCGCCGCGACGATGGACTGGATGATCCAGGAGCAGGAGCGCGGCATCACGATCACCTCGGCCGCGACGACGGCGCACTGGCGCGACTGCGCCGTCAACATCATCGACACGCCGGGTCACGTCGACTTCACCGTCGAGGTGGAGCGGTCGCTGCGCGTCCTCGACGGGGCCGTCGCCGTCTTCGACGCCGTCGCCGGCGTCGAGCCCCAGACCGAGACGGTCTGGCGCCAGGCGGACAAGTACAACGTTCCCCGGATCTGCTTCGTGAACAAGATGGACCGTGTCGGCGCCAACTTCGCCCGCACGGTCCAGATGATCCGGGACCGCCTCGACGCGATCCCGGCGGTCACCGAGCTGCCGCTCGGCGCCGAGTCCGGCTTCCGCGGGGTCGTCGACGTGGTCGCGATGAAGACCTACGTCTGGGACGATTCCGACAAGGGCGAGACCTGGCTCGAGGCCGAGGTCCCCGCCGGGCTCCTCGAGGCCGCCGCCGCGGCCCGCCACGATCTCGTCGACGAGATGTCGCACTACGACGACACGGTGATGTCGAAGTACGTCCACGACCAGGAGATCACGGCCGGCGACCTGCGAAGAGCACTGCGGGTGGGGACGATCTCCGGCCACATCGTGCCGGTGCTGTGCGGCTCGGCCTTCAAGAACAAGGGCATCCAGCCTCTGCTCGACGCCGTCGTCGACTACCTGCCGAGCCCCATCGACGTGCCGCCGGCGATCGGCCGCAGCCTGCGCGGCGACGAGGTCCTCGAGCGGCGCGCCGCCGACGACGAGCGGTTCTCGGCGCTGGCGTTCAAGATCCAGTCCGACCCGTTCGTCGGCAAGCTCACCTACCTGCGCGTCTACTCGGGGACGCTGCTCAAGGGCTCGGCGGTGCTGAACTCGACGAAGGACAAGCGCGAGCGCATCGGGCGCATCCTCGAGATGCACGCCAACCACCGCGAGGACCGCGACGCGATCTACGCCGGCGACATCGTCGCCGTCGTGGGGCTGAAGACGACGACGACCGGCGACACGCTGTGCGACGCCACCCACCCGATCGTGCTCGAGACGCTGACGTTCCCCGAGCCGGTCGTCCACGTCGCCGTCGAGCCGAGGACGAAGTCGGACCAGGACAAGCTCGGCCGGGCGCTCTTCGCGCTGTCCGAGGAGGATCCGACCTTCCGGGTGCGTACCGACGAGGAGACGGGCCAGACGGTGATCTCCGGCATGGGCGAGCTGCACCTCGAGGTGCTCGTCGACCGGATGCTGCGCGAGTTCTCCGTCGACGCCCACGTCGGCAAGCCGCAGGTCGCCTACCGCGAGACGATCCGCCACAAGGTCCACAAGGTCGAGGAGCGCTACGTCCGCCAGACCGGCGGGCACGGCCAGTACGCCCACGTCGTCATCGACCTCGAGCCGACGGGCCCGGGCGGGGGCTACGAGTTCGTCGACAAGATCACCGGCGGGGTCATCCCGAAAGAGTTCATCCCCGCCGTCGACCACGGCATCCGCGAGGCGATGGAGTCCGGCGTGCTCGCCGGCTTCCCGGCCGTCGACCAGCGCGTGACGCTCACCTACGGCTCGTACCACGAAGTCGACTCCTCCGAGATGGCCTTCAAGATCGCCGGCTCGCTCGCCTGGAAGAAGGCCGCCCGCCGGGCGCACACGGTCATCCTCGAGCCGATCATGTCCGTCGAGATCGTCACCCCCGAGGAGCACATGGGCGATGTGATCGGCGACCTGTCCGCGCGCCGCGGCAAGGTCGAGGGCATGGAGCAGCGGGGGACGAGTCAGGTGATCCGGGCGCAGGTTCCATTGTCCGACATGTTCGGCTACGCTACCGACCTGCGTTCTCGCACCCAGGGGCGCGCGACGTTCACCATGCAGTTCAACTCCTACCAGGAAGTTCCCGATTCGATCGCCCGGGAGATTGTCGCCCGGGCGACGGGGGAGTGAGGGCCCGAAGCCTTCGGGAGGAGCCGGTGTCGACGGACGTCGACGCTGGGTCGACCCGATCCTCGGGTCGCAGGCAAGCGGGCGGACAAGCCCGGCAGGTTCAACGCAGTGAGGGAACGGCAGGGCCGAGGGGCGCTGCCCAGAGCAGACGGAGCTGTCGGCACCAATGGCCAAGCAGAAGTTCGAACGGACGAAGCCCCATGTCAACGTCGGGACGATGGGTCACATCGACCACGGCAAGACGACCCTGACCGCGGCGATCACGAAGATCCTCCACGAGAAGAACCCGAACGTGCAGTACATCGCGTTCGAGAAGATCGACGCCGCGCCGGAGGAGAAGGCCCGCGGCATCACGATCCAGATCGCCCACGTCGAGTACGAGACGGACAAGCGCCACTACGCCCACGTCGACATGCCCGGCCACGCCGACTACATCAAGAACATGATCACCGGCGCGGCCCAGATCGACGGGGCCATCCTCGTCGTCGCGGCGGACGACGGGCCGATGCCCCAGACCCGTGAGCACGTGCTGCTCGCCCGCCAGGTCGGCGTGCCGTCGATCGTCGTCGCGCTCAACAAGGTCGACATGGTCGACGACGAGGAGCTCCTCGAGCTCATCGAGATCGAGGTGCGGGAGCTGCTCAACGAGTACGAGTTCCCCGGCGACGAGGTCCCCATCGTCCGGATGAGCGCGCTGAAGGCGCTGAACGGCGACGAGGCCGCCTACGAGGACGTGATGAAGCTGCTCGCCGCCGTCGACGACTACATCCCGGAGCCCGTGCGCGACACCTCCAAGCCGTTCCTGCTGTCGGTCGAGGACGTCATGACGATCACCGGACGCGGCACGGTCGTCACCGGCCGCATCGAGCAGGGCGAGATCAAGGTCGGCGAGACGGTCGAGATCGTCGGGCTGCGCCCGACCCAGAAGACCGTCGTCACCGGGGTCGAGATGTTCCGCAAGATCCTCGACTCGGGCCAGGCCGGCGACAACGTGGGCCTTTTGCTCCGTGGCATCGACAAGAAAGAGGTCGAGCGCGGTCAGGTCGTGTGCAAGCCCGGCTCGATCACGCCGCACACGAACTTCGAGGCGAACGTCTACGTGCTCACCAAGGCCGAGGGTGGGCGGCACAAGCCGTTCTTCTCGAACTACCGGCCGCAGTTCTACTTCCGCACGACGGACGTGACCGGCTCGATCACCCTCCCGGAGGGGACCGAGATGGTCATGCCGGGGGACAACACCTCGATGACCGTCGAGCTGCAGAAGCCGATCGCGATGGACGAGGGACTGCGCTTCGCCATCCGCGAGGGCGGCCGCACCGTGGCCTCCGGCCGCGTCACGAAGATCCTCAAGTAGTCAGCCGTGGCGCAGCGGATCCGTATCCGGCTCAAGGCCTACGACCACGAGGTGCTCGACCAGTCGACGAAGAAGATCGTCGAGACGGTGATGCGCACCCAGGCGAAGGTGCGCGGCCCGATCCCGCTGCCGACCGAGCGCCACCGCTACACGGTCGTGCGGTCGCCGCACAAGCACAAGGACAGCCGCGAGCACTTCGAGATGCGGATCCACAAGCGGCTCGTCGACATCGTCGAGCACGGCCCGAAGACCGTCGACTCGCTCCAGCGCCTGGACCTGCCCGCCGGGGTCGACATCGAGATCAAGATCCAGCAGGCCTAGCGGGCAGCTGGTGATAGAGTTCTCTCTCGCCGGGACGGTTCCCGGCGGGATGCGAGGACGAAGTCCGAGCGTGCCCCGTCGCATGTGCGTCGGGGGACCGCCCGGCACGACTGATCTGCGCTCCGCTCGGTTAACGGGCGGAGCGCCCGCGTGAGAAGGGGTGGTGTCCGCCGCCCCGTCGAACCCGGTGGACGCGGCACTCCCGCGGCTGGCGGGACCACAACGAGGCCCGGATGGCGGGCCGACACGGAGAAGCGACGAGACGATGACACTGAAAGCGGTCGTCGGCGAGAAGATCGGGATGACCCAGATCTTCGACGCTGAGAACCGGGCGGTCCCCGTCACCGTCGTGAAGGTCGCGCCCCTGCGCGTCGTCCAGGTGAAGACGCCCGAGCGGGAGGGCTACTCCGCCCTGCAGGTCACCTACGGCTTCCGGCGGCCCGGCGCCGTCAACAAACCCGAGGCGGGGCACCTCGCCAAGGCCGGCGTCGACGCCGGGCGGCGGCTCGTCGAGCTGCGCGTCGACGACACCGAGGGCTACGCCCCCGGCCAGGAGATCGACCTGTCGATCCTGCAAGCCGGCGAGTTGGTCGACGTCACGGCGATCTCGAAGGGCAAGGGCTTCGCCGGCGGCATGAAGCGGCACCACTTCTCCGGCCAGGGCGCGGCCCACGGCAACCACAAGAAGCACCGCGCCCCCGGCTCCATCGGGGCCTGCGCGACCCCGGCCCGCGTCTTCAAGGGCACGAAGATGGCCGGGCGCATGGGAGCCGAGCGGGTGACGACTCTCAACCTCGAGGTCGTCGAGGCCGACGCCGAACGCGAGATCGTCCTCGTGAAGGGCGCCGTGCCCGGTCCCCGGGGCGGCCTCGTCGTGATCCGCCAGGCCCTGAAAGGCAGTGCGAAGTGAGCGTCGACACCCTCGCCCGCCGCCAGGCTGCACCTCCCCTCGAGCCGGTGACCATCAACCGCACGACCGACGCCGGTGTCGTGCTCGGCGCGGTGACCCTCGACCCGAACTTCTTCGGCGTCGCGGTGAACGAGCCCCTCGTCCACCAGGTCGTCGTCGCCCAGCTGGCGGCGCGCCGCGCCGGCACCCAGAGCACGCGGACCCGCGCCGAGGTGCGCGGGGGCTCCGCCAAGCCGTACCGCCAGAAGGGCACGGGCAGCGCCCGCCAGGGCTCGATCCGGGCACCGCACTACGCCGGCGGCGGCGTCGCGCTCGGGCCCAAGCCCCGGGACTACTCGCAGCGCACACCGCGCAAGATGATCCAGCAGGCCTACCGCTGCGCCCTTTCCGACCGGGCGCGCGCCGGCGCGCTGCGGCTCATCGACCGCTGGACGATGGAGGTGCCGCGCACGAAAGACGCCCTCGCAGCCCTGCGGGCGCTCGGGTGCTCGGGGCGTGTCCTCGTCGTCGTCGGGCGCCAAGACGAGGTCGTCGAGCGGTCGTTCCGCAACGTCCCCGAGATCGTGACCTTGCCCGGCGACCAGGTGACGGCGTACGACCTGTTGGTGGCCGACGTCGTCGTGTACACGGACGACTCCCTGCCGGGCGAGGTGAGCGCCGCGCCCGCGACGCCCAGTTCCCCGGCCAAGGCCGGCCCCGCCAAGAAGGCGGCGCCCCGGAAGGCAGCCGCCAAGCCGGCCCCTGCCGCGCCGGAGACCGATGAACGGGGTGACGAATGACGACGAACCGGACGGTGCTGCTGCGTCCGATCATCTCCGAGAAGTCCTACGGCCTCATGGAGCACGGCGCCTACGTCTTCGTCGTCGACCCGAGGGCCTCCAAAGAGGAGATCCGTGACGCCGTCGAGGAGACCTTCGCCGTCCACGTCGCCAGCGTGAACACGCTCAACCGCAAGGGCAAGCGCAAGCGGAGCCGCCGGAGCTCGACGTTCGGCCAGCGGCCCGACACCAAGCGGGCGATCGTGCGCCTCGTCGGCGAGGACCGCATCGAGATGTTCGAGAGCTGAGGGACGGGCCATGGCAGTGCGCAAGCGCAAGCCGACGAGCGCCGGACGGCGCTTCCAGTCGGTCTCGGACTTCTCCGAGATCACGAAGGACCGGCCCGAGCGGACCCTCGTGGAGCCGCTGCCGTCGTCGGGAGGGCGCAACAGCTACGGGCGCATGACCTCCCGCCACCGCGGGGGCGGCCACAAGCGCCAGTACCGCGTCATCGACTTCTGGCGCGAGAAGGACGGCGTGCCGGCCCGGGTCGCCGCCATCGAGTACGACCCGAACCGCAACGCCCGCATCGCGCTGCTGCACTACGCCGACGGCGAGAAGCGCTACATCCTGGCCCCGCAGCGTGTCGTGGTCGGTGACGTGTTGCAGTCCGGCCACGGCGCCGACATCCGCCCGGGCAACGCGCTCCCGTTGCGCTACATCCCGGTCGGCTCCGTCGTCCACAACGTCGAGCTGCGGCCCGGGGGCGGGGGCAAGCTCGCGCGCGGCGCCGGCATGAGCGTGCAGGTCGTCGCCAAGGAGGGGACGCTCGCGACCCTGCGGCTGCCCTCGACCGAGATGCGCCGGGTGCCGATCGACTGCCGGGCGACGATCGGCGAGGTCGGCAACGCCGAGGCGGAGCTCATCTCGATCGGCAAGGCCGGGCGCAACCGCTGGCGCGGGGTGCGTCCGCAGTCCCGCGGTGTGGCGATGAACCCGGTCGACCATCCGCTGGGCGGCGGCGAGGGCAAGGCCTCCGGCGGACGCCACCCCGTCTCACCCTGGGGGAAGCCCGAGGGGCGTACGCGCGCCCGTCACAAGACTTCGGATCAGCTCATCGTGCGCCGCCGACGCGGCCGCGGTGCGCGCCGTTGAGAGACCGAACGAGGACCGCATGCCGCGCAGCCTGAAAAAGGGACCGTTCGTCGACGACCACCTGTTGCGCAAGGTCGACGACCTGAACGCGAAGAACGAGAAGCGCGTGATCAAGACCTGGTCGCGTCGTTCGACGATCATCCCGGACATGGTCGGTCACACGATCGCCGTGCACGACGGGCGTAAGCACGTCCCCGTCTACGTCACCGAGTCGATGGTCGGCCACAAGCTGGGCGAGTTCGCGCCGACCCGGACCTTCCGCTTCCACGCCGGCCAGGAACGCCAGGCGAGGCGCTGACGATGACCGTCAAGACGAACGAGCGCCCCGGCACGCGCGCCGTGCTGCGGCACGCCAGGATGTCGGCCTACAAGGCGCGCGAGGTGCTCGACCTCGTGCGGGGGCTCGACTACACCCGCGCCGTGGAGCTACTCGACCACACCGACCGCGGCGCCGGGCCGGTCGTCGCGAAGTTGCTCCGTTCGGCGGCTGCCAATGCCGAGCACAACGACGGGCAGTTCCCCGAGGAGCTCTACGTCGCGTCGTGCTACGCCGACGAGGGTTCCACCCTGCGCCGCTTCCGGCCACGCGCCCGCGGCCGGAGCAGCCGGATCCGCAAGCGCACCTGCCACATCACGATCATCGTGTCGAGGATGTCCGAAGAGCAGATCGCGCGCCTGAAGGCGCGTTCGGCGGCGCAGAACGCCGACCGTCGTGCCCGCCGGGTCGCCGGTGCCCGGCGGCGCGCCCGGGCCACCGAGGCCGTCGAGGAGACGGCGGCACCCGAGGCGGACTTGGACACCGAGATGGCTGAGGAGACCGCGCCATCCGAGGCGGAGGCGAAGAAGACCCCCGCCAAGAAGGCGCCCGCCAAGAAGGCCGCCCCCGCCAAGGCCCCGGCGAAGAAGGCCGCGCCCGCCAAGAAGGCCGCGCCCGCCAAGAAGGCCGCGCCGGCCAAGAAGGCCGCGCCCGCCAAGGCCCCCGCCAAGAAGGCCGCCCCCGCCAAGAAGGCCCCCGCCAAGAAGGCGGCCTCGCCGGCCAAGGCGACGGGAGTGTTCGGGAGAATAGCGAAGAAGTCCACGCGTAAGCCGTCCGGGAAGGACCAGAGCTGATGGGCCAGAAGGTCAACCCGTACGGGTTCCGTCTCGGCATCACGACCGATTGGAAGTCGCGTTGGTTCGAGGACCGCGGCTACCAGAACGCCGTCGTCGAGGACTGGAAGATCCGGGACTATCTGATGACCCAGCTCGAGTCGGCCGCTGTCAGCCGGATCGAGATCGAACGCACGCGCGACAGGCTGCGCGTCGACGTGCACACGGCGCGGCCGGGCATCGTGATCGGGCGTCGCGGCGCCGAGGCCGACCGGCTCCGCCGCCACCTCGGGCGGATGACGAAGAACGCCAACATCCAGCTCAACATCCAGGAGATCAAGCAGCCCGAGCTCGACGCGGCGCTCATCGCCCAGGGGATCGCCGACCAGCTGATGCGGCGCATCAGCTTCCGGCGCGCGATGAAGCGGGCCATCCAGACCGTGCAAAAGGCCGGGGCCCAGGGTGTGCGCGTCCAGTGCTCGGGCCGGCTCGGCGGTTCGGAGATGTCTCGTAAGGAGTCCTACCGCGAGGGCCGCGTGCCGCTGCACACCCTGCGCGCCGACATCGACTTCGGTTTCCGCGAGGCCCGCACCTCGACCGGGCGCGTCGGCGTGAAGGTCTGGATCTACAAGGGCGACATCCTGCCGTACCGGACCGCCCCCGAGGACAAGATCGCCCGCGAGGCCGCGATGGCGGTCGGCGAGACCTCCGGCCAGGCCCGCCCGCGCCGGATCGTGTCGGCCGGCGGCGGCCGGCGGCGCCCGGAGATGGCCGAGCACCCCGCGCCACCGGACGAGGCTCCCGTGGTCGCCCCCGCGGCCGAGACCGAGGAAGCCCCCGCCGTCCCGCCGGCGCCCGAGACGGCGCCGCCTCCCGCCGATGACGCACTCGAGAAGCTCCTCGCCGAGGAAGAGGAGATCGAACGGCGCACCCGCGATGAGCACCACGAGACGCCGCACTTCCGCAAGGAGAACGACTGACGATGCTGATGCCCAAGAAGGTGAAGCACCGTAAGCAGCACCGCGGCCGTCGCACGGGTCTCGCCAAGGGCGCCTACACGATCGACTTCGGCGACTACGGGATCAAGGCCCTCGAGGCCGGCTGGATCACGGCGCGCCAGATCGAGGCGGCCCGTATCGCGATGACGCGTCATGTGCGCCGCGGCGGCAAGGTCTGGATCCGGGTCTTCCCGGACAAGCCCGTCACGCAGAAGCCGGCCGAGACACGGATGGGCTCGGGCAAGGGCAATCCCGAGCACTGGGTGGCCGTCGTGCGGCCCGGGAAGATCATGTTCGAGATCGCCGGCGTCGACGAGCAGCTGGCCCGCGAGGCGATGGAACGCGCGATCCAGAAGTTGCCCATCAAGGCCGAGGTCGTCATCCGTCCCGGGGTGGCTAGCGAGGCCGGGGGAGCGGCGAAATGACGAAACCGAAGGATCTGCGCGCGCTCTCCGAGCTCGACCGGGCCCAGCGCCTCGCCGACGCGCACAAGGAGCTGTTCAATCTGCGCTTCCAGCTGGCGACTGGCCGGCTCGACAACGTCAGCCGGATCGCGGTCGTCCGCAAGGACATCGCCCGGCTGATGACGATCGAGGGCGAGGACGCCGCGGCGGAGCAGCCGGCGGAGCCGACGAGGAGGAGCCGTGGCTGACGAAACCGAAGTGACGGTCCCCGAGCCCGGGGCGTCGAGACCGAACCGGCGCAAGGAGCGCGAGGGCACCGTGATCTCCCACTCGACAGACAAGACGGCGGTCGTGTCGGTCGTCGAACGCGTCCGCCACGCGAAGTACGCCAAGACGGTCCAGCGCTCGAAGCGGCTCTACGTGCACGACGAGGAGAACACGGCCGGCGTGGGCGACAGGGTGCGCGTCGTCGAGACGCGCCCGCTGTCGAAGCTGAAGCGCTGGCGGCTCGTCGAGATCGTGGAGCGTGCGCGGTGATCCAGCAGGAGTCGCGACTGAAAGTCGCCGACAATTCCGGGGCCAAAGAGGTCCTCTGCATCAAGGTGCTCGGGGGCTCCCGCCGCCGGTACGCGTCCATCGGCGACGTCTTCATCGCGACGGTGAAAGACGCCGTCCCCGGTGCCGCGGTGAAGAAGGGCGAGGTCGTCCGCTGCGTCGTCGTGCGGACGAAGAAGGAGCGCCGCCGGCCCGACGGCAGCTACATCAGGTTCGACGAGAACGCCGCAGTGCTCATCAACGAGCAGCAGCAGCCGAGGGGCACCCGCATCTTCGGCCCGGTCGGCCGCGAACTGCGCGACAAGCGGTTCATGCGGATCGTTTCCCTCGCGCCGGAGGTGATCTAGATGAAGATCCACAAGGGCGACGAGGTCCAGGTCCTGTCCGGCAAGCACCGGGGCAAGACGGGCGAGGTGATCCGCGCGATCCCCGAGAAGCGCCAGGTCGTCGTCTCCGGGGTCAACGTCTCGAAGCGTTCCCAGCGCGCCCAGCGGGCGACGCTGCAGGCCGGGATCATCGACAAGGACATGCCGTTGCCGGTCGCCGTCGTCGCGCTGATCTGCGCCAAGGACGGCCCGACGAGGGCCCGCTACGAGATCGCCAAGGACGGCACGAAGTCCAGGGTCTGCGCGAAGTGCGGGGCCCGGCTGTGAGCCCGGAGACGGCCGTGGCCGAGCGTCCCCGGCTGAAGGTCCGCTTCGAGAGCGAGATCCGCGACCGGCTGAAGACCGAGCTCGGCCTCGCCAACGTGATGGAGGTGCCCCGCCTCACCAAGATCGTCGTCAACATCGGCGTCGGCAAGGCGACCCAGCAGCAGTCGCTGCTCGAGGGAGCGGCGCGCGACCTCGGCACGATCACCGGCCAGCGGCCGATCATCACCCGGGCGCGCAAGTCGATCTCGGCGTTCAAACTGCGCGAGGGGAACTCGATCGGCACGATGGTGACCTTGCGCGGCGACCGGATGTGGGAGTTCTTCGATCGCCTCATCAGCCTGGCGATCCCGCGGATCCGGGACTTCCGGGGCTTGCCCCCCCGTTCGTTCGACGGGCACGGCAACTACACGCTCGGGGTCTCGGAGCAGCTCATCTTCCCGGAGATCGACTACGACAAGGTCGACGCGACCCGTGGGATGGACATCACGATCGTGACGACGGCCCGCACCGACGCCGAGGGGCGGGCGCTGCTCGACGCCTTCGGCTTCCCGTTCAGACGCGAAGGGTAATAGGCGGATCATGGCAAAGAAGGCACTCGTCGAGAAGCAGCAGCACAAGCCGAAGTTCAAGGTCCGCGGGTACACGCGCTGCCGTCGTTGCGGGCGGCCGCGGTCGGTCTACCGACGCTTCGGGCTGTGCCGGATCTGCCTGCGAGAGCTCGTACATGCAGGAGAAGTGCCCGGTGTGACGAAGGCAAGCTGGTGACGGGAGGGCATCGCCGATGACCATGACGGATCCCATCGCCGACATGCTGACCCGTGTCCGCAACGCCAACGTTGCGATGCACGACACCGTCCGCATGCCCGGTTCGAAGCTGAAGATGTCGCTCGCCTCGATCCTCGAGCGCGAGGGCTACATCGCGGGCTTCTCGACGACCGTGGACGAATCGCGTCCGGGGACGGTCCTCGAGATCCAGATGAAGTACACCAACGACCGCGCCCGCGCGATCGCCGGGCTGAAAAGGGTCTCGTCGCCGGGGCTGCGTGTCTACGCGCGTGCCGACCACCTGCCCCGGGTGCTCGGCGGCCTCGGCGTCGCGGTGCTCTCGACGAGCCAGGGTCTGCTCACGGACCGCGAGGCGCGCCAGGCCAAGGTCGGCGGCGAGGTGCTCTGCTATGTCTGGTGAGACGGCCGGCACGATGAATCCGGGGGTCCGCTGATGTCGCGGGTCGGGAAGGTGCCGATCCAGGTGCCGGCGGGCGTCGAGGTGGCGATCGCCGACGACCGGATCGCCGTGCGCGGCCCGAAGGGCTCGCTCGAGCGGGTGATCCCGGCCAGGATCACGGTGCGCGAGGAGAACGGCTCGACGCTTCTCGTCGAGCGGCCGAACGACGAGCGGATGAGCCGGGCCCTGCACGGCCTGACCCGCACGCTGATCGCCAACATGATCGTCGGGGTCACCGAGGGGTTCTCCAAGAACCTCGAGATCGTCGGCATCGGCTACCGGGCCGTCGCCAAGGGGCCCGAGCAGCTGGAGCTGGCGCTCGGCTTCTCGCACCCGGTCGTCATCGACGCGCCCGAGGGCATCACCTTCGAGGTCCCGGCCCCCACCCGGATCACCGTGCGCGGCATCGACAAGGAACGGGTCGGACAGGTCGCCGCCGACATCCGCAAGCTGCGCAAGCCCGAACCGTACAAGGGCAAGGGCGTGCGCTACGCGGGTGAGACGGTGCCGCACAAGGCTGGAAAGGCTGGGAAGTAGCGATGGCGGACACGAAACGCGTCCACGTGTTGCGTCGTCGCCGCCACGCG
The DNA here is from genome assembly GCA_963823945.1 of uncultured Acidimicrobiaceae bacterium. Taxonomy (GTDB): domain Bacteria; phylum Actinomycetota; class Acidimicrobiia; order Acidimicrobiales; family Bog-793; genus Bog-793. The sequence continues at coordinate 333,484 of CAWGNK010000005.1, forward strand.
CGGTTGCGCCGCAAGGTGGTGGGCACGGCCGAGCGGCCGCGACTGGCCGTCTTCCGTTCCAACCGCCACATCGTCGCCCAGGTGATCGACGACGCCGCGGGGCGCACCATCGTCGCGGCCTCGACCCTCGAGGCGAGCCTGCGGCAGCAACCGACCGGCAACGTCGCCGCTGCCGCCGAGGTCGGCCGGATCGTGGCCGAACGGGCGCGCGCGGCCGGTGTCGCCAAGGTCGTCTTCGACCGGGGCGGGTCCCGGTACCACGGTCGCATCGCGGCACTCGCCGAGGCGGCCCGGCACGCTGGATTGGAGTTCTAGATGCCCCCAGAGTCCCAGTACGAGGAGCGGACGATCCGGGTGAACCGGGTCGCCAAGGTCGTCCAGGGCGGGCGGCGCTTCTCGTTCACCGCCCTCATGGTCGTGGGCGACGGCGACGGCCGGGTCGGCCTCGGCTACGGCAAGGCCAAAGAGGCCGGTCTCGCCGTGCAGAAGGGGATCGAGGACGCGAAGAAGAACCTCTTCGACGTGCCGCTCGCCGGCTCGACGATCATCCACCCGGTGATCGGCTCCGCCGGGGCCGGCCGGATGCTGCTGAAGCCGGCGGCGCCCGGCACCGGGGTCATCGCCGGTGGCGCGGCGCGCGCCATCTTCGAGATGGCGGGGGTGCGCGACGTCGTCGCCAAGTCGCTCGGCACCTCGAACGCGATCAACGTCGCCCATGCGACGATCGCCGGTCTGAAGGCGCTCCGCCGCCCCGACGAGGTGGCGCGGCTGCGGGGCAAGAGCCCCGAGGAGGTCACCCCGGCGGGCGTGCTGCGCGCCTACAACGAGCGCAAGCGCGCCTCGACCGTCGTCGGAGGGACGCGCTGAGATGGCACCGCGCCCAACCCCCCCGGCCGAGCTGACGGTCACCCAGGTCCGTTCGGCGATCGGCACGAAGCCGAAGCACCGCGCGACGCTGCGTGCTCTCGGATTGCGCGGCATCGGGCAGTCCAACGTGCTGGCCGACCGCCCGGAGATCCGTGGCATGCTGGCCCGCGTGTCACACCTCGTGAGCGTGGCTGAGCACGCGCCGGCCCAACCGGCCGGCCCCGGCGCGCAGGGCGCGCCAGACAAGGCGGAGGGGCGATGAGGCTCGACGATCTCGGCCCGGCCCCGGGCGCTCGACGGCCGCGCCGGCGCGTCGGCCGGGGGACCGGTGGCAAGGGCGGCAAGACCGCGGGGCGCGGCACCAAGGGCCAGCTGGCGCGCAACACCGTCAACCCGGGCTTCGAGGGCGGCCAGCTGCCGCTCACCCAGCGGATCCCGAAGCTGCGCGGCTTCCAGAACCCGTTCCGCGTCGAGTACAACGTCGTCAACCTCGACGACCTGGACAAGCTCGGCCTCGATTCGGTCACCCCGGAGGTGCTGCGCTCCACCGGGGTCGTCCACGCCAAGGGCCTCGTGAAGGTGCTCGGGCGCGGCACGGTCTCCCGGGCCATCGCCGTCGAGGCCCACGCCTTCTCGAAGTCCGCCGCCCGTGCCATCACCTCGGCGGGCGGGTCCGCGACCGTCGTGCCCTCGCCGCACGGGGACCGGCGGCCCCCTGTCCGGGGCAACGCACTCGCGAACCGCTAGGCAGGCGACGGGAGCGTGGTGGGCGAGACGGTAGGGTCGGGGGCGCGCCTTCGAGCCGGTGAACGGGAGGGATCGTGCTCTCGAGCCTGAAGAACATCGTCCGGGTCGCCGACCTCCGGAACAAGGTCCTGTTCACGCTGCTGGTGATCGCGATCTACCAGCTGGGTGCCAACATCCCGGTGCCGGGGGTGAACCTCGCCAACATCGAGAAGATCACGAACGCCTCGAAGGGCTCCGGGATCCTCGGGTTCCTGAACCTGTTCTCCGGCGGTGCGCTCGCCCGGGCCGCCGTCCTCGGCCTCGGGATCATGCCGTACATCACCTCGTCGATCATCATCCAGCTGCTGACGACGGTGATCCCGAAGTTCACCGAGTGGCGCGACCAGGGGGCCGTCGGGCAGCGCAAGCTGACCCAGGCGACCCGCTACCTGACCGTCTCGCTCGCCCTGATGCAGTCGTCCGGGCTCGTGTTCCTGCTGCACTCCGGCCAGCTCACCGGGACCGGCGTGAGGCTGATCACGACGTTCACGCCCCCCCGGGTGCTCTTCATCATCTTGACCTTCACCGCCGGGACGGCGTTCGTCATGTGGCTCGGTGAGCTCATCACCCAGCGCGGCATCGGCCAGGGGATGTCGATCATCATCTTCGCCAACGTCGTCGCCACCCTGCCCCTCGACGTCGACCTCATCAAGGCCGACAAGTCCTGGGGGGGTCTCGTCATCATCGGCCTCGTCTGCGTCGCGCTCCTCGTGGCGATCGTGTTCATGGAGCTCGGCCAGCGCCGGATCCCGGTGACGTTCGCCCGCCGCGTCCAGGGGCGCCGCATGTACGGGGGCCAGAGCACCTACATCCCGCTGAAGGTCAACCAGGCCGGCGTGATCCCGATCATCTTCGCGTCGTCGCTTCTGTACATCCCGGTGCTCGTCGCGACGGTGCTCCCGTGGGCGGGGGTGCGCGCCTGGATCCAGGCGAACCTCGTCAACCCGACCGGCGGCGTGTACCTGTTCCTCTACGGCCTGTTCATCGTGGCCTTCACGTTCTTTTACGTGCAGGTGAGCTTCGACCCGGTCCAGCAGGCGGACCAGATCCGCAAGCAAGGCGGCTACATCCCCGGGATCCGGCCGGGGCCGCCGACCGAGAACTACCTGTCCAAGATCCTCAACCGCATCACCCTGCCGGGGTCGCTCTTCCTCGCCTTCGTGGCGCTCACGCCCTCGGCGATCCTCGCCGCCTGGCACGTCATCGGCATCCCGTTCTTCGGGACGACGCTGCTCATCAGCGTCGGCGTGGCGTTGCAGACGAACCAGCAGATCAACAGCCAGCTGACGATGCGTAACTACGAGGGCTACCTCACGTGACCGAGCGGGCCGTGCGCCTCATCGTGCTGGGCAAGCAGGGTTCGGGCAAGGGCACGCAGTGCGTGCGGGTCGCGGCGCACTACGGGATCCCGCACATCTCGACCGGTGACATGCTGCGCGCCGCCGTGAGTTCCGGCAGCGACCTCGGGGCCCGGGTGCGGGCCACGATGGAGGCGGGCGAGCTCGTCTCGGACGACATCATCCTCGAGGTGATCAGAGCGCGCCTCGCCGAGCCCGACGCCGCCGGCCACGGGTTCGTCTTCGACGGCTTCCCGCGCACGCCCGCCCAGGCGGACCGGCTCGACGAGGTCCTCGCGCCGGCGGCGATCGACGCCGTCGCCAGCCTCGAGATCCCCACCGAGGTCGTCGTGGCGCGGATCGCACAGCGGCGCACCTGCGCCGGCTGCGGCCGGGTCTACTCGGTCACGTCCCCGCCCCAGGTCCAGTGGGTCTGCGACGCCTGTGGCGGCGAGGTCGTCCAGCGGGCGGACGACACCGAGGAGGCCGTCGCCCGGCGCCTCGCCCTCTACGACGCCCAGACGGCCCCGCTCACCGCCCGCTACCGCGCTGCCGGCGTGCTCGTTCCGGTCGACGCGACCGGCACGGTCGACGAGGTCGCCGCCCGTCTCGTCGCCGCCGTCGACACCCGCCTGGCGGCGGGTGAGGTCGGGGCGTGATCCGAACTTCCCAGGAGCTCGACAAGATGCGCCGGGCCGGGCGTGTCGTCGCCGAGATCATGGAGGCGACTCGCCGCGCCATCCGCCCCGGGGTCACGACGGGCGAGCTCGATGCCGTCGCGCGCGGTGTGCTCGACGGCCGCGGGGCACGCTCGAACTTCCTCAACTACCACGGCTTCCCGGCCGTGATCTGCACCTCGCCGAACTCGATGATCGTCCACGGGATCCCGGGTGACTACGTCCTCGCGGAGGGCGACATCCTCTCGATCGACTGCGGCGCGATCGTCGAGGGCTACCACGGCGACGCCGCCTACACCGCCCCCGTCGGCGAGGTCACGGCGCTCGCCACCCGCCTGATGGAGGTGACGGAGCGCTCGCTGTGGGCCGGTGTCGACGTGATGCAGCCCGGCAACCGGCTGCACGAGATCGGCCGGGCGGTGCAGGCGGTGGCCGAGGCGGCGGGGTTCTCGGTCGTGCGCAAGTACGTCGGCCACGCCATCGGGACGGAGATGCACGAGGAGCCGGCGGTGCCGAACTACTGGCCGGGCGACCCCGGGCCGAAGCTGAAGGCGGGCAACGTGTTCGCCGTCGAGCCGATGGTCAACGTCGGGGGCCCCGACACCGTCGAGCTCGCCGACGGCTGGAGCGTCGTGACGGCCGACGGGAGCCTTTCGGCGCACTTCGAGCACACGATCGCCATCACCGACGACGGTCCCGAGGTGCTGACGCGCCCGTGACCGGTGAGGCCTTGAGGTGCTAAAATCCCTGATGTTTCGGGTCGACCGGCTCGTGGTGTGGTTGCCGCGGGCCGGTATTCACATGCCAGAATGCATCTCTTGTGGCCCCCCGGCCGCAGGTCACGCGGACGGTTGGGGCACTCCCGTCATCCGTCGTGGACCGCCGATTCTGCGGCGGGGTGCGGGTTGCGTGTGAACCGGGGCCATCGCAAGTTGTGTCGAGGAGGTTGACCTGCCGAAGCCGAAGGAAGACGCGATCGTGCTCGAGGGCACGGTTGTCGAACCGTTGCCGAACGCGATGTTCCGAGTCGAGCTCGAGAACGGTCACAAGGTGCTCGCCCACAGTTCGGGCAAGATGCGCATGCACCGCATCCGCATCCTCCCCGGCGACCGGGTGCAGGTCGAGATCACGCCGTACGACTTGTCGCGGGGCCGGATCACCTATCGGTACAAGTAGGCACGAGTTGAGTTCCACGAAAACCACGACCCAGGGGATGGGGCAGTGAAGGTACGTCCGAGCGTCAAAGCGATCTGCGACAAGTGCAAGGTCATCCGCAGGCACGGCCGCGTCATCGTGATCTGCGACAACCCGCGCCACAAGCAGCGGCAGGGCTGAGGCATGGCGCGCATCTCCGGTGTCGACATCCCGCGCGAGAAGCGTCTCGAGATTTCGCTCACCTACATCTACGGCATCGGGCGCACGACCGCCCAGCAGATCTGCACCGCCGCCGACCTCAACGTCGACACGAGGGTGCGCGACCTCACCGAGGAGGAGGTCGCCCGGATCCGCAACTACGTCGACGCCAACCTGAAAGTCGAGGGCGACCTGCGGCGTGACGTCGCCCAGGACATCAAGCGCAAGATGGAGATCGGCTCGTACCAGGGTGTCCGCCACCGCCGGGGACTGCCGGTGCGGGGCCAGCGCACCCACACGAACGCCCGCACCCGCAAGGGCCCGAAGAAGACCGTCGCCGGCAAGAAGAAGGTCCGCAAGCACTGATGCGTACAACCCGTTCCGCCAGTTCCTCCGGAGGCCGAGCCTGATGGCGAAGCCGACCAAGCCCGGAGGCCGCCGTCCCCGCAAGCGCGAGCGCAAGAACGTCGTGCACGGCGTCGCCCACATCAAGAGCTCGTTCAACAACACGATCATCTCGATCGCCGACCACGAGGGGAACGTCCTCGCCTGGGCCTCCGCCGGCAACGTCGGCTTCAAGGGCTCGCGCAAGTCGACGCCGTTCGCCGCCCAGATGGCCGCCGAGAGCTGCGCCCGGCGCGCGATGGAGCACGGGGTGCGGCGGGTCGACGTGCTGGTCCGGGGCCCGGGATCCGGCCGCGAGACCGCGATCCGCTCGCTCGCCGCGACCGGCATCGAGGTGACGGGCATCAAGGACGTGACGCCCATTCCGCACAACGGCTGCCGCCCCAAGAAGCGGCGCCGGGTCTAGGGCGAGGAGACGACGATGGCCCGCTACGTAGGTCCGGTGTGCCGCCTGTGCCGCCGCGAGAAGGTCAAGCTGTTCCTGAAGGGCCCGAAGTGCGAGAGCGCGCAGTGCCCGATCGAGCGCCGGCCGTACCCGCCGGGCGAGCACGGGCGTGACCGCACCCGCCAGGGTTCGGAGTACCTCGCCCAGCTGCGCGAGAAGCAGAAGGCCCGCCGCATCTACGGCGTGCTCGAGAAGCAGTTCCGCGGCCTCTACGAGGAGGCGAGCCACCGCCCGGGAGTCACGGGCGACAACCTGCTCCGCATGCTCGAGACGCGGCTCGACAACGTCGTGTTCCGGGCGCGCTGGGGCACCAGCCGGTCGCAGGCCCGCCAGTTCGTCAGCCACGGGCTCGTGCAGGTGAACGGGCACCGGGTCACGATCGCGAGCTTCCGGGTGCGCGTCGGTGACGTGGTCGCGCTCTCCGAGAAGGCGGCGGACCTCATCACGGTGCGCCAGAACCTCGACCTCATCGACCGCCCCATCCCGGCCTGGCTCGAGGTGGCCGAGGGCGGTAACGCCGTGACCGTCCGGGCCCTCCCGGAACGGGAACAGATCGACACCCAGGTGCGCGAGCAGCTCATCGTCGAGCTGTACTCGAAGTAGACAGGCACAGGAGCCGCAGCCAATGCTCATCATCCAGCGTCCCGCCGTCGAGGCCATCGGCGAGGAGGAGGGGAACCGCCAGCGGTTCTCGATCGGCCCCCTCGACCCGGGGTTCGGGCACACGCTCGGGAACTCGCTACGCCGGACGCTGCTCTCCTCGATCCCCGGCGCGGCGGTGAGCCAGGTCCGCTTCGACGACGCCCTCCACGAGTTCACCTTCCTGCCGGGGGTGAAAGAGGACGTCAGCGACATCATCCTGAACCTCAAGGACCTCGTCCTCGTCGCCGAGACCGACGAGCGGCTGACGCTGCGCGTCGACGTGCGGGGGCCGGCCGAGGTGACCGGGGCCGACCTGAAGCTGACCGCCGACGTCGAGGTCCTCAACCCGGACCTGCACCTCGCCACCGTGAACGCCAAGGGGCGCCTGGCGATGGACGTCACCGTCGAGCGCGGCAAGGGCTACCTCTCGGCCGAGAAGAGCAAGCACTCCTCGACGATCGGGGTCATCCCGGTCGACGCCATCTTCTCGCCCGTGCGGCGGGTCGCCTTCACCGTCGAGCCGACCCGGGTCGAGCAGTCGACGGACTACGACAAGCTCGTCCTCGACATCGAGACGGACGGTTCCATCTCGCCGCGCGCCGCCCTCGCCTCGGCGGGCCAGACGCTGCGCGCGCTCGTCAACCTCGTCGCCGAGCTGTCCGACGAGGCCCGCGGGCTCGAGCTCGGCGACGCCGCCACGGCCTCCTCGGGCTCACCCGACCTCGACCAGCCGATCGAGGAGCTCGACCTGACCGAGCGCCCCCGCAACTGCCTGAAAAGGGCCCAGATCAACACGATCGGCGAGCTCGTCGAGCGGACCCCCCAGGACCTGCTGGGCATCACGAACTTCGGCCAGAAGTCCCTCGACGAGGTGCTGCAGCGCCTCGACGAGCGGGGACTGTCGCTCGCGGGCGACCGGTACTGAGATGCCGGCACCCCGCAAGTCCGGCCGTTTCGGCGGTGACGCCGCCCACCAGAAGGCGATGCTCGGCAACCTCATCGCCTCCCTCATCGCCGCCGAGGCGATCGTCACGACCGAGGCCAAGGCGAAGGCGCTCCGCCCCGTCGCCGAGAAGCTGATCACCCGGGCCCGCGCCGGCGGTGTGCACAACCAGCGCCAGGTCGTGGCTTTCTTGCGGGACAAGGACATGGCGCACAAGCTGTTCGCCGAGATCGGTCCCCGCTACGCCGACCGCAACGGCGGCTACCTGCGGATCCTGAAGCTCGGCCCCCGCCCGGGGGACAACGCCCCGATGGCGAGAGTCGAGTTCGTCCAGCCGAACTAGGCCCGCCGCCGTGGGCAAGCGGTCCGGCGGTCGCGACCCCCTCGTCGAGCCCGGTGCCGCCCCCGGCGACCCGGCGCCCACCCGGCGGATCGCCTTCGGCCTCGCCTACGACGGCGCCGGCTATCACGGCTTCGCCGCGCAGCCCGGCCAGCGCACCGTCGCCGGCGAGCTCGCCGCAGCCCTCGAGACGATGTCCGGACGTTCCGCCGTCCTCACCTGCGCCGGGCGGACCGACGCCGGCGTCCACGCCGTCGCGCAGGTCGTCCACGCCGACCTCGACGGGGCCTGGCTCGCCGAGCACTACGGCGCCGCCGCGCTCACCCCGGGAAGCGAGCTCCCAGCCCTCGCCGCGGCGCTCTCGGCCCAGCTCGGCCCGGAGACCGCCGTCTGGCGGGCGCTCGTCGCCCCGGAGGGCTTCGACGCCCGCAAGTCGGCGATCGCCCGCCGCTACCGCTACGACCTCGAGGTGGCCGCCCGGCCCGACCCGTTGCGGCGGGGCGCCGTGTGGCACCTGGAGACGCCCGTCGAGCTCGCCGCGATGCGGCTCGCCGCCGACGCGCTGCTCGGGGAGCACGACTTCGCCTCGTTCTGCCGCCGGCCGCCGGACCGGCCCGAGGGCCCGATCAGTCGCCGCGTGACCGAGGCGGGCTTCGAGCTCCCCGGCGAGGGCCTGGTGCGGTTCGTGATCGAGGCCGACGCCTTCTGCCACCAGATGGTGCGGTCGATCGTCGGCGCGCTCGTCGCGGTGGGGGCCGGCCGGCTGCGCCCGAGCGACCTCGTGGCGCTGCTCGCGGCGGCGGACCGCCAGGGCGCGCCCTCGCCCGCCCCGCCCGGCGGGCTCTGCCTCGTGGCGGTGCGCTATCCGGAGGCACTGACGGGGACGTGGTCGTAGCCGGCGCGCCCACACGACGGGGCGGCGCGGTCGTCACTAACCTCGTTGCGACGGAGGTCGGCGTGGACGAGAAGCCGGATTCACCAGGCGAGACCGGGTCGGGGGAGTTCCTCGGCGCCCCCTACGACTGGCGGCGCCCGACGGCCGAGCGCGCGCGCTCCCGCATGTGGAACGCCGACGATCCGCGCTTCTTCCCGCCGAAGAGCTTCGGCTGGGGTTGGACCGTCAACTTCTACTGGTGCGCCCACCCGCTCCGCTGGCGCACGACGCGTCGCCGGCCCCCGGCGCCGTAGCCGGGACCCGGCGGGCGAGGGGACGCGGGTCGTCACCGCGCCCATGCGCCGGCACCTCCCTGTCGTGGACGCGGGACATTAGGCTTCGCTCGAGAGTGACGCCCGCCGGCGTCGGAAGCCCTCGGGAGGAAAGCCGATGCCCCGTCCACCGTCGCCTCCGGAGCGGTACGACTCGATGCGGGCCCGGGCGGGGTTCGGGTTGCCCGTGCCCCACGGCACCCGCTGGCGCCTGCCCAAGCGCCTTCTGGCCAAGCTGTGCTGGCCGCTATTGCGCAGCCAGGTGGAGCTGAACTGGGAGGTGCTCGCCGAGCTCGTGCGGCACGACGACATCCTCCTCGACGTGCTGTGGGACCGGGACCTGCTGCGCGAGCAGGTCGAGCTCGTGCACCAGCAGTCCTTCGCCCGCCTCAACGACGCCGTCGGCACGATCCGCTCCGAGCTCGACGAGGTCGTGCAGCAGATGCGGGGGGAGATGGCTGGCGAGGCGGAGGCGAACGCCGAGATGCGGGCCCGCTTCGCCAAGCTGCAGGCCCGCATCAACCAGGACCAGATCCGTCTCGCCCAGATCGACCTGTTGCTCAACCGGGTCCGGCACAGCCTGCCCGAACCGCCCTCCGTCGAGGAGTTCGCCCGCCTGCCGGGCGCCTTCGAGAACCTCTACGTCGCCTTCGTCGAGGCGTTCCGGGGGCCCCGCGAGGCGGTCAAGGAGCGGATGCGCCCCTACGTCGACGACATCGCCGGGGTCGACTCCGCCCTGCCGGTGGTCGACCTCGGCTGCGGGAGGGGGGAGCTCCTCGAGCTGCTCGCCGAGTCCGGCATCTCCGCCTACGGCGTCGAGACCAATCCGTACTACGTCGAATCCGCCAAGGGACTGGGAATCGACGTCCGGCTCGCCGAGGCGACGGAGCACCTGGCCGGCCTGAAGGCGCAGAGCCTGCGGGCGGTCACGGCGATCCAGTTCGTGGCGGCGTTCCAGGTGGAGCAGCTCATCACGCTGCTCGACGCCGCCGTGCGGGCGATCGAACCCGGTGGGGTGCTGATCCTCGAGTCGCCCAACCCCGAGAACCTCGTCGTCGGCGCGTCGTCGTTCTACCTCGACCCGACCCGCCGCCAGCCGATCCCGCCGGAGCTGCTCACCTTCCTCGTCGAGGCCCGGGGTTTCACCTCGGCCGAGGTGCGCCGGCTGGCGCGCGACGACGGGAGCGCGCCGCGCCCGGTGGTGGCGGGCGAGCCGCCCTCCGACGAGGTCGGCCGTCTCCTCGAGCTCGTCAGCTCCCGCCTGCAGAGCGCGCCGGACTACGCCGTCATCGCGCGGCGCCCGTGACGGTCGACCTGCGGAGCCGCTAGGTGCGGGTCGCGGTCTGGACGCCGCTGCCCCCGCAGTCCGGCGAGATCGCCCGACGCGCGGCAGTCCTTCTCGAGGTGCTGGCGGCCGGTGCCGAGGTCGTCGCCGTGGTGCGCGACGACATCGCCGAGGTGGCCGAGGCGCCGGCCGGCGTCGAGGTCGTCGCCGCCTCGCGCTACCGGCCCGACGGCGTCGACCTCGACGTCTACCAGATGGGCGACGACGCGGTGGCGCACGGCTTCATGCACTCGGCGGCGCTGCAGCGCCCGGGATTGCTGGTGCTCGAGGACCCGGCGCTCGTCGGTTTCTACCTGCGCCTCGCCGGCGGCGAGGACGGGGCGGCCTTCCTCGCCGAGCTGGCGCTCAACCGGCCCGCGGGTTTCCCCCGCGACGGCGAGGCTGGCGGGGGCGAGCCGGCTGCGCTCGACCCGTTGGCGCTTCTCATGTCCCGGCGTCTCGTCGAGGCGAGCCTCGCCACCGTCGTGCACAGCACGTGGGCAGCCGACGAGCTCGCCCGGCGTTCGCCCGGAGCCGTCGTCGCCTGCGTCCCACCGGCGGTCCGGCTCCCCCCGCCCGCCGGGGCCGGCGCCGAAGACGGCGCCACCGTCTTTGGCGCAGTCGGCGGTTACCCCGACCGCGACCGTCTCGCACTCCTCGTCGAGGCGTTCGGCGAGGTCGAGCGGGACTGCCCGGAGGCCCAGCTGGTGCTCGGCGCGGCCGACGACTCCCGCGCCGACGGCGTGGTGCGCGACCTCGTGCGGGACTCGGGGCTGCGGGGCGTGGCGGCGGTCGGCCGGGCTTCGGCCGGCGGCGGCCTCGAAGGCGTGCTCCGGCGCTGCGACGTGTTCGTCGACCTCACCTCGCCCACCGCCGGGCGCACGGGCGAGGGGGTGGTCGCCGCGCTCGGCTCCGGTCGGCCGGTGATCGCCAGCGACGCGCCGCAGTACCGAGAGCTCGGGTCCCGTGGCTGCTGGCTGGTGCCGACGGATGCGCCCGGGGAGCTGGCGGCCCTTGTGGCGAGCATGCGGCGCGCGGCCTCGGACCCGGCCGGCGTGCGCGCGGCGGGCCGCGCGGCCGCCGAGCTCGTGCGGCCGACGCTCGCTCCCGAGTCCCTGGCGGATGCGTACGCCGAGCTGCTGGCCGGCTGCCTCGCGGCCAAGCGGGCGGCGGGTGAGACCCGCTGGCGCCGCCTGAGCGAGCGTCCCGTGGTCGCCGTCAACGCCATCGGCAGCTGGGCGGCGACGACCGGACTCACCGAGGCGGCTCGCCGCTGCGTGGGCGGCCTGCTCGACGCCGGGGTCGAGGTGGCGATCGAGGACTTCGACTACGGCGCGCCCCGGGACCCGCGGCGGTTCACCGACCGGCTGCGCGCGCTCCCGAGGGGCCGTCCCCACGACGTCGACCTGTGGTTTCTCAACGTCAACGAGTTCCCGCTCGTGACCGACGTGTACCTGCGGCCGCGCGCCCGGCCCCGTCGTGTCGTCGTCTACTGGCACTGGGAACAGGTCAGCGTGTCGCCGGAGCTGCGCGACCAGTTCGAGCGGGTGGACGAGATCTGGGTCTCGTCGAGCTTCGTCGCGGAGACGTTCCGCCGCTACACGACGCGACCGATCCAGGTCGTGCCCTGCGTCGTCGAGCCGGTCGCCAACCCCGCCCTGGCGCGGGCCGATTTCGGGCTCCCCGAAGGGGCGTGCCTTTTCTTTTTCCACTTCGACGTGGCCTCGACGGTCGCCCGCAAGAACCCCTTCGGCGTGATCGAGGCCTACCGCCGCGCCTTCACCCCGGCCGAGCGGGCCGGGAGGGTCCAGCTCGTCATGAAGACGATCAACCTCGGGCGCCACCGGGAGGCGCAGCGGGCGCTGCTGGCCGCGGTCGGCAGCGTCGGCGGGACGGTGATCGACGCCGACCTGTCAGCCGAGGACGTGAGCGCCCTCACCGCCCAGTGCGACGTCTACGTCTCGTTGCACCGGGCCGAGGGGTTCGGGCTGGGCCTGGCGGAGGCGATGTACTTCGGCAAGCCGGTGATCGGCACGGCGTACTCGGGGAACATGGACTTCATGACCGTGGCGAACAGCTGCCCGATCGGCTACCGCATGGCGCGGGTCGATCCCGGCGAACTCCGCTTCAACCGCCTGACCGAGAAGGTCTACCGGCCGGGGGAGTTGTGGGCGGACGCCGATCTCGACGAGGCGGCGCGCCGGATGCGCCAGCTGTACGAGAGCGAGGCCCTGCGTCGCCGCCTGGGGACGGCGGCCGCCGAGACGATCCGGCGGGTGTGCGGCAGCCAGGTCCTCGGCGCCAGGATGCGGGGGCTGCTCGAGATCGGCGGCCATCCCGCCGTCCCCGGCCGCGAGGCCGCCGAGGAGGAAACACCGGCCGGTTCCCCGGCCGGACGGCCCTGAGGCCGCCGGCCGGATCTCGGCCGCCCGAGCCCGTGCCGTGCGGGGGTAGCCACGGGGTAGCTGGGCCGGGTCCACGGAAAGGAGAGACCGGGTGAGTGCAGCGGACGAGGGGTCCAGCCACTGGGCGGCGCTGAACGAGCACGCCGGCCTCGGGTTGCCGGCGGGCCGGGGCGAGCGCCACCGGCTGGCGAGGCGGGTCGTCGCCCGGCTCGGCCGTCCGCTCGTCCGTCACCAGGTGGCCTACAACCGCGAGCTCCTCGCCGAGCTCGTCGCCGTGCGCGACTCGCTCGCCGCCCAGACGAGCTCGCTCAGCGAGGCCGCGACGGCGCAGTTCGGCGCCCTCGTCGAACGGCTCGGCGCGCTGATCGCCCGGGTCGACGTGCTCGAGGGGCGGCTCGACGAATGGTCGGCCGTGCTCACCCGGCGGCTCGAGGCGGCCGAGGCGCGCGGCGACACGATCGCGGGCCGCTTCGAGGAGCTGTGCCGGCGCTTCGACGAGGATTCGATCGACCGTGACCTCGTCCACGGGGAGGTCGAGCTCGCCCAGCAGCACACGGTCGAGCACGTCCGCGAGGCGCTCGCAGTCCTGCGGGGCGAGCTGCGCGAGCTCGCCCGGGAGGCGGGGGACCACGGGGCGCCACCGGCGGCGCCCCGCGGCGGGGCCGCGCCAACGTGAGGCTCGCCGTCTGGGCGCCTCTGCCCCCGCAACCGAGCGGGGTCGCCGATTACGTCTCCACCCTGCTCGTCGAGCTGGCGCGGGCGGTCGACGTGGTCGCCGTCGTGCGCGACGCGGCGCGGAGTTCGGCTGCCGCCCCGGCGGGCGTCGAGGTCGTGACGAGGTCGGACTACGACGCCCGGGGGGTCGATCTCGACATCTACCACTTCGGCAACCACGCCCGGTTCCACGGCTACATGTACGGCCAGATCCGCCGCCGGCCCGGCATCCTCGTGCTCCATGACCCGGCGTTGCCGGACTTCCACCACGACCTGTGCGGCGGGTACACGTCGAACCTGTTCCGCGACGAGGTCCGCTTCGACACCCCGGAGGCGGCCCGCGCCTGGCCGGTGCGCTTCGTCGACGACGCGGTCGAGACGGACTGGCTCCGGCTGCCGATGTGCCGGCGACTCGTCGAGGCGTCGCAGGCGACCGTCGTGCACAGCCGCTGGGTGGCCGACACCCTCACCGCCCACTGCCCCGGGGCGCGGATCGTGCACCGCCACCACGCCGCGACGGTCCTCGCAGACGCCGCCAGGCGGGACGGCGAGGGCGTCGTCACGTTCGGCGCCTTCGGCGGGATCACCCCTCCGAAGCGGACGACACGCGTCGTCGAGGCCTTCGCCGCCGTGCACCGGGAGGCCCCCCGGACCCGGCTCGTCATCTGCGGCCGGGCGGATGCCGGGGGGACAGAGCTCGCCGGCGTGCGGCGGGTGGTCGCCAGGGCGGGCCTCGCCGATGCGGTGCTCGTGCGGACCGACGTGGCGGTCGCGGAGCTGAACCGGCTGATGGCGGGTTGCGACGCGACCATCGGCCTGCGGTGGCCGACGCTCGGCGAGACGAGCGGGCCGATGATGCGCGCCTTCGGGATCGGCCGGATCGTCATCGCCAGCGCCGTGCCCCAGGTCCGCGAGTTCGACGGCCGCTACTGCCGGCTCGTCCCCGTCGGCGAAGGCGAGCACGCCGCCCTGGTCGGGGCGATGCGCGACGTCGTCGCCGATCCGGCCGCGGCGCGGGCGGCGGGGGAGGCGGCCCGCGACTTCGTGCGCCGCGCGGCCTCTTTCGAGGTCGTGGCGTCCCAGTACCTCGAGCTCGCCGAACAGGTCATCGCGACCCGGGCCCGCGCTGCGCGCCCGGCGCGGCGTCGCGGCTAGCTCAACCGCTGCACGATCGGGCTGACCTTTTCCTGGCGGAGCGCGTTGAAACGGGCCAACACCTTGGCCGCCTGGGCGGCGCTGAGGCCGGGGCTGTTGTCGAGGTGGAGGCACTCGGCGATCCGGAGGTCGGCGTGGGCGAGGTAGGTGGCGTAGTTCCTGTCCGCCCTCGGCGTGGGGCGCCGGGTCGGGTAGTAGTACTCGAGCTCGTGCACCAGCCCGGCCAGCACCGGCGGGGCGTCGATCTCCTGCAGGTAAAGGGCCGCGGTGGTGAGGCGGTCCCGGTCGGCCATCACGTCGAACAGGAAATAGAACGAGCAGACGACGGCGGTGCAGCGGAACTCGTACTCGGTGACCATCTCCCCGGCGCCCGCCCGCCAGCGCATGAGGCGGCCGAGACCCGGTCCGCCGCTGTCGCCGGGCGAGGAGACCTCCGAGGTCAGGTACCAGTCGGCCGCGGCCGTGCCGGCCAGCGTCACGGCCCCGCGGATGAGCTTGGCGCGGTCGGTCAGCACGGTGCTGGCGTCGAGCAGGTCGAGGATCCGGTCGCGTTCGTGCAGCGCGAGCCCGTGGACGGCGGCGGCGTAGGGATCGATGGCCGGGACCTCGCCCGTCGGCAACGGGGCCAGGCCCCCGGGCGGCAGCACGGCCCCGTCGGCGGGGCGTGGCTCGGCGGTCGGCTTCTTCCTCCTCATGACAACACGGTAGGCAGGTGTCGGCCCTGCGTGCAGGCTGTCGGGACCAACGTGCGCCGCCGAGACGGGCTGCGAGGGCCCGATCGGCCCCCCGGGGCACCGTTTGCGCCCCTCGAGCAGGTCATCTAGCCTTGGGGCCCGGCCAGTAGCGCAGTTTCGGACTTCGATGCGCCTAATCGGCCTCTCGGTGACGATGCGGCCCGCGCCGCGGCCAAAGGAAGGGCAGTGCGCACGTTCTCCCCGAAATCGAGCGATATCGTCCGCGAGTGGCACACCATCGACGCCGACGGCCTCGTCCTCGGCAGGCTGGCGACCGAGGTGGCCACCCTTCTACGCGGTAAGCACAAGCCGATCTTCGCGCCCCATGTCGACACCGGCGACCACGTCATCGTCGTGAACTGCGCCAAGGTGGTCCTCACGTCGGGCAAGGCCGAGCGCAAGATGGCCTACCGCCACAGCGGCTACCCGGGCGGGCTGACAACGACGTCGCTGGCGAGCCTGCTCGCCACGAAGCCCGAGGAGGTCGTGCGGCGCGCCGTCGCCGGCATGCTGCCGAAGGGGACGCTCGGCCGCCAGATGCTGACGAAGCTCAAGGTCTACGCCGGGCCGGACCACCCGCACGCCGCCCAGATGCCCAAGCCGCGCGCCGTCGCCCACGCGCGGTCGGCCTCGTAGCGAGGAGACGCCGATGCCCGCACCCCTTTGCCAGACGACGGGAAGGCGCAAGGCCGCCGTCGCGCGGGTCCGCCTCGTGCCCGGTGAGGGCAAGGTGACGATCAACAAGCGCCCCCTCGACGAGTACTTCACCTCGGTCACGAGCCGGATGCACGCCACCGAGCCGTTGCGCGTCGCCGGGCGGGCCGAGACCTTCGACGTCGTCGCGACGATCGACGGGGGCGGTGTCGCCGGTCAGGCGGGCGCTTTGCGGCTCGGCATCGCCCGCGGCCTCATCGAGATCGAGCCGGAACTGCGCACCACCTTGAAGCGCGCCGGACTGCTCACCCGCGACGCCCGCGAGAAGGAGAGCAAGAAGTACGGGCTGAAGAAGGCCCGCAAGGCTCCGCAGTACTCGAAGCGCTGATCCCAGGCGGCTCCTGGTGCAGTTGCGGTTCGGCACGGACGGCATCCGGGGCGTCGCCAACGTCGAGCTGACCCCGGAGGTCGCGCTCGTGATCGGGCGGGCCGCCGCCCGCCGACTCGGGGGAAGCGGCTTCCTCATCGGCGCCGACACCCGCCTGTCGAGCCCGATGCTGAAGGCCGCCCTGGCGGCGGGACTCGCGGCCGAGGGACAGCGTGTCGTCGACGTCGGCGTCGTGCCGACGCCGGGCCTCGCCTGGCTGGCGGCCGGGCGCGGCCTGCCCGGAGCCATGGTCTCGGCGTCGCACAACCCTTTCACCGACAACGGCATCAAGCTGGTGTCGGCGTCGGGGACGAAGCTCCCCGACGCGACGGAGGCGGCGATCGAGGACGAGATCGGACGTCTCGCCGCCCGGCTGGCGGTGGCCGCGGCCGAGGGGTCGGTGCCGTCACCGGGGTGGATCGTCGACGGCCACGACGGCGTCGAGAGCTACGCCGAGCACCTCGTCGGGGCCGTCACGATGCCGGCCGGTCACCGGCTGCGTGTCGTCTGCGACTGCGGGAACGGGGCGGCGTCGCCCATCGCGCGCACCGTCCTGGCGGCTCTCGGGGTCGACGCCGAGATCGTCAACGACTCGCCTGACGGACTGAACATCAACCGGGGCTGCGGGGCCACGAACCCGGCGCACGTCGCCGCCGAGGTCGTGGCCCGGCACGCCGACCTCGGCATCGCCTTCGACGGTGACGCCGACCGGATGATCGCCGTCGGCCACACCGGTGGGGTCGTCGACGGCGACGCGCTGCTCGCGCTGTTCGCGTTCGACCTGAAAGCACGGGGCGAGCTCGCGGGCGACGCGATCGTCGTCACGGTGATGAGCAATCTCGGGCTGAAACGGGCGCTCGCCGCCGCGGGCGTCGGGCTCGTCGAGACCCCGGTGGGCGACCGCTTCGTCGCCGAGGCCCTCGAGCGTCACGGTCTCGTGCTCGGCGGCGAGCAGTCGGGCCACATCGTCTTCCGGCGCGACGCGACGACCGGCGACGGGATCCTCACCGGGCTGAAGCTCATCGAGCTCGTCGCCCGGGGCGGGACCCCGCTCGCCGAGCTCGCCGGGGCGGCGATGACCCGGGTCCCCCAGGAGCTGCGCAACGTCACCGTCGCGGCCCCGGACTCGCTCGAGGAGGCCGAGGCGGTCTGGCGCGAGGTCGCCGCCGTCCAGCGTGATCTCGGCGACGCCGGGCGCGTGCTGGTCCGCTCCAGCGGGACGGAGTCGGCGGTGCGGGTGATGGTCGAGGCCGACAGCCCCGAGGCCGTCGAGATGGCGCTCGGCCGGATCGTCGCCGTCGTGCAGCGCGAGCTCGGTTCTACTGGCCCAGCGTGATCGCGGTGCCCGGCCGCGTCCCCCGGCGGCTGTGGTGAACCCGTAGCCTGGGGCCATGTGCGGCATCTTCGGGATCACCGGGACCACTGAGCCGCTCGGCGCCATCCTCGCCGGGCTCGAGTCGCTGGAGTACCGCGGCTACGACTCGGCTGGCGTCGCCTTCGCCGACGCCGGGTCCAGCGAACTGCGCGTCGTGCGGGTCGCCGAGCTGACCCGCTCGGTGGAGAAGCTGCGCTCGATGGTCGCCGACGCGCCCGTCTCGGCCGGTGCGGCGATCGGGCACACGCGCTGGGCGACGCACGGGGCGCCGACGGAGCGCAACGCCCACCCGCACGTCGACTGCACGGGGAACGTCGCCATCGTGCACAACGGGATCATCGAGAACCACCGCGAGCTCGCCGCGGCCCTCGTGGCGAACGGCCACGTGCTCGCCTCCGACACGGACACCGAGGTGATCGCGCACCTCGTCGAGGCGGAGCTCGCCGCCGGGCACGGGCTGCGGGAGGCGGTGCGGCGCTCGATGGCGATTTTGCGCGGCGACTTCGCCCTCGCCATCGTGGCGCTCGTCGAGCCCGACGCGATCGTCGTCGCCAGGCGGACCTCGCCGATCGTCATCGGCCGCACGGCGACGACCGGGCTCGTCGCCTCGGACATCGCCGCCCTCGTCGGCGCGACGCGCGAGCTGTACCTGTTGGGCGACGACGAGATCGCCGAGATCCGCCCGGGGTCCGTCGAGGCCTGCGACCTGGCGGGGAACCCCGTCGAGCTGCGCCGCCTCGAGGTGACCTGGAGCGTCGCCGACGCCAAGAAGGACGGCTACGACGACTACATGTCGAAAGAGATCCACGAGCAGCCGCACGCCATCGCCCAGACGCTGCTCGGGCGGATCACGGCCGGCGGCGAGACCGAGATCGAGGAGCTGACGGTCCCGCCCGAGCAACTCGCCTCGTACCGCCGCGTGCTCTTCCTCGGCTGCGGGTCGAGCTACCACGCCGCGCTCGTCGGGCGGCAGTCGGTCGAGACCTGGGCCAAGATCCACGCCGACGCCGACATCTCGAGCGAGTTCCGCTACCGGCTCTCGGTCGTCGGCCCCGAGACGCTCGTCGTGGCGGTGAGCCAGTCCGGCGAGACGGTCGACTCGCTCCACGCCATCCGCGAGGCGCGCCGCCGCGGCGCCGGGGTGATCTCCGTCTCCAACGTCGTCGACTCGGTCATGGCCCGCGAGTCCGACGGGGTCTGCTACACCCACGCCGGGCCCGAGATCGGCGTGGCCTCGACCAAGTGCCACACGGCGCAGCTCGCCCTGCTCCAGGTGCTCGCCCTCCACCTAGCGCGGGCCCGGGGGACGATCGACGCCGCCGAGGCACGCGTCGTGGCCGACGGGCTGGAATCCGTGGCGGCCCTCGTCGGCCAGGCGGTGGCGCGGGCGGAGGAGTACATGGACGTGGCCCGGCGGTTCGCGACGGTCGACGACGTCTACTTCCTCGGCCGGCGCGCCGGGCTGCCGATCGCGATGGAGGGCGCGCTGAAGCTGAAAGAGCTCGCCTACGTGCGCGCCGAGGCGTACCCGGCGGGCGAGATGAAGCACGGCCCGATCTCGCTCATCAAGCCGGGCGTCGTCGTCCTCGTCGTGGCGACGCGCACGGGGCTCTGGGAGAAGGTGATGGCGAACGTCGAGGAGATGCGCGCCCGCGGCGCGACGATCGTCGCCATCGCCGACGAGGGTGACGACGAGACGGCGGGGCTCGTCGACGCGGTGCTGGAGATCCCCTCCACCCTCGAGCTCCTCACGCCGATCGTCGCCGCCGTGCCGAACCAGTGCTTCGCCTACGCCATCGCCCGGGCCCGGGGCAACGACGTCGACCGGCCCCGCAACCTCGCCAAGGTCGTGACCGTCGAATGACCACGGCTGCCTGCCGCCCCGCCGCGGCCCGGGGGCCCGTTCCGTGATCGGCATCGGGCTCGACACCGTCGAGGTCGAGCGCTTCCGCCGTGTGCTCGCCCGCCACCCCCGCTTCGTCGAGCGGGTCTTCACGGCTCGCGAACGGGCCGACATGGCCGGCCGCGCCGACCCGGGTCCGGGGCTGGCGGCGAGATTCGCGGCCAAAGAGGCGGCGATGAAGGCGATGGGCGTCGGCGTCGGCGCAGTCCGCTTCGCCGAGATCGGCGTCGTGCGGGCGCCGTCGGGCGCGCCCAGCCTCGAGACGACCGGGCGCGCCGCGGCCCGCGCCGCCGCCCTCGGGGTCGCGGCCTTCCGGGTCTCGCTGACCCACACCGACACCCAGGCGGGAGCGGTCGTTGTCGCCGAGTAGGGCGGAGCCCGGACGGGCCCCCGTCGGGGGTGGGCGGTGAAGCCGGTCCTCACGTCGGCGGAGATGGCCGCCGTCGACGAGGAGGCACAGGGCCGGGTCGGTCTCGACGTGCTCGTCGCCCGGGCGGGTTTCGCCGTCTGCCGCACGGCGGTCGCCTGCATGGGTGGCACCTACGGACGGCGGGTCGTCGTCGTCGCCGGCAAGGGGCACAACGGCGATGACGGACGGGTCGCGGCGGCGCTGCTCGCCCGCCGGGGTGCGGTCGTGACGGTCTACGACGTGGCCGCGGCCCCGGAAGAACTGCCCGGCTGTGACCTCGTCATCGACGCCGCCTACGGGACGCGCTTCCACGGCGAGTACACGGCGCCACGCCCGCCCGACGACGCGACCGTGCTCGCCGTCGACGTGCCCTCCGGGCTCGTCGCCGACACCGGCCGGGCGACGCCGGGCGCCGTGCGGGCCGACCTGACCGTGACGTTCGGCGCCCTGAAGCCCGGCCTCGTGCTCGGGCGGGGACCCGAGCTCGCCGGGGCGGTGCTCGTCGAACCGATCGGGCTCGAGGTCGGCACGCCGGCGCAGCACCTCGTCGAGGACGCCGATCTGGCGTGGCTGCCGGCGCGCGATCCGCAGGGAAACAAATGGGACACCGCGGTCTACGTCGTCGCCGGCTCGCCCGGCATGTTCGGCGCCGCGGGACTCGCGGCCGAGGGCGCCATCCGGGCGGGGGCGGGGATGGTCCGGCTCGGCTCGCCGGGCGTCGCACCCGGGACGATCCCGGTCGTCGAGGCCGTCTGCCGCCCCATCCCGGCGAGCGACTGGGCCGGTCCGGTGCTCGCGGAGCTCGTCCGCTGCCGGGCTGTCGTCGTCGGGCCGGGGATCGGGCGGGCCGAGGCGGCGATCCGGGGGGTCCTCGAGCTCGTGGCCGGGGCCGAGGTCCCGGTCGTCATCGACGCCGACGGGCTCTTCGCGCTCGGCACGGCGCGCGACGCCGGGGTGCTGCTGAAGCGCCGGAGCCGGCCGACCATCGTCACGCCCCACGACGGCGAGTACGCGCGGCTCGCCGGCGCGCCGCCGGGCGACGACCGCCTGGCGGCGGCCCGCCGGCTCGCCGAGGAGCTCGGCGCCTACGTACTGCTGAAGGGGCCCGCGACGGTCGTCGCCGCGCCGGGCGGCGAGGCGCTGATCGTCGCGGCGGGTTCGTCGCGGCTTTCGACCGCGGGGACCGGGGACGTGCTCTCGGGCGTGATCGGCGCGCTGGTCGTCCGGGGCCTCGGGCCGCTGCAGGCCGCTGGCCTCGCGGCGCACGTCCACGGCCGCGCGGCGGCGATGGGCCTTTCCGAGGGACTCGAGGCCGGGGACCTCCCCGTACTCGTCGCGGCGGTACTCTCCGGCGGTGCCGGGGCGGGAACGGCGCCGTGACGGCCTCCTACCGCCCGTCGTGGGCCGAGATCGACACCGCGGCCGTGACGGCCAACGTCGGCCTGCTCCGGTCGCTCGTCGCGCCGTCGCGCCTGTGCGCGGTCGTCAAGGCCGACGGGTACGGACACGGGGCCGTCGCGGTCGCCCGGGCCGCGCTGGAGGGCGGGGCCTCGATGCTCGCCGTGGCGCTCGTCGAGGAGGCGGTCACGCTGCGCGAGGCCGGGATCGAAGCTCCGGTGCTCGTGCTCACCGAGGCGCCGCCCGACGGGCTCGAGGCGCTGTGCGAGATCGGCGCGACGCCGACGGTCTACAGCGAGCAGGGCATCGCCGGCGTCGCCCGGGCGGCGGCGCACCTCGGCCGTTCAGTCGCCGTGCATTTGAAGGTCGACACCGGCATGCACCGCGTCGGTGCCGACTGCGGTGACGTGGCGACGCTGGCGTCGCTCGTCGCCGAGATGGGGCCGCTCAGCCTCGGGGGGCTGTGGACGCACTTCGCGATGGCCGACGAGCCCGCCGACCCCTTCACCGCCCTGCAGATCGACCGGTTCGAGCAGGCCGCCCGGGCCGCGCTGGGCGCCGGCGCGCGGCCGGCGACGCTGCACGCCGCCAACTCGGCCGGGGCGATCGCCCACCCGCGCAGCCGGTACGACCTTGTCCGCTGCGGCATCGCCTGCTACGGGCACGCGCCCTCGGCCGCCGTCGCCGAGACCCTCGCCGGCCTCGTCGGGCCGGGGGAGGGACTGCGGCCGGCGCTGGCGCTGAAGGCCCGGGTCCACGCCGTGCGCCGGCTCGCCGCCGGGGAGCGGACGAGCTACGGGAGGAACTACGAGCTCGCCGAGGACTCCTTCGTCGCCAACGTGCCGCTCGGCTACGCCGACGGCCTGCGGCGCCAGCTCGGCGCCACGGCCGAGGTCCTCATCAACGGCCGCCGCCGCCGGATCGCCGGCACGGTGACGATGGACCAGCTGATCGTCGACTGCGGGACGGCGGCGGACGTGCAACCCGGGGACGAGGTCGTCCTCATCGGCCGCCAGGGCGGCGAGGAGGTCACCGCCGAGGAGTGGGCCGAGCAGCTCGGCACGATCGTCTACGAGGTCCTCTGCGGGATCGGCTCCCGCGTGCCGCGCCGCGTCGCCCAGGTGCCGTGACGACTGCGCCGTGACGACCGCGCCGGACGGAGCCGAGCTCGCGCTCGCCGAGCTCGGCCGGGAAGCGCAGGCCTGCGTCGCCTGCCCGCTGGCGGGCTCGCGCACGAACGTCGTGTTCTCGGCGGGGGGACCGGGGGCGCGTCTCATGTTCGTCGGCGAGGGGCCGGGCCGGGACGAGGACCTCGCCGGGGAGCCGTTCGTCGGGCGGTCCGGGCATCTGCTCGACCGGCTGATCGGGGAGGAGATCGGGCTGGCGCGGGGGGACTGCTACATCGCCAACGTCGTGAAATGCCGCCCGCCGAACAACCGCGACCCCGTCCCGGAGGAGGTCGCGGCGTGCCGTCACTTCCTCGAGGGGCAGGTCTCGCTCGTCGCCCCGGCCGTCGTCGTCACGCTCGGCAACTTCGCGGCCCGGGCCCTTCTCGGCACGACCGAGGGCGTGACGCGCCTGCGGGGCAGGGTCTACCCGTTCGCGACCGGTGTGCTCGTCCCCACGTTCCACCCGGCCGCCGCGCTGCGGGGTGGGGGCCTCGTCCTCGCCCAGATGCGGGCGGACTTCGTGCGGGCCAAGCGCTCGCTCGGCGAGGCGGGCGCGCGGTGATGCCCGGGAAGTGGTCCGTCGGAGTGCTTTCGCGCTCAGCGGCGCAGACCCTGGCGGTCGGGGCGGCGATCGCCACGGTCGTCGCCCCGGGCGACGTCGTTCTGCTGTCGGGCGAGCTCGGAGCCGGCAAGACGGTCCTGACCAAGGGCCTCGTCGCGGCGCTCGGCGGCGGCGAGGCGACGACGAGCCCGACCTTCACGCTCTGCCACGTCTACCCGACGACCCCGCCTGTCGCCCACGTCGACTGCTACCGGGTCGCACCCGCGGACGACCTCGCCGATCTCGCCCTCGACGAGCTCCTCGAGGACGGCGCCGTCGTCGTCGTCGAGTGGGGCGAGCGGGTCCGGGGGCTGTTCGGCGCCGAGGCGCTCGAGTGCGTGCTCTCGGCACCGGCGCTCGGCAGCCAGGGAAATGACCCGGCTGAGGACGCGCGCCTCGTCGTCGTGCGCGGCACAGGCGCGGCGTGGTCGGCCCGTCGCGACGACCTGTGCGCCGCGCTCGCCGCCCGGGGCCTCGCTTCCGCCGACGCCGCCGACGAGGGGACCGCGTCGTGATCGTCCTCGCGCTGGAGACGGCGACGATCGAGGTCGGCGCGGCGCTCGTCGGCCCCGACGGGGTGCTGGCCGAGTGGCGCCAACCCTGCCGGCGCCGCCACGCCGAGACGCTGCACCCCGCCGTCGGGTCGGTCCTCGCCGCGGCCGGCCTGCGGCTCGCCGAGATCGACGCCGTCGCCGTCGACGTCGGGCCGGGGCTCTTCACGGGCCTGCGTGTCGGCCTCGCGGCAGCCAAGGCGTTCGGCTTCGCGCTCTCCATCCCCCTCGTCGCCCTGCGGAGCACCGAGGTGCTCGCCGCCGGCGCCGCCGCCGATCCCCGGGCGGCGGGCGCCGCCGTGGTGCCGGTCGTCGACATGCGGCGCGGTGAGCTCGCCTGGGAGCTGCCGGGCTCGGCTCTAGAGATCGGCCCGGCGTCACAGCTGGCCGGCCGGCTGGTGGGGCTGGCCGGGCCGGTGTTCGTGGTCGGCGACGGCGCCACGCGCCTGGCCGCCGCAGGGGGGCTGCCGGGGGTCGCTATTGCCGGCGGCGACGAGTCATTGGCGGCCCCGTCAGTCGCCGTGCTGGGCGCGATCGGCCTCGCCCGGGCCGAAGAAGGCGCGACGGTCGACGCCGTCTCGATCGAGCCGTGCTACCTGCGCGCCGCCGACGCGCGGGCGAGCTTCGAGACCCGCGACCGCGACCCGGCCGTCGGGGGCAGCTGAGATGGTGCGCCTTGCCCGTGCCAGGCCGGGTGTGAGGCCCCTGCCGCCCCGCGACGGCGAGGTGGTGGAGATCGCGCCGATGCGCCGGCGTGACGTCGCGACGGTCGTCGCGATCGAGAAGGACATCTTCGCCGAGCCGTGGTCGGCCGCGCTCTACCTGACGGAGCTGGCGGCGCACGCCACGCGCCGTTACCTCGTCGCCCGAGCCGCGGGCGAGGTCGTCGGGTACGCCGGGTGCATGCTGATCGTCGGCGAGGGCCATATCACCACCCTCGGGGTCGACACCGCCTGGCAGGGCCGCCGGATCGGCGCGCGCCTGCTCTGGCGGCTCGTCGACGAGGTCCGTGCGGCCGGGGCGACGGCGCTGACGCTCGAGGTGCGGGTCTCGAACGCGCCGGCGCAACGGCTGTACCAGTGGTTCGGCTTCGCGCCCGTCGGGATCCGCCGCGGCTACTACCCCCAGACGGGGGAGGACGGCCTCATCATGTGGGTCCACGACGTCGATTCCGCCTCCTACGGCGCCCGGCTCGAGGCGATCGGCCGGGAGCTCGGCGAGGGGGAGGGCGGCTGATGGGCGGGCTCGTGCTCGCCGTGGAGACGTCGTGCGACGAGACGGCCGCCGCCGTCGTGGCCGAGGGCCGCGAGGTGCGGTCGTCGGTCGTCTCCAGCCAGATCGACCTGCACGCCCATTTCGGCGGGGTCGTGCCGGAGCTCGCCGGCCGGGCGCACCTCGAGCGGATCGTCCCGGTGGTGGCCGAGGCGCTCGGCGCCGCCGGCCTCGCCGGCGCCGCGTCGCCCCCGGTCGACGCCGTCGCCGCCACGGTCGGGCCGGGACTGATCGGGGCGCTGCTGGTGGGCGTGTCGTTCGCCAAGGCGCTGGCGATGGCATGGGGCGTGCCCTTCGTGGGCGTCAACCACCTCGAGGGGCACCTCTACGCGTCGCTGCTCGAGGATCCCGAGATCCGGCTGCCGGCGGTCGTCGTGCTCGTCTCGGGGGGCCACAGTCTGATCGTGAAGATGGCCGGGCCCCGGGACTACGAGGTGCTCGGCGAGACGGTCGACGACGCGGCGGGGGAGGCGTTCGACAAGGTGGCGCGCTACCTGGGCCTTTCCTACCCCGGCGGCCCGGCGATCGAGCAGGCTGCGGCACAGGGCGACGGCCGCGCGATCGCCTTCCCGCGCCCGATGCTGCGCGAGGGCCTCGACCTGTCGTTCTCGGGGCTGAAGACCGCCGTCGTCCACCATGTGCGCGCCCACCCCGAGGTCGCCAACGCCGACGTGGCGGCGTCCTTCCAGGCGGCCGTGGTCGAGATCGTCGTCACGAAGGCGCTGCGCGCCGCCCGCCAGACCGGGGCGCGCTCGGTCTGCCTCGCCGGCGGGGTCGCCGCCAACGGCCCGTTGCGGGAGGCGTTCCGCGCCGCCGCCGCCGAGGCGGGACTCGGGGTGTACCTGCCGAGCCGGGCGATGTGCACCGACAACGCGGCGATGATCGGGGCCGTCGCGCACTTCCAGCTGGCGGCCGAGGGCCCGACGGACCTCGGCGCCGGTGCCGAGCCGGGCCTCGGGTTCCCCGGTGCCCGGGCCCGCTGAGCAGGGGGCTTGCCCGGGAGACGGGGGGCGGAAAGGATTGCCCCGTGGACCCCGACACCTATCTGGAGGCGATCCGTCTCGAGGGCGGCCGCCTCGGCGCGGCCGCCCGGCGCGCCCCGCAGGCCCGCGTGCCGAGCTGCCCGAAATGGGACATGTTCGAGCTGCTCGCGCACATCGAGGCGATCCACCGCTGGGTCGCGGCGGTGCTGCGGACGAGGGCGACGCAGCGCCTGGCGCGCACCGAGGTCGGCCGCGACGTCGGGTTCGCCGAGCTCGCCGACGCCTACGACGCCGGGCTCGCCGACCTCGTCGCCTCGTTCGCGGCGACGGACCCGGCCGAAGGCGTCTGGAACTGGTCGACGGGGGTGGCACCGGCGGCCTTCTGGTGGCGGCGCATGGCCCAGGAGACGGCGGTGCACCGCTGGGACGCCGAGAACGCCACGGGCCACGCGGCGCCCCTGGCGACCGAGCTGGCGGCCGACGGCATCGACGAGTTCCTCGGGATCGCCGCCCGGGTCGTCGCCCAGCACCCGATCGCCGGGTTGACCGGCTCGCTGGCGCTCGTCGCCCCCGACGAGGCCGTGAGCTGGCACCTCGAACTGGCGCCGGACCGGATCGGCCGGCGCAACGCCTTCGCCACCGAGGCCGAGGTCACCGCCGGCGCCTCGGACCTCTACCTGTGGCTGCTCCACCGGATCCCGGCGAGTGCCGGGTCGGTGGTGGTGAAGGGCGACCCGGCGGTAGCCGAGGCCTGGGACCTCGTGATCTTCGACTGAGGGCGCACCGAGCGCCCCGGAAGGCATTCCGGCACTCTGCGGACCCGTTTGCCAGGGCGCGCGGTTGCCGGTATCGTTAGCACTCGAAACCAGAGAGTGCCAACGGAGTCACAGGAGGCCGCGGAAATGAAGCTGCAACCGCTGGACGACCGCATCGTCGTTCGCCCGAGCGAGGCCGAGGAGAAGACGGCGTCGGGCCTCGTCATCCCCGACACCGCCAAAGAGAAGCCCCAGCAGGGCGAGGTGCTCGCGGCCGGACCCGGACGCCGGGCCGAGAACACCGGCGAGCTCATCCCGCTCGACGTGAAGGTCGGCGACAAGGTCGTCTACTCGAAGTACGGCGGCACCGAGATCACGGTCGACGGCGAGGACCTCCTCATCCTGTCGGGCCGTGACGTGCTCGCCAAGGTCGTGGGCTGATGCCGAAGATCCTGCTGTTCGACGAGAACGCCCGCCGCCGACTCGAGGTCGGCGTCAACAAGCTCGCCGACACCGTGAAGGTGACCCTCGGGCCCAAGGGTCGCAACGTCGTGCTCGCCCAGAAGTGGGGCGCGCCGACGATCACGAACGACGGGGTGACGATCGCCAAGGAGATCGACCTCGACGACCCGTTCGAGAACCTCGGTGCGCACCTCGTGCGCGAGGTGGCGACGAAGACGAACGACATCGCCGGCGACGGCACGACGACGGCGACCGTCCTCGCCCAGGCGCTCGTCCGCGAAGGCCTGCGCAACGTGGCCGCCGGGGCGAACCCGATGGCGCTGAAGCGCGGCATCGAACGCGGCGTCGCGGCCGCGGTCGCGTCGATCAAGTCCCAGGCGCGCGAGGTCGAGGGCCGTCACGAGATCGCCCAGATCGCAGCCATCTCCGCCGCCGACGCCTCGATCGGCGAGGTGCTCGCCGACGCGATCGACAAGGTCGGCAAGGACGGGACGGTGACGGTCGAGGAGTCCAACACCTTCGGGCTCGAGCTCGAGTTCACCGAGGGGATGCAGTTCGACAAGGGCTACCTGTCGCCGTACTTCGTGACGGACCCCGAGCGTCAGGAGGCGGTGCTCGAGGACCCGGGCATACTGATCGTCGACTCGAAGATCTCCGCCGTCCACGATCTCGTGCCCGTGCTCGAGAAGGTCATGCAGACCGGCAAGCCGCTCCTCATCATCGCCGAGGACATCGAGGGCGAGGCGCTGGCGACACTCGTCGTGAACAAGATCCGCGGCACCTTCCAGTCGATCGCCGTCAAATCCCCCGGTTACGGCCAGCGCCGCAAGGAGATGCTCGCCGACATCGCCGTCATGACCGGCGCGCAGGTCGTCGCCGAGGAGGTCGGGCTGAAGCTCGAGTCGGCGACGCTCGACGTGCTGGGCCACGCGCGCCGCGTCGTCGTCACGAAAGACGACACGACCGTCGTCGAGGGTGCCGGCACCGAGGAGGCCGTGAAGGCCCGGATCTCCCAGATGCGTCACGAACTCGAGGAGACCGACTCGGACTGGGACAAGGAGAAGCTCCAGGAGCGCATCGCCAAGCTGGCCGCCGGTGTGGCGGTCGTGAAGGTCGGCGCGGCGACCGAGGTCGAGCTGAAAGAGAAGAAGCACCGCATCGAGGACGCCCTCTCGGCGACCCGGGCGGCGATCGAGGAGGGCGTCGTCGCCGGGGGCGGCACGTCGCTGCTCCGCAGCCGTGCGGCGGTCGTGAAGGTGGCGCATGCACTGCAAGGCGACGAGGAGACGGGCGCGATGGCGGTCGCCCGCGCGCTCGAGGAGCCGCTGAAGTGGATCGCGCTGAACGCCGGCCTCGAGGGGTCGCTCATGGTGCGCGACGTCGAGGCCCGCAAGGGCACGGTCGGGCTCAACGCCGCGACCGGCGTGATCGAGGACCTCGTGGTCGCGGGGATCATCGACCCGGCCAAGGTGACGCGCTCGGCGCTGCAGAACGCGGCCTCGGTCGCGGCGCTGCTCCTCACGACCGACGTGCTCGTCGTCGACAAGCCCGAGCCGAAGCCGGCCGCGCCGGCGATGCCCGATCCCAGCGGCATGGGGATGATGTAGGCATCGCCAACTGATCGGAACCCGCGGTGGCCCACCCCCCCGGCGGCCACCGCGGGGTCCGGTACGCTGCGCCGGTGGCGGCGGCGTACCACCAAGACGTTCCCCGCCCGGCCGATGCGCGTCGGGGAAATCCCGCGCCCTGGCTGTCGGGCCCGGCGGGTGGCGGGTCGTCGATCCCGGTCGAGCGCGTGCGGCGCGCCTTCGCCGCGCTCGCAGCGCCACACCCCCAGCCGCCGGTGCACTCGGCGGTGCTCGTGCCGATCGTCGAGACCCGTGGCGAGGCGGCGCTCGTCCTCATCCGGCGCTCGGACGACCTCGTGCACGACGCCGGGCACATCGCCTTCCCAGGCGGACACCTCGAGCCGGGCGAGGAGGCGCTGACGGCGGCGCTGCGCGAGTCGCACGAGGAGATCGGGCTCGACCCGGCGCTCGTCGAGGTGATCGGTTCCTTCGGCGCCCTGCAGCGCCGGCGCGACCGGGAGCTGGTCGTGCCGTTCGTCGGGCTCGTGGCGGGTCACCCCCCGCTCGTCGGCGACGGGCGCGAGGTCGCCGCGATCCTCGAGGTGCCGCTCGCGGCGCTCGCCGCCGACCGGGTCGCCTGGCAGGAGTCGTGGGGCGATGGGGCCGAACCGGGCGTGTGCTTCTTCGCCGGGGCCGACGAGCTCGGGGCCAACCTCATCTGGGGGCTCACCGCCCGGGTCATCTGGGATCTGCTCGCGGTGGTCCTCGCCGGGGCCTAGCCCGGGGCTCGGCTACTGTCCTGGGGCGTCGCCCGCCCGTCGCGGGACGTGACCCGCGGAGGAAGGATTCGCACGTGGCGGACGTCGAGATCGGGGTGGGCAGGGTCGCCCGTCGCGGCTGGCGCCTCGACGAGATCGCCATCAGCCCCTCGCGGCGCACCCGGGACCCCGCCGACGTCGACGTCTCCTGGCAGCTGGACGCCTTCCGGTTCGGGCTGCCCCTCGTGGCCGCGCCCCGCGACGGCATCGTCAGTCCCGCCACGGCGGCGGCCGTCGACGCGGCCGGCGGTCTTGGCGTGCTCGACCTCGAGGGGCTGTGGACCCGGTACGCCGATCCGGGGCCGATCTTCGAGGAGATCGCCCGTCTCGAGCCGGACGGGCTCACACGGCGGCTGCAGGAGGTCTACGCCGAGCCGGTGCAGCCCGGGCTCGTGGCGAGCCGCGTCGCCGAGATCGCCGCCGCGGGGGCGGTCGCCTGCGGCGCGGTCACGCCGGCCGCCGCCGCCGAGCTCGTCCCCGCCGCCGTCGACGGCGGCCTCGACATCCTCGTCATCGCCGGCACGACAATCTCGGCCGAGCACGTCTCGGAGTCGGCCGTGCCCCTCGATCTCGGGGGGTTCATCCGCACGCTCGACCTGCCGGTGATCGTGGGCTGGTGCTCCTCGTACCAGGCGGCGCTCCACCTGATGCGGACGGGGGCCGTCGGCGTGCTCGTCGGTTGCGGGCCGGGGGAGTCGGCGCCGCCGACGCGCCGCGTGCTCGGGATGGCGGCGCCGATGGCGACGGCGATCGCCGACGTGGCCGGGGCGCGCAGCCGGCACCTCGAGGAGACCGGCGTCTACGTCCAGGTGGTCGCCGAAGGGCCGTTGCACTGCGGTGGCGACGTCGCGACGGCGATCGCCTGCGGCGCCGACGCGGTGATGCTCTCGGCGCCCCTGGCGGCGGCCTCGGAGGCCCCCGGCGGCGGCATCTGGTTCACGCCGGCCGCCGGCCACGGCGAGCTGCCGCGGGGCACGGTCGAGCGCTCGCCGGTGCTCGGCACGCTCGCCGAGGTGCTCACCGGGCCCTCGCACGATCCGCAGGGCCGATGCAACATCTTCGGGGCGCTGCGCGCGAGCATGGCGATGGCCGGGTACGCCTCGATCCGCGAGTTCCACCGGGCGGCCCTGCTCGTCGCACCTGACGGGCTGGCGCCCCGGCCTTGGCGGCGGGCGGAACCGGAGGGGCGATGGGGCGAGGGGTGCGGGGCATGAAGGCGGCGGTCGTGGCGCTCTTCCAGCGCCACCGCTGGCTCGCCGACGCCGTCGGGATCGCCGTCATCGTCATCGTCGCGCTGCTGTTCCTGTCGCCGGCGCTGAAGGACGGCTTCGGCTTCGGCCCGGCCGATCTCGGCGCCTCGGCGTCGTACCTGACGCGCGGGCCCGCCACGGCGCCGGTCCACAACCACCTGATCGGCGACGTGATCGACCAGGACGTGCCCTGGAACACCCTCGATTGGAGAATCGTCCACCACGGTTCGCTGCCGCTGTGGGACAGCTACACGGGCACGGGGCTGCCGCAGCTTTTCAACTTCGAGTCGGCCCCCCTCGCGCTGCCCTCGCTCGTCGGCTACCTCTTCCCGCTCTCGGCGTCGTTCCTCATCACCGTTTTGTGCAAGCTCCTCATCGCCGGGACCGGCACCTACGTGCTGTGCCGGGTGCTACGGACCGGGGCGATCGGGGCCACCCTCGGGGGCGTCTCGTTCATGCTGTCGGGGAGCTTCGCCGGGTGGCTCGGCTGGGCGATCGGCGGGCCGGTGGCGTGGTCGGGCTTCATCCTCGCCGGCGCCATCCTCGCCTACCGCTCGCGGCGGGTGCGCGACCTGTGGCTGCTCGCGGTGTCGCTCGCCTTCGCCGTGTACGGCGGGTTCCCCGAAGAGTACGTGCTGATGGCCGTGGTGCTGGGGGGCGTGCTCGCCGTCGGGGCGCTGGGCGTGCTCGTCGTCGAGCGGCGCCTCGCGGTGCGGGGGCTCGCCCGCGTCGCCGCCGGGTCGGCCGCCGGGTTCGCCCTGTCGGCACCGTTGTGGCTGCCGGGCATCTCGGTGCTCTCCCACTCCGCGCGCATCGGCAAGCACGTCGACGGGCAGTTCCCGCTCCACGCCCTGACGGAGATCTTCACCCAGGGCTTCTACGGCCTGCCGATCACCGGCAGCACCTGGTTCGGCCCGGCCAACTACGTGGAGACGGCCGCCTACGTCGGCGTCGTGGCGCTCGTGCTCGCCGGTGTCGCCCTTGTCGTCGCCTGGCGCCGTCCCGTCGTCGTGGCGATGACGCTCGGGGCGGTGGGCTGCGTGTGCGTCGCCTACGCGGTCCCCGGGGCGACGTGGGTGCCGAACTTCGTGAGCGCGATCGGCCTGTCGTCGCTGCCGATCCACCGCATCCTCGCCCTGCTCGGCTTCCCGGTCGCCGTGCTCGCCGGCATCGGGTGCGACATCGTCGTGAAGCGCTTCGCCGAGAAGGGCGTCCGGGCGGCCCTCGCGACGGCGACGGCCGCCGTGGCGTTGTGCATCGGCTTCCTGTGGACCGCGGTCGGCGACCCGGGCCTGTCGACCCTCGAGCGCTCGCTGCGGCGCCAGAGCCTCGTGTGGCCGACGGCGACGATCGCCTTACTCGTGGTGATCTGGGCCGTGACCGTCCTCGCCAGGCGGCTCGCCCCGGCGGCGCGCCGGCAGCTCGGCGCGACGATCGGCGCGGTCCTCGTCGCGTCACAGGCGGCGTTCCTGCTCTTCGCCGGGGTCGGGATCTACAGCTACACCAAGGACATGTTCCCGGTGACGGCCGATGTGGCGACCCTGCAGCGGATCGTCGGCACGCACCTCGTCGCCGCCGACGCGCCCAATGTCAGCTGCGCCAACCCCCGGCCGGGGCGGGTCGGCAAACCCTGCGGGTTCCGGCTCTGGCTCGGTGTCGGCTTCATCCCGAACATGCAGCTCGGCTACCAGATCGACGAGCTGGGCATGCACGACCCGACGATTCCGGCGTCGTACTTCACGGCCTGGCCGGTACCGGACGCGGGACAGTCGTACTCGGGCAACCTGCAGTTCTTCTCCCCCTCGATCGACACCGTCGCGCTGGCCCACCGCTACGGGGTCTCGTACGTGCTCGTCGGGCCGAAGCTGGCGGTCCCGGCGGGGATGGAACCGGTCGCGCGCCTGCCGATCAGCGGCGGCTACCTCGTGCTCGCCAAGGTCCCGGGTTCGGCGCGCTTCAGCTTCCTCGCCCCCCCGGCCACCGCGCGCGTCCTCGGGTCGAGCCATCCCGGCGACGCCTCGTACCGGCTGCGGGTGCGGGTCGATACGCCCACCAAGCTCGTGCTGCGGGTCACCTACCTGCCGGGCTGGCACGTCACCGCCGACGGCCGCCCACTCGTCGTCCACCGCTACGAGGGGTCCTTCCTCGTCGTCACCGTGCCGAAGGGCACGCACACGGTCGTCGCCCACTACTGGCCCCGCGACCTCAGCTACGGGATCGCGCTCGCGCTCGTGGCGCTGCTGGCGCTCGTGCTGGCGCCGTTCGCCGCGACCTTCCGGCGGCTCGGCGGCACGGCGCTGGTGTCGGCCCGGCGTCGGTTCGCGGGCCCGCGGGGCGCGTCCCACGAACCCGCGGCCACCTCCGAGGCCTAGTCCATTTGCGTCAGCGGATGCACAGACGGGGCTCGTCGCGCCCGTGCGCCTGACACGTGTTGACCATTCGGGCTGGTCAGATGGGTTGAATCCCCCCAGCTCTTAAGTGACGAGGGTTACGGTTCGTTAGTAGCCCGTTGGAGTCATCGATCTGAAGAAAGGTACCAGCCATCATGTTCAGCACCTACCGAGAAATGCGCAAGGCCAAGACGGAAGGTCTCGATCAAGAAGGATTCACCTTGATTGAACTCCTGATCGTCATCATCATCATGGGCATCCTCGCCGCCGTCGTCGTCTTCGCCCTCGGTGGGGTGACCGGCACGAGCGCGGTCGCCGCGTGCAACACCGACGTGAAGACCGTCGAAGTCGGGGTCCAGGCGTACTACGCCAACAACAACGCCTACCCGAGCGCGATCACCGGCCTGACGACCGGCACGAACGCCGCCCTGCGGAGCTGGCCGAGCAACAACTCCTACTACTACGTGGGGCTCGCGACCTCGGCCACGAACCTCCAGTACATCAACTCGAGTGGCGTCACGTCGTACGTGACCACCACCGGTCTCACGGCCGGCCAGGTCTACGTTGACGCCGGCAATCCTCCTGCCTCTCCCGCGACCATCGGCAGCTGGCAGAACTACGACTCCTACGTCGTGACCGGCGGCGGCAACGAATGCTCGGTGGCCTAGCTCGCTAGCCCATTCGGCAAACATTCTTGATCCCAATTCAGATCGAGGACGAAAGGGGTCCGGCTTCGGCCGGGCCCCTTTTGTATGCGCGGTGTGGCGCGGGGGCCCCTTGGTGACCTGATCCCGGCCGGACTCCCGGCACAGCCGGGTGCGCCGCGGCCGAGGTCGGGTGTTTCGGAGCACCGAACGGGTTCCTGGCGCCGGCGGCACAACTGCGCACCTGGCCTGGCTGTTCGAGGAGGGCGCGCCGCGACGGCGGGCCGTGGGCGGCGCTCGGCGGGCGTGTGGTGGCGGTCGAGCGCCGTCTGACCGGCTAGAACGTGACGGGGCGAGGCCCATGCCGGGCACGCCCATCCCACCGACCCTTCCCGCGGGGAGGCGACAGCGCATGGAAACGGCCAGGTGCAGGCGTGTCCGCCGGGTGATGTCGAGCGGCGCCCGCGGTGTGCGGGCGCGGCTTCGCGCGCCCGCGGCCGAGCCGGCGGGGAAGGGCTTCGCGCCGTGAACCTCGGCTGGATCGGCTACGTCCTCGCTGGCGGGGCGGGTTGCATCGCCGGGGCGGTGAACGCCGTCGCTGGTGGCGGCACGCTCGTCTCGTTCCCCGCACTCGCGGCCCTCGGGCTGTCGCCGGTGCGGGCGAACGTGACGAACATCATCGCTCTCACGCCCGGTTATGCCGCCGGCACCTACAGCCAGCGGGCGGACCTGGTAGGTCAGTCCAGATGGACCGTCCGGCTCGGCGTCTTCGCCGCCGCCGGCGGGCTCGTCGGCTCCGTGCTCCTCGTCACCACCTCCGCCCGGGACTTCCGCGATGCGGTGCCGTTCCTCATCCTTTTCTCCTGCGGGCTGCTCGTCGGGCAGGACCGGCTGCGGCAGCTGCTCGCCCGTCGCCGCCAGGCGAGCGGGGCCCCGGCCCGCCCGCACCGCCACCGGGAGGCGGCGACGCGGGTGGGCGTGTTCCTCTCCTCTGTCTACGGCGGGTTCTTCGGGGCGGGACTGGGCATCATGCTGCTCGCCGTCCTGGGGCTGTTCTCCGACGACGGCCTGCCACGCCTCAATGCCGTGAAGCAGGCGCTCTCGTTCGTGATCGGCGTCGTCGCGAGCCTGTTCCTCGCCTTCTCGGGCCACGTCGCGTGGACCTTTGTCGCCGTCGTGGCGCCGACGAGCATGGTCGGCGGCATGGCGGGGGGGAAGGTTGTCCATCTCGTCAGCCCGGCCGTGCTGCGCGCCGCCGTCGTGGCGCTCGGCCTCGCGGTCGCCGTGCGCTACTGGGTCTGAGGCGCCTCGCCCGCGCCGTCATTGACGAGCAGGTCGCGGGTCAGTTCCAGGTGGCCGAGGTGTTGTGCCAGCTCCTCGAGGATGTGAAGGACAACCCCTCCCTGGGTCGTGGCGAGAGGGAGTCCGGCGTCCCGTGGCTGGGAGGGGTGGCGCGGCGGGGCGAGGGGGTCGAGTGAGCCGAGGTCGGCGGCGAGTTGCCGGCGGGCCCGCGCGACGCGGGTGACGAGTTCCTCGACGGACCCGGTGGCGGTGAACTCGGCGTCCCGGTCGCGCTCGATCGGCCGGCCGGCGATCATCCGGCCGGCCCAGAACTCCATGACGCCGAGGCAGTGGGTGACGATCACGAACGGCGAGTTCGCCCCCGGGAGCGGCGGTCGCCGGTTCGCCGGCCCGTCGCCGAGCCGGCGCAGGATCGCGACCATCTCGTCGAGCCAGTGGCCGACGTACCAATCGACGTCCTCGATCGTCACCTCGAGCATGCCGGTCACCCCTTTCCCCGCTCCACACCGCCGCCCGCGGCCGGCGCGCCCGGCGGCGCGGCGATCCATTCCTCGACCCGGTCGAGCCACTCGCCGACGAGGGCGGTGAACAACAGCGGCTGTTCGCCGCGCAGCATGTGCCCCGCCCGGTCGAGGACAGCGAGGGTCGCCCGCGGGAACGACGGCAGGATCGGCCAGACGGCCTCGTAGCCGACGACGCCGTCCTGCCGGCCCGCCAGGATGAGCGCCGGCGCCGGGAAGGGATCGGCGAGCGTGACCGCCTCGAACGAGCACGGCGTCATGGGGCCGTGCAGGGCCCCGAGGTAGGCGTCGTCCACCGTCGCCTCGTTGACCGCCGCGCCGTAGGCGCGGTTGGCGGCGGAGTCGGCGACGGCGAGCTCGCCGTACCAGGCCCAGCCGGGTTCCCGGGACTGGGCGGTGATCGCGGCCTCGTCGGCGAGGATCACGCGCCTCGCGCGGGTCCCGGAGGGATCGCGCACGATGGCGGGGACGTTGAGGCACACCCCGTCGACCCGGTCACCGAGGAGGTGGACGAGCCCGCGGGCGAGGTAGGCGCCGAACGACGTGCCGGCGAGGACGAAGCGTGCGTCGCCCAGCGTCGCCGTCACGAACTCGGCGAGGACCGAGAGGAGCTCGTCGGGAGTCGTGATCCTGGCCGCGGCGGGGCTGCGGCCGTGGCCGGGGAGGTCGGGGTAGATGCGCCGCCAGCCGGCCCGCGCCGAGAGGATCGGCTCGAACTCGTGCATCGAGGCGTGCCGGTCGAGCGGCATGCCGTGGAGGACGACGAGCGGGATGCCGGAACCGAACGACTCGTAGTCGATCGCGGCTCGTTCCATCTCGCAGCGCACCGGCGGCCCTCCTCGACGGCGGGTCCCCACCACCCGCCGGTCGGCGTGACGAGGCGGCAGTGTAGCGGTTCGCCGCCCGCCCACCCGGCTGCGCCCCGGCGGCGGGGAGGCCCCGCGCCGCGCCGTTTCCACGAAGAGCCGCCTGTGAGCGCCGTGGCCCGCCGGGGCGGTGCCACCGGGGAAGACGGGGCCCGGCTGGCTGCGGAAGCGGCCAGGGCCCGACCGGCGGGTTCCCCCGGTTGTGGGGGGACGTTGGTAGCCTCGCCGCGTGGCTGCAGGATTCGACACGGTTCTCGTCGTTGATTTCGGGGCCCAGTACGCGCAGCTGATCGCCCGCCGGGTCCGCGAGGCGCACGTCTACTCGGAGATCGTGCCGCACTCCGCGACGGCCGCCGAGATGCTGGCGCACTCGCCGAAGGGGATCATCCTGTCGGGCGGGCCGATGTCCGTCTACGCCGACCAGGCGCCCCTTCTCGACCCCGCCGTGTACGAGCTCGGCATCCCCGTCCTCGGCATCTGCTACGGCGCGCAGCTCATCGTGCGACAGCTCGGCGGCGAGGTCCGCCGGACCGGGACCGGCGAGTACGGCCGGACCGAGCTGCGCTGTGACCCGGGATCGGTGCTGTTCTCGCAGTGGCCCGAGACGACCGAGGTCTGGATGAGCCACGGCGACTCGATCATGGCCGGCCCGCCGGGTTCTCGAACCATCGGCTCCACGCCCGACGTCGCCGTCGCCGCCTTCGAGAGCGTCGCGAGGGGCCTATTCGGCGTGCAGTTCCACCCGGAGGTCGTTCACACCGCCCGGGGCCAGGAGCTGCTGCGGCGTTTCCTGCACGACATCTGCCAGTGCCGCCCGACCTGGACGCACATCTCGGTCATCGAGGCGGCGATCGAGGAGGTGCGGGCACGAGTCGGGCGGGCGCGGGTGTTGTGCGCCCTCTCGGGCGGTGTCGACTCGGCGGTGACGGCGGCGCTCGTCCACAAGGCCATCGGCGACCAGCTCTCGTGCGTCTTCGTCGACACGGGGCTGATGCGGGCCGGCGAGGCCGAACAGGTCGAGGAGACTTTCCGCCGCCAGTTCGGCATCGACCTCCACCACGTGAAGGCCGCCGACCGCTTCTTCGGGGCGCTGAAGGGCGTCGTCGACCCGGAAAAGAAGCGCAAGATCGTCGGCGAGCTGTTCATCCGGATCTTCGAGGAGGTCGCCGCCACCCTCCCCGGCGTCGCCTACCTCGCGCAGGGGACGCTCTACCCGGACGTCATCGAGTCCGGCACGTCGGCCGCGGCGACGATCAAGTCGCACCACAACGTCGGCGGTCTCCCCGCCGAGATGGCGCTCGAGCTCATCGAGCCGCTGCGGCTGCTTTTCAAGGACGAGGTGCGCGCCGTCGGCGAGGAGCTGGGACTGCCCGAGGAGATCGTCTGGCGCCAGCCGTTCCCCGGCCCGGGCCTCGTGGTCCGCATCGTCGGCGCCGTGACGCCCGAGCGGGCGGCGATCGTGCGGGCCGCCGACGCCGTCGTGCTCGACGAGGTGCGGCGGGCGGGCATGCTGCGCGAGCTGTGGCAGTCCTTCGCCGTCCTGCCGGCCGTGCGAGCGGTCGGTGTGATGGGCGACGAGCGCACCTACGAGTACCCGATCGTCGTGCGCGCCGTCACGAGCGACGACGCCATGACGGCCGACTGGGCGCGCCTGCCGTACGAGCTGCTGGAGCGGATCTCGAGCCGGATCATCAACGAGGTGGACGGGGTGAACCGCGTCACCTACGACATCACCTCGAAGCCGCCGGGCACGATCGAATGGGAGTGAGGGGCCCGTGGCGGTGAGCGAGCCGCCCCCGCCCGAGGACGGAACCGACCGGGTCCCGCCCGGACCCAGCCGCCCGGGGCCGCCCCCCGCGGCGCTCGGGGCGATCCTTGAGGACCTGAACCCCGCGCAGCGCGAGGCCGTGCTCTACGACGGGGGCCCGCTCGTCGTCGTCGCCGGGGCGGGTTCGGGCAAGACCCGGGTGCTGACGCGGCGGATCGCGCGGCTCGTCGCGACGGGCGTGTCGCCCTGGCGGATCCTCGGCATCACCTTCACGAACAAGGCCGCCGACGAGGTGCGCCGCCGCGTCGTCGAGCTCGTCGGCGCCGAGGCCGACAAGATGTGGCTGTCGACGTTCCACTCGGCCTGCGCGCGGATCCTGCGGCGCGAGACGGACCGGATCGGCTACCGCCCGGGGTTCTCGATCTACGACGAGGGCGACAGCCGCCGGCTCGTCGAGCACGTGCTCGGCGACCTCGGCATCGACGCCAAGCGGTACCCCTCCCGGGCGGTGCTCGGCGCGATCAGTGCCGCCAAGGCCGAGCTGCTCGACGCCCCCGCCTACGAGGCGCGCGCCTACACGCTCTACGAGCGGCGCATCGCCGAGGTGTTCACCGAGTACGAACGGCGGCTGCGACTCGGCAACGCGCTCGACTTCGACGACCTGCTGTCGGTCGTCGTCCGCCTGTTCCGGACCGACCCCGAGGTGCTCGGCCGCTACCAGGAGCGCTTCGAGCACGTGCTGGTCGACGAGTACCAGGACACGAACCGCGCCCAGAACGAGATCGTCACGCTGATCGGCGCCGTCCACCGCAACGTCTGCGTCGTCGGCGACACCGACCAGAGCATCTACCGGTTCCGCGGGGCGGAGATCCGGAACCTGCTGGAGTTCGAGCTCGCCTTCCCCGAGGCGCGCACGATCGTGCTCGACCAGAACTACCGCTCGACCCAGACGATCCTCGACGCCGCCAACGCCGTGATCGGCAACAACCTGATGCGCCAGGAGAAGTCGCTCTGGTCGGCCCTCGGCGCGGGCGAGAAGGTGCTGCGCTACCGGGCCGGCGACGAGCGGGGCGAGGCGACGTTCGTCGCCAACGAGATCGAGGAGCTCCGCCAGGCCCACCGGATCCGGCGCGGCCAGATCGCCGTCTTCTACCGCACGAATGCGCAGAGCCGGGTGATCGAGCAGGCGCTGGCGGACCGGGGAGTGCCGTACCAGGTGATCGGGGGCGCCCGTTTCTACGACCGCCGTGAGATCCGTGACGCCCTCGCCTATCTACGGCTCGTGGCGAACCCCGCCGACGAGGTCTCGCTGCGCCGGGTCCTCAACGTGCCCAAGCGCGGCATCGGCGCGACGACGGTCGGGCGGATCGGTGAGTACGCGGCGCGCTCGGGCGTGTCCTTCGCCGAGGTGCTCGCCCGGCCCCAGCTTGCCGGCGCCTCGGGCCGGGCGGTGCGCTCGATCGCCGGATTCCTCGAGATCGTCGCGGGTTTCGCCGAACTCGCGGCGCAGCGGCCGGGCGAGATCCTCGCCGAGGTGCTCCGCCGGAGCGGCTACCGGGACTCACTGGAGGCCGAGGTCGCCCTCGGCGGGTTCGGCGCGCTCGAGGCCGAGGGCCGCCTCGAGAACCTCGCCGAGCTCGTCTCGGTGGGCGCCGACCACGAGGACCTGGAGTCATTCCTCCAATCGATGGCGCTCGTCGCGGCGACCGACGAGCTCGACGACTCCGGCGGGCGGGTGTGTCTCATGACGCTGCACGCCGCCAAGGGGCTGGAGTTCGACGTCGTCTTCCTGACGGGCATGGAGGAGGGGGTCTTTCCGCACGACCGGGCGATGGCGGAGCCCGACGACCTCGAGGAGGAGCGCCGGCTCTGCTACGTCGGCATCACCCGGGCACGGAAGCGTCTCTACCTGACCAACACCTGGGAGCGGACGCTCTACGGCCAGAGCCGCGAGAGCCTGGCCAGCCGGTTCGTGAAGGAGATCCCCGAGGAACTGATCGTCGATGTGGGTGAGGCACCGGGGGCGCCCTGGTCGGCGCCCCGGTGGCGCGACCCGGAGTTCGACGCCCCGCCCTCGTTCGGCCGTTCGGGCTCCCGGGCCCGGCGCCCGCCCGGCGCCCCGGTGGCGACGACGGGTGCCGAGGCGCTCGGGCTCGTCCCCGGCGACCGCATCGTGCACGCCCGCTGGGGGGAGGGCGTCATCGTCGAGGTGAGCGGCGAAGGGTCCAAGGCCGAGGCGGTGATCGGCTTCGAACGGCACGGCGAGAAGCGGTTCCTGCTCTCGGCCACACCCCTGAAACGGGCCTGACCCAGTCCTTGCGTCCCGCCGCAGGGTGGGGTGACACAACGTCGTGTCGCGCGGCCCGAGGTCCCGATCGGTCGCCGGCCCCTCCGTCGGACCCCTGGCCGCCGGGTGTGCCGGACGGCGGGTTGGACTGACCGGTGCAGGAAGCTTCGCCTCCGGGGCACCTCTTCCCGGCACGCAGCCGTTTCCCGGCGTTTCCCTCATGACTTTCTCGCTGTGGAAACCACGGTATTTGCGATCGGTCGGGAGTTGTCCGGATAATGCTGGAGAATCGTGCGGATGAAGCCGGACGAAAGAAGGGGGACCAGATGGCTCACGACAGCGATAAGAGAGGTCACAGGCGCTTCGAAGGCGGTGGGCGGACGCGGGGTCGTGTCTGGTTGACGGCTCTCTCGGCGGTCGCTGTCGCCGCATGCCTTGTCGGCGCGGGTGTGGCCGCCTCGGGCTCGACGAACTCGAAGCCGGCGACCGCGCCGCTCGCCCCGATCGGGATCCTCAGTGCCGAGGGGACCGAACAGGCCCCGGTCCTTGCCGCCATGCACGTCACCCGGTCCGTGGTCCTCGACGGGTACCTCTTCTACGTCGGCACGATCAACGGCCACCCGGTCGTGGACGGCTTCAGCGGCGAGGTCGACGAATCGGCCGAGCTGGCCGCCTACCTCCTCATCTCGCACTTCCACCCCCGTGCGATGTTGTTCTCCGGGACGGCGGGTGCCGAGGCCGCACCCATCAACGTGGGTGACGTCGTCGTGAGCGGGATGGTGGTCGACAAGTCCAACCTCCACTACCAGGCCGGCGGCTACCAGACGCCCTACGAGGGGGTCGAGCTGCATCTCGCAAAGGGTGTGTCGGACGCCGGCGACATGACCGACGGGTACGAGTACCCGCTGCCGACTCCGGCCGACGCCAAGACCTACGGCTACGGACCTTCCAAGGCGACGAACAAGAACTGGGTGTACGTCACCGACTTCGCGGCACCGCTCCAGCTCGTGAAGCTCGCCGAGCAGGCACCGTCGCTCGGTACGAACACCGTCGCCGACGCGACCGGCCAGAAGGCGAAAGGTTCCATCAAGAACAAGGTCGTCGCCGGGGTGATCGGGCAGGCTCCCGTGTGGACCGAGCCCCTGGCGTGGATCGAAGCGCAGGACGCCGTGTACCAGACTGATGCCGAGGAGAACGAGGGCACCGGCTTCGCCTTCGCGTGCGCGGCCCAGGGCGTGTCCTGGATGCTCGTCCGTGGGATCTCGGATACCCCATGGCACCCGGACGCCTACGACGGGATCATCGCTTCGGACCACGCCGCCAAGGTCGCCATCTACGTGGTGGACCACCTGCCGGCGATGATCAGCCGGCAGCCCACGATCCTCGCCGATCTCTCGCCGGAGACCAACGCCCGGACCGCCGGCTACGTGATCGCACAGCAGGCGTGGTACGGAATCGGCCCGGTCACCAAGGTCACCTACGTGGCCCAGAACGGCAAGACCAAGACGTTGACGGGTGCGGCGCTGAAGGCGCTCGAGAAGGAGTACTCCTTCGGAGCCAGCAAGCTCTGACCATCGTGTTCCTGGTAGAGGAGCCTGCTTCTCGGGCTCCTCTACCAGGGTCTCCGTGACGATGACCGGACCGTCAAGGCTGGCCTTGTGGGCGACCTACGGAGGACTTTGAGCGGCCTCGTTGAGTAGAGGACTGGACACCGGGCCGATCGTCATGCAGTTTGCTGTATTGCAAGGAGCGCACACGATCGTGGCCGACTAGAGGCGCCCCGGTGCCGTAACTTGAGGCAGTGACCGAACACTTCGGCCGGGATGTTGCGGGATGAGTTTGCCATGCAACGTATTTCGTTTCTCGCAGTAACCGCCCTGTTGCTGTTCGGGTCGACTGCGTTCCGCGCGGAATCGGGGTTAACGGGACCAAGTGCCCCGCTCCATTCGACTGTGACCAAGGCGCGGTTCTGCGGCGACACGCGACCCGTCGTCAAGCCTTCAGCAACTCCTTGGAAGTGTCTGAACCACGGCGGCGTCTTTCATGTCCGCTGGTCCGTTTGGTCCGACACGACTGCCAAGGGACAGGGCATCGTCGAAGTCGATGACTGCGTGCCCGGCTGCGCAGACGGAAGGCTGATCCACTACCGCGCCGACCTCATGTTGGAGACGCCCGTAGACGTTCATGGCCAACTTCTCTTCTCGCAGATGCTCGTCCGCTTCTTGGAACCCGTTCCGTTTGGCCCACGGGTCCAGACCGTTCGGCTCTACGCCTAGCCGTCCGCAGTTTGAACTGGTGCAGGCGGGTCGAGCGTCGCCGAACCCACGGTTCGAGCCATTAGTCGGAGATTGTGAAAGTCGGCACGCCGTTTGGCCTGGAGAGTCCAGGTGAACGCGACCGATTCGGCGTTCACGGATCCTCGCAGAGCGGTGGGCACAAGCGAGGAATGGCGGTGCTGGTTGTGCACGGTGACGCGGCGATTGCGCCAATCCCGACTCATCTGAGCCGTTGTGCGATTCC
The DNA here is from genome assembly GCA_963823945.1 of uncultured Acidimicrobiaceae bacterium. Classification (GTDB taxonomy): domain Bacteria; phylum Actinomycetota; class Acidimicrobiia; order Acidimicrobiales; family Bog-793; genus Bog-793. The sequence goes on from CAWGNK010000005.1 coordinate 376,710, forward strand.
GGCGGTTCGCGTTCAGCCCGGGAGGTATCCGCAAGATGGGCGCGGCGCCGGAAACTCGCCGGCACTCACACGGTGGGCCCCTCGGCCGCGAGGCCAGACCCCGACCCGCCGGTGAGTCGAGACAACAAGACGTACGCACCCCACATCGCCAGGCTGAGAGCCAACAGCAGCGGGGCGAGGATCCGCGCGTTGAGGGCACCGATCGCCAGGCCCATGGCGGCCGGCAGCGCCGCGGCTCCGATGGCCGACGTCGCGACCTGGAGGCTCACCATCTGCGTGGTCCGCGCGACGCTCGTGATCCGGAGACGTTCGGCGGTGGTCAGCGTCATCAGCGGGAAGATCGGCGCGGCGGCGAGGCCGAGGATCATCATCCCGATCACCCCCAGCGCGGCGGGGCCAGGCACGGTCATGAGGCCGGCGCCGAAAGCCACGCCCCCGACCGCCGCGCCAAGCACCCGTGTCGGGCCGACGCGCTCCGCCACCGGGCCGAGCATCGCCCGCCCGACGAACATCATCGCCCAGTACGCCGCGACCGCCACGCCGGCAACGTCGTGAGGCAGCCCGTGTCCGGCCGTCAGGAATACGTAGCCCCAGATCCCTACCCCCGATTCGATCCCGGTCTCGACGGCGCTGAAGGTGAGGGTGCCGACGACGAGCCCGGCCGGCTGTTTCCTGCGGCCGGGCTCCGGGGCGCGCTCGGGCGGAGGCTCGTCGACGACGCCGCGGGACGCCGGTTGCGGAGAGGCGGACCTCTCCCAGTTGTGGCGAGCCAGGAGGAAGAAGCACGTGAGGACCGCCTGGGTGGCCGCCATGATCCCGTACGCCCAGCGCCACGTGAGCCCGCCGCTCAGGATCGCGGTGACGACCAGGGGGCCGATCGTGGCGCCCAGGCCGTAACTGGCATGCATCCAGTTGATGTCCCGCGCGCCGAAGTTGCTGGCGGCGTGCACGTTGAGGGCGGAATCGAGCGTCCCGAAACCGATGCCGAAGAGCACGATGCCCCAGGCGAACACCCAGAGGCTCGGCGCAAGGACCTCCAGGGTCAGGGCCAGGGCGATGAGCCCCGTCGAGAGAGCGACGAGCGGGCCCATGCGCACCCAGGTCAGGATGCGCCCGGTGGCGGCGCTCGCAACGACCGAGGCGGCGACCCCGAACACCAACAGGATTCCCAGGGCAGCGATCGGTTCGTGGAAACCGAGCCGTATCGAGGGCCACAACAGTCCCAGGGTGGAACCGGGCAAGGCGACGGTGAAGTACGCCAGATAGGCGAGGCGTAGGGGACGCACGACTGGAGCTCCTTTGAACCGCGGCGGGAGATTCCGGGACGCCCGAGATTCGCAAGGGAATTGCCTCGGGTCCCGGAGGGATGGGTCCGCTGTGCCGCATGCGGCAGCACGCGATGACAGGCCTTGGAAGACCTAGCTGGTCAACGCGTGCGTGGTTGCCCCGGCACCTCAGCTCCTCGAAGTCTTCGCTTACTGAGGGCAGGCTAGCTCTCGAGTGGTCGCGCCGACGTCGAGTCTGAGCTGCGAGGAGTGCACGGCGCGCGTCGGCAGCGATCTGTTCGACCAGGTGGCGCGGGACCGGTGCGAGCTGTTCTGCTGGGAGCGCGCCCAGAACCTGCGGCGTCACATCGCCGCCGCTCTCGCCGCGCCCGTCGACGCGACACCTCCAGACGACTAGCGTCTGATCATCAACGTGTTGCCGTTTTCGGGCGGTTCCCGTTACCGGATTGGACCGGTGTTCGCAGAACGGAGATCGATCGCCATGAGTCGCAACCGCGCACTTCCGGTACTGATCGTCCCACTCGCAGCAGCGCTGAGCCTGCTGCTGGCGGGCAGTGCGTTCGCTGCTCAGCCAATTGCGGGCGGCACGTACTCCGGGTTCCTCTCGACGGGTGCGTACAACGGCTTCAAGCCACCGGTCAGCTTCACGGTGTCTGTCAACGGCAAGCTGCTGCGCGGTTTCAAGTGGGCCGGCGATGGCTGCCTCGGGATGGGGGGACCCGGGGACCCGTGGACCAACCGGCCGTTCATCAACGAAGTCGGGACGATCGCCGTCTCGCCGAGCGGCACGTTCTCGGTCAAGGACGCCAGATCGACGACTGCTGCCCCGGGTGGGAATGGGACCAAGACCACGATCAGCACCGTCAGCGGGCGATTCACGACCGCCAAGACAGCGACCGGGACCATCACCTTCACGATGAGGGACACGCAGGGCAGCTGCGCGCCGAAAACGGTGAGGTTCACCGCCACAACGCACTAGGTCGCGCCCCCGCGTGAACACCGGTCCAACCCGGAACGAGCCTGGGCAGGTAGCGACCAAGACCGTCCCGTGGCCTTTCAGGCGCTGGGTGACGAGGTACGGATGGCGCCACGTCAAGTTCGTGGCAGTTGTGCGCGCGCTTGTTGCACTGTGGTTGATCATTCTCGGGTCGATCTTCTGCGCCAACGGCTACTGGTGGGGAGCCCTGCTTCTCGTTGCCGCGGGACTGGTCGGCTGGCTCGCCTGCCAGATACCCCGCTGGAAGCGGGCACTTGATGCCGAGAACGGACGTCCGAGCGCGTGACGAAGTGGGACAGAACCACGTAATTCCTTGCCCGGAAGGGTCCATCGCGATCTGAGCCACAGAGCGATCCTCGCCATCGGGCTTGTGACTCAAGAACCGTGGCAGCTCGCGCGGCGGGGCTTTCGGGCTCGTGGAACCCGGTGCGCGACGAGCCCACGGTCTGGCTGACCACGACCGGAGCGCATCGGGTCGGTGTCCGGGCCGCCCGCTCTGGCGGCGCGGGCATCGGAACCTAGGCGATCGCGGAGTCTGGGGCCGTGCGCCGGGTCACGCGTCCGAACGGCGGGGCAGCTCCTACCCGCAGGTTCTTTATAGGATCGCTCCGGCGGGGCTTCGTCGTCGGCGACCCCACGGTTGCGCCGGTCGCGGGGAAGCGGGCGTACTGGACCGGCGCGGAGGAGGCGGGTTCTTGGATCTCTACGAGTACCAGGGCAAGTCGTACCTCGCCCGTTTCGGCATCCCCGTCGGGCGCGGCACGATCGCCGAGTCCGTCGAGGCGGCCGTCGCAGCCGCCGACGAGCTCGGCTATCCCGTCGTTCTGAAGGCACAGGTGAAGACCGGTGGCCGCGGCAAGGCCGGCGGCGTGAGGGTCGCCGCCGATCCCGCGGAGGCGGCGTCGCACGCCGAGGCGATCCTCGGTCTCGTGATCAAGGGCCACAGCGTCAAACGGCTCTGGGTCGAGACGGCCGCCGAGATCGCCCACGAGTACTACCTGGGCTTCACCCTCGACCGGGCCGCCAAGCTCCACCTCGCGATGGTCTCCGCCAGAGGAGGCGTCGACATCGAAGACGTCGCCGAGAAGGACCCGGGGGCGATCGCGCGACTCGAGATCAACCCTCTCGACGGGCTCTCGGCGGGTGACGCGCAGACGCTCGCCTCGGCCGCCGGGATCGATGCCGGGGCGCGAGGGAGTCGCCGACGTGATTCTGCGGCTCTACCGCTGCTACATCGAAGGCGACGCCGATCTCGTCGAGATCAACCCGCTCATTGTCACGACGTCGGGCGAGGTCCGCGCCCTCGACGCCAAGGTCACGCTCGACGACGAGGCGGCGTTCCGCCATCCCGAGTGGTCCGAGTTCGCCGAGGCGGAACCCGACGATCCCCGCGAGCGGGCGGCGCGTGCGAAGAACCTCAGCTACGTCAGCCTCGACGGGTCCGTCGGCATCATCGCCAACGGGGCGGGGCTGGCGATGAGCACGCTCGACGTCGTGAGCCAAGCCGGCGGCGCGGCGGCGAACTTCCTCGACATCGGGGGCGCGGCGAATTCCGAGGCGATGACGGACGCCCTCGAGGTGATCAACTCGGACGCCAAGGTGCGGGCCATCCTCGTCAACGTCTTCGGGGGCATCGTCCGCTGCGACGACGTGGCACGCGGCATCCTCGAGGCGCTGGGTCGCGTGCAGCTCGCCTCGCCGATCGTCGTCCGCCTCGACGGCACGCACGCCGCCGCGGCGCACGCGCTCCTCGAGCCCCACCTCTCGGAGCGGCTGGTCATGGAGCCGACGATGCTCGGCGCCGCCCGGCGCGCCGTCGAGCTGGCGGCAGGGGCCGGCAGATGAGCATCTTCGCCGACGAGACGACGCTCGTCGTCGTGCAGGGCCTGACGGGGAGCCAGGGGAGTTTCCACGGGCTGCGCAACCTCGCCTACGGAACGCAAGTGGTCGCCGGGGTCACACCGGGCAAGGGCGGCGGGTCCCTCGAGGGGATCCCGATCTTCGACTCCGTCGCCGAGGCGGTCGCCGCGACGGGGGCGAACGCCAGCTTCGTCGCCGTTCCCCGGCTCGGCGCACCCGGCGCCGTGCTCGAGGCCGCCGCCGCCGGGATCGCCCTCGTCGTCTGCATCACCGAGCACATTCCCGCCAAGGATGAGGCGCTGCTCTACAACCGGCTGCGTCGCGAGTACCCGGGCTGCCGGCTCATCGGGCCGAACAGCCCCGGTTTGATCTCCCCGGGCAAGTGCAACATCGGCATCACCGCCGGGGAGATCGCCCTGCCGGGCGGCCCCGTCGGCATCGTCTCCCGCTCGGGCACCCTCACGTACCAGGCGCTGCACGAGCTTTCCCAGCAGGGCGTCGGCCAGACGACCTGCGTCGGCATCGGCGGCGACCGGGTCCCCGGGACGTCGTTCACCGACGTGCTCGCCGCTTTCGAGGACGATCCCGAGACGGCGGCGGTGATGCTGATCGGCGAGATCGGCGGGTCCGACGAGGAGCTGGCCGCCCGGTTCATCGCCGAGTCGATGACGAAACCGGTCGTCGCCTACATCGCCGGGGTGACGGCCCCGCCCGGCCGGACGATGGGCCACGCCGGGGCGATCGTCTCGGGCAACGCCGGGACGGCGCAGGCCAAGATCGCGGCGCTCGAGGCGTGCGGCACGCGTGTCGCGCGCAACCCCTCCGAGGCCGGCGAGCTGATGGTGGGGGTCGTCCGTGGCCTCGTCTGAACCGCTCCAGGCAACGGTGGCGGAGGACCCGCGCCGTCGCCTCGCCGTGCTCGCCTCGGGGACCGGGACGATCCTCGAGGCGCTGATCGCCGCCGGACTGCCGATCGTCGTTGTGGGCGTCGACCGGCCGTGCCGGGCGGTCCAGATCGCCGAGGCGGCGGGGATCCCGGTCGCGGCGGTCACCCGGCGGGACTTCTCGGCCTCGTTCGACCGGGAGGCCTACACGCTGTCGCTCGTCGAGGCGCTGGCGGCGCACCGCGTCGGCACCGTCGCGATGGCGGGGTTCGCGACCGTGCTCGGCCCCGCCTTCTTCCCCGCCTTCGAAGGACGCGTCCTCAACACCCACCCGTCGCTCCTGCCGGCGTACAAGGGCTGGCACGCCGTGCCGATGGTGCTGGCGGCCGGTGAGACGGCGACGGGTTGCACGGTGCACCTCGCGACGAGCGAGGTCGACGACGGCCCGATCCTCGCCCAGGAGCGCGTGCCCATCCACCCCGGCGACACGGAGGCGACCTTGCACGAGCGCATCAAACAGGTTGAACGGCGCCTTTATCCGGCGACGATCCGGACGTTCATCGCCTCGATCGGCGCCGCGCCGGAGGGCATCGGCGGGACGAGCGATGAGAGGGGGCGGCGATGAGGGCACTGCTTTCCGTCTACGACAAGGAGGGTCTCGTCGGGTTGGCCCGCGCGCTGGACGAGCTCGGCTGGGAGCTCATCGCCAGCGGCGGGACCTCGGCGGAACTGGACAAGGCCGGCATCGCCCACCGCGACGTCGCCGAGGTGACGGGGGCGCCGGAGATGCTCGACGGCCGGGTGAAGACGCTCCACCCCGCGATCCACGGCGGGATCCTCGCCGACCGCGCCAAGCCCTCGCATCTCGAGGACCTGGCCGCGCGGGGGATCACGCCGATCGACCTCGTCGTGTGCAACCTGTACCCGTTCTGGGCGTCGCCCTCGGTCGAGATGATCGACGTCGGCGGGCCGACGATGGTCAGGGCCGCCGCCAAGAACCACGCCCACGTCGCCGTCGTCGTCGACCCGGCCGACTACGGGCCCGTGCTCGAGGAGATCCGGGCTGAGGGGAGCGTCAGCGCCGCGACCCGTCGCCGCCTCGCCGAGCGGGCCTTCGCCCACACCGCCGCCTACGACGCCGCCATCACCGCCTGGCTCGCCTCGGCCGACGGCGAGCCGGCGGGGTTGCCCACCTCGATCGGCCTCGCGCTCGTGCGGCGGGAGGAGCTCCGCTACGGGGAGAACCCGCACCAGCGCGGGGCCCGCTACCACCGGGTGGGGAGCGGCGACGACTGGTGGGAGAAGGTCACCCAGCACGGCGGGAAGGAGCTCTCGTACGTCAACCTCCTCGACGCCGAGGCCGCCTGGTTGCTCTGCCACGACGTGCTCGCGCTGCGAGCAGCGGAGACCGCGGTCGTCATCGTGAAGCACGCCAACCCCTGCGGCGTCGCCGCCGGGGGGGACCTGGCGGCCGTGTACCGGCGTGCCTTCGAGGCCGACCCGGTGTCGGCCTTCGGGGGCATCGTCGCGGTCCCCGGCACGATCGACGGGGCCCTCGCCGAGACGATCGTCGCCAACCCGCTCGCCGACGTCCTCGTCGCCTACGGCTACGAACCCGGGGCGCTGGATTTGTTCGCCGCCCGGCGGAAGAACATGCGGGTGCTCTCGGCGCCGGTGCCGACCGTCGACCCGCTCGCACTCCGGCAGTTCGCCGGCGGTTTCCTCGTCCAGGAAAGGGACCAGGCGGCGGTGGACCGGGAGGCGTGGCGTGTCGTCACGGACCGGCGGCCGACGGCTGCGGAGATCTCGGACGCCGAGCTGGCGTGGCTCGTCTGCGCCCGGACCACCTCGAACGCGATCGTGCTGGCGAAGGACGGCCAGATCGTCGGGGTGGGGTGCGGCCAGCAGAACCGGCGGGACTCGGCGCGGCTCGCCGGCGAGAAGGCCGCCGGACGCGCCGAGGGCGGGGCCGGGGCGAGCGACGCCTTCTTCCCGTTCCGCGACGCCCTCGACGCCGTCTGCGACGCCGGTGTGACGGTCGTCGTCCAACCGGGCGGCTCGCTGCACGACGACGAGGTGATCGCCGCGGCCAACGAGCGGGGGATCGCGATGGTCCTGACGGGCGAACGGCACTTCCGGCACTGAGCGGCTCTCCGGGCGCCGGTGCACCGCCGCCCGGCGCGTATCGTGAGCGGCGTGTGGCTGACGCGGTCGGTGCGGCGCGTGGTGCGCCGCGGGGGCACCGGGGAGCGCGGGAGGTGCCTGGGATGACGGCCAAGGTGCTCGACGGCGAGGCCCTCGCCGGACTGATGCGGGAAGAGGTCACCGCCGAGGTCGCGCGCCTGCGCGCAGCCGGCGTCCAGCCGGGCCTCGGCACGATCCTCGTCGGCGACGATCCGGCGAGCGCGCGCTACGTGGCGCTGAAGCACGAGGACTGCGCCAAGGTGGGCATCGAGTCGGTCCACGAACACCTGGGACCCGCCACGAGTGCGGAGGAGCTGTTGGCGGCGGTTCGCCGGTTCAACGCCAACCCCGCCGTCGACGCCTTCCTCGTCCAGGTCCCGCTGCCCGGGGGGTTCGACGAGTTCGCGACCTTGCTTGCCGTCGACCCCGACAAGGACGTCGACGGCCTCCACCCGGTGAACCTCGGCCGGCTGGTGATGGGGGTCGAGGGCCCGCTGCCGTGCACGCCGGCCGGGATCGTCGCCCTGCTCGGCCACTACGGCGTGCCGGTCGAGGGCCAGCACGTCGTCGTCGTCGGGCGCGGTCTCACGATCGGCCGCCCACTGGCGCTGCTGCTGGCCCTGAAGCGGCCCGGTTGCAACGCCGCCGTGACCGTGGTCCACACCGGGGTCCGTGACCTCGCCTCCTATGTGCGCACCGGAGACATCGTCGTCGCCGCGGCCGGTTCAGCCGGCATCGTGACGGCGGACATGGTGAAGCCGGGAGCCGCCGTCGTGGGGGCCGGAACCTCGTGGGAGGGGCGCAAGCTGCTCTCCGACGTCGCCGAGGACGTCGCCGAGGTCGCCGGGTGGATGACCCCCCGGCTCGGCGGGGTCGGGCCGATGACCCGGGCGATGCTCCTGAAGAACGCCGTGCGCGCCGCCCAGCGCCGCATCGGCGCCAACCACTAGCGAGGGGCCGTCCGCCGCCGATCTCGGGCGGCGAACAAACTCCGAGGTCACGGGTCCACACGGGGTAGGTTGCCCCTATGTGCTTCTCGCCTCAGGCTGATCTCATCGGCGGTGCCGTCATCTGCGGGATCGGCGTCGACGCCCTCCGGCACGTCGACCGGCGTCCCAGCCACATCGCCCTGGCGACCCTGCCGGTGGTGTTCGGCGCGCACCAGATCGTGGAGGCGTTCGTCTGGTTCAGCCTGCAAGGTCACTTCCCGGCGGGCCTCGGTAGGACGGCACTGTGGATCTACCTCATCGTGGCCTTCGTCTTCCTGCCGATCTTCGTGCCGATCGCGGTGGCGGCGATCGAGCCGTCGCGCTGGCGAAGACGCCTCGCGACCTCGCTGGCCGTCGTCGGCACCGTCGTTGGGGGCGTGCTGCTGGCGGCGATGGTGCGCGGGCCGATGACCGTGGTGATCCGCCCCTACCACCTCGCCTACAGCGTGCACCTCGCCGACGGTGGGGTCTTCGTGGGGCTCTACGTGCTGGCGACCTGCGGGGCGGTGCTGCTTTCGAGCAACCGGTGGATTGTCATCTTCGGCGTCGCCAACGTGATCGCCGTCGTGACGATCGCCAATTTGACGATCGACGGATTCGCCTCGGTGTGGTGCGCGTGGGCGGCGGTGATCTCGGCCGCGATCGCGCTCCAGATGCGCTTCGGCCGGCCCCGGAGCAAGGCGGCCCTCTCCGCGACCTGACCGTCGCGCCGCTGTTCAGGAGTCGGCGGGCGAAGGCGCGTCGGCGCCGGATGCCGGGGCGCGGGCGGGCGCGACAAGTCCCCGTTCGGGGTCCCGCACGCCCGGCAGGAAGAGGATCCAGGCCATCGCGGCCGAGATGAGCCCGCCGGCCACGAGCGTCGCGCGCACCCCGATCGAGGCCGCCGCGATCCCGGCGACGAGGATGCCGACCGGCGAGAGGCACATCGACAGCAGCCAGTCGACCGAGGAGGCCCGTCCCAGCATCTCGGGCGGCACGAGCTGCTGCATCATCGTGTTCCAGAGCATCCCGCCGTACTGCAGGAGCCCGAAGGCGACGGCGCCGAGGGCGGCGACGAGAGCCACGTCCGGCGCGAGGCCGAGGCCCGCGATGGCGACGGCGCCGATCGCCCAACCGACCCACATGACTGTCACACGCCGGCGGGGTGAACCGAACCGGATGGCGACGACCGAGGCGGCGCCGCCGCCGAGCCCGCCGGCGGCGAACACCAGCCCGTACTGCGTCGGGCCCTGGTGCAGGGTGTCGCGGATGAGCAGTGGCAGCAGCACCTGGGTGGGGGCGAACGCCGCGAAGTTGGCGACCGAGGCGGCGACGATCGTCCACCACAGCCAGGGCTGCGACCTCGTCCAACGCAGCCCGGCGGCGGCGTCGGCGAGCATCGATCTTCCCGAGGGCTGTGGTGCCGGCCGGGCGCGCATCGCCGCGACGCACAGGGCGCTGGCGAGGAAGCTCGCCGCGTCGACGCCGAACGCGGACGCCGCGCCGAAGGCGGCGATGAGCATCCCGCCGATCGCCGGGCCGATGAGCGCCCCCCCGAGGACCTGGCTGGCGCTGTTGAAGGCGTTGCCCTCGAGGTAGAGGGCCGACGGCACGATCTCCGGGATGATGGCCTGGTAGGCGGGGAAAAAGAAGGCGTCGGCCGCGCCGACGACGGCCGAGATGGCGATGAGGTCCGTGACGGTGAGGGCGTGGGCGACGACGAGGGCGGCGAGGGCGGCGATGGCGAGGCCGCGCACCAGATCGGCCGCGAGGACCGTGAACCGCCGCGGCAGGCGGTCGACCACGGCCCCGGCGACGAGCAGCAAAAGGACCGTCGGCGCGACCCGGGCCGCGATGACGTACGAGAGCGTGCTGGCGTGGTCGCTCACCCGCAGGGTCTCCAGCGCGAGCGCGACCGTGAAGACGCCGTCGCCGACGATCGACGCCGTTTGACCGCCCCACAGCAAGGCGAAATCCCGCTCGGCGAGCACGCGGAAGGCTTTCGGCACGTCGTGACGGTAGCGGGTCGGGGACGCGTCGCAGCCGACCGCGTCCTTGGTGGCTCGCCGGGTTGCGCGCGCCCGGGGCGCTGCTGCGAGACTTGCCCGTCATGGCCCGCATCGACGCCCTGTTGCGGCGTGCGAGTTCGCTCTCCATCGAGCTGTGGCCGCCCAAGACGCCCGACGCGCTCGCCCACCTGCGCCAGTCGCTGCCGCGGCTTTACGAGCTGCACCCGACGTTCGCCTCGATCACCTACGGCGCGGCGGGGTCGACCCGCGACCGGACCCACGAGCTCGTCGTCGAGATCCACCAGCAGGGGATGACGACGCCGATGGCGCACCTCGCCTGCTTCGCGCACCGCCGCGCCGAGCTCGTCGAGATCCTCGAGCGCTACGCCGCGGCCGGCGTGGAGAACGTGCTCGCCCTGCGGGGCGATCCGCCCCGCCACCTGCCGGCGATTTTCGAGCCAAGCGATCTCGCCCACGCCGTCGACCTCGTCGAGCTCGTGAAATCGGTCGGGCCGTTCTGCGTCGCCGTCGCCGCCCACCCCGAGGGGCACCCGGCCGCGCCGGACCTGGCGACCGACCGGCGCCATCTCGCCGCCAAGCTCGCCGCCGCCGACTTCGCGATCACGCAGTTCTTCTTCCGGGTCGCCGACTACCTGCGCCTCGTCGAGGACCTCGGTCACCTCGGCGTCGACAAGCCGGTCATCCCGGGGATCATGCCGATCACGAACCTGAAATCGGTCGCTCGCATGGCGGAGCTGTCCGGCGCCGCCATCCCGGCCGAGGTGACGGCGCGCATCGAGGCCGCGGCGCCCGACCCGGAGGCGGTGCGCTCCGCCGGGATCGAGATCGCGACGGAGCTGTGCCGCGACCTCATCGCCCAGGGCGTCCCGGGGCTGCACTTCTACACGATGAACCAGGTGAGCGCCACGGTTGCCATCTGCGAGAACCTCGGGCTCGCGCCGCTCCACCCCTGAGCGCCCGCCCGGCGCCTCGGTGCCGGAGATGCGCGACGGTAGGCTCCGGCCATGCCCGACAAGATCACGAAGGGGCCGGGCGGCCAGCTCCTGGTGCCCGACGAGCCGATCATCCCGTACATCGAGGGTGACGGCACCGGCGTCGACATCTGGCCCGCGGCGCGTTCCGTCCTCGACGCCGCCGCCGCCAAGCACGGCAGGCGGGTCGCCTGGAAAGAGGTCCTCGCCGGGGAGAAGGCGTACCGCGAGACCGGGAGCTGGTTGCCCGAGGAGACGGTCGCCGCTTTCCGGGAGCACCTGATCGGGATCAAGGGGCCGCTGACGACGCCGGTCGGCGGGGGCATCCGCTCGCTCAACGTCGCGCTGCGCCAGATCCTCGACCTCTACGTCTGCCTGCGGCCGGTGCGGTGGTTCCGGGGCGTGCCCTCGCCCGTCCGCCACCCCGAGCGCGTCGACATGGTGATCTTCCGGGAGAACACCGAGGACGTCTACGCCGGGCTCGAGCTCGAAGAGGGCTCCGCCGAGGCGAAGCGCCTCATCGGGTGGCTGGCCGCCAACTTCGGCTGGGAGTTGCGTGCCGATTCCGGGATCGGGATCAAGCCGATCTCGCGGACCGGATCGCAGCGTCTCGTGCGGGCGGCGCTGCAGTACGCCGTCGCCCACCACCGCCGGAGCGTGACGCTCGTGCACAAGGGCAACATCCAGAAGTTCACCGAGGGAGCCTTCCGGGCGTGGGGCTACGAGCTCGTCGCCGCCGAGTTCGCCGACGTGGCCGTCTCCTGGGAGGACTGCCAGGGGGACCCCGGGTCGAGGATCCTCGTGAAGGACACCATCGCCGACATCACGCTCCAGCAGGTGCTCACCCGCCCCGACGAGTTCGACGTCATCGCGACCACGAACCTGAACGGCGACTACCTCTCCGACGCGCTGGCCGCCCAGGTCGGCGGGATCGGCATCGCCCCGGGCGGCAACATCAACTACACGACGGGGCACGGGGTGTTCGAGGCAACCCACGGCACCGCGCCGAAATACGCCGGGCAGGACAAGGTGAACCCCGGGTCGCTCCTGCTCTCGGGCGTGATGATGTTCGAGCACCTCGGCTGGGACGCCGCCGCCGCCGACATCGTGCGGGCGCTCGAGGCGACGATCGCCGACAAGATCGTGACCTACGACTTCGCCCGCCAGATGGTGGGCGCCCACGAGGTCCGCACGAGCGAGTTCGCCGCCGCGATCGTCGAGCGCCTCTAGAGCGGTCCAGGTACGGCGAGCTGGAGTCCGCGTCGGCCTGATCTAGCGGGGCCGCCGTTAGCCTCGGATCGATGGCTGACCTCGCGAAAGACCAAGTCAAGCGCCCGGTGACCGTCACGGTGACCGGTGCGGCCGGCAACATCGGCTACGCGCTGCTGTTCCGTCTGGCGGCGGGGGCCCTCTTCGGGCCCGACCAGCCGGTCAACCTGCGGCTGCTGGAGATCGAGCCGGCGATGAAGACGCTCGAGGGCATCGTCATGGAGCTCGACGACTGCGGTTTCGGGCTACTCGCCGACGTGGAGACGACGGCTGACCTCGGGGTCGCCTTCGAAGGGACCTCCTACGCCTTCCTCGTGGGCTCCATCCCCCGCAAGCCGGGCATGGAGCGGCGAGACCTGCTCGGCGTGAACGGCCGCATCTTCGCCCCGCAGGGCCGGGCGATCGCGGCCCACGCGGCCAGCGACGTGCGGGTCCTCGTCGTCGGAAACCCGTGCAACACGAACTGCCTCATCGCCCGCACGGCCGCCCCCGAGGTGCCCGCCGAGCGGTGGTTCGCGATGACGCGGCTCGACGAGAACCGTGCCAAGACGCAGCTCGCCCGCAAGGCCGGGCGCACCCCCGGGGCCGTGACGCGCCTCGCCTCGTGGGGGAACCACTCGACGACGCAGTTCCCGGACTACGAGAACGCCCTCATCGACGGGGAGTCCGCCCAGAAGATGATCGACGACGAGGAGTGGCTGCAGGGCCCGTTCCTCGAGATGATCCAGGGCCGCGGAGCCGTAGTCATCGCCGCCCGCGGCGGCTCGGCGGCGGCGTCCGCCGCCCACGCGGCGATCGGCTCGTTCAAGAGCCTCATCGAGCCGACGCCACCGGGCGACTGGTGCTCGCTCGGCGTCGTCTCGCGGGGCGAGTACGACATTCCCGAGGGCCTGCAGTTCGGCTTTCCCGTGCGCTCGGACGGGAGCACGTGGCACGTCGTCGAGGGCCTCGAGCACAGCCCCTTCGCGACGTCGCGCATTCTGGCGTCGGCCGCCGAGCTCATCGGCGAGCGCGACGAAGCCGCCACCCTCGGCTAGCTCGCCCTTCGCAGCCCGAAGGTTCTCTCCCGCGGGCGCCCGGGGGCGAGGAGGTCACAGCCGCGATGCGGTTCCGCGTCTGGTGCCGTTCCGAAAGCGGGGAAGTGACGGAAGCCCGCTCGTGGGCGGCGTCGGAGACCCTCTCGATCACGAACAGCAATTCCCCCGCTCGGGATGCATTCGCCAAGGTGGACGCTGTGACATCCGGGTGGAGGTGACGAGGAACTCAGCGACAAGTACCTAGTACGTCCACCATCTGGGCGTGTGTGGGGGGGCGTCAGAGAGCCGATGTCCACGATCTCCGACTGGCGGCTTCGGTCGTGGGCCGGGACCTGGCCGGCGGTCAGGGACACTTCGCGGACAGACTGGCCGGGTGGATGCCGACAGCCGCAGTGCGAAACGGGAAGAGCTCGCAGCTTTCATCTACGACCTGTACGGAGATGCGTATCGCTGTGAGGACGCTCAGTGCTGGCGAGGCGCACTCGTAATGATTGGGGGCTGCCTCGAAGCGGCGCTTCTATTGGCCGTGATCTCATTCGAAGCGGCGCTCGTTGGGATGGGTCTATACGCGGATGGCGCTGACCCGACCACATGGACACTCGCCAAACTCGTCCGCGTAGCAGGGGGCGCGGGATGGCTTACTTCCGGTGGAGGCGGATCGCAGCGATTCGACGTCACGATGGCGATCAAGGTCGTCGACACGATCCGAAATCTGGCCATTCATCCCGGTCGCCTCATGAGGCACACGAAGCCGCCGGACTTCAACAACGCCGAGGAGATGAAGGTGGCGTTCGAGATCGTCGATCGCGCCCTCCTCGCCATCTGCGACAACATCGGCTTACGTATCGCGCGTAGTTGACCTCGAATCGTGCGCACCGTCAGGGTTCGTGACGTATTCCGGGCGTCACGATGGCCAAACGATCTCGCCCAGTGCGAGCGAGTTGAACGCGGCCTCCAGCTCATCCTCGTTGCTCACCGAGAATCCGAGTCCGAGAAGGATCAATCGTCTACTTGCCCAACGCACATCCGACGCGATGGACCGAACGAAGTCAGGCTCCTTGATCTTTGAGGACCTTCCCCCATGCGCGATTGCACTTCGAACGCCAAAGACTTCGTTGTATCGAGCTACCAGTGATCGCCTATTCGAAGGGTCGCCGTCAAGGTAAGCGAATCGCTGAGCCATGGCTCGACCGGGAAGTCCGCTCCTTGACCCGATGAGCGCATCGAGCGCAACTCCGAGGGCGAGGGCGGCGTCGTCGGGATCGTTTGCCCAGTGGGCCTCTGCATGCCAACGAGCTGCGACGCGCAATCGCCTGTATATGGCAGATTCGCCAAGGACTACATCTTGAACAAGCTTGATGCGGCTGGCATCTGCAAGAAGCCTCTTGAGAGGGAACGGGTCAGGGCTATACCACTGAACCGGCATGAAGTTCGGGAACTCAACTGATGCCACAAACAATTCCGACGAGATCTCGAATCGTCCTTCGGGATCGTCCTCTAGAAGGCGTACCAGTGCAGAGTGGTCTCTAACCAGACCTCGCACTCCAGGACGATTGTGTGAACCTCGAAGGCTCCAAAGCCCAAGCGCTTCGAGATCCGGCTCCAGCAGGAGAGCGACGTTACAAACGTTCTCGACCCAACGCTGAGACTGGTCGACTGCCGATTGCTGTTGCGCTTGCGTCCAGTGTGCGGCTGCAACGACACGTCTAGTTTGACTCCCGCTCCTTGAAGGCGCTTCCAACTCTGTTTGCTGTCTCAGCCATTCCCGACCCCGATCGGACTCCAGTTCCGGAGGCGCCCCAGGGGAACTCCGGAGCAGAACCAAGAACTCTTGATCGAGACTGCCAATGACACCATTAGCGATCTCTAATGGCGGTCCATCCCAAGCCACATTCGCGAGGGGTACCACAGTTAGCGCGGCGGAGGCCTCGCGAAGGCGCTTCAGATTCGCGGAGACCATCGCGCTCGGGTCAGCGCTACCAGATGCAGCAACGACAAGCATCGCCACCATCCCCCAGAGCTCGGCAGGATCCCAACGTTGTCGAACGGTCGCTTCTCCGATAAGTCGTTCCATTGCTTGCTCATATGCCGCGAGACCCGGCTCACGAATCGAGACAGGGCCATTAAGCCCAGGAAGGCATGCTCTGGGAGAGCGGCGGTATGCCTCTAGATGCCACCCGTAAGTCCAGGGCTCATCGCGGTTCCTGACGGTTGCGACGTGCTCGCTCGCCCTAACGAGAAGCGCGACCACGGACTCGGACGCTATCGGCACCGAAACATCTTCGCACTCGACAGTTCAGGTCGCTGCCCCCGAAGTGCCGGTCAAGAGCAGCCGCGAAGTGACGGGTGCGTGCCCTGTATCACAGTGCCTTCGGGTTCAGGCGGTCGATGATCACGGCCCTTGCCTTTTCGTTAAGGCCTCGTGGTCGCCTCGAGCGCGCCGAGAGCGGCGTTGAGCACCTCAAACTGGGCTTGGCCGGCGAGGAGGGCGTTGGCGTCCCCGCGCAGGGTGATCCGACCGGCAGCGAGCAACTCGGAGACCGGGTTGCCGCAGGCGATCGCCCGGGCGGTCTCCCAGTCCTCGACGAGCGTGACGGTGGCCCGGTCGGTCGAACCGAGGTCGAGTTCGGCGCGCTCGTCCGTGACGAGGACCGTCCAGGCGACGTCACCTTGCGGCGCGCCCGTCACGACCTGGCCGAGGGCGAGCGCTGGGGCGCCCTTGACCGGCTCGACCTCGGCGAGCACGGCCGCGAAACGGGCGAACCATTCCGCCGAGAGGAACTCGAGCACGCCGGTCAGTCCCCCGACGCGCGGGGGTCGGTGACGATCACCTCGTGGCGGCGTTGGGCAGGCGCCGAGGCGGCGGCTTCGGCAGCGCGTGTTGGGCGCGCCCGCCGCAGGATCTTCCGCCCGAGCCAGGCGACGGGGTCGTAGGCGGCGTCGACGACGCGTTCTTTCAGCGGGATGATGGCGTTGTCGGTGATGTGGATGTGCTCGGGGCAGACCTCGGTGCAGCACTTCGTGATGTTGCACAGCCCGAGCCCGAGCTCTTCGCGCAGCAGTTGCCGGCGGTCGAGCGTGTCGAGCGGGTGCATCTCGAGCGAGGCCACCCGGACGAAAAAGCGCGGTCCCGCGTAACGAGGCTTGTTGTCCTCGTGGTCGCGGATGACGTGGCAGACGTCCTGGCACAGGAAGCATTCGATGCACTTGTGGAACTCCTGGGCCCGGTCGACGTCGAACTGCGCCATCCGGTAGGTGCCGTCGTCACCGGGGGGCCCGGGGGCGAACGGCGGGATCCGGCGCGCGACGGCGAAGTTGTAGGAGACGTCCGTCACGAGGTCCCGGATCACAGGGAAGGCGCGCATCGGCGAGACGGTGATCGGCGCGGTGGTGTCGAGCGTGCTCATCCGCGTCATGCACATCAGGCACGGCTTGCCGTTCACCTCGGCCGAACACGAGCCGCACTTGCCGGCTTTGCAGTTCCAGCGCACCGCGAGGTCCCCGGCGAGCTCTGCCTGGATGCGGTGGACGACGTCGAGGACGACCTCGCCCTCGAGAGCCGGCACGGTGTATTCGCGGAACGCCCCGCCCCCGGCGTCGCCCCGCCAGATGGCGAGCGTGACGGTCGGGGGCGCGCCGGTCCCTCCGGTGGCGGGGGTCGCCGGGTCCGCTGCCATCAGCGTTCGGCCGCCAGCAGCGCGGCGAGCTCGTCGGGCATCGGCGGGATCGGCCGTTCCGTCACCGTGACCGTGCCTTGATCCATGCGTACGACCAGGTTCAGCTTCCCGAAGTGCTCCGGATCCGGATCCGGGTAGTCGTCGCGGGTGTGGCCACCGCGACTCTCGCGCCGGGCGATCGCCGCCAGCGTCGTCGCGCGGGCGACGGCGAGCATCGACTGCAGGTCGAGGGCGAGGTGCCAGGCCGGGTTGAACTGCCGGTGGCCCTCGACCGCGACCGCACGGGACCGGCCGTCGAGCTCGTCGAGGAGTGCGAGGGCGGTCACGAGCTCTGCCTCGGTGCGGATGATGCCGACGAGCGACTGCATCGCCTCCTGCAGGTCCTGCTGGACGGCATAGGGGTTCTCTGTCCCCTCGTGGTCGAAGAATTCCAGCGCCTCGGCGGCGGCGCGCTCTGCCTCGCCCTGATCTGGCACGGGGGCCTGGGCGAGGCCGCGTGCGTACTCGACGGCGCCGATGCCGGCCCGCCGGCCGAACACCAATAGGTCCGAGAGCGAGTTGCCGCCGAGCCGGTTGGCGCCGTGCATGCCACCCGCCACCTCGCCGGCGGCGAAGAGCCCCGGGACCGTCGACGCCTCGGTGTCGGCCTCGACGCGCACGCCGCCCATCGCGTAGTGGCAGGTCGGGCCGATCTCCATCATCTGGGTCGTGATGTCGACGTCGGCGAGCTCCATGAACTGCTGGTACATCGAGGGCAGTCGCCGGCGGATGTACTCGGGCGACCGGCGCGAGGCGATGTCGAGGTAGACGCCGCCGTGGGGCGAGCCGCGGCCCGCTTTCACCTCGGCGTTGATCGCCCGCGCGACCTCGTCACGCGGCAGGAGTTCCGGGGGCCGGCGGAACGTCTTGTCGTCGTACCACTTGTCGGCCTCCTCGACCGTGTCGGCGGTCTCGGCGGCGTAGTACTCGGGGATGTAGGAGAACATGAAGCGCTCGCCGAGCTTGTTCTTCAGGATCCCGCCGTCGCCGCGCACGCCCTCGGTGACGAGCAGTCCCCGGGCCGAGGCCGGCCAGACCATCCCGGTGGGGTGGAACTGGATGCATTCCATGTCGACGAGCTCGGCACCGGCCCACAGCGCGAGGGCGTGCCCGTCGCCCGTGCCTTCCCAGGAGTTCGTGGTGAACTTCCACGCCCTGCCGATGCCGCCCGAGGCGAGGATCACCGCCTTGGCGCGGAAGACGACGAACTTGCCGGATTCCCGCCACAGCCCGAGCGCGCCGCAGACGGCGCCGGATCCGTCGTGAAGCAGCCGGATGATCTTGCACTCCATGAAGACGTCGATGCCGGCGGCGACGGCGCGGTCCTGGAGGGTCCGGATCATCTCGAGGCCGGTGCGGTCGCCGACGTGGGCGAGACGGGCGTAGCGGTGCCCCCCGAAGTCGCGTTGCAGGATCCGTCCGTCGGGCGTCCGGTCGAACAGCGCCCCCCAGCTCTCGAGCTCGAGGACGCGGTCGGGCGATTCCTGGGCGTGGAGCTGGGCCATGCGCCAGTTGTTGAGCATCTTGCCGCCGCGCATCGTGTCGCGGAAGTGCACCTGCCAGCTGTCCTCGGGCCAGACGTTGCCGAGCGCCGCCGCGACGCCGCCCTCGGCCATCACGGTGTGCGCCTTGCCGAGGAGCGACTTGCAGACGACGGCGGTTGTGGCGCCGGCCGCCACCGTCTCGACCGCTGCGCGCAGTCCCGCGCCGCCGGCCCCGATCACCAGCACGTCGACGGTGTGGGTCTCGTAGTCGCTCATCAGAAGATCCTCGGGTCGTGGATCGTGCCGGTGGCGACGAGCCAGATGTAGAAGTCGGTGAAGCCGATCCAGAAAAGCGACAGCCAGGCGAACAGCTGGTGGTGCGGGTTCAGGCCCCCCGAGATGTTCTGCCAGAACCAGCGCCGCACCGGCGCCTTGGAGAGTGCGCGCAGGTTTCCGCCGCACAGGTGGCGGCAGGCGTGGCAGCCGAGCGTGTAGGCCCAGATCAGTACGGCGTTGACGGTGATGACGAGGGTGCCGACGGCGACACCCACCCCGTCGGAAAAGCGGAAGGCGGCGATGGCGTCCCAGGTGAGGATCCCGGCGAAGCAGAACGCGACGTAGAAGAAGTAGCGGTGGAGGTTCTGCAAAACGAGCGGGAAGCGCGTCTCGCCGGTGTAGCGGGCCCGCGGACCGGCGGGGTTCACCGACCCGGCGTCGGCGATGCCGCAGGCGGGGGGCGAGAGCCAGAACGATCGGTAGTAGGCCTTGCGGTAGTAGTAGCAGGTGAGCCGGAACCCCAACGGGAAGATGAGGATGAGGAGGGCGGGGGAGACCTCCCACCAGGAGCCGGTGATCGGTCCCCAGACGTAGCCGTGGCAGTTGTGCGTGAGACACGGCGAGTAGAAGGGCGACAGGTAGTCGCGCCCGACGCCGCCGGCGTAGTAGTTGCCGTTGCGGAAAGCCGCCCAGGTGGAATAGGCGACGAAGGCGAGCAGCCCGGCAGCCGTCGCCGCCGGCTGCAGCCGCCAGCGGTCGCGGCGCAGCACCACCGTGCGCGCCGGGCCGGCGCGCACGCCGCCGATCCGCACGGGGACCGGCTCGGGCGCCCTCGTCGCCTGGTCGACGGCGGTCACTTTCGCTTCTCGCCTTGCGTCATGCCGAGCCTCGCCAACGCCTCATCGCCGCGCGCCGAGGGCGACGGCGCGACCGCCGAGACAACCCGCTCATCCTTCCACGCGCCGCTCGGGCGTGTGCGCGTGAATGAGGGAACAAGGGGGCCGCGAGGCCCGCGGCACCGGTCTCGAAATTACCCCTTGCATCTCGCTGAGCAGGGCGTCATCATAATACGAACCGTGTAATTTCACGGCTGCGACTCGCACTGAGTGGCGGACGCCAAGGGGGTGTCGGTGGACATCCAATCGCTCACAGCTGAAAGTCCCCGCGCGTGGCAGGCGCGGGCGAACTGCATGGGGGTCGACCCGGAGCTCTTCTTCCCCGAGCGGGGTTCGTCGACCCGGGAGGCGAAGGAAGTCTGTCGCGGTTGCGTCGTGCGCATCGAGTGCCTTGAGTTCGCGATTGCGAACTCAGAGAAGTTCGGCATCTGGGGCGGGATGAGCGAACGGGAACGCCGTCGTGTGCGCCGGGCCCGCGTGCTGCAAAACAGCGAGGTTGCCGCCTCCTAGACCGATAGTTCGATACCTGCCATGGCGAGGCGCGCCTCGATCGTCGAGCCCTCGCCGAGCCCGAGCGACCCCCAACGCCAGCGGGGTATCGCGGCGAGGACGTCGCGGGGCACGAGCCCGACGAGTTCCGCCCTGGCGATGTGGGCGCTGTCTTCGACCTGGTCGAAGACCTCGGCGGGACCGACGCGCCAGGGTGCGACGAGGTTGCAGGAGACCTGGACCTCGTCGCCGACGGCCAGCCCGAGGGCGCGCACCTCGGCCGAGCGCAGTGCCGCGGCGATCCGTCTCGCCTCGTCGAGATCGGGATCGGCGAGCCACAGGTTGTAGGCGACGAGGGCCGGCCGCGCCCCGACGCAGATCGCCCCGGCTGTCGGGTGGGGGCGGTCCGGCCCGGTGTCCGGTCGCAGGTCCCGGAAGGCTCGCCGGCGGATGTCGGGGAGCGCGCGCTCCGGGCCGTAGCAGAAGCACGGGATCCCGAGCTCGTCCCCCGCCCAGCGGGCGAAGCGGTCGCGGGCTGCGACCGCCTCGGTGAGGTCCCCGCCGGGCCGCATCCCCTGCGGGCCGAGGGGCACGAACGGCACGACGTCGACGACGCCGCCGCGGGGGTGGACCCCTTCGTGGGCGGTGAGGTCGAGCCGGGCGAGCGCCGCGGTCGCGAGATCCCGGGTGATTGCCTCGACCGCCGGGCCGGCGAGCGTGAAGACCGACCGGTGGTGCCACCGATCGGCGTGCAGGTCGAGAAGGGCGGGGCCGAGCGAGGCCGCGCAGGCGTCGAGCCAGGTGCGGTCTCGGCCCTCGCTGAGGTTGACGACGGACTCGAGCAAATCGGCGGACCCGCCCGGGCGAGAGAGCTGCTAGTGCGGCTGGACGACGGTGAGGTGCCGCCGACCGCGGGCGAGGCGCCGCCGTTCCCGCTCGGAGGTGCCGCCCCAGACACCGTGGTCGATGTGGTTCGCCATCGCGTACTCGAGACAGGGCGATTTCACGGTGCAGTCAGCACAGATCTTGCGGGCCACGTCGACCCCGACACCGTCGCTCGGGAAAAAGGTTGCGGGCGGGAGCATCCGGCACTTGGCCCTCATCATCCACTCAAGTTCCATCCGCCACCACCCTCCGCCCTGCCGGGCGGCCCCCGGGGCATCCTGCGGCCCCAATTTCTCCCGCTCACGTGGGCTTACGCGTGGACGCTACACCCGGCGCGGGCGAAATCAGTCGCGCTACGCCGAATTCTTAGAGACTTCACAGGTTCGTTGATCTCGTGTCATCTCGCGGTGTCGCGCCCGGGTCGGGAACCAGGCCGTCGATAGACTCGGGCCACCAACTAGAGGAGTGCCGATGACGACGCCGTTGAGCGGGCCAGCTGAGACGCCGGAGCCACCCCGCGGGCACGTGCGCATCGTCTACCTGGGCCCGGTGGCTCCCCACTGGGAGATCGAGTCGGAGTTCGGCGAGCGGCCGGTGATCGAGGCGTTCCGCGAGCGCGCGCTCGCCCGTCTGGTGCTGCTCCCACCGCACGACCCGCAGTTCCGGCGCAACCGTGAGCGCGTCGTGCGCGACGCCGAGCGGGAGAACCTGCTGCTGGAGTGGGACCTCGGCATCCCCGAGGAGCCGGCCCCGGGCGAGTCCTGAGGGCCCGGCCGGCTCAGCCGGCGGCGTCGGCTGGCAGGTTGACCCGCGCGATCCACAGACCGGGGGCGTCGACCTCGGCGGGAGTGGGCAGGTTCGCCTCGCTGACCCAGAGCTTGCCGAGCTCGGCGTCGCCGCCGCGCTCGACGACCCCCCGCACGAACGCCTCGCCCCGGTCGAGCGCGTCCTGGTCGAGGCGGAGCCCGAAGAGCGCCTCGGCCGCCCGTTCGTCGTCCGAGCGTTCGACCCGGCGGCGTCGCAGCGCCTCGGCCACCGGCCGGCGTTCGCCGATCAACCGCGTCGCGACGCAGTCCGTCACCCACTCGACGTAGCCGGCAAGAGCCGAGGTGAGGGCCGCCAGCTCGGCGCGGACCCGGCGCAGCTCGGGCGTGTCCACCGGTTCGGCGAGCGCCGCCGGGTCGCCGAGCAGGCGCCCGAGGTCGCCCACGTCCCCGACCTCGCCGAGCGCCGCCTCGCCGAAGCGCTCTTCGAGCGCCGACAGGTCGGGCCGGAAGCTCGCCGCGTGGGCGACGAGCAGCGCCCGCAGCCGTTCGTGCACGTGGGGCCGGGAGAGCACGGCGTGGGCCGCGAGGTCGTGGGCCGCGAGCCACATCGTCACGTCGTCGAGCTCGAGGCTCCAGTCCGCGGCGAAGGCGGCGACGTTCGAGGCGACGACGACGATCTCGTCGCTCGCGACCCGCGGCAGGGGCAGCTCGTACTGGCCGAGGGTGCGGCGGGCGAGGTGACCGATGATGGAGCCGACCTGGAGGGCGATCATCGCCGGCGCCATCGCGGCGGCCCATTTCTCCATCAGGGCCCCGAAGCCGGCCTCTTCGTTGTCGGCCTCGTCGGGCGGTTCATTGGCGGCCGGGGGGCGGATCGCCGCGGCGTACTCCTCGATGAGAGGCCGCCAGGACTCGAGGCTGCGCCGCGCCCACTCGGCGGGGCCGGCGGCGACGAGCGTGACCGGACGGCCGCTCAGCGTCGTCGGCATGCCGGTGACGTCGCCGACCTGGAGCTCGGCGATTCTGGCGAGCTCCTCGATCCGGATCCGTTGGATGGGGTCGACGTTCGGCTCGGGTTGGCCCTCGGAGGCGACGTTGAGGGCGAACTGCACGGCGAGGTCCCACTGCAGGGGCGCGTCGGTGTGCATCAGCCGGAGGAGGTCACCGAGCAGCCCCGGGAGGAAGCCGCCGAAATCGCCCGAGGGTCCTGAGGTCACGCGACGAATCTAGGCCGACACCGCGCCCGGGGGGTCGCCGCCCGGGGCTCGGCTACGAGTGCGGCGTCGCGCCGAGGATGACGGAGCGGACCGAGCGGAAGGGGCCGTCGACGACGCCGACCGAAACGCGCCTGCCGGCCTGGAGCACGTAGAGCCGGGCCTGCAGCTCGTCGAGCGAGGTCACCGGGGTGCGGTTGAGCGAGACGATGACGTCGCCGGGCACGACACCCGCCTGCCCGAGGGCCCCCTTGACGGGGGCGGTCACGACGCGCACGCCGGCCGGGCCGGCCGTGGTGGTCGTGCCCTCGAGCCCGAGCCAGCCGTGGGTCACGCGCCCGTTGGCCATCAGCTCGTCGGCGACCGGGGCGGCGAGCCAGGCCGGGGCGACGACCGCGCCCATCTTCGTTTCTCCCGTGACGATGCCCTCGACGGCACCGGTCGAGCCGAGGAGCGGGCTCCCGGCGGGACCGTAACTGGCGGGGAGGTCGGTGGCGAGCGCGCCGACGAGGCGGTGGCCGCCGACGAGTGGCGAGGCGTAGAGGTCGCGGACGGTGCCGAGCGAGAAGGCGTTGCCGCCGGGCGTCGTCACGGCGAGGACGAAGGATCCCATCCCCATCGGGTCCGCCGAGAGCGACGCCGTCGCGAGCCCGGTCGCACCGTTGATGTGCACGACCGCCAGTCCGCTGCGCGCGTCGGCGCCGACGAGGCCGCCGAGGTAGACGTCGCCGTTGGCGAGCGTCACGACCAGACCCGTCGCGCCGGCGACGTCCGCCGCCGGGACGAGGATCATCCCGTCGGGGCGCACGACGAGCCCCAGGACGCTGGTTCTTTTCGTGCCGCGCGTGACCTGGACGGTGGCCATCGCCGCGCTCGCCCGGCCGATGTTGGCGACCAGTGCCGGGCTGAGGTCGCGTGTCGGCAACCTCGTGATGGCGGTCGTCGGCTTGAGTCCGACGGCGGCGTCGCGCGCCGCCCGGCCGGTGCCCTCCATCGAGTCGGCCAGGTGCGTGCCGAGGGCGACGACGCCGGTCGCCAACAGCGCGCCCACGACCCCGGCGGTCAGCGCGCTGCGACGGGTGGGATGGCTGAGCAGCCAGCGCCGCCGGACGGCGACGGGGTCGAGCGGCAGTGCGGAATGGGCGGCGCCGAGCTCGGACGGGTGGCGCCAGAGGCGGTCGTCGGGGGGCAGCAGCGGCGAGCTGGGCCCCTCGTCGAGCGGGTCGCCGAAGTCGCCCGGGGTGACGCTCATGGGTGGGAGGCTAATTGTCCCCGACCCGAAAGGGTCGTCAGCAGGTCGCCAGAGCCGCGACGGGGGGCCCTGCGGTCGCTCCGCCCCTCCTACGATGTGGCGCAGTGCGGGAAGGACCAGATTGACAGCGGAGTTCGCCCTCGACTTCGGGACGGGCTCGACCCGGATCGCCGACGCCGGCGGCACGCTGCTCGTCGACGAGCCGACCGTCGCGGCGGTCGACAAGGACACGGGCCGGGTCGTCGGCTTCGGTTCCGAGGTGCTCGCCCTCGGGGCGCGGGCCGCCGGGCGCGTCGCGGTCCGCTACCCGGTGCGCAACGGCCAGCTCGTCGACCTCGAACTCGTCGAGGAGGTGCTCGGCGAGGCGCTGCGCCGCGCCGGGGCCTCGCGCCTGTCGCACCCCCGCGTCCTCGTGTGCACCCACATCGGCGCGACCCGCGTGCAGAACCGGGCGCTCGACCGGGCCGTGCGCCGGGCGGGGGCGCGGGACGTGCTGTTCATCGCCCATCCCACCGCCTGCGCGATCGGCGCCGGGATGGCGATCGACGAGCCGACCGGGTCGATGGTCGTCGACGTCGGCGCGGGCACGACCGACGTCGCGGTGTTCGCGCTGGGCGGCATCGTCGTCTCGTCGTCGTGCGCCCACGGCGGTGACGACCTCGACGAGGCGGTCCGCAGCTACCTCGTGCGACGCCGCGACGTCCTCGTCAACCGGGAGACCGCCCAGGCCTGCCGCCGGGCCCTCGCCACCGTCGCGCCGCGCGCCGGCAGCGGCGAATACGAGATCATCGGGCGCGACGCGCGCTCCGGGCGGCCGACGAGCGCGGTCCTGACGAGCGTCGAGCTGAAGCCGGTCATCGAGCCGCTCGTCGTGTCGATCCTCGACGCCGCCGTGCGTGGCATCACGGAGGCCCCCCCGGAGCTCGTGAACGACCTCATCGGCGCGGGGCTCCTGCTCGCCGGCGGGGGCGGCCTGCTCGACGGGTTCGACCGCCGGCTCGCCCGGGTGACCGGCGTGCCGGTCTACGTCGCCGCCGAGGCCGGGCGGTGCGCGGTGCTCGGGGCGGCACGCTGCCTCGAGCTGCCGGACGGGCTCTCCTACGCCGTCAGCGTGGCCCGGATCCACTGATCCCGAGGACCTCCTCGGCGGCTTGACGGACCTGCCAGTCCCGGTCGGTGAGGCGCTCCCGCAGCGCCGCTTCAATGTCGGCGCCCGAGAAGGCCGCCAGCGCGACGACCGCGCGGCGCCGGACTGCGGGAATGTCACCGAGCGCGGCGAGCACGGCGGCGCGCCCCGCGTCGTCGCCGATGGCGCCGAGGGCGGCGACCGCCGCTTCCCGGCACAGCGGGTCGGGGTGGGACCGGGCGATCTCGGAAAGGCGCGGGCAGGCCCGCCGGTCGCCGGTCTCGCCGACGGCGAAGGCCGCCGCCTCGACGACCGCCGGGTCCTCGTCGGCCAGGAGCGGCGTGAAGTCGGCGTGCGCGAGCAAGGGCGCGAGCTCGCACGTCGCCCGGCGGACCTGGGCGTCGGGGTCGCGAAGCGCGCGCCGGACATCGTCGGCCGTGGCGCTTCCCATTTCGACGAGGGCCGCGATCGCCGCCGCCCGGACCCGTGCCGAGCGGTCGGCGAGGAGCCCGCGCACGGTCTTTTCGTCGCGGCCGATGCCGGCCGCCGCGGCGGCGTAGCGCCGTGTGATCTCGTCGGTCGGCTCTGGGCGGTTCTCCCCGGTCATCGTGCCATCCTGATCGCCTCTGCCGTGGCAGGCTACGGGTCGTGAGTGGTAACGGCACCTGGACCGCGCCCGGGCAGTCTTACTGGCAGCCCCGCGATCCGACGGGTGGGCCGTGGGTCGCCCAGCCGAAGCGGGGCCGCGGCTGGCGGATCTTCTGGCGTGTCGTCGCGGTGGTCGTCGGGGTGGGGCTGGTCGGCACGTTCGTCGCCTCGCAGTGGGTGGTGCCGTACTACGCCATCACGCCCGGCACGCCGCTCAACGTCTCCCAGCTCATCAGCGTGCCGGCGGGCGAGGCACACGCCCACCGTGGCGGCGTCATCCTCACCGACGTCAGCTACGAGCACCTGACGGCGTTGGGCTGGCTGAGCTACCACTTCGATTCTGACGCGCAGATCGTCTCGGCCGCCGAGTTCACCGGGGGGGCGAGTTCGGCGGCATACGAGGAGGCGGGCGTCATCGACATGACAACGGCGCGCCAGGCGGCTGTGCTCGTCGCGCTCCGCGAGCTCGGCTACCACCCCCGGGCGGTGCCGGTGGGTGTCGCCGTCTACGCGACGGCCCCGGGGGCGCCCAGTGACTCGCTGCTCGCGGTCGGTGACGTCGTCACGGCGATCGGCTCGACCCGCACGCCGCTATTCGGCCCGCTCGTCGCCGCCGTGGCCGCCGTCCCGCCGGGAAGCTCGGTCAACGTCGTCTACCACCGGCTCGGGACGAGCGGGACAGCCATGAAGTCCCTCGTCGTCGGCGAGGTCGAACGGGTGGCAGCCGGCTCGGCGGGAGCCGAGGCGTGTGTCCCGGCGGGCTCGACGGCGGGCAAGCCCGTCCGCCGCGACGGGCGGTTGGAGAGCTGCCTGCCCTTCTCCGGCGACCAGCTCTACTCCGACGTCAACGAGCCCTTCCGGGTCTCGCTCGCGGACGAAGGGATCGGCGGACCGTCCGCGGGGCTCTCATTCACGCTCGGGCTGATGGACGAGCTCGATACCGCCGACTTGACGGGGGGACTGCGGGTCGCCGCGACGGGCACGATGGCGAACAACGGATCGGTCGGCGCCATCGGGGGCATCGCCCAGAAGACGATCGCCGTGCGGGAGGCGGGCGCCAACGTCTTCCTCGTGCCGCCCGCCAACGCCGCCGTCGCCCGTGCGAACGCCGGGCCGGGCCTGCGGATCATCGCCGTCTCCTCGATCGGTCAGGCGGTGCGGGCGCTGGAGCGGCTCGGCGGCAGGCTCGTGCCGGCACCGGCCACCCGGTGAGGTCATAGGCTGCACGGAATGCCCGATCCGCGCACGGTCCCGATCTCGTCGCACCCGAATATCGACCCGGATGCGATCGCCGGCCGTGAGTTCCCGGTCGTGTGGCGCGGCTACGACCCCGAGCCCGTCCACCGGTTCTTGATCGACGTGTCCCAGCTCCTCCGGGTGGCGCGTGCCCGCCAGCAGGAGCTGTCGGACCGGCTCGCCGACGCCGAACGCCGCGCCGCCGAGCCGGAGCTCGACGAGGCGACCATCTCCGCCGCGCTCGGCGCGGAGACGGCGAAGGTCCTCCACGTGGCACACGCCGCGGCGAACGAGGTGCTCGTCAAGGCGGAGGCCCGCGCGGCCCACATCGTCGCCGAGGCGGAGGCGGCGAGCCAGGATCTCCTCCGCCGGGCCGAGGCCGACGCCCTCGTGATCGTCAACGAGGCCCGCGTTGCGGCGAACGCGACGATCGAGGACGCCAAGGCGGACTGCCGGGCGATCATCGACGAGTCGCGCGAGGTCCGCCGCCGCGTGCTCAACGACCTCGCCGAACGCCGCAAGCTCTACTACTCCCAGATCGAGCAGCTGCGCGCCGGGAAGGACACGCTGGCGACGGTCATCGCCCACGTGGCGGAGACGGTCTCGACCGTGCAGGCGCGGCTCGAGGGCTCCGAGGACGACGCCCGCGCCGCGGCCGAGGTCGCCCGGCGTGCGACGGAATCCGAGCCCGTCGGCCCTCCCGTCGACGAGGGTGACGCCGGACCGGTCACCTTCGCGCCGCCGGCGAGCGGTCTCGGAGAGGCGGGACGGGAGGAGGGTGTCGCCGAGTTCGCCGAGGTGGCGTCGGGCGAGCCCTTTGAAGACGAGGTGACGGCGCAGGACGAGGATGGCGACGAGCCGGGACCCGGCGCGGACGGTCGTGCGCTTCCGGTCGCCGACACTTCGGGGGCCGCGATCGTCGACGAGCTCTTCGCCCGCATCCGTGAGTCTTCCGCCGCGGCGGCGGCACAACCCGCCGCCCCCACGGTCGTCGCGGACGGGGCCGAGCCGCAACCGGTCGCCGACACCGGAGATGAGGAGACGGTCGCCGACGACGAGCTGGAGGCCGAGGGGGGGGATGCGCCTTCCGGGTCGCGTGAAGACACCGCCGCCGGGACGCGGGCGGCGGTGCTGCGCTGGCGCGACGAGCATCTCGAGGCGCCGTCCGCCGAGCTCGTCCACGTGCTGAAGCGGGCCTTGCGTGTCGAGCAGAACGAGCTGATGAACCGACTGCGCGAGGCCCCCCCCGGCACGGCGCCGTCGACGCTGTCCTCGCCTGCCGATGAGGCGCAGCGTTTCGCCGAGGTGGCGAGTGAGGCGCTGGCGGCGGTATGGCGCGAGGGGGCGCGTTTCGCCCGCGAGCAGCTGAGTCCGGACGGCGAGGCGCCGGACGCCGACGACGCCGACGACGTGGCCCGCGCCGCGGTCGAGGCGGTCACACAGAGCCTCGGGTCGGAGATCGCGAACTCGATCGCCGGCCGTCTCGCCCAGGGTTTTGGCGCCGGTGACGCCGATGCGGGATCGCTCCAGCAGGTCGCCGGTGCCGCCTACCACGACTGGCGGGCGGAGCGGATCGAGGAGACGGCGGGGGACTACGTGACGAGGGTCTTCGCGCTCGGCACGCTCGAGGTGGCGCGCGCCGCCGGCGCCAGGGCCTCCTGGGTCGTCGGTGATGGGACGAGCCGTTGCTCGGACTGCGACGACAACGAGCTGGCGGGGCTCGTCGGGGCCGGCGCCGCCTTCCCCACGGGCCAGGCCCATCCGCCCGCCCACGGCGGCTGCCGGTGCCTACTCGTGCCGGCGGGGGGGTAGCGGATCATGCGGGTCCCGCCCGAGCCGCGCTACCGGCCACCGATCCGGCGCCGCCACGTCGTCATCGTCGCGGTCGTCGTCGCGCTCCTCGTCCTGCTCGTCGCCGTGCAGGGACTCGCCGGGGTCTACGCCAACTTCCTGTGGTTCCACTACGACGGCCTCGGCAGCGTCTGGAGCGAGGTCACGGTGACCAAGATCGTGCTCGCGGCCGTGTTCGTGGCGATCGCCTGGGTGCTGTTGTGGGTGTCGCTCTTCGTCGTCGACACCGTCACGCCCCGTGCCGTCTTCCTCGCCCCGGACAACGAGCTCGTCCGGCGCTACCAGGCGACGGTCGGGCCCTTCGCGCTCCTGCTGCGCACCGTCGTGTCGCTCGTCATCGCCCTCATCCTCGGCGTGGGCGCCTCCGGGCAGTGGCAGCACTGGATCCTTTTCGAGCACGCCCTGCCGTTCGGCCGAGTCGATCCGCTCTTCCACCGGGACGTGAGCTTCTTCGTCTTCCGGCTGCCGTTCCTGTCGTTCCTCGTCGACTGGATCTTCGTCGCGCTCCTCGTGACGCTCATCGTGACGGCGGTCGCCTACTTCCTGAACGGCGCGATCCAGTTCCGCCGGGGCGCGCGGGTGGAACCGCGGGCGATCGCCCATCTGTCGCTGATCCTGGCGCTGATGGTCCTCGAGCGGGCCTGGGCCTACTACTACGTCGACCGCTACGGGCTCGACCTGTCGTCGTCGGGGGTGGTGCACGGGGCCTCGTACACCGACGTCCACGTGCGCCTGGCGGCACTGACGCTGCTCGCCGTGATCTCGCTCTTGGCCTTCGTGGCGCTCAGCGTCAACGTCTACCGCCGCTCGCTCGCCCTGCCGGCGATCGCCTTCGGGCTGTGGGCCTTCCTCGCCCTCGTCGTCGGGGTCATCTACCCGGCGATCTTCCAGGTGCTGCGCGTCACCCCCGCCCAGAGCACACTCGAGCTGCCGTACATCAAGGACAACATCGCCGCGACCCGCTACACGATGGGGATCGGAGACGTGACGCGTCACAGCTTCCCGGCGAACGAGGACCTCACGCCGACGGTCCTCACCCAGTACCAGAAGACGCTCTCGGACGTGCTGTTGTGGGACTCGTCGGTCGCGGTGCCGACCTTCCAGAAGCTGCAGGTCATCAAGAGCTACTACCAGGTGAACTCGCTCGCCGTCGACCGCTACACGATCGACGGCAAGACCACGCCGGTCCTCGTCGGCGTGCGCTCCCTCAACCCGGGCGGGCTCGCCCAGCAGAGCTGGGTGAACACGCACCTGCAGTACACGCACGGCTACGGCGTGGTCGCCGCCGCCGGCAACGTCGCCAACACGAGCAACCTGCCGCACTTCCTCGCCGGCTCCATCCCGGAGACGGCGAAGTCGGCGGCGCTCGTCGTCAGCCATCCCGCCGTCTACTACGCGCCGGGTGACAGCGAGTACGTGATCGTCGACACCAAACAGCCCGAGGTCCAGTACCAGGCGGCGAACGGGACGAACGTCGAGGGCCACTGCCACGGTTGCGGCGGGATCCCGATCGGGGGGTTCCTGAACCGGCTCGCCTTCGCGATCCACCTGCGGGACCTGAACCTGTTGATCTCCAACCTCGTCACCGGCCAGTCGCGGCTCATCTACGTCGCCGACATCGAGGCCCGCGTCGAAAAGGCGCTGCCGTTCCTCACCATCGACTCGCACCCGTACCCGGTCGTCGTCGGCGGCCAGATCGACTGGGTCGTCGACGCCTACACGACGAGCAACTACTTCCCCTACGGCCAGCCGGCCGTGACGAACATCCTCCCCAAGGGGAGCGGGTTGGCCGGGACCTACAACTACGTGCGCGACGCCGTCAAGGTCGTCGTCAACGCCTACACGGGCAAGATGTCGTTCTACGTCATCGCCCCCAAGGACCCGCTGATCCGGGCCTACGAGGCCGCCTTCCCGGGGCTCTTCCGGCCGCTGTCGGCGATGAGCCCGGTCCTCCAGGCCCACCTGCGCTACCCGCAGGACCTCACCATGGTGCAGGCCGACATGTACGGCCGCTACCACATCGAGTCGCCCGCCGGCTTCTACAGCCTGTCGGACGCCTGGGACCTCTCGCAGACTTCGAACTCGGCGTCGGGATCGCCCTCCAGCCAGCTCGCCCGGGCCAACGGCTCGGTCGCCCGCTACACGCCGGTCTACGAACTGCTCCAGCTCCCCGGCCAGGCCAAGCTCACCTTCGATGCCGTGGAACCGCTCGTGCCGTTCAGCTCCAACGACAACCTGCAGACCTTGCGGTCGATCTTCGTCGCGGACTCCGACGCCTCAAGCTACGGCAAGCTCGACGCCTACGTCGCGCCCGGCGAGTCGGTGCACGGGCCGGCGCTCGCCAACGCCGACATCAACGCCAACCCGACGATCTCCAAGGCCATCACACTGCTCGACAGCAGGGGATCGACGGTGTCGCTCGGCACGGTGCAGATCCTGCCGATCGCCGACTCGCTCATCTACGTGCGCCCGCTCTACGTCTCGTCCTCGCAGACCCCCTTCCCGCAGCTCGTCGACGTTGTCGTCGTGTACGGCAAGCACGTCGCGATGGAACCGACGCTCAGCGGTGCGCTCGGTGCGATCTTCGGCGGCGCCCCGGCGACGACGGGACCATCGGGGAAGGGGAAGGGCGGGAAGACCACCGTGCCGGCCCAGGCCCGCGCCGACCTCGCCCAGGCGTACGCCGAGTTCCAGGCCGCCAAGGCGGCCCTCGCGCATGGGAATCTCGGCGCCTACCAGCAGGACGTGACCTCGGCCGGGAAGTTCCTCGCCGAGGCGAACGCGATCGTGAACGCGACGCCCACGACCTCGACCACGACGACGACGATCCCGGGCGGCAAGTCGCACGCCCACGTGGCCACCTCCTCGGCGGCCTGAAGAAAGCGCGAGTCGTCCCGGCCGGTTGATCCGGTGGGTCAGGCAAATTCGCCGGGACAGATCCAGTGTGTCCGTTGCGCGCCGGTGGTTGCTCGCTCAGTACGCTGACGGCGCCGGGCTCGGCGCGGAGTGCTTGGGCTGATGGCGCCCGAGGTTGCGTACCGGGACCCGGCACCAGCGCCCGGCCGGGTGAGCGTGCTGGGACGCGGGGCCACGCGGCTCTCGCCGGGTGGACCGACCGGTAGCCCCCGGACCGGTGGCGAGAGGCTCAGCGGCAGTGAGCCCGGTAGGCAGGCGTCCCCGGCTGGTATGCCGCTCCGGAATTGGGACTCACCTGAAGGCACGACTCGTCCACCGCCACGAACTGCGAGGCGGGGATCGCCTTCAGCTGATCGACCTCCGTGTAGGTCCACGACGTGCTGGCATCTCCTTGGAAGAACCAGTTGCTGCCGTTGTCGGCGAGGATGAGGCCGTAGGTCTTCATCGTCCTGATCACGGTTTGGCACATTGCCGCGCAC
Source organism: uncultured Acidimicrobiaceae bacterium (assembly GCA_963823945.1). Lineage (GTDB taxonomy): Bacteria > Actinomycetota > Acidimicrobiia > Acidimicrobiales > Bog-793 > Bog-793. The sequence goes on from CAWGNK010000005.1 coordinate 409,431, forward strand.
TCTGACGCCGGCAACGAGAAACTCGCGTCCAGCCTGAAGCGCGCGCCCATCGGGGGGCAGTCACCGTTCGCCTGCCCCGCCTCGTGGCGTGCGGGCCACAGGTATGACCGTTGCGTGCAATCGGCTGTGAAGCGGATCGCGTGGTCGAGCGTCCCGGATCTCACCTCCGCGTACTGCACCAGCAGGGGAGCGATGGGAAGACCTGCCGCATCCGCCGAGGTCCAGCCAGCCGGACGCAAGGCATTGGACCGAAGGCTCCAGATGGCACCCGAACCCGCAGTCGATCGGCCGTCCGGCCCGTAGTACGCGTCCCACAGCTCGTACAGCCGGCAGGTCGACGGGTTCACCATCAGGGCATGGCGGTCTCCGGAGGCCTTCCTCCCGCCTTCGATCGGGGTCGACGAAGAGAACGGGTAGCGGCCCGCGTTGCTCTGGTCCGCATATTCGAAACCGACGTGAACCAGTTGCTGACGCGGGTTCACCACCTGAAAGGGGATGCCGTACGGATTGTTCTCGTTGCCGGACGGCCCGTAGTCGGGGTGCAGGTAGGTGGTGGCCGAATCCATGGAGGCAAGCCATTTCGCACTGTTCCGGTTCACAGGAAGACCCGTGATCGGAGTGTTGAGGACATTGTTCACCGGGAACGAAGGGCAACTCGTGCCGGGGAACCTCGGTCCTGGGGCGGCGGCGGCGATCGCCGCCGGATTGTCTCGGGGTGACGCCGCGGACACGGATCCGGACATTTCCACGCCTAAGGAGCCGCCAACGAGCAACCCCATCACGCCGAGGTTTACGGCTTGGAGGGCGACGCCGCCCCTCCGCAAGAGGCTCGAACGCATCTCCCTCCTCCTCGCTGTTTGTCTGTCGGCTTCCTCACGGCGGCACCGCTGGATCCACCCAGGGATCAAGGTGGTCGGTGGTAAAATCAATCTAATTGCGCCGCGGGGTGGAGCAGTCTGGTAGCTCGTCGGGCTCATAACCCGAAGGTCGCAGGTTCAAATCCTGCCCCCGCCACCAAGAAAAGAGCAGGTCAGGGCCGGTGCGAGAGCACCGGCCCTTCTGCTGCCCATCAATCCATCCCATGAGTCATCCCATGAACGGTCGCACCACGCCGCTACCATGGGATGCGTGCGTGGATCGAAGCGCCAGATTCGTCCAGGGGTGTGGGAGCTACGGGTGTCGCTTGGCAACGACCCCGTCACCGGCAAGCTGCGCCAGCTCTCCAAGACTTTCCACGGTGGCTCACGTGCAGCGGACGCTGCACTCCGTGACCTCGTCGACCAGCAAGCCCCCGGCCGGGCTGACGGCGTCGGAGCGACCGTTGGTCAGCTCCTCGACCGCTGGCTCGAAGAGTGCGAGCGGCTCGACCTCTCCCCGACGACGATCCGTAACTACAAGGCGCAGATCACGCGGACCATCCGTCCTCGGCTCGGCAAGCTGAAGCTCAGCCAGCTCACCGCCCGTCACCTGGACGACCTGTACGGCGCTATGAAGGACGCTGGCAAGTCCCCCAAGACGATCCGGAATCACCACGCCATCATCTCCGCAGCCCTCCACCAAGCCGTGCGCTGGGGATGGGTCCGCACGAACGTCGCCGAACAAGCAAAGCCCCCTCGGGTTGCCCATCGTCGAGTGCAAGCGCCATCTGTCGATGTCGTCCGAGACGTCATCGAGGAGGCAGAGCGTCGAGACCCACGGCTTGCTCCGTTCCTCATGCTCGCTGCGCTCACCGGCATGCGCCGTGGCGAGCTATGTGCGCTCCGTTGGACCGACGTCGATCTCACCCGTGGTGTCATCGAAGTCGCTCGCTCTGTCGTCGTCGTTGAGGGTGGGCTTGCCGAGAAGTCCACCAAGACGGATCGCTCCCGGAAGGTCGCTCTTGACCCGGTCGGCGTCGCCCTCCTAACCGCTCATCGAGCACACGTCGATACCTGGATCACCGAGGCTGGAGGCGAGCTTGAGCCCGACGCCTTCGTCTTTTCCCCCTTTGTCGAAGCCAGGACCCCGTTCCGGCCCGACAACGTGACGTCGTTTTTCATCCGTGTCCGGGATGAGGTTGGCGCACCACACGTGCGTCTTCACGACCTGCGTCATTTCACCGCCACGCAGCTCATCGGGGCTGGCGTGGACGTCCGTACCGTCGCCGACTTTCTTGGCCACTCCGATCCCTCGCTCACTCTTCGGGTGTACTCCCACGCCATCGAGGAGCGGAACCGAGCAGCAGCCATCGTCATGGGCCAGGTGCTGGCCGCCAAGGACAAGAAGCCAGCCGATCTGACGAGCGGTAGCTAGGAGGGAATAGCGAAACTCGTCACACGTCTGGTCGCGTCTTCGCCGCACGCGACCGGCATCGAAACGCGGTCGCCGTGGAGCTCGCCTACATCGACCGGTACTGAATGACCTTGTTCGGGTCGTGGAGCACGACAGTGCCAGCAATGAGGTCGTGGAGACACTTGCGGTCGTTTCTCGCGAGAAACAGGATGAACGACACGAGCTGGGTGATCCAGCCCAGGATGCCCTCGGCCAGACCCCCGATGATTTCGCGCAGTGCCATCCACCACCAGCCCGCCACGCGCCCAGTTTCCGGTCGCCAGCAGCGCATCCCCAATACCTGCAAGGCCGGAGTCTGACCGCGATGTGTAGTAGATGGTGTAGTGACGGAAGATTCGATGGCCACGCCGAGAGAAGTATTGGGTCCATTGTTTCTTGCCCACCGGTCGGATCTGAATCCTCAGCGAGCAGTGATGCCAGTAAGTATTCCATCGCGACCCACAGAGCGGGCAGGTCTGCATGAAGACGGGTCGCTGCATGGAGGCTACGAAGCGCCTACCGAGACGGGCGAATCGCCGTACTCGTGCCGGACTTGACAACCAACACAGTCACGGCAGAAGGCTACGCGCAACATGTTCGGTGATGCCCGTGCGTGCCCTCAGGGTGACCGTTTCATGGGCAGTGCGCGCGCCACTCGCGCTCAGCACGCGGGCAGTGCCCGCGTGCTGAGTTAGTGAAAACTCTTCGCGAAGCCGCTCGGGGCCTGTTCCGACGGGACGGTTCCAAGCGCGGCCTGGGGTAGCCGCTCAACGGCGTCGCCAGAGGCATCGGGCTCCGTGGAAGAGGATGTCCCGAGTTCCGTGGAACTTCGGTGGCGGCCCAGTGATGTTCAGGCGGCGTCCTCCTTGTTGTAGTCGATCGGCGTGACGCCGTGCTCGACGTAGTCATCGAGTGCTGCGCGCAGTGCCGGTAGATGGAGGAAGCCGTTCACCTTGCGGAACTGCTTTCCGGCTTCGACCATGCCGGCTGCACACCAGCGCAGCGCCATCTGCCCGTCGCGCCACCGTTTCACGTTCGCTGAGTGGTCACGGCAGATCTCGATCATGGACTCGATGGCATTCGTCGAGCGAAGCGTGCGGCCGAGTGTCGGAGGGACCTTGAGCGCCATCACGGTGAGCGTCTCGGCGAGGCCCTCGCGAAGGCTCCCCGCCGCGCCGGGGTGGCTTCTTTGCAGCTGGCGGGCGAGCTCTTCCAGCTCCGCCTCGGCACGAAGGGCGTCGTCGTAGTGGTAGATCGCACGCATCTTCTTCGTCACGGTCTTGGCGAGGGCCTTTGGCAGTTTCGACTCGACATTTCGGATCTTGTGCAGTTGGCAACGATGGATCACCGGGTGGTCGAAGACCGCTTTCACGGCGCCTGCAAGGGCCTTGGCGCCGTCGATGACGACAAGGACCGGTCTTGTCACCTCGAGTCCGCGATCGCGAAGCCCGACGAGGAGGTCCTTGACGACAGTCGCGTTCTCGGTGTCGCCCTCTGTGATCGAGAGCGGGCGCTTCCTGCCGGTTATGTCGATCCCCATCGCGACGACACAGACGTGATCGCCGAAGTGCACGCCGTCGACCATGAGCGCCACGAGGTCGAGCTCCGAGAGGTCACCGGCCAGCAGTTCGCCAAGAGCGTGCTCGGTGGCCTCGACGAAGCGGCGCGAGACCGCGGAGCGCGAGGTCGAGCTGGCGTTCGCCTCGACGCGTTCGCCGACGGGCTCGAGCCCGGACTTGTAGCGGCGCGTGGAGAGCTTGGCGAGCATCTTCTCCATGGCAAGGCGGCTCAGAATCTCGGTCGAGGAGAAGTGCTCATAGGCGGGTACGGCAAGTTCACGGGCTCCATCTGCCGAACGCACCCTCGGGCGCCGCACCGGGACGCGTCTGCCGCCCAAGGTCACCGAGCCCTCATCGTGTCCATGGCGCACCGCGATGCGGTCCGGGTCGTGACGGCCCTTCGGGCCCGCGAGGGCGGTGACGCTCTCTTCCAAGAGGACGTCCATCACCTGCAGGCCCGTGCCGACAGCGAGCGCGAGGAGACCCTCACGCAGCTCTTCGGCGAGATCTGTCATCGTGATCGCGACCGAATCGGGCACGATCATCGCGGCGGCTGTCTTTGTCTGGTAGTTCTTCTCCATGGTGGTGGTCCCCTTGCTGTCCGAGTGACTTGGTGGTCGCCCGAACACCTACCAGAAGGCAGGCGTCAGGCGGGGGACCGCCACCTCAAATTCCACGACGAACGGGACAACCTCCCGTGGAATGCGTCCCACGCGGCTCCGCGTTGTCGCCACGCGTGGACAGCACGCAGCTGGACCGGCATCTGGCAAAATCGCGGCGGTATCGCGCCTTTCGGAAGGACGCCAGGTTGAGCAACGAGACAATCAGAAATCACGCCGCGTTCATCTGGCAGGTAGCGGACCTGCTCCGCGGCGACTATAAGCAGTCCGACTACGGCAAGGTCATCCTGCCGCTTACCGTGATCCGCCGGTTGGACTGCGTGCTTGAACCGACCAAGGTCAACGTCCTACGGCGCCACCAGCTGCTCGCGGAGAAGATCGACAACCTCGAACCGGTGCTCCAGGCAGAGGCCCGGCAGCAGTTCTACAACGTGTCCCCGTTGGACTTCCGACGGTTACTCGATGACCCAAACCATCTAGCCGACAACCTGCGCTCTTACATCTTGGGCTTTTCCTCCGCTGCACGGGACGTGATCGACAAGTTCGACTTCGATGGCCAGATCACGCGCCTTGACCGGGCCAAGCTTTTGTTCCTGGTTCTGTCGCGTTTCGCCGACATCGACCTACACCCCGCCGCCGTCTCGAACTTAGAGATGGGCTACCTCTACGAGGAACTGATCCGCCGCTTCTCGGAGCTGTCGAACGAGACAGCCGGGGAACACTTCACTCCCCGCGAGGTAATCCGGCTCATGGTGAACCTGTTGTTCATCGAGGACGAGAAGGCCCTTCGCGACGCCGGAGCGATCCGAACCCTGTACGACCCAGCATGTGGCACAGGCGGCATGCTTAGCGTTGCCGAGGACCACTTGCGCTCACTCAACCCCGAGGCCAGCCTTCAGGTCTTCGGGCAGGAGTTGAACGACGAGACCTACGCCATCTGCCGCTCCGACATGATGCTGAAGGGTCAGGATGCCTCGCACATCGCGCCGGGAAACTCCTTTAGCGAGGACGGGCATACCGGACAGCACTTTGACTACTGCATCTCCAATCCCCCCTTCGGCGTTGAGTGGAAGAAGGTCGAAGACTCGATCAGGACCGAGCACGACAAGCTCGGGTTCAACGGGCGCTTTGGCGCGGGCCTGCCGAGGATCAACGACGGGTCCTTCTTGTTCTTGCAGCACATGATCTCGAAGATGAAACCCCCCGAGGATGGTGGGTCTCGCATTGCCATCGTCTTCAACGGCTCGCCGCTGTTCACCGGGGCAGCAGGCTCGGGAGAGTCTGAGATTCGCCGCTGGATCATCGAGAACGACTGGCTCGAAGCGCTCGTCGCACTTCCCGATCAGCTTTTCTACAACACTGGCATCTCGACCTACTTCTGGATCGTGACGAACCGCAAGTCACCGGAGCGCCAGGGCACGGTGCAGCTCATCGATGCCAGGGAGTCCTGGGTGAAGATGAGAAAGTCCCTCGGCGACAAGCGTAAGGAGATCAGCCCGGAGCAGATCGAAGACATCACCCGCCTCTACGGGGAGTTCACCGAGAACGAGCGTGTCAAGGTCTTCCCGAACGAAGCGTTCGGTTACCAGCGCATCACCGTTGAGCGCCCCCTCAGACTGCACTGGGGAGTCCCTGACGACGCGTCGGACCTGGTATCCCAGAACAAGGCGTGGGGCAATCTAAGCGAGCCTCAACAGGCCAGTTTTGCCATGAAGCTCCACGCGCTGGCAGGCGTCGATTTTACGGACAAGCTCGCTCTTGCCAGGAAACTCGGGCCGGTGCCGAAGGCGGTCGGGAAGGCCCTTTGGGACGTGCTCGCGGTCCGTGATGAGGACGCTCCCATCATCACGAACCGGAAGGGTGAGCCGGAACCAGACCCTGACCTCCGGGACAACGAGAACGTCCCCCTGCCCAAAGGGCCGGTCGTCTGGAATTTCGATCCGACCGAGCGTCTAGCCTCGCTCACCTACCGATCCGCCGTTGACGAGTACATGGAGTCAGAGGTCCTGCCGTACGTGCCTGACGCCTGGGTGGATCATGACAAGACGAAGATCGGCTACGAGGTTCCGCTCACTCGGCACTTCTACAAGTACGTCCCGCCGAGGCCGCTCGCGAAAATCGACGCCGAGATCAAGGCGCTGGAAGCCGAGATTCAGGGACTGCTGCGCGAGGTCACTGAATGAGAATCCGCCTCCGATATCTCGCCAGGGTGAACCCGGCTACGCCAGAGTTCGACCGTCTCCCGGATGATGCCGAAGTCACTTTTCTTCCACTCGAAGCGGTTTGGCCGGGCAACAAACTCGATGTAGATCGTCTTCGTCCGAAGGATCAAGTTTCCGTCGGCTATACCAGGTTTCAAGAAGGAGATATCCTCGTTCCGAAGATCACGCCGACGTTTCAGGCTGACCGAACCGTCATTGCCACCGGACTCAGTGACGGAATCGGCGCGGGAACTACAGAACTCCACATAGTGAGGGTAGGGCCGTCTGCGGACCGCTCCTATGTCCGCTACCTCCTATCGTCGAAGCCGTTTCTTGACGAGGGTGAAGCATCCATGATCGGAGTCGCTGGCCAAAAGCGGGTACCGGATGACTGCCTTCGCGACCTGATCGTGCCGGTCACTGACGCACACCAACAGCGCGCCATCGCTGATTACCTCGACGCTGAGACCGCCCGCATCGACGCGCTCATCGAGAAGAAGCGGCGGATGGTGGAGCTGCTGGAGGAGCGGCAGATCGCGATCGTTGAGCAAGCTGTGCGACGGTTGGTCGATCAGTACGGTGCGATGCCCGTGAAGTACGCGACCCGCCGAGTTGAGGTCGGCATCGTCATCACCCCCTCCGCCTGGTATGCGGATGAAGGCGTCATCGCACTTCGCGGTCTCAACGTTCAGCCAGGCAAGATCGACCTCACCGACGTCGTGTACATCAGTCATGAAGGCCATCTGGTGCATCAGAAGTCGATGCTGCGCGCTGGCGACCTCGTCATCGTCAGGACCGGACAGGCGGGCGCTGCCGTCGTCGTACCCAGGACGCTCGACGGGTGCAACTGCATCGACCTTGTCATCGTTCGTCCGGCTTCCGCCCTTGTGCCCAAGTTCTTGGAATACGTCCTGAACTCGGATTGGACCCAGAAGCACATAGGCGAATACTCGGTCGGGACCATCCAGAGTCATTTCAACATCGGGGCCATGAAGGAACTGCCGGTGCCGGTGCCACCGCTTGATGAACAGCAGCGAGCCACCGATGAGCTGAACTCAGTAACCGAGGAAGCCAGACGGCTCGCAGACAAGCTCTCGCGCCAGATCGGCCTCCTCACCGAACACCGTCAGGCCCTGGTTACCGCAGCTGTCGCTGGTCAGCTCGACATCCCAGGACTCGCAGCGTGAAGCCGGACGAGCGACTCTTCGAAGACGCCATCACTGAGTACCTCACCACTTCGGGTGGATATCTCAGCTGTAAGCACGGGACCAACGTTTCCGGGGTACCCGACTTCGACCCCGCGCTCGGTCTCGACACGGCTGAGTTGTTCGCTTTCATTGCTGCTACTCAGGCACCGGTCTGGAACCAGTTGTTTACCCGCTACGGCAACGACCCCGATGCTGCCCAACGCGGCTTCGTACGGCGTCTGGCCAAGGACCTCGACGAACGGGGCACCCTCGAAGTGCTCCGCCATGGAGTCGTGGACCTCGGCGTGGAAATACGGCTCGCGTTCTTCAAGCCTGCCCATGGCCTCACGCCGGAACTTGTTGAACGGTATCGGGCCAACCGGCTGACGGTTACCCGCCAGCTCCCCTACGACCCCGGCTCTGGTAAGACCCTCGATCTGGGTCTGTTCGTCAACGGAATTCCGGTCGCTACAGCGGAGTTGAAGAACCCCATCACCGGCCAGAGCGTCGAGCACGCCATCACCCAGTACCGTCGGGACCGGGACCCGAAGAACGTCACCCTCGGTCGTCGCGCGCTCGTACATTTCGCCGTCGATCCCGAGCAGGTTTCCATGACGACCCGTCTCGCGGGTGAGGCAACAAGGTTCCTGCCGTTCAACCTCGGGCACGATCGGCACAAGGGGAACCCTCCGAACCCGACCGGGCACCGCACCTCGTACCTGTGGGAACACGTCTGGCAGCGGGACAACTGGCTGGACCTGCTCGCCCGGTTCATGCACGTCCAACGACCCGAGAAGGGAACTGCCGCCCAGAAGCGCGCTGGCGAGGTGGTCATCTTCCCCCGGTATCACCAGTGGGACGCAGTCCTGGCGCTCGAAGCGCATGCCCGCGATCACGGTGCTGGTGAGCAGTACCTGATCGAGCACTCAGCGGGGTCTGGCAAGTCGAACACCATCGCGTGGACGGCCCATCGGCTCGCAACGCTGCACAACGCGAGCGACGAGAAAGTCTTTGACAAGGTGATCGTGATCACCGACAGGTTGGTGCTTGACCGCCAACTCCAGGAGACCATCTACCAGTTCGAGCACGCCCGTGGTGTCGTCGAGAAGATCGACAAGGACTCCGGCCAGCTTGCCGAGGCGCTCGCTGGCGAACAGGCGCGCATCATCATCACGACCTTGCAGAAGTTCCCCTTCGTGCTCCAAAAGGTGGAGGAGCTCCCCGCCCGCAAGTACGCCGTCATCGTGGACGAGGCGCACTCGTCCCAGACCGGAGAGGCGGCAAAGGAGCTTCGCTTGGTGCTCGGGGGAACCGAGGAACAGGAACTGACGGTGGCCGAGGCGGAGGATGCCGGGTTCATCGCGTCGGCCGAGGACCCTGTGGAAGAAGCCCTGGCGAAGGCAGTCACAGCCCGCGGTCGGCAAAAGAACCTCTCCTTCTTCGCGTTCACCGCCACTCCGAAGGCCCGCACTCTGGAACTGTTCGGCACCTACAACCAGACCACCGGCAAGTACGAGCCGTTCCACCTGTACTCGATGCGCCAGGCGATCGAAGAAGGCTTCATCTTGGACGTGCTCGCCAACTACACGACCTACAAGACCTACTGGCGGATCGAGAAGACCGTCATCGAAGACCCCGAGTACCCGACGGACAAGGCGAACCGGGCGATTGCCCGCTTCGTGGACCTGCACCCTTACAACCTTGCTCAGAAGGCCGAAATCATCGTCGAGCACTTCCGCGCTCATACCGCCCAGAAGATTGGCGGAATGGCAAAGGCGATGGTGGTTACGTCATCTCGATTGCACGCTGTTCGCTACTGGCAGGCGATCACGAAGTACATCGAGGAGAAGAAGTACACGGACCTGCATGCCCTGGTCGCGTTCTCGGGGACGGTTTACGCGAGCGGGCTGAGCTTCACCGAGCGTGGGCTGAACGGCTACCCAGAATCCGAAACCGCCGAGCGCTTCGGCGAGAGCTACCAGGTCCTGATCGTCGCGGAGAAGTTCCAGACCGGCTTCGACCAGCCGCTGTTGCACACGATGTACGTGGACAAGGTGCTCACGGGGCTGAACGCCGTGCAAACGCTGTCACGGCTCAACCGGGTCCATCCCGCGAAATCCGACACCTTTGTGCTCGATTTCCGCAACGAGGCAGAGGACATCGTAAGTGCGTTCGAGCCGTACTACGGCGAGACGGTGGCACCCCCAACCGACCCGAACCTGCTCTACGACACACGGCGACGTTTGGACGACTGGGACGTGCTCAGAGCAGAAGAAGTGGAGGCTGCGGTCGCCGTGCTCGTCACGATGAGCGGGCCGAAGGACCACGGGCTTTTCTACGGCACACTCTCCCCAGCCGTCGAGCGCTTCGGCGCGCTCGGGACCGACGACCAGGCGGAGTTCAAGGAGGCCCTGGACAAGTTCGTCCGCACCTACTCATTCCTCAGCCAGGTCGTTTCCTTCGCCGATACGAAGTTGGAGCGTGACTACCGGTACTGCCGCGCTCTCGCATCGGTGATCCGCGCTCCAGCTGACGACGGTGGAATCGACCTCGGCTCGGAGGTGGAACTCACCGCGCTCCAGATCGAAGCCACCTTCAGCGGGAAACTCTCACCCGAGTCGGAAATTGGCGAAGTGACAACCATCTTCGGTGAGGGAAGGGGCAAACGCTTCGAGGCGCCGTTGGAGCGTCTCTCAAAGATCATCGAGATCCTGAATGAACGATTCGGGCTGAACCTCTCAGAGACGGACCAATTGCTGTTCGACCAGTTCGAGGACGGTTGGGCGAGCGACCAGGAGCTTGCGGCTCAGGCCCGAAACAACACCATCGACAACTTCCGGCTGGTGTTCGACCCGAAGTTCATGGCAACCATCGTGACCCGCATGGACTCCAACGAGGCCATCTTCAAACAGATTCTCGATGACGCCGACTTTCGAGACGTGCTGGCAGAGTTCTACGTGCGCAAGATCTACGGACGGCTACGAGAGGAAGATTCCTAGAGATGGGCGTCTCAGCGACGCCAAGGAGGACGCTGAATAGAAGCAGCCAAGGATGCCGAGCAAATTCCGCTCCGGTTGTGTTCACGCCGCGGCGCTTTGACCGTCTGAACCGCGATGGGTTTCGTAGAGCCTCCACCAGATCCAGCGCGATTCAGACGTGCCATCAGGGCTCGTCTGAACCTCGGATCGAATCGATGAGACGCCAGAGACCGCTGCTCGGGTTCTCCTCGGGGGCAGACCCGGCTTCGGTGTGCCACCTTTCCAGCTGTCGGGCACGTTCGGCCGCACGGTCATACCTGTCGAACAATGCTGCGACCCCTTCATCGCTCAACACCTTTGTGCAACCGAGTAGTTCTTCTGAGCGCTCTTGCGCGCGATCCCTGTGGATCCACGCCGATTGGTCTTCAAAGTGCAAGATGAACCACAACTCCAAGCAGGGGTTGGAAACGGCGAGATGTATCTTATGTCGACGAGCGAGGTCGTACACTCGATCCAGACCCGGATGCTCGTCGACATCGAACACGCACCAAATTTCGTCGTAATTCCGACCCCGACTGCGCCTCTCGTCGCGTTTTTCCTGGCGCTGACGATCAACAGCGCGCTCTATGAGCGATGTCGGAACACCTCGAAAAGGATCGATCAACACGATCACATCGTCTCGATATCGGCGTGCCCAATCCACGAGGTAACGCTCTTCCGTCCGCCTTCCTTCTACAAACACAAGGATCTGGCGGCGACTTGCCCGTTGCGACGCGCGTCGTACCGGCCGCCCGCCCAGTGAGGGCGGACTCATTCCGAATTACCAGCAGTAATCAATTCAGCTGCGGCTGAGAATTCCTGGTCGGAAAGAATAGGTGTCGCACCATATCGACCTGAAAGGTAACGACGCCCAACAGCCTCGTCCTTTCGAGGATCGAGATCCGTCAGTGGATAGATCCGCGTGCTCCCGTCGCGCAGTTTCTCTGTGAACCAGATCTGATCCCGCCCAAGCTCCCGATTTCCGAAGTCTCCAAGAAGAGTTGCGTCATGAGAATTAAAGACCATCTGTGCTCGACGCGGATTAGTGACGGGATCTTGGAAAAGACGAACGAGCTGTCGCACGAGTGACGGATGTAGGCTCGCGTCCAACTCGTCTGCCAAGAAGACCGTTCCGCTTGCGAGCGCATCCACAACCGGACCAATCAATCCAAACCACACCAAAGTTCCAAGCGATTCATCGTCGGCATCAAGGTCAACGTTTCCAGCGACGCCCTCATGGATCAAGCGAACTCCTAGCTGATCGAAAGTTGGACCTTCCTCGGCGCTCTCTGCTTCGCCTTCTTGACCCATGAGAATCCGAACGGCCCGTTGCAGACGTTCCTGCATCACTGGATCGGGCTCTTGCTTTTTCGCCCCCGAAACGCCGAGATCTGCGGCCCGAAGGAGCGCAAGCACACGCTCGCCTTTCTCCTTGTCTTCGAGCATCTGTGTCGTAAATGCCTGACGGAAGGGTCGGGTCTTCGCCTCGGCCAAGACTAGGTTTCGGCTAAACCAACCGTACAGAGGCAACAGTGCGGGATGATTCGCAGACGCTGCCGTGGACAGAAACAGCGCGTTCGGACGCAGCAGTTCAGTTACAGCCTTCCCCTTGGCCCTGTCCAGTGCGCCTAGCTCCACCTCCAAACCGCGACGGTGGAAGAGAAGTGCCGCCCGCCCATGTGGGAACCGGTACGCCCATTCCTCCGTAAAACGCTGGTCATCGAAGGTAAACCCATACTGGTGACGAACGCCATTGAGCACAATCTCAATCTCGAACTGCGACGGGCGGCCTGTCGATGAGCCGTCCAGGGCGAAGGAGCGTCGAGGCACCCCGCCAACAGGGCTCCCCGAGCGAAATGAGTGCAGCACATGTGACCGCATGTCATCCATCGCTCGAAGGAGGTTCGTCTTGCCCGAGGCGTTGGCACCGAACGCGCCGGCGACCGGGAGTACCCCCACGGACTGCCCTCGCTCCCTCCACGGGACGTATCGGACCGCTTCCTTGTCGGCCATCGCGGTGGCCAGCATCGATAGGCGGATCTCGTCCCGGAAAGATCGGACGTTCACACCCCGGAAGCTCAGGAGGACGGAGGCTTGACGATCGTCTGATGTGGTGCTCATACGTGAGATATTACCGGAAACCCGCAAGAAATGCTACCAGGGCCGGGAGTTCCAGCTATCATGGAGGCAAGGCCACGTAGCCCAGGTAGGGGAGCTGGCCGAGATAGGCAACTATGATACGAACGCACGTTCGACAGAGGGTTCTCGCATGACCGACGTTTACATCTCGGCAGACATCGAGGCAGACGGCCCCATCCCGGGCCAGTACTCGATGCTGGCGTTCGGGCTCTCTGTTGCGTCAACGTTCGATGGGCGTTCGTTCGAGCCGCGGGATCCGTCCGCAAGTACCTTCTACCGGGAGTTGAAGCCGGCCTTCGACGCGGTCGATGAACGTGCTCTGGCCGTAGCCGGGCTCGATCGAGACGTCCTCGGCCGTGAGGGCTCCGATCCCAAGCGGGCGATGCAGGAGGCAGCGAAATGGGTGCGGGCTGAGGTAGGACATGCTCACCCTGTCCTCGTGGGATATCCGGTGGTCTTCGACTGGATGTTCCTGCACTGGTACTTCGTCCACTTCGTCGGGGAGTCACCGTTCGGATTCTCCAGCGCGCTTGACATGAAGTCCATCTACCAGGCGAAGGCACGGGTCACGATCAGCGAGGCGGGACGGGACGACCTTCCGGAGGCGCTGACGACACAACGACCTCACACGCATAACGCTCTGGACGACGCCATTGAGCAGGCTGAGATCTTCAATCGCCTATTTGCATGGGAACGGCCAAGATGAACCTCAGCGACAAGGACCTCGAAGCGTACGTCGACAAGAAACTCGCCTTGCCAGGCAACGATCGCAACGAGTTGCGTCAGCAGGTTAAGGGGAGTAAGTCTTGCGGGTCTCGAGTTAAGGGGTAGTGACCTGAGTGGCGCTCAGTTGTTCGGCGCCGACCTGACAGATTGCTGCGCTGACCGGGTCCGATTTCGTGGGGCGGATCTCAGGGGCGCGACGTTCGTGCGGGGGACCGCGCTTAGGGTCCACGCCAAGTTAGGTCGCGCGTAGTATCCTGGCCGTGTGGAGGTCGCTGAGAAGGCGCTCGCGCGATTCTTCGAAGTGGTGCTGCCGCACATGAACGAGGTGCAAAGGCGCGTCGTGGCCGGTGCAGCATCGGAGATGCTGGGCCGCGGCGGCAAGACCGCGGTGGCGACGGCTTCTGGCATGAGCCGCAACACGGTGATCAAGGCCGAGTCCGAGGTGAGCACGGGCATCGAGCCGGCGGCCCGTCTGCGCGCACCGGGTGGTGGTGACAAACCCTTGACCGACCGTCAGCCCGGCCTTCTCGCCGCGCTCGACGAGCTCGTGTATCCCGAGACCCGGGGCAACCCGATGTCGCGGCTGCGCTGGACATCGAAGTCGTCGACGAACCTGGCCGACGAGCTTTGCCGCCAAGGCTTCGAGGTGTCTTCGCGTACGGTGCTGCGGCTGTTGCACCGACTCGGATACTCCTTGCAGGCCAATGCCAAAGTGACGGAGGGACGCCAGCACCCCGATCGTGACGCCCAGTTCCACTACCTGCGGATTTCGGACCATTCCGTACAGCTGGAACGGTCGAATCCGTACACCCGTTTCGGCGTTTTCGTACACCCGCGTGAGGGGGCTGTCGCAGCTGCTGGCGTGAGGTAGGCCGTGCTCGCAACGCTTCTCGGACCACCGTGTCCGAGGAGAGAGCGTGCCAAGACCCCACATCCCAATGCGCAAGATCCGCGACGTCATCCGCCTCGCCCTCGGCGAGAGGCTCTCCCTCCGCCAGGTCGGGCTCTCCCTCGGCCTTCCGTTCACCACCGTCGGCGATCACGTCCGGCGCGCCGTCGCGGCCGGGTTGTCCTGGCCGCTGCCGGACGGGCTTTCGGACCACGACCTCGAGCAGCTGCTGTTTCCCCCGCCCGTGCCCTCGAACGTCACCCGGCCGATGCCGGACTTCGCCTACGTGCACAGAGAGCTGCGGCGGAGAGGGGTGACCCTTGAGCTGTTGTGGCTCGAATACCGCGAGCTCCACCCCGACGGCTATGGCTACACCCAGTTCGTCCACCACTACCGGGTCTTCAAGGGCCGGGTCGACCTCGTCATGCGCCAGGTGCACCGCGCCGGCGAGAAGCTCTTCGTCGACTTCCCCGGCATGCGGATCACAACCTCGTCACCTCCTACAGCTACGACGCCGACGACCGCGTCGTCCTGACCACCGTCGACCCCGGCTCGGCGAGCCCGGCGACGACGAAGGACTACTACGACCCGAACGGAAACGTCTTCTGCTCGGTGTCGGCCAACGCCTACGCCCAAGGGTCGACGGCCTTCCAGCGCCCGCCCTGGCAGACGGGGTGGATCACGACACCGCCGAGCCCGACGGCGCTCTACTCGACGACGCCGAACGCGAGCCAGGCCAACAACGTCACGACGACGTTCTACAACGCCGACCGCGACGAGGTGCAGACGACCAACCCCGACGTCGAGACCTCCGTCTCGGCCTTCGACGCCGACGGCAGGACGTACTGCACCTCCGACCCGGTGAACGTCGCGGCCTGGCTGCAGGCCCACCCGTCGGGCGGCTAC
>CAWGNK010000006.1:0-64705 GCA_963823945.1 uncultured Acidimicrobiaceae bacterium
TCCGGCGTCACCTATCGCGGGATCATGCGCGGCTTGTCCGGCGAACTGCCGGGCCTCGCCGCCGCCGCCCGCACCGTGGGATCGCCGCCGATCCGCAACCGCGGCACCATCGGCGGCAACCTCGGCTCGGCGTCCCCCGCCGGGGACTGCCACCCGCCGCTCCTCGCCAGCGGCGCCGAGGTCGAGATCGCCTCGGTGCGCGCGAGCAGGACCGTGCCGATCGCCGAGTACTTCGTCGGTCCGAAGCGCAGCGTCCTCGGCCCCGACGAGCTCATCGCCGCAGTGTGGGTTCCGGCGGCGACGGGTCCCCAGTCGTTTTCCAAGGTCGGATCGCGGAATGCCATGGTGATCGCGATCTGCTCCTTCGCGCTGGCGCTGCACCCCGCAGATGGGCGCGTCGGCACTGGCATCGGCTCCGCCGGGCCGGTGCCGCTGCGGGCCCGCGCCGCCGAGGAGTTCCTCGCCGGGCACCTCGGGGAGACGAACGCCTGGGAATCGCGTCCCCCGCTCGGCGACGCCGCCGTCGACGAGTTCGCCCGGCTCGTCGCCGATTCCGCCCGACCGATCGACGACGTGCGGGGCTCCGCGGAATACCGCAGGCACGCCCTCAGAGTGGTCGCGCGGCGATCGCTCATCTGGTGCTGGGACGAGTTCCGGGGAGGCAGGCCGTGAGAGTCTCGTTGGCCGTCAACGGGGTCGACCGTGTGGTCGACGGCGTCGAGGAGCACGGGAGCCTCCTCCACCTGTTGCGGGAGCACCTCGGTCTGTTCGGCACGAAGAATGCCTGCGAGCAGGGTGAGTGCGGATCGTGCGCGGTCTACCTCGACGGCGTGCTGGTCTGCTCCTGCCTCGTCGCCGCCGGTCAGGCGGAAGGGGGCGTTGTCACGACGGTCGAGGGATTGTCCGCCGATGGCGTCCTCGACCCCGTCCAGCAGGCCTTTGTCGAGGCCGGCGCCGTCCAGTGCGGATTCTGCACCCCTGGCTTCGTCATGGCCACCCATGACCTGCTTAGACACGTGCCGGATCCCGACGACGCCGAGATCCGCGAGGCGCTCTCGGGAAACCTGTGCCGGTGCACCGGGTACCAGAAGATCATCGACGCGGTCCATCTCGCGGCGCGGAGCTGAACGCTCGGCCGGTTCGTGCCTCGTCGTAGCAGCCGGCTGCAACGTGACCGTCGTAGCCGGCTGGGAACGAGACCTGCGATCATCGACGCAACTTCCCCCTCCGTCGCCGGATCCGCCTGACGCCTGGTGTGTCCCGGGGCGGTGGAACTCGCGCCGCGCCGAGACACGGACACGCCGAATCCCGTGATTTTCCACCGCAACGAAGTGGGGCTAACCCCCCACCCGAGACACCGACTGGCCGGATTCCACCGCGCATCTCGAGTCCTTAAGGTGTCAGCGCGGGTCGGCGGCGGTCATCGCGGCCGCCGTCCCGGAGGAGGGCGAACGAGATGACCACCACACGTGGGCTGACGGAGAATGGCAACCAGACCGCGGCCGTCCGCGACCAGTGCCACCTCGTCGATGGTCGGACTCCAGGTGCCGCATGACGACAACTGACGAGAGCGATCAGGGCCTCCGCGTGCAGCTCCGCCTCGGTGGCAAGGAGAGGGTGATCGTCGTCCCCGAGGCCTGGCTCGCCAAAGGCCGCCGCCTCGCCCGCACGGTCGCGCACGAGCCGTTCCGCCCGCAGCCCTGGCGCGAGCTCGGCTTCTTTGCCGCCAGCGGTCTGCTCACCGCGGTGGCCGCCGCCTTCATCGTGGCAACGCTGGTCGCCGGCGCCGGCCTCTTCGTCACGTTCGTCGGCGTCATCGTCATGGCCGCCTCCGTGCGCGGCGCGAGGGGGTTCGGCCGATACCACCGGGCGTTGGCCCGCAAGCTCGCCATCGCCCAGATCGAGGAGCCGGAGCCGTTCACCGCGAAGCCCGGGTTCTTCGGATGGCTGCAGTCGGCACTGCGCGACCGGGCCGGTTGGCGGGCGATCGGCTACTCGATGGCGAAGCTCCCGCTCATGGCCTTCGGGGTCTGGTTCGCCCTGAGCGTGTGGCTCGACGCCTTCTTCTGTCTCACCTACCCCATCTGGGGCGCCGGGAGTTCCCGGCCCACCGAGTTCGGGCTCTTCCGGAACGCCTTCGCTCCCGGCTTCCTGTCGGTGGGCGACTCCGGCATCTTCCACGGACTGTTCATCTTCATCACCGGCGTCGTGCTCTTCTTCGTGGCCCCGTGGACGATGCGACTGGTCGTCTACGTCGACCGCTCGCTGATGCGGTGGCTTCTGGCGCCGGACCCGGTCACCGTCCGGCTCCGCTCACTCGAGCAGAGCCGGGCGCAGACGGTCGACTCGTCGGCGGCGACACTGCGCCGGATCGAACGCGACCTCCACGACGGCACCCAGGCGCAGCTGGTTGCGGTGGCGATGCGTCTCGGTCAGGTGAAGGAGAAGCTGGCCGTCGGCCGCGAACCCGATCTCGACGAGGTGCGCCGGCTGGTCGACGACGCCCACAAGGGGGCCAAGGAGGCGATCACGGAGCTGCGCGACCTCGCCCGCGGGATACACCCCCCGGTCCTCGACACGGGCCTCGAGGGCGCGCTGACCACGCTCGCCGCCCGCGCCGCGCTGCCGACCGAGCTGGACGTCGACGTCCGCAACCGGCCGACACCGGCCATCGAGACGATCGCGTACTTCTGCGTGGCGGAGCTGCTCGCGAACGTCGCCCAGCACGCGCAGGCCTCCCGGGCGTCGGTCCGGTGCGTGCAGCACGGGCAGTGGTTGCGCCTCGTGGTGCGCGACGACGGACGCGGTGGCGCGGTCGTGTCCACCGTCGGGTCGGCGTCGAGCGGGCTGAACGGGCTCACCGAGCGCGTGCGCGCGGTCGACGGTCAGCTCAGCATCGACAGCCCGGCCGGCGGCCCCACCGTCGTGACGGTCGACCTACCGATCCACGCCTAGCGATGACCGACTCCATCCGGGTGGCGATCGCAGAGGACTCCGCGGTCCTGCGCGACGGGCTCGTCGAGCTGCTGGCCGACCGGGGCTTCGAGATCACCGAGGCGGTGGGCGACGGCGAAGCGCTCCGCCGGTCGGTCGAGCGCGCGCTGCCGGACGTGGTCGTCGTCGACATCCGCATGCCGCCCACCTTCACCGACGAGGGCCTGCGCGCCGCGCTCGAGCTCCGACACGAGCACCCGAAGCTCGGCATCCTCCTTTTCTCCCAGTACATCGAGACCCGGTACGCCGCAGAGCTCCTCGGTGAGGACGCGGCCGGCATCGGGTACCTCCTGAAGGACCGGGTGGCCGACGTAGCCGACTTCGTCGAGGCGCTGGTGCGGGTGGCCTCGGGCGGGACCGCCCTCGACCCCGAAGTGGTCACGCAGCTGGTCGGCCATTCGCGGCGCGCCGACCCCCTCGCGAGCCTCAGCGCTCGCGAGCGCGAGGTGCTCTCTTTGATGGCCGAGGGGCGCTCGAACGCCGCCATCGCGACCGCCCTCGTTGTCTCGGAGGGCGCGGTCGAGAAGCACGTCGCCAACATCTTTTCCAAGCTCGGCCTGCCCGTTTCACAGTCAGACCACCGGCGCGTGCTCGCCGTGCTCCGATTCCTCGATTCCTAACGGGGATCGACCACCTCGCCCGGATGTGCGGGCTCAGTCGATCGAGAAATGCGTCCCCGTCCGGCCGGCGACCGCCTCCGCGAGGTTCGGCGGATCCGTGATGATGGCGTGGGTCCCGCCGTTCTCGAGGTATTCGATGACCGCCCCGATCTTCGGCGCCATGCTCCCCGCGGCGAAGTGCACGCCCTCGGCGAGATACCGCCGCGCCTCGGCGAGACTGAGATGGTCGACCCAACGCTGGGCCGGCGTGCCGAAGTTGAGCGCCACCTTCTCGACCGACGTGGAGATGAGGAACAGCTCGGCCCCGAGGTTGCGCGCCAGCAGCGAGCAGCCCAGGTCCTTGTCGATCACGGCCTCGACGCCCTGGAGGTCGCCGTCGGCCCGGGCGACGACGGGGATCCCCCCGCCGCCGACCCCGATCACGATGACCCCGGCCGCGAGCAGCGACCTGATCGCGTCGAGCTCGACGATGCGCCGCGGGCGCGGTGAGGCGACGACGCGCCGCCAACCCCGGTTGGCGTCCTCGACGACGTCCCAACCGTCCTGTTGCCGGCGCCGGCGCGCCTCGCCCTCGTCCATGAACGACCCGATCGGCTTGGTCGGGTTCGTGAAGGCGGGATCGTCCGCCGCCACCTCCATCTGGGTGACGATCGCCGCCACGGGCCTGTCCATGCCCCGGCGCCGCAGCACGTTCTGCAGGTTCTGCGCCAGGGCGTAGCCGATCGCGCCCTGGGAGTCGGCGCCGCAGGCGTCGAGCGGCACCTCGTGGAGCTCGTGGGCGGCGAGCTCCGAACGGCGCAGGATGAAGCCCACCTGCGGACCGTTGCCGTGGCCGATCACGACGTCCCAGCCGTCGGCGATCATGGCCGCCACGTGCTGGGACGTTTCGTGGGCCGCGATGTACTGGTCGCGCACCTCCTGGTGCATCCGGTCCTTGATCAGCGAGTTGCCGCCGATCGCCACGACGGCGAGCCGGTCGCCCATCGGGTCCTCTAGCCCATCGTCAGCGCCATGACGGCCTTCTGGCCGTGCAGGCGGTTCTCGGCCTGGTCGTAGACGACGGAGTGCGGCCCGTCGATCACCTCGTCGGTGACCTCGACGTTGCGGTCCGCCGGCAGCGGGTGCATGTAGATCGCCTCCTCTGCCGCCAGTCCCACCCGGCGGGCGTCCGTGATCCAGTCCGAGTACTTGGCGATGAGCTTGGCCCCCTCGGCCTCGTCCGTCGTCGTGCGCAGCGCCCCCCAGCTCTTGGCGTAGATGACGTCCGTGCCACGCATGCCGGCGTCGAAGTCGTGCGAGACCTCGAAGGAGGCGTGCGCCCGGCGGGCCTCGGACTGCGCCTGCTCGACGATCTCGGGCTGCAGGCTGAACTCAGGCGGGTGGACGAGCCGCACGTTGATGCCGAAACGCGGGAGCAGAAGCGCCAGGCTCTGGGGCACGCTGATCGGCTTCTGGTAGCTCGCGGCACAGGCCCAGCTGATCGTCGCCGTGCGGCCGCGCGGGTCGCCGAAGCGCTCGATGATCGTCATCAGGTCCGCCAGCGCCTGGTGGGGGTGGAAGACGTCGCACTGCATGTTGAGCACGGGCACCCGGCTCGCCGCGGCGACGTCGCGCAGGTATTTGTCGCCCACCAGCCAGTCGACGTTGCGGATGGCGATGCCGTCGTTGTAGCGCCCGAGGATCTCGCCGATCTCCTTGGCGGTGTCGCCGTGGGCGATCTGGGTGGTCCTGCTCTCGATGAACTGGGCGTGCCCGCCGAGCTGGGCCATGCCGGCCTCGAACGAGGCCCGGGTCCTCGTGCTCGAGAAGAAGAACAGCATCGCCAGCACCTTGTCCCGCAGCAGCGGATGGGGCCGCCCGAGGGCGCGGTCGCGCTTGAGCTCGAACGCCACGTCGAGCACGGTGTCGATCTCGTCCTTGGTCCACTCGGAGAAGTCGATGACGTCCCGACCCCGGAGATTCGTCTGCATGGTCCCCCTCCCCTAGCTCACGGCCCCGAGGACCAGCGAGAGCAGCGCCATGCGCATCACGACGCCGTTGAAGGCCTCGAACCAGTAGCGCGCGTGGCGGGTGCTGTCGACGTCGGCGGGCAGCTCGTCCATCCTCGGCAGCGAGTGCAGGATGATGGCGTCGGTCTTCGCGACGGTCGCCATCAGCTCCTTGGTCACGCGGTAGGCGGGGGGCGTGAGCCCGTGCTCCTCGACCTCTTCGCGGGACTTGGTGTAGTCGGCCTGCACGACCGGCTCCATGTAGACGACGTCGGCCTGGCCGAGGCACGCCTCGACGCTCTCGAACTCGGCGTAGCGCAGGCCACGGGTCGCGAGCTCAGCCGCGAACTCGGGCAGAAGCGACATCTCCGGCGGGTAGACGAGCGACGCCGTCATGTCGAACTGCGTCATCGCGTAGAGGATCGAGTGCATCGTGCGCATCCGCATGTCGCCGACGCAGAGCACGTTCAGCCCGTCGAGCGTGCCCTTGTCCTTCCAGATCGTGTAGAGGTCGGTGAGCACCTGGGTCGGGTGCTCGCCCCAGCCGTCGCCGCAGTTGATCACCGGCACCGAGGCCCACCGGGCTGCCTCGGCTGGCGCGCCCTGCTCGAAATGGCGCATCGCGATCACGTCGCCGTAGTACTCGAGCATGTGGACGGTGTCCTTGATGCTCTCCTGGTAGAAGTCGCCGGCCCGGGTCATCTTGGCGTCGGAGAAGCCGAGCACGTGCCCGCCCAGCCGGTGCATCGCCGCCTCGGTGGCGAGACGGGTCCGGGTGCTCGGCTGGTAGAAGGCGGTGAGCAGCGTCTTGGAGGCGAGCAGGTCCCCGTTCTCGCGCCGCTCGGCGTACGGCCGCAGCTCGTCGGCGACCCGGAAGACCTCGAAGAACTCGTCCCGCTCGAAGTCCTTGAGCGAGAGGATGTCCCGTCCGGCAAAGCTCCTCATCTTGTACCGCCCTTCCTCAATTGATAACTCGTCACGAGCCGAAAGTGTCGATCATCAGCCGCACGTCGCTGCCGAGCGGGTACAGGATCGGGCAGGTCGCGCCGTTGGCGATGTACTCGTCGACCTTGGCGCGGCACTCCTCGGGGGTTCCCGAGGCGGTGATCATCTGGACCGCCTCGTCGGGCACGAGCTTCATCGCCCGGTGGATCTCGTCGGGCCCGGCCGGCCAGGTGAGGACCTGGCCGATCCTCTCGATGAGCTCGGGGTCCACCCCGCTCGCTTTCATGATGTGGGGTTGCTGGCCGAGGTACTGGGTGAGGAGCTCCCGGGAGCGGTCGAGGGCGAGCCCGCGGTCCCGGTCGAGCGAGCACACGACGAGCTGGGGCCGGTCGACGTCGTCGAGCGACCGCCCGGCGCGGGCCGCGCCGACCCCGAGGTGCTCCAGCGCCTGTTTGTTGTACTCGGGGCTCACCATGTAGTTGAGCACGACCCCGTCGGCGATCTCGCCGGCGAGCTCCATCATCTGCATGCCGGTCGCGCCGACGTAGATCGGCACGTGCTTGGGCGAGCGGTCGCCGTGGACGATGTCGATCTCCACATCGTCTAAGTGCACGAAGGTGCCGTGATAGGTCACGCGCTCCATGGCGAGCAGCCGCCGGGTCGCCTCGACGACCTCGCGCATCGCCAGCAGCGGCCGGGTGCGGTTGACGCCGACCTTGGTGGCGAGCGGCTCCCACCACGCGCCGAGCCCGAGGATCACCCGCCCCGGGGCGAGCTCGTCGAGCGTCGAGAACGTCGCGGCCAGCAGGCCGACGTTGCGCGTCCAGATCGGGATGACCCCGGAGGCGACCTTGATCCGGCTGGTCACGGCGGCGTAGGCGGCCATCGGCACGGTCGCCTCGCGCACGAGCCGGCTCTCGGCCTGCCAGACGGCTTCGAACCCCCGCTCCTCGGCGTGGCGCGAGTACTCCATCCCGTCCCGGATCGGGTGCATGTCCTGCAGGTACAGAGCGACCCTCATCAGTTCTCCTCTGGTGGATCGTACGTGTGCACCGGCGTCGCCTCGAGGCGGCTCCACAGGCGCCCGGTGACGTGGACCTCGTCGGCGGCGATGGCGGCCTCGTCGACACGGGTCGACCGGCCGTCCTCGACGACGAGCTGGCCGGCGACGAAGACGTCGCGCACCCGTCCCGGCGCCAGCCCGAAGACCCAGTGCCCGGCGAGGTTCCCGGCACCAATCGGCGTCGGCGGGTCGTAGGAAAGAACGCACAGATCGGCCGGGGCGCCGGGCCGCAACGTGCCGAGCAGCGGCTCGCCGAAGCACTTCCCGGCGAGGCGCGCCCCCTCGGCCAGCCGGACGAGCGGCCAGTCCGGTGGCGTGGCGAGGTCCGCCTCCCGGGCGCGGAAGAACCCGGCCTGGGACTCGGCCACCATGTCGCCGCCGATGCCGTCGGTCCCCAGCGCGACCTTGCCCGGACGCCGGTTGAACGGCGAGTGGCCGACACCGTTGTTCATGTTCGAGCGCGGATTGCACGCCACGGTGGCGCCCGTCTCCTCGATGAGGCGCGCCTCGTCGTCGTCGACGTGCACGCAGTGCGCGAGCAGCGCGTGCTCGTTCAGCACTCCCGAGTCGCGCAGCCGCCACGCCACCCGACGGCCGGCGCGCCGCAGGCTGTCACGCTCGTCGACCCCGTCCTCGGCGACGTGGATGTGCACGCCCACCCCGGCGCCCGAGGCCACCTCGGCACAGCCCGCGAGGGTCTCGTCGGACAACGTGAAAGAGGCGTGCGCCCCCACCATGCCCCGCGCCAGTTCGCCAGGATCTCGCAGGAAGCGCCGGTTCTCCTCGATTCCGGCCGCCGCCCGTTCCGGGCCGTCGCGGTCGGTGACCTCGTAGCAGAGCACTCCGCGGACGCCCAACTCCCCCAGGGCGCCGGCGATCACGTCGAGCGAGCCGTCGATGAAGTTGGGCGAGGCGTGGTGGTCGATGACCGTCGTCGTACCGGCGAGCAGGGCGTCGAGCCCGCCGCGTGTCGCGGAGGCGCGCACCGACTCCTCGTCGAGGGCGCGGTCGAGCCGCCACCAGATCCGCTGGAGGATCTCCGTGAAGTCCGTCGGCGGCTCGAGCGCATAGGGCATCCCCCGGGAAAGCGCCGAGTACAGGTGGTGGTGGCTACAGACGTTGCCCGGCACGATCAGCGTGCCCGAGCAGTCCCGGGTCGCGGCGCCGGGGGGGGCAGGCCCAAGCGACTGCACGCGCCCGTCGGCGATGACCAGGTCGGCCCGGACGACCTCGGGCGGCGACAGGGCCACGACGACCGTCGCGTCCCGCAGCGCGACCGGCGGGGCGGCACCGGCGCGATCCGGCCGGGTCATGCCGCCCGCTCGATCCCGGTGAACAGCACCGCCACCCGTTCGGTGGGTGCCACCGCGCCCACAGCCATCAGTTCGACGAGCCCGGCGAGCCCGGCCGAGCCGGTGGCACTGACGGCGTAACCGGCCTCGCGGCCGAGCTTGTGCGCGCCGACGAGACGGGCCTCGTCGACGACGACGGACTCACCGCCCGTCTCGAGCATGGCGGCCACGACCGCCAGCCAGTCGTAGGTCTCGTCGTCGAGGATCCCCTCGGCGACACTGTGCGGCTCGGATTCCCAGGGCCACATGAACACGGAGCGCCGCTTGGCGGCCGAGGCGAGGACCCGGGCGAGCGCGTCCGGGTCAGACGAGTCGGCGAGCTCTTCGCGCACCCGCTTCCAAGCGCGCTCGAGCGGATGGGCGGCGGCGGTCTGCACGGTGTGGAGCCGCGGCAGGTCTCCGAGCGCGCCGAGGGCGTGCGATTCGGCAAGCGCCTGGGCACAGCTGCTGGCCAGCGCTCCCCCACCCACCTGGACGACGAGGTGGTCGAGCGTCAGCCCGTCCCCCGCCAGCTGCGACACGAGCTCGTAGCCGAGGGTCTCGCCCCCCTCGATCGCCAGGCCGTTCAGGTTCCCCTGGCAGGTGAAGGCGAGGGCGCCCTTGTCGAGCTCGGCGAGCAGGCGCACATAGGTCGGGTCGCCACTAGCGCCGGGGCGGCGTTCGCACACGACGATCTCGGCGCCGAGTTCTCGGAGCCGCCGGACGATGCCTTCGTCGGCGCTGACGGGCACGAAGACCCGCAACGGCCAGCCGACCGCCGCCGCCACGACACCGGCGGCGAGGGCGGCGTTGCCGCAGCTCGCGACGGCGAGTGGCGGGCGCTCGGCCCGCGGGGCGAGCCCGAGCGCCCCGGCCACCTCGAGATGCAGGGCCACGCCCATCAGATGGCGCGCCTTGTGTGAGCCGGCGACGTTGCCGGTCTCGTCCTTCACCCACACGCCCCCCGGCTCGGCGAATCCGAGGGCGTCCGAAAGGACGTCGCTGCGCGCGAACGGCGTCTCCGAGAACCCGTGGCCGTCGACTCGGGCGACCGCCGAGTCGAGCCGGCGCACCAGCTCGACGAAGGCGCCGTCACTCATCCCACCGGCGAGCGCGCGGTGGTAGCTGTGGAGGAACCCCCGGTACGAGACGAAGGGGCAGGGATCGGCCGCCCCCGAATCGGGGAAGCGCAGTCCGTCCGTGGCGAGGTCGCGGCGCAGCACGTGGTCGACGTCCCCGTCGCGGTGACGCGGGCAGCGAAATGGGTAGGGGTCACGCGGCCCGGGCGAGGAGGCGCAGCCGGCACAGACGAGCTTACTCGCCGGGGTGCTCACTGAACGGCGACCCCGGTGCGGGCGTTGAACTCACCGATGAGCTCGTCCCAGCGTCCCAGCTCGGTCCGCAGTCCCCGCCAGAACGACTGCTCGCGGCGGACCGTGAAAGCGTCGATCGCGATCCCCTGCTGCTCGACCCAGGTGAAGTAGCCGAGGTCGAAGATGCGGGCCCGGTCGACCGCCGTCGTCTCGAGCAGGTGGTCGGACTCGGCCCCGAGCATGAAGCGCCCGAACGCCTCGGCGGCGTCGACCTCGTCGAAGCCGGCGGCGAAGTCCCGCTCGGCGATACGGTCCCGCTCGCTCGCGTACATCTCGGCGCCGTCGGTGGCCACGGTCACCACGACCTGGTCGGACCCGAGTCCCAGGTACTTGGCGGTCTTCACGGCGGCGACGATGTTGCAGATGCTCGACAGCCCGAACTCGTCGAGGGCCGCCAACGTCTCCGGCGGCACGTGGCGCCGTTTGGCGAGGAACGCCCGGCCCGCCTTTGACCCGAAGACCACGCGCGAGATGGTCCGTCGCACGGTCCGAGACCGCCGTCACGATGTCGGTGTTGTAGACGTTGTGGATGAACGGGATGTGCTTGTCGCCGATGCCCTGGATGTTGTGCTCGCCGAAGCCGTTGTAGAGCATCGTCGGACACTCGAGCGCCTCGACGGCCACGATCCGCGCGCCCCTCGTCTCTTTCAGGTAGTCACCGGCGCCGAGCGTCCCCGCCGAGCCCGAGGCTGAGACGAAGGCGGCCAGCCGCAGCGCGGGATCCCGGTCGCGCAGCGCGTCGAAGACGGCGCCGAGGGCCGACCCAGTGCACCGGTAGTGCACGAGGTGGTTCCCGAACTCGGCGAACTGGTTGAAGATGACGTTGGCGGGATCGAGCGACAGCTCGGCGCACTTGTCGTAGATCTCCTTCACGTTGGACTCGGTGCCGGGGGTCGCGATCACGTCCGCCGGGTCGGCGACCCAGTTCTCGAGCCAGGCGAAGCGTTCGCGGCTCATCCCCTCCGGCAGCACCGCGACACCCCGGCAGCTCATGAGGGCCGAGATCGCCACCCCGCCGCGGCAGTAGTTGCCGGTGGAGGGCCACACCGCCCGGTGGGAGGTGGGGTCGAACTGGCCGGTGACGACGCGTGGCACGAGGCAGCCGTAGGCGGCGAGCACCTTGTGGGCGCGGATCATCGGGAAACGGTCGCCGAAAGCCACGACGATCGGTGCGTCCACCCCGGTGAGCTCGCTCCCCAGCACGACGTGCCCGGGGAGGGCGGCCTGTGAACTGCGATCGGCGTCGTTGTACCAGTGCACACGGAACAGGTTGAGCGGATCGGCCTCGTCCGGCCCCACCGCCGCCAACGCCTCGCGGATCGAGGCGGGGATCAGGCCGGGCTCGGCGAGCTGGGCGAAGGTCGGGAGCAGGATCTTGCGTTCCCGGAAACGCTCGACGGTGCGGGCGTACACCGCCTCGTCGACAATGCCGTCCTCGAGCCCCAAGGTCCGCATCTTCCTCCTCCGTGTTGCTTCCTCGCGACGATCCCCTCGCCGCTGCCAGCCGCACCTGAGGTCCCCGAGCCTCCTTCGACTGCTCCGTGCACCAGTCTTATCCGACAATCATGGCCGGGCTTCCGCCCGGCCCTTCCCTCACCACGGGACGGCTCGCCCGCCCGGGCATCTACCCGCCTGCGCACCCTGGTGACCACACGGGTTCCCCAGGCGCGCGGAGGCGGGCCGGACAGGGCGGTGGCCCCCGCGCAAAGCGCGGGGGCCACCGCTATCTGCCTAGGCAGAGTGCTTTGCGACCTCCTTGGGAACCGAACGGAACGACAGCGCGAAGTAGATGACCGCGCTGACGATCATTCCGAAGGCCCAGCTGAAGTCGGCACCGTAGAAGTGGTTCGACAACGGCGACGAGTACGAGGGCACGTAGAACTGCGCCTCGATCCACATCATCGCCGCGAACATTCCAGCTCCCAGCGACACCAGCGCCTTCCAGTTGAAGCCGCCGTTACGCCAGTACAGACCACCCTTCTTCGCCGCCAGTGAGGCGAACTCGTAGCGGCCGCGCCGGAGCCAGTAGTCGACGATGTAGACGCCGAACCACGCACCGAGCCAGACCACGATGTAGTCCAGGAACCCTGATAGGTCCGTGTAGAAGTTCCCCTTGAAGATCACGAGGGCCGTCACGGCGCCGGAAATGACGGTGTCGATGACGACGCAGACCCACCGCTTGGCCGGGAGGCCGAGCGCCTGGAGGGTAACCCCCGAGGAGTACATGTCGAGGGTGTTGATCGCGAACAGCTGCGGGAGCGCCAGGATGAGGAACGGCCAGAAGAACCAGCTGGCGAAGGCGGCAGGAACGGCGGCAGCGGCCGTGACCTGCGGACTCACAAGGAACGCCGCCGCGCCGAGGAGCTCGAGCAGGATCGACGGGATGGCCCCGCCGAGAGTCGCGGCCCAGAACGTCTTCGCCGGGGGTGTGTCGGCCGGGAGGTAGCGGGAGTAGTCCGCCGCGTTCTCCGTCCAACCGAGACCGCCAGCCGAGACGATGAGCACGAGTGCTCCCGTCCACAGCCACCACGACGTGTTCTGGTGCAGGCTCGTCACGTGCGCGTGCGGAATGACCAGGCACGCCATGATGGCGAAGACCACGATGAACACGAAGGACAGGTAGCGAAGGACCTTCGTGATCGTCGCGTGCCCGAGGAACGGCATGACGAACTGCACGAGAACCGCGAGGATGATCGCGATGGCCTTGCCGGTGTCATCGAGGTGGATCCCCTCATGGAAGAACATCGCCACGACGATGTACACCACGATCGCCAGGCCTTCGACCTCGAAGCCCACCTGGGTGATCCAGTTGAACAGGGACGGGGCGCGGTTGCCGTTGCGCCCGAAGGGCGCCCGGCTCACCATGAACGCCGTTGTTCCCGACCTCGGTCCAGAAAGGCTCGCCCAGCCGAGGAACACGTAGAAGACGTTGCCGACAAGGATCGCCAGGACCGCCTGCCAGAACGACAGCCCGAAGGAGACGATCAGGGCGCCGTAAACGAGGAACTCGACGTTCCAAATCGCCCCGGTCCACATCCAGAAGAGGCCCGCTGGGCGCAATTTCCGGTCGGCGTCGGCGACGTGCTCGATGCCCCGCTGCTCGAGTTTGAAGGCGCTATACCCCTCAACGGCTTCGCCACCCGGCATCGACGTCCCGCCTCCCGGCGGGCCGGAGCCCATGTCCACACCGTTGGCCATCGTCGGACCTCCCTCCGTGCGCCTCAGAAAGGTCGGTCGGCCCTCGTCGTGCGCACTATCTAGTCGTACGACAACGTGTTTTGAACGCAACCAGGAACGAAACCTCCGGCAGCGTATCCCGTCAAGCGCTCTCCGGCTGGGGAAAGTGCAACCCCGTCCATGTGCTCTTGTGCGCGATTCCTGCCCCGGCGCAACGACGAGCCGGGCACCACCGGGCCCACAGTCGACCGGTCCCCCGCGGCCCCCTGTCCCCCGCTTCCGGAGCGTGGGTAGTCACAGATTGACCGGAGTCGCCGCCGACGCCACCTGAGAGGTGCTGGTCGGTCGTACCGGGGACGGCGATACTACGGGTCGTGGCGGAGCGACTTGTCCTGCGGGGTGCGCGGGCCCCCGGCGACATCGCCGTGGAGGGAGGCCGCATCGCCGCCATCGGCGCCGTCGGGGCCCGTCCCGGCGACCGGGTGCTCCCCTGCGACGGTGCGCTCGTCACCGCCGGGCTCATCAACTGCCACCACCACCTTTACCAGTGGCTGACCCGGGGACGGGCGACGGCCTGCGACCTCTTCACCTGGCTGCAGACCCTCTACCCCGTCTGGGGGAGGATCTCGGTCGAGGACACGGCGGCGGCGGCCCTCGTCGGGCTGGGCGAGCTCGCCCTTTCCGGGGCGACGACGGTGTCGGACCACCACTACGTCGTGCCCCACGGCGACGACACGGTCTTCGACGCGATCGCCGGGGCGGCGCGCGCGGTCGGCGTCCGTCTGCAGCTCTGCCGTGGCTCGATGGACCTCGGCGAGAGTGCGGGGGGGCTCCCTCCCGACTCCGTCGTGGAATCGATCGACGCCATCCTCGCCTCCACCGAGGCCGTCGCCGCCCGTCTCCATGACGGGGAACGGGTGATGATCTCCGTCGCCCCGTGCAGCCCGTTCTCCGTGACGACCGATCTCATGCGCGAGTCCGCCACGCTCGCCCGCCGTCTGGGATTGCGCCTGCATACCCACCTCGCCGAGACCCAGGACGAGGCGGCCCACTGCGAGGCACGCTTCGGCAAGCGCCCGTTGGCCTTGATGGAGGAGCTCGACTGGCTCGGCGACGACGTCTGGTTCGCCCACGCCATCCACCTCGACGCCGACGAGGTCGCCGTCGTCGGCCGCTTCCACACCGGCGTCGCGCACTGCCCGAGCTCGAACGCCCGTCTCGCCGCCGGGCTGTGCCCGGTACGGGGCCTCCTCGACGCCGGCGCCCCCGTCGGGCTCGGCGTCGACGGTCCCGCCTCGAACGAGATGGGCGTCCTGCTGCCGGAGCTGCGCCAGGCGCTCTACCTCGCCCGCCTGCGGGAGGGGCGCGCCGACGCCCTGTCGCCCGCAGAGGCGCTGGCGCTCGCCACCGCGGGGGGCGCCGCCTGCCTCGGACGGGGCGACCTCGGCCGGCTCGAGGTGGGGGCGGCGGCCGACCTCGCCGTCTGGCCGCTCGACGACCTGGCCGACCTGCCGGACCCGGTCGACGGACTCGTGCTCGGTCCCGACCGCCGCGTCCGCCACCTCCTCGTCGCCGGCGAGACCGTCGTCGACGACGGGAGCCTCGTGGGCATCGACCTCGCGGCCGCCCACGCCAGCCTGGCGCGGCACGCCGCGAGGCTGTGGTCGTGACGCTCGTGCCCGCAGACCCGGCGAAGGCGGCCGACCGGGGCGATGACCCAGGGAGTCACACCATGCTGATCTACGGCGGGACCGTCATCGACGAAGTGGGCGAGCGGACCGCCGACGTGCGGGTCGGCGACGACGGCCGAATTGCCGAGGTGGCGGCGGGGCTCACGCCC
This sequence comes from uncultured Acidimicrobiaceae bacterium, assembly GCA_963823945.1. Lineage (GTDB taxonomy): Bacteria > Actinomycetota > Acidimicrobiia > Acidimicrobiales > Bog-793 > Bog-793. Next base: position 15,332 of record CAWGNK010000006.1, read on the forward strand.
CGCCCGGATGAGAAGGTCCACGACGCGACCGGCAAGCTCGTCCTGCCCGGGGGGATCGACCCCCACACGCACATGCAGCTGCCGGTCGGCGCGGTGCGCGTCTCGGACGACTTCGCCTCCGGCACGCGTGCCGCCGCGCTCGGCGGCACGACGACGATCATCGACTACGTCACGCCCGAGCGCGGCGAGGACCCGCTCGGCGCCGCGGCGCGGTGGCGGACCCTCGCGGAGCCCTCCGCGATCGACTGGGGCCTGCACCTCAGCTTCACGGCCGTCGTGGACGAATCGGTCGTCGCGCAGGCCGTCGAGGACGGCATCACGTCGTTCAAGCTCTACCTCGCCTACCCCGACCGCCTGCAGGTCGACGACGGCGCCGTCGTCGCGCTGATGCGCTCAGCGCGGCGCCAGGGAGCCCTCGTCACCCTGCACTGCGAGAACGGCGCGGCGATCGAGGAGCTCCGGCGGGAGGCGCTGGCGGAGGGGCGCACGGGGGTCATCGAGCACGCTCGCACCCGGCCGCCGCTGCTCGAGGCCGAGGCGACGAGCCGGGCCGCGGTGCTCGCCGAACTGACCGGCGCCGCGATCTACATCGTGCACGTCTCCTGCGCCGAGGCCCTGGCGGCGATCCGCGCCGCCCGGGAGCGCGGTGTCCGGATCCAGGCCGAGACCTGCCCGCAGTACCTGTTCCTCGACGAGTCGAGGCTCGAGGGCCCCGACGCCGAGGACTTCGTCTGCACCCCGCCGCTACGGCCCGTGCGGCACGCCGCCAGCCTGTGGGCGGGACTGGCCAACGGGTGGATCCAGACCATCGGCACGGACCACTGCCCGTTCACGCGGGCCGACCGCCGCGCCGGGACGGGCGGGCAGCCAGGGGGCGGTCACGACTTCACTCAGATCCCCGGCGGGCTCCCGGGGGTCGAGACCCGGCTCGCCCTCGTCTGGCAGGCTGTGCGCGAGGGGCGGATCACCGCCGCGGACTGGGTGCGGCTGTGCTGCACGGCGCCGGCGCAGGCCTTCGGGTTGTGGCCGCGCAAGGGCTCGCTCGCCGCCGGCGCCGACGCCGACGTGGTGGTCTGGGATCCCGAGCGGCGTCACGGGCTCGGGGCCGGGGACCTCGACATGGCCGTCGACCACTCCCCCTATGAGGGCATGGTCGCCACCGGCTGGCCCGAGCTGGTGCTGAGCCGGGGCCGGGAGATCGTGCGGGACGGGACCTTCGTCGGCGAGGCGGGCTGGGGCCGCTACCTCGCCCGGGCACCCCTCCCGTCCGACGGATCCGCGCCGGTGGGGGGACGTTAGGCTCGTTCCGACCCCTCCCGGGAGGTACAGCTCGAGATGGTGGGCACCGCACAGTACTGGCGGCCGCAGTCGTTGGCAGAGGCGTTCTCGCTTCTCGAGAGCCCGACAGCGGCGGTGATCGGTGGGGGGACAAGCTTCAACGCCCGCGCCGGCGGCGACGCCGGCGAGGTGGTCGACCTGCAGGCGCTCGGCCTCGACATGATCGCCCGGCGGGCCGACGGGACCCTGGCGATCGGCGCCACGACGAGACTGCAAGAGATCGTCGATTCCGACGAGGTCCCCCCCGTCGTGCGGGAGGCCGCCCGCCGACAGGCGCCGAGCACCCTGCGGGCGCAGGCGACCATCGGCGGGTGCGTCGCGGGGGGCGAGTTCGACAGCGAACTGCTCGCCGCGCTCCTCGCCTACGGCGCCCACGTCGAGATCAGCCGCCGGGACGGCAGGTCCGAGATCGCACTCGAGGTGCTCTTCGCGCGGCTCCCGCTCGAGCACGGCGAGGTCATCACCTCCGTGTCGCTCGACACGCGCGGCACCGCCCATCTCGCCCGCACGGCGCGCACATCGGCCGACCGCGCCATCGTCGCGGCGGTCGCCCGCAATCTCGACGGCGAACGGCGGCTGGCGCTGGCGGGGGTGGCGGCCACGCCGATCGTCGTCGAGCCGCAGTCGATCGAGCGGCTCACCCCGCCCGGGGACTTCCGGGGATCGAGCGGGTACCGCCTCCACCTCGCCGCCGTGCTGAGCGCGCGTGCCCTCGCGGCGGTCGCGCGATGAGCGGGCTGCGGGCGAACGGCGGGAAGACGGACAACGTGGCACGCGACCAGTCGGGCGCCAAGCGACGGGGAGAACTCATGACGCAGATCAGCCTCTCGGTCAACGGCACGCGCCACGCCGTCGCGTGCGAGGCGCACACGACGCTGCTCACGGTGCTGCGCCGCCTGGGGTGCTTCAGCGTGCGGTTCGGTTCGGCGACGGGCGAGACCGGCGCGGCGGCCGTCCTCGTCGACGGTCGGCTCGTCGCCGCCGACGTGCTGCTCGCCGCCCAGGCCGTCGGTCACGAGATCACCACGGTCGAGGCGCTCAACGTCACGACCGGCGAGTACCACCCCATCCAGGAGGCCTTCGTCGAGGCCGGCGCCATGCAGTCGGGCTATTCGGCCGGTGCGATGGTGCTGGCGACCAAGGCGCTTCTTGAGGCGAACCCCGACCCCACCGAGGCCGAGATCCGTGACGCGCTGAGCGGGATCCTCGACCGGGAGACCGCCTATCTGAAGGTCGTCGAGGCGGTGAAGCGTGCCGCCGCCGCTCTGCGCGGCGAGAAGTGCCGCCCGATGGACCCGGTCGTGGTCGACGCGCTCGCCGGAAATGGCGGGTCGCCGGCGGCCACGGTGACGGAGGCCGACGGCGAGGTCTCGATGGCCGTGCCGCGTCTCGTCGTCTCGCCGGACGTGCCCCAGACCGCCGTCGTCGGCAAGCCCGAGACAAAGGTCGACGCCCTGAAGCTCGTGAAGGGCAACCCCGCTTTCACCGACGACGTCGAGCCGCGGGGCATGCTCTTCGCCAAGGTGCTGCGCAGCCCGCACGCCCACGCCCGCATCGTCGCGATCGACGACTCGGCGGCGGTGGCGCTGCCCGGCGTGCACGCCGTGCTCCACTGCCGGAACACCGCCCGCGTGAAGTACGCCTCCGGCGGGCAGAGCTGGCCGAACCCACACCCGTGGGACCAGGTGAGCTTCGACGACAAGGTCCGCCACGTGGGCGACCGGGTCGCCGCCGTGGCGGCGGAGTCGGCCGAGATCGCCGAGGAGGCCTGCCGCCTGATCAAGGTGACCTACGAGGAGCTGCCCGCCGTCTTCGACGAAGTCGAGGCCATCAAGCCCGGCGCGCCGGTCATCCACGACGAGACGGACACGGAGGGGATCTTCGACGCGGGCCGCAACATCAGTCACCACATCGAGGGACAGACCGTCTCCGACGAGGCGCTGGAGGCGGCGTTCGCCGGGGCGGAGCGCGTCTTCGAGGAGACCTTCCACGTCCAGCAGGTCCAGCACACGCCCATCGAACCCCACATCACGATCGGCTGGCTCGACGAGGACGAGCGGCTGGTGCTGCGCACCTCCACCCAGGTCCCGTTCCACGTGCGCCGGATGGTGGCGCCGCTATTGGGGCTCGCCGTCAAGCAGATCCGCGTCATCAAGCCCCGTCTCGGCGGCGGCTTCGGGGCGAAACAGGAGATGGTGATCGAGGACATCGTCGGCCACCTCGTGCTCGCCACCCGCCGCCCGGTCCGGCTCGAGCTCACCCGCGCCGAGGAGTTCATCTCGACCCGCGTGCGACACGCCATGACGGTCACGTTCCGCTCCGGCGTCGACGCCGAGGGCCGGCTCGTCGCCCAGGACATGTCCGTGGTCTCCAACACCGGCGCCTACGGCACCCACGGGTTCACGGTGAACTCGGTCTGCGGCCAGCACGGCCTGTCGCTCTACAACTGCCCCGCCAAGCGCTTCCGCTGCGACGTCGCCTACACGAACCGCCCGGTGGCGGGCGCCTTTCGCGGCTACGGCGCACCCCAGGCGTTCTTCGCCCTCGAGAGCCACATGGACGACATCGCCCGTGCCCTCGGGCTCGACCCCTACGAGATCCGCGCGCGGAACTGGGTCCGCACCGGCGACCCCCTCGACATCGTGCTGCGACTCGGCGAGCGCGGTGGCGTCGAGGACATCGCCCCCGAGGACATCCCCGTCATCACGAGCTGCGGCCTCGAGGAGTGCGCCCTGCAGGGCCGGCGCGCCATCGGCTGGGAGCGGCGGTCCGACCCCGCCTGGCACCGGCCCGCCGACCGGCCGCACATCCGCCGGGGCCTCGGCATGGCGCTCGCCATCCAGGGCTCGGGGATCCCGCTCGTCGACATGGCGGCCTGCTCGATCAAGATCAACGACGACGGTTCGTTCAACATGCTCGTGGGCGCGACCGACCTCGGCACCGGCTCGGACACCGTGCTCGCCCAGATCGCCGCCGAGGTGCTCGGCGTGCCGCTCGAGGACGTCCTCGTCTACTCGTCCGACACCGACTTCACGCCGTTCGACGTCGGCGCCTACGCCTCGAGCACGACCTACATCTCGGGCGGTGCGGCGAAGAAGGCCGCCGAGGCGGCCCGGGCGAGGATCGTCGCCCGGGCGGCCAGGCTGTTGGGCGTCGACGACGCCTCGACGATCGAGCTGCACGACCGCCGGGCCTGGGCGCTCGACGGGCGCTCGGTGTCGATGGGAGACATCGCCCTCAACGCGCTGCACACCGAGGACCAGGAACAGATCATGGGCACCGCCAGCCACGTCTCGCCCGAGTCGCCACCGCCCTTCGCGGCCCAGCTCGCCGAGGTCGAGGTGGACCTCGAGACCGGCCAGGTGACGGTCATGAAACTCGTCACCGCCGTCGACTGCGGCGTGCCGATCAACCCGATCACGGCGAGCGGCCAGGTCGAGGGGGCGATGCTGCAGGCGCTCGGCTACGCCCTCTGCGAGGAGGTCGTGCTCGACGAGGCCGGCCGGCCGCTGAACGACCGGTTCGGTCCCTACTGGATCTTCCGCGCCGACGACACGCCGCCGATGGAGGTCTACCTCGTGCAGACGATGGAGCCCTCCGGCCCCTACGGGGCCAAGGCGGTGGCGGAGATCCCGATCGACGACGTCGCGCCGGCGGTGCGCAACGCGATCCTCGACGCGACAGGCGTCGCCATCAACTCGATCCCGTTCACCCCCGAGCGCGTCTGGCGGGCCCTCCAGCCGGCGGGTTGATGACCCCGCGCTCGCGGTGAGCCGCCCAGGGCGGCGTGCCGGAGAAAGAGGCTGGAGAAATAGCACAGGGTGCACCTACCGCGGCCGGTCTCCTGCTCGCGACAGTTACCTGCCGGTGTAACGGCACTTCTCCATACCCCGCTCGCCGGAGTTCGACAGGAGCGACGACGCGGCAGAATGTCCGCCATGTCCGATCCCGAGTCCCTCCAGGTCGCAATCTCGCAGTGGCGAGCGTTTGTCGGCGACCTCCAGGCCCTTGAGAAGATTGCCCGGAGTGGACCCAAGGCAACTGAGATGCTCGCCGAAGAAATGCACCGCCGCTCCCTGTGGTACGAACGTGTGCACTTGGCTGCAGCCCTGGGTTACGGATCAGGAGAGGCCGGAGTCGACGAGCTCCGATGGGCAGCGCAGGAGACTGGGCCTCACACCATGGACTTACGCTGCGCAGCCCTTCTCGCCTTGGCGAAAAGGGTGGGCAGCGATGCCACCGATGATTTTGCCCTGGCGCTGTCCGACAAGACTGGTGCTGTCAGGGAGTACTCAATCATGTGCCTAGCTGCAGTCGGGAACGGGTCGGCTCGCCAGGCGGCCTTCGCTCAACTCCGGTCATGGCTGAAAAAGCCTGCCAAGCGCCCACGCGGAGAGATGGACGCCATCGTCTATCTACTCCGGACGGACGCGTTGGACCGGATCGTCGAACTACGAGACCTGCTGAACGAGAATCAGTCACGGATGGATCCAGAAGTGAAGGACCGCCTGGCGCAACTCTGGCCAGAGGCTTTGAGCGGGCAGCCCATTATGCAGGACGACGTCGGCCGAATCAGAGCCGGTGTGTGGAGTTCGTTCCTCCGTAACAGACGTCCCCTGTTCGAAGGCATCTTGCCCGGAACGGCTCCGACCTATTCCTGACCTGTCTGTCCCGTACCGCCGGCTGAACTTCTGTCCGGGGCCGTTGGATGTTGATCGTTCTGCGAGCGTGGCACATCGCCACGTCCGCTCCGGTCCTCGCTCTCAGCTACGGGTCAACGCACCGGCTTGGCGTGGGAATGCAGCAGCGTCTCGGCGCCGGTCACCGTGACGAAGGTCACGAGAACCGCGCTGCCAACGAGCGCTGCGAGCTCGGACGGCCGAGCAGCAACGGGATTGCTGCCGACGACCCACCACAATGAGTTCCGGAAGGCGAGCGTCACAATCGCGGCGACGCACGCCGCGACGCTCGCGTCAAGCACGCGGCGTTGCACGCCGTGCGCCGGCCGCGCGCTCCGCACAAGGCCGAAGTACGAGCACGCCGCGACGAGAAAGGCAAACATCCCGCAGAACCCGAGGCCCATCACGAGGAGCGTCACAGAAAGGAAGTAACCCTCCCGGTACCACTGCCATACGCCGACCGCGACGCCAAAGCCGGCACTGGCGATAGCGGCAGCGACAATCGGGTGACGGCGGACCTGACTCACCAGGGAGCGGTCTGCCCAGTCGGCGGTGGTAAGCACGGGACGACGGAACGGGCCAAACCAGTGGCTCTCTCGTCTGGCGATAGTGAGAACATCGCCGAGCCAGTCCGGTGCGTCCAGATCGTGAAGCCCTGCCGGTCTTGGCAGCCGTGGGATGCGCACGAGGCGCCTAACGGCCATGGTCGCCGCCAAAGTGGCGAGGCCGACGAGGCCAACCCCGATCCCCGTCGCCGTGAGCGTCCACTGCGAGCGGTTCGCCGCCAGGGCGAGCGCGACCCAGGCTGACGCCAGGTCGACGACGATCACCGCGACCGCAACCCGGCACGCACGGACAATCGCGACGACCCGGGCCGTGGAGAGCGGTTCGGACCTGCGACAGAGGGAGACCTGCACGAGGAGGCAAACCGCAACCAGGGGGACGAAGAACATCGTGAACGACATGACCGTGTCGTACGGGTCGTTCAGCCATGGTGAGTGGCGGTAGACCGGCTTGATCTCCTTCGTCGCCGCGAAGACGAGGAAGACGGCAGCCGCCCATAGGGTCCCAAAGACCGCACGTCGGATGACCGGCCGTCTCGGGTCATCAACGGGCATCACGGACCGCTGAGCGCTCATGCTCCAATCGTCCTCTCGTCGCTGACCGCATGGTAACGAGCTGACCGGCCCAAATCGTCGCGACGACCCAGCGGCAGTCCGCCAACAGCTTGGTCTGGTGTCCGGAACCGACGGCCATCGCCATAGCCTGTGGAACGAAGCAAATCCGATAGGGCTGGGCAAGAAGTTCACCGCGACCTCGCAGGAAGCCCGGACAAAGGGGGCTGGTAGTACATGGTGACGCCCGGTTCGGCCGAGGACTTTGCCCCTGAGACAGAACTCGAAGTCCGGGCGCGACCCATCGTCGGCGACCGGTGAGGCGACGGCGGCGCGCAGGCGGGGCGGCTTCCGCGCATCTGTGACACCACGAGAACTTCGGGCAGTGTCAGCGCCCAGGCAGCTCGGGTCAGGAGCAGGTCCAGCGGATGGTGCCGGATTCGATCTCCCCCAGGAGACCGTGAACGCCCTTGAAATTGAGTGACCCTGAGCCGTCGGCGTTGAGCGTCAACTTGGCCCCGGTCACGCCGAACTCGTGCGAGCCGAGATCGACCGCCTCGAGAGCCGCCGTTGACGGGATGGCGTACGTCCCCGGACCGTGGTAGTCGCCCGCTTTGAGACCGACCACCATGTAGAAGTACTGGCCGCCCACCGATTCGGCGATCTCGGGAAGAGCGGAGTAGGTGGCGAACCAGTGGCTGCACGACAGCATGGGCGGAGGTGGGTACTTCACCGAGAAGCTGCCGCTGCCGGGCGCGGCCCCGGTCATGGCGACGGTGAAGGTGAGCGTCATGACGCCACCACCTGCGGTGGTGGTGCTGCTGGCAGGAGCGTGCGTGCCGCTTGGGCCGCCGCCGGATCCGCCGTTTCCTGTCGAGCCACAGGCCGAGACCAGCAACGCAACCGCCACGGCGACGGCTGGTACTGCCCGAGTCGCGAACCTCGTCTTCCGCTCCGCCGGCAAGCGCTCAGACATCTGGCCCATGGCCTCCATTGTGTGGGACTGTACACCGGCGATCAGCCCGCGTTCGGTGCCGATCGAAGCGCCACCGCCACGACGCGCGACCCACGGCTTCCATGAGCGCATAGCAGCTTTGAGGCCGTCAACCGCCCGGTAGCGACACCTGTCACGGGCGGCACACCCCGCCCGCTTCCGAGCAGCTGTCCGCTGTGAAGCCCGGCAGCGGACCCCGAAGCTGGTTCTGACTGCCGGGTCGGCGACCTCTCGATCGCCGCAGGAGGAGCCACTCGAGCGGCACGAGGTCACCGACGCGAGTCACGCTCGACCCTTGCCCGAGGATCTCGACGGGCCCGCGAGATGCCGGTCTGCGACCAGGCGAGTTAGGGGACTGACTTACCAGACTCACCCGCTCGTCGGAGAAGCACTGTCCACGATCGCCGGCCGGCGGCTCGCGCTTAGCCACAGCAACGTTGCTGATCGAACAATCTCGCGTTCTCAGAGAGACTGTGGCAGCCGAACGGCGATCTACCCATCTTTGTCGAACCCAAGGCCGCTATACGCGTGCTTCCCACGCATTGGTACTGTCCCGGTTCGCAGGCGAGATGGATCTGGTTGCTCGGAGGTAATCATGCGGAGAATCCGTGAAGTCGCTTGCACGGTCCTCGTGCTCGTTGCGCTCTCTGTACCAGCGAGCGCCAGTGGCGCGCTGAGCCATTACGTAGCCGCAGGGGCTACTGCCGCGTCGAGCAGCGCGCATTTGTCTCTTGAATTCCTGGGGGTGACCTGCACGTCGCCACATTTCTGCCTTCTTATCGGTGAACGGGTTGTCGTCGATCGCCGGGGCGACGAGATCGGGATGAAGGGCGGGGAAGTCTTCTGGTCGGATGCGCCGGCGGGTGGTCGAGAAACGTGGCGAGCTGTTGACGTGGGTGCACGCACTGGATTCGGCGGATTCACTGGGCCAGTTGCCTGTCCTTCCAGCCGACTGTGCATCGCCGCTGGCGGCGGAGGCTCCGCGCTGGTGACCACGGACGACCCGACGAGAGCAAAGACCTGGTCACCCGCCACTATCCCTGGTTACCCGGATGGGGTGGACGAGATGTCGTGCAGTTCTCAGACATTATGTGTAGCGACAGACGGGGGTGAGCTTCTCGACAGCACCATGCCTGTCGGGGGAGCCCAGAGGTGGGACGCCGTCGGCCCGCTCGATCCCAACCTCCAGATTTCAGGCCTGTCGTGTGTGTCGACTCATTTGTGTGTCGCGGTGGACAATTACGGAAACGTGTTGGAGTCAACCGAGCCGACAAATCTCTATGATTGGCACAAGCATTTCATTAGCTCGGGCGCTTCCCTGTACGACGTGTCTTGTTCGTCTCGAACACTCTGCATCGCCTCGAATAGCGCAAATGCGATAGTCGTTAGTACTGACCCGACAGGTGATCGGCATGCCTGGTCGGTCGGACGTCCGTTGGTCAAAGACCATGATCATGCGTTTTAGAGGATGTCCCGAGTTCCGTGGAACTTCGGTGGCGGCCCAGTGATGTTCAGGCGGCGTCCTCCTTGTTGTAGTCGATCGGCGTGACGCCGTGCTCGACGTAGTCATCGAGTGCTGCGCGCAGTGCCGGTAGATGGAGGAAGCCGTTCACCTTGCGGAACTGCTTTCCGGCTTCGACCATGCCGGCTGCACACCAGCGCAGCGCCATCTGCCCGTCGCGCCACCGTTTCACGTTCGCTGAGTGGTCACGGCAGATCTCGATCATGGACTCGATGGCATTCGTCGAGCGAAGCGTGCGGCCGAGTGTCGGAGGGACCTTGAGCGCCATCACGGTGAGCGTCTCGGCGAGGCCCTCGCGAAGGCTCCCCGCCGCGCCGGGGTGGCTTCTTTGCAGCTGGCGGGCGAGCTCTTCCAGCTCCGCCTCGGCACGAAGGGCGTCGTCGTAGTGGTAGATCGCACGCATCTTCTTCGTCACGGTCTTGGCGAGGGCCTTTGGCAGTTTCGACTCGACATTTCGGATCTTGTGCAGTTGGCAACGATGGATCACCGGGTGGTCGAAGACCGCTTTCACGGCGCCTGCAAGGGCCTTGGCGCCGTCGATGACGACAAGGACCGGTCTTGTCACCTCGAGTCCGCGATCGCGAAGCCCGACGAGGAGGTCCTTGACGACAGTCGCGTTCTCGGTGTCGCCCTCTGTGATCGAGAGCGGGCGCTTCCTGCCGGTTATGTCGATCCCCATCGCGACGACACAGACGTGATCGCCGAAGTGCACGCCGTCGACCATGAGCGCCACGAGGTCGAGCTCCGAGAGGTCACCGGCCAGCAGTTCGCCAAGAGCGTGCTCGGTGGCCTCGACGAAGCGGCGCGAGACCGCGGAGCGCGAGGTCGAGCTGGCGTTCGCCTCGACGCGTTCGCCGACGGGCTCGAGCCCGGACTTGTAGCGGCGCGTGGAGAGCTTGGCGAGCATCTTCTCCATGGCAAGGCGGCTCAGAATCTCGGTCGAGGAGAAGTGCTCATAGGCGGGTACGGCAAGTTCACGGGCTCCATCTGCCGAACGCACCCTCGGGCGCCGCACCGGGACGCGTCTGCCGCCCAAGGTCACCGAGCCCTCATCGTGTCCATGGCGCACCGCGATGCGGTCCGGGTCGTGACGGCCCTTCGGGCCCGCGAGGGCGGTGACGCTCTCTTCCAAGAGGACGTCCATCACCTGCAGGCCCGTGCCGACAGCGAGCGCGAGGAGACCCTCACGCAGCTCTTCGGCGAGATCTGTCATCGTGATCGCGACCGAATCGGGCACGATCATCGCGGCGGCTGTCTTTGTCTGGTAGTTCTTCTCCATGGTGGTGGTCCCCTTGCTGTCCGAGTGACTTGGTGGTCGCCCGAACACCTACCAGAAGGCAGGCGTCAGGCGGGGGACCGCCACCTCAAATTCCACGACGAACGGGACAACCTCGCGTTTTACGCGGTGACATGTACCTCGAACTCGCTGTGTGTGGCGCTGGACGAAACTGGGGGCGAAGTGTTCACGTCGTCGCGTCCCACCGCACAGGCTTTGCCGTGGCGAGCGTCTGTTCTTGGGTCAGGTCTCGATGGTGTGGCGTGTCCATCAGTAAGACTGTGCCTCGTAAGTTCTCGGGACGGACTGGTGTACACGTCGACGAATCCTGGTGCCCGTAGTCCGAGGTGGACAGAGGCGAGGTTTGTCAACTGATCTGAGGGTTGCTGCGCGCGGCGCAAACGGCTCGCCGCGCCGGCTCCGGTAGGAGCCTATGCAACGGCGGTGGTGATGTCGTCTCGGCCTCGGTGCGTGAAGTAAGTCAGTGCTCGAGTTAGCGCGTTATCGATGTCGGCTTGTTCGGCAAGGCTCGGTACTGCTGCGAGGAGATCCCCTGCAATGCGGCGACAGGCAGCGAAGCCGAAACGACGTACGTCACCAGATTCGACCTCTTGAAGATGATCCCTGTCGTCGACAGTCCATCCGACGCGGCGCGACAGGTGACCTGGCGAGCACCGGGGATCGCCGCATAGGCAACGTCGGACCGCGGCTTCGAGGCTCCGCAGAGCTCACTTGCCGCACGGGTGACGCCGGCACGGAGCGCGCGCAATATCAGGCCCCGTTTGTTCTTCGGCAGCGCGAACCCCAAGACGATGATCGTGAGAGTGTCTTGCTGAGAACTCGGGGCGTGCCAGCCTTCTACAGCCGTCCGGATTCGCCATCCGTAGGTATGACCGACCGCATTCTCAGTCCCTTGCAGGATGTTGTTCACCATGTCGAGCCGAGCCTTCGTAAGGCTCTGCCACCCGGACACGGGCTGCTTGAGGATGTAGCGGTCGATGCGTGCGTATCCCGCGGCGGACGCCGGTGGCGCCGCGGCGAAGAGCAGCATTGCGGCAACGAGAGCACTGCCCACGGCGACTGGGAAGCGAACCCTCGGGCTGGACCGCTGGGGTTTGCTGGCCACGACAAGACACGTTACCTGGGGCGGGACTGCGTGTCACTGGCTCTCGAGGGGAGGCGGCACACAACCGTTCTTTCTTGAACCGTTGTCGCCAGGTGCTGGATGGTCCGCCCAGAACTTCAGTCTCGCCCTGCCCCCGAACCGCGGGGCGATGTGCCCCGATCGATCCTCGCTGCCGGATAGGGGCACCTTCTCCCCCGGAGCGCCAGATTCTTGTGCGCGCGAGAGGCGCACCCCGCCCGTTTGTGAACTGCCGGGAAAGGGCCCCGGATAGGCTGCAACCGTCGTGGGGGGCAGGTGTTGACGTGGTGACTCGGGACAGCTCGGACGGCCCCGGAACCGTCGCGTTCGTCCTCAACGGCAGCCCCGTCGAGGTGCGCCGCGACCACCCGCACCTCCTCGCGGCGCTGCGCGAGGGGCTCGACGTCACATCCCCCAAGGACGGGTGCTCGCCGAGCGGCCAGTGCGGCTGCTGCACGGTGCTTCTCGACAACAAGGCCGTGGTGGCCTGCCAGGTCTCCTTGGAAAAGGCCCAAGGTCGCTCCGTCACCACCCTCGAGGGATTCGACCCCGCCGAGCGGCGCCGCTACGCGGCCGCCTTCGTCGCGACCGGCGCCCTGCAGTGCGGCTTCTGCACGCCGGGGATCGTCGTCCGCCTGAAGGCGCTGATTGACAGGAAAGGCGCCGGCCTCACCCGCGACGAGGCCGCCGGGCACCTCGGGGCCCACCTGTGCCGCTGCACCGGGTACGCGAAGATCCTCGACGCCGCCGAGCTGCTCGCCAGCGGCGTGCAACCCAAGGCCCGGGCGGCGGACGGAATCGGCGCCCGCGCCACCCGTTACGACGGCCCCCGCCTGGCGCTCGGCGACGGCGGCTACATCGACGACCTGCGCCGCCCGGGCATGCTGCACGGGGCGGTCCGGCTCGCCGACCACGCCCGGGCCGACGTCGTGCGGATCGACGCCGCGGTCGCCCGCGCCGTGCCCGGCGTCGCGGCGGTGCTCACCGCCGCCGACGTGCCGGGAGAGTCCCGCGTCGGCATCGCGGTCGCCGACTGGCCGGTCTTCATCCCGGAAGGCGGCCGGACCTCGTATCTCGGTGACGTCCTCGCCATGGTCGTCGCCGAATCGCGCGAGATCGCCCGGCGGGCCGCCGCCCTCGTCGAGGTCAGCTACCGGGTGCTGCGTCCTTTCACCGACCCCGCCGCGGCGCTCGCCGATCCGGAGGACGCCGTCTGGCAGCTGCCGGGCAACGTGCTCGCGCGCTCGGCCTACCGCCGGGGCGACGTCGCGGCGGCGCTTGGTGCCTCGGCGCACCGCGTCCACGAGGTCTTCTCGACCCAGCGGGTCGAGCACGCCTTCCTCGAACCGGAATCCACCCTCGCCGAGGTCGGGCCCGACGGCACCGTCATCGTGTACTCGGGGGGACAGGGTGTCTGGGACGACCGGCGCCAGATCGCGGCGGTGCTGGGACTGCCTGAGGACCGGGTGCTCGTCGAGCAGGTCGCCAACGGCGGCGCCTTCGGCGGCAAGGAGGACCTCTCCAACCAGGCGCAGACGGCGCTGGCGGCATGGCTGCTCCGGCGCCCCGTGAAGTGCACGCTCTCCCGGGAAGAATCCCTCCTCCTCCACCCGAAGCGCCACCCGTTCCGGCTCGAGTACTGGGCCGGCTGCGACGAGGCCGGACGGTTGACCGCCCTGCGGGCCAATCTCATGAGCGACACCGGGCCGTACGCGTCGGTCGGGAGCCACGTGCTCGAGCGCGCCGCCGGACACGCCTGTGGCCCGTACGCCGTGCCGGCGATCGACGTCGAGGCCGTCGCCGTGCGGACGAACAACCCCGTCGCGGGGGCGTTCCGCGGCTTCGGCGCCAACCAGGCCCAGTTCGCGATGGAGGGGGTCATCGACCGCCTCGCCGAACAGGTGGGATTGAGCGGCTGGGAGATGCGGGTCCGCAACGTCGTCACGCCGGGCGCCGTCTGGGGCCCCGGGCAGGTGATGGACGCGGGCAGCCGGGGGGCGCTGGCGTGCCTGGCACGCGTGAAGCCCGCCTACGAGGCGGCGAGAGCGGCGGGCAAGGCGGTGGGGCTCGGGCTCGGGCTGAAGAACGCCGGACTCGGCAACGGGGCCGTCGAGGTGGCCCGGGCCGTCGTGCGCTTCGACGACGCCGGCGGCGTCGAGGTGCGCCACTGCTGGAGCGAGATGGGACAGGGGATCCACACCGTCGCCCGCCAGGTCGCCGTGGAGGAACTCGGCGTCGCCCCTGGCCGGGTCCGGGTGGTCGTCGACACGTCCCGGGAGCTCGGTGCCGGCCAGACGACCGGCTCGCGGGGCACCCTCATGGGCGCGGGCGCCATCGCGGCCGCCTGCCGGCGCGCCAACGCGGACGGCCGCCGGGCCGGCGTCGACTACCTCGGCGAGCACCGGGTGGACTGGACGGACCCGGCTTCGGCGGGCGTGCCGCATCCGACGGTCCACGCCGCCTTCTCCTACGCCGCCCAGCTCGTCGTCATCGACCGCGAGTCGGGACGCATCGATCGCGTGCTCGCCGTGCACGACGTCGGGCGGGCCGTCAACCCGTTGGCCTGCGAGGGCCAGATCCAGGGCTCCGTGCACATGGGGCTCGGCTACGCCCTCTCGGAGGACTTCCCCACCGACGAGAATGCGCGCCCCCGCAACCTGACGCTGCGCAGCCTCGGGATCCTGCGCCCGAAGGACGTCCCCCCGATCGACGTCGTGCTCATCGAGGAGCCCCAGCCGCGCTCCCCCTACGGCATCAAGGGGATCGGCGAGATCGGGCTCGTGCCGACGGCCGGCGCCGTCGCGGCGGCGTTGCACGACCTCGACGGCGTCTGGCGCGCCACCCTTCCGATGTCCACACCTCGAGCCGAATCCGCCGATTCCGGCGCCGAATGAGACCGCCGCGGACCGCTTAGCCGGCGGCGACGTCGACGATCGAGAAGGTCGACACGTCCAGCAGGCCCCGGTCGGTCATCCGCAGTTCGGGGATCACCGTGAGGCCCAGGAACGAGAGCTGCATGAACGGCGCCTCGAGCGTCAGCCCGAGCCGGGTCGAGACGACCTCGGCGAGCACTTTCACCTCGCGGGCGGTCTCGACGGCGTCCTTGTCGCTCATCAGTCCGCCGATCGGCAGCCGCACCTCGCCGATCACGTGCCCGTCGAGCATCGCCACCTGCCCGCCGCCGATCTCGACGAGCCGCGCCACGGCGGAGGCCATCTCGGCCGGACCGGTGGCGTCCCGCGTCCCCACGACCATGCAGTTGTGGGCGTCGTGGGCCACGGTCGAGGCGATCGCCCCCCGCGCGAGTCCGAACCCGGCGACGTAGCCGACCCCGATCCGCCCGGTGTTCCGGTGACGCTCGACGGCGGCGATTCGTGCGACGTCCTGGGCCGCGTCGGTGAGGTCGACGACGAGGTCCCTCGTCGAGAGCGTCCCCGACTCCACGCCGATCACCCGGGCCTTGCCACCCCGAGGCTCGGCGAACTCGAAGGCCGCCGGGCCCGGCAGCTCGTCGAGGTGCACCGAGTGGAACATCCACTCGGGCGCCGGTGCTGCCGGGACGACACCGGGCAGGATCTGGCCGTCGACCGCCACGAGCTTGCCGGCCTGCCAGACGCGGGCCGGCTCGAAGCTCGCCAGGTCGTCGAAGCACAGCACGTCGGCCTGGTAGCCGGGGGCGAGCCAGCCGAGGCGGTCGAAGCGGTGGTAGTCGGCGGGGTTGGCGGTCGCCAGTACGAGCGCCTCCTCGACCGGGAGCCCGGCGGCGACGGCCAGCCGCACGCAGTCGTTGATGTGGCCCTCGTGGAGCAGCGTGTCGGGCTCACGGTCGTCGGTGCACAAACAGACCCGGTCGGTGCCGTGAGCCAGCACCGAGGGCACCAGATCGGCGAGGTTGCGCGAGGCCGAGCCCTCGCGGATGAACAGCCACATCCCCTTGCGGCGCTTCTCGTCGGCCTCGTCAGCGTCGGTGCACTCGTGGTCGGACTCCACCCCGGCGGCGAGGTAGGCGTCGAGCGCCCGGCCGCGGATGCCGGGCGCGTGCCCGTCGACCCGCCGGTGTCCCGCGGCGGCGATCTTGGCGAGCACCTCGGCGTCACCCCGGATGACGCCGGGGAAGTCCATCACCTCGGCGATGCCGATCGCGCCGTGGCGCTCGAGGAGCTCGGCGAGGTCGGCGTGGTCGAGCTCCGCCGCCGGGCTCTCGTAGGGAGACGCCGGCACGCAGCTCGAGGCGCAGATGCCGAACGTGAACGGCAGGCCTCTCGCCGCGTCGGCCAGGGCGACGACGCCGTCCACCCCGAAGACGTTGGCGATCTCGTGCGGGTCGGCGGCGACGGCGGTCGTCCCGTGCGGCATCACGGTCCGCACGAACTCGTCGACCCAGAGCTTGGTCGACTCGAGGTGCATGTGCGGGTCGATGAAGCCGGCGGTCAACGCGGCGCCGGCGACGTCGACCACCTGGGCGGCGTCGCGGGGCCCCCAGCCGGCGATCACCCCGTCGACGACGGCGAGGTCGGTCGAGACCCATTCCCGGGTCCCCGGGACGAAGACCCGGCCCCCCTTGATCAGCAGGTCGGCGGGCTCGTCGCCGCGCGCCACGGCGAGCACTCGGGGTGTGCCCCTCCGCGCCAACATGACACGACTCTAGGCCCACGCCTGCCGGAAATCGGTCACCTCGGATGCCAATTGTCGCCCGGCGCGCTACGGGTGACCGGGTGGGAGCCTCGGCCCGGCGGGCTCGGTACGCTCGGCTGGCCAACACCGGGAGAAGGACTCAACGACGTGGAGGGCCACAGCACCGCACCGGGCGAGTCCGGCCCCGTCGCCGGCGTCGTGCTGGCGGCCGGCGAGGGTCGGGGCTTCGGCGGCCCGAAGGCGCTCGTCCCGTTCGCCGGCGAGATGCTCGTCGAACGGGCGATCCGCACCCTCGCGGCCGGCGGCTGCCGGCCGGTCGTCGTCGTGCTCGGGGCCGCCGAAACGGAGGTCCGCGCCCGCTGTGACCTGGGCGACGCCGTCGTGGCGGTGAACGAGGCGTGGTCCGAGGGGATGGCCGGGTCGCTGCGGGTCGGGCTCGAGGCGGCGCGGGGCTGCGGGGCCGCAGCCACGCTCATCGCCCTGGTCGACCAGCCACTCGTCTCGCCCGCCCTCGTCGCCCGCCTGATCGGCGCCTGGGAGAACGGCGCGTTCGCCGCCGTCGCCGCCTGGAAGGGTGAGGGCCTGACGCCAGTCGTCCTCGACCGCTCGCTGTGGGAGGCGGTCGCCGAGGCGGCCGCCGGCGAAGTGGGCGCCCGGGCGCTTCTGCGCCAGCGCCCCGAGATCGTCACCCTCGTCGACTGCGCGGACCTCGGCGCCCCCGACGACATCGACACCGTCGCCGACCTCGAACGCCTGGAGGCCGGCCTGCCGGGGTGGCCGACCGCCGGGCCCTAGCGGTCCCAGGTACCCGATCGCCCGCCGGACTTGTGCCACAGCTGGAGGTCGTCGACCCGCACGCCCGGGTCGGCGGCGAGCAGGGCCCCCACGACGGTGAGCGCCGCCCCGGCACAGGCGGTGAGCGCCTCCATCTCGACGCCCGTCCGCTCGACGGTCTCGGCGGTCGCCTGGATCGACACCACCGACCCGCGCAGCTCGACCTCGACGGCGAGCGAGTCGATCCGGATCGGGTGGCACAGTGGGATGACCTCGCTTGCGCGCTTGCCGGCGACGAGGCCGGCCGCCCGCGCCGCCGAGAGGATCTCGGGGCCCGCCAACGGGTCCCCCAGCAGATCCCGGCCCGCATCGGAGACCTGGACGCGGCAGGCGGCCCGGGCGACGCGGCGGGTCGGGGCCTTGGCGAGCACGTTGACCATCGACGCCCGGCCGTGCTCGTCGACGTGACTGAGACCCCCGTTGCCCGTGGCGTCCACGACGAAAGCTTCGCGCCCCGTCGCAGCAGTGGTGGCTCCCCCGGGCCTGCGCAGCCATCCGGCGGACGGTGGCCCGCTACGCTGCGCTTATGGCGCTTGCAGCCAAGATTCTCACCGTCTCCGACGGCGTCGCGGCGGGAATCCGCGAGGACACCGCGGGACCCGCCCTCGCGGCCCGGCTCGAGGCGGCCGGCTTTGGCGTCGCCGACCGGGACGTCGTCGCCGACGACACCTCCGCCATCGCCGCGGCGCTCACCGAGATGGCCCAAGACTTCTGTGGCCTCATCGTCACGACCGGCGGCACGGGCTTCGCGCCCAACGACGTGACGCCCGAGGCGACGCATCTCGTCATCGAGCGCGCCGCCCCCGGGCTCGCCGAGGCGATGCGCCGGGCGAACCCGCTCGGCAGGCTGTCGCGCGGCGTCGCCGGCACGCTCGGCCTGGCACTCGTGCTCAACACCCCCGGCTCGCCCGCCGGCGCCGTCGAGCACCTCGAGGCGGTACTCGACGCCCTCCCCCACGCGCTCGAACTGCTCGCCGGGGGACGGCCGCACTAGCGGCAGCCGCCTGCGAGCCGGGGTGTAGGTCCCTAGCCGCCCGAGACCGGCGGCAGCACGGCCACCTCGTCGCCGGGCACGACCGGCGTGTCGGCTGTGGCGCCCCGGCCGTTGATCCAGATGCGGCTCGTGGCGAGGACGGCCGCGAACTGCTGGCCGTAGCGGGAGCGCGCCGCGGCGAGCAGATCGCCGACCGTGTCGCCGGCGAGCTCGTCGGATCGCACGCCGGCCGCGTCGCCGGCGGGGCCGAAGAGGCGCAACCGGGTCAGCTCAGCCCCCGATCATCGACATCGTGCGCACGGGGCGGACGAAGGCGGGCTCGCCGATGCCGTGGCCGGCGCGCTTGCCCCAGACGGCCCGACGCAGCACCAGCGCGATCGCGTCGTCGCCCGCCCCGCCAGCCAGGAGATCCCGCACCGACAACTCGTCGTCGCTGAACAGGCAGTTGCGCACGGCCCCGTCCGCCGTCAGCCGCAGCCGGTTGCATGTCCCGCAGAACGGCTCCGTCACCGTCGCCACGACGCCGATCCGTCCGCCACCGCCGGCGAACTCGTAGACCGTCGCCGGCGCCACGTCGGTCGGGTCGCGCCGCACTGGCGCCAGGGGCGAATAGGCGGCGAGGCGGGCGATCACCTCGGCCGACGGCACGACGGCGTCGGCTCCCCAGGTACCCCCGGCGTCGAGCGGCATGAACTCGATGAAGCGCACCTCGCGGCCCGTCGTTCGCCCGAACTCGGCGAAGTCGACGATCTCGTCGTCGTTCACACCACGCTGGAGCACGACGTTCACCTTCACCGGCCGGAGCCCCGCCTCTTCGGCGGCATCCATGGCCGCAAGCACCCGGCCGAGCTCGCCTCGGCGACGGATCCGGGCGAAGCGATCCGCGCGTAGCGAATCGCAGCTCACGTTCACGCGGTCGAGGCCGGCCGCGGCGAGCGCCGGCGCGAGGCGGGCGAGCGCCGTCCCGTTCGTCGTCAGCGCGAGGTCACCGAAGCCGAGCGCCGAGAGCCTGCCGACGAGGTCCGCCATGCCGGCGCGCACGAGCGGCTCGCCGCCCGTCAGGCGCACCGCGGTGACGCCCAACGACCGGGCGACGCGCGCGACACGCTCGATCTCGTCGAACGTGAGGATCTCGTCCCGGGGCCGGAAGGTCTGACCCTCTTCCGCCATGCAGTAGGTGCAGCGGAGATTGCAGCGGTCCGTCACCGAGATCCGCAGGTCGGTGTGCACCCGGCCGAACGTGTCGACGAGCGGCCCCTCCTCCGGCATCGCCACCGCGCCGGCCGGCCGCTCGGGCCGCCTGACAAGACGGACGGGCGTCGCCGCGACGGCCGTCACGCCCCCTCACCCTTTCCCGCCGGAGCCAGGCGGTCGGCGTCGAGCAGCATCACCCGCACGCGATCCCCCCGCCGCACTCCCTCGCCGTCGGGCAGCAGCGCCAAGGCGTTGGCGGCCGCCATCGCACGCAGCTGGTGCGAGGCCTGGCCCCCCGACGAACGCACGTGGACGCGGCCGTCGGCGCCCAATGCGGCGACCACCCGGGCGAGGTGCAGCTTTCCGTCAACCACGCGCCGCAGGTCCTCGTCGGCGAGGCCGTCGAGGGTCGGCCGGTCGAGTTGGCGGTGCCCGGCCATCTTGCGCAGCGCCGGGCGCACGAACAGCTCGAACGAGACGAGCGACGACACGGGATTGCCGGGCAGGGCGAACACCGGTGTGCCCGAGCCCGGGAGCACGCCGAAGGCGAGCGGCTTCGCCGGCTTGATGGCGACCTGCATCCAACGCATCTGCCCGCCGGTCAGCTTGTCGAGCACGACCTTCACGTAGTCGCGGTCCCCCACGCTCACCCCACCGGAGGTGACCACCGCGTCACAGCGGGTCGTCGCGCCGATCAGCGCCTCGGCGACGCTGTCCTCGTCATCGGCGACGATGCCGAGGTCCTCCGCCCCGAACCCGGAGGCGCGCGTCTGGGCGAGCAGCGCCGGGCGGTTGGCGTCGCGGATCGCGCCGGGCCGCAACGGGCGGCCCGGCAACGTGAGCTCGTCGCCTGTCGACAGGACCCCCACCCGCGGGCGGGGGTGCACGAGGACCGCCACCTCACCGAGGCTCGCCAGCACGCCGAGATGGAAAGGGCCGAGCACCGTCCCCTCCTCGATCACCACCTGGCCGGCCTCGATGTCCTCGCCCCGTCGGCGGACGTACTCGCCTGGCGCGACCTGCCCGTGCACGACCACGGCGGACCCCCCGTCCTCGGTCGAGGTCCGCTCGACCATGCAAACGGCGTCGGCACCCGCCGGTAGCGGCGCGCCCGTCATGATCCGCACCGCCTCGCCGCCACCGACCGTCATCTCCCCCACCAGCCCGGCCATCACCGACCCGACGACCTGCAGGCGGACGTCCCCGGCGGCGGTGTCGGCGGCGCGCAGGGCGTAACCGTCCATCTGCGAGTTCGTAAAGGGCGGCACGCTCCCCGCCGCGGCGACGCGCTCGGCGGCGACACACCCGAGGGCGTCGCCCAGCGCGCACTCGACCGGGCGCGCCGGCGAGACGCCCGACAGGACAACGAGGCGGGCTTCGTCGAGCGGGATCACCGGCGCGCCGCGCCCGGCAGCCCGACAGGTGGCGCCTCGCTGCACATTCGGCGGCTCACACTCCCGCTGAGACGATTTCGGCGACCGATTCCCGATCGATCGCCACCTGGTCATCCTATCGGCGGGTCGCCGCGGCACCGCCCGGCCCAGGCAGGCGCCCCGGTCCGGGCGGTCACAACAGGGCAGATCGGCGACCAGGCCGAGAAGCGGAATAGGAACGGCTTGCGCGGTGTTCAACAACCTTGTGCACCGTCGGCGGAGCAGCGCGGTCCAAGACCGCTCCCGGCATCGCCAGCAAGGAAGAGAGATGCCGGCCCGTCCGGATCGGTGAGTCCAATACACCCAAGGGGGAAAAGTGTCACTGATGCGAATTTCCAGGCTGCACCCAAGTCGCCTGGTCCGAAAGGCCATGGCGATCGGGGGCGCGGTCGCCGTTTCGGCCGGGATGATTGCCGTTGTTGGGACGGCCCTTCTCGCCACTCCCGCCGCGGCCGTGACCCCGCCGACGTTCCCGTCCGGCAGTCCCGTCCACACCTACACCGTCACGACGACGAGCGACCCGGAATCCGGGACCGCCTGTCCCGCGACCAACTCCGATCCCTGCAGCCTGCGCGCCGCGGTCAACCAGGCGAACTCCGACGGCACGCTCGACGAGATCGTCCTGGGGGCCGGCACCTACACACTGGAGGACGGCATCGAGCAGGGAGTGCTTTACGTCTCGGACAGCGACGGGTTGATCATCTCCGGAAACGGCGCCTCCTCGACCATCGTCCAGCGTGACACCTCGGCCGGCAACTACGGCGTCCTCGAAAGCGTCGACGCGCCGCTCGAGCTCACGGGCCTCAGTATCGAGCACGGCTACGCCGAGTGGGGCGGTGGCATCTACCTCATCAATGCGGACCTCTTCGCCTCGGGCGTCACCGTCTGGGACAACTCCAGCACCTACTCCGGCGGCGGCATCTACGCCAACAGCGGCAGCTACGTGTCCGGGACGGACCTCACCGTGTCGGACAACTTCGCCAACGACGGGAGTGGCGGTGGCCTCTACAGCTTGGGCACCGACGGCACCACGCTCTCCGGCAGCACGGTGTCGGACAACACCTCCTGGGACTACTCGGGTGGTGGCGTCTACGTCTCAGGTGGGCCGGCTTGGCTCACCTCCGACGCGTTCTCCGACAACGCCGCGGACTCCGATGGCGGTGCGGTGTACGTCGACGCGCCGAGCTCGTCGAGTTCGGCGTTCGTGGCCGACACCTTCACCGGCAACGAGGCGGACAGTGGTGGTGGCGTCTACCAGGACGACGGGGGCCTCGTCATCACCGACACCTCGCCGGTGAGCGACGCCTACGTCGGCCCGAGCAAGTTCACCGACAACGTGGCGTGGGACGACGCCGGTGGTGCCCTCTACCTCGACTCCTCGGACGGGACCCAGTGTGGGACCCTGCCGGAGACCGAGCTCTACGGCGCGTTGGACGCCAACGTCTGCGTCACCGACACGACGTTCCACTCGAACGTCGCGGTGGACTCCAGCGGAGCGACGGGCGGCGCGATCCGGAATGAAAACGCCTACGCGCTGCTGAGCCACGACACGCTGACCGCTAACAGCGCCCTCTCCGAGAACGGCAGCGCCCAGGGCGGCGCGATCTACAACGACGAGGAGATGTCGATCACGGGTTCGACCATCAACTCGAACAGTGCCGTCAGCAACGGCTACGACGAAGGTAGCGGCGGGGGCGCCGTCTACAACAACACCGACTACGAACTGTCGATCTTCCACAGCAAGATCAACAACAACTCGGTGTCGTGCACAGCCGAGGAATGCTCCACCGGGGGCGGCGCGCTCTTCAGCCTCGGCGAGGAGGTCGTCAGCCACTCGAAGATCAACGGAACCTCCGCCACGGCGACGTGTACGGATAGCGAATGTGACGTCTACGGCGGCGCGATCTACCAGACCGGCGAGATGATCGTCTATGCGACCACGATCGATCACACCACGGCGACGGCAAGCGTGTCGGGAGACGATGACGCCTACGTCTACGGCGGCGCGATCTACGCCGACGGCGAGTTCAGCCTCTACTCGTCGGATGTGAACGACACGTCTGCCACCGCGACGAGCGGGCTGGACGGGGGCGAGGTCACTGGCGGCGCGATCGACAACGTCTCGCTGTTCGGGATGCAGTCCGACTCGGTCGACGGCACCTCTGTCACGGTGAACGTGCCGAGCTGGCTCGACGTCTACGGCGGAGCGATCGCGAACAGCGAGGGAGGGCTCTGGCTGGAGAGCAGCGCCATCGTCGGGACCACGGAGCACCTGACCGGTCCCTACGTCGTCGGTGACGTACTGGGCGGCGGCATCTACGAGTCGGCTGACGGCACCTTCTACGTCAAGAACGACACGATCGCCAACAACACCGGCGCCGGCGAAGGCGGCGGTATCTACTACTACAACGAAGAGACGGATCAGCCGATCACGAACCTGACGATTAGCGGGAACGCGGTCACCGGGGTCGGCGACGGCGGAGCCATCTTCTTCGCAAGCTCCACCGAGCCACCCACCGTCACCGGGACGATCCTCGCCGGCAACACCGCCTACGGGCTGCCGAACGAGTGCGCCAACCCGTACTCGTACGACTCGGGTGGCTACAACATCGACGACACCAACTCGTGCCTGCTCTACGCGACGGGAGACCAGGTGGGTGTGAACCCCCACCTCGCCTCGCTCGGTCACTGGGGCATGACGACGATGGAGTTCGCACTCCTGCCCGGCAGCCCGGCGATCGCGGCAGAGGACAACTCCGTCTGCCCGACCACGGACCAGCACGGCATCGCCCGCCCAGCCACGGGACCCTGTGACATCGGCGCGGCGGAGCTCGTCTTCCAGCGGGTCACGCCCGGCGAGACCGACACCGTCCACCCGTCGGGGACCGTCACGTACGGCGACATGGTCAAGCTCAGCGTCGCCCTCTCGGGAGCACACGGGAAGGTGACCGGGAGTGTGAAGGTGAGTCTCGGTACCAAGGGACTCTGTGACAAGGTGCTCGCCAAGGGGATGATGAACTGCACGTTCGACTCCCACGCGCTCGCGCACGGGTCCAACACGCTCACCGTCTCCTACAAGGGCAAGGGCTGGTACCTCGCGTTCAAGAAGGGCGTCGTCGTCAAGACGTCCTGACCAAAGCAGAGCCTGCGGGCTCTAGCCGGAGCCGCCGCTTCCCCCTTTGCTGGGGGGAGCGGCGGCTTCCGCGTCGGGAGGACGCCACGCCCGCCGGGTTCTTCCCAGGGTGTCCGGGGCCAGACGCCGATCGCCTCGGCCGGCACCTCGACGCGACAGCGCGCGACCTCGGTGGCGGGCTCCTCTGAGCGCACGCGGCGGGGATGCGGGGGGTGCCGTTTGCGACGATCGCCCAGGTCCCACGTCCGGACGGTCACGACAGCCAGATCGGCGACCCGGGCGAGAGGCGGAATAGGCGCGGCTCGCGCGGTGTTGAACAAGCTTGTGCACCGCCGACGGAATCGTGCGGCCCAAGTCCGCGCCCGGCACCGTCATCGAGAACCAACACAACGCCGGCCCGCCCGGACCGGTGAGTCCCGTGCACCCAAGGGGGAAGCGTGTCAGTGATACGGATTTCCAGCCCGCACCGGAGTCGCCTGGTCCGCAAGGCCATGGCGATCGGGGGCCCGGTCGCAGTTTCGGCCGGGATGTTCGCCGTTGTCGGGACGGCCCTTCTCGCCACACCCGCCGCGGCCGTGTCCCCGCCGACGTTCCCGTCCGGCAGCCCGGTCCACACCTACACCGTCACGACGACGGCGGACCCGGTGTCGGGAACCGCCTGTCCCGCGACCAACTCCGATCCCTGCAGCCTGCGCGCCGCGGTCAACCAGGCGGACTCCGACGGCACCCTCGACGAGATCGTCCTGGGGGCCGGCACCTACACACTCGAGGACGGCATCGACCAGGGTGTCCTCTACGTCTCGGACACCGACGGGTTGATCATCTCCGGAAGCGGCGCCTCGTCGACCATCATCCAGCGTGACACCTCGGCCGGCGACTACGGCGTACTCGAGAGCGACGGCGCGCCGCTCGAGCTCTCGGGCCTCGCGATCGAGCACGGTGACGCCGAGTGGGGCGGCGGCATCTACCTCCTCGATGCCAATCTCTTCGCCTCGGGCGTCACCGTCTGGGACAACTACAGCACCTACTCCGGCGGCGGCATCTTCGCCAACAGCGGCAGCTACGTGTCCGGGACGGATCTCACCGTGTCGGACAACGAAACCGACGACGGAGGTGGCGGCGGCATCTTCGCCAGGGGGACGGACGGCATCACGCTCTCCGGCAGCACCGTGTCGGACAACACCTCCTGGTATGACTCGGGTGGCGGCGTCTACGTCTCAGGTGGGCCGGCTTGGCTCACCTCCGACGTGTTCTCCGGCAACGCCGCGGACTCCGACGGCGGCGCGCTGTTCCTCTACGGGCTGGGCTCTTCGAGCTACGCGCTCGTGGCCGACACCTTCACCGGCAACGAGGCGGCCACTGGCGGTGGCGTCTTCCAGGAAGGCGGGGGCCTCGTCATCTCGGACACCTCGCCCGTGAGCGACGCCTACGTCGGCCCGAGTTCCTTCACCGGCAATGTGGCGATGGACGGCTCGGCTGGCGCCCTCTACCTCGACTCCGCGGACGGACCCCAGTGCGGGACGCTGCCGGCGACCGAGCTTTACGGCGCGTTGGACGCCAACGTCTGCATCACCGATACAACCTTCCGCTCCAACGTCGCGGTGTACCCCAGCGATGCCACGGGCGGCGCGATCCGGAATGAAAACGCCTACGCGCTGCTGAGCCACGACACGCTGACCGCAAACGGCGCCCTCGCCGATAACGGCGCCGGCGAAGGCGGCGCGATCTTCAACGACGAGGAGATGGCGATCACGGGGTCGACCATCGACTCGAACAGTGCCGTCGGCGACGGTCTCGGCGACGGCGGCGCAGGCGGCGCGGTCTACAACAACACCGACTACGACCTGTCGATCTCGCACAGCAAGATCAATCACAACTCGGTGTCGTGCACGGGCGACGAATGCGAAAGCGGAGGTGGCGCGCTCGTCAGCCTCGGCGACATGGTCGTCAGCCACGCGAAGGTGAACGGAAACTCCGCCACCGCGACGTGTTCGGATGGTGTATGCGAGATCGACGGCGGCGCGATCTACGCAAGTGGCGAATCGTGGATCAACGCGACGACGATCGATCACACCACGGCCAACGCGAGCGTGTCACTGGACGATGACGCCTACGTCGACGGCGGCGCCATCGACTCAGACGGCTATTTCAGCCTCTACTCCTCGGATGTGAACGACACCTCCGTCACCGCGACGAGCGGGCTGGACGGGGCCGAGGTCACCGGCGGCGCCATCGACAACACCTACGACTTCGGGATGCTGTCCGACTCGGTCGACGGCACCTCTGTCACGGTGAACGTGCCGCAATGGCTCGACGTCCTCGGCGGGGCGGTCGCCAGCGCCCATGGAGGGTTCTACCTGGAGCGCAGCGCCATCGTCGGGACCACGGAGCACCTGACGGGTCCCTACGAGGCCGGTGACGTCCTGGGCGGCGGCGTCTACGAGTCGGGTGACGGCACCTTCTTCGCCGAGAACGACACGATCGCCAACAACACCGGCGCCGGGGAAGGCGGCGGCATCTACTACTACAACGAGGCCTCCGGCCAGACGATCGCGAACCTGACGATCAGCGGGAACGCGGTCACCGGGGTCGGCGACGGCGGCGCGATCGCATTCGACGACACCACCGAGCCGCCCAACGTCAGCGGGACGATCCTCGCCGGCAACACCGCTTTCGGGCTGCCGAACGAGTGCGCCAACCCGGAGTCGTACAACTCAGAGGGTTACAACATCGACGACACCAACTCGTGCCTGCTGTACGGGCCCGGAGACCAGGTGGGTGTGAACCCCCACCTCGCCGCGCTCGGCCACTGGGGCATGACGACGATGGAGTTCGCTCTCCTGCCCGGCAGCCCGGCGATCGCGGCGGAGGACAACGCCTTCTGCCCGACCACGGACCAGCACGGCATCGCCCGCCCCGTCTCGGGGTCCTGTGACATCGGCGCGGCGGAGCTCGTCTTCCAGCGGGTCACGCCCAGCGAGACCGACACCGTCCACCCGTCGGGGACCGTCGCGTACGGCAAGATGGTCAAGCTCAGCGTCGACCTCTCCGGCAGCGACGGCAAGGTGTTCGGGAGCGTGAAGGTGAGTCTCGGTACCAAGAGACTCTGCGACAAGGTGCTCGCCAAGGGCGTGATGGCCTGCACGTTCGACTCCCATGCGCTCGCGCACGGGAACAACACGCTCACCGTCTCGTACAAGGGCAAGGGCTGGTACCTCTCGCTCAAGAAGGACGTCGTCGTCAAGACGTCCTGATCGCAACTGGGCCTGCGGGCCCTACCGGAGCCGCCGCTTCCCCTTTTGCTGGGGGGAGCGGCGGCTTCCGCGTCCGGAGGACCGCCCGGGAGGGGTCCTTTCCAGGGGGATGACAATCTTCACGCACCCAGGCCAAGGGTGACGACATCAGCACCGCCTCTGCGCAGGCTCCTGCGGAACCTGCGCCGCGAGCCATTCACACCGCGCGTGGAACGCAACGTGCGACGACACTTCCAAGAGTTCTAGGGAAGCACCTGCACCGTCCGGTGCCACTGATGGTGAGCGACATTGAGGACATAGATGGCGTAGCTCCCCTGCGGCAGCTCCGCGTAGCTGGCGGGACTGATCCGGAGGCCGATGCCGCCTCCATGGACCGCGTGCGCGGCCATGATCCAGTCGTCGTCGCCGTTCACGTACTGATACCACTGGCGTCCGCTGTCAGTCGAGACGTCGATAACGGCGCTGCTCACCATCACGACGCCAGACGAACCTTCTGGAATCACCGTGTCGATGTAGTCGATCGAGCCCCCCACCGAGTCCGTGGCGAGCAGCGGCCCCGCTGTCTTCCAGCGGACCCCACCGTCGGTGCTGCGCACTGGGTACTCCGCGGGGCTGCCGTGCTCCTGCCATACGCCCCATCTGTCGGTGCGCCCCGATGACTTGCGGTACACCCAGCGAGCCTGCGCGGCGGTGAGCGCTGTACCCCAAGGAAATACGCCGGCAAGGGCCGAATTGGGGAGTCCACGTACCATCGTCAGCGTCGCGGGATAGGGCGAGGACGCGGCACCCACCGCTGTCATCGAGAGGGCAACGAGCACGAGGACCGTGCAGGCGACTTCACGAATTCTCCGCATGATTATCTCCTGGCAACCAGATTCATCGCACCTGCTGGCAGGGAAGGTACCGCTGCGCGGCAAGCTCGCGTATGGCACCCCTAGGTTCGACAAAGCTCGGCAGATCGCCGACGGGATTCGGCCGACACCGCCCTATTGAGAACGCGAGGTTGTCCGACCAGGAACGTGGCGCAATTACGCGCGAGCCACCGGCCGGAGATCGTCGACATCGGCTCTCCGACCAGCAGGTGAGTCTGGGTAGGTAAGTCCCTTTTCTAGGGTGTCCGGGGCCAGACGGCGATCGCCTCGGCCGGCACCTCGACGCGACACCGCTCGCCGGGGACGGCGTCCCCCGCGCCCGCGCCGCGCCCGCGCAGCACAAGCCCGCCGCCGAGGTCGAGTGCGACCTCGTAGGCGGATCCGAGATCGACGACGTCGACGACGAGTGCCTCGAGGCTCCCCCCCGCGCCGACTCGGACCTGCTCGGGTCGGATGCACCACCACAGCGGCGTGCCCGGCACGAGCCCGTGGGCCGGACCTGCGAGGGCCACGTCGCCACAGGCGATCCCACCGCCCGGGCGGGCTGACCCCGGGAGGAGATTGGCGATGCCCAATAGGCGCGCCACCTCCGGCGAGGTGGGCCGGGCGAAGACCTCGCGCCGGGCGCCCTCCTGGAGCACGTGGCCGTCGGCGATGACCATCACCTCCGTGGCGAGCAGCGCCGCCTCCTCCGGGTCGTGGGTGACGAGCACGGTCGAGATCCCCGTCTCGAGCTGCAGCTGGCGCAGCTCGCGCCGCAGATCGGCTCGCACCGGCGCGTCGAGCGCCGAGAACGGCTCGTCGAGGAGGAGCAGGCGCGGCGAGCAGCTGAGCGCTTGGGCCAGGCCGACCCGCTGGCGCTGGCCGCCCGAGAGCTCGCGCGGCAGGCGGTTCTCGAGGCCGGCCAGCCCGAGGCGATCCAGCCAGTAGGCGGCCAGTGCGGGCTCCGCGCCGGCGCCGAAGAGCAGCTGCCCCCACACGGTGAGGTGCGGGAACAAGGCGACGCCCTGGGGCAGGTAGCCGATACGGCGCTCCTCGATGGGGACGCCCGTTACCTCGGTCTCGCCGTAGCGGACGGAGCCGGGCGAGGCGCCGTAGAGGCCGGCGAGACAGCGCATCGTCGCCGTCTTGCCGGACCCTGACGGTCCCAGGATCGCCAGGCTCGTCCCCGTGCCCACGTGGTCGAGCCGGAGGTGGAAGGCGCCGAGCCGGAGCCGCAGGTCGAACGAGACCGGGCTGCCCGCGACTCTCGCCGGCGCGGCCGGCACGGGGAGACTCGCCACGACCCGGCGCCTTTCCCGGGGCCGGATCCGGGTGAGGCTGACGACGACGACGGCGAGTCCGAGGGCGAGGGCGGTGGGCGCCTCGGTCTCCGTCAGCCCGCTGGCGCTGAACTGCACCGACGTGAAGACCGGCAGGGTGTAGGGGTGGTAGGCGAGGATCACGGTCGCCCCGTACTCGCCGAGCGCCCGCAGCCAGGCGAGCAGCAGCCCCGCCCGGATCCCCTCCGCCGCCCCCGGCAGGCCGACCCGCCAGAACCTGGCGAGTGGCCGGTGGCCGAGCCCGGCTGCGAGGTCGTGGAAGGCCGGGTCGACGCCGCCGAAGGCGGAGCGCGCGACCAGCACGAGGAACGGCGAGGCGACGAAGGTCTGAGCGAGCACGACGCCCGCCAGCGAGTCGGTCAGGTTCCCGTTGAACAGGTTGCCGAGCGTCGTGTACGGCCCGACGATGTAGATGAGAAGAATCCCCGCCATGAGCGGCGGCAGCGCCAGCGGCAGGGACACGACGAGGGTGACGAACGAGGCCCACCGCGACCTCGAGCGCGCGAGCAGGTAGGCGAGCGGGATCCCAAACACCGCGATGAGCGCGGTGGAGATCGTCGCCGTGATGGCCGAGGTGTACAGGGCCGGATACAGCCCCGGTGCCGAGAACCCCCGCTGGCTCGAGGTCCCGAGCCGGACGACGAATGCGCCGAGTGGGACGGCGAGGTAGAGGGCCAACAGCCCGCCGAGCACGAGCAGCGGGCTGTTGCGCCACGCTCGCCGTCCCACCACGACCTACCTCCTACGAGACGAGCGGTTGCAGCGGCTTCGGCACCGCCGAGCTTGGCCCCGAGAGCTTCGCCGGGGAATTGACCGTGAGACCGAAGCTGCGCAGGATCGCGGAGCCCTTGGCGCTGAGCAGGAACTTCACGAAGGCGACCGCCCCCGCCTCGTGCGGCGCACGGTTGACGACCGTGACCACGTAGGGGTTCACGAGCTTGATCGAGCCGAGCGTGACGGTCGGGATGCTGGCGGCCTCGGCCTCGACGCCGTAGAAGAAGGCCGCGTCGAGCTGGTGCGCCTGGAGGCGGCCGACCATCGACTCCTCGGGGAAGACGTCGGAGGACTCGGTGGCGAGGGTCTTGAGCGCCGGCAGATGCTCGGCCTTGGCGGCGTCGTTCAGCGCCTCGACGGCGAGGACGCCCTTCGGGTCGACGGCCGGGTCGGTGCGCCCGAGCCGGAAGCCCGGCATCGTGACGACCTTGTACCACGGCTCGGTCTTGAAGTACTTGGCGAACTTGCCAGTCGGGTTGTAGCCGAGCAGCAGCGGTGTCGTCCCGAACTGCGCGTACCAGGAGACCCAGTCGCCGTTTCTGGTGCCCTCGAGTGAGGCCGCCGACTTCGCACCGGCGCTGACGAACACGTCCGCCTTCTGGGTCTTGCCCTGGATCTCGGTGGCGAGCGCCGAGGAGCCGGCGGAGAAGCCGTCGAACGAGTAGCCGGTCGCCTTGTCAAAGGCGGCGCTGACCTTGGCCATGGTGTCGACGAGCGACCCGGCGTAGAGGACGTAGACCGGCCCCCCCTTCGAGCTCGAGGCGACAGCCGGGCCGGTGGCGGGGATCACCGCCACGAGTCCAAGAACGGTCCCGGCGGCCATGGCCATCGCGGCCCCCCGGATGGGCCGGCGCCACGGGTGGCCAACCGCCCGGAATGAGTGCGGACGCCGGTGAACCGACGCGAATCTTGCGAGGTAGGACATGCACGGCCCCTTTCCACTAATCAACTTGTGACTAGTGAACCTAGCCCGACCCAACCGGCCGCGGTGCACCTCCGGGAGGGGCGCCCTCGGGCGCCTCGAGCAGTTCGGCGACAAAGCTCGCCAGGGCCTCGGCCGAGCTGAGCCGCCAGCGGGCGAGCGTCGCGTCGAACCTCTCGGCCCCGGCGAGCCTGCGTCGCAGGCCGTCGAGCATCGGATCGAGCCGCGCCGCCTGGGCTTCGAGGAGCCCCCGAGGGTCGCGGCCGGCGCGGTCGATAAGCAGCAACTTCACCAGCAGCTCCGACCGGGCGTCGCGCACGTGCGCCACCGGCTCGGCGAGCCAGTGATCGAGCGCCACCCGCCCCTCCGGCGTCGCCTCGACCAGGCGTCGCTCGGGACCGCGCTCGCCGGGGACCGAGCCAACCTCGCGGACCAGTCCCGCGGACTCGAGCGAGGCGAGCGCCCGGTAGACGAGGGGGCGCGGGATGGTCCAGATCGTGCCGATCACGCCGTTGGGCGCGAAGGCCCGGCCGAGCGCGAAACCGTGGGTCTGGTTCTCGGCGACGAGCCCGAGCACGGCCCACTCGCCGAGCGAGCGATCCTTCGACGTCGTCACCGGGGCAACCCTACGTGGCCAGCAGGCAATTGGGGGCTGGGGGGCCAGGGCGCCTGTCTAGTCCTTGGCGACCATGACGGCGGTGGACTTGATCACCGCCGAAACCGAGTCGCCGACGGCGAGACCGAGGGACCCGACGGAGTCCTTCGTGATCACGGCGACGACGTCGTCGCCTCCGGCGAGCCGGATCGTGACCACGGACATGACCGCCCCCGGCTCGATCGAGACGACGGTCCCGGGCAGCTGATTGCGAGCGCTGATCCTCATGTCCGGACAGTATCGCCCCTGGTCACCTGGTTGTCGCGGGTGGAGTGGCCGCTCGCGGGACCTCTTGTAACTGCTGGGGGGGGAACCTACGCTCCCTGGGCCGTTGGCGGTCGAACCGCTCGTGCAACAGGATGAGGTCCACGATGCTGAGTGCCCTGGAGATCGCCC
This sequence comes from uncultured Acidimicrobiaceae bacterium, assembly GCA_963823945.1. Taxonomy (GTDB): domain Bacteria; phylum Actinomycetota; class Acidimicrobiia; order Acidimicrobiales; family Bog-793; genus Bog-793. Next base: position 47,818 of record CAWGNK010000006.1, read on the forward strand.
GTCAAGCCGACCTGGAGCCGATCGAGGAGATCGCGGCCCAGATGGGGATCGGCCAGCACCTCCTCGAGCACTACGGCCAGAGCGTCGCCAAGATCAAGCTCGACGCCATCGACGAGCTCGCCGACCGGCCCCGTGCCCGTTACATCGTCGTCTCGGCGGTCAGCCCGACGCCTTTCGGCGAGGGCAAGACGACGATGACCCTCGGGCTCGGCCAGGCGATGCGGCTCATCGGCAAGCAGGCGACCGTCGCGATCCGCCAGGGCTCGATGGGACCGACGTTCGGCATCAAGGGGGCGGCCGCCGGCGGCGGCTACAGCCAGGCCGTGCCTTTCGAGACGCTGGCCCTCAGCCTCACCGGGGACATGCACGCCGTCACCGCCGCGCACAACATGCTCGCCGCGATCCTCGACAACCACATCTACCAGGGCAATGAGCTCGGCATCGACGTCCACGACATCACCTGGCGCCGCGTCCTCGACGTCGACGACCGGGCGCTCCGCAACGTCATCACCGGGCTGGGGACCCGGGTCGACGGGGTCCCCCGCCAGACCGGGTTCGACATCACCGCCGCCTCGGAGGCGATGGCGGTCCTGGCGCTCTCGAGCTCGCTTATCGACATGCGGGCGAGGCTCGGCCGGATCATCGTCGGCTACACGAGGGCCGGCGAGCCGATCACCGCCGAGCAGCTGCGGGGGGCGGGCGCGATGGCGGTCATCATGCGCGACGCCCTGAAGCCGAACCTGTTGCAAACCCTCGAGAACACGCCCGTCATGGTGCACGCCGGGCCGTTCGGCAACATCGCCCATGGGGCCTCGTCGATCGTCGCCGACTTGATCGGCATCCGCTGCGGCGACTACCTCGTCACCGAGGCCGGCTTCGGCGCGGACATGGGGGCGGAACGATTCTTCAACATCAAGTGCCGGACCTCGGGGCTCGAGCCCGACGCCGGGGTCGTCGTCGCCACCGTGCGAGCCCTGAAGGTGCAGTCCGGACGCCACCGCGTCGTCGCCGGGCGGCCGCTGCCGGAGTCGCTGACCGCCGAGAACGTCGACGACGTCCAGGCGGGGGCACCCAACCTCGCCAAGCAGGTCGAGAACATCCGCTGCCACGGCGTCACCCCGGTGGTCGCGATCAACGGCCAGCCGGGCGACTTCCCCTCCGAGCACGAGGCGATCCGCGAGATCGCACAGTCCCTGGGAGTACGGGTCGCGCTCTGCCAGCCCTACACCGAGGGTGGCAAGGGCGTCGTCGAGCTCGCCGAGGCAGTGGCCGAGGCGGCCGAAGAGCCGAGCCGCTTCCAGCTCCTCTATCCGACGGAGATGCCGCTCCGGGAGAAGATCGAGACGATCGCCGAGCGGATCTACGGCGCCGAAGGGGTCGACTACTCCCCCACTGCCCAGCGCCAGCTCACGCGCTACGAGGCGAACGGGCTGGGGAACCTGCCGATCTGCGTCGCCAAGACCCAGTACTCGCTGTCAGCGGATCCCACCCTGTATGGCGCGCCGACCGGCTGGCGCCTTCACGTGCGCGAGGTGCGGGCCTCGGTCGGGGCGGGGTTCATCTACCCGATCTGCGGCGACATGTCGACGATGCCCGGGCTCAGCTCGACGCCCTCGGCCTACGAGATCGACATCAACGACGAGGGCGAGATCGTCGGCCTCTCCTGACGACCCGACGGTCATCGTCGGCGAAGGCCCCTGCCGAGCCGGGGCCCTGTTCACGCCGCTCGTGACCTGGCCGTCGGCGAGGATGTGATCGCCGCTTCCAGCCAGCCTGGCGGTTCCGATCCGAGACCTGCCCGGCGCGGTGCCTCCCCGCTCGCTTGGACCCGGGCTGCACCAGGCATGACCACCGTCCCGACGGCGCCCGCGAGCCACGCGGGTGCCCTCGGGGCGTCCGGCGCGCCGCCCGGCTGGGCGGGTAGCGGCTTTGCCGGCCGCCCGCGCGTTGTTCAGTAGCAGTCGATGCCGAGCCCCATGTGCCTGCCGGCAGCGGTGGCTGTCGCGTCGGCGGTCGCGTGAAGCGATGACGAAGAGGTGAGCGACGCGTCCCAGACGTTGATCACGGCTTCGGTCCAGATCCGGAGCCACGCGTCATAGTCGGCGGGATGCGCGGCCGTATTCACCTTCACCATCTCGTCGATGAAGAGGGACTGGATCTCGGTCTTGTAGTACTCCAATGCGTCGATGACCGGTTGGCGTTCGTACCACTCGATCCGCAGAAGGTATTTCGTGCAGTAGCCGTTCGCCACACGGTCGAAAGCCGCTGGGCTCGCGGTCACTCCTGTCCACATACTCGTGACGATCACCCGTGTCGCGGTGCGGAGACCATCGGCGATCGATCCGCTCACCGAGACCTTGTAGCCCTTCGTCAGCCACTGGATCTGGGTGCCCACGGTCCACTGCCAGAGGTCGATCTCGATCACGGCGTCGGGAGCGATCCCGATCCCCAGCCGACTCCGGCCGACGTCCAGGACGATCGTGCGCCGGGCAACGTTCACCGAGCCGATGGTGCCGGCCGTCGAGAAATAGCCGTGCGGGACGCGGGGACCCGTGGCCGCAGAGATCGGACCGGCGGCAGGAACGAGAACCACACACAGCGCCGCGACCAGCACGAACATCGCTCTCTTCGCGATCGACATGGCCCACCCCTTCTTCGGTCTCCGCGGGGACCCACTGCTACCTGCCGGGAGGATACTCAGCCGGGGCCGGGGGTACCCGAACGCGACGCGGGAAGGGAACCGCTGGCTCTCGTTTGGCGCCGCGGCAGGTATCGAGCGTCGCCACGACGAGTCCGAACTCGCGTGGGGCCGTCCCTTGGCTCCTCGCTCTGGCAGGCTTGCGCCCATGAGCTGGCGAGGTCGGTGCGACCCACCCAGACGACGGTTGGTGATCCGGAGCGGGCTCCAGCATGAGCTCGACCCCCGCGCCCGGAGATGAGCCGAGCCGCGACGCCGGATGCGCCGACCGCCATCGCCTCGGAGGCTCGTCGCCGGCGGGCCCGAGTGGTCGCCCGGGGCAGCCTTGACCTGCTCCGCTCGCCAGCGGCGCGGCGATTCGGGTTCGAGCTCGAGCGCGGCCGGCTCCGTCCGGCAGGCCTCTCGGCTCCCGCCCGGTGGCTGACGCTCCTCGGGCTCGCCACCCTCGGTTTTCTCTGCGTCGCGGTTCTCGTCCCAGGGGTCGCCGTTCTCGGTCCGGCGAGCTTCGTCCGGGCGATCGGCCTCGGGCTCGTGGTCCACACCGGAACCGTGGGCGCGACCGTCCTCGTGCTCGGCATCGGATGGGAGCTCCTCGTGTACGGCGCCTCGCGGGCGGCTCCGTCCATCCGCGTGGCCACCGGCGTGCTCTTCTTGTTCTCGAACGGGCTGCTGATCGCCAACCTGACGATCACCCCGTCCGCCGGCTGGGCGGCAGTCCTGTTCAGCGACGTCGCCAAGACCTGCCTCGTCGCCGTGACGGTCGTCCTCGTGGTCGGTGCGTTTGTGCGCGAGGGGCCGGCCGGTCGACGGCGAGACGCCACGTCGATCCTCCGCCTGGCGCCGTGCCTGCTCACCGCGGTCATGTCGGGCGCGCTGCTCGTCCTCGAGGGCGCCGGGCAGGGGCCAGCCGGGGTTCGCGGGGATCTCGCGGCGGGCACCGTTCAGTCCTTCGCCACGATCATCTTGCTGTTCGCGCCACTGCTCTACCTGTCGGGGATGGCGGTGCTCTCTCTCAGCTACACGATCGGCGCCGCAGCGACCGCATCTCTCGGGAACGCGCGGCGCGGCCTGTTCGGCGTGGTGCTCACCGGGCTTTTCCTCGCCGAAGCCTGGTTCTACGGCTGGCGGGACCGGCGCGACCTCTGGCCCGCACCACGCGGCTGGGTCATCCTCCTGCACGTCGTCCCGGTTGTCGCGGGCTTCGCCGCGCTCGCCTTCTTCGGCCGGCGCATCCTCGCCAGGAAAAGCGAGCCCGTCCACGGCACCGCCAGCATGGCCGTCGCGCTCCTCGTCGCGGTGCCGAGCTTCGTCGGCGGTCTGTATTTCGCGCTCTACAGCATCTCGACGCTCGGGTTCTTCCACGTCCCCGCCGCCGTCAGGAACGGCCTCGCCGACTCCCAGGCCGCCGTCGTCTCCGTCTTCGTCTCGACCGGGCCGAGATGTGTGCTCCTCGGCGTCACGACGGTGGTCGCGCTCGTCGTCGCGCGCGAGAGTTCGATCAGCATCCGGCGCCGTCAGTCCGCGCTCTGCCTCGCGTTCATGTCGTTCTGGGTCTTCTGGACGCTCTTCGTCGATTGGCTGCCGGGCACCGACACGGCGGACGAGAGTCTGCTCTCGCTCACCGTGGTCGTGGCGGCCGCGGTGTGGGTGGCCGCGAGGTGGCGCGAAATCACGGAGCAGGACCTTGCTCGCGCCGTCGGGCTCCTTATCGTCGTCTGGCTACTCGATGCCGACGCGGGGTTGCTGCGGTCGCTGGCGCATCTCGCGACGACCGAGAGCCGGTTCGTGCTCGTCGGCGGCGTGCTGCTCGTCCTGGCGGGCAAGTCCCAGTTCAGCGCGAACACGAGCCGGCGGCTGCCGCGGGACTCGCGGGCGACGATGTGGATCGGCTATCTCGTCCTCTCGATGAGCGTCGCCTGGTGGGATCGCAACGTCAGCGGTTTCGCCCAGCTCACCGCGCACAACGCCGAACTGGGCGTGTTCGCTTTCATCGCGCTTCCGTATGCGGGCTGGCTCGTGATCTCCGAACGTTTCAGGACGCCGCTGTTCGCGCAGGACGGGGCCATCGGGCAGCCCGATACCCGACCCTTGGAGGCGGCAGGTGAACCGTCACCGACGGAGGCCGGATCCCGTCGCGCTCCTGCGCTCGAACCTGGCGGGACACGTCCCTTCGGGAGGGCCCCTTTTCTCGCGGCGGCAGTCGCCGTGGCGCTTTTCGGCACAGCCTGGGGCGCCTACGCCATCGACACTGCCGCGATGCGCAGTTCAGTCCCGCTCTCGCGGGGCGTCGCGGTCGAGGTCGCCCCGCATTGGAAAGTGGTGATTCGATCGACCACTTTGTTCGAGGCCACCCGTGCCGCCCCGACGGCGACCTTCTCGGTGTTGCTCGGATTCACAACCGACACCCGTCCCAGTCTTCCTCTCGCCGCGTACCTGCGGGAGCAGACCTTCCTGACTGATGTTCGCCGGGGCGGGGTAACCACCTTCCAGCTCCCCGCGAACGGGAACTTCAGCGAGGTCAGCCTCGGCCGCTTCAGCGCGCTTTACTCGGGCGACCGCGTGTTCGGGGAGATCTTCAGCCTGCTGAACCCGGCGACCGGCTCCTTGGCGATCGGCGTTGCGTTTGCCGACAGTCACTCCGACTACCACGAGGTCGGCGGCCAGATCGCATCGATGGAGGAGTCGCTCGACACGCCGCGGCCGCGACCTCTCTGGTGATCAAAGAGACCAGCGCGATGTGCCACTGAGCGCCTTCGGGTTATGAGATCCCTTTCGCCCGTCTGGCGTGTTGTAGCCGGTGTTCTCCGGTAGTCCTGATTTGCCTTCTGAACTGGGCTGATGTGCTCGTCACGACCTTCTGGCAGGGATGACGGTTCCGCTGTTCCCCGGGGCGTTCATGGGATCTCCATGGGATGCCTTCGTGACGACGCCCGAGCCGATCGCGAACCGGGTGAACCAAAGGGCCGGCAACATGTCCATGGAGTTCGTCAAGTGGCGAGCGCGGTCAAGCTACTCATCCGGACCCGTGACACCGGGCACACCGGGTCCTGCCACGCCGTGTTCGTCACCGTAGGCACCAGGATCCTCCAGACTCCCGTCCAAGCGCCGCCTGCGAATGCCATCGGTGAGCGCGTGATCGGGACGATGCGGTGCGAAAATCTCGACCGGATGATCCTCCTCGACCACGGTCACCTGGAGACCGTGCTCGTTGAGTGCGCAGAACGCGACAACTCGCACCGTCCCCACGGTCCCTTGAACAGCGCCCGCCTGCCGCGTCCGATACGACCTCTCCTGTTCCTCGCGACATCTGCCTCACGAAGCTGCGAAGAACCGATCATCTGAGCGGGCTCTACCGCGAATACCGGATGGCCGCATGAGCTGGGCGGACAGCCTCTCCGCGCCCGCGAGTCCGCCTTGTCGTCCTGACGATGTGCTCGATCGGGATCTCCAAGCGCCAGGGTGCACCCAAGAAAACCCATCAAGACCGCCGTAATGGCCAGATTGAGAATCCTTGCCTTGTAATTACAACCGTCCTACTCTGGAGCCTGGTGGCAATGAGCTGCGGACCCAATTGGTTGCCCCTGTGGATAACATGTCGGTAAGTCATGAATAGCTCCGCTCATCTCCGGGCGACGATCCAGTACGAAAATCCGCATTGCGGTCCCTCGATGACTCCCTGTAGCCTTCGTTGTCACTCAACAGGTCCACTGAGGGACCGATGGCGAGGCGCGTCTTTTGAATCCATCCCCCGTAACTCTTGCCCGACACGGACGATCCCAGTGAGCCGTAGGATTCTCTCCATGAACGCGGAAAGGTGCGAAAGACTCAGATGACTCTCACGGCGAACGAACCGGCCCCGGACGTCACACGTTCGGTCCCGCTTCTACCGAGCCCCGTCTACTCCCGTAGACCACCATCAGAACTAGCGAAGGCTCGAGAGCTTCGCGAAATCGTGCGTCGACGAGAGCGCGAAACTCGTCGTGCCCAAACATCCTCAGATTAGCGGCTCTTCTCAATGAACCGGGGTGCGTGATCACCTGACCGCGCTCCGATAGGCATCCACCAACGCGGCAGAAGGCCTCGCCATTCTCGTGGTTGCTCGACAACTCCGAGAAAGGGAGACCCCCTGCCATGTGTGACGGTAACGAGTTCGACGACGCGTTTCTGGGACTGCCTGGCTTTCGCGTCACCGCGGTCATCGACGACGGCGACGACCTGCTCATCGGCATCGAGACGGTCCGCGCCGCTGCGGGCTGCCCCAGCTGCGGGTGATCGCGCGGACCAAGGACCGGCAGCGGGTGGTGATCCGTGACCTGCCGGTCTTCGACCGGCGGGTGAAGCTCGTCTGGTCCACGCGCCATTTCTCCTGTCCCGAGCCGGACTGCCCGGAGAAGACCTGGTGCGAACGCAGTGATGAGTTCCCCAGCCGCCAGGTGCTGAGCGCCCGGGCCGGACGGGAGTGCACCCGCGCCCGTCGGCGAGGAGGCCCGCTCGGTGGCATCGCTCGCCCGCTGGCTCGGTGTCGCCTGGGGAACGGTGATGGCGGCGGTCCGCCACCACGGCACACCCGCGTCGAGGATCCCGACCGCGTGGGGGTGGTCACCTCGCTCGGCATCGACGAGACGGCCTTCCTGCGCGCCAACGCCGAGCATCCGACGAACTACGTCACGGGCTTCGTCGACCTCGAGCGACCGATACTCGTTGCCATGGTCGAGGGGAACCGGGCGATCGGCATCAACCGCTGGCTGGCGCGACAGGACGATGCCTTCCTCGCGGCCGTGCGCACCGCGGCCTGTGACCTGCACGAGGGCTATCGGGCCGGGCTCCATCCCTATCTCGACTCAGCCCGCCAGGTGGCCGATCCCTCCACGTCGTCGCGGCCGCCAACCGCTGCGTCGACGCCGTGCGCCGCAGGGTGCAGAACGAGCTCCTCGGCCATCGCGGGCGCAGAGACGATCCCCTCTATCGGATCCGCCGGGTACTCCTCACCGGGGCAGAGCGGCTGAACCCGCGCGGGGTCGACCGGATGGCGCTCGGTCTGCGCCTCGGCGATCCGAACGACGAGGTTCTCGGGGCGTGGCTCGCCAAGGAGTACCTGCGTGACGTCTATCTCACCGAGGACGCCGACGAGGCGGCCGTGCTCCTCGACCGGGTGATCGCCGGCTGTGGCGAGGACGAGGTGGCCGAGATCGTCTCCCTCGGTCACACACTGCGGCGCTGGCGCACCCAGATCCTTGCCCACCACACGACGGGTGCCTCGAACGGGCCGACCGAGGCGATGAACCTCTTGGTGAAGAAGATCAAGCGCTGCGGGCACGGCTTCAAGAACTTCGACAACTACCGGTTGCGCGTCCTCTTGCGCTGCGGGGGGATCAAATGGGACGCTCATCCCTCCACGACAATGCGGGGGCGCTCACCCCAGTTGGTTGCGTAGAGCCGCTAATCGATCAACCGGTGCGATCACGCCGGTCTCGTTGTTCGCCCACATGATCGAGACAAGGCCGACCCTGTCGTCGAGCAGGCGTACGTACGCGGCCTCGTCGATCAGGCCATTAGCAGTCACGGGAAGGACCAAGACATCAATGCCGACAACACCGAGCTCACGCGCGGTATCAAGTACGGCGAGATGCTCCGTCGCGCCCACGAGGAGTCGGGGCCGACTTCTCAAGATCGGAAGCAGTCCCCTAAGCGCGAGGTTGTTCGCCTCCGTCGCCCCGGAAGTAAAGAAGATCTCGCCTCTCTGCGCACCAACAAGATCGGCGATTGACTTGCGAGCCGCCTCGACCGCGGAACTTGCCTCTTGACCTGCCTCGTGTGATGACGCTGCATTTGCGAATCGCTCGGTGAACCACGGAAGCATCTGGGTCAGTACACGGTCATCTACTGGAGTGGTCGCGTTGTAATCCAGATAGATCACCTGACCCACCTCCTCTCCGAGATCCGTGATTGCCATCTTTACACGAGAGGTCTCTCATTCCGCGGAGTCCGTGCCAGGGACTTGACCGGAACAGGGTGGGGCTCCAGGGTCGTGAACCTCGTCGCCGACCATGAGCAGGTGCCCTCGGAAGGGCAGCAGATGGGCCTGGAAAGCGTCGCCGCCGAAAGCTTGGTCGGTGGCAACCGCACACGAGAGAGGAATTTCGTTCGCGCTTGCTGCCGCCGTAGCAGCGCCGAGGACAAGCATCCAGGTATCCCTCGAGCCGGAGGAGCAGATTGATCGGATGCCAAAGGTGCCCGCCGACTCCGCCCACTGGTCCACGAGGTGCTGGAAGGGACAGACGACGATGACGACCAGGGACCGCTCGTGCTCGGCCAGTTGCCGATAGACGTGGGTGACTGCGGCAAGGGCCGCGAAGGTCTTGCCGGACCCGGTCGCCATCTCCCAAACCCCCCCCCGCCCGTTGGCTGCGAACCATTGCTGTACCGCCGCCTTCTGGTAATCCCGGAACTGGAGTTGGCGGCCGAAGGTGGGGAAATACAGGTCGTGCTAGGCGATCAAATGGAACGAGATTCGAGCAGGCATCGTTCAAAGACCGTTGGCGGCCAGGGAGAAAAGCTCATTCACCTGCCGTTGCCAGAAGTCTCTCTGGACTGGCGACATCGCCGACCACGGCTCGCCAGCCTTGGGAGCTGCGTCATCATCTAGAAGACCCATTGCGGGGTGTTCGCGAAAACCCTCCGGTACGGCTGGGACGTCATCGCCGTTCACCGGATCACATCACTCATCGCTCAGAATCACACGTCCATGCGCCGTCTGGTCGTGCTGGGCTCTCCGCTGCGCGAGATTCACACCAGTCCGGCCTTGTCGAGGATCTGAATGAGCGCCGGGCGTCGACGGTGTCGCTCTCGGAGATCCGCCATGTGAGCAGAGAACGCCACCTGCTCATCGGCGTTCTCTGCCGCCCGCCTGGCGCGCTTCAGAAGCGACGCTGCTCGGGTGTACGCGCCTCTGTCGGCGTGACCGAGCTCACCCTCAGCGAGCGAGAGGTAGACGGCTAGCGCATCCGCCGGATGCGACGCTTCTCGCGCCTCGGCAAGGAGCGCCCACTGCTGCTCACGAGGCTCCCACTCCGGCGTGCCGACGGCCACGTCCCACGCTGCACCGGGCTCACCGTCCGCCAGCAGCACGTCCACCAGGCCAGCGGGATCCAGCGCGGCGCGTGCCAACTCGCGCTCTGACCCCCATGAGCCGCACGCTTCCGTTGCGTCGCACAGCAACTCGTACGTGCTCGGCGACGGCATCCGCCGATGTTCGCCGCGGCGCAGCGCGATGATCTCGTCGGTCGCGTCCTTCCGTGCGTACGCCTCGCAGGCAAGGTCGTAGAGACGAGCCACTTGCCAGCCGGTCGTCTCCGCGATCCCCCGACGTGCCCAGGCGACCACGTCCTCGTCGCGACCGAGCTCTCCATTGCCTCTGCAACCCGGATGAACTGATACGGATTGCGCAGGTCACCACCGAGGAGCCGGACGATCTCGGAAACGTCTCGGTCGAGCACGGCAAGCCGCTCCTGGGCGTAGCCGACTCCGAACGAGTCGTCGCCGCTGTCGAGCCGTTGCCGCACCTCGCGGCGATAGGCGGCGAGCCCCAACTCGCCGAGAGCTCCTGCGTAGCGCACCGGGTCGAGCTCGAAAAAGTCCTGATCGTCCAGAGAGAAGCGCAACATCCACTTGGCGAGCTTCATCGGATCGACGACAACCTCGTCGCAAACCTGCGCGTGGAGCTCGAGCAGGTCACGGGCGAGGTCGCCGATCGTGCCGTCCGAGTCGTCGGCGTGGAGCATGACCTTGACGACGTGACCGGCCGCGCGCTCGATCAATTCCAGCAGACCCAGGCTCGGAGCCGTCCGGGCACAGTCCCGGATCTCCGAGACGATCGGTTCCGCTTCTCGCGCCCAGTCGGAACTCTCCCGATATCCCAGAAACCGACGGGTCCGAAGACCCTGGTCGATTTCTGCTCGGAGCGCAGTGAGATCACCGCCGGCGCGGCCAGACCTCAGGCGCACGCCGCGGGCGACATCCTCATGCTGCGCGGCTGCGTCAACGACGATGCTGCGCAACTCCTCGGCACCGAGCAGGGAAACCAGGGCCTCTACATCGGCCTCGCGGGGCGGCCGTACTCGAGACTGAGGGCGTTCACTCCGACGCGGGCACATTCTCCAACTCGCCATGAAGACGGTCGACGATGTCGGCGACAGGCGTGACGATCTCTCCGAGCTCCGCTTGGGTGATGCGTCCGAGGAGGTGATCGACGATGTGACGCTGCGCCTCGTCGGTGGTACCAAGGCGGAGCAAGCCGGCGTACGCCCGCACCAAGGCGGCGTAGACAGCGACCCGTTCCTCGTGAGCGTCGGAGGACAAGAGATGCGGCTCGTTCACGATATCGGCGAGCGCGGCACAGGCGTCGGCGACGAACGCCGACGGGGCCTCACTCCGGAGAATTAGCAGGCGGTCGGTCACGGCTCCTCCCTTCGGCTCGCGAGAGTACCCGGACTGGTCGGGTCGCCACCGTCCGGTCCGAATCACAGCGGGGTCGTTCAGGTACCGGCGGTCGCTGCGGGGGATGAAATCCCTGCTGAGGTGGCCGAAGACGGAAAGAAGGCACGAGCGGGATGAACAAGGAAGAAGACGAAGAGTTGGAGATGGAGCTGGCCCAGTCTGTGGCGTCGGCAACCCCGTTCGAGGCAGGTCGACTCGCCGCGGACGTCCTGCCCATCCATGCCGCCATCCTGTCAATGGGTTAGGAAAGAGCAGACCTTTTATCGCCGCGCGGGCACACGCCGCACCGGTTTGCTCGTGCGGGTGTTGCCCTCGGGACTGGCGAGTTGGCGCTCCAGGGCAGCAAAGGCAGTGATGATCTCCGGTGCCTCGTACGCCCTGTTTCTCCGACCAATGTTGACCTGCCGCAGGATGCCTGCCTCGACGAGGCGCTTTATCGCGTCGTTCGCAGGGTTGAACGTGCGACCGATCAACGTGGCGGCACCGTCAACGGTGAGGACGGGGGCTCCGGGAAGGATGCGCAGAATCCGGTCAGTCGCCGAATGCGCCCGAACGGACCCGAGGCGCTCTCGCCAAGAAGCCTCAACCGCTGCCGCTCGGGCCTCAAACGCCGTGGCGTCCTGCACGGAACGAGTGCAGGCTCCCGCGAAGCGACCAACCCAGATGTTGAGCCCTTCCAGTGCCCTTGGCGAGGTTGCCGAGCCGACGTGGCGGAAGGCGGTGAGTCCGTCGACGTAGCTGCGTGCCAGCGTGGCGAGCACCAGCGAGACCGGCGGGAGCACCCGTTGGGCGATTCCTCGACGGCGGAGCACCATGTGGATGAGCGCACGGCCAGTGCGCCCGTTGCCGTCCACGAAGGGGTGGATCGTCTCGAACTGTGCGTGGGCGATCGCAGCCTGTGCGACCGCTGGGAGGTCGTCGGTGTTGCAGAACTCGCACAGGTCAGCGATGAGGTCCGACACAAACTCGTGGGGTGGAGGGACGAATTCCGCTGAGCACGGGTTGTAGTCGCTTCCGCCGATCCAGTTCTGCACTTCCCGGAAGTGTCCGGCGTACTCCTCCAGACGGGTGCCACAAAGCAGGCGACGGTGCAGCTCCAGGACGAGGTCTGAGGTAATGGGGTCACCCGCGCCGATGCTTTCGACGGCGTGGACCATGGCATCGATGTTGTTGAGGACTTCGTGGGCAGTGACGTCCGACGGCGTCTCAGCAAACGTCCGGACGACCTCGGCGTGCAGGAGACGTCTCGCTCCAATGACGAGCCCTTCGATCCGGGAGGAAGCGACGGCCTCGGCGCGCAGCAGGACGCGAGCAAGCGCTTCGGTATCGACGAGTGCGCTCGCCTCGGCGTCCAATCGGGTGATTGCCCTCTCGGCGTCAGCGACGTCGGCAGCGACCTCACCGTCCAGCATGATGCGGCGTCCGACTAGAGGATCGGGGACGTAGGCTTCGTACTCGCACGGTCGAGTGTCCTTCCGGGGCAGCCCGCTCCCGCCAAGGGTGCTGCTCCAGCGGCGCTTCATAACCTTTGACATGGATTCTCCTTATCTCAGGTTAGTCTACAACCTCACATACAAATCGTCGGTACTTGAGGTTACGGCGCCACCGCGGCACTCGCCCAAGAGGCTTGCAGCCGCTGCTCGAACGCTGTCTTGGGCGCAAGGATGTGCCGACCTATGCGGATGCTCGGGGAATCCGCCACGGCGCCACGCCCCGCGCCGGCGCGCGCTCCTGTTTTCGATCAGCATTCACAGATGTCGATCTCGTCGGCGGACGGATCTCCGTCGATCGCTCGCTCATCTCCGTCGGTTACGAGCTTCACGAAACGCGAGGCAAGACTCGGACGGCCCGTCGCTCAATCGACATCGATTCGTCGAGTGTCGCCGTGCTCGACCGATGGCTTCAACTCCGAAGAGATGAGAATCCCTCGTTTCGACGAGAGTCCGACGACTACGTCTTTGCTCACCGCGACGGATCGCCGATTCATCCCCAAGTGCTGAGCGATGCATTCGAAAAGCTGGTCAAGCGATCAGGTTTGCCGCGCATCCACTTTCATGACCTTCGCCACACGCACGCAACGCTGCTCTTGAAAGCGAGGGTTCCGATCAAGGTCGTGAGCGAACGGCTCGGGCACTCGACGCCCGGATTCACGATGGCGACGTATCAGCATGTCCTCCCGGGCATGCAAGCCGACGCCGCGAGGACGTTCTCGGAGCTTCTCGAGCCTCTACCGATTTCCACCCGGTAGAAGGTCCGGTAGAAGATTGGTTGCGTGGTCAAGCACCAGATCTCCACACACCTCTAGCAGGGAAGATCGGTGGCGGGGGCAGGATTTGAACCTGCGACCTTCGGGTTATGAGTGAGTCGAGGTTGGTCCGGCGGTGTGTGTTCCTGTGTGCGTTAGTGCACGTAGATCGAGATTTTCACGTGTTGTTCGTGCGACAACGTGAGGTCTCGTACGGGACAGTTTGCGCTGGGTTTGATGACAGATTTGATGACACGGTTCAGGGTATTCCCAGGGGTTTCTTACCATCGCAATCACATGCGCGACTGTGAACCTTCAGCTTGGTTCTTCGATCTGTTAGAGAGCGTGGCGAGCCTGCCAACTCCTCCCGCCATCCGTAGAGACGATGACAATACCGTTTTCGGTCGACCCCACGGCCGCGCAGATGTGCGCGGTCGGGCACGCGACGCCATAAAGATCATCAACGCCCTTGGGAACCCGACGCACGACCCAGGACGCCCCACCATTGGATGTCGTGACGATACGGCCGGCGCTGAGCCCCGCGTTCGTGCCCACTGCGACGCAATCACTCGTTGAAGGGCATGAGATACCGATCTCGAACACGCCCTGAGGGAAGCGTGCGGCCTGCCATTGCCTGCCTCCGTCAGTAGTCGCCAGGGCTCCATAGATGCCATTGTCAGCTGTCACGGCGATGCACCTCAGCGCCGAGGGACAAGAAGCTCCCCAGACGTACCCCGCGCCCGACGGCACGCTCGCACTCTGCCAGGTCGTGCCGCTGTTGGTTGTCAAGATGATGGCGGCCGCGGCGTTGTTGTGCTCTCCCCCGAGAGCGATGCAGGGACCGGAGGCCGCGCACGTGACCCCAGACAGCTGCGTGACTGACGAGGGGACCCTGGAGCGATGCCAGGTCGCTCCTCCGTCTTTCGTAGTGATCGCGATGACTGAAAACGACCCCCCTTCGCCTACAGCGATGCACGCGTCTGCTGACGAGCATGCGATACCCGCCAGGTTCCATGTGCCCGCCGGAACCGGTCGCTGAACCCAATGCACGCCGCCGTCGCTCGTGGTCAGGATGATGCCGGCATAACCCACCGCGATACACCGCCGATGGGACGTACACCAAACACCGGTCAGCACCTTGGCGGCAATACCGCTCACGAGAACGCTCGGCGTTGGTTCATCGGTCCAGGACCGTCCCCCGGTGTCGGAGGCGATGATCCCGCCCCCGACAGCCACGCAAAACTGTGCCGACGGACATGAGACCCCGTAGAGCGTCGAGACGTAGGAGGTTGTTGCCGCTGCGGGGCCAGGTTGCCCGACGGTTGCCCACACCACAACACCTAGGACGAGGACCAACCTGAGGATCGCGGCGTGCACGGGCCACAAGGTTCTCGGCGGCGCCGTCGTCAGCCGTGACGCACGATCGCAGCCAGCTCCGTGTCGAGCCGGTCGCTGGGACATCCAAGAACGGGCAAGGAGCGCCATGGCTAGTAACCAGCCTTCTTCACGGCGGCCTTCGCGATCGAGTAGCAAACACCATTGCAGCCTGGGGCTGGAGCTATCTCGCTTACTTCCGTGTGGTCGGGCGAGACAATCGGGTTTGTCCATTCCTTGAAAAGTGGCCAACCGTGTATTCGGTTGAATCTTACGAGGGAAAATGCGCAATCCGCGTTTGCGTCTGGTTCTTTCCAGTTGGACGAGATACCGGGACAGAGAATCGTCTTGGAACCGGAGTATAACGGCGCCGAGTCGACGCCTATATCGATCTGCCAAAGGCCGTAAAACGAGGTGGAATTGCGGTGCGCTCCAGGATTCCAGCCGGATTCGGCGCCGGCAATGGCGACCATATCAATCAACAACCCCCTAAACCCGGCTTCGTGCGCCGCTCTTGCTGCGATCACTGCTCCTAACGGAACTGAAACTAACCCACTCGGGTCGGCCTCGTTCACCGGGTCATCCCCGGCGTATTCATACGCTTGGTCGGACACGGTGAAATCCGGGTCCACCGACGTGAATTGCCCGGTCTGTGCCTGGTACCACCGGGCCCGCATGTTGTCGAAGCCGCTCGGGACGGCGGACGTGTCGGTGTACTGGCCGGCGTAGCCGAAAGGCGAGTCCGGTGTGCCGGTGGCCAGGGTGCCGAAGGCGTCGTAGCGCCAGAAAACCAGCTCGTCGCCGCTGGTGTTCGTCGCCAGCCACGACGAGTCAGATGGCGTGTAGGTGAGGAAGACCGGGTTGTTGGCCGGCGGCGATGTGGTCACGTTGACCTGCTCGACCGGTTCTCCGGTCGCGCCGTAGACGTAGTAGTTCGTCCCGTCGGAGAGCACGAGCGGCTCGGCGGCGCTCGTGTCCCAGATCAGCTGCTCCGCCCCTGATTGCGAGTAGAAGCCGACGTTGCCCTCGAGGTCGACCACCGAGCAGAACGTCGTGCTCCGGCACGACACGCTCTGGAGGGAATTGGTCCCGTCGATGTCTTTCTTGGTCCAGTTGCCGTTGTTGTAGATGAGGGCGTTGCCGACGTCGTCGACGACGACGTAGAAGCTCGAGCTGATGACCGAGACGCTCGCGAGGGAGTTCGTCCCGTCGATCTTCTGGTCGGACGTCCCCCAGCTTCCCCCGCTGCGGATGGCCTCGTTGCCCTGGTTGTCGACGGCAACGCAGAAGCCCGTGCTGTCACACGACAGGGCATCCAACGCGTTCGTGTCGCCGGTGGGCTTGGCCTTCGTCCATTGCCCGTTGTACGTGAACGCATTGCCGTACTCGTCGACGGCGATGCAGAAGTTCGAGGCCCTGCACGACACGGACGTCAGCATGTTCGCCCCGTCGATGTCGCTAGACGTCCAGTTGCCGCTGCTGAACATGAGCGCGTTGCCCTTGGAGTCGACTGCCATGCAGAAGATCGAGGAGGGACACGACACTGCGTTGGGCCCATTCCCTGAGTCGAAGGCAGGCGATTGTCTGGTCCAGTTCGTGCCGTTCCAGGTGACGTAGTAACCCAGGGCGTCGACCGCCATGCACCACGTCGCCGTCGGACAGGACACGCTGGCGAGGCCGACCGTCCCGTCGAAGCCCGAGAATTTCGTCCAGCTTGACCCGTTGTAGACGAGCGCATCGCCGTGGTTGTCGACAGCGGCACAGAAGCTCGAGCTGGAGCACGACACGCTCCAAAGGGCTTTCGTCCCGTCGATGTCCGTCATCGCCCCCCAGCTGGCGCTCGAAGTGGCGGCTTCCAGGCCGTCGCCCGTGTACTCATAGCTCGTCGCGCCGGCGGTGTCGCTCATGCCCGTCATCTGGGCGATCGAGTCATAGCTGTAGCCCGTCGTCGCCCCCTTGCTCGTCGAGCTCGCGAGGTCGCCCATGGCGTCGTAGCCGTAGGTCGAACTGGCCCCGCCGTTGCCCGATTTGAGCGTCTGGGCGGTCACCGCCTCGGCCGTGTTGGGCGTCTGGCT
>CAWGNK010000007.1:0-127500 GCA_963823945.1 uncultured Acidimicrobiaceae bacterium
ACCAGACGCCCAACTCGGCCGAGGCGGTGGCCACCCAGAAGCTGACCGGCGGGGCCACCACGACCTTCAGTTACGACACCATCGGCGACCTCACGAGCTCGACGAGCACGGCGGCGACGACGAGCTACAGCTATGACTCGATCGGCCAGATGGCGGGAATGACCGACGCCACCGGCACGTCGGACTACGAGTACACCGGCGACGGCCTCGAAGCCGCCGCTTTGGGCGAGGAAGTCAGCCCCAGTTGGGGAGCGATGCAGGACATCGACGGGGCGATCAGCCTCTATAGCGTGTCGTGCGCCAGCTCGAGCTTCTGTGCCGCCGTCGACGCCGACGGCAACGCGCTCATCTACAACGGGTCCAGCTGGTCGCAACCCAAGGACATCGACGGGAAGATCGGCCTGATGGCCGTGTCCTGTCCCACTGCGACGACGTGGTGCATGGCGGTCGACTCCGCAGGCAAGTACCTCACCTACACTGGCAACGGCATCACGAACACATGGAGCAGTCCGGTCTCCTTCGACACCGCGGGTACGCCCTTGTTTGTGTCCTGTCCCACTTCGACGTGGTGCATGGCGGTCGACGAGTCTGGCAACGCCCTGATCTACACCGGCTCACCCAACTGGACCACCACGAACTTCGACCGGGCGAACATGGTGACGTCCGTGTCGTGCCGGGCCTCGAACTTCTGCATCGCTGTCGACTACGCCGGCAACGCCTTCACCTACAACGGGTCCTGGACGAAGCCAAAGGACATCGACGGGACGCACGGGCTGGACGCCGTGTCGTGTGACAGCTCGGGCTTCTGCATCGCCGTCGACAACGACGGCAACGAGGTTGTCCGCAGTGGGGGAAGCTGGGCGTCCCGTCATGAGATCGACGGGACGACCCCCCTCTTGGGCGTCTCGGTTGTCAGCTCGAGCTTCGCCGTCGTCGTCGACAACGTCGGCAACGCCCTCATGTACAACGGGTCAGGCTGGTCGACGACGGACGTCGACGGGATCGAGGAGCTGCAGAGCGCGTCGTGCACGAGTACGACGTTCTGCGCCGTGATCGACCTCGCTGGCCACGCCGGCTTCTACTCGCAATTAGGGACGCAGCAGCTGATCTGGGACACGAGCGCCTCCGAGCCGCTCGTCCTCTCCGACGGGACCAACTACTACGTCTACGGAACGACCGGGGAGCCGGTCGAGCAGGTCAACGTGACCGCCTCGCCGCCGAGCAGCAACCCGGTCTTCCTCACCTACACGCCATCTGACTCGTCGTGGCTGGCCACGAACATGAGTGGCGATGAGCTGGCCTTCTGGCGCTACGACGCCTTCGGCACCCTGGCGCTTGGCATACCGGACTCACCTTTCGGCTATGGGGGCCAGTACGTCGACAGGACCTCTATCGTCCCGAGCGACTTCGGCAACATGAGGGCCAGGTGGTACCAGGCACAGACCGGGCAGTTCACCTCCGTGGACCCGGACTTCGCTCAGACCGACCAGGCGTATGACTACGCCGACGATGACCCGGTCAACGAGGCAGACCCGTCGGGCGATCTGTTCATGCCCACTGGGCCCGACGGTGGCTCAACTCAGGGGCCATTCGATACGACACTCAATAGCCACATCGCTCCTATGTACTTACAGTGGATAGAGACGACTGAATCGCTCTGTCCTCGCACCGAGGTGGCAAGCTGTGGTGTTGGCTATGGGCATAGGGATATACAAAACGGCTGGATCATTACCATCACAACCGGCGCTCACATGATCCCCCTATCCGAGTACACCAAGTCGGATGCCGTGCCATTGCTCATAACCGACCTAGACGACATGGCTGCGACAGTTCTCAGATACGTCTCAGGTACCACTTCGCTAAACCAGAATCAGTTCTCAGCCGTCCTTGACCTTGCCTACAACGGCGGCTTGGGCTCTGTCGGCCCAGGAACTCAACGCGTCATTCGCGACGCGAATAGCCATCAGCAAGTAACGTTCATTGAGGCGTTCGACGCCTTCAGGAACAGTAATGACTGTCTAGGGGATCTGGGCCGCAGACTCGGGGAAGCTGCCATCTTCGTACAAAGGAAAGGAGCGTATACTACTACTCCTTACCAGTGGGAAATGCAATATCCCGACTTAGTTTCCGGTGCTCCCCTCTGTCAGAGCTAGGAGATTCCGAGATGAGACGTATAGTATTACTCCTAACCACATGTGCCATCCTCATAGTGGTACTAACCGGCGCCGCCTGGAGTGCTAACGTATCAGCCAACCGTGTTGGCTTGAATGCCCGACCGCTCGCCAGCTCGTCTTGTGACAATCCTAAATCGAATGTTGCGCTCGAGCAGTGTGTCGCCGCTTACTTGAAACAAGACCAGAAGCTGATGGATAAGAAGGTGGTTCTGGCTGAAACGTACTTCCGGAAACCGTTGGTAGCCAATGCACAGAAGGGGTTTCAAAGTTATGTCAACGCGGAGTGCTTGGTCGGTCCTTCTTCGACTTACCCTGGAACTGAGTATCCAGTGTTGGTCTCAAGATGTGAGATTAAGCTGACCGATGGCCGCATTCAGCAGATTGATGACGATATTTCGCACGCGAAACAGATGGCTCACTGGTAGGTAGTGGTGGCTCTTTGCAATCATCTGGGGCGCGGACCCCAGCATGATGGAGTGGTCACCGGGGACGGCGACGAGGAGGTCCGACTGGAAAGGATGCTGGCGCTGGATTCCGATGGGTTGGGTGCGCCGGAGGGGCGTGCCCGTGAGAACGGCCGCGAGAACGAAGCTCTCGGGAGAGCCGGTAGAGGTGGGTCAATCAGCGACAACGGAGGCGGGAGGAACCCCTGCTAGAGGGGCGAACCGTTCGATAGTGGTGGTGGCCGCTTTGTGCGGACAAGTTGCCAGCGCTCACCGGGGAACAAGAGGTCCCGGGTTCAAAGCTGACGGCCGCGCAGAAGACACGAGCCTTGGAGGCCGGCGCCTCATGGTGGACACGAAGTGGACACGAACCGTTTCGTTCCCGGCGGACGGAGGGGCTTGGCGCAGATCGAGACCACCGACAATGCCTAGTCAGGGCCTCGCGGCAGATCTGGGGGAACTGGGCAGACGACACCGGTCAACTTGAGGGGCTGGTGCCCGCAAGGGCGTAGGGGTTCAAGTCCCCTCTCCGACACCACTGTCCTGTCGCGAGACATCGGAGACGATGTCGCGAGACATCGTAGACACCCCGGCTAGCTCATCGGCTGGTAGTTCCGCGAGGGGTCCAGTTCGAACTGGCGGATGAGCTCGCCTTCTTCGTTGACGATTCGCACCTCGCGCCCGGAGACGAAGATGGCGACGGCCTCGCCGGCGTGGGCCCGCCCGACCCCGACGTGGTGGAGCCGCCCGTTGTGGCGCAGGGTGAGCTTGCCCCCCGGATCGACCCGGTCGTGGCGGAGGCGGTGGCCGCCCGGCGCCGACGGCAGCCGGGGATGGGCCTTGGCCCGGGAGGAGAAGACCTCGGCGGGGGTGCGTCGTCCCAGCGAGCGGTGCGGGCGGGTGGTGTTGTAGTACTCGACGAACCGGTCGACCTGGGCCTGGAGGGTGCGCAGCGACCCCGGGGCGGCCTGGCGGTGCAGGTACTTCTTCATCGTCTGGTGGAACCGCTCGACCTTCCCGCAGGTCTGGGGGTGATAGGGCCGGGAGTGCTTGAAGTCGACGCCCAGCGAGGCGAGCTCGGCCTCCAGGGCGCCGACACCGAAGCGGTAGGCGGCGGTGAAGATCGCCCCGTTGTCCGAGAGGACCGCCGCCGGGGCGCCGAACCGGCTGATCGAGTGGGAGAACACCGCCACCACGTCGGGGGCGGTGTAGACGCTGCGGGCCCGGGCCCCGACGCACAGGCGGGAGTGGTCGTCGATCACGTTCAGGATCTCGACGTCGCTCCCGTCGGCCAGGCGGACGTGGGTGGTGTCCATCTGCCAGCACTCGTTGGGGAGCTCGGCGACGAAGCGGACGTAGGAGTTCCGGGGACGCTTGTGGGGCTGGGGGGTGACGAAGCCCCGGGCCCGGAGCACCCGCCAGATCGTCGAGACCGACGGGACCTGGCGGTGGCGCTTGGCCAGGTGCTCGTGGATCGTCTCGGGCCCGGCGTCCCAGCCGGCGTCCGCGAGGGACTTTCTCAGCCGCACGATCTCGTCTTCGAACAGGTCGGAGATCCGGCCAGGCGAGCGGTGCGGGCGCCTCGAGCGGGGGACGAGCCCGGGCTCGCCCTCGGCCTCGTAGCGGGCGAGGAGCTTGTAGAGCCAGCTCCGGTGCATGCCGTTGGCCGCCGCCAGCTCGGCGATCGGCGTTCCCTCCATAAGGTGGCGCTCGATGAGGAAACGTCCCTTGTCCACCGGAGACCCCTTTCGTCACTGTCTCCGATGTCTTGACACATCAGCGGCGTCGGTGTCGCCTATGTCATGAAATCGCGCACCCTCTCCGACACCACCTCTGAACTGCTGAAACGTGCTCTGGATCCAACTGCAGACGCTTGGCACTGCCGTCCTCGTTGAACAAACGTTGAATAGCGACTTTCAGTGACCGTCGAGCGGTAACACGTTCGATCGTGTTTCCGATTCCAGCTGCATCAGGTCGCCCAGTCGCTCGGCGATCGCTTGATCCCGCTCAAGGGTGGCGTGTTGGTACCGCATCGCCACGGTTGGGGTGCGGTGACCGAGTCGCTGCATCAACTCGGCGACCGTTGCTCCGGTCTGCGCCGCCCAGGTGGCACCTGAGCCACGTAGGTCGTGGAAATGGATTGGCTCGACGCCAGCCCTCCGACAGGCTCGACGCCACGTGTGCACGAACTGGGTGCGCCGCATCGGAAGCCCGTTGGTGGAAGTGAATACAAGTGCACTCGGTTCAGGACCGACGTAAGCCTCAACGTGTGCTTCCAGCGCTGACATCAAGGGCGAAGGGATGGCTACGGTGCGCATGCTCTCTGCTTTGGGCTTTGTGAACTCAATGCGGCCGCCTGCCAGCTCGATGGCTTGCTGTTCAACCCTCACCGTGCGGTGGAGCACATCGATGTCTCGCCGGCGTAGGCCGGCGAGTTCTCCAAATCGGAGCGAGCAATACGCAGCGAGAAGCACCATCGCCCGGTACCGCGGCTCAATGGCTCCAGCGATGTTGGCGACCTGACCGGGTGTGGCAATCGGTCGCTCGGGTGAACGGTCACGACCAGCGCCTTTGATGCGGCATGGGCTTGATCGGATCAAACCGTCATCGACCGCTTGATTGAGAATCACCCGAGCGAGCTTGTACGCCTTGCCGGGTTGGGTGGAGTCCGGTTTCTTTGAGGTCTGCTCGACAAACCAGGTGCGCCAACGTTCGGGCGTCAGGGCGCCCAGGGCGACGTCTCCGAAGTGCGGCTCTGTCAACGCCGGTCCAAAACTGCGCGGTAATCGCCGGTCGAGAACTGCGCGTTCAGTGCGGATCTAGAACGACCACCTCCTGTCCCCGATCCTTCAGGCGGTAGCTGTCGCCCTGGAGGACGATCATGTGAATGCTGATCGAAAACAGGAGCGCGCGCCGGTCGAAAATCGGAGCACTTTGAGCTTGAAACTACTTGGTGATCGGAGCTTGGTCCACAGGCTGGCTGCCTGAGGGATTGGCTGATTGCTTGGCTCGCCGGGATCGGGCCTTGGCGTCTTGGAGCCGGTAGCTCTCGCCCCTGGTCTCGATGATGTGGCAGCGGTAGGTGAGCCGGTCAAGCGTCGCCCCGGTGAGTCGCTCGGAGCCGAGAACCTCCGTCCAGGACTCGAAGGGCAAATTGCTCGTGACGATCAGGCTCGTGCGCTCGTAGGCGGTCGAGATGACGTCGAAGAGCAGCTCGGCACCGACCTTGGAGGCCGGGACGTAGCCCAGTTCGTCCAGCACGAGGAGGTCCAACCTTGCGAGCTGGCCCTTCAGCCGGAGAAAGGTGCGCTCGTCTCTGGCCTCGATGAGGGCGGTCACGAGCTCGGTGGTGCGGAAGAAGCGGACCTTGTAGCCCTGGTGACAGGCCTGGACGGCGAGGGCGGTGGCGAGGTGGCTCTTCCCCGTGCCGGGGTTGCCCACCATGATCACGTTCTCGCGCTTGTCGATGTACTCACCGCGCGCCAACTCGGCGATCAGCATCTTGTTGACCGACGGGCGGGCCGCGAAGTCGAAGCTTTCGAGGGTCTTCAGCGTCGGGAACCGTGCCGCCTTGAGGCGTCGCTCGGCTGAGCGTTTCTCCCGGTCCAACAGTTCGAGCTCGAGAAGCTGCAACAGGTAGGTGAGGTGGTCGACGTTGTCGGCAGCCGCCTGTTTGGCCACCTTCTCGCACTCGGCCCCGATCGTCGGCAGCCGCAGGGCCTTCAGGTGGTGGTGCAGCAGCACGACGGACTTGGTCTCCAGACTCTTCACGGTGGTGTTTCCTTTCTCTTGCTGGCGCGATCAGCGCCGAGGAGGCCTCAGGCCCCGATCTCGGTGAGCGCCCTGTAGGCCCCGAGGTCAAGGGCCTCGACGGCGACGGCCTTCAGGTGCGGGAGTCCGTCCAGGCTGAACAGCCCGACCGGGGTCTCCTTGGCGTGGGTGAGGATGAGCCCGATGGCGTCCGAGCCGGCCGCCCCGATCGCCAGCGCCCGTTCGACCGCCCCGGTCAGTTCCTGGAGCGTCGCCGATTCCATGAGGCGGAGCACCTTGATGTACTCACGGGTCCCCGCCGAACCGAGGTCGGCCTCGAGGCGCCGGCGCAGCAGCGAGAAGCATCTGGGGAGCTCCTAGCCCTCGAGCGGGCGGGCGACGTCGAGGGCACCGGGCTTTCTCTCCAGGAGCGCCAGATAGTGACGGGGATCGAAGCTGACCTGCTCTTTCGACCAGCTGCGCCGGTGGGTGGCCACGACCTCGGTGCCGACAAGAAAGCGAACCTTCTCGATCCCGCCAATTGCGGTGACCTCGTGGTGGGCGAAGGCCGACGGCACCGAGTAGTCGTTGCGGTCGAATCTCACGAGCGACAGTGAGTTTGCTCGGCGCCCTCGACCCGGCGCACCTCGAAGGACTCGGGTGGCAGCGCCAACATGGCGGCCTGGTCGGCCTCGAGGCGCTCGGCCTTTGTCTCGGGCTTTCCCCGCACCCGGCGGAACAGATCGGCGTAGCAGGAGGCGGCGAGGTACTCGTTCATCTCGGCGAAAGAGGAGAACCTCGGCACGGGGACCAGAAGATTGCGCCGGGCGTAGCCGACGTGGGTCTCCACGTGGCCCTTCTCGTTGCCCCGCCCGACCCGGCAGAAGTGGTGGCCGAAGAGGAAGTGGCTCTCGAGGCGCAGGAACTCGCTGGTGAGCTCGCGCTCGCGTCCCACCACCTTTTTGACCGCGATCGAGGTGTTGTCATAGCTGGTGCGCACAGGCACGCCACCGAAGAACTCAAAGGCGGCGACGTGGCCTGCCTGGAACGTCTCGGTGCACTCGCGGGGATAGGCCGAGACGAAGTAGGCGTCCGAGTAGGGAAGCGTCATCACCGCCAGCGCGGCCTTCACCTCGACGCCCGCGATCACGACCGTTGCCTCGCCGAAGTCAAACTGGGCATGTCCCGGAGGGTGCGAGAGCGGCACGAAGACCTCCTTGGGGTAGTGCTTCCTACGTGCGACGGCCGCCCTCACCTGGGAGGAGCAGCCCATGTAGCCGTATTCGTCTCTGAGCCGCTCATAGATGCGTTTGGCCGTGTGGCGCTGCTTTGGCGGAGCGGTCTTGTCGGCTTCCAGGATCTCGTCGATGACGGGAAGGAACTTGCCGAGCTTGGGCATTCGGCGTGGGACGCGCTGGCGATAGCCGGGCGGTTCGGGGTGGGCCAGGATCTTCTCCAGCGCCTCGGCGCTGATCCGGTAGTCCCTTCGGATCGAGCGCTTCGAAGCGCCCTCCACGAGCACCTTGCGCCGGATCTCTGTCCACATCTCCATGTCGGTGTGCACCTTCCTCGCGTCTCCTCGCCCAGCTCCAGGCGAGAAGCCTGAGGGCTGGACCGAGCAAGACCAGGGATGGTCGGGTGCTCCGATTTTCGATCAGCGCGAAACGGTCAGCAGGTGCTCAGTTTTCAGGCGTCGTCGACATACAGCGGCGCAATCGATTGACCAGTTCCTTAGCTCTGACCGTTGAGAGCGTGTGCGACGAAGGACCATCGGGCTAGGAGTTGGAACCCCGCCGCAGTGACGCAGAAATCGAGGCATGATCGTCACAGCCAAGCTGTCCTGGGAAGCGGGTCAAGCTCGGAACCGCCGTCTGGTCGGCTCAAGTAACCTTCTAACCTTCGCACCTGGCGCGCATGTCGTGGGCGTACCGGTGGCGATCGGCACCGCTTCGTTCCAGCTCCACTGCACGAAATCGGAACAACATGGTATGCCTTTGTCCGTCTGAGAGGAGCGTCAATGAGGGCGAACTCCGGTCTTTTCGGCCGTACCGTGACGGTTGGTGCGCTGTTCTTGTCAGGAATGACTCTTGCCACGCTGGCGGTGACATCGGCCGTCGGCGCAGCAGGGAGCAACGGCTCTCGACTTTCTCTGTCGGCAACGGCTGTGGGGTCATTCTCAGGCGCCAAGGCAGGCGGCTACGGGTTCGACGACCCCTTGGCCGTCGCCTCGACCGGCGCCCTGGTCAAGGTGATCCACGGTTCGAGCTACGGGTTCGACGGTCCCGCGGCCATCGCCTGGGGCGGTACCCACGTTTGGGTGGCGAACGGCAACGGCAACTCGGTCACCGATCTCTCGGCCTCGACCGGCGCCCTGGTTAAGGTCATCCGCGGTTCCAGCTACGGGTTCAGTACCCCCGAGGGCGTCACATTGGGCGGGGGCCACGTCTGGGTGACGAACTTCTACGGCAGGTCGGTCACCGAGCTCTCGGCCTCGACCGGCGCCCTGGTCAAGGTGATCCGCGGCTCGAGCTACGGGTTCAATGGTCCCGCGGACGTCGCCTCGGATGGCACCCACGTCTGGGTGACGAACTTCTATGGCAACTCGGTCACCGAGCTCTCGGCCGCGACCGGCGCCCTGGTCAAGGTGATCCGCGGCTCGAGCTACTGGTTCGTCGGTCCCGGGTCTATCGCCTGGGGCAGCACCCACATCTGGGTGGTGAACGGCAACGGCAGCACGGTCACCGAGCTCTCGGCCTCGACCGGCGCCCTGGTCAAGGTGATCCGCGGCCCGAGCTATGGGTTCAATTACCCCAGCGGCGTCGCCTTGGGCGGGGGCCACGTCTGGGTGGCAAGTCCGAGTGGCAACTCGGTCACCGAGCTCTCGGCCTCGACCGGCGCTCTGGTCAAGGTGATCCGCGGCTCGAGCTACGGGTTCTTCGGTCTATTGGACGTCGCCTCGGACGGCACCCACGTCTGGGTGCCGAACCTCTTTGGCAACTCGGTCACCGAGCTCTCGGCCGCGACCGGTGCCCTGGACAAGGTGATCCGCGGCGCGAGCTACGGGTTCGACCATCCCGAGGCTATCGCCTGGGGCAGCGCCCACATTTGGGTGGCGAATAACAAAGGCAACTCGGTCACCGAGTTCCCAGCGTCGTGACCGCCGGCAGGATCGGGAACTGCCACGCTTGGGAGGGTATTTCGATCGGCAACCCATCTGGGATGCCCTCCTGAGGGTCTTGGTAGGGGCCCGACTTGGGGACTGACGTACTTCACGCACCCGGACTCCGAATGACACGGGTTCGTTCCTCCTGCTAAACGGTCAACTGCTACAGCCTCTTGGAGCAGTAGGGGCATGTCAGAGGGTCGGGAACCCAGGAAGCTTCTTGAGGCCGCCCGCCACTTCTCGGATGACCAGGTAGCATTCGATTTCGTAGTGTCGCTGCGCAGGCCGAACGGCGAGCCCGTTTGCTCGGGCTGCGGATGCATGGAAGCCAGCTTCCTTGACACCCGTTCCATCTGGGAATGCAAGGGTTTCGCACGTCAATTCAGCGTTCGCGTTGGGTCCATGTTCGAGGACTCGCCGCTTCCGTTCTCAAAGTGGCTCCCCGCCATGTGGCTGATCGTGAACTCTAAGAACGGCATCAGTTCGTACGAGGTCGCTCGTGCGCTTGGCGTGACCCAGAAGTCCGCGTGGCACATGATTCACCGCGTTCGCCTTGCAATGACAACCGGCATGTGAATGCCGATCGAAAACAGGAGTGCGCGCCTTCTACGACGCGTACAGGCAAGCCGGCGACAGCCACCATGCGGCGCTCAGAGCTCTCGGGAACCGGCTCGTCGGCATCCTCCACGGCTGTTGTCAACGGCGGCTGAATTCTGACCCCCCTTCGACGCCCTGGGTTCTAGCCATCGTTGCAACACCTGGACCTTCCAGGAGTCGCAATGCCCAAGTCACGTCGGCCGCACAAGCACCCCGGGGTTTCGCCACAGCAGGAGAAGAGGGATCTATACATCAGGCTCATGTCACAAGGCATGAGCAACAACGCCGCCTGCCGAGCCGTCGGCATCAACTCCCGCACCGGCAAGCGCTGGAGGCACGGCCGGACGGTCGTGACGTCTACTGGGAGGGTGCTCACCTACCCGCCGATCTCACACCAGCCGTCGGCGATCTCCAGCCGGTTCCTTCCCGAAGACGAGAGGATCGCCATCGCCGACGGGCTGGTGCTCGGCCGGAGCCTGCGGGCGATCGCCGCCGAGCTGTGCCGCCCGGCTTCGACGGTGAGCCGCGAGGTCAGTCGCAACTGCGACGCTGGGACCGGCGCCTACAACCCCTACCGTGCACAGCGCCTCGCCTGTGCTCGCCGTGCCCGGCCGAGGCCTGGAAAGCTGGCACTGAACAGCGAGCTCCGCGCCTTCGTCCAGGGTCACCTGGAGAAGCGCTGGAGCCCCGAGCAGATCAGCAAAGTGCTGGCGAAGCAGTTCCCCGACCGACCCGAGATGCGTGTGGCCCACGAGACGATCTACCAGGCGCTCTATGTCCAGGGCCGTGGCCAGCTGCGACGTGAGCTGCAGAAAGCTCTTCGCACCGGCCGGCCTCGTCGCAGGCCGCGCCGCCGGGGCGACCAGCGCAACTCTCGTTTTGCCGGCCCGAAGCTGATGATTAGCGATCGACCCCCCGAGGTGATGGACCGGGCCGTGCCTGGGCATTGGGAAGGCGACCTTCTCATGGGGCAGCTCAACCGTTCTGCCATCGGCACCCTCGTCGAGCGCAGCACTCGCTACGTGATGCTCCTGCACCTGCCGGACGGGCACGGCCCCGAGCGAGTGCGGGACGCGCTGGTCGAGACGGTCTCGACGCTGCCGTCCCACCTGGCGCGCTCGTTAACCTGGGACCAGGGCACGGAAATGCACCGACATGCCGAGTTCACCGTTGCGACCAACGTCCCTGTCTACTTCTGCGACCCGGCCAGCCCGTGGCAGCGTGGCTCGAACGAGAACACCAACGGCCTGCTTCGCCAGTACTTCCCGAAGGGAACCGACCTGAGCGCTCACTCAGCAGACGAGCTCGTCACCGTGGCCGCCGAGCTCAACTCCCGCCCACGCAAGACACTCGACTGGGAGACGCCGGCCGACCGCCTCGATGAGTTCCTCCGAACCGCCACCTAAGCCATTTGTGTTGCAACGATGGCTAGAACCCAGGGCGTCGCAGGGGGGTCAGAATCTAGCCGCCGTTGACAGCTGTCTCGCCAACGGCAGCTTCTACGACGAGCACACCGCCTGGGCCACCGCTCAGAGAGCCAACTCACAGAGGCCGCTTGACATCTTCGGACCGTCGGATAGCTAGTCAGGGCCTCGTGGCAGATCCGGGGGAACTGGGCAGACGACACCGGTCAACTTGAGGGGCTGGTGCCCGCAAGGGCGTATGAGATCTAGTCCCGAGCTATCGGGCCCACTCTTGACATCATCCGCCTTTGAGCACAGGATCACACGCAGTTCCTTGGGGGCAGCTCTGTGCCGCTGAGGCCGCTGGGGTTCGTTCGCGCGAGAGGCAACGGGGGGCCGGCGATGGCGGAAGCAACGATCAGGCGCAATCGGACGGGAAGCCGACTCGGGGGCGCCCGGTACCGTGGGGGCAAGGCACTAGGTGCGACGCAGGGTCGGAGCCGGCCTGGGTTGAGCGGTCTGGGCGTGCCTCTTTGTGCCGCGCTTATCTTGGCCGGTGCCCTCGCGACGGTTCAGGGTGCTTCCGAGCCCTCCGGGCCAGTGCCGTTGGGACCGGTCCAGCTGCTGAGCTCGGCTCCAATCCCCTCGACGTGGGTCACCGCCACGATCCCAACCGGCCTCGGGGCTCTCTACGCCGTCTCGTGCTCGAGTCCGACCGACTGCGTTGCGGTTGGCCAGACAACCGGCGCCCAGGGAGCGGCGATCGAGACGACCAACGGCGGTCAGAGCTGGTCGAGCGACACTGTCCCCTCGGGCGCCCCGCCGCTGCTCGCGGTGTCCTGCTGGGCCCCCGGGGATTGCGTCGCCACCGGCGGCACGACGAGCGCCGGGGACATCTATGTGGAGACAGCCGGCTCCTTCGCCGGACCGCAGACGGAGCCGTCAGGAGACACCGAGGTCGACGCGGTGTCCTGCCCTTCCGCGAGCTACTGCGCCGCGCTCGCCTACAGCACCACGACGGGGCTGTTCGACGACATCCTGACGAGCACGACCGGTGGCTCGACCTGGTCCCGCACGGCCTCCCAGGTGACCGTGAGCGGCCAGCCGGTCTCCTTGGACGCCGTGCAATGTCAGAGCGCCTCGATGTGCTTCGTCTCGGGGCCGCCGGCCTCGCCCTCGTCTCCGGCGATCCTCTGGACGACGAACGGCTGGTCCAGCTACTCAGGCACCCGGCCAGGGGTCAGCGGCGACGTGCTCAGCTCCGTCGACTGTCCGACCGCCACCTACTGCCTCGCCTCCGGGAACACGACGACGCCAACGGCAATCGTGATCGGCGGGATGCTAACGGGCGGATCGTGGAGCTGGAGCCAGACCTCGAGTCAGCCTGCTGCCTCGCAGATCAGCAAGGTCCTGGGCGATCTCTGCAGTTCCACCACGACCTGTGTTCTCGTCGGCGCCAACAACCTCGGCGATCTGGCGATCGCGGCCAGCTCCGATGGGGGCCTGACCTGGAACACCGAGTCCACCCCGGTCCTGTCGGGCAGCCTGCTCGGGGTCGCCTGCTCGCCGGTGGCGGCCGGGGAACAGCAGGTCTGCTTCACGGTCGGGGAGCACTCTGGCAGTGCTGTCCTCCTGCAAGACCGCGAGGGAGTCCTGGCGACGGGCACCCCCGTCACGACGCCGGCAGGTGCTCCCTACGGCGCCGACGCCTGGGGAGGTGGGAGCCCGTCTGAGGTCGAGGTCGACCAGAACATCTGGGTCAGGAGCGGCTCCGGCCAGGTCAACACCGCGACGGGGGACGTCTCGTACACAGCTACCGACCTCACGGTCCCCGGGCCGGGCATCCCGCTGCAGTTCACTCGCACCTACGACGCCCAGGAGGCCGAAGTACAAGCAGGCGGCTCGGCAGTCCCGCCCCTCGGCTATGGCTGGTCCGACAACTTGAACACGAGCCTCGCCTATGTCTCCGGCATCGCGACCATTGCCGAGGAGGACGGATCGCAGGTCTCCTTCGTCCCGATCGCCGGCGACGGGAATTACTGGTGCAGCGGCCTCTCCACGAACTTCTGCCCGACCGCGCCCCGGGTCGAAGCGACGCTCAACCAGAACTCCAACGGCACCTGGACCTTCGCCCGCTTCACGGGGGCCGACGACACCTTCACCTTCTCTTCGTCAGGCGCGTTGACCGAGATCGAGGACCCGGTCGGCGACACTTTGACCGCCAGCACCTACACGGGGAACGACCCGTCGTGCCCGTCTGGTGACAGCTGCACGGTGTGGACCAGCACCCCGGCACAGGGTGCAACGGCCGGCCAGCTCGTGCTCGTGACCGACAGCGCGAACCAGCTGAGCGAGATCTTCGTCCCCGGCGCCAGCAGCCAACAGGTCATCTACTACTACTCAGGGTCGGGATGTACCTGGGGCGCGAACACGCCTGACCTCTGCGCCGTCAAGGACGTGCTTGGCAACACGACCAGCTACACCTACGACGGTCCGAGCTTCGAGTACTACCTCTTGACCGTGACGCCTCCCGGGGGGATCGGCTACTACTCCAACGTCTACAACTCGGCCGGCCAGGTGACCGAGCAGACGAACCCGGTGGCTGGCGACACGACCACCTTCTACTACGGCACCGCCACCCCAACGCCTACCACCACCAGCTTGACCACCACGACGGTGAGCGTCTACGGGACCGGCAGCACGGCACCGGACGAGACCGAGTACGACTACGCCGACGGCTTGCTGACCGCTGTCGTCCGCGGGCTCGGCACCGGCAGCCCGGGGATGGCGAGCGCGATCCGCAACCCCACCGTGCTGCTCGACACCTCCGTCACTGACGCCGTCGGGAACACCGTCGCCGACACCTACCAGACGGGCGGGTCCCCGACCTCGGCGGCGAACGTCGTCGCCGCTGTCGACGGCGTCGGCAAAGAGGTCCAGGCGGCGTATGGCGCCGACAACCAGGTCTGGTGCAGCGTCGACGCCGCCGACTATGCCGACGGCACGAGGTGCCCGAGCTCGCCGCCTGCGGCTCCTCCGTCGCCCGGCACAACGGACCCCAACCTCGGGGCGACGATCTCGCTTTACAACGCGGCGGACGAACTCACCGCCGTGACCGATCCCCTCGGCAACACGACCACCTACGCCTACACCCCCGCTGGTGACGGGGTCCCCGTCGGGCTCCAGTACTGCGCGGTCGACCCGGTTGACTACCAGGCTGGGCTCTCCTGCCCCGCCTACGGCGCCAGTCACGTCCCCGGCACCGCCACCGAGACCTACAACGCCGCCGGGTACGTCGTGACCTCGACGGATGCCGACGGCCACACCACCTCATACACCTACAGCTCGACCAACCCGGGGCTTGTTGCCACCACAACCAGGCCCGACGGCACCGTGACGAGCTACAGCTATGACGCCGCGGGCCACGCCCTGCTGACGACAGCTAGCTTCGGGAGCTACTCGGCCACGACCCAGGTCGCCTACGACGGCGCCGAGCGCCAGTTCTGCGAGGTCGCCCCGGCCGAGTACGCCAAGGGCGTCCGCTGCCCGGCGCTGCCGATCACGATCCCGACGCCCGGGAGCGATCTCTACCTCGGCGCCACGATCACGACCTACAACGCCGACAGCCAGGTGACCCAGACGACCAACCCGCTCGGGGGGATCACCTACACCGCCTACGACGACGCCGGCCAGGCCTTCTGCTCGGTCGCCCCCTACGAGGCGGCCGAGGGCGTGACGTGCCCCTCGGCACCACCTTCTTCGCCGCCGACGGTCGGCAACGACCCGTATCTCGGGGCGACGATCACGACCTACAACGCCGCGGGCCAAGTTGTCCAGGTGACGAACCCGCTCGGCGGGATCACACTCACGAGCTACGACGCGGCGGGGAACGTGCTCGAAACGACCGTCGAGTCGAACAACCCGACGGCGGACCCGAACCTCGTCACCTTCTACAGCTACGACGCCGACAACCGCGTCGTCCAGACCACCGTCGGCTATGGCTCGGCGAGCCCGGCGACGACCGAGCAGTACTACGACCCGAACGGCCACGTCTTCTGCTCGGTGTCGGCCAATGCCTACGCCCAAGGGTCAGCGGCCTTCCAGTGCCCGACCTGGCAGACGGGTTGGATCACGGCGCCGCCGAGCCCGAAGGTGCTGTACTCGTCGACGCCGAGTGCGAGCCAGGCCAACAACGCCACGACGGCGTTCTACAACGCCGACCGCGACGAGGTGCAGACCACCGACCCCGACATCGCGACCTCCGTCTCGGCCTTCGACGGCGACGGCCGGACCTACTGCACCTCCGACCCGGTGAACGTGGCCGCCTGGCTGCAGGCCAACCCGTCGGGCAGCTACCCCTACCTGTGCCCGGGCGCGGCGCCAAGTTCGCCACCGGCCCAGGGGTCCAACCCCGGTTACACGATGACGATCTTCGACCCGGCGGGGCTGATGCTGTCGACGACCGACCAGCTCGGCGACACGACGACCTACGGCTACGATTCGGCAGGCCTCGAGAGCTCGATGACGGACCCCAGCGAGTCTGCGACGACCGACTACTGCTACTACTACCAGAGCGGCTCGGGGAACTGCGCCGCCTCCGCCCCCGCCGGCGGCGGGGCCGGGAGCGACCAGTACGCGCAGGTCCTCCCGAGCGAGACGCCGTCCACCTACACCTACGATGCGGGCGGGGCCGCCGACGCGACGAGCTCCCCGGCGGGGTCGACGACTGACAGCTACGACGCGCTCGGCGACCTGACCGCCGAGACGTACTCCAACACGGTCTCGGGCTACTCGACTCCGGCCAACGTCAGCTACACCTACTACGTCGACGGGTCGCGCGAATCGATGACCGACGGAACTGGCACGACTACCTACACGCCCGACGCGATGGGAGACGTCACCTCCCAGGCCTTCAGCGCCGCCAACGGCAGCGGGCTCAGCTCGAACACGATCAGCTACAGCTACTTCACGACCGGTCTGCTCGCCTCGGAGACCTACCCCCCTTACGGGAACTACTTCAGCTCGCCAACGGTCACCTACACCTACGACGCCCTCGGCAACATGGCCTCGGAGACCGACTGGCTCGGCAACAAGGTCAGCTTCGCCCATGACGGCGATGGCAACCTCACGGCCCAGGACAACGAGGTGTCGAGCTCGTACCCGAACGGGACGAGCGGCACGACCTACGCCTACGACGGCGCCGACCTCAACACCACCGCCACCTCGAGCCTCGCCCAGACCTGCGGAGGACAGGAGAGCCTCACCCAGTCGTTCGCGGGCTCGGGCGGCTCGCGCAACGCCGACGGCGAGGTGACCGAGGACACCGAGACCTACACCGGCTCGTGCTCGGGCCAGGGCTCCTACGAGCGCAACTACTCCTACGATCTCGCCGGCCAGGTCGTCTACCAGGGTTCCGCGCCGCAGGGCTCGAGCGCGAACAACTTCGCTTACAGCCCGGCCGGAGTCGCGACGGACGATCTCGAGCCACGTCTCGAGCGGGGGCAACTTCGACACCTACAGCCAGACGAACAACTCGGCCGAGGCGGTGACCGCCCAGACGCTCATAGCGGGCACCGGCGGGGTCAGCGCGACCTACGGCTACGACTCCAACGGCGACCTCACGAGCTCGACGAGCGGGGGGGCGACGACGAACTACAGCTATGACTCGATCGGCCAGATGACAGGTATGATCGACGCCGCCGGCACGTCGGACTACGAGTACACCGGCGACGGCCTCGAGGCCGCCGCTTCGGGCCAAGCAGTCAGCCCCAGCTGGGGAGCGATGCAGGACATCGACGGGGCGATCAGCCTCTACAGCGTGTCGTGCGCCAGCTCGAGCTTCTGTGCCGCCGTCGACGCCGACGGCAACGCGCTCATCTTCAACGGGTCAAGCTGGTCACAACCCAAGGATATAGACGGGAAGAACAGCCTGATGGCCGTGTCCTGTCCCACTGCGGCGACGTCGTGGTGCCTGGCGGTCGACTCCGAAGGCAACTACCTCACCTACACCGGCAACGGCACCACGAACACATGGAGCAGTCCGGTCTCCTTCGACACCGCGGGTACGCCCTTGTTCGTGTCCTGTCCCACTTCGACGTGGTGCATGGCGGTCGACGAGTCCGGCAACGCGCTGATCTACACCGGCTCACCCAACTGGACGACCACGAGCTTTGACGGGGCGAACATGGTGACGTCCGTGTCGTGCCGGGCCTCGAATTTCTGCATCGCCGTCGACTACGCCGGCAACGCCTTCACATACAACGGGTCCTGGACGAAGCCCAAGGACATCGACGGGACGCATGGGCTGGATGCCGTGTCGTGTGACAGCTCGGGCTTCTGCATCGCCGTCGACAATGACGGCAACGAGGTTGTCCGCAGTGGTGGAAGCTGGGCGAGTCCCGCGAGCATCGACGGGACGACTCCCCTCTGGGGTGTCTCGGTTGTCAGTTCGAGCTTCGCCGTCGCCGTCGACAACGACGGCAACGCCCTCATGTACAACGGGTCAAGCTGGTCGACGACGGACGTCGACGGGACCGAGGAGCTGCAGAGCACATCGTGCACGAGCACGACGTTCTGCGCCGTCATCGATCTTGTCGGCCACGCCGGCTTCTACTCGCAATTAGGGACGCAGCAGCTGATCTGGGACGCGAGCGCCTCCGAGCCGCTCGTGCTCTCCGACGGGACGAACTACTACGTCTACGGAGCGACCGGGGAGCCGGTCGAGCAAGTCAACGTGACCGCCTCGCCGCCGAGCAACAACCCGGTTTTCCTCACCTACACGCCGTCTGACTCGTCGTGGCTGGCCACGAACACCAGTGGCGACGAGCTGGCCTTCTGGCGCTACGACGCCTTCGGCACCCTGGCGCGGGGCACACCGGACTCTCCTTTCGGCTATGCGGGCCAGTTCGCCGATACGTCCTCTCGCGTCCCGAGCGG
The DNA here is from genome assembly GCA_963823945.1 of uncultured Acidimicrobiaceae bacterium. Taxonomy (GTDB): domain Bacteria; phylum Actinomycetota; class Acidimicrobiia; order Acidimicrobiales; family Bog-793; genus Bog-793. Next base: position 18,467 of record CAWGNK010000007.1, read on the forward strand.
CTTCGGCAACATGAGGGCCAGGTGGTACCAGGCACAGACCGGGCAGTTCACGTCCGTCGACCCGGACTTCGCCCAGACCGATCAGGCGTATAGCTACGCCAACGACGACCCGGTGAACGGGATTGATCCGACGGGCCTGATCCCAGTCGGATCGCACGGCAAGAATTGTTATTCGTGGGGAAGCGAATACAACGTCGTATGTTTGACACACTATTCGGAGCCCGGTATGTGTGCCGCAGTGTATGCGCAATTTGGCTCCACGGGGATAGGGGTTTGTGCACCCGTCAAGACTGAATCCATCGGACAGTTGTTTAAATACTTCTATACGCACCTGAGCGTTTCAGTTTCAACTTGCGTGATCATCTGCGTGGGCTTTGTATACTCTGATAATCATCTTTACGAGTACATCGGAGGTGGATGGGGGCTGTCGGCAACGGGTCCCTCTGTGGGCTTGTCGTCAGTTCCCTACAACCAGCTTGGGAACGGCCAAAATGGACCGTCTGTAGGATTCTTTGGAGTCCAAGAGGGGAAGACGATCCCGAACGCGCGTGGACAAACGAATCCCGATTGGATCGTATCGTTTGGGGTAGGATTGGGACTCACCTGGAACGGCGGTAGACCAATAACGTACAAGATCTTCTGAGGTCAACACGTTAGCTGGTGGTGAATCACAGACGCGGGGAAGCCTGGACTTCGGTGTCGATCGATGAAATGAGGCGGAGGATGATTGCCATTGGGGGTGCCGGAGGCGAAGCTCACTCATTCGGGCCTGCTGGCATCGTGATTTTGATCGCGATCGTTATGCTGCTAATCGCCGGAGAGGTCATGCGAAGATGGTGGAAACGTCGGCGAGACTCTTGACGCAGGTCGCTGCGTCTAAGTGCTGCACCTTGGGGTCTGCTGCACGTTCAGTTGACACCGTGACCTGCTCCATGGGTTGTTTCCAGGTTCCCTGTTGAGATTGGGCCTTGATGAAAGGCTCGTCCCATGCCACGCAAGTATCCAGCAGAGTTCCGCCAACGGGCGATCTCGCTCGTTCGGTCCGGCCAGTCGGTCCCGAAGACGGCTTCTGATTTCGACATCACGAACGCGTGCCTCTACAACTGGCTGAAGCTGGATCGGATCGATCGGGGTGAGATCCCCGGCACGACGACCGTCGAGTCCCGAGAGCTCCGCCAGGCCCGCCGGCGCATCCGCGAGCTCGAGGACGAGGTGGAGATTCTTCGGCGGGCCAACACCATGCTCGGCGGTGAGGCTCGTCACCCAAAAGGGTCCACCCGGTGATCGATGTCCTCGTCGGGGCCGGGTTCTCCGTCCAACGCTGCTGCCAGGTCCTCGGTGTCTCGAGTCAGGGCTACCACGCCTATCGCCGACGTCCGCTCTCGCCGACGAAGATGCGGCGGGAGTGGTTGGTGGCCCAGATTCGAGAGGTCCACGCCGACTCCCGCGGCACCTATGGCGCACGGCGGGTCCACGCCGAGCTCATCCGGGCCCGGGTCATCCACGTGAGCCTGGGGCTGGTTACAACTCTCATACACGACGCCGGGATCGCCGGGCTCCCCGGCCCTGCCAAGGTCAGACGGATCAAGGGGACACCGACCTGCGACGACCTCGTCGAGCGGAAGTTCGCCCGTCGGCGCTTGACGAGCTCTGGGTCACCGACATCACCGAGCACCGGATGAGGGAGGGCAAGGTCTACTGCTGCGGCGTGATGGACACCTGCAGCCGCAGGATCGTCGGCTGGTCGATCGACTCGATTCAAGACACCCAGCTGGTGGTCAACGCCCTCGACATGGCCATCAAGCAACGCCGCGCGAAGCGGGGTTCGATCGTTCATGCCGACCACGGCGTCCTACAACCGCCGTCGCCGTCAGCGCGGACTCGGCAAGCTCACCCCCGTTGAATTCGAGCTCGCCTTCGTTGCAAGACTCGACGAGGTGGCAGCATGATCACTCACAACCGGTGTCAACTGAACGTGCAGCAGACCCAGGCGCTGTGATACAGGGCACGCACCCGCGCCTCGAGGCAGCGCGCTTCGACAGGTAAATTGCATTGATGTAATCCGCGAGATCACAGCGCGAGCGCGCGAGACTGACCCCGCCACTTCTCAAGACCGGTCGATTGCAGGATCAAGGTGAACCGCGTGAACGCAGCAGAATCGCATGCTAACCGAGCTGAACTCATCCGAGAAATTGGATTGCTCCGCGATACCACAGTTATCAGCTATGTGACATCGACGCGTCCGAATCTCGACGCGCCGATGTCGATGGATGTAGTTCCGATCCTCTTTGAGCATCTGTTGAGCACGGGAGCGAACAAGGAGAAGACGAAGCTAGATTTGTTTATACACTCGAACGGGGGAGATGGTGTTGTTCCGTGGCGCATCGTCCAACTCTTTCGTCAGTATTGCAACGAGTTTTCTGTGTTGGTGCCAAACCATGCATACAGCGCGGCCACGCTTTTGGCCCTGGGCGCTGACCACGTGTTCATGCATCCGATGGGAGTCTTGGGACCCATCGACCCAACCGTGACTACTCCTTATAATCCTCCAGATCCGATAAACCCAGGTCGCAAACTAGGAGTGTCGGTTGAAGATGTAGCCGCGTACATTGCGCTCGTCCGTGAAGATGTAGGGATCCATCACGAAGATGAGCTCGTTCAGGCGTTTCTCGCTCTTGCCAATGCAAACGTCGTGCATCCGCTCGCACTCGGTTCCGTGAAACGGTCAACGGCACAAGGCCGAATGCTTGGACAGAAGCTGCTTAAGAGTCGGAAGCTCGACTCGATGGAAGATCATGAGATTGCCGAGGTTGTGAAAACGCTGACTTCGGAGCTCTACTACCACGGGCATCCGATTAACTGGGAGGAAGCTCAGGGCGAGTTAGGTCTGAAATTTGTGCAGCGAGCTGATGCCGAGCTAAGCGATTTGATGTGGAAGCTATTCAGCGCATACGCGGATACCTTCGAATTAAGCCGGGCCTTCGACGTGAACGTAGAAGCCACCCGACTCAATATGCTTCCCGACGTGCCCAAGCCGCCAAACGTTATGAACCCGAATGGACCGACAGGGGGCATCGACACGAGGCGCTTCGAGGTGGGGCCATATCCAACCGTGATTGTCGAATCGGTTGAACGAGTCGACTTCTTCGAGGTGAAGTTGGATGCAGTTGTTAGACGCGACTGGACTGGGAAGCTGGAGGGGCTTCTTGCAGTAAGCGATCAAGGGTGGCGGACGGATGCGAACGAAACCGAAGGAAGAGGCGACGACAGCGAGCGAACGCCCTGATTTCATGAGCGCGGCATCACGACGAGAAAACGCGATCGACTAAGTATTCCGAGCCGCGAGATTCTCCGGAATTGAAGTTGAACGCAACTCGTGCGGCACGGGCGATCCCTGGAGCATCGGCGCTGATATTGCTGCGAATCGCTCAGGCACGAGCGAACCAGCGACGAATAGGATGCCGGTGTTGGGCGCGCCCGACTGCAGCGATGCGCAGAAAGGCGTCGGCGTCAGATATTCGAGAGAGTTTCCCACGGCTCTACCACCAGCATCCATCGAGAACCATGTAGCACGCAAGTGAATCTTGATCCGCGCATGCAATCGATTATACGCGGCAGGGAGTAGCAGCCCGGCCTGCGTCACGACGCGGGGTAGTCGGACGCAGCGAACTCCTTACGGGTGAAGAAAGCGGACTCAGGATTCCCAAGCGCCGAATCCGCGGAAACCAGCACTCACCTCGACGCCAAGGTCGAATTCGCCAGTTGGAGACGGTCGACGTTGGCCCTACGTTGCCAACCCTCACTCGATCTCCTCATCAAGTTCCCCCGACCGCCGGTTAGCTCCGAGTCCACGGCTCAAGCCGCCAGTCGGAGATTGTGGACGTCGGCTCTCCGACACCCACTTAGCTGCTGCTCAGTGGCCAAGTCCCGGCGGCTACCTCTCGCTCACACGTCTGCGTCGGGGCGGTCGCGGCCGAGCCAGTCCGTCAAGTTGCCGCGAGTCGCGAGGACATCCGGGTGGTTGGGGCCGAGCACGCAGGTCCCGTCGAAGTGGAGGGAGCGGAACTCACCGATCGCCCCTTTGAGCTGCCCAGATCTGTACTAGACGCTGTATCGTCGCGACGGCATGGCCCCACGCCAGCTAGAAGGAGGGGTGAGATGAACGTCGCTCTTCATCCCTGCAGGGAGCACTGGCACGCGACCTCCCGGAGGAGTCGACACCGCTTGCGGCTGGCCGGAGAGTTGGCCGCGGCGTTGGCGATCCTGACCCCCTTGCAAGCCGTCGGGGCGGTCGCGCCGTCTGCCCGGCCGTCGGGCGACCTCCGAGCCGCCCTCGCCAAGTCGAACCAGCTCACCCAGATCGCGTACACGCTCGTCCGAGACTCCAAGGGCGGCCACCCAAACCCCGGAGCAGAAGCCGACCTCCTTTTCGGAGCGAACGGCGAGGCGTTCTTGTACTTCGCAGATCCCAAGGAAGCTCTCGCCGAAGACGGGACCTACTCCTACTCGGGGGGACATCTCAGCCTGCACATCTCGACCCCGGACTTCAAAGTCAACGCCGACTTCGCGCTGAATATCTCGGCCGGCCAGGCGACGATGCCGTTCCTGGTGTTCTCCACCGGACACGGCACGTCGCTGTGGAACCGCAAGATCCCGAACCTCGGCGCCGGGATCCAGGCGATCTACAACGCGGCCACGAACGCGAGCACCCTGTCGCTGACACCGGCCGAGGGCGCCCAGCGCGCTATGTCCTTCGCACAGGCATGGCTCGCCGCCCCGCCCATCGGCGACCTCAAGGCCGCGGGTGGTCGACTCCGGCCCAGGTTGAAGGCTCCTAGGGGAAAGTGCACCGAAGAAGGCGACAACTGCATCACCGCGGTACGGAGCCTGGGTGACGACATCCTCATTTCGTACAGCGACGCGGATCCGACCCTGGTGACGCTCTACAGCTCAGTTCCGGCGCGGGCTCGCACGACACTGGTGCCGAGCGACATCGCGTCCGACCCGCGGGTCTACCTCAACCCGGAGGTGCACCCGGATTCCCAGTTCGACCCGGTCGACCGCACGGCGGCAGTAATCGTGCCCGAGCCATCTCTGGAGACGCCCGGCTCGATCGCCGACATGGAGAGCACAGTTCACAGCCGGCACTACACGGTGACGCAGCTGAGCGGCGACGACGCGACCGTCGAGAACATCGCCATCCTGCTCAGGAAAGCGCCGGGCATACTCCTTTTCTCCACGCACGGCAACGAGGGCGGCATGCTCCTCACCGCCAGCAAGGTGAAGTTCACCCCTGGCGAGAGCGAAGCGGCAGTGCAAGCCAAGTTCGCGAGCCAGCTCAGAAGCGAAGGGTTCGTTTCGCTGGCCAACTGGAAACTGAACGGCCAGAAGGCGTACTCGTTGTCGGAGTCCAACTGCGGTTTCAACCTGTTCGAGCTCTCGACGATCTGTGAGACGGGTGTCATGATCACGCCCGCCTTCTGGAACTGGCTGGCGACCAAGTATCACGTCAACTGGTCCCACAGCCTTGTCTTCATGAGTGCCTGCGAAACCGATGCCACCCCCGACCTTCGTAACCAGATCAAGGCCACCAGCTACTGGGCGTTTTCGCAGGACGTGTGGCCACCGTACGCGACCGCGGTGGAGGAGTACCTGCTCGCAACGCTCGCCCGGTCCACGCGCTCGCCTGAAGAGGCCTACTACAACATCGTTCGCATCGAGAACACGCACGAGATGATCTACAAGGAGGATCGGCTCTTCATTGGCGTCATCGGTAACGAGAAGAGCGCCGCCAGCCACTCCATCCTCAACGCGTGGGGGTGGAACGGCTCGAATTGGGTCGACTACTACGACTCGGGATGGATGAGTAGTTCGGTGGAAGGGAGATGAGAGTAGTTCGGTGGACCAGGGCGAGATCTGGTGGATGCTTTACGCGGGCAGGTGGGACACCAACGCCGAGGCCGGAGCGACGGCGCTCCAGACCTGTTTCGACAAGTACTGGTCCCAGGGCGAACCAGGTGGTCTGGCGAACGAGTTCTGCAACTCGGCCAACTCGGGAATCTCGCAGACCAAGGCCCGGCTGGGAAGAGACGTTGCCTACGCCATCTACTTGCTGATCGGGAAGAAGCCGTCCGGTTTCCCCGGGGATTCCATACCGCCGCGCTGGACCATGGACGACTGACGGCACGCCCGTTCCAGCTGCGCAGATCTCGCGCGACGGCCGGCACCTCTCTGGCTCGCTGTCTCGCGCACGCTGGGCCTGGGGTCGGATCGGCTATCTTCGGGGCAAATCGGGGTGGAGGTCAGCGCCATGCCTAGCCGGAAGTCCGCTTCCTTCGGTGTTCTGCGTCGCCGCGGTGCCGCAGCTGTGTCAGCCGTGCTGGCAACGATCGTCCTCGCCGTCGTGGTCGTGGTCGCGGGTGCATCGGCCGACGCAAGTTCGAGGAACGACCAAGGCCACGGCCTTGCCGGCGTCGCGGAAGTCCCAGCGCGGCTCGCGACGATCGGTGTCTGCGCCGGAATGGCCCGGCCAACGCGGGTGACGCTGACGGAAATGGCGGTGCCAGGGACCTCAAGCCACCATGCTCCGCTGAGGGTGACCCTCCACGGAAGCGCGGAAGTGCTCGGCTCGTTCCGAAGCCTCTGCCTGAACAAAGGCCGGGTGTGTCAGGCAGTGTTCGGGGAGGACGCCATCTACCCCGTGGTATACGTGGCGACCTTTGCCGCAGGACGAAAGGTTGTCCTCACCGCGTCTGGGTACCCGGGATGGCCCTGCTCCTCTCTGTGCTTCCACCGTGGTCATGCCCAATATGCCGAGGTCGACGGTCCGTTGGGACCGGGATGGATCGGTCGGGACGACCAGGCGAAGTCGTTCTTCGGTTGCTGGGCGAGTGCGCGCCATGAGACCTTCCAGCGGCTGCTCGCGTCCGTGAAACTGTTCTTCTGATGAGAAGGAACCCCACTCGGCGTTCCCTGTCTGTCAGCCTCGCCCGGCTAACTTCCTCGTCGGCCCCGCGCAGCCCGTGCGCCAGCGTTGTCGAGTCGAGTCCCGCTACCGCGACGCAGAGGTCGCGGCATGGTCATCACAGCCAACCTGTCCGGAGAAACGGCGGCCGCTCGGTCGGCAGCGGGGTCGAACGTCAGAACGATGATCCCAAGCCCCTCATCTCGTAGAAGCCAGTCGAGGAGATCATCGCCAAGGTCCGGCGAGAGCACCCGACACGGTTCGTGGTCAATGCAAGAACAGATCCCTAGCTCGACGTCTCCTCGCGCTGGCGGCGCTCGGCGCGGCTCGCGTACATCACCTTGTCCGCCTCGGCGATGAGGTCGCCCGCCGTCCGTTTCGACCCCGGCTTGCGGGTGGCCTGACCGATGCTCACGCTGATGAACCCGGCGCCGCGGATGGCGGCATGCCTGAGCTCGGCGACGATCCGGTGACTGACGAATTCGCCGGACGCGACATCAGCACCCAGGATCAGGGCGACGAACTCGTCGCCCCCGACCCTTGCCACGAGGTCCGTCGCGCGCACGCTGCGTTGCAGGGCCCCGGCGACCGCCTTGAGAGCCTCGTCCCCGGCAGGGTGGCCGTGGTGGTCGTTGAGCTCTTTCAGGTTGTCGACATCGATGAACAGCGCCTGGACGTGCTCGTGCTTGCGGTCGGCGACGGCGAGCAGGGCTGCGGCACCGCTCATCAGACCGCGGCGGTTCCGGATCCCCGTGAGCTCGTCGACCATCGAGAGGCCGCGGAGCTCCTCGACGAGCCGGGCCTGGTCCTCGCGCTGTTCGACCCGGTCCGTCACGTCGCGGAAGACGGTGCAGGTGCGTTGTTCCCCGTCGGCGTCGGCGAACACGTTCGAACTCATGTCGGCGACGAACCTCGTGCCGTCCCCTCGCAGGAACGAGAGCTCGCTGCGGACGTGGCCGTTGCGTGCCCGCTGGGCGACGCTGGAGGCCCACCGCTCGTCGGACGGGTCGGTGATGCCGCGGCGGCCGCGGCGGATGATTTCGTCCTCGGAAAGGCGCAGCATCTCGCAGGCGGCCGGGTTCGCCGCGAGGATCCGCCCGTCGGGGATGGTCAGCATGACGGCGTCCATGCTGAACCGGAAGATCGCCTCGTAGTCTTCGAGGGCGAGCGGCGGGATCGGGGAGGTGTCGGTTGTCTTCTCGCTTCGCTTCATCGGGCCTCGTAATCGCACCCCGGGGCGCATCGGGATCGCTCCACCGGGAACTTCGGGTCGGTCATCCGCGTCACCGAGGGTTCGTGGCGCCGCCGAAGTCCCCGCTGTTCGGAGACTTCGTGCACGCCGTCACATTAGCGGTGCCGCATCGGGATCCTCGCGGCTGACGGCTCCGTCGAGGCGGAGGACCGCAGCAGGATAACGGGTGGGCCGGAAGCGGGCACGCGCGCGGCGCCCGGAACTGCCGGGGCAGGGTCCCGGTCGGGTTCAGCCGTTCGGGCTCGGCACGATCGTCCAGGTGGAGCCGTTCCAGGATTCGACCAGCGTGCGGAACCCCGGCGCGTTGGCACGGGCGGTGGTGCCGTCCACGAACTGGCCTACGGCGACGCATGCGGTCTTTGACGCACAGGACACCGAGTTGAGAACGTTGTAGTGCGCGCCCCGGTTCGGGCTCGGCACGACCGACCACCGCGTGCTATTCCACGACGCGGCGAGCGTCCGGCCGATCACGGCACCGCCTGCGGTGGCCGGAGGCGCGTCGTAGCTCGCGACGGCTGCGCAGAACCCGGGCGGGGCACACGACACACCGTTCAGGTAGATCCTGTCCGTCCCCTTGCTGGGACTGCGCACGATCTTCCAGGTGCTTCCGTTCCAGGAGGCATCCGGGCTTCCGACAGCCTGGCAGGAGTGCGCCGAGACGCAGGACACACCGTCGAAGTCGCTGTCGGCGATCGTGTTGTCGGGACTGGGCGCGATTGACCAGTGCCTCCCGTTCCAGGACTCGACGAGCGTCTGGCTACTCATGCTGACATCGGTCCGGTGCGTGCCCACGGCGACGCACCAGTTCGCCGAGAGACAGGAGACGCCGTAGAGGGTGCGTTCGGCGGCCGGGCTCGGGCTCGGCACGACCGACCAGGCGACCCCGTTCCACGACTCGATGAGTGTGTGGTCGATGCCCGCGGCGCCGAAGTAGTCGCCGACGGCGACGCAGGTGGCCGGTGAGGCACAGGACACGCCGGAAAGTTCGCTGTTGTTGAAGCTCACGTTGGGACTCGGCACGACCGACCAGGTCTTGCCGTTCCAGGACTCGACGAGCGTGTCGAAGGCACCGGAGCCGGCGGTGAAGTGGCCGACCGCCATGCACGAGACGGCCGTGGAGGAATGGTGGCGCCGGACGCAGGACACGCTTCTCAGGGTGTTCTCGGCGGTCCCTGTCCCGGCACTCGGGCTCGGCACGATAGACCAGGCGACCCCGTTCCACGACTCGATGAGGGTCTTCGCGTCGTCGTTGCCCACGGCGACGCACGTGGCCGGCGAGACACAGGACACGCCGGAAAGTTCGCTGTTGCCACCGGAACTGCTGGCCAGGGGCAAGCGCGCGCGCGAGACGAACACCGCTCCAGCCAGGCTCGACCCGCCGGTGCCGCCTGCCAACGGGGCGGAACTCAACCCCATTCCCGCCAGGACGGCGCAGAACGCGCCCAGCAAGACCCCGTGGCCGCGCCGGGTTGGCTCCGGGGTCCGGGAGCTCAGCATCGCGCCTCCCTCGGGGACGAGAGCCTCGACTGAGATCTCCGCGAGCGTACGTCTCTGGCCGGCGAGGATCCCGTCGGCCGGGCCGTCACGCCGGCGTCAGCGCTGTTGCCAGGCCGTCCCGCTGGCGGCGTCGGCAGAGACGAGGCGCGCAAGCGCCTCGACGACCGCCGGGCGCGCGGTGACGATTCCGAGCTCGCGGTTGTAAAGGAGCGACGCCACCGAGAAGTTCTCCGAACCGACGAAGACCCGCCCGTCGGTCCGTCGTGGGTCGACGACGACGATCTTGGCGTGGATGTAGAGCGCCCTCTCGGTGTCCGGGTAGGTTCGGACCTCGACGCCGGCTGCGGCCAGGCTGTCCAGGGCGTCGCGCCAGCTCGAATCCTCGGTCATCACGACGATCACCTTCACGTGCCGCCGCGCCGCGCCGGCGAGGGCATCGGTGATGTAGGAGTCGTCCATCTCTTCGTTCTCGACGTAGACGGAGACCCGCGCCGAGTCGATGAGGTCGACCAACGCCTGCTCGGACCCTGGGCTCCACAGCAGGTCCGCGCCGGGCCGCGCCGGAGCCGCGCCGCCGGCTTGCCAATCGCCGTCGAAGGTGGTTTCGATCGCGGCAACGTCAGCGGGCTGGGTGTCCACGACGACGACGTCGCGGGTGGTCGCGTAGTAGCGAGCGGTGAAGTTCATCGTCATCACGAGCGCGGTTGTGTCGTCGATGACGGCCGCCTTCTCGTGGTCGAGGTCGAATCGCGCCGGGGCCCACCGCACCGCGACGCCGTGCGCGCCGAGGTAGGCGAACGCGGCCGCGTTCTTGTACCCGATGTAGGCCTTGTCGAGGATCACCCGGACCCGGACACCGCGGGCGGCGTCGGCCGCCAGAATCGACTCGATAGCCGGATCGTCGAGTTCGTACATCTCGAGATCGACGCCGTGGTGGGCCGTACTGAGGAGCCGGTCGATGCCGCCCATGCCGGCCTGTGGCTCGATGATGAGGCGGAGCGATCCCCCGGCGCTCGCCCCTGCCAGGGTGCCGGGTCCGGCGAGGACCAGGCCTGCCAGCACGACCGCAAGGACCGCGGCGCAGTGTCCGGCTGTTCTCACCCGACTACCCCCTCTGCCGGTGCCGGCCTCCATGATGGCCGCTCGGTTGTTCCCCCGACGGGATAGCGCCTGCCGCCCGCGGACCGGGCGACGCGGCGGCTGTGACGCCGCGGCCACCCGATGTCGCCGTCGCGGCACCACCCGTCTGCGCGGGTGGCCAGATGTTGAAGATCTGTGCTTCTGGCATCTAATATCATCGGCAATGATCGTTTCGTTCACCCGGTCGTCCGCGGGCACACCCACGGTGGCGCGTTGATCGTGGGCGCCTAGCTCATGGCTCGGGGACGTCTCGGTTCGGCAGTTCTGCGCCGCCAGGCAGCGCCGGCGTACGCGTTGGCCGGCCGGCTGCGGGTCTCGATGAACCACCTCGCCCGCCAGATTCGCCGCCGTGACCCCTCGGACCTGACGATCGCCAAGCTCTCGGCGCTCGCCACGGTGGTCCAGTCCGGACCCCTGAGCGTCGGCCAGCTGGCCGAGCTCGAGGGGCTGCCGTCGCCGGCCGCGACGCGCCTGGCCGACAAGCTGGAGGAGGCGGGCCTCATCGAGCGGCGGGCGAATCCCGAGGACCGCCGCGGGATCCATCTCGTGGCCAAGCCGAGCGGCGTCGAGCTGCTCGAACGGCGTGCCCAGGTGGGCACGACCTGGCTCGCCGAGCGGCTCGCCTGCCTGAGCGAGTCCGACCGCAGGGCGCTCGAGCGGGCGGTCGCAGTGCTCGAGTCCCTCGCGGCCGAGCGTCCCGGCGGGGAAGCGATCGAGGGGGGATCCAGTGTGCCAAGCGGCGGGGGAGGACGCCGCGCCTTGAAGGGAGTCAGCCGGTGACGGCAACAGCGCCAGTCGGGACGCCGATCGTCGGTCCGCGCTACAAGTGGGTCGTCCTGTCGAACACGACGGTGGGAGTCCTGCTCGCGACGACGAACGCCACGAGCCTCATGATCGCCCTGCCGGTCATTTTCCGGGGCATCCACCTCAACCCGCTCGTCGGCTCGAACTTCCCGTACCTGCTGTGGGTGTTGATGGGCTACATGCTCGTGCTCGCCGCCGTCGTCGTGACGGTCGGTCGTATCGGCGACATCTTCGGCCGGGTGAGGATGTACAACCTCGGTTTCGCGTGGTTCACGTTCGGCGCGATCCTGCTCTCGCTCATCTGGAGCCACGGGCCGACCGGGGCCCTCGAGCTGATCCTTCTGCGCATGTTCCAGGCGATCGGCGGGGCGCTCCTCATGGCGAACTCGGCCGCCATCATCACCGACGCCTTCCCCGCCGAGCAGCTGGGTCTCGCGCTGGGGACGAACATGGTCGCCGCCATCCTCGGCTCGTTCCTCGGCATCGTCGTCGGGGGGCTGCTCGCCCAGGTTGGCTGGCGCTGGGTGTTCCTTGCCAACGTGCCGATCGGCGTGTTCGGGACGATCTGGGCCTACCTGAAGCTGAAAGAGATCGGGATCCGCATCCCCGCCAAGATCGACTGGCTGGGGAATATCGCCTTCGCGGGCGGGCTCGCCATGGTGCTGACCGGCTTCACCTACGCCATCAAGCCCTACGGCCACTCGCTCACGGGCTGGGGGAACCCCTTCGTGCTCGAGATGATCTTCGGGGGCCTCGCGCTCCTCGCCGCCTTCCTCTACATCGAGACGAAGGTGGAGGCGCCGCTGTTCAGGCTGTCGCTCTTCCGGATCCGGGCGTTCAGCGCCGGGAACGCCGCCGGCTTCCTCGGCTCCATCGGCCGGGGCGGGTTCCAGTTCATGCTGATGATCTGGTTCCAGGGGATCTGGCTGCCCGAGCACGGCTACGCCTTCACCGTGACGCCACTGTGGGCTGGCATCTACATGACGCCGTTCATGCTCGGCTTCGTCGTCTCGGGGCCACTGTCGGGGCGGCTTTCCGACCGGTACGGGGCGCGGCCGTTCGCCACGGCGGGGATGCTGCTCTCAGGCGCGATGTACGGGCTGATGCTTCTTTTCCCGGCGAACTTCTCCTACTGGCCGTTCGCGCTGGTGATGTTCACCAGCGGGATCGGCGGGGGACTGTTCGCCGCGCCGAACACCTCCTCGATCATGAACTCGGTCCCGGCACGGCACCGGGGTGCCGCCTCGGGGATGCGCGTGACGCTCGCCAACTCGGGCATGCCCCTTTCCATGGGGCTCTTCTTCACGATGCTGATCATCGGGCTGAACAGCTCGGTGCCCCATGCGATGCTCGCCGGTCTGACGGCCCACGGAGTCCCCGCCGGGGTCGCGTCGATGCTCGCCAAGGCGCCGCCGCTCGGCTACCTGTTCGCCGCCTTCCTCGGCTACAACCCGCTGAAGAGCCTTCTGGGGCCGAAGGTCCTGGCCAGCCTCGGCGCGGCGCAGGCGAAGCTGATCACAAGTAGGGCCTTCTTCCCGCAGCTGATCGGCCCGCCGTTCAAGCACGCCCTGGCGCTCATCCTCGTCTTCGCCGTCGTGATGAGCGTGATCGCCGCGGGCGCCTCGGCGATGCGCGGCGGAAAGTTCATCCACATCGACGACGAGTCACTGGCCCAGAAGGCGCGCCTCGGCCACCACCACCATCTCCACCACCGGCCCGAGGTCGAGGGCGACGGCGAGGGTGTCGTCGTGGACAAGGTCCCCGCTCCGATCTGAGGGCCGCCTATCTCGGCCGGCAGCGGTGGGCCCGGCACCGTGTGCCGGCGTGGGGTCGCGGGCGAGCGCCCGCGGGCTAGGTGAGCCGTCCCAGCGCCGAGAAGAGCAGGGCGTGCAGTTCCCGCCCGGCCCCCGCCGGGTATCGCAGGCGCCGGTCCCCGAAGTAGTCGCCGTAGAAGTTGGCGTAGTGGCCCTCGAGACGCGCTTCCACCTCGGGCCGGGTGTACGAAGCCGTAACCGCGCCGTCCTCGAGAAGCGTCGCAGTCCCGGCGATGTGGTCGAGAGCGAGCTCGGCACCGCCTGAGAAGTGCAACCGGGTCGACTGGGTTTGCTCGGCGGCTTGCCAGGTCGTGACGATCGTGCCCCCGTGCCAAGCCTCGGCGGAGCCCAGTGCGAAGCGGGCCTCGAACGTGCTCACGTGGCCCTCGAGCTGCCGGAACGAAGTCACCGCAGTCGGGATCGTGAACCGGCCGATGATGCTCAGGGCGTTGATGCCCGAGTCCAGCCAGCTGTTGGCGAGACTTGCCGTGCGCCCGGCGAGATCCTGCGCATAGGGGTTGGCGAACCGGGCCTCGAAGGCAACGGCGTGCCCGAGCCGTTGCCGCGCCGCGGCGTAGATGTCCGTCGCCCAGACGACTTCGGGCGCGAACCCCGAGTGGAAGATCGTCTCGACTCCGTGACTGGCCGCCAGCACCCGCTCCGCCGCTTCGGGGCGGTCGGCCGCCGGCTTCTCGACCAGGATGGGCACGGCGTGGTCCAACGCCCGCACGGCGTCGACGACGGTGGCGTGGGAGGCGGTGGGCGTGGCGACGACGACGAGGTCGGCGCCGCCGCACAGCGCCTCGGGCAGACCTGCGTGGATCCGCAGGTGCGTGCCGCGGAACGTGGCCTCGGCGTGCGGGCTCGTATCGACACCGACCACTTCGCCCACTGAGGCGATCCGCTCGAGCGCCCGCAGGTGCGGCGAGGAGATGTTGCCGAGCCCGACGAGGACGACGCGGTCAGTCACGGCCGTCCGGATCGAATCGTGAACGCAGCAAACTGGATCTCTCCTCGGCGGGTGGTGTACCTGGTCGTTCTCGTGTCGTTCTACCCCCTGAAGCCGGCCCGCACGAGCCGGTAGCGTGACGGCGCGGGGCAGGCGGTGCTGGATCCGCCGTGCCGATTGTGGTGCACAGGAACTGACCGGGGAGGCCGGGATGACGAAGCGGATGGGTGGGCACCTGCAGATGATCAGCAGGTTCGCGGCGGTGGCCCTGTGTATCGCGACGGCTGGCTATCTCGCCGCCGGCACCTCGGGCGCGGCCGCGGTGCCCGCGCCCACCCGGGGGACCAGCTTCAAGGTCACCGGGGCGGGCACGGGTACCTTGAAGCCCGGGCCCTACGCCGACTGTCTCAACAACCTCGTGAAGAAGAACGGGCTCACGGACGTGAGCGGCCTCATGGGCAAGATCACGGGCTTTTCCAAGGGCGTGGCGAGCTGGAGCCTGGAGGTCTCCGAGAAAAAGATCGGCAAGTTCAAGCTCTCAGCCTCGCCGATTTTCGATCCGCACGTCATCCTCCAGCCGAGCCCGACGAGCATTTCCGGGTACGCGAAGATCATCACGGCGGACACCTTCTATTCCAAGAGCGGGACGGTGACGCTTGGCGCCGAGTCGGGCTCGATCTCGGCGTCGATGGTGACGACCGGCGGCAAGACGATCTCGATCACCGGCAGCTGGCGCTGCAAGGCGTAGCCAGCGGGTCACGGTGCCGTCGGCCCGTGACGCCGGCGGCGCGGTGACCCGCGACCGCGGGCGGCGAGAACCGACCCCGGCCTGGCCAGGGCACCCGTCGCACCGGCGCGGGCCGCAGGTGATCGGAGCCCTCGTCAGCGACTGGACCCGGGAGTAGATCGGGCCCGACGCGAGCGGGCGGGATCGGGTGTGGCGAATTTGCGAGATCGTCTGATCCGGCGGGTAGACCTGCGGGTCCGCGGCGAGCTCCCTGGCGTACCTGACGCCGGCGCGAACACGGCGGTAGTCGCCGACACGGCGTCGCCAATCAGCTGCCTGGCAGGAGCGAGGCAGATGGCTGGCGGGCCCTTCTGGTTGCTCGCGGCATCCTGTGTCTGATTACGACGCCCACCGGATCCGGGTCCCGGGCCGGCGGGGCCTCGCCCGCCGGCCCGCGCCGGAACAGCTGCCGCTCGGTTGCGGCCCACCGTGGTGTTTCTCAGGGAACGGGCGCGTTCACCTGGCCGGTGGATCCGGCCGGAGGCGCCGGGACGTTCAGGCCCAGCCGAACTGGGCCTTTTGCATCGGATAGATGCTCAGGTACTTGGGCCCGGACTTCGAGCAGGCGAGGAACGGGTACGGGATCACCTTCGAAGCCGTCTGGTTCGGCGGGTAGACGCGCAGCCCCGCCGCATGCACGGGCTTGCACTGGGAGTTCGAGTACACCCCGGTGTCGACGATCTGCAGCCGCGCCGTCGCGGTGTCGCCGTTGGCGAGGGTGATCACCGGCTTGGGGCCGCCGCCAGGGGAGGCCGCGGTGCCCAGCTGGTGGCCGGCGAGGTTCACCGCCGAGACCCCCGAGTACGCCCAGACGGTGCAGGTGCTCCCCGACAGGTTCGTGAACTCGAGGTCGAAGTAGATGCTGCCCGCGGTTCCGTTGCCCTCGGTGTCGAGCCAGACGACGAGCCCGGCGGTCGTGCACTGGGGCGTGGTGGCCCCGGCGGGCGTTGTGGTGGCGACGAGTGTCGCCACCGGCACGAACGCGGCGGCGCACGCCAGGATGGCGACGCCGATCAGTTTCCGGGGGAGAAGCTTTGGCAGGTGCATTTGGCGCCCCTTTGGTTGGCGATACGTTCTGTTGCAGGGATTATGGCCGTGTCGGGCGGCCAACGGGGCGCGGGCCCCGCTTCCGTCCTGGCCGGCCGTGTCCGCGGGGCCCAGGACGTTCGCGAGGGGTCGACTCCTCGTCGGGCCGCTCTCGACAAGCAGGTTTCGCGTCGCATATGCTGAAAGCAGTCAGAGACGCCTTTCACGGGCGCTTCAGGACCGAACGCCTCCTTTGGGGGCGTTCGGTCGCGTCTGGACGCCTGTTTCCCCCGTACCCTCCCTTCGGCCGAATCAGGCCGTGGCGGGCGATCCTCGGTGCGTCGTCGGGGACGACTGCGCCAGTTCCGGTGCCTCGGGTTCCGTTGTCACCACGATCTCTGAAGCGCCGGCGAGGCGGGCGAGTTCGGCGAACGTCGTCGCGAAGACCGAATTCGGCGTACCCGCCGAGGCCCAGATCGTCTCGTAGCCCGCGAGGGCGGTGTCGATGAGGGCGGCGAGACTGGCGGGGTGGCCGACGGGCGCGACGCCCCCGATCGGCTGACCGGTCGCGGCGCGCGCCTCGTCCGGGCTCGCCCGGCGCAGCTCCGCCCAGCCCCGGTTGGCGGCGACGAGCGCGGTGTCGACTCGGTGGGCTCCGCTCGCGAAGATCAGCACCGGCTCGCCGTCGGCCATAAAGACGAGGCTGTTCGCGATGGCGCCGAGCGGGCAGCCGAGCGCCGCGGCAGCGTGGGCGGCCGTGCGCGTCGAGGTGTCGAAGACGCGCACCTCGCCGGCGAAGCCGATGGCGCGCAGCTCCTCGGTGACGCCCCCGCCGGCCGGGCGCTCGCTCACGAGGTCCGCCCGGCGCGGGACTGGCTGAGCTCCCGGCGCGCCGCGAGCACGGTCTCGCGGTCGACGACCACCTCGGTGAGGCCGAGCCACCGCAGAACGGCGATCACGCGCCAGCCGAGGTCCCAGCGGGTGCTGATCCGGGCGAACTGCGGGTAGAGGTGGTGGGTCTGGTGCTCGCCCTCTCCGAAGATGAGGAACGACAGCAATTTCACGTTCGTCGCGTACCCCGCCCCTTTGACCCAGACCTTGCCGCGGTGGCAGTCGGAGTTGATCACGCCGCCGAAGCGCAGCAGCACCCAGATGTGCACGCCGAGGGCGGCGACGCCGGCGACGGCGCAGGCGAGCTCCCACGCGGGCGTGCGCGCCACGCCGAGGACGAGCGGTGCGACGCCGGCGAAGAGCGCCGCGTAGGCGAGGCCCGCGACGACGGCCCCCCGGACGGGGTGGTCGAAGATCCGGCGGTCGAGTTCGTCGAGAGGCCGATCGAGCTGCGGGATGTCATAGGTGTCGTCCCGGATGTCGGGCAGCTTCGCCTCGGCATGGAAGATCGCCGCCATGTGCCATGACACGCGCCGGTAACCGTTGATCCCCTCGCGCTCGGAGATGACGATCGGCGAGTGCGGGTCGTGGCGGATCTCGTCGATCCATGTGTCGGTGTAGAGGTGGTGCTTGCGATGGACCCGCCGCCACTCCCAGTGGCGCATGTAGATGGTGAAGTAGGTGAGCCACCGCCCGACCGCGTAGACGGAGGGCTTCATCCGGTGCGAGCCGTGGGTGACCCCCCGGTGGAGGAACACCGTAAGCGTCACCCCCGCGACGCCGGCGCCGAGCAGGCCCGCGAGTACCGCCAGTCCGATCAGGGCGAGCAGACTCATTGAGACACCCCCGTTGTCGCTTCCCGGATCGACGGTAGCGGAGGCGGGGGCGGGCATGCCGCGGGCCGACCGGCCTGACAGCGCCGTGACCTGTGAACCTTGTCACTTCCTCCCGCTAGTTTCGAGGTGGCGCCACAAGCCCTGGCGCAGGAGCCGTGGCGGGCGATCGTGGACCGGAGGAGAGCGCGATGGCGATGATCCGTTTCGGACTGCAGATTCCGAACTTCACGTTTCCCGAGGTGGCCGACCGCGACTTGTTCGACGAGATCGCGGCGATCGCCGTCGCCGCAGAGGAGTCGGGTTTCGACTCGGTGTGGGTGATGGACCACTACTACCAGATCCCGGGCGTCGGGCCCCGTACCGACCCGATGCTCGAGGCGTACACGTTGCTGGGCGGGATCGCGGCGCGCACCACCCGGGCGAGCCTCGGCACGATGGTCACCGGTGTCACCTACCGCAACCCAGCGCTGCTCGCCAAGACCGTCACGACACTCGACGTCATCTCGGGCGGCCGGGCCATCCTCGGGATCGGTGCCGCCTGGAACGACGACGAGCACGCCGGCTACGGCTTCGGCTTCCCGCCGGTTGGGGAGCGCATGGCGCGCCTCGAGGAGGCCGTGCAGATCTGCCGGGCGATGTTCACCGAGACCGCACCGAGCTTCGCCGGCCGCTACTACACGATCGACCACGCCCTCAACTACCCCCGGCCGGTCCGGCCCGCGGGGATCCCGATCCTCGTCGGCGGCTCGGGGGAGCACCGCACCCTCGCCCTCGTCGCCAGGTACGCCGACGCCTGCAACATCTTCGGCGACATCTCGACGACGCGGCGCAAGCTCGGCGTGCTCGCCCGGCACTGCGAGACGGTGGAAAGAGACCCGGCCGAGATCACGAAGACCCGGCTCGGCGGGCTGGTGATCGCGGCGACCGACGCCGAGGCCGCCCGCAGGGGCCGCCGCATGGCCGAGGCACGCGGCATGGACGAGGAGCACTTCCGCTCCTACTTCGTGGCGGGCGGCCCCGACGCCGTGTGCGAACAGGTTGCCAGCTACCTCGATGCCGGGCTGGACGGGATGATCTTCAACCTGGACGACGCGAGTGATCTCGACGCCGTGCGCCTCGCCGGCGAGACGCTCTCGAAGTCCTTCGGCTGAGGCTCCCGCGACCATCCCGTGGCGCGGCCGCGGGGTGGCTGGCGGCCGTGCTCGCTAGGGTGCTCGCGGGACAGGTGGTCCCGGACGCCCTCGGTAGCTAGGAGAAACTCATGATCGGAGAGAAGACAGAGCAGTTCCAGAACAAGGGCACCGACCTGTCCGCGCTGCAGGGGAAGATCGAGGACTATCTCAAGTCCGAGGGCTTCACGACCCAGTCCTCCGCGCCGAGCTCGGAGGGCGTCGTGATCCAGGCGAAAAAGGGTGGGTTCCTGCGCGACGTCGTCGACGCCGACCGCGCCCTTTCGATCTCGATCACCGGCCAGCCGAACGACTTCACCGTCAAGGTCGGTATCGGCAAGTGGCTGCAGCACCTCGGGATCGCGGCGATCGAGACGCTGCTCATCTCCGACCTCTTCCTCGTCGTCGACCTCGCCGAGACCGCTTGGAACTTCGAGGTCGAGGACAAGATCATCGGCCAGATCAGGTCCTTCATCGGCTAGCGGGTGGGCGTTCCCGGGGGTTTCGCGGGAGACGTCGACTGGCCGCGCCGGTTCAGTTCTCCGTCCGGCGCCGGAAGAGGTGGACCGCGAGGGGCGCGAAGACCGCGAGCAGCGCGATCGACCAGAGCAGCGAGGATGCCAGCGCGTGCTGCATCGGCCAGGTCTGGACGGCCGCCGACGGGTTCGGGCTGCCCCAGAGCTGACGACAGGCGCTGGTGACGGCGCTGATCGGATTCCAGTTCGCGAAGACCCGCATCACGGTCGGCATGTGCTGGGTCGGCACGAAGGCGTTGGAAACGATCGCGGCCGGGAACAGGATCACGAGGCCGACCCCCTGGGCTGATTCGGGGCCCTTGCTCACGAGCCCGAGGCAGCCGCACCCCCAGGAGAGCGCGTAGCCGAAGAGCAGCATCACCGCGAAGCCCCCCAGCACCTGGCCGATCCCGGCGTCGGGGCGCCAGCCGATGGCGAGCGCCGTCACGGCGACGATCGCGGCGCACACGAACGAGGTGAGCAGGTCCGTGACCGACCGACCGACGAGGACCGCCGGCCGCCACATCGGCAGGGTCCGGAAGCGGTCGATCACGCCGGTGTTGAGGTCGGTGGAAAGCCCGACGGCGGTCCCCATCGACGAGGTGACGAGGTTCATCGCGAGCATCCCCGCGATCGCGAAGTCGACGTAGGTGCCGCCACTCGGGAGCACGACACCGGCGCCGAGAATGTAGACGAAGAGCAGGGTGAAAAGCGCTGGCTGGATGGTCACGTCCGAGAGCTGGAGCGGCTCGCGCCGGATGTGGACGATGTTGCGCCGCGTCATGACCCCCACGTCGCGCACTTTCGTCCGCAGACGGTGGGGGCGCGGCTGGCGGATGCGCGGTGCCCCGGCCGGTGGCGTCGTGATGGTCACGGGAGGTCGTCTCCGGTGGTCGGGTCGCCGGCCGTCTCATCGGCTCCGCTTCTTGCTTGCCCGGTGAGGGCGAAGAACACGTCGTCGAGGGACGCCCGGTGCACGATGACGTCGTCGACGGTGACGCGCGCGCCGTCGAGCGCCCGCACGACCGTGGTCGCCAGGCCGTCGTCGCTGCGCACTCGACCGCGCAGACGGCGCCCGTCGTGGCTGACCTGGATGTCGCCGAGTACGAACGGGGCGAGGGCCACGGTCGCCTCGGGGTGGGGCTCGCTGAGCGTCACCTCGAGGCGGGCCTCGCCCGTTTGGGCCTTCAGTTCGGCCGAGGTCCCGTCGGCGATCACGCGGCCGTGGTTCACGACGACGATCCGGTCGGCGAGCTCGTCGGCCTCGTCGAGGTACTGGGTGGTCAGAAGCACCGTCGCGCCCTCGCCGACGAGGCCGCGGATGATCTCCCAGACGCGGGCGCGGCTCGTGGGGTCGAGACCCGTGGTCGGTTCGTCGAAGAAGAGCACCGGTGGTCGCGCGACGAGACTCGCGGCCACGTCGAGGCGCCGGCGCATGCCACCCGAATACTGCTTGAGGACACGGTCGGTAGCGTCGACGAGCTCGAACTGTTCGAGGAGCTCGGCGGTGCGCGCGCGGGCCCCGCCCCGGGTGAGCCCGGAAAGGCGCGCCACCATGACGAGGTTCTGGCGCCCGGTGAGGGTTTCGTCGAGCGTGGCGTCCTGGGCCGCAACCCCGATGTTCCGGCGTACGGCGGCGGCGTCGCGCACGACGTCGAACCCGGCGACACGCGCCCTTCCCCCGTCGGGCATCGTCAGCGTCGTGATGATCCGCAGAGCCGTCGTCTTGCCGGCGCCGTTGGGGCCGAGCAGGCCGAGGATCGCCCCCCGGGGGACCTCGAAGTCGACCCCGGCGAGGGCGACGGTCGCACCGAAGTGCTTCGTCAGGCCTTCGACTTCGATCATCAACTCGCTCACCGGCGACCACCCACTCGGGACTTACTGACCGCATGGTAAGCAGATGCTTACCGGTCGTCAAGTAACTACGCTATGCTGCGCGGGCAGGCTCGTTTTCGGAGGCAATCGTGAACGAGAGGACCAATCGGGGACGTGGCCGGTCCGCCGAGCCGGCGGAGCCGGCGCCGAGCACCCGGGAGCGGATCCTCGAGGTCGCGCTCGATCTGTTCATCGAGAAGGGTTTCGACAAGTCCTCCCTGCGGGAGATCGCCGAGCAGCTGGGCTTCTCGAAAGCGGCGATCTACTACCACTTCGCCAGCAAAGACGACATCCTGATGGCGCTGCACATGCGCCTGCACGAGATCGGCAGGCGCGCGGTCGAGTCTCTCGGCCAGATGCCGGCTGGGGCGGACTCCTGGGCGGCGCTGCTCGACGAGCTCGTCGCCGAGATGCTCGCCCACCGCAAGATCTTCGTCATGCACGACCGGAACCGGTCGGCTTTCGAGCAGCTCCACCGTCGGGAACACGCCGGCGTGCACGAGGAGATCGACGACGGGATCCGACGCGCGATCGGCGACCCGTCGTTGTCGACGACCGATCGGGTCCGGATGGCGTGCGCGGTCGGGGGCGTCTTCACGACCCTCGTCGTCTACGGCGACCTGTTTCGCGACGTCCCCACCGCCCAGCTCGAGGAGCTGATGCACGACGCCGTCGGCGATCTGCTCGCGCGTCGCCCGCGGCGTCCGGGACCGGTCGCGCGTCAGGCCCCCGTGGGCGGTGGCACGGCCGCACGGCCGGCCCGGCAGGTGGGAATATCACCCCGATCGGCGCGGAGATCCGCTAAATAAGGGGCATGGCGTCAACGGGGGCTGTCGTCGCGCCGGCGTCCCACTTCGATTCACGACCACGCTGGTGGGCGCTCACCGTTCTGTGCATCGCCGTGCTGGTGGTGAATCTCGACAACACGATCCTCAACGTCGCCCTGCCGACACTCGTCACGCGACTGCGGGCGACGACGGACGAGCTGCAGTGGATCGTCGACGCCTACGCGATGGCGTTCGGGGGGCTGTTGCTCCTCGGCGGAAGCCTCGCCGACCGCTTCGGGCGCAGGCGGTTGTTCCTGGTCGGGCTCGTCGTTTTCGGCGGCGGTTCGCTCGGGGCTGCCTTCTCCGGCAGCGTCGGGCCGCTCATCGCCTGGCGGGCCGTGATGGGCGCCGGCGCGGCGATGACCATCCCGTCGGGGCTCTCAATCGTGAACGACATGTTCCGCGAACCGGCCGAGCGGGCCCGGGCCATCGCCCTGTGGTCCGGCACGATCGGGCTCGGGATCGCGATCGGCCCGGTGGCCGGCGGGCTGCTGCTCAGCCGGTTCTGGTGGGGGTCGGTGTTCCTCGTCAACGTGCCGGTGGTCATCGCGGGACTCGTCGGCACCGTTCTTCTCGTTCCCGAGTCACGCAGTGCCGACCCGGACCGGCCGGACCCGCTCGGGTCGGTGCTGTCGATCGTGGGCCTGGGGCTGATCCTCTGGGCGACGATCGAGGGGCCGAACGTCGGCTGGCTCTCGGCGGAGATCCTGGCCGCCGGGGCAGCCGGGCTGGCGGTGATCGTCGGCTTCGTCGTCTGGGAACGCCGGATCGACCACCCGATGCTGCCGCTCGGGTTCTTCCGGTCGAGGCGGTTCTCCATCGCCGTCGTCTCGGTGGGCCTCGGACTGTTCGCCCTGTTCGGTGGGCTTTTCATCATGACCCAGTTCCTCCAGTTCTTCCTCGGCTACTCGCCGCTCGACGCGGGCATGAGGATCCTGCCGATCGCCGGGATCCTCGCCGTCGGCGCGCTGGCCTCGACCCGTGTCCTCGAGGTGATCGGGACCAAGTTCACGACGGTCGCGGGGCTGTTGTTCATCGTCGGTGGGCTGGCGCAGATCGCTGCTGTCTCGACGGCGACGGCGACTTTCGTCGTGGAGCTGCCGGGGATGCTGCTCATCGGCTTCGGCGCGGGACTGCTCGTGCCGGCGGCGATCGACTCGGTGCTGGGCGCCGTCACCCAGGCCGACGCCGGGGTCGGGTCGGCCACGAACTCGACCGCCATGCAGGTGGGCGGCGCCATCGGCGTGGCGGTGATCGGCAGCGTGCTCTCCACCCGCTACCGGCACTCGATGCGGATGGCGATCGCCCGTTCTCCCGTGCCAGTGACCGCCCGCGCGGCGCACGCCATCCTCGGCTCGATCGGTGGGGCACTGGAGGTCGCCCGGCGAGCCGCCCGGATCTACGGCGTGCAGCTCGGCGCCAGGCTCGCCGAGGCGGCCCGTTCCGCCTTCGCACTGGGGAGCCAGACGGCCCTCGTCGTCGGGGCGAGCGTCACCGTCGCGGGAGCGCTGGTGGCGCTCGTCGCGTTACCCGCCCGCCCGCCCAAGGCCGGGCGGGACCGCCCGCGAGAAGTCGGGGAGACGGACAGCTAGGCCGGACGGCCCGTCAGCTGGGGCTCACTGGTTCCCCCGGCCCCGGGGCGGCGACAAGACGGCCCCGGCTGCGGCGGGGCAGCCAGCGGGTCGGTCAGGAGTTGTCGCGCGCCCGCGCCCGGGCGGCTTCCACGAGGCTCACGAAGAGCGCGTCGTCGCCGCTCACCTCGGGGTGCCACTGCACGCCGACAAAGAAGCCCCGAGTCGGGTCCTCGACGGCCTCGATCGTCCCGTCCCCGGCGAGGGCGACGACGTCGAGGCCGCGCCCCACCCGGGCGATCGCCTGGTGGTGGTGGCTCGGTACGTCGAGCGGGCCCGCCTGGATCGCACCGAGGTGGCTTCCCCGGCTGATCTCGACGCGGTGAGGCGTGTACTCGCCGGCCCGGGGCGCGTGCCCCTCGTGGCCAACGACGTCCGGCAGGTGCTGGTGCAGCGTGCCGCCCCGCGCGACGTTGAGCACCTGGATGCCGCGGCAGATCGCCAGGACCGGCACGTCGGCGTCGGAGGCGAGCTTCACGAGCGCGATCTCGAAGGCGTCCCGCTCGGCGTGCGGGCGCTGGCTGCGGGGGTGGGACAGCTCGCCGTAGTGGTCCGGCGCGACATCGGGCCCGCCCGAGAGGACGAGCCCGTCGAGCACGGCGAACAACTCCTCACGGCCCGCCGACTGCGCTGGCAACAGAAGTGTCGCGCCCCCGGACCGCTCGACCGCGTCGACGTAGGCGGACGGGACGGCCACGCGCCGGGGCGACCCCTCGGCGGGGGCGTCGTCTGCTGACGCCGTGATGCCGATGACGGGACGCGCCGCTGTGACCTTGTTCTCCGCGCCGACCTTCCCGCCGTGGATGATCCGCAGTGGCTCGGCCAACGCACCTCCTCGGGCTGTGGCGCCGCCGTGTGCGTGCCGCCGCGACGAGATTACGTTGGCCCGCCGGCCGGCGTCCGCGCGCCCGGCGGCTCGCGGCGCGCGGGGTGCAACGGCGTCAAACTGGCGGAGGAGCCGCGTGCCGGCGCGGCGAGCTGCGGGGAGGCGACGATGGCGCGCAAGGAGCACTGGAAGAACGAGCCAGAGGAGCAGGACTACCCGGCGGCGCTCAGCTACCTGAGCCTCGTCACGACCGAGGACCGGGCCGAGGCTCTCGTCGTGGCACTGCAGAAGGCCCCGATCGTCGGGCGGATGGCGAAGGACCTTTTGCGCGCGAGCCGGCTCGAGGTGCTGCCCGTCGACAACTTCCACGTGCAAAGAGACCTCAAGAAGGTCGACAAGGGGAGGCGCCTGTCGCCGGTGCTGCTCGTCGCCGGGAACCTCGCGACCGACACGCCGCTCACGATCGCCGACGGCTATCACCGGATCTGCGCGAGCTACCACCTCTACGAGGACGCCGTGATCCCGTGCCGGCTCGTCGACGTCGACGCCGACCAGGGCTCGTCGGTCCACTCGAGGTAGCGGGCTGCGCCCCGCCGGCGGCTAAGGGCGCTTCGTCTTCTTCGGGGTCTCCGGTTCCCGGGCCGCGTCGTCGGCGGGCCCGGCGGCCGGGGTGACGACGGCCTTTTTCCACGGGCCGACGGCCGCGGCGAGCATTCCCGAGTTCGGCACGTTGAGGAGGCCCTCGTCGGTCCGCAGGGTCACGTAGGTGAGGTTCATCCCCCGCACGACGCCGTCGAACTGCCCGCCGAGCGCGCCGGAGCGCACCCGGATGTGGTCCCCGATGCCGAACGGGTGGGCGAGCAGCAGCACGGCGCCGGCGAAGACGTTGCCGAGCACCTGCTGGGCGGCGATGCCGAGCACGACACCGGTCAGCACGCCGCCCGCGAGGAGATGGTCGATCGGCACCGAGACGAGGCCGAGGGTGCCGAAGAGCACGATGACGTAGCCGGCGACCGAGGCGATGAGCCGGAAGACCCGCCCGGTCGCGGGGAGCGTGCGCGAGCCGACGGCGTGGCCGAGCCAGCGGGCGAGGCGGCGCGTCGCGGCGATCCCGGCGACGGCGAAGACGACGGTCGCCGTCCAGATGACGACGCGCGGCTCGACCCTGGTGGCGTGGATCCTGCCGAAGATCGAGCCGACGACGAGGGCCGCGACGACGAGGGCCCCGTAGGCGGCGGACATCAACCCGTTGTGGAGGTGCGGCTCGCCGACCGCCATGCCGGTCTCGCGTCGGGCCGCAGCCGCGCTCGCAGCCCGGGGCCGTTCTGCCATCACGGGATCCCGGGGTGCGGCGGGGCGGGTTGGGCGGCCAGGCGCCCGCGGAGGCGATTCACTCCAAGGAGTGTTGCACCCCTTCCCGGCGGTCGCAGGCCAAGAGGGCGGGGTGCCGAGCGGGACGCGAGACTGGTGCCGTGCGCGCCTGGATCGTCGATCGCCCGGGTCCTGTCGGGACGGATCCGCTGCGCCTCGTCGAGCGCCCCGTCCCCGAGCCGGGTCCGGGCGAGATCCTCGTCAAAGTCGCGGCCTGCGGGGTCTGCCGCACCGACCTCCACCTCGCCGTCGGCGAGCTCCCGCCCCGCCGGTACGGAGTGACACCGGGCCACGAGGTGGTCGGCACGGTCACGGCCCGGGGAGCCGGTGGTACCCGGTTCGCGCCAGGTGACCGGGTCGGGATCGCCTGGTTGCGCGGCACGGATGGGACCTGCGAATTCTGCCGGCGCGGCGCCGAGAACCTCTGCCGGGCACCGCTTTTCACCGGCTGGGACGCCGACGGCGGCTACGCCGAGTACGCGGCCGTCGACGAGCGCTTCGCCTACCCGATCCCTGCCGGCCTCGGCGACGCCGAGGCGGCGCCGCTCTTGTGCGCCGGGATCATCGGTTTCCGGGCGCTGCGCCGGGCCGCGCTCCCGCCGGGCGGCCGGCTCGGCATCTACGGCTTCGGCGCCTCGGCGCACCTGGCGGCGCAGGTGGCGATGTACGAGGGGGCGACGGTCCACGTGATGACCCGCTCAGCCGAGGCCCGCCGGCTCGCCCTCGAGCTCGGCGCGGCCTCCGCCCAGGGGGCGGCGGATCGTCCCCCCGAGCCGCTCGACGCGGCGATCCTGTTCGCGCCCGTCGGCGAGCTCGTCCCCGTCGCGCTCCGGGCCCTCGAGCGGGGGGGGACCCTGGCCGTGGCGGGGATCTACCTCACCAAGATCCCCTCCATCGTCTATGAGTCGGAGCTTTTCTACGAGAAGAACCTGCGCAGCGTGACGGCGAACACACGGGCCGACGGCGAGGAGTTCCTGCGCATCGCCTCGGCGGCCTCGATCCGGGTCGTCGTGACGCCGTATCCGCTGGGGCGGGCCGACGAGGCGCTGCGGGACCTCGCGGCCGACCGGGTCGAGGGGGCCGCCGTCCTCGTCGTCTGAGGGGCTCCTCGCCTCTCCTAGCGGAGGGTCGAGGTCGCGGCGAACACGATCACTGCGAGCGCGTTGAAGAACGAGTGCGTCGCCATCGACGAGCCGAGCCGGCCGGTGAGGTGCCGCACCACGCCGAGGACGATCCCCGACGCGCCGACGCTGAGCGCCAGTAGCAGCCCCGCCGTCCCGGGGTCGTTGGCGATGTGCACGGCGCCGAAGACGACCGCCGTCACGGCGATGCCGATCCAGACCCCGAACCGCTCGACGAGCTGGCCCTGCAGGAGCCCCCGGAAGAAGAGCTCCTCGAACAGCGGCGCGCCGACGCAGGTGAGCAGCACGAGCGCCGTCCAGCCCAGCGCGCCGACGTTCGTGATCTTGTAGAGGGACTTGTCGGGGTTGCCCGCCGACTTGATGACATGGACGAACGGGACGAGCACGATCGCCGCGAAGCAGCGCGCCGCGAGCGCCGCCCCGAAGGCGATCGCGAGGTCGACCCAGCGGAACCGCAGGCGGAAGTCCTCGCGCACCCGGCCGGACCCGTAGCGGTGGCTGGTGAGAACGCACGTGCCGAAAAGCCCCGTCCACAGTCCCGCCTCGGAGATGAGGAGCCCGGCGAGCGTCCCCCCGGGGTGGCCGGTGAGCAGGAACGGCAGGATGAAAAGGAACGAGAGCCCGAAGGCGCCCGCCAGCCCGACGATCGACAGCGTGAGCGAGCCGAACGACCCGCGCCAGGCCCCTTCGGGGAGGCGGTCGTCGGCCGAGTGGTCCACCGTGACGACGTCCTCGCCGTAGGTGCCGGTGAAGACGTGCGTGGTCCAGATCTCCCCGTCCCAGTAGCGGTAGGCGTGCCGGCGGAACGGGTCGCGGTACCACCCCGCGCGCTGGCCGTTGGCGGGGGAGGCGGGGGGGCCGCTTGCCCAGAACGGGACGGGATCCTGGCGGGTCCCGCACTTGGGGCAGTAGGCACTTTCTGCACGCAGAACCGCCCGGCAACGCCGGCAGCGGCGCCCGCTATCCACGGTCAGTTCAGCCGGATGACGACGGAGCGGGCCGCCTTGTCGGCGATGGACTGGCGTCGGCCGTCCCAGAGGGGGAACAGATCGTTGATCAGTCCCGGGACGATCAGCGCGGAGTAGAGGATGGTCCGGATGAGCCAACGCAGCACGCCCCGCCCCATCCCGATGGTCCGGCCCGTGTCGACGTCGCGCACCGCGATCCGGGGCGCGTGGTTCCCCGGCGTCTGGCCGCTGCCGCGGCCGTTCAGGAGCGAGAAATAGATCCCCAAGATGGCCAGGTCGGCGATCCACCTCGCCAGGCTCGCCCTGCCTTCCAGGGACTTGACCGACTGGAACTGGTTGTTGATGATCGCGACGTGCCAGGTGCCGAAGTTCTGGGTGAGGATGATGTTGAGCACGATCAACGGAATGGCAAGGATGAGACAGTCGAGCAGCATCGAGCCGAAGCGCTGCCACCACCCGGCGAGCGGTGCCCCGAACGGGGCGAGCGGCTCGCCGGGCTTCGTCAGGTAACCGGGCCCGGTGGACGCCATGGGATAGGCCCCGTAGGCCGGGGGAGCCCCGTAGGCCGGGGGAGCCCCGTAGGCCGGGGGAGCCCCGTAGGCCGGGGGAGCCCCGTAGGCCGGGGGAGCCCCGTAGGGGGGAGGTGCGTCGGGGGCAAGCGGCGAGCTGGTCGGACTCCACGGGTCCCGGGGGAAGGGAGGCGGAGGTGCCGCGGCGCCCGGACCCGGCGTCGCTGCGGGTCCGACATACGGCGGGGCCTGGGAAGGCGCCTCCTGTGCAGGCGGCGCGTCGGCGGCCGACGGACCGGTGCCCGTGTGCAACGGCTTGCCGCAGTGTTGGCAGAAGCGGTCGCCGGAGTCGGCTCCGGTGCCGCAGGCAGGACAGAACATCGGTGCCCCCCTTCTCCCTCGGGCGCGTCGGTACCGAGACGACTTGTCTGGCACATTACTGACGCGATCGCCCACTGTTCTGGAACCGCGAACGCGGCCCGGTGGACGAGCGTGGTCGAAGTGGCAGGGCGACGCCGCACCGGTGGCCGGCGCGACGTCGGCCGCGCAGTCAGGGCGTCGCGGCGGCCGGCCCGGTCTCGAACGAGAAGGGCGGATAGGACTCGACGAGCGAGGCGAGGTAGCCGAGCAGCCGGGCCTGCCAGCGGATGACGCCGCGCTGGAAGTTCCAGAGCCCTTCCGGATAGCGCTCGCCAATGAGGATGGAAACGGCCGCGATGATCCAGACGAGCCAGCTGACGACGCCGATGAGCGCGAGGACGATCGCGCTGGGGATCGCCTTCACGATCCGCCAGAGAGCCGAGCCGACCGTGGGGGATCCCGTCCGGGTGATCCCGAAGGCGATGTTCTGGTGGCCTAGCCCCGGCAGTTCGTCGGTCAACAGCGCGACGTAGGCGAGGAAGCCGACGATGAAGGCGAGCACCTTCGTCATGGTTTCGCCGTTCTCGGCGAGGTAGCGGTCACCGCTCTTCTGGGCGATGAGGATCGCGGCGACGACTGGCAGGCCGAGGTAGATGAGGCCGAACCCGTCGCCGGACCCGGCGACCGACGACACCAGAATCACTAGGAGGATCCGGAGGAACACGTGGGCGCGGCCCATCTTCTCGGGACGCGCGACATCGAACATCACCGGGTAGGCGGCCAAGGGTCAGGGTCCTTCCAGCTGGCCGGCGACGGTCTTCGCCCACGAGCGCAGGTGCGCGGGGTCCAGCCCGTCGCTGGAGCGGCGCTTCGCCATCCTCGAGGCGGTGCGACCGGTAGTGTCCGGGGCACCG
The DNA here is from genome assembly GCA_963823945.1 of uncultured Acidimicrobiaceae bacterium. Classification (GTDB taxonomy): domain Bacteria; phylum Actinomycetota; class Acidimicrobiia; order Acidimicrobiales; family Bog-793; genus Bog-793. Next base: position 48,534 of record CAWGNK010000007.1, read on the forward strand.
AAGGTCGCGTGGCCGCGGGCCGCGACCCTGTCCGTGCGCGCGCTGGCCCCCTTCACCGGCGGGATCTCCTTTGTCGTGGCGGAGCTGGTGAGTGACCCGCCCGAGAGAAGGCAAGTCGGGAATCTGCGGGTCGGTCGACGACATGATCGCGCGCGACGCATCCGGACGTGTTTGCTCAGTGCGCCTGGGCCGACTTGAGGATCTTGGCTGTCGTGGGAAAGAAGCGGGTGGTCAGCCGACTGTGCAGCGTCCTGGCGAGGAAGCTCTCGGAATCGGGGGGTCTGCCGCCGACGAGGTGCCAGATGAGGAAGGCCTCGTAGGTCGTCATGTCGACGATCTCCACGTCTTTCTTGGCCGAACCGAACGGCAGGTCCAATCGCGCCAGTGGTTCGGCGGCGAACACGACGCAGAGCCGGATGTCAGGGGTGACGACGACGTCCCGGAAGGGGTCGCGGGCTACCACTTGCGCGAGCTCCGGGACGGTGCGCAGGAAGACGGGGACCTCGTAGCCGAGGTTGCGCGCCAGGTGCCCCTCGATGCGCGCCGCGAGGCCCGCCCGCTCGCCCGGTGGGCAGGCGAAGAAGACGTTGCCGCTCTGGATGTACGACCGCACGTCGGCGAGCCCGAGCTCGCGGAACAGCCCGCGCAGCGCCTCCATGCGTACGGTGTGGCCGCCGACGTTGATGCCGCGCAGCAGCGCGATGTACTCGATGTCCTCGCTGGCCATGCCGGTCCTCCGGGAATCCGAATCTAACGGCGCGATTCGCCGCCGGACGGACCGCCCGTCGGCGTGTCAGGCGCGCGCCTCCTGGCAGATCGACCAGTGGAGCAGCCGGGGCGGCACGCCGATCCGTGTCGCCGCCGAAACCGTCGCCGCCGCGACGTCGGCGTCGCTCGCCCGGCGCCCGATCGCGGCCTCGACGAAGGCGTGAAGACGTGCGTCGGGCTTCAGGGTCTCGCCGCCGAGCCGCATGACGAGCCAGCCATAGACGGCCGGCCCGAGTCCATAGGTGCGGTTCCCGGCGCTGTACCGGACCCGTCCCTCGAAGTCCCGTTTGAACTCACTCGCCTCCGCCCAGGCCCTGAGTCCCGCGAGATCGGTCACCGCCTCGTCGCGCAGGAACCGGACGAGGGCGCGTAGCAATCCGACCCGGGTCCACATCCGGTAGCCGAAGAGCACCTCGGCGAGCTCCTCGTTCCCGTGGCGCGTGTCGGGGTAGTCGGCGAACAGCCCCTCGAAATCGTCGAGCGTCGACACCCGGCGTGCCCTGTTGGCCTGGAAATGGTCGAGGGCGCGCTTGACCGCCGTCGCGTGCATCTGGAAGTCGACGACCGTCGTGGCGAGGCACGTCCCGAGGTCGTCGTCGACGCGGGCATCCTTGGCAAGGCGGACCTTGGCTGCGGCGCGATCGACGAGCCGGAGTTCGGTGTCGGAGAGCATGGCGAAGGATACGGGAGACGGCCGGCACCAAGGGCTGCGCGACACGCCGATGCGTTCGGAGTGCTCCCGCCCGAGGGGCTGGACGGCGGGCGGGACCTCAGGCCTTGACGAGGGAGCGTGCCGCCTCGGCGATGTGGCCAGCCGAGATGCCGGCCGCCTTGAGGAGCTCGGCCGACGTCCCGGACTGCGAAAGCCCGCGCACCGCGAGGTGCACGAGGCGCGGCACCGCCCCGGCCGCGACGAGGGCCGAGAGAACAGCCTCGCCGAGTCCGCCGGCGGGGTAGTGGTCCTCGGTGACGACGATCCGCCCGCCCGTGGCCCCGCACGAGGCGACGAGCGTCGCCGTGTCGAGGGGCTTCACCGAGTAGCAGTCGACGACGCGGGCCGCGATGCCCTCGGTGGCGAGAAGTTCGCACGCGGCGAGGCTCTCGTGGAGCGTCACGCCTGCCCCGACGAGCGTCACCGCGTCGGCGTCGCTCTCGCGCACGACCTTGGCGCCGCCGATCGGGAATTCCTCGTCGGGCCCGTAGATGACGGGATAGGCGCCGCGGGTCGTCCGGAGGTAGGAGACGCCCTCGCAGTCGGCCATCGCGATCGTGAGGGCGGCGGCCGAGGTCGCGTCGGCGGGGTACAGGACGGTCGAGCCGTTGACCGCCCGCATCACGGCGAGGTCCTCGAGCGCCATCTGCGAGGGCCCGTCGGCGCCGATCTCGACGCCGGCGTGCGACCCGGCGAGCCGGATCGACACCTCGGAGACCCCCGACATCCGCAGGAAGTCGGCGGCGCGCGACACGAAGGCGCCGAAGGTCGCGGCAAAGGGGACGTAGCCGCGCACCGCGAGGCCGGAGGCGGCGGCGACCATCAGTTGTTCGGAGATGAAGGCTTGGAAGTACCGCTCGGGGGCGACCGCGAAGAACAGCTCGGAGCACGTCGAGTTGCCGACCTCGGCGTCGAGCACGACGACCTCGGGGCGCGCGGCGAGGGCGACGAGGCCGTCGCCCCAGGCCCTGCGGGTCGCGATCTTCTCGCCGAGGGCGTAGTGGGGGCGTGCGACCCGAGCGTGCGGGTCCGGCGTGACGGCCGGGGTCCCGGCCCCGGGCAGGGGCGAGGAGACGACGAGCGAGGACGGGCCGCCGAGCGCGGCGATCGCACGCTCCGCGAGGTCGGCGGGGAGCGCCAGGCCGTGCCAGCCGTTCTTGTCCTCGATCTCGGGCACCCCCTTGCCCTTCACCGTCCGGGCGAGGACGACCGCCGGCCGGTGGCTGTCGCGGGCCTCCGCGAGGGCGGCGTCGATCGCGGCGAGGTCGTGCCCGTCGACCTCGATCGGGTGGCAGCCGAAGGCGGCGACGCGGGCCGCGTAGGCGTCAAGGTCCCAGCCGAACTCGGTCGGACCGCGCTGCCCCAGCCGGTTGACGTCGACGATCGCCGTGAAGTTGTCGAGCTCGTAGTAGGCGGCCTTGTCGAAGGCCTCCCAGACCGAGCCCTCGGCGAGCTCGCCGTCCCCGCAGAGCACCCACGCCCGGTAGGGGAGCTTGTCGAGGAACTTCCCGGCGAGGGCGACGCCCACGGCGGCGGCGACGCCGAGCCCCAGTGATCCCGTGGCGAGGTCGACCCAAGGCAGCGCCGGCGTCGGGTGGCCCTGCAGGCGTGCGCCGAAGCGGCGGTATGTCGAGATGAGCTCACCCTCGCCGATGACGCCGACGGCCCGGAAGACCGAATAGAGGAGCGGCGAGGCGTGGCCCTTCGAGAAGATGAGGTGATCGTTCTCGGGGCGCTCCGGATCCGCCCAGTCGTAGCGGAGGTGGCGGGCAACGAGCACGGCGAGCAGGTCGGCGGCCGACAGGGACGAGGTCGGGTGGCCCGAGCCGGCCGCCGTCGAGCAGCGGATCGAGTCGACGCGGAGCTGACTCGCGAGATCGGCGATCATCTTCAGGTCATCTGTTGGCATGGTTGACCTCGACGAACTCGACACGACGGCGGTGAGAGCCCTCGTAGGCTACCGCCGGGTGCGGGCGGGAATCCGCTGTTCAGTGCGCAGTCGCGGCGAGGTCCTTCCCCATGCAGATGCTGACCAGGGAGTCGGCGTAAGGACCGAACTTCTCGATCTCCCCGTACCCCGCGTGCCGGTAGAGGGCGAGCCCGTCGGGTGAGTGGATCCCCGTCTCGAGCACGATCCGGCTCGCGCCGAGCGAGCGCGCCTCGGACTCGAGGAAGGCGAGCACGGCCGAGGCGATTCCCCGCTGGCGGCAAGCGGGCGTGACGTACAAGCGCTTTAGCTCCGCGAGACCCTCTGCGATCAGCCGGACGGCCCCGCACCCGACGTCGACACCGCCCTCGGACGCCACCACGAAGGCGCCGCGCCCCGGCACCACCTCCTCCGCGGTGAGATCGAAGTGGCAGTCGACCGGATTGGGGTAACGACCACGCAGTTCCGTATTGAGGGCGGTGATGAGCCCGATCGCCGCGGGGCTCGACAACCGCTCGCGGCGGATCTGGGTCGGCACCGCTCGGGCCCGGATGCTCGGGGCCGGCGCCCGGTCAGGGTGTCGCGCGGACCGGGGATTGGTACGGCGCGCCCTGCCTCGGCCCGTTCGTCGACGCCGTTCCCCGGTCCTGGTTGGAAAGCAGTGACTTGAGGGACGCGACCATCACCCGTGTCGCTGCCGCCGGAGACCGGCCGAGCGAGGCGCGCAGATACTCCCAGGTCGGCCACGAAGTGACGAGGTCGACCGCATCGGTCATGACGCGCGTCGCGTCCCCCGAGCGCCGCAGCTCGGGAGCGAAGGTGTCGATCACGTGGTCCCGACGGGTACGGGTGCAATAGGCGATGCCTTCGGCCATTTCGGGCGAGCTCTGCTCGTCGAACATCGTCGCCCGCCGGATCGGCGTGAGGGCCTCGAAGAGCCTGCGACACTGGTTGGCGATCACCTCGATGCGCTCGCCGAGGTCGCCGCCGGTGTCGATCGGCTTGAGAATCTCGGCGTGCCGGCGCATCTGCAGGTCGAGCGCGAGGCGGCGCAGCGCCTCGACATCCTCGAAGTGGTGGTAGACGGTGCGGAGCGCGACCCCAGCGCGCGTCGCGACCTCCTGCGCGGTCGGGCGCACCGTGCCCTCGTCGACGAGATCGAGCAGCGCCTCGATGACCTTGAGACGAGTCCGCTCGCCGCGCGCGCGTCGCCCGTCAACCGGACAAACCCCGACGTTCCCCATCACCATGGTCTCGCCACCCCTCGGACCGGAAAACACGGCAACCCCGAAGATGTTGGCACAGGCCCGCGAGAAATACGAAACGGCTCCGGCACACTTCCAGGCGGCTTCGCGGGCTGCCAACTTGTTCGTCCCGGGTGCGCCGGTCCCGGTGACCGACACCAGCCCGGCGGTTCCTTCGGCCCCCAGGAACCCCGTCTGGCGCAGCCTTGCGCCTGGCGGGCGTCGTTCCGGAGTGAGGGTCTCGCCGGGGCGATCGGGGCCGTCGCGCCTATCCGCAGCTGAACATTTCCCTCGTTGTGCCGGGGGCCGTTGCCGTCGTCTTACCGCCGCCCTCCTTCAGAGGGGAAGGCGCTTCAGGTCGCGTCGGCGTGCGTCGAGCCCTCACCCGGGGCGCGGTCAGGGAATGCGCAGATCTCGGTGCTCCCCGGCGAATTGCCTCTCCGCCTCCGTCAGGCGTGAGACCTTGGCCGGGGTGACGAGGCTCCAGTGCTTGCCCACCGGGCACCGCTGGAGCCTCCACCATCCCAGGCGGATCGACTTCAGCGAACCGCCTGGAATCCAAAGGGTTGTGAAGAGGTGCCCGTCCCGGCAACGCACCACGGTGTTCGCGCCGAGCACGAAACCGCGGCGGCGCACGAGCACCGCGACCTCGGCGCAGGCCAGCGTGATGACCGCGACCTTCGTGATCCGGCGGCGCATCGTCCCACGGTAGGCCCCGACGTCGCCGGGCGCAGCGCGCGATCGGCTGGCGGGCGCGCGACTCGGCCGCGGAGCCCGCCGTACTGCCGGAGATCGTGCGGCCCGGGAAGGCGCGCCGTGTGGCGTATCTAGGTGTTTGTTGCGCGCAGTTTGAACTGCGCCCCCGCGGGGTCGCTCAGCGTGGCGAAGCGCCCGTAGCGGGTGTCCATTGGGGCCGCGACGACCGAACCGCCGAGGTCCTCTGCCCGGGCGGCGACGGTGTCGGCGTCGCCGACCTCCCAGTAGACGGACCAGTGGGAGCCCACGCCTTCGGGGAGCGACGACGCTGCGTCCATGATCCCGGCGAGCTCTCCCTCGCCGTCCGGGTGGCGCATGATCGTGTAGCGGAACGCATCGCTGTCCGCGATGTCGGCCGTTTCCCACCCGAAGACGTCGCGATAGAAAGCGACGGCGCCGGCATGGTCGCGCGTGAGGAGCTCGAACCAGGCGGGCGTGCCGGGTTCGTTGAGGACCGTGAAGCCGCTGAACGTGCCGGGCTGCCAGGCGCCGAGCGTCGCGCCGGTCGGGTCGACGAGCACGGTCTGGCTGCCGAGATCCGCCACCGGCGTCGGGGGAAACACGTTCCGCGCGCCCGCCGAAGTGGCCGCCTCGGCCGTTTTCGTGATGTCGTCGACGCAGAGGTACACCTTCCAGGTGTTGTCGGCGCGCATCTCGCCCATGTCACCCATTCCGCCGGCGACTGGGGCGCCGTTGCGGGTGAACATGAAGTAGCCGCCGAACTCTGGGCTCGGCTCCTGGGCCTCCCAGCCGAACAGCTCGCTGTAGAACCTGCGGCTGCCCTCGACGTCCGAGGTCCACAGATCGGTCCAGCAGGGTGATCCGAGAGGGGCGTGGTCACGGGTGGGCATGTTCGCTCCGTTCTCGCCCGCCTCCCGTCGCCAGGCGGGGGTGCGGGAGGTGGATTGTCTTGGCTCTGGGGATCCGTGGCGGACGTCGTCGTGCACCTGCCCGTTCGCCGCCTGCGGGGATACCCGCACGCTAACGGCGGCGGACTGGTTGGACGTCACCGCCCTCGACGCGCCGCACCGCACTCGGCTTGACGCGGGGAACGGCACGGATTCGGGACCGGTCGGCCTGGATCCACCGCAAACCGGCTCGTTGCGGGCAGAATCGATCCATGCCGGGCACCCCAGTGGTGAGAACGGGGCCCCGACGGGGGCGACGACCTTCGCCACTCTGACCACCATCGACAGGCGCGTCGTGCCAGACGGGAAGGGAGGAGAGGGATCCTCATGTCGATTCTGCACGCCATTGGCAACTGGCTGTACTCGTTCTTCGGTATTGGCGGCTCCGGCTCCCACTACGGCTTCTGGTCGGGGACCGGTTCCGATATCGGGGAACTCACCATCGTCGGCGCCGTCATCGTGGGGCTGCGGCACATGAACTGCCACGACAAGGGCTGCTGGCGCATCGGCCTGCACAAGGTGGAAGGCACGCCCTACAAGGCCTGCCGCAAGCACCACCCCGTGCTGTCGAAACAGCCCCATATCACGGCCGAGATCATGGCCAAGGCGCACGAGGAGTTCCAGGCGCAGCGCCGCGCCGACTCGGCCAGGATCCAGGAGATCCACCAGCAGGTCACCGGGCAGCAGGCCGCCGGGCCCGCCGCCGGGAGCACTCCGCCCAGCTGATCAGCGTCGGCGCGACCGGTCCTGGACTGCCGGGTCGGGTCGACCGGGCGCGAGCATCGCCCCGCGGCGAGGGTCCCTGGCGTGCGGGCGCCTCCAACGAGAACAGAGACGCCCGTCTCCCGACGCAGGTCCAGCCGCGGGGCAGCACCGCGCGGTGCCAATCCCGCCACCGGCCCGCCGGGTGCCGAGCACGTGACGGCCCTGGTCGCCGAGCGACGAGGCAGTCCCGGGTTCCCCTTCCGTCTCCGCTGTCTCGCGGGACCGCCGCCGCGACGATCCCGGCGCGTGAACCCGCCCGAGTCACCGGCTGGCATCGGCGATCGCTCGGCGCCAGTCGCCAGCGGGCGGAGTTCGGGGTATGGTTCCCGGCAATCCCGCTGTGGGTGGCTCCCGGGCGGGCCGGCCTCGTGCCGACACCGCCCGGGAGCGCCAGCGGGCTTCTGTCTTCTTGGTCGAGGGGCGGTCGCGCCCGCTACTCGGCGTGACCGAACGACCTGATTTCCGCGGCCTCCTCTGGGGTGAGCTCGCGTGGCTGGTCGCCCCGCTTCACCTTTTCGCTCTGGACGTGGTGGCGGATCTCGTCGACGATCTCCGGGTTGGCGAGCGTGCTCACGTCGCCGACGTCGCCGAAGTTCGAGATGGCCGCGATCACCCGGCGCATGATCTTGCCCGATCGCGTCTTCGGCATGTCCTGCACGATCCAGACGCTCCGAGGCCGCGCGATCTTGCCGATCAGGCGGTCGACGGCCTCCTTCACCTTGTTCTCGATCGCCGTGCTCGGAGTGGTGCCGGGCTTCAGGGCGACATAGATCTCGACCGCGCGCCCGCGCACCTCGTCGACGACCGGGACCGCCGCCGCCTCGGAGACCTCTTCCACCGTCAGGGCGGCGGACTCGATCTCCTTGGTGCCCAGCCGGTGCCCGGCGACGTTGATCACGTCGTCGACCCGGCCGAGGATCCGGAAGTAGCCGTCGGCGGCCTGGACCGCGCCGTCACCGGCGAGGTACGGCCAGTCGTGCCAGTCCTTGGAGCTGCGGTCCTTGCAGAACTTCCCGTAGTAGATGTCGACGAAACGCTCGGGTTGGCCCCACACGGTCTGGCAGAGTCCCGGCCAGGGGTTGCGGATGCAGATGTTGCCCGCGCGGCCGCTGCCGGCGGGGACCTCCTTGCCGTCCTCGTCGTAGATCACGGGGTAGATACCCAGCACGGCCGGCCCACAGCTGCCCGGCTTCATCGGGTGCACCGCGGGCAGCGTGCTGCCGAGGAACCCGCCGTTCTCGGTCTGCCACCACGTGTCGACGATCACGGCCTCTCCCTTGCCGATCACCTCGTGGTACCAGCGCCACACCTCCGGCTCGATCGGCTCGCCGACGGTCGTCAGGTGCTTGAAGTGGTAGTCGTACTTCGCCGGCTCGTCCGGTCCGAGCTTGCGGAGCATGCGGATCATCGTGGGGGCGGTGTGGAAGATGTTCACGCCCAGCTTCTCGGCGATCCGCCAGGCCCGCCCGGCGTCGGGATACGTGGGCACGCCCTCGTAGATGACGGTCGTCGTGCCGAGCAGCAGCGGGCCGTAGACGATGTAGGAGTGCCCCGTGATCCAGCCGATGTCCGCCGTGCACCAGTAGACGTCGTCCGGGTGGATGTCCTCGTAGTACTTCGCCGTGCCCGCCACGTAGGCGAGGTAGCCGCCGGTCGAGTGCTGGCAGCCCTTCGGCCGGCCGGTCGTCCCGCTCGTGTACATGAGGAAGAGCGGCGCCTCCGCCGGCATGGAGGCCGGGGGGACGACCTCGTCACGGTACTTGCCGATGATCTCGTCGACGAAGAAGTCACGCCCCTCGACCATCGGGCTCTTGGAGGCGTACTGCCCGGGGTGGCGGCGCCACACGAGCACCTTGTCGACCGTCTGGCCGAGCTTGGCGGCCGCCTCGAGGGCCTCGTCGGCCCGGGCCTTGTGGTCCTGGAGCTCGCCCGAGCGGTAGTAGCCGTCGACGGTCACGAGGACGTGACTGCCGGAGTCGGCGATGCGGTCGCCGCAGGCGGCGCCGGAGAACCCGCCGAAGACCTCGGAGTGGATGACCCCGATGCGGGCGCAGGCGAGCATCGAGACCGGGAGCTCCGGGATCATGGGGAGGTAGAAGGTGACCCGATCGCCCGTCTTCAGCCCGCAGAAGTCCTTGAGCAGGGCGGCGAACTCGTTCACGCGCCGGTAGAGGTCGGAATAGGTGATGAACTGGGTCTCCTCGGACTCCGGCTCGGGCACCCAGACGATCGCCGCCTTGTCCCCGTACTTCTCGAGGTGGCGGTCAACGCAGTTGTAGCTGGCGTTGAGGCGACCGCCGACGAACCACTTCCAGAAAGGCGGGTTGCTTGAGTCGAGCATCTGGTTCCAGGGCTCGTCCCACGTCAGAAGATCGGAGTACTCCTGGAAGCACTCCGGGAAGTGTTCTTCGCTGAACCGCTCGAGGATCGCCGGATCGGCGGCGTTCGCCTGCTCGACGAAGGCTTCGGAGGGGTAGTAGTACTCCTCCTCCTTCCAGTGGACGGCAATCTCGGCTTCCGAGACCTTGTCTTGCTCGGGCACCTCGGACGGGAGCTTCTCCGCCATCTCTTATCTCCGATCTCGGCAACGTTCGATGTCGCCCCATTATCGCGGGCGCCAGAGGACCACGCGACGGACCTTGCGGCTGTGGGCGGCGTCCCGTGACGGGGGCGCCCGCTCAGACTAGGTTCGGCGTCGCCGCGTGGGCGGAACCCAGCAACGGGCGAGACAAAAGGAGAGCCATGACCATGCATCCCGGGGAGACACAGGGAGCCTCAGCCGGCGGCGGAGGGGTCGCTGCGGTGGTCCAGCGCGTCGCCGACCCGGCACCCCTCGGGTTGGCGGCCTTCGCCATGACGACGTTCGCGCTGAGCATCGGGAACACCAACGTCTGGGGGCCCGGGGCCAAGGCCGCGCTCGCGCTCGCCCTCGTCTACGGCGGTGGCGCCCAGTTGCTGGCGGGCATGTGGGAGTTCGTCCGCAAGAACACCTTCGGTGCCGTCGCCTTCACCTCGTTCGGGGCGTTCTGGATCGCCTACTACGTGTTCGTGAAGTTCGTCGCCCCCGGGATCAGCGCCGCCGACCTGCCGGTGGCGGTCGGTGTCTTCCTGCTCGGCTGGACGATCTTCACCGCCTACATGACGGTGGCGTCATTCCGGGTGAGCGGCGCCGTGGTCGCTGTCTTCGTCCTGCTCACGGCCACGTTCGTCCTGCTCACGATCGGCGCTTTCCAGTCGAGCGCCGACCTCACGAAGGCGGGTGGTTGGGTCGGGATCGCGACGGCCGCGGCGGCGTGGTACGCGTCGTTCGCCGGCGTCGTGAACGAGACCTTCCGCAAGCCGGTCATCCCGGTGATGCCGCTCGCGCCACGGTAGGGCGGCCGCCCCTGGCGGCTCGTGACAAAAGGCACTAGTTCACATCTGCCACACGAGACCTAGTCTGTGCTCATGAGCGTCCACAACCTCAAGAGCCTGTTCAACCCCACCCGGGTGGCTGTTGTCGGCGCGGGCCGCGAGCCGTCCCAGCTCGGTCACATCGTCCTGCGCAACCTGGTCGACGGGGGTTTCGACGGGGTCGTCTACCCGATCAACCCGGGGCGGGAGTCCATCAGCGGCATCCAGGCCTACCCGAGCATCGGCGAGACACCGGCCCGGCCGGATCTGGCGATCGTCTGCACGCCCGCCGCCACGGTGCCCGACGTCATCCGCCAGTGCGGCGAGCAGGGGGTGCCGGCCGTCGCGGTCCTGTCGGCCGGCTTCCGCGAGGCCGGGGCCGAGGGGGCCGCCCTCGAGCAGCTCGTCCGGGAGGAACAGGCGCGCCACGAGGGCATGCGGATCCTCGGCCCGAACTGTCTCGGGCTCATCGTGCCGCGCATCAGGCTCAACGCCAGTTTCGCCAAGACGATGCCGATCGACGGGCACATCGCCTTCGCCTCGCAGTCCGGGGCGCTCGCGACCTCGGTCATCGACTGGGCTGCGGCCCAGAAGATTGGCTTCTCGCAGGTCGTCTCCGTCGGCAACATGCTCGACGTCGACCTCGGCGACCTGATCGACTACCTCGCCCAGGACGCCCACACGCGGGCGATCTTCCTCTACATCGAGGCGGTCACCCAGCCGCGCAAGTTCATGTCGGCGGCGCGGGCGTTCTCGCGCACGAAGCCGATCATCGTCTACAAGGCGGGCCGCTTCACCGCCTCCGCCCAGGCCGCCGTCTCCCACACCGGGGCGATGGTCGGAGAGGACGCCGTCTACGACGCCGCGCTGCGCCGCGCCGGGGCGGTGCGGGTCGGACGGATCGAGGAGGTCTTCGCGACGGCCGAGCTGCTCGCCAAGGAGCACCCGATCTTCCGCGCGCGCCTCGCCGTCGTGACGAACGCCGGCGGGCCCGGGGTGATGGCGGCCGACGCCCTCCTCGCCCGCGACGGCGAGCTCGCCGAGCTCGAGCCGGCGACGGTCAAGGTGCTCGACGAGACGCTGCCGGCGGCGTGGTCGCACGGCAACCCGGTCGACGTGCTCGGTGACGCGCCCGCCAAGCGCTACGGCGAGGCGGTGAAGGTCGTGCTGGCGGACGAGCAGGTCGACGCGGTGCTCACCATCCTCACGCCGCAGGCGATGACCGACGCGACGGCGACCGCCGAGGCCGTGCTCGCGGCGCGGCGCGGCTCGCCCAAGCCCGTGCTCGGCGCCTGGATGGGCGGGCTGACGGTGAGCGAGGGGCTCGAGCGCCTGAGCGTCGGCGGCGTAGCCGCCTACTCCTACCCGGAGCAGGCGGTCGGCGCGCTGATGGACCTCGTCTCGTACGGGCGCAACCTCGAGATCCTCCACGAGACGCCGCGCAGCCTGCCCGTCGGGTTCGCCATCGACCGCGTCCACGCGAAGGAGCTCATGACCGCCGTGCTCGCCGAGGGGAGCGGCGTCCTGTCGGAGACCTCCTCGAAGGCCCTCCTCGACGCCTACGAGATCCCGTTCACGCGGCCCTTCCCGGCGCCGACGGTCGACGACGCGGTGGCGGTCGCCGAGCAGATCGGCTACCCGGTCGTGCTGAAGGTCCGCTCGCCGGACATCACCCACAAGACCGACGTCGGTGGGGTGGAGCTCGGGCTGGGTGACGCCGCCGCCGTCCGCAGGGGGTTCGATCGCCTGATCGCGCGGGTGCACGAGAAGAGGCCGGAGGCGGATATCCAGGGCGTGACCGTCCAGCAGATGGCGCGCAAGTCCGGCTACGAGCTTGTGCTCGGTGCCCGCAAGGACCCGATCTTCGGCGCCGTGATCCTGCTCGGCGCGGGCGGGGTGGCGACCGAGGTGATGCGCGACCAGGCGCTCGAACTGCCGCCGCTCAACGAGCGCCTCGCGCTCAACATGCTGCAGTCGCTGCGGATCTGGCCGCTGCTCGACGGGCACCGCGGTCGTCCCGCCGTCAACCTCGACGCGCTGCTCGAGGTGGTGATGCGCTTCTCGTACCTGGTCGCCGACTACCCGGAGCTCAGCGAGATCGAGATCAACCCGCTGCTCGTCAGCACCGAGGGGGCGATCGCGCTCGACGCGCGGGCCGTCGTCGACCAGTCGCTGGTCGGGCGCCAGGTGCCGCCGTTCTCGCACCTCGCCATCCGCCCGTACCCCGAGGAGTACACCCGCGAGGCGACGACGGCGAGCGGGCTGGAAGTGACGCTGCGTCCCATCCGGCCGGAGGACGAACCCGAGTGGCATGACATGCTCGACGCCTGCTCCGCCGAGACGATCTCGCTGCGGTTCAGCGCGATGGTGCGCCACACCCACGAGTTCGCCTCGCGCTTCTGCTTCATCGACTACGACCGCGAGCTCGCGATCGTCGCCGAGATCGAGTCCGAGGACGGCACGAAGAAGCTCGCCGGCATCGGCCGGCTCGTGGCCGACGCGGCCCGCGGGCGGGCGGAGTACGCCGTCCTCGTCGCCGATCCCTGGCAGCACTGCGGGCTCGGCAACCTGCTGACCGCCTACTGCCTCGAGGTCGCGCCGCAGTGGGGGGCCGCCTGGGGACTCCACCAGGTATGCGGCGAGACGGCCACCGAGAACGCGAACATGATCGCCACGTTCGAGGGCGCGGGATTCAAGCTCACGCGCCGGGCCGACGAAGGGATCGTCTTCGCCGAGCGCGAGCTGACGAAGGCCTGACCCGGCGCCCGCCCGGCGGGCGCCGCCTACAGTCTCCGCCGTGACACCGGAGGTGACGGCGTGAACACGCTGCTCCACCCGCTCCTCGGGCTCGGCGGCTGGGAGGCGTACGCGCTCGTCGGGGCGCTGTGCTTCGGCGAGGCGGCCCTTTTCGTCGGCTTCGTCCTCCCGGGCGAGACGGCGGTCGTCTTCGGCGGCGTCCTCGCCTCAGAGCACCACGTCAGCCTGTCGTGGATCTGCACGCTCGTCGTGCTCTGCGCGATCGTCGGCGACAGCGTGGGTTACGAGGTCGGCCGGCGTTTCGGGCCGGTGCTGCTCTCCCACCGACCGCTGAAGGGCCATCCCGGGGTCGAAAGGACCCGTGACTTCCTGCAGCGGCGCGGGGCCTACGCCGTCTTCGTCGGTCGGTTCGCGGCGGTGTTTCGCGCCCTCGTCCCCGGGGTCGCCGGGGCCTCCGAGGTGCGCTACCGGACCTTCCTCGCCGCCAACGCCGCCGGGGGGCTGATCTGGGGGGTCGCCTACACGCTCGCCGGCTACGCCGTCGGCAAGTCCTACCAGAAGGTGCTGACCTGGGGCGGCAGGACCTCGCTGGCGATCATCATCGTCGTCGTCGTGGCGGTCGTCGTTGCGCTCGTCGTCCGCCGCCGACATCGCCATATTGCCGATTCATTACAGGAAAAGAACGGGGACTGAACCGGTTGACGCCGCGTCCGCGCCGTTAGGCTGACCCAGCCGACACCCGAGACCGAACGGGAACGCCGTCCGCGACGCAAGGTCGCGACAGCAAGTGGGGGAGAGAAGATGACACTGCGCCTCGGCGACTACGCGCCCGATTTCACCGCCAACTCCACCGAGGGGTGGATCGCCTTCCACGACTACCTCGGTGACGGCTGGGGCGTTCTCTTCTCGCACCCGGGGGACTTCACGCCGGTGTCCACGACCGAGCTCGGGGAGGTCTCGCGCCTCATCGGCGAGTTCGAGCGGCGCGACACGAAGGTCGTGGGCGTCTCGGCCGGCTCGGTCTCCTCGCACCTCGACTGGGCGGACGATATCAAGGAGGCGACCGGGCACTCGCTCAACTTCCCCCTGGTCGGCGACCCCGACCGCGTCATCGCCAGCCTCTACGGGGCGATCCGCCCGTTCGCTGACGACTCGGCCGCGGTCCGTTCGGTCGTCGTCGTCGGCCCGGACAAGCGCGTCGAGCTGCTGATGAGCTACCCCGGCTCGACCGGTCGGGACTTCACCGAGGTGCTCCGCGCCCTCGACTCGCTCCAGCTCGCCGCCCGCCACCCCGTCGTGACGCCGGTGAACTGGGAAGTCGGCGACGAGGTGATCGTCGCGCCGGTGATCCCGGATGAAGACGCGCAGGTGCGCTTCCCGCTGGGGTTCCGGACCGTCACCGGCTACCTGCGCTACACCCCACAGCCGGGGCGGGAGGCGGGATCCGGGCGCCGCGAAGAGAGCCGATCGAGATAGTCGGGTTTTCCGGCGACGCCGTTAGGCTCGCCGCCGCACATGACCGATACCGTGGCGGGCGCCTCGGGCACCGCCGGAATGGACGAGGAAGAAGAGATGGCACTGCAACTGGGCGACGCCGCCCCGGACTTCACCACCGACTCGACTGAGGGCGAGATCAACCTGTACAAGTATCTCGGTGACGGCTGGGGGATCCTGTTCTCGCACCCGAAGGACTTCACGCCGGTGTGCACGACCGAGCTCGGCGAGGTCGCCCGGCTCAAGGGCGAGTTCGACAAGCGCAACACCAAGGTCCTCGGCGTCTCGGTCGACCCCGTCTCGTCGCACACAGAGTGGTCCGGCGACATCAAGGAGGCCACCGGCCACGCGCTCAACTACCCGCTGCTCGGCGACCCCGACCGCAAGGTGGCCGGCCTGTACGGGATGATCCACCCGAACGCCGACAACACCCTCACGGTCCGGTCGGTCTTCATCATCGGCCCCGACAAGAAGGTCAAGCTGATGATCACCTACCCGGCCTCGACGGGCCGGAACTTCCAGGAGATCCTCCGCGTCCTCGACTCGCTCCAGCTCACGGCGAACTACTCGGTCTCGACGCCGGTGAACTGGAAAGACGGAGAGGAAGTCATCATCGCCCCGGCGATTTCCGACGAGGATGCCAAGGTGAAGTTCCCCAAGGGCTTCCGGACCGTCAAGAAGTACCTGCGGTACACGCCGCAACCGAACCGCTGAGCGGATCCGCCCGACCGCTCATGGCGCTCAGTCCCGCCTCCGGATCCCGGAGGCGGGACGGTGCGCGCCCCCGCCCGTGAGTGCAGGGATTTCCTGCCCCGGGCCGGGATCTGTGGGGCGCCGCTCCTAGTTACGCCGACGGAGGCGGAACCGTCGCGGGCTTCGCCATCGGCGACACAGGCAGCCGGAGATGCGTCCAGACAAGCGCGCCTGCGGCTAGCGCCACGTAAAGGGCATCGAGCAGCATCCGCAGCGTGGGAATGCGCCCTGAGCTCAAGAAGACGCCGGGTGCGATGAGCTGGAAGATGGCGTACGCGACGACGACGACGGCGATGGCCGTGACGAGAACGCTCACAAAGGCGACCGCCGCGACGTAGCTCTGGCCGACGCGCCGAGTGAGCGGGGATTCGGGGTCGGTCGCCAGGGCCAGGCGCATCCCCGCTCGCAGGTGTGTCACGAGGATCGCCACGCTGACGAGGAGCACGATGGCGCCGAGCACCGCGCCGCGGGCACTCGCGTCCCCGACGGGGTGAATTGCCTGGCTGAAGGTCGCTGGATGGCTTCCGATCAGCTCGACGAGCGAAGCGACGATGGCTACCGAACCGATGAGGGCGGTCCAAATCGTGACAAACGATGCCCCGAAGAGGTACACGGCGAGCGGCCGGCGGTGCGTCGGATCGGCTTCGGCGCGGTTGGCCACCACGATGACGACAAAGAGGCCGACGGTGCCGAGTAACCCCACGACCTCAAGCGCCCCAATGATCAGGCCCAATGAGATCGGGGACGCAGATAGCATATTCATGGTTGACCCCCCGGTTGGATGTGTTGGTTAGAGCAGCCGCCACGACCGTACCTGTGAAGAAACTGGGAGGCAATGAATCTGAAGCAGGGCTATTACGGCGGCTGGCGCACGAGCGACACATGGTCAAATCGAGAACGTTGACATGCCAGTCGAACGCGTCCTCGATCGCCGGCGATTCCACCGAGCGGCCCGAGGCGACACCTCGCTTTGATGGACAGAGATTGTTGACGAGCGTGGCAACGCCCTCCCGCAAGAGGGCGGCGATATATAGCCTGGATCGCGATGAGGGACGAAACACCGGGCACCGAATGGACCTTCGCGGGCCTCTGCGCGGATCGGGACTTGCTGACTAGCTTCGACGCTCGACGCTGACCGAACGCGCGCCGAGACGCACATGACAGCGCTCCTCGCACTCATCACGGTGGTGGCGTGGGGTACCTGGATACCGCTGGCCCAGATCGCACGCGGTGTTCCCCAACGCTTGCGGACTTTCTACGTGACCGTTGGCAACTTCGTTTTCGCAACGATTGCGCTCGTCTCGAGTGGTGGCCATCTCTCCTCCGGCTGGCGCGAGTTCTGGCTGCCCCTGGTCGGGGGCCTGGTGTGGACGGCCGGAAACTACTCTGCCTTTCGCGCCACCGAAGCAATCGGACTGGCCCGTGCCGCTGGGTCCTGGACGCCACTGAACGTCATCACCGCGTTCGTGTGGGGCACTCTTCTGTTTGGCGAGTTGAAGAGCTTCAGCTCCACGCACTTGACGGTGGTGGCGCTCGCGCTCGTGTTCATCCTTATCGGGGTGCTGCTCATTGTGCGCTCGCAAGATGCTGCTGGCGCCTCACCGTCTGTCGTCACGTTGGCAGGACCGCCGGCGTCGACTGCAGAAGCAGCCAACACACCTCGACTCGGACTGCTCTGGGCCGTGGCAGCCGGATTGCTGTGGGGCAGCTACTTCGTGCCAGCTCAGTGGGCAAAGGTGCCGACGCAGGTGGCCAACTTTCCCCTCGCGCTCGGCATCCTCGCCGCTGGGTTCGTCCTCGCGCTGCCTGCCGGCAAATCATTCAGGTTGAGTCTCAGGGTGACAACCCTGGAGTTGGCGGCTGGGGTTCTATTCGGCGTCGGCAATCTCGCTTTGCTTGGCTTGGTTTCCAGGGTGGGCAGTGGCGTGGGCTTCACCATCGCCCAGCTGAGCCTCCTGGTCAATGCCAGCATCGGGATCTGGGTCTTCAGAACGCCTGAGCCAGGTTCCCGAGCCGCGCGGATTGCTCTGGCAGGAATCCTGATTGCCGGCGTCGGCGGCGGCGTGATCGGTGTCGTGAGGTAGTTCGCTGTGTCCAGTGGTCGCCATCGTCTGACGGAGCAGGCGCTCCGAGGAACCGCGGAGGGCATCTCCGGGTATCCCTGATCGTCGACTCTCGTTAATGCCGTGGCTGCGATCAGTCAATGGGACGTTCACGCATGGAACGCGTCGGCGAAACGATCCGCCGTCACGCCGACGCTGTTCGGCGTCGCGAGACCACGAGCCCGACCGAACAGACGGCGCCGACAGCCACCTCTGCGATGGCCACGGCAGGGAAGTCCGATGTTGAGCTCAGATGGCCGTGGAAGTACGCCAACCAAGCCAGAGGCTCGAACACAAGCAGACCCGTCGCCGCGAGGGCGATGCCCATCGATCTTCGCCGACGCGACAGCGCTCCGAGAATGCCCATAACGGGCCCGCTGACCAGGCCAAGCCGGATGTAGTAGGCACCGCTGGCAAGGGCGAATCGCAGGTCGCCCAGGAGGCCGTGCCCTGTGAGACCAAGGACGTAGATGTTCGCCACGTAGAACGCGCAGAGCGCGAGCACGGTCACGAGAAGTCCCGCTCCGGCACCCCGCCAGACACCCCGCTTCCCCAGAGCGGCACCGGCACCGAACGCGATCAGCAGCCAGGGCGCGCTGAGATTGCCGATCGTCGCCCTGACGCCGCCCTGGCTTCCGTGGATCACCGACATCGCGGCACCAAAACAGAGAGCACCCGCGAGAACGAAGCTGAAGGCGGTACCCCGTCTGCGAAGCACGAGCCAAGGATACCGACGCTGGAAAGGTGAACGCCCCGCCATCGCTATGCGCGCACTCTCGGGTTGGCTGCAACAAGTAGTGGCACGGTTGCGGCCTTGCCCGAGTCACGAGGAGCATCGGCGATAATGGCGGCCATGACCGAAGCTGTGAAGCGCCGCCAGGTCGCCGTCGTCCTCTTCGACGGGTTCGAACTGCTCGATGTGTTCGGTCCCCTGGAGCTGTTTGGGAACGTCGCCGAACGATTCGGCATCACCCTGCTGGGACCTACAGCCGGGCCGTTGCGAAGCGCCCAAGGTCCGCGGACGGTAGCTGACTGTTCCTACGATGACGCTGCTGTTGCTGACGTAGTGCTCGTTCCCGGAGGCATCGGCACGAGGCGACTGGCAGGCGACCCGGTCTTCCTCAGGTGGCTTGCCGATTGGGCGTCTGCCGCGACCTTCGTCACCTCCGTGTGCACAGGATCCGGTCTGCTGGCAGCGGCCGGGCTGCTCGACGGTTACCGAGCGACCTCCAACAAGCGGGCGTTCGCCTGGGCCTGCCAGCAGAGTCCCCGGGTTGAGTGGGTCGCGCAAGCGCGCTGGGTGGAAGACCGGGACCGGTGGACTTCGTCTGGAGTCGCGGCAGGCATGGACATGACGCTTGCCCTGATCGCTCGCCTGCACGGCGAGCAGGTTGCCACCGCGCTTGCGAGCGGGATCGAGCTGGAATGGCACCGAGACTCAAGCTGGGATCCATTTGCCGCGTTGAATGGACTTTCTCCAAGCTGACACGCCGGATACCAATCACCTCCTCATGGTCACGGGTCCGCAGGCTTGCCTGCGAGCGATCCCAGACTGCCTCGCAATGTGCGGGTCGAGTCAGGGCCTCAGGGTGCCCCCTGCCGCTGCGAGTGCGAATCCCGTAGAGCCGGTCGTATCGATGACCTGCTGTAGAGAAACTTTCAACCCCGGGTCGGGCGGCGCTCGTAGCATTCGGGTGTGCCTGGACTGACCCCCTTCCGGCCCGTCCCGAGTGGAGAGCTCGCACCTGTGCGGGATTGGCGGGTTGAGGCACGGTACGCGAGTCCAGACCGTCAGCGCGAACTTCGTTTCCACAAGCCGTTGGAGCTTCGAATGGGCCTCGGCTATTGGGGCAACGTGAGCCTCGTGGAAAGGGGCCAGGATGTGACGGCCAGGCACCCGGGCCTCGTTAGCGCCCTCGGTCTTGGTTCAAGGTTCCTAGGTTGCTATCGGCCCTGGAGTCACGACGCAGGCGCTCTCGTCGTGACGACGCTGACGGCCCACGACAACGAGATCCAGTCGGGGTACGTGCTGTATTCGATGTCGGACGCGTCGATCCGATTCGCTGAGCCCAACAATTGGGTCCGAGGGATGACGTGGTCACCGAATGAGGATCTTGTGCTGATTGTGACCAAGACCACCTGTGAGGTGGTGAGCGGCGCCGGGCAGAAGGTCGTCACGGTCGCGAACGATCTCGGGAGACGGGCAGTGATCGCAGGTTGGACTCCGAGTGGCGCCTGGTTCTTCTGCGCCGGACCAGGACTCACAGGCGCCCCTACCGACCTCGTGTTCTACTCGCGTGAGGGCCACGAGGCAGTGAGGATTCCGCTCGATCCCCGAGAGCTGGCTCCGTATGACAGCGCGCTCTACTCCAAGCTTGATCGTGACGGGTACTGCCTGACGCTGTCCCCGGGCCTGCGAGCTGTTGGTCGGGGCCTGGATGAGTGGTCGGACTGCGAGTTCGACCCCGAACGGAATGCGCTTATCGTTTGTGTCCTGAGACCGACGTCTGAAGTCGCGCCGCTCTCACCGCTCAGGAAACAGGAGTCTGATGAACCGGCCCAGCTCGGCTGCACCGTTGAGAAGCGATGGCTGCGGGCTGAGGTGATCGATTGAGCTGGGAAGTCTCGACCACTGCTGGCGCCGACCTGGATTCTGATCCGCTGCGCGGACTGGATGTCGCCCGACTCGCAGCCGCGCTGGTGTGCGTCCACTCACGCTCGACGGGAGCGGGCGTACCCCTCATGGTCCAGAACAGATGAAAGAACGGACCATCGCGCGACCTGCTGCGTGAGCAACTACTTGCCGACGGTCACTGCCCGGTGCGCCCGTCGATTCGCTCGCGCAAGAGGTCCGCGTGGCCGCAGTGACGGGCGTACTCCTCGACCAGGTGTACAAGCACCGAGCGCAACGGGACCGTCGAGCCGTCACGGTTGCGCCCCAAGGTGCCGAGATCGTTCACCCCGTCGACAAACCCCTCCGCGAACGCGACCTCGTCACGCCATGCGTCCCACGCCTCGGCGACGACGCGGGGATCGGCGACCGCACCGTTCCATTCACCGTCGTGATCTTCTTCGCTACGAAAGCGTGGCGGGGCGGGCTCGCCGGCCATCACCCGGCGAAACCAATACCGCTCCACCTCGGCCATGTGGCGGATCAACCCGAGGAGCGACATCGTGGAGGGCGGCACCGAGCGCGTGGCGAGCTGCCCGGGATCGAGATCCGCGCACTTCATCTCCATTGTGAGCCGGTAAGCACGGAGATAACTGAGTACGGTGCTTCGCTCGTCTGTGGGCTCGGGTCCTCCTTCTCGGGGATCCGTGTCGGGGTCGACCCACATGTCGGGGCGGACGACCGACGCGGTCCAGCGCTCGGGCACGTCTGGGTCGGGGCGGTTGGCAGTGGTCATCGGTCCATGGTGGTCGCTGGGAAAGGCGCTGGCAACAGCGTCTTGCGCTGGCTTGCGCGGTCAGACAGGGCTACGCCACCGCAGTGGAGAGCCGTCGTCGTTCTCAGGTGCACAAGGCCGGTGAGTACGAGGGGCCTGGCGCAGCAAGGAACGTGTCCGATGGTCGCGCCAATTCCCCCCGGAACCGGCCGAGTTGGGAGTTTCCAGAGAATCCCCCCAAGCCGGCGCGCCAGCATCACGGCTGGCCGCTGGACCCTGGCGCGGCGGGCCACTTGCCAACAGGATCAGCGCCCGGAGAGGTTCCTTGGCCCGTCGCAGCCGGTGCTTCGACGGGGCGCACCAGCGATCGCCAGCCCAGGACCGCCGTCACGAGAAGAGCGACACCAGCCAACCCGAAGCCCTCCCGGGGACCCACGGTGTCGATGACCCATCCGACCATGGGCGCGGTGACCAGCGAGGCCCCGGGCAGCGCCATGACCCAGATGCCCATCACCCGACCCCGCATCGGCGGATCGGTCTCCATCTGGACGAGCGTGTTCGTCCGCGCGATGAACCAGATCGACACGCATCCCGTGAGGAAGAGACCGACGGTCTCGAGATCGACCCCGAGCACGCTCGCGGTCAGGAGCACGCACACCCCCGTCGCCGCGGCGAGAAACGCGACGCTCCTCCCGGTCGGATGGCGCCTGGTTGAGGCCGCGAGCAGCGCCCCCGGGAGCGCGCCGAGCCCGAAAGCCGCCATCATCAACCCGTAACCACCGCTGCCGAGGTGGAACACCCTCGTCGTGAGGAGCGGCAGGGTGACTCCGAGACCGAACAGCATGCCGGAGGCGGCAGCCAGGAAGAGGCAGGTGCGAATGGCGCGGAAGTTCCACACGTAGCGCAGGCCAGCACGAAACTCGCCCCGGCGCGTCGGAGCCTCACGACCCTCGTACGTCGGACTGACCGTGCGATGAACGAGCAGCACGACGAGCGGCGCGAGGAACGAGGCCGCGTTGAACTCGAAGCAGGGCGCCGCCCCCACCGTCGCGAGCAGCACCCCGGCGGCTGCAGGACCAAGGACGCGGGAAGCGTTGAGCACCACCTCGTACAGGCTCACGGCGCTCGCGAGCCGATCCCTGCCGACCAGCTCGACCACGTAGACCTGTCGTGCCGCGGAGTCGGGCGCGTTCACCATGCCAGAGATGGCGGCGAGCACGAACAGCATCCAAAGCCGGAGCGCCCCCGTGGCCGTGAGCACCGCGAGCAGGCTCGCCAGCCCGACGAAGATGCTCTGGGTCACGATCAGCAGGCGACGCCGATCGACCCGATCGACCAGGGCGCCCGCCCAGGGTCCTCCGAGGAGGATGGGCAGGAGTGCGCAGGAACTCAGCAGACCGAGGTCGACTCCCTTGCCAGTGAGCTTCAGGACGAGCCAGGTCTGAGCGACCATCTGGGTCGTCGATCCTGACGCCGAGAAGATCTGGCTTAGGAACCACCACCGGAACACCGGCTCTTCGAGCGATCTGAATGCGTGGAACAGGCTCATCCGAGGCGCGGTCGCTTCTGATCCGTCCGGTCGCGTCGGCACAGCAGCGCGGCGAAAACCGCGTGTCGTTACGTCGTCGGGTGCGCGACGGGAACTCCGTCGGCGGTGGAGTACGTGCATCTCGGTGTCCCGATCGTAAGGGAGGTGACGAGCGGCCACAGCTTGTGGTGCCGAGCGGATTGTCAAGGCAGCTGTCGAATCATCTTGATCGCGACGGAACCGCTGGGTCCGCCGTCTCAGTGGCTCCTCGACTCATCTGGCGCAACGACCCCTGGGCCCCGGCCACGAACCCGCGGGGCTGCACTCTGCAGGACGATCGCGATCACCAGCACGGTCGGATGCGATATGTGCGGCAGGGCCGAAACGACGACATCCGTTCGATTGCCACGTGCGACGTCGTGGGCCGTCCAGAGTGTGGCAGGCGAGATTCTGAGGCCCGGATGTCGCAGGGCCGTCGGCCCGACCCCGTCCGGCCACCGCTGCACGCTGGGGCTCGTTGGCCCCGAGACTACGATTCCGTCGATGCGGAGCGCTGTCCTTTTGGCGTACCGACGCGTCATGTCGTGGGCTCCGATCGAGAAGGACGCCTTCCTCTACCTCTGCGCCACGGCCTTCGCCGTCGCGAACGCCGGTGCTGCCATCGCGGCCGACTACCGCGAGTGGGGCCAGATGGCCGGCGTCACCTACGGGGTCGGCGCCGTGATCTGCGGCGCCGTGGCGCTCCTCGCCCGGCGGGGAACAATGCGGGCCTCGACGGTCAGCCTCGTGCGCCGCATCGTCGTCGCGGCCGTCATCCTGGGCGCGGTCGTCACGCCACTCGTCGCCGAGCTCGTCTGGCGGGCCGACGCTCGTCCCGGGGCGAACGCGCAGTCCGAGGTCGCCGTCATCGAGCGGGCCGGTGACCGGCTCGCCAAGGGCGAGAGCCCCTATCTCGCCCACCCGACGACCGTGGGCGTCTCGCCGCACACCGACGCGAAGTCGATCGACGCGAATTCGTTCTACCCGTACCTGCCGGGCATGGCGCCCTTCGGGCTCGCCAACGCCGCGGCGGGACCACCGGAGCTGACCGACGCGCGTGTGACGCTCGTGGGGTTCACCCTCATCGTCGCGGCGATGGCGCTGCTCGTCCGCGGCGCGACGGTCGGTCGGCGGGGCCGTGCGCTCCAGTTCCTCGTGGCTCTCCCGTCGGGGGCGCTGCCGATGGTGACAGGCGGCGACGACATGCCCGTTCTCGTCCTCATGCTGGCGGGCCTCGTGCTCGTGGCGAAACGACGACCGGTGGCGGCCGGTCTGGTGCTCGGCTGCGCGGCGACACTGAAGTTCACCGCCTGGCCGGTCCTTGTGCTCATGCTGATCGCCATCCGGGATCGCGACGACCGCCCCGCTCCCTGGCGCTACGCGATCTCGGCGGCGCTCGTCGCCGTCCCGGTGATCGCCGTCGGCTTCTTCACGAGCCCCGGGGCCTTCGTCGAGAACGTGATCCGCTTCCCGCTGGGGCTCACGTCGGTGACGTCCCCGGCGGCGAGCCCGCTGCTCGGTGAGGTCCTCGTGCGGACCTTCCCCGACCATCGCCGGCTCATCATCGCCGTGCTCGTCCTTATCGGGCTGGCGCTCGTCGCCTACGGCCTGAAGCGCTGGACGCCGCGCACGCCCGCCCAGGTCGTGCGCTTCACGGCCTGGGCGATGCTGCTGGCGACGCTCCTCGCCCCGGCGACCAGATTCGGCTACCTCATGTACCCGGCGAACCTGTTCGTCTGGGCCTACCTGCTCGACGGGTACGCCAAAGCCCGGGCCGGTGCCGCGGCCCCCCGTCCGGCCGTCCCCACCGGCGCCGCGGGAGGGCTCGCGCCGGGCTGAGCCGGGGTCCGGAGGGCGGGAAACGACCAGCTAGGGGCCGCTACGTGCCCCCGTGAACTGGTCGGCGACGGTAGCCTGTGTCATGGACACGGTGAGCCCGCTCGACAGGGAGCACCTCACCACGCCGATGCTGCTCGTCGGTTTCGACGAGAAGCCGGAGCCGGTCAGCTCGATCGAACCGCTGATCTCGACCTTCGCCCTGCGCCACCCGGGGACCGACACGGAGATCATCCGCCGGGGCTTCGCGATGGCGAGCCGTGCCCACGAGGGCCAGCGGCGCCTCTCGGGCGAGCCGTACGTCACCCACTCGATCGCCGTCGCCCAGATCGTCGCTGACCTCGGGCTCGACGCGACGAGCGTCGTCGCCGCCCTCCTCCACGACGTCGTCGAGGACACGCCGGTTCAGGTCGACGAGATCGAGCGCGAGTTCGGCACCGTGATCGCCGGGATCGTCGACGGCGTCACCAAGCTCGACCGGCTGAAGTTCTCCTCGCGCGAGGCCCAGCAGGCGGCGACGGTGCGCAAGATGCTCGTCGCGATGGCGAACGACTGGCGGGTGCTCGTCATCAAGCTCGCCGACCGGCTCCACAACATGCGCACCCTCGCGGTGATGCCCGAGTGGAAGCAACGCCGCATCGCCCAGCAGACGCTCGACATCTACGCGCCGCTCGCGCACCGCCTCGGCATCCAGGAGGTGAAGTGGCAGCTCGAGGACCTCTCGTTTTTCACCCTGCACCCGAAGCGCTACGAGGAGATCGCCCAGATGGTGGCGACCCGGGCGCCGAGCCGCGAGCACGAGGTCGCCGAGGTCGTCGAGATCCTGAAGACCGGCCTGGCGGCGTTGGGCATCGAGGCCATCGTCACCGGGCGGCCGAAGCACCTCTGGAGCATTTACGAGAAGATGGTCGTGCGAGGCAAGGAGTTCGAGGAGATCAACGACCTCGTCGGGATCCGGATCATCGTCGACTCCGAGAAGGACTGCTGGGAGGCCCTCGGCACCGTGCACGCCCTGTGGCCGCCGGTGCAGGGCCGCTTCAAGGACTACATCAACTCGCCGAAATTCAACCTCTACCAGTCGCTCCACACCACCGTCCTCGGCCCGCACGGCAAGCCCCTCGAGGTGCAGATCCGCACGATGGCCATGCACCAGCGCGCCGAGCACGGCATCGCCGCCCACTGGGGCTACAAGGAGGACGCCGCGCACCCCGGGGAGACGTCGTCGGCCGACGAGATGCAGTGGTTGCAGCGCATCGTCGACTGGGAGCGCGAGACCCCCGACCCGATCGAGTTCCTCGAGACCCTGAAGCTCGACCTCGAGCAGGACGAGGTCTACGTCTTTACCCCGAAAGGCGAGATCATCACCCTGCCGACGGGGGCGACGCCGATCGACTTCGCCTACACGATCCACACCGACGTCGGCCACCGCTGCATCGGGGCGAGGGTCAACGAGAAGCTCGTGCCGATCGAGACGAAGCTGCAGTCCGGCGACCGGGTCGAGATCATCACCTCGAAGTTCGCCACGGCAGGGCCGTCGAACGACTGGCTGAAGATCGTCGTCTCGCCCAAGGCGCGCAACAAGATCCGCCAGTGGTTCAGCCGGGAGCGCCGCGAGGACGCGATCGACAACGGCCGCGACGACCTCGCCAAGGAGCTCCGTCGCGAGGGCCTCCCGGTGCGGCGGCTGTTCGATTCGACGGCCCTCGAGCGCCTGGCGAGCGTGCTCGGCTACGCCGATCTCGACGGGCTCTACGTCGCGATCGGCGAGGGCCACCTCTCGGGGCGCAGCGTCGTGCAGCGGCTGCGGCGCGAGATCCTCGGCGAGGGCAACGAGCAGCTGCCGACCACGGTGCTCCAGCCGCGGCGCGCGACCGCGGGCGAGCCGATCTCGGCCGGCGTCTTCGTCGAGGGGCTCGACGACATGCTCGTGCGGCTCTCGACCTGCTGCACCCCGGTGCCGGGCGACCCGATCGTCGGGTTCGTCACGCGGGGCCGCGGCGTGACGGTCCACCGCGCGGACTGCGTGAACGCCCTCTCGCTCGCCGGTCAGTACCGGGAGCGGCTCGTCGAGGTCGAGTGGGACGCCGCGCAGATCGGCCTCCACACGGCGGGCATCGGGGTGAAGGCGCTCGACCGCTCAGAGCTGCTCGCCGACGTGGCCCGCGTGCTCGCCGAGCACCACGTCGGCATCGTCTCAGTTTCCGGCGAGACCGCACCGGATAGGGTGACGAGCATGCGTTTTGAGTGCGAGCTCGCCGACAGCGCGCACCTCGACTCGGTCCTCGCTTCGCTGCGGGGCCTGGAGGGCGTCTACGACGCCTTCCGGCTCCTGCCGGGCAAGGCCAGGTCATTCCGCGCCCCGAACCCGTGAGCGCCTTCCAGGCGCCGACCGGGACGCGTGACATCCTCCCGCCCGAGAGCGCGCGCATTGCGGCCGTCGTCGCCCGTTTCGCCGAGCTGGCGGGCCGCTTTGGCTATGGACTTCTGGTCTCGCCGATGTTCGAGGACGCCCAGGTCTTCCGCCGCAGTGCGGGCGACTCGACGGACATCGTGCAAAAAGAGATGTACGAGTTCGAGGACAAGGGCGGCAGAACGCTCGCCCTGCGTCCCGAGGGGACGGCGTCGGTGGTGCGCGCCTTCGTCCAGCACCACCCGCAGGTCCCCTGGAAGGTGTGGTACGTGACGCCTGCTTTCCGCTACGAGCGGCCGCAGGCCGGCCGGTACCGCCAGCACCACCAGCTCGGCACGGAGGCGATCGGTACCGCCGATCCGGACCTCGACGTCGAGGTGATCTCGCTCGGTGCCTCGTTCCTCGCCTCGCTCGGGCTTACGCGGATCACGCTGCAGGTGAACTCGATGGGCGACGACACCTGCCTGCCCGGCTATCGCGCGGCCCTCACCGCCTACCTCGCCACGCACGAGTCGGGGTTGTGCGCCGAGCACGCCAAGCGCTGGTCGGCGAACCCGTTGCGGGTCCTCGACTGCAAGGACCCGGCCTGCGTGGCGATCAAGGCGGCCGCGCCGCTCCTTTCCGAGGCGCTGTGCGAGCCCTGCCGTGAGCATTTCGCCCGCGTCACCGAGGGTCTCGACGCCGCGGGGTTGGTGTGGACCCGCGACGAGTTCCTCGTGCGGGGCTTCGACTACTACAACCGCACGACGTTCGAGTTCGCGGCGCCGGCGCTCGCCGGCGCGCAGGACGTCGTGCTGGGCGGCGGCCGCTACGACAAGCTCGTCGCCGCCCTCGGCGGCGACCCGACGCCCGGGATCGGGTTCGGCTGCGGGATCGAGCGCGTGCTGCTGGCCGCCGACGCCGAGGGGGCGCTCTCGTCGCCGGACGGCTGCGTCGACGTGTTCGTCGTCGATCTCGTCGGCGGTGCCGCGGCGAGAGACCTCGCCGAGAGGCTCCGCCGGGTGGGGATCGCGACCGACCGGGCCTTCGACGGTCGCTCGCTGAAGGCGCAGCTCCGGCTCGCCGACCGCAGCCACGCCCGGCTCGCCGCCATCGTCGGGGCCGCCGAGCTTGCCGCGGGCGAGGTCACTTTGCGCGTGCTGCGCGGCGAAGGCGCGGGGAGTCAGGAGACAGTGGAGACCGCCGCCCTGGAGGGCGCGATTCAGAGGTGGATCACTTGACCGGAGTTGATGGAGTTTCGGGCGAATCGGGCATGCGTACCCACTACTGCGGCGTGCTGCGGGCCGCCGACGCCGGTTCGCGGGTCTCGGTCTGTGGCTGGGTGGCACGCCGGCGCGAGCACGGCGAGCACCTGGCGTTCCTCGACGTGCGCGACCACACCGGCGTCGTCCAGTGCGTCGTCGAACGTGCGCACCAGATCCGGCCGGAGTACGTCGTGCGCGTGACGGGGACGGTGCGGATCCGCCCTGCGGACAAGGTGAACGCGGGACTCGCGACCGGCGAGATCGAGATCGGCGACTGCGACGTCGAGACGCTGGCGACGTGCGAGCCGGTGCCGTTCTCGCTCGACGAGCGGGCCGAGACCGAGGAGCCGATACGCCTGCGCTACCGGTACATCGACCTGCGGACCGAGCGGATGCAGGCGAACCTGCGGTTGCGCGCCGTCGTGAACTCGGCGATCCGCCGCTCGATGGAGCGCCAGGGCTTCGTCGAGATCGAGACGCCGCTTCTGTGGACCCCGACGCCGGAGGGGGCCCGTGAGTTCGTCGTCCCGTCACGGCTGCAGCACGGCCGCTTCTACGCGCTGCCCCAGAGCCCCCAGATCGCGAAGCAGCTGACGATGATCGGCGGCTTCGACCGCTACTACCAGATCGCCAGGTGCCTGCGGGACGAGGACCTGCGGGCGGACCGGCAGTTCGAGTTCACCCAGCTCGACGTGGAGGCGAGCTTCGTCGGTCAAGACGAGATCCTCGGGTTCGTCACCGAGGCGATGGTCGATGCGGCCGACGCCGCGACCGGCGTCAGGCCCGGCGAGTTCGCCCGGATGACCTGGGCCGAGGCGCTCGACTCGTACGGGACGGACAAGCCGGACCTGCGGTTCGGGATGGAGCTCGCCGACCTGTCAGCCGTCCTCGCCGGGACCGGTTTCAACGC
This sequence comes from uncultured Acidimicrobiaceae bacterium, assembly GCA_963823945.1. Taxonomy (GTDB): domain Bacteria; phylum Actinomycetota; class Acidimicrobiia; order Acidimicrobiales; family Bog-793; genus Bog-793. The sequence continues at coordinate 77,466 of CAWGNK010000007.1, forward strand.
GCTGCGGGCGCCGACCGTGAAGGCGATCGTGCTCGCCGGCGGGGCGTCGCTCGGGCGCGCCCGCCTCGACGAGCTCGTCGCGCGGGCGAAGGGGCTCGGCGCCAAGGGGCTCGTCTGGCTGCGGGCCGCGGGGGACCCGGTCACGCTCGACAGCCCGGCCGCCAAGTTCCTGTCCGAGGCCGAGCTCTCCGGGATCGTCAAGACCGCCAGGGTGGCGGCGGGCGACCTCGTGCTGGTCGTCGCCGACGAGCACCGCCGCGCCTGCGAGGTGCTCGGCCAGCTGCGGCTCGACCTCGGCCGGCCGGCGAGCGTCGGCGGGGCGCTGCACTTCTGCTGGGTCGTCGACTTCCCGCTGTTTGACGGGACGGACGAGGAGGGCAACCCGCAGGCCGCCCACCACCCGTTCACGATGCCGTACCCCGAGGACCTCGACCGACTCGACACCGACCCCTACAGCGTGCGGGCCCAGAGCTACGACCTGGTGCTGAACGGCTGGGAGCTCGGCTCGGGGTCGATCCGGATCCACCGGCCCGAGCTGCAGCGGCGGATCTTCGCCGCGCTCGGCATCTCGGAGGCCGACGCCGAGTCCCGCTTCGGGTTCCTGCTCGACGCCTACCGCTACGGCGGGCCGCCGCACGGCGGCTTCGCCGTCGGCCTCGACCGGTTCGTCGCCATCCTCGCCGGTGAGGAGAACATCCGCGAGGTGATCGCCTTCCCGAAGACCCAGTCCGGCGCCGACCCGATGACCGGCGGGCCGCTGCCGCTCGGCCCGAAGCGCCTGGCCGAACTCGGCGTGCGCGTCGTCAAGACCGCGCCCGCCGAGCCCCCGCCGCCGCCCAGGTCCACGGGGGCGGGCTAGGGGCCGAGCCATGGCGCAGCGACCCGGTGAGGACCTCTTCGACGCCGCGGCCGCCGAGGAGCTCGCCCGCACGGCGCCGCTCGCCACCAGGATGCGGCCCCGGTCGCTCGAGGAGTTCGTCGGCCAGCGGCACCTCGTCGGCGCCGGCGCGACCCTGCGGGCGCTCATCGAGGCGGACCGGCTCTCCTCGGCGGTCTTCTTCGGCCCGGCGGGCTCGGGCAAGACGACGCTCGCCCGCATCGTGGCGGCGCGCTCGGCCAAGGTCTTCGTGCCCCTCTCGGCCACCTCGGCCGGGGTGAAGGACATCCGCGAGACGCTGGAGGGAGCCCGGCGCGAGCTCGGCACGACGGGGCGGGGGACGATCCTTTTCCTCGACGAGATCCACCGCTTCTCGCGCTCCCAGCAGGACGCGCTCCTGCCCGGGGTCGAGGAGGGCGTCGTCGTGCTGATCGGCGCGACGACGGAGAACCCGTTCTTTTCGTTGACCTCGCCGTTGCTGTCGCGCTCGACGCTGTGGCGGTTCGAGGTGATCGCTCCCGAGGACCTCGCCGAGCTCGGCCGCCGCGCGGTCCGCCTCGAGCGGGCCGCAATCGACGACGACGCCCTCGTGGTGTGCTGCGACCTGGCCGACGGCGACGCCAGGGCGATGCTGACGACGATCGAGATCGCGCTCGCCGTCGCCCACGCGCGGGGACCGGGTGAGGTGCGGATCGGGCGGGACGACGTCGAGGCGGCGCGGACGACCCGTGCCATCCGCCACGGGCGCGACGCCCACTACGACATCATCAGCGCCTTCATCAAGTCGCTGCGCGGCTCGGACCCCGACGCCGCCGTCTACTGGCTCGCCCGTCTGCTCGCCGCGGGGGAGGATCCGCGCTTCGTCGCGCGCCGGCTCGTGATCCTCGCCAGCGAGGACGTGGGGATGGCCGACCCGCTCGGTCTCGTCGTCGCCGAGGCCGCGGCGGCGGCCCTCGACCGGGTCGGGCTGCCGGAGGCGGCGCTCAACCTCGCCGAGGCGGCCGTCTACCTCGCCACGGCGCCGAAGTCGAACCGGTCGGCCGCGGCCCTGTGGGCTGCGCAGTCCGACGTCGAGAACGGCGTCCTCGGCGACGTGCCCCCGCGCCTGCGGGGTTCGAACTACCCGGGCGCCGAGGTGCTCGGGCACGGCATCGGCTACGAGTATCCTCACGATGACCCGCGTGGCTGGGTCGAAGCCGACTACCTCCCGGCCGAGCTCGCAGGGCGGCGCTACTACGAGCCTTCCGAGCACGGGGCCGAGGCCGAGATCGCCCGGCGGCTCGCGGCCCTGCGGGGCCGGCGGCGCGACGCTGCGTCCGGGGACGAGGCAGGCCAGGAGAACCGGACACGGTGAGGACATGACGATCTCGAGTGACCAGCTGCGGGAGAGCTTCACCCGCTTTTTCGTCGAGCGCGGGCACGCCGCGCTCCCGCCGGCGAGCCTCGTGCCCATCGACCCGTCGGTGATGTTCACGATCGCCGGCATGGTGCAGTTCAAGCCGTACTTCACGGGCGAGGAGCAGCCGCCGGTCGACCGGGCGACGACGATCCAGCCGTGCTTCCGGATGTCGGACATCGACATCATCGGGACGACCGCGCGCCACGAGACGCTGTTCGAGATGCTCGGCAACTTCAGCTTCGGCGACTACTTCAAGGAGCTGGCGATCCCCTACGCCTGGGAGCTCGTCACCGAGGTGCTCGGCTTCGAGCCCGGCCGGCTGTGGGTGACGATCCACGAGACCGACACCGACTCGGCCGGGATCTGGCAGGAGGCGGCGAGCCTGCCCGCCGAGCGCATCCAGAAGATGGGCGAGGACAACTTCTGGAAGATGGGCGACACCGGCCCGTGCGGGCCGTGCTCCGAGATCTACTACGACCGCGGCGAGCGCTTCGGGCCGGGTGGCGGCCCCGCCGCGGGGGACTCCGAGCGCTACACCGAGATCTGGAACCTCGTCTTCATGCAGTTCGAGCGCGCCGCCGACGGGACGCTCACCGAGCTGCCGAAGAAGAACATCGACACCGGGGCCGGGTTCGAGCGGATCCTGACGCTCCTCCAGGGGGTCGGGTCGCTTTTCGAGACGGACCTGTTGGCGCCGGTCGTCGACGCCGCGGCGTCGCTGACGAAATCCCCCGTCGGCCGGGACGAGCCGACCGACGTCGCGCTGCGCATCCTCGCCGACCACGTGAGGGCGGCGACGTTCCTCGTCTCGGACGGCGTCTTCCCCTCGAACGAGGGGCGCGGCTACGTGCTGCGGCGCGTCCTGCGCCGCGCCGCGCTGCGCGCCCACCAGCTCGGTGTGGCGGCGATCGTGCTCCCGGACCTCACCGACGCCGTCGTCGCCACGATGGGCCGCGCCTACCCGAAGCTCGTCCGGGACGCCTCGCTCGTGCGGACCGTCGTCGGCCACGAGGAGGAGGCCTTCCGCCGGACGCTGCGCGCCGGGTCGCAGCTCATCGAGTCCGAGCTAGCCAAGTCCGGCGGCGTGCTCGACGGCGCCGCCGCCTTCAAGCTCCACGACACCTACGGCTTCCCGATCGACCTGACCGTCGAGGTCGCCGGGTCCCGCGGCGTCGCCGTCGACCGGGAGGGCTTCGAGGCGGCGATGGCGGAGCAGCGCAGCCGCGGCCGGGAGGCCGCGCGCAACTCGGTGGACGACGAGCAGCGGGAGGGCGTGCGCGAGGTCCTCGAGGCCTTCGGGCCGACCGTGTTCCTCGGCTACACCGAGACGACGGCCCAGGCCCGCGTGCTCGGGACCGAGCCCCGGCCCGGGACGGGGTTCCAGAACATCGACGGCGAAGCGCTCCCCGAGGGCGCCGAGCTCGTCGACGTGTTCCTCGACCGGACGCCTTTCTACGCCGAATCGGGCGGCCAGGTCGGCGACACGGGGACGATCACCGCGCCGACCGGCGTGTTCCGCGTCCTCGACACGACGTCGGCCGGCGGGATCACGTGCCACACCGGCTACGTCGTCGAGGGCGTCGTCGCCCCCGGGGCCGAGGTGACGGCGGCGATCGACCAGGCGCGCCGGGAGTCGATCCGTCGCAATCACACGGCGACGCACCTATTGCACTGGGCGTTGCGCACGGTCCTCGGCGAGCACGTGAAGCAGCAAGGTTCGCTCGTCGCGCCGGACCGGTTGCGGTTCGACTTCAGCCACTTCGCGGCGGTCACCCGGGAGGAGCTCGAGACGGTGGAGGACCTGGTCTCGGCGGCGATCCTCGCCGATTCGCCGGTGCGCGTCGACGAGACCTCGCGGGCCGAGGCGGAGAAGGCGGGCGCGATCGCGTTCTTCGGCGAGAAGTACGGCGAGCGGGTCCGGGTGGTCCACGCCGGGCCGGACTCGGTCGAGCTGTGCGGTGGCACCCACGTCACGGCTCTCGGCACGATCGGGCCGTTCCGCATCGTCTCGGAGAGCTCGATCGGGGCGAACACGCGCCGCATCGAGGCGACGACGGGCACCGGCTCGTACGCGCAGATCCGCAGGCTCTCGACGGTCGCCTCGCAGGCCGCCGCCGCGCTCCACGCCACGCCCGACGAACTCGTCGGGGCGGTCGAGCGGCTCCTCGAGCGGGAGCGCACGCTGGCCGAGGAGCTGCGGCGGCTGCAGTCGCAGTCGCTCGCCGGCCAGGCGCGCGAGCTCGCCGCCGGGGCCGTCTCGGGCCGCGTCGTCGCCCGGCACGACGGCGTCGACCCGGGGACGCTGCGCGAGCTCGCCCTGGCGGTGCGCCGCGAGGCCGGCGTCGACGGCGTCGGGCTCGTCGGCGCGACCGAGGACGGGCGGGTCGCCGTCGTCGTCGCCGTGACCGAGGAGTCGGGCGTCGACGCGCGCCCGGTCGCCGCGGCGGCCGCGGCGGCCGTCGGTGGGGGTGGGGGAGGCTCGCCCCAGCTCGCCACGGCGGGGGGACGGGATGTCGGCGCCATCGACGAGGCGCTGGCGACGCTGCGCACGCTCCTCGGGTCCTCTTGAGCGCCCCGGCGGGCACGCCACCGGCGCAACCGGGACCGTGTCTCGGCCTCGACCTCGGCGAGGCGCGCATCGGCGTCGCGCTCACCGACTCCGCCCGGTCCGTCGCCGTGCCGCGGGGTGTGCTGGCGCGCCGGGGTGACGAGGGCGCGGACCACGAGGCCGTCGCGCGGCTCGTGGCCGAGACGGGCGCGACCCTCGTCGTCGTCGGCGTGCCGCTCAGCCTCGACGGGGGGACCGGCCCGGCCGCGGCGCGCATCGGCGCCGAGGTGGAGCGGTTGCGGGGTGTGCTCGGCGTCCCGGTGGCGACGATCGACGAGCGTTTCTCGACGGTCGAGGCGAGCCGCCGGCGGCGCGAGGGGGACGGCGCCGCGACACCGCGGCGTGGGCGGCGGCCCGGCTCGAGGGCCCGCGCCCGGCGCGAGCCGGTCGACGCCAGCGCGGCGGCGGTGATCCTCCAGGCGTACGTCGACGGCGAGCGCTCGCGATGATCGGCCTCGGGGGGGCCATCCCTGTCGGCAGGACGCTCGCCGCCGGGCTGATCGGCGACCCGGTCGCGCACTCGCTCTCGCCGGTGATCCACAACGCGGCCTACGCCGCGCTCGGACTTGACTGGTGCTACAAGGCGTTCCTCGTGCGCGACGGTGACGTGACCCGTGCTCTCGCCTCGGCGGCGGGCCGGGGCATGCGGGGGCTCTCGGTGACGACGCCGCACAAGGTCGCCGCCGCGGCCGCCTGCGACGAGCGCTCGGCGGCCGTCGAGCGGATCGGCGCGGCGAACACCGTCGTGCTGTCAGGCGGGCGCACCCGGGCCGAGAACACCGACGGGCCGGGCCTGCTCGACGACCTCGCGGCCAAGTGGTCCTTCCGCCCGGCGGGCCAGGTCTGCGCCGTGGTGGGCGCCGGCTCGACTGGCCGCGCGATCGTCGCCGCCCTCGCCGACGCCGGGGCGCGGGAGGTCCTCGTCATCGACCGCACCCCGGCCCACGCCGAGGCCGCCGCGACGCTCGCCGGGGCGGCCGGCCGCGTCGCCGCACCCCGTGAGGTCGCCTCGGCGGCGCTCGTCGTCCAGGCGACCTCGGTCGGCTTCGCCGGCGAGCCGAGGGGGTTCGAGGGCGGCTGGGAGGCGGTCACCCACCACCTCGGCGCCGCGCAGCTCGCCGTCGACGTCGTCTACGCCCCCCCCGTGACCGAGTTCCTCGCTCTGGCGGGCGCCCAGGGGTGCCGGGTGCGCAACGGCCTCGGCATGCTCGTCCACCAGGCGGCCCACCAGGTGGCGCTCTTCACGGGACAAACGCCGCCGGTCGAGGCGATGTTCGCCGCGCTCGGGATCGCCCCGACGACCTGATCTGCGGCGGTTCCGACGCCCGGGCGGGGCCGCGGGGCTGGGGCCGCTCGCGCTGCGGCCCCGGTAACCTTGCGGGTCGTGGCGGTCGACCTGTTCGCGGGGCGCGCGCGCGCCGCGCGCCGGCGGGGAGACAGCGCCGTCGTCGCCATCCTGCGCCACGTCGATCTCGTGCTGATCGGGTCGATCCTCGCCCTGGCGGCGCTGGGGATCGTGATGGTCTACTCCGCCTCGCGCTCGATCTACCCGCTCGAGCCGACGTACTTCCTGAAGCGTCAGATCGCCTACGACCTGGTGGGCATGGGGGCGATGGTGGCGTGCGCCCTCGTCGACTACCGCCGGCTCGAGGAGTGGGCCTACGTCATCTACGGGTTCGTCGTGGTCGCCCTCGTCGCCGTGAAGGGCATCGGGCGCTCGCAGAACGGCGCGGAACGCTGGATCTCGTTCGGCGGGATCCAGTTCCAGCCGTCGGAGTTCGCCGTCATCGCCGTCGTCATCGCCGTGGCGGTGTACCTCGCGGGCCACGAGCGGGTGCTGAACGTGCGGTCGGTCGCGCTCCTCGTCGGCATGGCGGGACTGCCGATGCTGCTCGTCGTGGTACAGCCGGATCTTGGCACGGCGATCCTGCTCGCCGTGGTGCTCTTCGTCATGCTGTTCGTCGGCGGGGTCCGCCTGCGCTTCCTGGCGGGGCTCGTCGTGCTGGCGATCGCCGGCTTCGCCTGCGCGGTCGTGCTCCACGTCCTCAACCGCTACCAGCTCGACCGGCTGACCGCCTTTTTGCACCAGGACTCGGGCGGGAGCCAGACGCTCAACTACAACGTCATCCAGTCCAAGACGGCGATCGGCGCCGGGGGGCTGCGGGGCACGGGGATGTTCAACGGGCTGGAGACGAACCTGGCCTACGTGCCGATCCAGTACGCCGACTTCATCTTCTCGGCCGTCGGCGAGCAGCTCGGCTTCATCGGCTCGGCGCTCGTCATCGGCCTGTACGGCGTCGTCGCGTTCCGGGTCGTGCGGGCCATCCAGACCGCCCGCGACTCCCTCGGGCGCCTGCTCGGCGCGGGCGTGCTGGCGTTCCTGGTCATTTCGGTCTTCGAGAACATCGGCATGGCGACGGGGATCATGCCGATCACGGGGATCCCGCTCCCGCTCATCTCCTACGGGGGCTCAGCGCTCGTCGCCTTCTTCATCGCGATGGGCCTCGTACTCAACGTCGAACTACACCGGAGCCGCCCACGATGACACCCAGACCCCGCAAGTCCACCGCCAGGGCCGCCACCTCGGCCGAGCCCGCCGCCGCCAAGGCGTCCCCCGCCAAGGCTCCCGCCCGCCGCGCGCTCCCTGCCAAGGCAGCCCCCGCCAAGGCGCCCGCCAAGGCGCCCGCCAAGGCGCCCGCCAAGAAGGCGGCCGCGCCGGCCAAGGCGGCCCCCGCGAGAAGCCGCGCGGTCCCCGCCGCGCCGGATGAGGGGGGCTACACGACCGTGCGGGTGCTCGACGTGGCGATGGCGCTGCCGAGCCCGAACCCGATCCTCATCCTCGAGGAGCTCGACCAGCCCCACCGGCGGGTCTCCATCCCGATCGGGCTTGCCGAGGGCACGGCGATCGCCTTCGTGCTGCACGGCCGGCCGACCCCCAAGCCGCTCACCCACGAGCTGTTCGTCGACGTCCTCGGCCGTCTCGGCGCGGAGGTGCTCGTCGCCCGCGTCACCCGCTACGACCAGGGAGCCTTCTACGCCGAGCTCCTCGTGCGAGCCGCCGGCAAACAGCACGTGGTGGCGTGCCGGCCCTCCGACGCGATCGCCCTCGCGCTGCGTCAGGGGACGGGCGCGACCGTCGTCGTCGCCTCGTCGCTGCTCGACCAGCTCGGCACGGCGGGCACGGGGACCGGCTGATTCCCCTCGTGGGAGATCCGCATCAGTAGTGCCAGCAGCACCCAGTTGGCCACGAGCGAGGACCCGCCGTAGGAGACGAACGGGAGGGTCACCCCCGTGAGGGGCAAAAGGCGCGTGTTGCCCGCCATGATGAGGAAGGCCTGGATGCCGAGCGTGGCGGTCAGCCCGGCGGCGACGAGGCGGCCGAACTCGGAGCGCGCGCGGCGCGCGGCGCGCAGCCCCGCGCCGACGATGATCCCGTAGCAGCAGACGACCGCCGCCGCCCCGACGAACCCGAGCTCCTCGCCGATCACGGCGAAGACGAAGTCGCTCGAGGAGACGGGGAGCACGCGGGCGGCGATCCCGAAGCCGATCCCCGAGCCCCAGAGCCCGCCGCGGGCGAAGGCGAGCTCGCCCTGGATCGGCTGGTAGCCGGTGCCGTTGGCGTGCGCCCAGGGGTTGATCCAGTCGGTGATGCGCTCGTTCACCTGCCCGAGCACGTGGCTGGCGGCGAAGGTCGCCACGACGAAGACGACGACCCCGATCGCGACGTAGCCCCAGCGCCCGGTCGTCATCCAGAGCATGACGAGGAAGACGGCGAACAAGAGCAAGGAGAAGCCGATGTCGTGCTCGGCGATGATGATGAGGAGCGCCATCGCCCCGGCGACGAGGATCGGCCCGAAGGCGCGCACGTCCGGCAGGAGCCGGTTGCCGAAGCGCCTCGTCGAGATGGTCAGCAGCTCCCGCTTGTCGACGAAGTAGGAGGCGAAGAAGACGACCAGCGCCAGCTTGGCGATCTCGACCGGCTGGAACTCGATCGTGGAGAAGTGGACCCACAGCCTCGCCCCGTTGATGTTCTCGCCGATCCCCGGGAAAAGCGGCGAGATGAGCAGCAAGAAGGCGAAGCCGGCGAGCAGGTAGCGGTAGCGCTCGAGGTCGCGGCTGCGCTTGATGACGATGAGCACGAGCGCGTAGAGCCCCAGCCCGATCACCGTCCAGGCGAGCTGCTGGCCCGCCCGCGCCGGGTCGCCCCGCTCGATCATCACGTAGCCGAGGCCGTTTAAGAACAGGGCCACCGGCACGATCACCGGGTCGGCGTGCGGCACGCACCAGCGGTTGACGACCTGCACGCCGAGGGCGATGAGGACGAGGGCGGCGAGGAACTCGATCACGTGGTCCGGCAGCGCGTTCGTCGTGGCGAGCGACTCCATGAGGGTGGCCGAGAGCACGACGAGGGCACCAACCGCGAGCAGCCCCAGCTCGGTCCGCCGACGGGGCTTCGCGCGGCGCCGGAGGGCGGCGAGCGTCACGCCCCGTACGGTAGTTGAAAGGGCGCCCCGCACCAGGCCAGGTAGCCTGGTGCGATGGCAACTGAGCCCCTCATCGAGGACGCCCGGCCCGAGCCCGCCGAGGTTCCCGCCGCCCCCGCCGCCGCCGATCGCGAGAGCTTCGGGCCGGCACGTTTCCTCAACCGGGAGCTGTCCTGGCTCGATTTCGCCCGCCGGGTCCTCGAACTCGCCGACGACGCCTCGCTGCCGCTGCTGGAGCGGTCGAAGTTCCTGGCGATCTTCTCGACCGGGCTCGACGAGTACTTCCAGGTCCGGGTGGCCGGGCTGAAGAACAAGGCCGACGCCGGCCGGCGCGGGCGTTCCGCCGACGGCCGCAGCGTCCTCGAGATCCTCGCCGCGGCGCGCGAGAAGGTGACGGCGCTGCTCGACTACGAGGCCCGGATCTTCAACGAGACCGTCCGCCCCGGTTTGGCGGCCTCGGGCGTCGGGATCGTCGACTGGGCCGAGCTCGACCGGGCTGACCAGCTGCGGCTGCGGCGCCAGTTCGAGACCGACATGTTCCCGGTCCTCACACCCCTCGCCGTCGACCCCGGCCACCCCTTCCCGTACATCTCGAACCTGTCGCTCAACCTCGCCGTCGCCGTCGAGGACCCCGTGACAGGCGAGGGCCGCTTCGCGCGGGTGAAGGTTCCGCCGTCGCTGCCGCGCTTCGTGCCGGTCGACACCCAGCGCTTCGTGCCCCTCGAGCAGGTGATCGCCGCCAACCTCAACGACCTGTTCCCGGAGATGCGGATCGGCTCGTGCCACGCCTTCCGGGTGACGCGCAACGCCGACATCGACCTCGACGACAGCGAGGACGATGACCTGCTCGCCGCCATCGAGTTCGAGCTGCACCAGCGGCGCTTCGGCCGGGCCGTCCGCCTCGAGGTCGGGCCGGAGATGCCCGGCGAGATCGTCGACTTCCTGCGCCGGGAGCTCGAGCTCGGCGAGGTCGACGTCTACCGCTCGGCGGCGCCGCTCGACCTCGGCCAGCTCTGGGCGATCGCCGGGCTCGACCGTCCCGACCTCGCCATGCCGCCGTTCTCGCCGCGTGCCCCCCACCAGTTGATGACCGACGCGGGCTCCCCGGTCGACATCTTCGGCTTGCTGCGCGAGCGCGACATCCTCGTCCACCACCCCTACGACTCGTTCTCCGCCTCGGTCGAGGAGTTCATCTCGCAGGCGGCCGCCGACCCGGACGTGCTCGCCATCAAGCAGACGCTGTACCGGACCTCGGGCGACACGCCCTTCGTGACGGCCCTCGCCCAGGCGGCCGAGGCCGGCAAGCAGGTCGCCGTCCTCGTGGAGCTGCAGGCGCGCTTCGACGAGCAGCGCAACATCACCTGGGCGAGACAGCTCGAGGAGTCCGGCGTCCACGTCGTCTACGGCGTCGTCGGCCTGAAGACGCACTCCAAGACGGCGCTCGTCGTGCGCCGCGAGTCCGACGGGATCCGCCGCTACTGCCACATCGGGACCGGCAACTACAACTCCCAGACCGCCCGCATCTACGAGGACCTGGGGCTGCTCACCGCCAATCCGGTCCTCGGCGAGGACCTGACGTCGCTGTTCAACCACCTGACGGGGTTCTCCCGCGGCATCGAGACCCGCCAGCTGATCGTCGCGCCGACCCAGTTCCGCCCCTGGGTGCTGCGCGAGATCGCCCGCCAGCGCGACCTCGGCCCGGGCGGCTGGATCGCCATCAAGGTGAACGGGCTGACCGACCCGGCGACCATCGACGCCCTCTACGAGGCCTCCCAGGCCGGGGTGAGAGTGGAGCTTCTGGTCCGGGGACTGTGCTGTCTGCGTCCTGGGATCCCCGGGCTCTCGGCGAACATCACCGTGAAGTCGATCGTCGGCCGCTTCCTCGAGCACTCGCGCATCTACCGCTTCGGCGTGCCGACACCCGAGGTCCTGGCGGCGACGCAGCTCGACCGGCGGGAGCCGCCCGACAGCGGCGGGAACCCGGCGGCCTACTTCATCGGCTCGGCCGACCTCATGGAACGGAACCTCGACCACCGCATCGAGGAGGTCGTGCCGGTCGCCGACCCGGAGCTGTGCGGCCGGCTCGAGGACATCCTCACCCTCGACCTCGCCGACGACGAGTCCAGCTGGGACCTGCGGGGCGACGGGACCTACTCGCGGCTCGTGCCGCAGGTGGGCGTGTGTGCGCAGCTGCGCTTCGAGGAGCTCGCCCGCGACCGCACGCGCCGCCGGCGCGACGGCGACGGCGCGCCCTAGCCGCCCGGTGCGGATCGCCGCCCTCGACCTCGGTAGCAACTCGTTCCACATGATCGTCGTCGAGGCGCGCCCCGACGGCAGCTTCGTGCCCCTCGTGCGGGAGCGGGAGATGCTCCGCCTCGGCGACCTGGTCGCGGCCGAGCGCGTCATCGGCCGCCGGGCGGCCGACGAGGCGATCGCGGTGATCGCCCGCTTCCGGTCGATCGCCGAGGCGAACGGGGCCGACGAGATCATCGCCGTCGGCACCTCGGCGATCCGCGAGGCGCTCGACGGGAACCTGCTCGTCGACCGGGTCCGCGTCGAGACCGGCGTGAAGATCACCGTCGTCGACGGCACGCGCGAGGCGGAGTTGATCTTCCGGGCGATCCGCTCGAGCGTCGTCATCGACCCGGGTCCCGCCCTGGCGGCCGATCTCGGCGGCGGGAGCCTCGAGCTCGCCGTCGGCGACCGCGCCGAGCTCGCCTTCGCGACGAGCGTCCACCTCGGCGTCGGGCGCTTGACGACCGAACTGGTGGCGAACGACCCCCCGAGTGACAAGGACCTGAAGAAACTGCGCGCCCGGATCGCCGGGACGATCGAGCCGGTGCTCGGGGAGATCCTGGCTCTGCGGCCCCGCCAGCTGATCGGCTCGTCGGGGACCTTCGTGGCGCTCGCGCGCATGGCGGCGGCGGGCCGCGACGGCATCGTCCACGAGGCGGTCAACCAGCTCACCGTGGGGCGGGCCGAGCTCGAGGCGCTGCGCGACCGCCTGTACTCCCTGCCCGCCGCCCAGAGGGGCAAGCTGCCGGGCGCCGAGCCGCGCCGTGCCGACCATCTGCCGGCGGGGATGGCCGTGCTCGAGTACCTGATGGAGGCGACGGGGCTCGGCCAGCTGACCGTGAGCGACTGGGCGTTGCGAGAGGGGATCGTGCTCGACGCCATCGGCGCCCGCGACCGCGTGGAGCTGCTCGGCGACTCGCAGGCCCTGCGGCGCTGGTCGGTGCTGGCGCTGTGCCGGCGGTCGAACTGGCGCCAGCCGCACGCCCGTCAGGTCGCGGCGCTCGCGCTCGGGCTGTTCGACGCGACGACCGGGCTGCACCAACTGGGCCCGGCCGAGCGGGACCTGCTCGAGTTCGGGGCGTTGCTCCACGACATCGGCGGGCACATCAGCCGGCAGAACCACGACCGCCACAGTGCCTATCTCATCGAGAACGGGGGCCTGCGCGGCTTCTCGCCCCAGGAGGTGCGGATACTGGCGACGATGGGCCGCTACCACGTGGCGGGGACGCCGAAGGCCACGTTCAAGCCGTTCGCCCAGCTCGCCAAGCGCGACCGCTCCCGGGCCGTCGCGCTCACCGCGATCCTGCGGATCGCCGAGGGCCTCGACTCCTCGCACCGGGGGCTCGTGGGGGCGATCCGGGCCGATCCACCAGACGAGGAGGGCCGGCTCAGCTTCGTGCTCCAGGCGAGAGCCGAACCCGAGCTCGAGCTGTGGATGATCCGGCGCAAGCAGACGCTTTTCGAGCGGACCTTCGGGGTCGAGTGCGTCTTCCGCGCCGAGGTGACGGGGCGTGCCGGCCCCGATGCCGGCCCGCCCGGCGCCGGGCTCGACTGAGGGTCAGGCCGCCCCGGGCGGTTCCGGCGGGGGGAGCCGGACGGCCAGGTCGGCGAGCGCGCGCCTGCTCGCCCGCAGGCCCTCCCCGCGGTGCAGCTTCAGCGACAGGTAGGCGCCGGCGCCGACCGGGATCGGCAGCCAGAAGTTGACGATCCGCCAGCCGAGCACACCGAGCAGTGCGACGTTCTTCGTCACTCCGAAGCTCGCCAGCAGCAGAGGCAGGGACGCCTCGACGAAGCCGAGGCCGCCCGGGGTGATCGGGATGGCGGCCAGCACGTTGGCGATGCCGTAGGCGGCGAACAGCTCGATCGGGTTGACGTAGCGGCCGAGGGCGGCGAGGAACGACCACAGGGCGGCGGCGTCGAGCAGCCAGTTGCCCGCCGCCCAGGCGAGGGCGGAGCGCAGCCGGTCGGAGTTCGTCGCGAGGGTGCGCAGCGCGTCGCCGAGGTGGCGGAAGGTGGCCTCCAGGTGGTCCGGGTTGACGCGCGGCAGCGCCACGCCCACCCGGCGCACGAGGCGCGTCGCCGGTTCCTCGCCCCGGGTGAGCAGGTAGATGAGGATGGCGAAGAACGCCAGCGCGATCATGCCGAGCAGCGCCACGACGATGTAGATGGTGTGGAAGCCGGCGATCGGGATCGAGATCACGAGCGCCAGCCACAGCATCACGTTGAGCACGACCGCCGAGCCGATGCCCTGGGTCGCCATCGTGAACCCGGCGTCGGCGCCGGTGACGCCGTTCGAGGTGAGCAGGCGGTAGCCGAGGCCGGCCGAGGCGGCCGTCCCTCCCGGCATCGTGTGGGCGACCGCCGTCGTCGACAGGTCGATCCGGAAGATGCGCGAGATGCTCGGGCGGTGGTGCGGCAGCACCGTCCAGGTGAGCAAGGCGTAGGCGAAGAGCGATGCCGCCTCGAACCCGACGCCGGCGGCGAGCCAGCCGATGTTCAGCCGCTCGAGGTAGTGGATGTTCTTGCTCGCACCGACGAGCTCCGGCACGACGAGGTACTCGACGACGATGACGACGAGGAAGATGAGGATCCCGTGGCGCAAAGGCGCCGGGACGACCGCTTTCCAGCGCGATCGCAGGGGAGGCTTCCCCTCGGCAGGCATCCGACCATGCTTCCACGTCGGCGAGGCGGCCCGTCAATCCCCGCGGGGCGGCGCCGGGTCGAAATGCACGGCTCGGACACCCCGGTCGGCTTGACTGGGGTCCATGGACGAGCCGGCCAGGCCGGTGGGCCGGACGCGGTCGGGGCGGTCGAGGGACGCCGCGACCGCCGCCCGTGAGCGCGCGACGGAGTGGCTCGTCGTGCGGTCCGCGGTCTACGTGCTGCTGGCCGGTCTCGTCGTGCTCGTGCTCGCGCTGCTCGCCTGGCGCCTGCGGGCGACGATCTTGCTGCTCGCCGTGTCGGTCTTCCTCGCGGTGCTGCTGAACCCGTTCGTGCGGATGCTGTGCCGGTGGGGGATGCGGCGGGTGAACGCCGTCTTCATCGTCTACGGCGTGCTCGTCGTGCTGGCGCTGGCGTTCGGGTATCTGCTGTTCCACCCGCTCGTGTCGTCGGCGACGCGCTTCGCGCACGACCTGCCGGGCATCGTGCGCGACGCCCAGCACGGGCGGGGGACGGTCGGCCACCTCGTCGCGCGCCTCCACCTCGAGAACTGGGTGCGCCGGAACGTGCCGAACCTCGAGGCCGCCATCGCCAAGCTCTCCAAGCCCGCCTTCGCCATCGGCAAGACGGTCGTCTCGGGGATCGTCGGCCTCGTCACGATCGCCTTCGTCTCGTTCTTCGTCCTGCTCGAGGGACCCCGCACGTATGGCGCGGCGCTCGAGTTCATGACAGAGGAGCACGCGACACGCCTGCGCCGGATCACCGACGCGATGGCGCGCGAGGTGACCGGCTTCATGATCGGCGACTTCGCCACCTCGGTGATCGCCGGCGTCGTCGTGTTCGTGACCCTCGAGGTGACCCACGTGCCCTTCGCGCCGCTGCTCGCCGTGTGGGTCGGCCTCGTCGACTTCCTGCCGCTCGTGGGCGGGCTGCTCGCCGGCGTGCCGACGGTCGGGTTGGCGTTCCTCCACTCGACCGTGGCGGGGGTCGTGACGGTCGTCGTCTTCCTCATCTACCAGCAGATCGAGAACCACGCCCTCTATCCGCTCATCGTCTCGCGCTCGGTCCGGCTCTCACCGCTGTGGGTGCTGCTCGCCGTGCTCGTCGGCGCCGAGACCGGCAACATCGTCGGTGCGACCTTCGGCGCGATCGCCGGCGCGATCCTCGCCGTCCCGGCGGCGGGATCGATTCAGGTGGCCGTGCGGGAGCTGCTCTCCGAGCGCGCCGGGGCGCCGGCGCGCTCCGGCGAGGTGGTGGCCGAAGGTTAGGGTCTACCCATGCGCGTCCTCGTCGTCCTCCCCACCTACAACGAGGCGGAGAACATCACGGCGATCCTCGCCGCCGTGCGCGCCTCGGTGCCCGGGGCCTCCGTTCTCGTCGTCGACGACTCGAGCCCGGACGGGACCGCCGGTCTCGCCGAGAAGGCGGCGGCGGACCTCGGCTCGATCGAGGTGCTCGTCCGCGGGGCGAAGAACGGGCTCGGCCCCGCCTACCGCGACGGCTTCCGGTGGGGCCTCCAGCACGGCTACGAGGCGTTCGTCGAGATGGACTCGGACTTTTCGCACGACCCCGGCGCGCTGCCACAGCTGCTGGCCGCCCTCGGCGACGGTGTCGAGCTCGTCATCGGCTCGCGCTACATCCCGGGCGGCTCCATCCCGAACTGGTCCTTGGGGCGCCGGCTGATCTCCCGCTTCGGCAACATCTACGCCAAGCTCCTCTTGGGGCTCGGCGTCGAGGACTCGACGGCGGGGTACCGCGTCTACGCCGCGAGCCTGCTGCGGCGGCTCGACCTCGACCGGGTGCGCGCCGACAGCTACGGCTTCCAGATCGAGATGACCTACCTCACCCGCCGGGCGGGAGCGGGCATCGTCGAGGTGCCGATCCACTTCGTCGACCGCGTCGCGGGGACCTCGAAGATGTCGACGTTCACCGTCGCCGAGGCGTTCACGCTCGTGACGGGGTGGGGGCTGCGCCGGATGTTGTGGCCGAGAAAGGGCGCTTCCGCCAGGACCTGAGCCGGGCTAGGCGCGGAGAACGGCGGTTGGCCCGGCGCAGGCCCCGGAGGGGAATCCGGTTGGGGCTCGGGGTCCTTTCCGGCGCCGCTCGGGCCCCGGGCTCAGCGGGCCGTGCTGTGGCGGGGGAGACCGGCGACGGCACCGAGGTCGTCGATGAGGGGCGCGAGCGAGCTGCGGAGACCCGCGTAGGTCGCGACGAGCTCACGGCTCACGGCGACGGGAGCCGGCGGGGCGGCGCCCTGGGCGGTGAGTTGCGCCATCGCCTCGGCCGGCGAGGCGGCCCTCCCGAGGGCGACGAGCCCGAGGGCGGCGGCACCGAGCGCCGTGCCCTCGGCCTCGTCGACGACGTAGAAGGGGCGGTCGAGGGAGGCGGCCATCACGTCGCGCCACAGCTGCGACCGGAAGGCGCCGCCGGTCGCCCGCACGGACTCGACGAAGACCATCGCGTCGAGGCGGTCGAGGATGAACCGCATCTGGGTGCAGACCCCCTCGACGGCGGCGCGGATCATGTGGGCCCGGGTGTGGTGGGCCCGCAGGCCGAGATAGGCACCGGGGATGTCCGGGTCCCAGCGCGGCGCCCGCTCGGCGATGAGGTACGGCACCATCGCGAGCCCCTCGGCTCCCGCCGGCACGCTCGCCGCGAGCTCGAGGAGCGCGGCATCCCGGTCGGTGCTCGCCGCCACGACGTCCGGGGCGAGGGCACGCCCGGCCCAGTCGATCACGCTGCCGCCGTTGCTGATCGCCCCGCCGGTGACCCAGAGCGACTCGGTCAGCGCGTAGCAGAAGAGCGCGCGTCCCGCACCGAGGCGCGGTCGGTCGAAGGCGAGCCGCAACGCGCCGCTCGTGCCGAGCGTCAACCCGGCGACACCCGGCGTGATCGCCCCCGTGCCGAGGTTGCCGAGCGGGCCGTCGGCGGCACCGACGACGACGGGCGTTCCCGACGGGAGGCCGACTTCGGCGGCGACGCCCGGCGCCAGACCGAGGACGGCGGTGGGGGAGAGGATCTCCGGCAGCCGGTCGACGGACACCCCGGCGACGTCGAGCGCCTGCCGGCTCCAGGTGCACGTCGCCATTTCGACCATCCCCGTACCCGAGGCGGACGACAGTTCGGTCGCCAGCGTCCCGGTCAGCCGGTAGACGAGGTAGTCCTTGAGGCCGACCCACCAGCGGGCCGCCGCCCAGATCTCGGGCTCGTGGCGGGCGAACCACATCAGCTTGGTGAGCGGCGACATCGGGTGCACCGGGACCCCGGTGAGGCTGTGCAGCTCGGCTGCCTGACCGGATTCACGCAGCGCGCGCGCCTCGTCCCCGGCGCGCGCGTCGGCCCACGTGAGAAGCGGTGTCAGCGGTCGGAAGTCGGCGTCGAGCGCCATCAGCCCGTGCATCGCCGCCGACAGCGAGATCGCCGCCACCTCGGAGCCGTCCCCGGCCGCCACGCACTCGGCGAGCGCCGCCTGGGCGGCGGCGACGATCACCTCCGGGTCCTGGGTCTGGCGGCCCGGGTCCGGCTGGTCGGCCGGGTAGTCACGGACCGCGACGTGCCGCCGCGCCGTGCCGAGGTCGATGGCGACGGCCTTGGCGCCGGTCGTGCCGACGTCGAGCCCGACGATCGTCGCGGGCACGCCGGGCACCGGCTCGGCGCTGCCGCCCTCACGCCGACGATCGGGGCCGAATCTCACGCGCTCGCCGCCATCGTTGTCGTGGTGAGGTGCTAGCGACCGAGGATCTCGTTGATGCGGGCCAGGTGCTCGGCCGGCAGGGGGCCGAAGCGGACCGCGCCCAGGTTCTCCTCGACCTGGGCGGCGGTCTTGAACCCGGGGATCGGCACGGCCGTCGGGCTGCGGGCCCACAGCCAGCCGAGCGCCCCCTGGACGAGGCTGCGCCCGCCGTCGGTGAGGATCTCGCGCAGCGCGTCGAGCTTGGCGAGCCATCTCGGCTCGGCGCTCCCGTCCGGCCGGAACATGTCGCCCCAGCCGAGCGAGGTCGCCTGGGCCCGCCAGTCGTCGGCGGGGAGGCGCGAGTCGACGCCGTACTTGCCCGAGAGGAACCCCGAGGCGAGCGGGCTGCGGATGAGGGCGGCCATCGAGGTCTCCTCGCAGAGCGCGAAGAACTCCGGCTTGTCCTCGAGGACGTTGCAGGCGAACTGCACCGCGGCGCAGGTGCCGCGCGCGGCCCAGCGCGCCGCCTTGGCAGGCACGTCGCTGCTCCACCCGAAGTGCCGGATCAGCCCCTCACGCTGCAGGCCCTCGAGGCAACCGGCGGCCTCGTCGGCCGCGGCGTCGGGCAGTTCGCCGACGTGGAGCTGGTAGAGGTCGATGTGGTCGCGGCCGAGCCGTCGCAGTGACGCCTCGCACGCCGACCTGATCTCACCCGGCGTCACGCGGATGCCACCGACGTTGTCGTCGCCCTCGTCCCCCATGGAGAAGCCGAACTTCGTGGCGATGAGGATCTCGTCGTGGCCCCGCAGCGTGGCTCCGACGAGCTGCTCGGAGTGGCCGCGGCCGTAGACGTTGGCGGTGTCGAAAAGCGTCACGCCGAGCTCGACGCCCCGTTGGATCGCGCGCACCGACTCGGCGTCGTCGACGGCACCCCAACCGATGGTGTGGCCGTCGTCGTGGGTGACCGGTCCGCCGATGGCCCAGCAGCCGAGTCCCATCGCGCCGAGCGCGGGGCCGTCGCTGCCGAGGCGGTGTACCGGAACGGCGTTCACCTGCGGGTTCTCGTTCATCACCCTCCTTTGCGGGACACATTCTCCCTCATCGCCGGCCGCGGCCGACGGTTCTCCCGGGCCGTGGCCGCCGGTTCCGGCCGCGCACCGCACCCCGAACCGCCCGCCCGCCTCGTGAATCCCGAGGCTAACGGGGCTCCACCAGATTCTCGTTGGCCCGGGGACGGCGCCGACCAGGGCCGCCGGCCGCCCCGGTCTCAGGGCGCAGGTTGGCCGCGCGGCGGACCGGCGTCGATGCGCGCCCGCGCGCCCGGCACGTCGCCGCGCCACCAGCCCAGCGCCTCGACCCACCAGGTGAGCCCGGCCTGCGCGTAGGCGCCGATCCGTCCGGTCTCGTCAGCACCCGCGGTCGTCGCGCCCTCGACGGCGACGTCGAAGGGCGCGCCGCCCCGGAGCCCCGCGACGTAGTCGACGACCGCGCGCAGCTCGCTCGGGGGCATCGTCTCGCCGTAGCCGTAGGAGGCGTGGATCGGGAAGACGCCGTCGAAACGCGCCGCCCGGCGGAACGGGGGGCGGTGCGGCCACCGGCCCCCGACCCAGATCGGCAGGCGCGGGCGTTGCAGCGGCACCGGCCGCATCGGGGGCGCCGTCACCTGGAAGTGCTTGCCCGCGTGGGTGAAGGACTCGCCGGTCCACGAAGCGGTGACGATGTCGAGCGCCTCGTCGAGCCGTTCGGCCCGCGAGCGGTCGTCGGGTGACTGCCCGAATGCCGTGTACTCCTCGAGGCGCGACCCCAGCCCGACACCGAGGATGAACCGGCCGCCGGACAGCTGGTCGATCGTCGCCGCACGCTTCGCGACCTCCCAGGGGAGCTGTCGCGCGAGCAGCGCCACGCAGAGCCCGAGCCGGATGCGCTCGGTCCGGGCCGCGATCGCGGCCAGGGTCACCCAGGGATCGACGACCGGCCAGTCGTCGGCGTACAGCAGGTGATCCCAGAGGAAGAAGCCGTCCCAGCCGGCCTGTTCGGCGGCGACGGCGAACTCGCAGAGCAGCCTCGGGTCGGCGAAGAGACCGACGTTGGGCAGGTCGATCGCGTAGCTGGGTTCGTGCATCACCGCGCCATCATGACCGCGGCGCGCAACGACGGCAGGATGTCGGCATGGAGGTGCGCGACGCGACCAGTCACGACCGGGCGTGGCTGGCGGGCGTGCTGGCGCAAAGGTGGGGTTCGACCCTCATCGCCCGGCGCGGCACGCTCGTCGACGCGGGGGAGCTGCCGGGGCTCGTCGCCGAGATCGACGACGAAGCGGTGGGTCTCGCGACCTACGAGGAAGCCGGCGGGATGATCGAGATCGTGACCCTCGACGCCCTGGGCGGGCCCCGGGGGGTCGGCACGGCGCTCGTCGAGGCGCTGGTGGCGCGCGCCGGGGAGCGCCACTGCAGCCGGGTCTGGCTCGTCACGACGAACGACAACCTGCAGGCCCTGCGCTTCTACCAGCGGCGCGGGTTCCGGCTCGCCTGCCTCCACGCCGGGGCGGTCGATAGGGCCCGCGCCCTGAAGCCCGGCATCCCCGTGGTCGGCTCCGGCGGCCTGGAGATCCACGACGAGATCGAGCTCGCCCGGGAGATCCCCCCGGCGGGCGTGGCGGGCGACGCCGGTGCCGGCGGGGACGCGGCCGCCGAGGTCGTGCTGGAGAGGGTCGCCGAGCCCGGCAAGGCCGTGCTGGCGAGGCTCCTCCAGCTCTACCGGCACGACTTCTCGGCGTTCCGGCACGACGAGGTGGCCGAGGACGGCACCTTCGCGTATCGGTTCCTCGACGCGTACTTCCTGGAACCCGACCGGGAGGCCTGGTTCATCCGCCACGCGGGGGATCTCGCCGGGTTCGCGATGACGAGGACGACGCCGGGGGGCGCGACAGAGGTCGCCGAGTTCTTCGTCCTGCGTGCCCACCGCCGCGCGGGCGTCGGGCGCCGGGCGGCGGGGGAGCTTTTCTGTGGCCGGCCGGGCCGCTGGGAGGTCGCGTTCGACGTGGCGAACGAGGAGGCGGCCCGTTTCTGGCCGGCGGTCGTCGCGTCGGCGGCGACCGGTCCGGTCGGCTGCACACGGGAGGCGCCGCCGGCCCGCACCCACGAGCAGGTGGTGCTGCGGTTCTCGACGCGTTGAGAACCGGCCGGACCCTCCGGGGCTCAGCCTCCCGACCGGGTGCCGGCGAACAGCCCGGCATCGGGGTGCGCGAGCCCCATCGCCGCGCCGAGGACCCTCCAGAACTCAGGCGAGCGGGCGACCCAGCGGACGGCTCCGAGGCCCTTGACCCCCTGGCAGCCCGTCGCGTCGACGTCGACCGCCGGGAAGGCGTGACCCTTGGCGGAGAACGCGAGGTGGTAGGTGATGCCCCAGTCGGCCGGGCAGTGCAGGCCCTTCTTCGGCATCACCGGCAGCGCGCACAACGCCGTCGCGGCGTCGCGCACCGCGGCGGTCTTCGTGACGGTGACCGAGGCGGGGAAGGCGAAGTGGAAGTGGTTCTGGGGGATCGAGTTGGTGCGCGTGACTTCCAGGCGGTCGAGGCTGCCGCGCGAGCCGCACAGTGACGGCGTCGCCGCCGGCCGGGCGCTCGGCGAGGACGGATGGGAGATGGCGCCGGCGTTGGGGCCCGCGGCCAACAGCACCACTGCGGCGAGAAGCGTCGCCACGCCCACCCCGCTCCCGAACCGAGGACGTTCCGCACGTCGTTTCACAGGTCCCGCCTCCTTTTCCGCGCACGAATCTCGCTCACCTATAGACGCTCCGGGAGCCCGGGAGGTTCGAATCCCGGGACGGCCGGGGAGAAGCCCTGGTCACCGGGTGGCCCCAAGACCGGGAGACGGGTCGCTCCCGGTCCGCGCCGCGGTGCCGACGGCGAGCCCCCAAGGCGCGCCGGCGCGTCCTCAGCGGCGCGGGAGGTGCACCTCCGCCTGCCATTTGCCGGTGAGACGCACGTTGCACAGGGCCCGGCCGGCCCGCAGGGCCCAGTCGAGGACCTTCTCGGGTGGCTCCCCGGCAGGCACCTGCAGGACCAGTCCCCGCCGCGCGTGGTCCTGTTCGACGAACCAGCCCCCGGGAACCGGGACGTCCTGGGCGCGCAGTCGCTGGGCGGCGAGCCGGCCGCAGGCGTGCATGATCCCGAGCCGCGTGGGCTCGCGCTGCCGGCGGTCCTGACCGGCCGGAACCCACGAGCACATCGTGACGCCGGGGTTCGCTCCGCCGAAGAAAGCCATGAGCCCGGTCGGCATCGTCGGCGCATCTTCGTCGTCGACGATCGCGGGCAGCAGGTTGATCCAGCCGTCCCGGGCCGCGGCGAGCTGGGTCATGCAGGCGACGACTCGCGCCTGGTCCTCGGGCGTGAACTCGAACCGCTCGACCCGTCGGCCTCCCGTTGCCACGTGGCCAGCATCTCAGGTCCCGGGGCTCCGTTGCGTCCGCGGAGCCCGTCTCCGGCCGGTGACCAGCGCACGGGGGACAAGGGACCTCTCGGGCCCCCTCCCGGGGGGCCCGGTCGGTTCCGGTCGCCTCCCGGCTCTAGAGGCCCTGGAACCCGACCGTCAGGTTGCGCGTCGCGGTGAGGCCGTCCGTCGCGGTGACGTCGACCGGCGTGGCGATCACCAGGCGGGAGTTGTTGTCGGGCCGGTAGTAGGCGGCGACCGCCCACTGTCCGGGGGGCAGGTCGATCGAGTAGGCGTGCCCCGGCAGGACGCCCTCGAAGTCCTGGCGACCGTCGCGGCAGCCGATGCCGAACGCCTCGGTACCCGGACACGCCTGCACGCCCATGTAGGCCACGCGCGTGAAGTTGCCGGGCGCGCCCGTCAGCTCGACGAGCCCGGCCACGGCCGGCCGGGTGTAGGTCTCGGTGAGGTTGCGGTGGATCACCCCGTGGCCCCGGATGGTGACCGAGATCGGCGCGCCCTCGACGATCTGGCCGTAGTCCGTGTAGTAGTACAGCCCGATCCACCATCGGCCGGACGTGGCCAGCAACACGGTGTAGCTGTTCTGGCCCCCGGCAGAGACCGTCGTGGATCCGCCGAACAGCGTGTGGCCGGCGCCGGCGACGTGCGGTCCCGACGGTGACGCGGTCGTGCCGCCCGCGCAGGCGACGATGAACGGCTCCGGGGCCGGGCAGGCCTGGACGTAGAAGCCGGTGTCGTGCCAACCGGCCGGCGCGCCGACGATCAGCGCCGTCCCGGTGACACCCGCGACCCCCGGTGGCGTGCGCGCCGGCGTCGTGCTGCAGGCGGCGAGCACCGTCGCGGCGCCGAAAAGGACGAGCAGCTGCACGGGTCGCACGCGCCAGGCCATGGATCCAGTATCCACCTGCAGTAGGGGGAAGGCGAGAACCCTCCCCGGTGGCCGGCGCCTGGGGCGCGCCGGGCGGCGCTGCAACCCGCGCCGCGGCGCGAGCGCGTGCTACTCGGTCTCGCCGGGCTCCGTTCTGCCCGGCGGCGCAGATCCCCGGGTGAAGTGCGCGCCGCCGATGGACGGTCCTGCCCGCAAGCAGCTCTCAGGTCGGTCCCCGGCGGCCGACTCCTTTGAAGAACGTGTAGCAGAACACGCCGTCGGGCTCCGCGGTCCGGTTAAGGGCACGCACTCCCGCGTCGAAGTCCGCGGCATCGATGAGTCCCTCGCCGATCGCGGCCTCGCGTACGCCCTCGACCATCGCCGTGAAGGTCCTCCGGGTGAAGCCGTCCACCAGCTCCGGCCGGCTCGCGTCGACGTAGACCACCCGCGGGACCACCCGCACCGCGCCGAAGCCGGCCTCGACGAGCAGCGGGTAGACCCCCCGTCCGATGAGGGCGTTGCCGCCGGACCGACGTTGCAGCTCCACGAGGCAGCCGATCGCCCGCCGGGCGGCCGCGTTGTCGGGGTGGAAGTAGGCGGACCCGTGGTCGCCCTCGATCACCGTGATGGTCCCGCCGGGTCGGAGCAGCCCGCGCAGGCGCCCCAGGGCGTCGACCGGGCGGGAGAGGTGCTCGAGGACGAAGCAGACGAAGACGTGGTCGAACGACTCGCGCTCGAAGGGCAGCTCGAAGATGTCCGCCCGCCGGAACTCGACGTTCGTGAGCCCCGCGGCCCCGGCCCGTCGCCGGGCCTCGTCGAGCGATCCGGCGGCGACGTCGACCGAGATGAACCGCGCCCCGGGGCTCCTTTGCGCGAGCGGGATGGTCTGGGCGCCGACGCCGCATCCGGCCTCCAGCACCGTCGATCCCGGCGGGTAGGTGGTGTCGTGGTGGAGGAGCTCGACGAGCGTCCCGGCCTGGTCGAGCAGGCGGTCGTTCTCCCGGACTTCGTAGCCGTGCACGTAGCCGTCGGTCACGGGCACATCAAACCACCTGGCGCCAGCGCCTCCCGCTCAGGGGCGCACGAAGGCGGCGAGCAGCGCCTGGAGCTTCAGCTGGGTCTCGGCGAGCTCGGCCGAGGGCTCGGACCCCTCGACGATGCCGACGCCGGCGAAAAGGCGCGCCGCCCTGCCGTCGACGAGCGCGGCCCGGATCCCGATCCACCATTCCCCGTCGCCCGAGGCGTCGACCCAGCCGACCGGGCCGGCGAACAGTCCCCGGTCGAGCTGCTCGAACCTGGCGAGGTACTCGAGGGCCGCCCCGCGCGGCGTGCCCCCGACGGCGGGGGTCGGGTGGAGCTCGACGGCGAGCTCGAGCGCGCTCGGCAGGCACCCCCCGGGCGTCGCCCCGCGCAGGGTCGCGGACACCGGTGTCGCGAGGTGGGTGACGTTGCGCAGCTCGAGGAGCTCCGGGGAGTCGGGGACGACGAGGTCGTCGGCGTGGCCCGCGAAGGCGGCGGTGACGGCGTCGACGACGTAGCGGTGCTCGAGCCGGTCCTTGGGCGAGGCGAGCAGCCCGGCGGCGAGGCGGGCGTCCTCCCGGCGGTCTCCGCTCCGGGCGACGGTGCCGGCGAGCGGGCGCGAGGTGATCTCGAGGCCGCGGCGCCGCACGAGGAGCTCCGGGCTCGCGCCGACGAATCCGTCGATGGCGAAAGCGGCGCACGACGGGTGGAGGGCCCGGAGGCGTTCGAGGAGGTCGTGCTGGCGGAAGTCCCGGTTGGCGGCGAGGCCGACCTCGCGGACGAGGACGACCTTGTCGAGCTCGCCGCGACGGATCGCGTCACGTGCCGCGCCGACCCGGGCGAGGAAGTCCGCGTGGGGACGGACCGAGTCGACCCGGAAGCGGTCCGGGGCGGGCTCGCCCTGGCCGGCGTCGCCCGGCAGGTCGCAGACGAGCCCGAGTTCCCCGGGATCGGCGAGCTCGCGGTGCCCTCCGACGGCGACGGCCACGACGGCGTCCGGGGTGGCGACGACGGCGAGGCGGGGGATGACGAGGCTGCTCGGGGCCCTGGAGTCGAAAGGGAGGGCACCCAGAGCGAGGGGCCCGGGGCAGACCGCGTCGTCGCGGGAGCTCCCCGGGATGGCGGCGAGCAGCTGGTGGGCGGACCGAGGCGCCGCCGGCCCGGCCGCGCCGGCAGGGAACTCGAGGCGGGCGGCGACGCCCCAGGTGAGGACGGCGGCGCCGTCGCGTTCGATCACGCGCCCCTCGCGGAAGGCGTGGCGCCGCGCGCGCTCGACACGCTCGGGTTCGAGGCGAGCCGTGCGCCAGCTGAGCGCGCCCGGATCCAGCTCGGCCCCGTCGGGGGTCACGAGCCTGGCCCCGGCGGTCACACGCCTCCCCCGCCGGACGGAGCGGTGCTGGGCCGCGGGGCGGGCGGCCGGACGCCGTCGCGGGACGCCGTGATGATCTGGGCGATCCCGCCGTGAAGCGGGATCCGCTGTACCGCCACGAAGCCGGCACCCTCGACGAGGGTTGCCATCTCGCCCGGCGAGGGCAGGTAGGCCACCGAGCGGGGCAGGTAGCGGTAGGCGTCGGCGTCGGAGAACAGGGCGCCGAGGCGGGGGACCACCCCGCGGAACCAGACCCGGTGTCCGAGGCCGACAATCCGCGAGCGCGGCTCGTCGACCTCGAGGAGCGAGATCCGGCCCCCGGGGCGCACGACGCGCCCGGCCTCGGCGAGCACGGCGGCGAGATCGGCGAAGTTCCGCAGCGCGAACCCGCAGACAAGGCCGTCGACGGTCGCGGTCGCGATCGGCAGCATCGCCCCGTCGGCCCGGACGAGCGGCACGGTGCCGGCCCTCGCCGCGGCGAGCATGTTCGCCGCGAAATCGACACCGACGCCGCGGTGGCCGGCTCTCGTCAGCTCGCGGCACAGGTCGCCGGTCCCGCACGCGAGATCGACGACGACCGACGGCGGCGCGAGTCCGAGCGCCGCGACGGCACGGCGCCGCCAGGTGCGGTCCAGGCCGAGCGAGATCAGCCGATTCATGAGGTCGTAGCGCGAGGCGATGCGGTCGAACATCGCCTCGACGGCGGCCGCCTTCTCAGGGCCGCGGGGCAGTGTCCCGTCGCCCGGCGCGGGCGCGTCCCGCCGGGTGGATCCCTCGTCGTTGTGCGGGCCGGACGTCAGCGGTACCAGAGCCTGTAGTAGTCGCGGCTTTGCGGGTGGACGAGGAGCGCGACGAGCGCGATCTGGAAGAGCAGGTAGAGGATCCCGGCGCCGAGGAATCCCGCGACGACGACGAGGAGGACGAGGGGGATGATCGCGGCCAGCAACGCCACCGCGTAGCCCCAGCGGCGTTCGTTGGCGATCCCGAAGGCGCCGGCGGCCTCGGCGGCCCCGAGTGCGAGCGCGTAGCGCCCCGCCCCGCCGACCAGCAGGCCGGAGGCGACGCCGAGGAAGGCGTTCCAGTACAGGAGCAGGGCCGCGATCTGCAGCGTCTGGGGCTGGTGGACGGGGAACCAGCGACGCCTGGTCCGAACTCGGTTCACCATCACCCCAGTCTGTCAGCAGATCCGGAAGGAATGGCCGGCGGTGGCGCCCCGGCCGCGGGTCGTGCGCCGGGTCGGTTCGCGCGGTCAGCCTGTCAGCGACGGGTCGCGACCGGCGGTCTGGCTCGTGTCGCCGTCATCGGCGGGGCCCCACATCCCGGCCGGTGGTCCCCGTGGGAGTCACCTCGACTGGGCGGTCGTGCCCTTCGGTTCGGCGACGAGGTCGATGACGCCCACCTCCGCCGAGGTCTCGTTCGTCTTCTGCGGGGAGATGATGAGCACCCGGCTGCCGAGCGGCGTGCCGACCAGCGAGTCGAGCAGGCTCGAATCGTGCGGGATCCCGACCGGCGCGGCGGCCGGGGTCTTGTTCGTCCAGGTCGAGTCGATGACACCGCCGTCCCAGGCTTGCTCGACGCCTTGGACGACGACGAAGCCGGGCTCCAGCGGCGGGCCGTCTCCCTCGGCGAGCATGACGGTCAACGTCGTCTTCGGCGCGGCCACCTTCTTGGCGAAGGTGATCGTGGGCTTCTCGCCGGGCGCCCCGGAGACGTGCACGCCGTCCGCCCCGTGCCGCAGCACCACCGCGTGGGCGTCACCGACGTCGCCAGGACCGTAGGTGCCGAGGATGTCCATCACGAAGATGATCGTGGTCTTCCCCGTGATCCCTTCCGTCGAGACGCCGTTCTTGCCGTAGCCGTCGGCGGGTGGGACGACGAGAAGCACTCGGGTGCCGACCCTCATGCCGACGAGGGTCTTGTCCCAGCCGGCCATGACCCGCTTCTCGCCGATCTGGAAGGCGTCCGGGACCCGCGCGTCGAACGTCGTGTCGAAGACTGCGCCCTGCCAGATCTGGCCGACGTAGTTCGCGACGACGAGATCGCCGCGGGCGACGACGGGCCCGGTCCCCTCGTGGAGGACCTTCACCGTGAGCTTCTTCGGTGGCGCGTTCGACGGGAAGGTGATCACCGGCGTGTGGCCGAAGGCCTTCGAGACGGCCGGCAGCGGGCCGCGCGCGGTCGGGCTGCCGTGGTCGATGCCGACGACGATGCCGATGGTCGCGCCGGCGACGAGGAGGACGACGAGGACGACGACAGCCACGGTGCGACGCAACGGGAGGTCCCTTCACTTGGCGGTGGGACGAGCGTAACCGCCGAACCTGTGGGTACGCCGTGCGGACCTGCGCTAGGGCGTCGGCGCGGCGGCGAGCTGGCCGCAGGCGGCGGCGATCGCGCGGCCCCGCGTCCGGCGGACGGTGGCGTTGACGCCGCGTCGGCCGAGGCGGGCCTGGAAGGCGAGAACGCGGGTCCGTGGCGAGCCGGCCAGGCCGCGCACCGTCCCGCCGGGGGTCGGGTTGAGCGGGATCAGGTTGACGTGGGCGCGCACCCTGGCGGCGAGGGTCGCGAGCTCGTCGGCGTCGCCGTCGGAGTCGTTCACCCCGGCGATGAGCGCCCACTCGAAGGAGATCCGGCGGTGGGTCGCCGCGACGTAGTCGGCGCAGGCCCCGAGGAGCTCTCCGAGCGGGTACCGCCGGTTCAGGGGCACGAGCTGGTCGCGTAGCGCATCGTTGGCGGCGTGCAGCGAGACGGCGAGGTTGACCTGGCGTGGCGACGCCGCCAGGCGTCGGATCCCGGGGACGACCCCGACGGTCGAGAGCGTGACGTGGCGCGCGGCGATGCCGAGGTCGTCGGTGATCCGCTCGACGGCCCGCCAGACGTTGTCGAAGTTGGCGAACGGCTCGCCCATCCCCATGAACACGACGTGGTCGAGCCGCCGCGCCGCACGCTGCGCGGCGCGCGCCGCCAGCACGACCTGCTCGACGATCTCGCCGGTCGACAGTTGCCGGGTGAAGCCCGCGTCGCCGGTCGCGCAGAACGTGCAGGCCATCGCGCACCCGGCCTGCGACGAGACACAGACCGTCGAGTGGCGCGGGTGGTGCATCAGCACCGCCTCGATCCGCCCGCCGCCGGCGAGCGAGAGGAGCCACTTGATGGTCGTCCCGGCGTCGGCGGAGAGTTCGCGCTCGACGCCGAGCGCCGGGGCGAGGGCGGGCTCGGCCGCGAGCCGCTGGCGCAGCGAGGCCGGGAGAACCTGTAGCTCGGCCGGTTCCGCGAGCTGCGAGTAGAGGCCCTCCCACAGCTGGCCCGTCCGGAAACGGGGCAGGTCGGCAAGGAGCGCGCCGATCCCGTCGCGGTCGAGGTCGTAGCGGCTCACCGCGCCGGCTCGATCCGGACGAGATAGGCCCGGTCGTCGTGGTCGACGCCGAAGCCGGCGTCGCGGTAGAGCTTGACGGCCCGCAGGTTCCCGGCGTCGACGTAGAGCATCGCGGTCCTGAGGCCCCTCGACTGGAGCGAGACGAGGCCCGCCCGCAGCATCGCCTCGCCGATGCCGCGGTGCTGCGCGTCCGGCTCGACGCCGAGCACCCAGATCTCGCCGACGGGCGGCTCGCCGAGGTGGACCTTGGTCCAGCAGAAGGCGAGCATCACTCCGTCGCTTTCGTGAACGAGGAGGCCCCCGGGGTCGAACCAGGACTCGCGCTCGGCCTTGAGGAGCGTCCCGGTGCTCCATGCCCCCTGCTCGGGATGCCCGGCGAAGGCGCGGTTGTTGAGCGCGAGCAGGGCCGGCTCGTCGAGGCCGACCCGGAAGGCGCGGGTCGCGATCGGCGGCGACGGGTCCGGCTCGACCGGCAGCGGGCGCCGCATCTGGTGGAGGTCGCGCTCGCGGTCCATGCCGACCGCGGTGGCGATTTCGTCGTCCGTCGCCGAAGGCAGCGGGACCCAGCAGCGGACGGGGCCGCCGCCATTGGCGGCGACGACGCCGAGTGCCGCCCGGCAGAGCTCACGTCCGATCGCGAGACCGTCCTCGGCTTCGGGGTCGAGCACGTACGCGAGCCGCCAGGCGTCGGGTGCACCGTCGAGCTGCGCGTAGCCGACGACCGCGGTCGCACCGGGGGCGCGCACGAGAAAGGCGGCGCGGCCGGATGGCCGTTCGGCCACGAGCTCGCGCCACGTGTCGGCGTCGATGGGCAGGTGGCCACGGGCCTCCGCGGCCGAGGAGACGAGCGCGGCGATCGCCGCCGCATCCTCGGTGCCGTTCCGCCGTACCGCCTCGATCCGGCCCACCCTCCGAGGGTACCGGCCCACGGGCGCCGAAGTTGGGGGGCGGACGGCCTCACTACGATCGACCGCGGTGGCCAGACGCGACAGCATCAAGAGCCGGGCCCGGGTCGTCGCGCAGCGCCTTGCCGTGCAGTACCCGGGCGACGCCGCGCAGCTGTGCGCGCTCACGCACGACGGGGCGTTCCAGCTCCTCGTGGCGACGATCCTCTCGGCCCAGACGACCGACGCGCGGGTGAACACCGTCACCCCGGCGCTGTTCGCCGCGTTTCCCGCCCCCGAGGATCTCGCCGGCGCGGGCCTCGACGAGCTCGAGGGCTTCATCCGCCCGACAGGCTTTTTCCACGCCAAGGCGCGCAGCCTGACGGGCATGGCCCAGGCGCTCGTCGAACGGTTCGACGGCGCGGTGCCCCGGACGATCGACGAGCTCGTGACGCTGCCCGGCGTCGGGCGCAAGACGGCGAACGTCGTGCTCTCCGTCGCCTTCGGGCTGCCCGGACTGCCGGTCGACACCCACGTCGGCCGGCTCGCACGTCGTCTCGGGCTGAGCGCTGCCGGGGACCCGGTCGTCGTGGAGGGCGATCTGTGTGCGCTCGTCCCGCCCGAGGAGTGGGGCGCGCTGAGCGTGCGGCTGATCCTCCACGGGCGCAACGTCTGTGACGCTCGCAGGCCGCGCTGTGACGCCTGCCAACTCGCCGACGTCTGTCCGCGAGCCGGTGTCGGTTCCGTGGCTCCGCCCTCGCGCCCGACCCGGAGGGCGAAGGACTGATCCCGCAGGGCCCTCTCGAACGGACCCGGCCGGGCCGGGGTCAGCGACGCGAGGCGCGCAGCAGGCGGGAGAGCCTCCGCGTCGCGCCGGCGAGGGCGCGCTCGACGGCGTACAGCTCGGCGGCGGTGTCGTCGTCTTTCTGCGCCTTGGCGGCGTCGCCGATCTTCCCGACGCGGCGCGCGAGCGCGTCGATCGATTCCGCCATCGAGGCGAGCTCCGAGTAGTCGACCGGCATCCCCCTATCCTTACCGCCTTCACCGGGGGTTGGACCGGTCGTTCGCTACGCTCGGCGTCGTGCTCACCACGCTCGACCTGCGCGGGACGTCGCCCGGCGTGCCGGCGGACCTGCCCCGCCCGGACCAGGCGGGCGACGAGCCCGTCGCCGCCGTGCGGGCCATCCTCGCCGCCGTGCGCGCGGACGGCGACAAGGCGCTGCGCGAGCTGACGCGGCGTTTCGACGGGATCGAGCTCGGCGAGCTGCGGGTGCCCGCCTCGGAGGTCGCCGGCGCCCCCGCCAGGGTCGGCGCGGGCCTCGCCGCCTCGTTGCGCGCCGCGGCGGGGTCCATCGAGGCCTTCCACCGGCACGGCCTCGCCCAGCCGAAGACCTTTGTCGGCGACGGGATCGAGATCACCGACCTGCTGATCCCGGTCGACCGCGTCGGCGTCTACGCGCCCGGGGGGCGGGCGACCTACCCCTCCAGCGTGCTGATGACGGCGATCCCGGCGCGTGTCGCCGGCGTCGGCTCGATCGCCTGCTGCGCGCCGCCGGGTCCCGACGGCTCGGTGCCCGCGGCCATCCTCGCCGCGGCGGCGATCGCCGGGGTCGACGAGGTCTACCGGGTCGGCGGCGCCCAGGCGATCGGCGCGCTCGCCTACGGGACCGAGTCGATCCGCAAGGTCGACGTCGTCGTGGGACCGGGCTCGAAGTGGGTCTCGATCGCCGAGCGCGAGGTGCGGGGTACGGTCGGCGTGCCGGCCGCCTTCGCCGGCCCTTCGGAGGTCGTCGTCGTCGCCGACGAGTCCGCCCCCGTGGAGTGGGCCGCGATCGACGTCATCGTGCAGGCCGAACACGGCCCGGACGGGTTCGCCTGGCTCGTCACGTGGTCCGCCGCCGTCGCCGCCGCCGTCGACGAGGCGGTCCGCCGCCTGGTCGCGGCCTCGCCGCGCCGCGACGAGACCCGGGCGGCACTCGAGTCCGGGGGCTACGCCGTGCTCGTCGACGGGCCGGAGCACGCGATGGCGGTCGTCAACGCCATCGCCCCGGAGCACCTCGAGCTGATGGTTGCCGAGCCCGGGGAGCTCGTGCCGCTCGTGCGGCACGCCGGGGCGGTCTTCTTGGGGGCGTACGCGCCGGCGTCGTTCGGTGACTACCTGGCCGGCCCCAGCCACGTGCTGCCGACGTTCGGTACGGCGCGCTTCTCCTCGGTGCTTGGCACGGAGGACTTCCTGCGGCGCTCGCACGTCATCTCCTTCAGCGAGGCGGCGGCGGGGCGCGTGGCCGGCGACGTCGCCGCGCTCGCCGACGCCGAGGGGCTCCCCGCGCACGCTGAGTCGGCGCGGCTGCGCGCCGGCCGGCCGACCTGGAGCGACCGGTGACACCGGCGGAAGCAGAGCCTCCCGGCCTCGGACCGCGCCCCGGCGGGGTGCTGTGGTCCGGCTACCACTCCCCGCAGGTCGACGTGGCAGTGCGCCTCAACACGAACGAGGCCCCCGAGCCCCCGCCCCCCGAGTTCGTCGCCGCCCTCCGGCGGGCCGTCGGGGACATCGCCCTCAACCGCTACCCCGACCGGCGGGCGGGCGCCCTGCGCGCCGCCATCGCCGCCCAGCACGGTCTCACCCCCGAGCAGGTCTTCTGCGCCAACGGCTCGAACGAGGTGATCCAGTCGCTCCTCCTCGCCTACGGCGGACCGGGGCGGAGCTGCGCGCTCTTCGAGCCGACCTACGCGCTGCACTCCCACATCGCCCGGCTCACCTCGACCGCCGTCGTCACGGGGGAACGAGACGACGGCTACCTCATCACTGCCGCCGCGCTCGAGCGGGTGCTCGAGACGGTGGCGGCGCACGGTGACGCCGGGCCCGCCGTCGTCTTTTTGTGCTCGCCGAACAACCCGACGGGTCTCGTCGAGCCGCTCTCGACGATCGAGGCGGTCCTCGCCGCCGCGCCCGGGCTCGTCGTCGTCGACGAGGCCTACGTCCAGTTCGCCCGCTCCTCGGCGCTCGGCCTCGTCGCCACCCATCCGAACCTCGTGGTGCTGCGCACGTTCTCGAAGACCTGGTCGCTCGCCGCCCTCCGCCTCGGCTACGCGCTCGGCGCGCCCGACGTGGTCGAAGCGCTCTTCTCGGCGACGCTCCCGTATCACCTCGACGCCGTGAAGCAGGCGGCGGGGATCGTCGCGCTGGGGTTCACCGCGGAGATGGACGGGCGCGTCGCCCGCATCGTCGCCGAGCGAGACCGCCTGCTCGCGGGCCTCGGGGCCCTCGGTTTCACCGCCATCCCGTCGGAAGCGAACTTCATCCTGTTCTCGACGGGCGATCATGACGCCCACCGCGTCTGGGAGGATCTCGTGCAGCGCTCCGTGCTCGTGCGCGACCTCTCGGGCTGGCCGCGCCTCGGCGGCCACCTTCGGGTGACGGTCGGCACCGCCGCCGAGAACGACGCCTTCCTCGCCGCCCTCGCCCAGGTGATCCGCTGAGACCGGTGAGCCGCCGCCAAGGGCCGGGAAAGCGCGAGGCTGTCACCATGGCGGCGACGGGTGTCCCCGCCGTGATGGCCCCGGCTCGGCGCGCCACGCGGCACCGCAAGACGAAAGAGAGCGAGATCCTCGTGGAGGTCGACCTCGACGGCGCCGGCCGGGTCGAGGTGACGACGGGGCTGCCGTTTTTCGACCACATGCTCAGCCAGCTCGGCACGCACGCCGGGCTGGACCTCGTCGTGCGGGCGACGGGCGACCTCGAGGTCGACGCCCACCACACCGTCGAGGACACCGGGATCGTGCTCGGTGAGGCCCTGGCGGAGGCGTTCGGCGACAAGACGGGCATCCGCCGCTTCGCCTCGGTCGCGGTCCCGCTCGACGAGGCGCTCGTCGAGGCGGCGCTCGACGTCTCGGGACGGGCGTACCTCAGCTACGAGATCGACTTCGCGCCGGACACGCCGGGGCTCGGCTCGCCGCCTTTCGACCCGCAGCTCGCCGAGGAGTTCTGGCG
Organism: uncultured Acidimicrobiaceae bacterium; assembly: GCA_963823945.1. GTDB lineage: Bacteria > Actinomycetota > Acidimicrobiia > Acidimicrobiales > Bog-793 > Bog-793. The sequence goes on from CAWGNK010000007.1 coordinate 111,419, forward strand.
CGCCCTCGTCACCACCTCGGCTGTGACGCTGCACGTCGCCCTGCGCCACGGCAAGAACACGCACCACGTACTGGAGGCCTCGTTCAAGGCGGTCGCCCGGGCGCTGCGCGACGCGAAGCGCCTCGAGGGCGACGCGGTGCCCTCCACCAAGGGGGTCCTCTAGGCCGTGATCGCGGTCCTCGACTACGGGATCGGCAACCTGCGCTCGGCCCAGAAGGCGCTCCTCCACGTCGGGGCCGACGCCCAGCTCGTCACGTCGGCCGCCGAGGCGGTGGGGGCCGCCGGGGTCGTGCTCCCGGGGGTCGGCAACTTCGGCGCCTGTGCGGCGGCGTTGCGGGAGTCCGGGCTCGACCGCGCGGTCCTCGACGCCGTCGCGGCGGGCACGCCGATGCTCGGCGTCTGCGTCGGGTTCCAGCTGCTCTTCGGCGACTCCGAGGAGAGCCCGGGGGTCGCCGGGCTCGGGATCTTCGACGGCACGGTGGCGCGCCTCGCCGGCGCAGAGAAGTTGCCGCAGATGCAGTGGAACGCCCTCGACCGGGTGCCGGGCCGCGACTCCGCGCTGCTCGCCGGGCTCGAGGAGCACCCCTGGTTCTACTTCGTCCACTCCTACGCGCCCGTGCCCACCGGCCCGAGCCGCGCGGCGGTCGTCGCGACCTGTGATTACGGCGGCGCCGTGACCGCGATGGTGGAGCGGGACAACTGCTTCGGGACCCAGTTCCACCCAGAAAAGTCAGGAGAATCGGGGCTCGCCGTCCTCGCCGCATTCGCGGCGCGCTGCGGCGCCGTCCCCACTGTGCGAACCTAGGCGGGGGTGACCGGGATGGAATGCATCCCTTCGATCGATATTCGCGGCGGCCAGGCTGTGCGGCTCGTGCGGGGCGAGTTCTCCCAGGAGACCGTCTACGGCGACCCGATCGAGCGGGCCCTCGCCTACGTGGCGGACGGCGCGAGCCACCTGCACCTCGTCGACCTCGACGCGGCGCGCACCGGCCGCCCGGAGAACGGGGAGATCGTGCGCGAGCTCATCCGCCAGGTCCAGGTCCCGGTGGAGTTCGGCGGCGGGGTGCGCACGATCGAGACGGCTGACGCGCTCTTCGCCTCCGGCGTCGGCCATGTCGTCGTCGGCACGGCCGGCATCGAGGACCCCGAGTTCCTCCGCCGTCTCGCCACGCGCTACCCGGGCCGGGTGTTCGCCGGGCTCGACCACCGGCGCACCACGGTGGGGGACCGGATGGTGCGGGAGCTCGCGGTGCGGGGCTGGGAGGAGTCGACCGGGGTGGATCTCGGCGCCGCGCTGCGCGGTCTCGAAGGGCTGCCGCTGGCGGGCGTCGTCGTCACCGACATCACCCGTGACGGCACCCTCGAGGGACCAGACCTCGACGGTTGCCGCTACGTGCTCGGCGCGACGCACTTCCCGGTCGTCGCGGCCGGCGGCGTGGCGAGCGTTGGCGACCTCGTGGCGCTCGCCGGGCTGCGCGTCCTCGAGCGCGGGCTCACGGGCGTGATCGTCGGGCGGGCGTTCGCCTCGGGCGAGCTCGCCGTCGCCGACGCCGTCGCGGCATGCGAAGCCTGAGGATCATCCCCTGTCTCGACGTCGACCACGGTCGCGTCGTGAAAGGCGTGAACTTCGTCGGCCTGCGTGACGCCGGCGACCCCGTCGAGCTCGCCCGCCGGTACGACGCCGCGGGCGCCGACGAGCTGATCTTTTTGGACATCACGGCGTCGTCAGACGAGCGCGCCATCCTCATCGACGTCGTTCAGCGCACGGCCGAGGTGGTCTTCATCCCGCTCACCGTCGGCGGCGGGATCCGCAGCCTGGACGACGCCCGGCAGATCCTGCGCGCCGGGGCGGACAAGGTCGCCGTCAACTCCGCCGCCATCGCCCGCCCCGGTCTCATCAGCGAGATCGCGGCGACGTTCGGCAACCAGTGCGTCGTCGTGGCGATCGACGCCCGCCGGCGTGAGGCGGGCTACGAGGTCTACTCGCACGGCGGTCGCCACCCCACGGGTCTCGACGCCGTCGGTTGGGCGGCCGAGGCGGAACGGCTCGGCGCCGGTGAGATCCTGCTCACCTCGATGGACCGCGACGGCACGGAGTCCGGCTACGACGCCGAGCTCACCGGGCTGGTGGCGGCGAGGGTCGGCATCCCGGTCATCGCCTCGGGCGGGGTCGGCAACCTCGGGCACCTCGTGGAGGGGGCCGCCGCCGGGGCCGACGGCGTGCTCGCGGCGTCGGTGTTCCACTACGAGGCGACGACGATCGCCGAGGCGAAGCGCTACCTCGCGGCGCACGGCGTCGTCGTCCGGCCGCCCGGAGGCTAGGCCCGACCGGTACGGGGAATCGCGCACTACCGTCGTAGCCATGGCCGTCGCTCCCGTGTCCCGTCGCGGCGACAAGTCGCCGGGCGGGGTGAAGCAGCCGATCACGATGGTGAACGACCGCGTCCTCGTCCAGGTGCCGGACCCCGAGGGCGAGCGGCGCAGCCGCGCCGGCATCCTCATCCCCGCCACGGCGCAGCTGACGAAGCGGCTCACCTGGGCCGAGGTGGCGGCGACGGGGCCGAACGTGCGCACGGTCAAGGTCGGCGACAAGGTGCTTTTCAACCGGGAGGACTGCTTCGAGGTCGAGGTGCAGGGCGAGGACTACCTCATCCTGCGCGAGCGCGACGTCCAGGCGCTCGCGACCGAACGCCTCGACGGCGGGACCGGCCTGTACCTGTGAACGGGCGGGCGGCGGGGGACGCCACCGGCCCCCGGCCGGAGGCCGAGCCGGCGGGGTTCGACATCGTGGCCTTCGGGCCCGACGGGCTCGTCCCGGCGGTCGTCCAGGACGCGACCTCCCACGAGGTCCTGATGGTCGCGTACATGAACGCCGAGTCGCTGCGGCGCACGCTCGAGACGAAAAGGACGTGGTTCTACTCCCGGTCCCGCCGTGAGCTGTGGCCGAAGGGCGAGACCTCGGGCAACCGGCAGTGGGTGCGCGGCGTGCTCGTCGACTGCGACGGCGACGCGCTCGTCGTCGAGGTCGACCAGGAGGGCTCGGGCGCCTGCCACACCGGCGCGCGCACCTGCTTCCTGCGCCGCCTCGAGGTCTGAAGCCGAGACCCCTGTGGGCCGCCTGAGTGCCGCCAGGACCTACGCCGCTCTCCACGAGGGCGTGGTCGGGCTCATCGTGGCCGCCGACGTGGTCCGCGTCACCGGCCCCGACGCCCTCAGCTACCTGCAGGGGCAGGTTTCCCAGGATCTGGGCACACTGGCGCCCGGCGACAGCGCCGAGACCCTCGTGCTCTCGCCGCAGGGCAAGCTCGACGGCTACGGCCGGGTCGCCCGCACCGGCGACGAGACGGTGTGCATCGTCGTCGATGGCGGTCTCGGCGAAGCGATGCTCGAGCGGCTTCGCCGCTACAAGCTGCGGGTGGCCGCCGACCTCGAGCTCGTCTCGTGGCGGGCGCTGTTGCTGCGCGGCCCCGCGGCACGGCCGGCCGCCTCGGAGGTCGACGCCGAGATCTCGCTCGAGGTCGACGACCCGGGATTCTCGGGCTGTGACCTCGTCGCCCCGGCGGTGGCGAATCCCGCCGGCGTGGCCCTCGGGGACCCCGCCGGCTACGAGGCGGCGCGGATCGAGGCGGGCGTGCCCGTCATGGGGCGCGAGCTCACCGCCAAGACGATCCCCCAGGAGGCGGGACTGGTTCCCCGCGCCGTCAGCCTGACGAAGGGCTGCTACACGGGCCAGGAGCTCGTCGCGCGCCTCGACGCGCGGGGCAACCGCGTCGCGCGGCGCCTCGTCGGCTTCACCGTCGCCTTTGGCACGCCCGCCGCCGGCGACACCGTCGTCGTCGCGGGCGGGGTCGTCGGTTCGGTGACGAGCGTGGCGTACTCGCCGCGCACCGGGGGATCAGTCGCCCTCGGCTACCTGCGGCGGGGGACCGCGACGCCGGCGCCGGTGGAGATCGTCCACGACGGCTCGCCCTGCGGGGCGATGGCCACCGAGCTGCCGCTGTGGCCCGGCCAGGGGGCGTCGCGGGCCTAGTCGGCGCGGCCGAGCGAGACGGTGATGCACGTCCCGCGGCCGGCTCCGGCGGGCGAGGTGACCTCGAGCCCGCCGTGCATCGCCGCCACGAGCTCGGCGACGATCGCGAGGCCGAGCCCGCTCCCGGCGGCACGGGCGGGGAAGCGGCTCGAGCTGAAGTGGCGTTCGAAGACGTGTCCCAGGTCGGCGGGATCGATCCCGGGGCCGTCGTCGGTGACGGTGACGGTGACCGCCCTCGGGCCGAGCTCGCACGAGACGGCGACGCTCGCCGCCGCGAACTTGAGCGCGTTCTCCACGAGGTTGGCGACGATCTGGGCGAGCCGGTCGGGGTCGGCCTCGACGAAGGCGCCCTCGACGGCCGAGACCCGGAGCCCGACCCCGGCGGCGTCGAACTGGTAGCGCAGGGCACCGGCCGCTTCGGCGACCACCTGGCCGGCGTCGAGGCGCGCGGTGTGCAGCGAGAACTGGTGGGCACCCAGGCGCGCGAGGTCGAGGAGGTCGCCGATCAGGCGTTCGAGCCGGACCGCCTCGGCGACGACGATCGAGGCGGCCCGGGCGGTGTCCGGCGTCACGCCCTCGGCGATCGCCTCGGCGTAGCCGCGGATCGAGGTGAGCGGCGTGCGCAGGTCGTGCGACACCGAGAGGAGGAACTGCCGGTCGAGGTCGCGCAGGTCCTCCAGGTGCTCCGCCATCTGGTTGAGCGACGCGGAGAGGGTCGCGAGCTCGGCGTAGTCGTGGCTGTCGGCTTCGAGGCGGGTCGAGAGGTCGCCGCCGGCGATGCGCTCCGCGGCACCCGCGGCCGCCACGACGCGGCGCGCGACGCGCCGCGAGATGACCGCCGCGGCCGCCGCCGCGACGAGCAGCGAGATGCCGCCGGCGAGGACGAAGTACCAGACGCTCGCGCCCGAGGGTGAGACCGTCCGGGCGAGGAGGAACGAGAGATGGACGCCGGCGGCCGAGATGAGCGGCACCGCCGCGAAGGCGAGTCCGCGGTCGATGCCCGAGGTCGCCCGCCCCTCGGACAGCGCCCGGCAGTCGAGCGAACGGGCCGAGAAGTCGAGCTTGGGCACGGCACTGACGAAGGTGCCCTTCGCCGAGGTGGTGACGATCGCCGCCTGCTTGATCCCGGCGACCGAGGCGACGAGCGGGAGGGCCGCGGCGATGATCCGCGAGGCGTCCTTGTCGTTGCGGTAGATCGCCTGCTCGCGGTGCGCGAGGTCGTAGGTCTGTTGCAGGACGAGGCGTCTCGTGTCGTCGGCGGCGGCGTGGCGGACGAGGTAGAGGCTCACCCCGCCGGCGAGGGTGAGCGCGAGGGCGAGCACGGCGACGAAGGCGAGGGTGATGCGCACCCCCATCGGCCAGTGGCGCGGACCGGCCTCGGCGGGCCGCCGCCTCAGTCGCACCGGTAGCCGACGCCCCAGATCGTCTTCAGCGGCAGCGCATCACCGAGCTTGCGGCGCAACTGGCGTACGTGGACGTCGACGGTCCGCTCGTCGCCGATCCAACCCAAACCCCAGACGGAGTCGAGGAGTTGCCGGCGGGTGAAGACGATCCTCGTGTTCTGGGTGAAGTGGGCGAGAAGGTCGAATTCCCGGGCGGTGAGCGGCACCACACCCTGGTCGGTCGTCACCTCGCGCCGCACCGTGTCGACGGTGACACCGCCGACGGTGATCGGGCTCTCCGCCGGCCGGCGGGATCCCTCACTGCGCCGCAGGATCGCCCGCACCCGGGCGACGAGCTCCCGGGGCGAGAACGGCTTCACGATGTAGTCGTCGGCGCCGAGCTCGAGACCGAGGACGCGGTCGACCTCGTCGTCGCGCGCCGTGAGGAAGACGACGGGGACCTGGCTCGTGCGGCGGATCTCCCGGCAGAGCTCGATGCCGTCGACCGGCCCGGGCAACCCGATGTCGAGGAGCACCAGGCTCGGGTGCTCGGTTGTGACGAGCGCGAGGCCGCGGGTGGCCTCGGCCGCCTGGAGGACGCGGAAGCCGGCGTTGCGCAGCCACAGGTCGACGAGGTCCGCGATGTTGTGGTCGTCCTCGACGATGACCACCGTGCCGTGGTCGGTCCGGGGCGAGCGCTCTTCAGTCACCCGACAAGCATGGCGCGCGCCGTGCGGACGGGCGCGTCAAGCCGGGTCGCGGGTCCCTCCGGCGTGCCCGGGTTGGCGCCGCGGCCACCGTTACGCTGTGACGATGGTCCGGCAACCGGCGAGGCGTGGCGCGGCGATCAGCCTCGCGAACCGGTTGGGATCCCGGGGTGCGCCGTGTTCGTGAAGATCTGCGGGGTGACGAACGAGGAGGACGCCCTCCTCGCCGTGGCGATGGGCGCCGACGCGATCGGGTTCGTGCTCGCGCCCTCGCCGCGCCAGATCGCGATCGGCGCGGCCCGCGACATCGCGCGACGCCTGCCAGCCGATGTCATCACCGTCGGGGTCTTCTGCGACGCCCTCGCGCAGCGCGTCGTCGACCTCGTCTACCAGACGGGTCTGCGTGCCGCCCAGCTGAACGGCCACGAGTCAAGCGAGGACGTCGCCTTCGTCGCCGAGCGGGTGCCGCTCGTCATCAAGGCCTTCGCCGCCAACGCGGCGATGACCGCCGACGTGTCCGAATACCGCGCCGACGCGATCCTCGTCGACGCCCCCGCCCCCGGCCCGGGCAAGGTCTTCGACTGGCGGCTCGCCGAGCGGATGCCGCGCTCGCACCGGCTGATCCTCGGTGGCGGGCTCGACCCCGACAACGTCGCCGACGCCATCCAGCGCTTCCGGCCTTGGGGGGTGGACGTCTCGGCGGGCGTGGAGACAGGGTCGCGCAAGGACCCCCGCAAGGTGCGTGCTTTCATCCTGGAGGCCCGCGCCGCGTTGCCCGAGGACGAGGAGCCGCCCGCCGACGGCCCCTACGACTGGCAAGAGGAGTTCTGACAGCGCCGGCGCCCGATCCGTCCGGCCCGCCCCGGCGCCGGGCGATGAGCATCGCGCCACCGCGCGCCGGGCGGGCGCCCGGGGTGAGCCTGGCGGGCTGCCGAGCTGGTCCCGCGCCCAGGGGTCATTGGCGTCCGCGCGGCAGGGGAAGCATTCGCATCTATATGCGAGGTGCGGTATGTTCATGCCATGAAAGCGGCCGTCATCGGGGCGTCGGGCTATCTCGGTGCGGAGCTTCTGCGGCTGCTCGCGTCCCATCCCGATCTCGAGGTCGTGACGGCGCAAGCCGACACCTCGGCCGGCATGGCGATCGCCGATCTCTTCCCGGGCATCGGCGGGGCGTACGCCGGCCTCACGACGACGCCGACCGATCCCGGGGCCTGCGCGGGATGCGACGTCGTCTTCGTCGCCGTGCCGTCGGGGCGATCACAGATGGTCGTGCCGCCGCTCCTGGAGGTGGTCCGGCTGGTCGTCGACCTCGGCGCCGACTTCCGACTGCGCGATCCCGCGGCCTACCCGCGCTGGTACGGGTTCACCCACACGGCTCCTGAGCTCCTCGGGCGCGCCGTCTGCGGCCTGCCGGAGCTGCACCGCACCGAGCTCGCCGGCGCGCGGCTCATCGCGGCGCCCGGTTGCTACGTGACGGCCGCCACCCTCGGGCTGCAGCCTCTCCTCGCGGCAGGCGTGATCGAGCCGGACGGGCTGATCGTCGACGCAGCGAGCGGGACCTCGGGTGCCGGGCGCCAGCCGTCGGCGACGACCCACCACGCCACGGTGAACGAGAACTTCGTCGCCTACGGGTTGCTCGACCACCGTCACACCCCGGAGATGGCCCAGGCAATCGGGGCCGAGGTGCTCTTCACGCCGCACCTCGCACCGATGACCCGGGGCATCCTCGCCACCTGCTACGCGCGGCCCGCCCAGCCGGTCACGACCGACGACCTGCTGGCGGCGCTCGCCGCCCGCTACGCCGGCGAGCCCTTCGTCGAGGTCGTGGCGTACCCGCCCTCGACCCGGGAGACCTACGCCTCGAACGTGGCGCGGCTGACCGCCCGCGCCGATGCCCGCACCGGTCACGTCCTTGTCCTTGTCGCGATCGACAACCTCACCAAGGGCGGCGCCGGGCAGGCGATCCAGGCGGCGAACGTCGCGCTCGGCCTCGACGAGACTGTGGGCCTGCCCCGGACGGCGGTGACGCCGTGAGCGTGACCTGGGCGCGGGGCTTCGTCGCCAACGGCGCGGCGGCCGGGATCAAGCCCGGCGGTCTCGCCGACCTCGCGCTCGTCGCCGCCGTGTCCGGTGCGGTGCCGGCGGCGGCGACCTTCACGACGAACAAGTCCTGCGCCGCGCCGGTCGTGGTGAGCCGCGCCCATCTCGCGGCGACCGGGGGTCGGGCCGCCGCCGTCGTCCTCAACAGCGGCTGTGCCAACGCCGCGACCGGAGCCGCCGGACTCGTGGCCGCCGAGCGCATGGCCGCCGCCGTCGCCGACCCGCTCGGCGCCGGCGTCGAGGAGGTGCTCGTCTGCTCGACGGGTCTTATCGGTTTCGCCCTCCCGATCGAGACCATCGAGGCCGCCGCGCCCGCCCTCGTCGGGGGGCGGGGCCGTTCGCCCGACCACGCCACGGCGGCGGCGACGGCGATCCTCACGACCGACACGCACCCGAAGCAGGTGACCCGAGACGGGGGGACCTTCCGGGTGGGTGGGATGGCCAAGGGCGCCGGGATGATCGCCCCGAACATGGCGACGATGCTCGCCGTAATCACGACCGACGCGCAGGCGTCACCGGAGGTGCTCTCGGCCGCGCTCGGCCGCGCCGTGGAGGGTACCTTCAACGCCCTCATCGTCGACGGTTGCACCTCGACGAACGACACCGTCATCGTGCTGGCGAGCGGGGAGGCCGGTGCGCCGAGCCCCGCCGAGCTGACCGCGACCCTGGCCGACGTCTGCGCCGACCTCGCCTACCAGCTCGCCGCCGACGCGGAGGGTGCGACCCGCGTCGCCGAGATCCGGGTCGCCGGCGCCGCGAGCGACGCCGACGCGCGGCTTGCCGCCCGCGCCGTCGCGGGGAGCCTGCTCGTCAAGGTCTCCCTTTTCGGCGCCGACCCGTACTGGGGCCGGATCGTCTCGGAGCTCGGCGCCTCGGGGGCGGCGTTCGACCCGGACCGGGTGCGCGTCGCCTACGGCGCGACGACGGTCGTCGAGGCAGGCGTCGGCGTCGCCCACGACGCCGTCGCCGCGGTGGCGCACCTTCGGGGGAGCGACGTCGAGATCTCCTGCGACCTCGGGCTCGGCAGCGGCACGGCGAGCGTGCTGACCACCGATCTGGGCCACGCCTACATCGACGAGAACATGAGGACCTCGTGAGCGCCGGTGCCGCCCGGGACGCCGCCCTTACGGCCGCGACGCTCGCCGAGGCGATCCCTTACATCAGGCGGTTCGCCGGCGCCGTCATGGTCGTGAAGTTCGGCGGCAGCACGCTCGGCGCCGGGAACCCGGGCGAGGGCGCGATCCTCGACCAGTTCGCGCAGGACATCGTCCTCATGCGCAGCGTCGGCATGCTCCCCGTCGTCGTGCACGGCGGGGGCCCGCAGATCGGCGCGTTGATGGAGCGGCTCGGCAAGACACCGGAGTTCCGGGACGGGCAACGGGTCACCGACGCCGAGACCCTCGACATCGCGCGCATGGTGCTCGTCGGCAAGGTGAACCGCGAGATCGTGGGGGCCCTCAACTTGCACGCCCCCGTCGCCGTCGGTCTCTCGGGCGAGGACGGAGGGTTCATCACCGCCGTCGAGCGCGACCCCTCGCTCGGCTTCGTCGGTGACGTGGAATCGGTCGACCCCGTGCTCCTGCGTCACCTCCTCGCCGAGGGCCTCGTCCCGGTCGTCGCGACCGTCGCCCCCGACGCGAGCGGCCAGGCCTACAACATCAACGCCGACGCCGTGGCCGGCGCCATCGCCGAGTCGCTGGGTGCGCGCCGTCTCATTTTCCTCACCGACGTCTCCGGCGTGCGCTCCGATGCTGGCGACCCCGCGAGCGTGCTGTCGCAAACGACCGCCGGCGAGCTCGAGACGCTCGTCGACTCGGGCGCCATCGTCGGGGGGATGATTCCCAAGGCGCGGGCGTGCGCGAAAGCGGTGCGGCACGGCGTCGAGGCCGGCCACATCCTCGACGGGCGGGTCGAGCACGCGCTGCTGCTCGAGCTGTTCACCGGGTCGGGCGTGGGCACGATGGTGGTGGCTTCGTGACCCACCTCATGCCGACCTACCGCGAGCCGACCGTCCGGTTCGTCTCTGGGCACGGCTGCCGGCTCGTCGACGACGCAGGGAAGGTCTACCTCGACTTCCTCTCCGGGCTCGGGGTCACCTCGCTCGGTCACGCCGACCCCGTCGTGGGCGGCGCCATCGCGGCCCAGGCGGCTCGCCTCCTTCACGTCTCGAACATCTTCGGCAACGAATTCAACGAGGACGTGGCGGCACAGCTCGACTGCCTCATCGGCGACGGCACCCCACTCGGCGGTCAGGTGTTCTTCGCCAACTCCGGGGCCGAGGCGAACGAGTGCGCCATCAAGCTCGCCCGGCGTCACGGCGGACCGGGGCGCTACGGCGTCGTGTCGGCGTTGGGCTCGTTCCACGGGCGGACGCTCGCGACCCTGCACGCGACGGGCCAGCCCGCCAAACACGAGGCGTTCCTGCCGCTGCCGGCGGGCTTCAGCCACGTCGCGTACGGCGATCCCGAGGCGCTACGGGCGATCGATCCCACCGCCGTCGTCGCCGTGCTCCTCGAGCCGATCCTCGGCGAGTCCGGCGTCGTGCCGCCGCCGCCCGGCTACCTCGCCAGCGTGCGGGCGATCTGCGACGAGCTCGGGCTGCTGCTGATCGTCGACGAGATCCAGACGGGGCTCGGTCGCACGGGGCGGTGGTTCGCCTTTCAGCACGAGGGGATCGTGCCGGACATCGTGACGGTCGCCAAGGCTCTCGGCAACGGCGTCCCGGTCGGCGCCTGCTGGGCCCGTCCCGAGGTCGCCAAGGCCTTCCGGCCCGGCGACCACGGGTCGACGTTCGGGGGACAACCGTTCGCGATGGCCGTCGCGCAGGCGACGCTCGGGCGGCTGCGCGGAATCGACGCGCCCGGGATCGCCGCGCGGCTCGGGAGCCGCCTCGCGGGGTCGCTCGCCGAGCTCGACGGGGTCGCAGGGGTGCGCGGCGCGGGGTTCCTGCTGGGCGCGGTGCTCGAGGACGGCCTCGACTCGCGGGCCGTCTTCGGTGAGGCGCTGGCAGCCGGGCTCGTCGTCAACGCGCCGGTGCCCGGTGTCATCCGCCTCATGCCGCCGTTCGTCGTCACCGAGTCCGACTGCGACGAGGCGGTGGCTCTGCTTGGCGTCGCGATCGGTCGGGCGGGAGCATCGGCTCGGAAACCAACAGGCGAAAGGGGATGAGGTGACGCGCAACCTGCTGCTGGTCTCGGATCTTGCACCGGGGGAGATCACGGACGTGCTGGATCTCGCCGAGCGCGCCGCGCTCGGGCGCCCCCTTGCGGGGCGCGGCGCGGCCCTCGTCTTCGAGTTCCCCTCGGCGCGCACGCGCAACGCCGCCGAGATGGCCGTCGTCGACCTGGGCGGGCACCCGGTGACGATCCGTGGCGAGGAGGTCGGCTTCGACGTGCGCGAGTCGGTCGAAGACGTGGCACGCACCTTGGGCGGCTACCACGCGCTCATCGCCGCCCGCGTCGCCGACCACCGGACGCTCACCCGGATGGTCGAGGCGCTCGCCGCCGCGGGGATGCCGGTCCCCGTCGTCAACCTGCTCTCGAATGTGGAGCACCCGACCCAGGCGCTCGGCGACCTGTTGACGATCCGGCAGTGCCTGGGCTCGCTCGAGGGCAAGAGGGTCGTCTTCGTCGGGGACGCCAACAACGTCTGCCGCTCGCTCGTCGCCGCCTGCGCGGCCGTGGGCGCGACGGTCACCGTCGCCTCGCCGCCCGGCTGGGGCCTCGACGCGGCGTCCGTCGCGGCGGCGCGTGCCGCGGGCGCCACGGTCGAGGTCAGCGACGACCCCGGCGACGCCGTCGGCGGCGCCGACGTCATCTACACCGACGTGTGGGTGTCGATGGCCGACAAGGGCGAGGCGGCGGCGAAGCGGGCCGCCTTCGCCGGCTTCACCGTCGACGCCGCGCTCGTCGCGAGGGCCTCGCCTGGGGCGATCGTGCTGCACTGCCTGCCTGCCCACCGCGGGGAGGAGATCACGGCCGAGGTCCTCGAGGGGCCGCAGAGCCGGGTGTGGGCCCAGGCGGCGAATCGCCGGCACTCCAAGCGCGGTCTGTTCTCGTTCCTGCTCGCGAAGGATGAGTCGTGAGCCGCGTCCCGAAGAACCGACGACAGCACCTGCTCGCGCGCCTGCTCGCCGACAATGCCGTCGCCAGCCAGGCCCAGCTCGTCGAGCTGCTGCTCGCGGAGGGCATCGAGGCCACCCAGGCGACGATCTCGCGGGACCTCGAGGAGCTCGGCGCGCTGAAGGTGCGGATGCCCGGGATCAGTCATCCCGTCTACGCCATCGCCGAGCTGCCCCAGGCCCAGCAGACGCCCATCGAGCACCTGCGCCGCGTGCTCGGCGAGTGGATCGTCGAGATGTCCTCGTCGGCCAACCTCGTCGTCGTCCGCACGCCGCCCGGATCGGCCCACGTCGTCGCCTCGGCGCTCGACCGCTCCCGGCTCGAGGGCATGGTCGGCACGGTGGCGGGGGACGACACCGTGCTCGTCGTGGCCGACGAGGCGACCGGGGGGGCGGGCCTCGCGAGCCTGCTCGGCCGGCTCGCCGGGCGGCAGTAGCCAGATCATCGCGACAACCGGCGTAGCCGGAGGAAGAGGTCCAAAGTGACAACACGGGTGGTGCTCGCCTACTCGGGGGGACTCGACACGTCCGCCGCGGTGCACTGGCTCGGCGCCGAACGCGGCTACGAGGTCATCGCCGTCGCCGTCGACGTCGGCCAGGGCGGTGACTTCCAGGCGATCCGCCAGCGGGCGCTCGACGCCGGGGCGGTCGAGGCGGTCGTCATCGACGCCCGCGCCGAGTTCGCCGCCGACTACGCGGTGCCGGCGCTGCAGGCGAACGCGCTCTACGAGGGTCGCTACCCGCTCGTCTCGGCGCTCTCGCGCCCCGTGATCGTCTGGCACCTCGTCGACCAGGCGCGCCGCCACGGCGCGACGGTGGTCGCGCACGGCTGCACCGGGAAGGGCAACGACCAGGTCCGCTTCGAGGTGGGCACGCGGGCACTAGCGCCGGAGCTGGAGATCGTCGCGCCGGCCCGCGAGTGGCAGTGGACCCGCGAGCAGACCATCGAGTACACGGAGGCCCACGACATCCCCGTCGAGGTGACGCGGGAGAAGATCTACTCGATCGACGAGAACCTCTGGGGGCGTGCGATCGAGTGCGGGGCGATCGAGGACCCCTGGGTCGCACCGGTCGAGGACATGTACTCGCTCACCCACGAGACGGCGACGGAGCCGGTCGAGGTGACGGTCGGGTTCGAGGCGGGTGTGCCCGTCTCGCTCGACGGGGCGCGGTTCGGGCTCGTCGAGCTCATCGACCGGATCGGCAGGATCGCCGGCTCGGCCGGGTTCGGGCGGATCGACATGGTCGAGAACCGGCGGGTCGGGATCAAGAGCCGCGAGGTCTACGAGTGCCCGGCCTCGCTGGCCCTCGTCTTCGCCCACGCCGACCTCGAGGGGTTGACGCTGGAGCGTGACCTCGCCCACGAGAAGGCGCGGCTCGAGCCGCGCTTTGCCGAGCTCGTCTACGACGGGATGTGGTTCTCGCCGCTGCGGGAGGCCATCACGGACTTCGTCGCCTCGTCACAGCGTTACGTCACCGGCGAGGTGCGCCTGCGCTTCTCGCCGGGCGGCCACGTCGCCGTCACGGGCCGGCGCAGCCCGGTCGGACTGTACGACTACGGGCTCGCGACCTACGACACCGCCGACGCCTTCCGCCACGAGGACGCCGAGGGCTACATCCGCATCTATGGTCTGGGGATCAAGACGTGGGCGAGCCGGCAGAAGGCGGCGCCCACCGGGAAGGACTGACCGTGGCGCTCTGGTCGAGACGGATGAGGACGCCGCCCGCCAAGGCGATGATGGCGTTCACCGAGAGCCTCTCGTTCGACCGGGCGCTCTGGCGTGACGACCTCGACGGATCGATCGCCCACGTGCGCGGTCTCGGGCACACGGGCGTCCTCGACGAGGCCGACACGGCGAAGCTGCTCGCCGCGCTGGACGCCGTCGGCGCCGAGTTCTCGGCCGGGCGGTTCGAGTTCGTCGCCGGCGATGAGGACATCCATACGGCGATCGAGCGGCGGGTCACGGAGCTGGCGGGGGACGCCGGTGCCAAGCTCCACACGGCGCGCAGCCGCAACGACCAGGTCGCGACGGCTTTGCGGCTCTACACGCGCCGCCGCATCGGCGAGGTCGGCAACCTGGCTGTCGACCTCGGCGAGACGCTGCGCGAGCGGGCCGTCCGCGCCGAGGGGTTCGTGCTGCCGGGGTACACCCACCTGCAGCGGGCCCAACCCGTCCCACTGGCGGGCCAGCTGCTCGCCCACGGCTGGGCGCTCGCCCGCGACGTCGACCGGCTGCTCGACACCCGGCGTCGCCTCGACGTCTCGCCGCTGGGGGCGGGCGCGCTCGCCGGTTCGTCGCTGCTGCTCGACCCGGACTGGGTGGCCGCAGAGCTCGGATTCGCCGGGCGGTTCGACAATTCGCTCGACGCCGTCGCCGACCGCGATTTCGTCGCCGAGACGCTGTTCGACCTCGCCCTCCTCGGCGTCCACCTCTCGCGCCTCGGCGAGGAGTTTGTCCTTTTCTCGACGACCGAGTTCGGCTTCTACGAGCTCGACGACGCCTGGTCGACGGGGAGCTCGATGCTGCCCCAGAAGAAGAACCCCGACGTCGCCGAGCTCGCCCGCGGCAAGGCCGGCCGGCTGATCGGCCACCTCACCGGGTTCCTCGCCACGCTGAAGGGCCTGCCGTTCGCCTACAACCGCGACCTCCAGGAGGACAAGGAGCCGCTCTTCGACGCCTTCGACCAGGTGACGAGGGCGCTCGTCGCCGTGCGCGGGCTCGTCGACACGGTCCGGTTCGACGAGGAGGCGATGAGGAAGGCGGCGGCCGATCCGGCGCTCTACGCGGTCGACCTCGCCGAGTGGCTGGTCGAGCGGGGGATGCCCTTCCGCCGGGCGCACGGTCTCGTCGGCGACCTGGTGCGGCGCTCGCTCGAGGAGTCCAAGCCCCTCGCCGAGCTCGTGCTCGCCGAGCCGGCGCTCGGGCGCAACGCCGTGCCGGTGGTCGAGCCCGACCTCGCGGGGCCGGCCCGGCCGAAGGGCGCTCCCGCGGCACGCGGCGGTGTTGCCGACCAGCTCGAGCGCTTCGCCGAACGCCTGCGGGCCGACCGGGCGCGCCTCGACGGGACCGACCGGCCGACCCGCTAGCGGTGGCCGGTTCTGGGCCGCTGACGAGGGAGTTCTTCGCCCGCGACGCGATCGAGGTCGCGCCCGAGCTGCTCAACCTGGTCCTCGTCGGCCACGGTGCCGCCGGGCGGATCGTCGAGGCCGAGGCCTACGGGGGGGAGCTCGACGCCGCGAGCCACGCCTACCGGGGCGCGACACGGCGCAACGCGACGATGTTCGGCCCGCCCGGGCATCTCTACGTCTACTTCACCTACGGGATGCACCACTGCGCCAACGTCGTCTGCGGGCCAGACGGCGTCGCCCAGGCCGTCCTCATCAGGGCGTTGGCGCCGCTCAGCGGGCGGGGCGCGATGCGGCGACGCCGCGGCGGCCGTTTCTCGGACGCAGAGCTCTGCTCCGGCCCGGCCAAGCTCTGCCAGGCCCTCGGGATCGACCGGGCCGACGACGGGGCGGACCTGGTAGCCGGGGGTGGGCTCGCCCTCGTCGACGACGCGACGCCCCCGCCCGCCGACCCCCGGTGCGGCAGGCGGGTCGGGCTGTCCGCGCGGACCGGCGAGGCGGCGGCCTACCGGTGGCGGTTCGCCGTGCCCGGCGACCCCAACGTCTCGGGGGCCGGCTGGTCGCTTGAATGACACCCCGAACGGGGTGCTAAGGTGACCCGCAGCTCGGAAATGGG
>CAWGNK010000007.1:130000-132064 GCA_963823945.1 uncultured Acidimicrobiaceae bacterium
AGCGGGTAAGAGCCCCGTACACGAAAGGCAAGCAGCCTCCGTTCGATTCTCCCGAGTAGCGCCGGATCTGGGAAAGCCGGTGTGAATCTACGAGGACCACCTCGAAAGGCTAAGTACTCACAGGCGACCGATAGCGAACTAGTACCGTGAGGGAAAGGTGAAAAGCACCCCGGGAGGGGAGTGAAATAGTACCTGAAACCGTTGGTTTACAAACAGTCAAAGCGTCGTCGGCACTTGTGCCGGCCGCGATGGCGTGCCTTTTGAAGAATGAGCCAGCGAGTTACGGTGTGTGGCAAGGTTAACCCGTATGGGGGAGCCGGAGCGAAAGCGAGTCTGAATAGGGCGTTTAGTCGCATGCTGTAGACCCGAAGCCGAGTGATCTTGCCATGGGCAGGCTGAAGCGGGGGTAAGACCCCGTGGAGGGCCGAACCCACCATGGTTGAAAACATGGGGGATGACCTGTGGCAAGGGGTGAAAGGCCAATCAAACTCGGTGATAGCTGGTTCTCCCCGAAATGCATTTAGGTGCAGCGTTAGACGTTCAGCATCGGAGGTAGAGCACTGAATGGGTTAGGGGGCCAACAAGCTTACCGACCCCAATCAAACTCCGAATGCCGATGCTCCAGAGTCTGGCAGTGAGACCACGGGGGATGAGCTTCGTTGGTCGAGAGGGAAACAGCCCAGACCGCCAGCTAAGGCCCCAAATTCTTGGCTAAGTGGGAAACGATGTGGGGACGCAGAAACAGCCAGTAGGTTGGCTTAGAAGCAGCCATCCTTTAAAGAGTGCGTAATAGCTCACTGGTCGAGTGGCCCTGCGCGGACAATGTAACGGGGCTCAAGCCAAGAGCCGAAGCTGCGGATTTCCGCCTTGTGCGGGAGTGGTAGGGGAGCGTCGACCGTGCCGTGAAGCGGTGGTGTGAACCGGCGTGGAGTGCGGTCGAGTGAGAATGCTGGCATGAGTAGCGAGAGAGGGGTGAGAAACCCCTCCGCCGTAAGCCCAAGGGTTCCTGGGGAAGGCTAATCCGCCCAGGGTCAGTCGGGAGCTAAGGCGAGGCCGAGAGGCGTAGTCGATGCACAACTGGTTGATATTCCAGTACCACCGTGTCCGCGCCCATCTCAAATCAGGGGTACTAAGGGGCTGGCCTTCGGGTCGAACCGACCGACCCTGAGGAGGGAAGCGATGAGGGGACGCAGGAGGATAAGTGAGCCCAGGCGTTGGTTGTCCTGGGGGAAACGAGTAGGGGGAGGCCTAGGCAAATCCGGGCCTCACATACCCTGAGACGTGATCCCAAGCCGATTCAGGCGAAGTCACCGATTCCAAGCTGCCGAGAAAAGCCTCTAGCGAGCTGACATGGTGCCCGTACCCCAAACCGACTCAGGTGGGCAGGTAGAGAATACCAAGGCGATCGGGAGAACTGTGGTTAAGGAACTCGGCAAAATGCCCCCGTAACTTCGGGAGAAGGGGGGCCTCGGTAGGGTGAAGGACTTCGCGTCCGGAGCCTGATGAGGCCGCAGAAAATTGTGGGAAGCGACTGTTTAATAAAAACACAGCAGCGTGCGAAGTCCTAAGACGATGTATACGCTGTGACGCCTGCCCGGTGCCGGAAGGTTACGGGGAGGGGTTAGTCCTTCGGGACGAAGCTCTGAACCTAAGCCCCGGTAAACGGCGGCCGTAACTATAACGGTCCTAAGGTAGAAAACCCTGGAAACGTGCCCAGGGCCTGCCCCTTGCGGGAGTGATCCCGCAAAGAGCAGCTGGCTATTTGCTGGAAACCCCGAGTATCCGGCGGTACTGGCCGTGTCGCAGCCCACGTGGGCTGGGGCCGGCGAGTGACAATCCGTCCGGTGCGGACAATCAGCAGGAAAGGCCAGGATGCGTGCAGTGGGTTGTCGGCTCCGAAGCATGAAGTGGGCCCACTGGTAGCGGTCAAACGGTGGTCGCGTTGTCAGTTGATCACCAATGGCCGTGACGTTTCCTGGAATCCTCAGAGGCCATACGCCAGCCATCTCGGAGCGACAATTCGAGATGATGATATGGTCCTAGCCTCACGGCGACGTGGGGAAT
>CAWGNK010000008.1:0-101257 GCA_963823945.1 uncultured Acidimicrobiaceae bacterium
AGTGTCCTGCCACTGCTCGCTACGCTTGAGGTTGCGGGGAACGCATCACCAGCCTCGGCGGTGCCCGCTGCACCGCTGCCAACATATAGCTACTACCTGGGCACCGTAAATCAGCAGACGTTGTACAATTTAGGCTATAGCTTCGGAGAAGACACTGCGGCTGGACAGCTGCCTCAGCATGCACTGCTTATTCTTGATTGGGGCACACCAGATTACAGTGGCGGATACGGTACCATCCTGCCGGGAGGCTGTGGCTGCTTTGAAAGTCTGGCAGCGGAACTGGCTGCGACCGAGGAATTCGGATGGGGTTTCTATTACGGCACAGGCGTCCTCGATGAAACTGCCCAGGCTTTTATTGCCATGGGAATGGCCAATGCTGGAGCTTGGTTCAACAACACCACTAACGCCGATAACTTTGGAATAGAGTGGGCGGAGACGACGACTGCCGAACAGAATTACTTCGTTTCAGAGGGAATTGCCACTCAGGCGCAAGGGCGTGGAGCGATTGATGCCGAGATGGATTGGGATGGCCCTTCGCCAACCTTGTCCTGGGCCACCGGCTATTCCAGCGACTGGACGGTACGTTACTGGGACTTCGGCGATGCCGCTGGCTGTTATCCCGGTCCAAACTGCGACGGAGGTTACACAGAGGCAGACGTGGTGTCCTTGGCTTACGGTGAGCCGCCTGCCTACCCATTTCCTGAAATCGCCGACCAGGGTAATGCTACAAATTGGGGTTCGGTCGCGGCCTATGCTGCAGATGATGAAGGTATCCTGATGAACTTTGAAGGCCCGGTATCAGAGTATCAGGCTTGCATCGATTTAGGGCAACCCCCACAATGCAGCGGTGCCAATGAAAACCCGACAGCGTCCTACGACCAGCTGTGGAATGCTCTCAATTGCAGTGGCTGTCCCGACCCTGGAACACCTGGTTCGTCGACCGACATCCGCTGGCACTTGGTCGCCTGAAAGTAGTGAGGAGGTTGAGATGAATCGGCTGGACTTGTGGAGAGAAGAAAAGCGTCTTGTCAGTCGAGGAACCAGAAGGCGTATTGTTGCCACTTTGATGCTGGCGATATGTGCGACGGGAATAGTGGTGATTGTCGTTATGAGGCCTGGATCGGGTGCAGTTAGGGCTCAGGCAGGGACGACCGTCACGTCGATATGTCCGGATGCAAAAGCAGGCTCAACAGTCGGGTGCTGGCAGGAGCCACCTGGCTACACCGTGGCACCAAAAACTGGCGGCTTTGTTCCTATTCAGGTACCGGCAGTTAGCTCTGGAAATGTCCCAGCGGGGACGATTAGCAATGAGCTATTTGGCCCATTTTCCAGTGAAATGTACGACACGAACAACGGCTGGTGGAATGAAACTGACACCACTGTATACGATGCTTATGCCGGTTCTTTTGGGAGCGATCATTTACAAGGTGTAGTTGTTGTCTTTGCGAGTCCTCGGAATGATATAACGCAAACCGGCCCGGTCTCATTGAGGGCCTTTCCCACAGCTAGCCAAGATGGTGCGTTGACGATTGAGAGTGCAGACGGCTGGATCCTGACGCTGCAGGCAAGCGATGGCACGACCTACACTTTCGATGTTGCGACAGAGCAATACGTATCGAGTTAGCGGAACAGGGGAAACTGGGTTCGTTTCATTAGCGTAGAAACCTGCTACCAACAGTGATGTTGGTAGCAGGCTGAGGTGCCGACCCACTACACACCGGTTAGTTAGTTCAGGGGAGAACACGAGTTCACTGAGAGGAAAGCAGCACCGCTCTGGGCGAGTCCAATAAGCAGCCACGACGAAGTGATTTGACTTATGCGTGCACGCCTGGCCAATAGTGAGTCGGCTGCAAATCTCTCGAGGTCCGGCGCGATTGAGATAGGCAACATTGACGCAGTTCACGCGTGTGTCTGGACGTTGTTGCAGGTGCGGAAACTCTGAATAGCCTTTAGACGGCTCCCTCCCTAATGCCCGACATAACGCAGTATTGAAACATTCGGTCCACGATGGGCCTAGGGTTAAGGATCGCCTTGCTAAAACTGACTCGGAGCAGGTCTTTCCAGAAGCCTCGACACCGTACTGCAAAATCACTCTTTTCAACGCAAAGCGCTCAGCTTGCGAACGCGCCATGGATTACCTTGGCTGCGCGAGCAGCGTGTTGCGCTGCGATCTGCTCTTCGAATGACGCTGCGATCGCCTCGTCGAGCTCGGGGAAGAGGTGGCCGTAACGGTCGAGCGTCACGTTGATCGAGCTGTGGCCCATGCGCGTCTGGATTGCCTTCGGGTGTGCTCCTGCCGCGATGGCGAGCGCGACGCTCGTGTGCCGGAGGTCGTGAAAGCGACAGGAGACGCCTGCCTTGTCTTGGGCAGGCTTGAAGTGGTTGTTCCAGAAGCTCGACGACATGATCGGGTGCCCAGCGTTGTTCGTGAAGACGAGACCGTCGGGTCCGGGTTCTGCGAAACGCTCCACATGCTTGGCGAGGATCGCCGCGGTGGACGGCGTGATCGTGATGGACCGCAGCGACGCGGAGGTTTTCAGCTCCTTGCGTAGCCATTCCTTCGTGTCGAGGCGGACGAGTTGGTCGGTGACGCGGACCTTGCGATGAAGCAGGTCAAGTCGCGACTGACGGAGGCCGATGAGCTCACTCCAGCGCATCCCCGAGTCGACCGCGAGATAGATGAGCGCGCGGAACCTCTCACGATGCGCTTCGGCAAGCTCGATGGCCTGTTCCCAGGAGAGGAAGACCATCTCGCGACTCGGGACGTGTGGAGGCTCCACCCGATCGAACGGGTTGGCGAGAATCTTCTCCTTCTGCACGGCGACCTGGAGCAAGCGCCGGAACGTCCGGTAGTGGCGGTGGACCGAGCTCGACGCGATCCCGGCTTCGATCTCGTCCATCAACCACTTCTCTATTTCGTCTGCGGGGAGCCGACCGATCCGGTAGGCGCCAAAGCGGGGGAGGATGTACTTGTCCAAGTCGCGGCGATAAGTCTGCTGCGTCGTCGGCGAGAGGCGACGCGCCAAGGAGAGGAACTCTTTCGACCACGACTGGAGGCTGAGCTGTGCGCCGCTTGGGTCGAGCCAGCGGCCCCGCTCGATGTCGACTTGCACCTCTCGTAAGAACCGCTCCGCGTCGAGCTTTCGCGAGAACGTTTCGGAGAGCTGGCGACCGAGCGGGTCACGGTAGCGAGCGCGGTAGCGGCCGTTGCGTCGTTCGATGAACCCCATTACTTCCTCCTCTCGGCTCCCCGTGGGAGCGTGCGGGGAGCACGCGGGGAGCGAAACAGGGGGGTTTAGGGGTTTCGGACGGTCACTCGTGGTCTCTCACGGTCAAACCAAAAATGGCCCCTGACCTGCCACTTTAGCCACGAAATTGCTGGAGGCGGCGCCCAGAATCGAACTGGGGTAGAGGGCTTTGCAGGCCCTTGCCTAAGCCACTCGGCCACGCCGCCGTCTTGCGCAACCCTACTTCGACCAGATCACCGCCCGGCCCGTGGTCACGCCGTGTCCGGGTCGCGAAGCCCGGCTCACGCTCCGATCGCGTGGTACCCGCCGTCGACGTGGACGGTCTCGCCGGTCGTGCGTGGGAACCAGTCCGAGAGCAGGGCGACGCACGCCTTGGCGACGGCGTCGCGGTCCCGGTCGATGTCCCAGCCGAGCGGCGCGCGCTCCGCCCAGACCTCCTCGAAGCGCTCGAAACCGGGGATCGACCTCGCCGCGACCGTGCGGATCGGGCCGGCGGCGACGAGATTGACGCGGATCGACTTCGGCCCGAGGTCCCGCGCGAGATAGCGAGTCAGTGACTCGAGCGCCGCCTTCGCGACGCCCATCCAGTCGTAGCCGGGCCAGGCGACGGTCGAGTCGAAGTCGAGCCCGACGATCGACGCGCCACCCGCGGCCTCCATGAGTGGCAGGAAACCCTCGGCGAGGACTTTGAGCGAGTAGGCGGAGATCTCGAGCGCGGTTGCCACGTCCGTCCAGCCCGCCTTCAGCATTCCTCGCCCGATGCACGGATCGGGCGCGTAGCCGATCGAGTGGAGTATCCCGTCGAGGTGCCCGAAACGCCGGGCGACCTCGGCCGCGACCACCCCGGGATGATCCGGGTTCGTGACGTCGAGCTCGAGCACGTCGGTCGGCTGGGGGAGCCGGCGCGCCATCCGCTCGGTGAGCGACATCCCGCGGCCAGCTCCAGTGAGCACCAATTCGGCGCCTTCGAGCTGGGCGAGCTGCGCGACGGCGAAGGCGATCGAATCCTCGGTGAGGACCCCCGTCACGAGGATCTTCTTCCCGTCGAGCAGGCCCAAGGTTCGCTCCTTCGTCATCCGGGCGGGGGGACCGGCGTTGCGGACACTACTGGGGGCGTCCCCGAGCGTCCATCGGGGCCGAACCGGTCGCGGATCGCGTGTTGTCGGCTCACCAGCTGAGTCGACGGGTCATCCGCCCCCGGGCCGTGCGGGCCGACCCGGATTCCCTGCGGCGGCGGCGCCGAGGGCGGGTACGTGACCGGACGCGAGAACCGGCCGGCGGAGCCCGCCGGCCGGTTCTCGCAGTTCCGTTATGCCGATGGTCCGCGCCTTGCGGCTACGGGATCGTCGAGCCCTTCGGGAGGGCGAAGTCGCTGGCCGGCGGGTGTGCCGAGTAGCCGGTCAGCACCACACCTACTCCGTTCGCCACGTCCTCGGCGAGGATGCCCTTCAAGGTCACGCAGTAGGTCACCTTCTCTCCGGAGTAGCTGGCCTTGACGCAACTTGACTCTTGGCCAGCGAACTTCTGCGAGAAACTTGTGACGTTCTTGGCCCCCGCTTCGAGCGCGCCGATCTTCGAGGCGACAGCACCCGGATCGAGGTAGTCGAGCTCACCGATGTAGGACTCCGACGACGTCTCTTTCGTGCAGAACGTGTGGCTGGCCACGACGTCGCAGCCGTAGACGTTCTTGCCGATCTGGACGACGATGACGGATACGGACTTCGACGTGAAGGCGAACCGGAAGTCCCCCGGCTTGTGGGCGTACGTCCATGAGCCCTTCATGCCGGCGGCCGAAAATGCGTACGTGACGCTGAAGGTCGCCTTCTCTTCAGCCTTCAGCGACTTGGCGATCTTCGTCAGCGACGAGCCACCCTTTGGCTTGGGCTTCTTCGCGGCGACGGAAGCGGCCGAGGCGGTCGCCGCCAGCATGCTGGTGGCACAGAGAGCGGCGAGGACCAGGAAACCGGCGCGTCTCGCCAATCCCTTGACGTCAGACGATGGAACCGAGCGCATGTACACCACTTCCCCCCGAAATATCCGGGTCTAGGAGAACCGCTGCAGACAGAAAATGCTAACCGAGTGCAACGAAGTTCGTGACGTTGCGCGCAACGTCCGGCGGGGTGATCCGCGCCGCGCCGCCTTGCGAGGAGTGCCTCCTCGGGGATGACCTGCACTTCTGGGTGCTGTCCGCGGCGTTGGGGCGTTCCCGGCGCCGCTTTGGCGGGTGGTCCGACCGGCCGGGCCGTCGCACGAGTGTCGCTCGCGATCCCCGCCCGGTCAGCCGACGGGGCTCATCTCGGCCGGCTGGGCGGAGAGGCGCGCATAGAGCGCCGCCGTCTCGGGGTGCACGGCGCGCAGCGGATCACCGTCGATCTCGAGGACGAGTGCCAGGTGGCGCAGCGTCGCCTCGACCCCCGCCCGGTCGCCCGCCGCGTCGGCGGCCCTCATGAGGAGCCGATGGAGCCGCTCGTCCCACGGCGTCGCCCGCAGGGCGCGTTGTGCCGCCCACATCGCGTCGTCGGGGCGCGCCGCGCCGAGGGCGAGCTCTCCCAGACGGAGCGCGCACTCGACGATGGCGTGCTCGATCTCGACGGCGAAGCCCTCGAGGACGGTCCACTGGCCCTGGTGGAGTTCCAGGAACGGGCGGCCGCGCACGAGCCCCAACGCTTCGCGCCACGCCGCGGGGTCGTCCTGACCGGCGAGCGCCTTGAAGCGCTCCCAGTCGGTCTCGACGTCGGCGATCAGGTGGCGCTCGCCGGACTTGCGCAGGCGCGGTCTGCCGTCGGGCGAGAGCCCGAGGGCGTGGCGCGCCTCGCTCAGCCGGTTGGCGATCGTCTGCGGCGGCATGCGCCGCTCGGGCCACAGGGCGGTCTCCCAGGCCGGGGTCGTCGCCCCCCCGGGGTGCATCGCGAGGTAGACGACGAGCTCGGTGAGCCTCGGATGCCTCTCGAGGGGGAGCGCCGCGCCCCGGATCTCGACCGGACCGAGGACGGCGATCTCGATCGGCGCGGTCTGGTCGGCAAACCTCGGGAGGGCGTCGGGGCGGAAGTGGGCCGTCGGCGCCGGCACCGGAGCGCGGGGCGGTTCGGGCGCGCGCACGTACACGACGCAACGTTCCCGTCGTCCGGCGACGAGGATCGCCCGCGCCGCGGTGTGTGCCGTGGCGACGACGCAGGCCGAGGCCCGGTGGCGGTGGACCGCGGCGACGAGCCGCTCGAGGTCGTCGTCCGCGCACGGCGTGCCGACGAAGACGACGACCGGATCGGTCGACTCGGCGAGTGCGCCGAAGGCCTCGGCGAGCGTCGCGACGCGGGGCGCGTGTGGTGGCCCGAGGACGCCGACGACGAGGACCTGCGCCCGGTGGGTGAGGGAGGCCGTGGCGGACCGGATGGTGGTGTCGATGACCCGGCAGATGTCGTCGGCGGGACCGACGACCGAGGCGCATTCGGCGGCGACGAGATCGACGAACAGCGTCGGGCCGCCGCCGTTCGGCACCGTGACGAGGCAGACATCCACCGCCTCCGCCACGTCGCCCGCCTCCGGTGGGCAGCTGGTCACGTCGTAGGGGAGGGTCCAGCCGGCCCGCACTGTGCCGTCGCCGAGCGGCGGGTTGAGCCGGATTCCGCTGTCGGAGGCGAGGACGAGCTCCTGCCGGGTGAGCTCGTAGACGACGGGCCGCTCACCGATCTCGGCGCTGAGCGAGGCGGCGACGAACCCCACGATCTCGTCCGCGAGCGCCCGGCGTCCCTCGCCCCGGTCCCGGCCGGTGACCGGGGGCGCCGCGCTCCCGGTGCCGGCTCCCGGATCACGGGAGCGGCCGGCCCGGTCGAACGCGGCTTGTGTCGGCTCGCCGCCCATCGATGCTCCCTCCCGCATCTCGCGTCCCCCGTTGGGGGGTCCGTGGACCCCGCCGCGGTTGCCGATCGGACCCGCCCGATCTCACGCCAGCATCGATGGGTGCCGTACCGTTTCTTCTACCGCCTCACGGCGTTTCCCGCCAGATGAGAACGTGTCAATGCCCCCCGGGGGATCGCAAACGGCCGGGTTCCGGGAACGGTCCGGTTGCTATACTTTGTCCTGCGGTTTGTCGAACGGAGGATTTGTTTGAACGTGGGCTCCGCGCCCACGTTCTTGTTTTTCGGAGTAGTTCGGTGGCCGGTGGGACCAGACGAGGGCCTCGGGAGCGATGGCGACAGGGAGAACGGACGTGGCGAGTGACAAGCGGTCGACGGCGGATGCCGCCGACAGGCTGGAACGCGCCGTCGGATCCGTCGTCGAATCCTGTGGTCACGACCTCGTCGACCTCGAGCTGGCCGGCGGCGTCCTCCGGGTGACCGTCGAGCGCGACGGCGGCCTCGATCTCGACGAGCTCGCGGCGGTGTCCCGCCTCGTCGGGGCACTGCTCGACGAGCGCTCCGACCTGGCGCCTTCCGGCCGGTACGAGCTCGAGGTCTCGAGCCCGGGCGTGGAGCGTCGGCTGCGCCGCCCGGCGCACTTCGCCAAGGCACTCGGCGGGCGCGTCGCCGTCCGGACCATCGCGGGAACCCCGGGCGAGCGACGGTTCGAGGGCACCCTGCGGGCCGCCGACGCCGACGGAATCACGGTCGACGACGATGCCGGCGCCGAGCACCGGGTCCCGTACCCGGCGATCGACCGCGCCCACACGGTCTTTGACTGGCGCGCCGCCCTCGCGGGCGGGCGTGCACCTGCGAGTTCGACGACGACGGGGAGCCAGGCGTCATGAGCACGACGAACTTCGAGTTCCTCGACGCCCTGCAGCAGATCGCGCGCGACAAGGGCATCGCCGTCGAGACGCTGCTCGAGGCGCTCGCCAACGCACTGGTCGCGGCCTACAAGCGTCAGCCCGATGCCGCGGAGGAGGCCTTCGTCACGATCGACTCGGACTCCGGCGAGATCCGCGTCTACGGCCAGGAGCTCGACGAGGACGGCAACGTCGTGCGGGAGTGGGACGACACCCCGAACGACTTCGGCCGCATCGCCGCCCAGGCCGCCAAGCAGGTCATCCTGCAGCGCATCCGCGAGGCCGAGCGCGACCTCAAGTATGAGGAGTACGCCGGGCGCGAGGGCGACATCGTGACGGGGATCATCCAGCAGAGCGACAGCCGCTACACGCTGCTCGATCTCGGCAAGGTCGAGGCGCTGCTGCCGCAGGCCGAGCAGGTCCCCTACGAGCGCTACGACCACGCGGCGCGCCTCAAGGCCTACATCGTCGAGGTCCGCAAGACCTCGAAAGGTGCCCAGATCGTCGTCTCGCGCAGTCACCCCGGGCTCATCAAGCGGCTCTTCGACCTCGAGGTCCCGGAGATCTCGAACGGCGTCGTCGAGATCAAGGCCTGCGCCCGTGAGCCGGGGCACCGCACGAAGATCGCCGTGTGGTCGAACGACCCCAACGTCGACCCCGTCGGTGCCTGCGTCGGCGCGAGGGGCGCGCGCGTCCGGATGGTGACGAACGAACTGCGGGGCGAGAAGGTCGACATCGTGCCGTACGCCGACGACCCCGCCGAGTTCGTGGCCCGCGCCCTGCAGCCCGCCCGGGTCAAGGAGGTCCGCCTCGACGAGGCGACCGGCACCGCGACGGTCATCGTCCACGACTTCCAGCTCTCGCTGGCGATCGGCAAGGAGGGCCAGAACGCCCGCCTCGCGGCCCGCCTCACCGGCTGGCGGATCGACATCAAGAGCGAGACCCAGCTCGCCGAGGAGGAGAGCGGCGCCTCGCCGGTCGACTGGGCCGAGGGTGAGTGGCTGCGGAACGAGTCGGGAGAGATGGTCTTCCAACCCGCCGGCGGGGGAGCTCCGGTCTCGATGGCCGAGTGGGCCCAGGGTGGCGGTCCCGAGGGTCCCGAGGCACCGGCGCCGGAGGGTGAGGCGGCGGCCGAGCCCGTTCCTGCGACCCCGGGGTCACCGGCCGACGGGTCGGTCGAGCCCGATGCCGGGCCCGCGGAGACCGCCACCGACGCCACGGTCGCGGCGACCGTCGACGAGGTGGCAGATTCGGCGGACGCGCCGGACGAAGCCCCGTAGCCGAACGCCGGCAGCTCGCCCGAACTCAGGCCCGACCTTCCGATGCCGCGGGACACCCCACCGGGAACGGCGCGCGCCGTCGTGTGCGAGGATGGATGTGGCCGCCGCGCGCCGTTGGTCTGGCGCGTCGCCTGCGCTGTGAGAAGGGGCTGTCGAGAACTTGGCTAGGAAGATCCGCGTCTACGAGCTCGCGCGAGAGCTCGGCCTCACGAACAAGGAGGCCCTCGACCTCTCGCTGTCGCTCGGCATCGGCGTGAAGAGCCATTCCTCCTCGATCGAGGACGCCCAGGCGGACAGGGTCCGGCGCAAGGCTGAGCGCGAGGGACTGATCCGGGAGGTCCAGCCCACGCCGGAGCCCGCCCCCGAGCCGGCACCGAAGCCCGCGAAGCCCGCCGCGACCGCGCGGCGCGCCCCCGTCGCCGAGCCGGAGCCGGCCCCCGAACCGGTTCCCGAGCCCGGACCGGAGCCCGAAGCAGTTGCCGAGCTCCACCACGTCGTGCGCAGCCGCCCCGCGTCCGAGCTCGGTGAGGCCCCGCCCGCGGTGGCGACCCGACCGGCGTCGCCCAGCCGACCCGCCGTGCCCCGCGAGTCGCCGCCGGCCCGGCCGGCCGCCGCGCGCCCCGCCGGCCCGGGCGAGGCCCCCCCGCGGGTCCGCCGCCCGCTCACGAGTTCGACCGGCAAACCGATCCCCCCACCGCCCGGGCCGCCGCGGGCCGCGGGCCGCCCGATTCCGCCCCCGCCGGGTATGGGATCGTCGGGTGGGACGCGACCCGCGTCCACCGGGGGACCCCGCGGCGGCGGCTTCGGAGCCCGATCGGCCCCCGGGGGCGCGCCGCGCACCGGTTTCGGTGGCGGCGGCGGCCGCCCCGGCGGCTACGGTGGCCGCCCCGGCGGCGGAATCGGCCAGGGCCGCCCGCCCGGTGCCGGCGGGCCGCCCACCGGTGGCGGCACGCGGGGTGGACCGGGAGGCCGGTCGCGCACGCCGCAGCGCCGTTCGCAGCGCCGGCGGCGCAACGTCGAGGAGCTCGAGCCGATTCAGGTCTCGACCTACATGCCCTCGAACGCGCCCGTTCCGGACCACGAGGTCATCATCGAGCGGGGCAGCACGCCACAGGAGGTCGGGCCGAAGCTCAATCGCTCGGCCGGCGACGTCATTCGCTTCCTATTCCTCCAGGGGGAGGTCGTGACGGCGACCCAGTCGCTCAGCGACGACATGATCGACCTGTTCGCGGCCGAGATCGGGGCGCGGGTCACCCTCGTCGACCCCGGCGAGGAGCAGGAGGCCGCCCTGCAGGCACGCTTCTTCGCCGACGAGGGCTCCGAGGTCGACGCGGCGACGCTGCGGGTCCGCCCGCCGATCGTGACGGTGATGGGCCACGTCGACCACGGCAAGACGTTGCTGCTCGACCGGATCCGCAAGACGAACGTCGTCGACTCCGAGGCGGGCGGCATCACGCAGCACATCGGCGCTTACCAGGTCGATCGTGACGGCCAGCGGATCACCTTCATCGACACGCCGGGGCACGAGGCCTTCACCGCGATGCGGGCCCGCGGCGCCCAGGTGACCGACATCGTCGTGCTCGTCGTCGCGGCGGACGACGGCGTCATGCCCCAGACGGTCGAGGCGATCAACCACGCCAAGTCGGCCGGCGTGCCGATCATCGTCGCCGTGAACAAGATCGACAAGGAAGGGGCGGATCCCAACCGGGTCCTCCAGCAGCTCTCCGAACAGGGCCTCGTGCCCGAGGCGTGGGGCGGCGACACGATCACCGTCGAGACCTCGGCACTGCAGGGCCTCGGCGTCGAGGACCTGCTGGACCAGATCGCCGTGCTCTCCGAGGTGCTCGAGCTGAAGGCGAGCCCGGAGGCGCCCGCCCGCGGCGTCGTGCTCGAGGCGAACCTCGACGTCGGGCGCGGTCCCGTGGCGACGGTCCTCATCCAGTCCGGGACGCTGCGCGTCGGCGACACCATCGTCGCCGGCCCGGCGTGGGGCAAGGTCCGGGCGCTGATCGACGAGCACGGCGACCAGGTGAAAGAGGCCCTGCCCTCGATGCCGGCGCAGGTGCTCGGGCTCTCGGAGCCGGCGAGCGCCGGCGACGAGCTGCGCGCGACCTCGGACCTCGGGATCGCCCGCACGATCGGCGAGGCCCGGGAGCAGCGCCAGCGCTACGCGGGCTACGCGCCCTCGCCCTCGGCCCCGGCGTCGGGCGCCAAGCTCGAGGACATCTTCGAGCAGATCCAGCGGGGCGAGACGGCGACGCTCAACCTCGTCCTGAAAGCGGACGTGCAGGGCTCGCTCGAGGCCGTGACGGAGAGCCTGCGCCGGCTCGAGCGCGAGGACGTGAAGGTCGCCTTCGTCCACCGGGCGGTCGGCGGCATCACCGAGTACGACGTCCAGCTCGCGGTGGCCGCGGCGGCGACGATCATCGGCTTCAACGTCCGGCCCGACCGGCGGGCCCGTGAGCTCGCCGAGACCCACTCGGTCGAGATCCGCACCTACGAGATCATCTACAAGCTCGTCGAGGACATCGAGGCGGCGATGGTCGGCATGCTCGCCCCGGTCTTCGAGGAGGTCGTGACGGGCGAGGCCGAGGTGCGGGAGATCTTCCGCGTGCCACGCGTCGGTGCCGTCGCCGGGTGCTACGTGCTGAACGGCACGATCACCCGCGGCTCGAAGGTCCGCTTCCTGCGGGAGGGCGCGGTCATCTGGAAGGGCGCGATCAGCTCGCTGCGCCGCTTCAAGGACGACGCCCGCGAGGTCCAGTCGGGCTTCGAGTGCGGCGTCGGCCTCACCGACTTCCAGGACCTGCGCCAGGGCGACATCATCGAGACCTACGAAGAACGCGAGATCCCGAGGACCTGACCGATGATCGCCCCGTCGGCTGACGGGGCGAGACAGGAGATGGACGAGGATGCGCCGCCGGCCTCCCGTGCGACCCTACCCACGGCTCGCCCGCGTGAACGCGCTCGTCCACGAGGTGCTCGCCGAGGAGATCGAGCGCCTCGGCGACGCCGACGAGCGTCTCGCCCTGCTGACGATCACCGCGGTCGCCTGCGAGGGCGACCTGCGCCACGCCGTCGTCTACCTCGCCTCGCTCAGCCCCGAGGCGCAGCTCGCGCTCGAGGAGCGCCGGCGGCACCTCCAGCGCGCCCTCGCCTCCCAGGCGCGGCTCAAGCGCACGCCGACCCTCAGCTTCGCGGTCGACCCGGCGATCGTCGAGGGCAACCGCATCGAGGAGGCGTTGCGGCGGGCGAACATCGCCGAGCCGGGCGGCACCCCACCGGAGGAGGGATCCTGACGGGCACGCGCCCCTCAGGTCGTGCCACCCGCCGGGGTGGCGGCCCCGACGGGGTCGTCGTCGTCGACAAGCCGGCCGGCTGGACCTCGCACGACGTGGTTGCCAAGGTCCGCGGGATCCTGGCCGTGCAGCGCTGCGGGCACGCCGGGACGCTCGATCCCGACGCGACCGGCGTCCTTGTCATCGGCGTGGGCCGGGCGACGCGCCTGCTGCGATTCGCGACCGCGCTGCCGAAGTCCTACGAGGGCGAGATCGTGCTCGGTACGGCGACGTCGACGCTCGACGCCTCGGGGGCGGTGACGGGGACGTTCGACATGGCCGCGGTCACGCCCGGCCAGGTGCGGGCCGCCGCCGGGGGCCTCACCGGGAGGATCCTGCAGATCCCGCCGATGGTCTCGGCGGTGAAAGTCGGCGGGCGGCGCCTGCACGAGCTCGCCCGGGCCGGCATCGAGGTCGAGCGCGCCCCGCGTCCCGTCGAGGTCTTCCGCTTCGACGTCGCCCCGACCGGGGACCGGTCGGTCTGGGCGATCAGCGTCGAGTGCTCGTCCGGCACGTACGTGCGGGTGCTCGCCGCGGACCTCGGGGCGGCGCTCGGCGGCGGAGCCCACCTGCGGGCGCTGCGCCGCACGGCGATCGGTGGATTCAGCGCCGCGGGGGCGGTGACGCTCGACGCGCTCGGCCCCGGCGACCTGCGCCCGATGGGGGAGCTCGTCGCGCTCCTTTCCCCCGTCGTCGTCGAGCCGGCGATCGCCGACGAGGTCGCGCACGGTCGGGTGCTGCCGCGCCAGCTCGTCGCCGCGGCGGGAGAGGGGCCCTGGGCGGTCTCGGACGGGACGGGGCGGCTGCTCGCCGTCTACGAGGCCATCCCGGCCGAGAGGATGAAGCCGCTCGTCGTCGTCGCCACGGCGGAGCCCGGCGAGAGCGCGTTTTCCGGCGAGTAGCGTCGAATCGAGATGGCCGGGATCGATCGCCCACGGGCAGGGGAGGGCCCTGCCGTCGCGACGATCGGCACGTTCGACGGCGTCCACCTCGGGCACCGGCGGCTGATCGAGGAGGCCCGGCGCCAGGCCGCGGCGCTCGGGCTGGCGTGCGTCGCCGTCACGTTCGACCGCCATCCGATGACGATCGTGCGCCCGGCGGCGGCGCCGCGACTGCTCACGGGGCTCGATCACAAGCTGGAGCTGTTGCGGGGGCGCGGCCTCGAGGCCGTCGTGCTCGAGTTCGACGCCAAGCTGGCCGCCCAGAGCGCCGAGCAGTTCGTCGAGCGCGTGCTCGTCGAGCGGCTCGGCGTGCGCGCCCTCGTCGTGGGCTCGAGCTTCCACTTCGGCCACCGGCACCGTGGTGACGTGAACCTTCTGCAGTCGATGGGTGCAAGCCTCGGTTTCACCGTCACGCCGACCGAGCTCGTCACGGACGACGCCGAACGCACCGTCATCTCGTCCTCGCTCATCCGGCGCCTCATCGCCGAGGCGCGCCTCGCCGAGGCGCGTCGCCTGCTCGGACGTGACCACGAGGTGCGCGGCGAGGCCGCGGGCGCTTCCGGCCTCGTCGCTGTCCCGGCGGAGCTCCTCGTCCCGCCGCCGGGCGACTACCGCGTGTCCTGGTCGATGGCGGGGGCCGCGGGCACGGGCCTCGCGAGGGTGCTCGAGGGTGGCGGCGGGGCGACGATGATCGAGCTCGTGCCCGACCCGGCCGCCGAGGGGAACGCCGCGCCGGACCGGCTCGCGGCAGACGGACGGATCGCCGTGCGATTCGTCGCCGCGGCCGGCTGAGGGACGGAGCCGGGGGACGCGCCGCCGCCGAGCCGCTGGCGGGGGTATCGGTAGGATCGGCGCCGTGGCGACCCTCCCGATCCGGGTCTTCGGCGACCCGGTCCTGCGGCAACCGACCCTCGCGGTCGAAGAGATCGACGACGCGCTGCGCCAGCTCGCCGAGGACATGCTCGCGACGATGTACGCCGCGCCGGGGGTGGGGCTCGCCGCGCCGCAGATCGGTGTGCAGCGGCGCTTTTTTGTCTACGACATCGGCGACGGGCCGGGCGCCGTCGTCAACCCGCGGATCGTCGAGACCTCGGGGGAGTGGACCTACCTCGAGGGTTGCCTGTCCGTGCCGGATCTGCACTGGGAGATCATCCGCCCCGCCCGCGTCCACCTCGTCGGGATCGGGCTCGACGGCGAGGAGATCGACGTCGAGGCCGACGAGCTGCTCGGCCGGTGCTTCCAGCACGAGGTCGACCACCTCGACGGGAAGCTGCTACTTGCGCGGCTCGACCACGCGGACCACAAGGACGCGATGCGGATCCTGCGGGAGCGCGCCCTCGAAGACGGGCGCTAGGGGCGGGCCCTGAGCCGGCTCGTCTTCCTCGGCTCGCCGGAGGTGGCGGCGGGGACGCTGCGGGCGCTCGTCGGCGGGGGCCACGAGGTCGTGCTCGTCGTCACCTCGCCGGATCGCCGGCGCGGGCGGCGCGAGGAGCCCTCGCCGACGCCGGTGAAGCGGGTCGCGGGCGAGCTCGGCATCGCGGTCACCGAGACCCTCGGGGACGTGGTGGGAAGCGGAGCCGAGCTCGGGGTCGTCGTGGCCTTCGGCCGGATCGTCCCGCCCGGCGTGCTGGAGCGGGTTCCGATGGTGAACGTCCACTACTCCCTGCTCCCGCGCTGGCGCGGTGCGGCACCGGTCGAGCGGGCGATCATCGCCGGCGACGCAACGACCGGGGTCTGCGTGATGGCACTCGAGAGAGGCCTCGACACCGGCCCCGTCTACGCCCGCCGCGAGGTCGCAATCGGCGACGACGAGTCGGCCGGCGAGCTGCGCGGGCGCCTCGGCGCGGTCGGCACGGCCCTCCTCCTCGAGCTGCTCGACCGCCCCGAGGGGTTGCCGGTGCCCACCCCGCAGTCTGGCGAGGCGAGCTACGCGGCCAAGCTCACGCCGGACGAGCTGCGGCTCGATTTCACCCGCTCGGCCGTCGAGTGCCAGCGGGTCGTGCGGGTCGGACGCGCCTGGACGACCTTCCGCGGCCGACGTCTCATCGTCGTCGCGGCGCGTCCTTCCGCCGACCAGCCCGCATCCGGCGCCCCGCCCGGCCTGCTCGAGGGTTCGGCCGTCATGACGGGCGCCGGCGCGCTCGAGCTCGTCGAGGTGCAGA
This sequence comes from uncultured Acidimicrobiaceae bacterium, assembly GCA_963823945.1. Taxonomy (GTDB): domain Bacteria; phylum Actinomycetota; class Acidimicrobiia; order Acidimicrobiales; family Bog-793; genus Bog-793. The sequence continues at coordinate 15,732 of CAWGNK010000008.1, forward strand.
CCGAGGGCCGCGGGCCGCTCCCCTTCGCCGCCTGGCGTGCCGGCGCGCGACCCCGCCCCGGGGAGTTGCTCGGCACATAGGTGGCATAGGGCACGGCGGGCGGCGCACAGCCGAACTCGCGCCGGGCGGTAGTGTCCGACTAGTGCTCGCACCCGGTGAGTTCCGAATCAACCCGTCGATCCTCGCCGCCGACTTCGCCAACCTCGCGGCCGTCGTCGCCGAGGTTGGCGGCGTGACCGAGTGGCTGCACGTCGACGTGATGGACGGGCACTTCGTCCCGAACCTCACGATCGGGCCCCCGGTCGTCGCCTCGCTGCGCCGCCACTCCGACGCCTTTTTCGACTGCCATCTGATGGTGACGAACCCGGGCGATCTGCTGGCGGGGTTCGCACGGGCGGGCGCCAACCTCGTCACCGTGCACGCCGAGATCGGCGGCACCGCCGACTACGTCCGGGCGATCCGTGATCTCGGCCTGTCGGTCGGGCTCGCCCTGAACCCGGACACGCCGTTCTCGGTCGCCGAGCCCTTCCTCGAGACGATCGACCTGCTGCTGGTGATGACTGTCTTCCCGGGCTTCGGTGGTCAGCCGTTCATCGCCGACGTCGTCCCGAAAATCGAGCTCGCCCACGCCGCGATCGAGGCGCGCGCCCTCGCCGTCACCATCGAGGTCGACGGGGGCATCGACGCCACGACCGCCGCGCTGACGGCGAGAGCGGGGGCGCGGGTGTTCGTCGCTGGACAGGCAATCTTCGGCGACCCGCAGCCCACCGCCGCCGTCGAGTCGATGAAGCGGTCGGTCGCGGCGGCCCTCGCCTCGCCGACCGTGCGCCAGATGGACCAGGGGGGTTGATGATGCTCCGACTCGTCGTTCCCAAGGGGAGCCTCGAACGCCAGACGTTCGAGCTGTTCGCCGCGGCGGACCTCCGGATCAACCGCAGCTCGGAGGTCGACTATCGCGGGATGATCGAGGACGCGCGCATCACCGAGGTACGGGTCCTGCGTCCCCAGGAGATCCCCGTCTACGTGGCCGACGGCGTGTTCGACCTCGGCATCACGGGGCGGGACTGGATCGAGGAGACGGGGGCGGATGTCGTGACGCTCGGCGAGCTCGTCTACTCGAAGACGACCGAGCGACCGGTCCAGATCGTGCTCGCCGTGCACGGGTCGTCAGCGGCGCGCCGTGTCGAGGACCTGCCCCCCGGCACCCGGGTCTCGACCGAGTACCCGCGGCTCACCGAGCGGTTCTTCGCGGCCCACGGGGTGCGGGCGGACGTCCGCCTCTCGTACGGCGCGACGGAGGCGAAGGTCCCCGAGATCGCCGACGCCGTCGTCGAGATCACCGAGACCGGACGGGCCCTCGAGGCCGCCGGGCTCAAGGTGATCGACGTCGTGCTCGAGTCGAACACGGCCCTCGTCGCCAACCCCGTCGCGGCGGCGGACCCCGCAAAGGCCCACGCGATGGGCCAGATCCTGACACTGCTGCAGGGCGCACTCGACGCGCGCAGCCACGTGCTCGTGAAGCTCAACGTCGCCGAGGCCGATCTCGAGGCGGTGATCGCCCTCTTGCCGTCGCTCAAGTCGCCGACGGTCGCGAAGCTTTTCGGGGAGGGCGGCTTCGCGATCGAGACCGTGGTGCCCAAGTCGACGATCAACGTGCTGATCCCGGCACTGAAGGACCAGGGCGCGACCGACATCCTCGAGCTGCCGCTCGCGAAGATCGTCCATTGAGCGCCGGCGGGACCGATCCCTGGGAGTCGCTCGTCTCGGCCCGGGAGGGCCGCGTCGTCGAGTTCGACGCCGAGGCGGGCCTCGGAGTGGTGGCCGACGCGGCGGGTCGCCGGTACCCGTTCCACTGCACGGCGATCGCCGACGGCACGCGCACGATCGGCATCGGCCAGATGGTGCGCTTCATGGTCGCGCCGGCCCACGGCGGCCGGCTCGAAGCGCGGGACCTGACGAGCTAGACGGAGGCGGCTTGCCCTGTTTCGGCGTCGGGGTCCGGCCGCTCGCTGCCGTTCCCGTCGCCGGCGGGCGGCTTGCCGGACAGCTCGACGAAGGCGAGCCGGAGCTGTGCCAGCGCCCCCTGCAGGCTCGGCGTCGCCTCGCCGAGGCGAGCACCGAGGGTGTCGACCATCGCGCCGAGCGCGTCGATCGCGAGCTTGGCCTTGGCCAGATCAGGCGGGCTCTGCGTGAGGTAGAGAGCGGCGAGCTGGAACAGGCCGAAGCAGTGGTTGGCGACGATGTCCTCGGCCGGTGCGGCGGCGAGCTCCCGCTCGAGCGCCGCCCGCTCGGCGAGGAGTTGCTCCTCGGTCATCTCCCCGGGGCCAGCAGTTCCGGCTCCCGGTGGGGCGGTCGCGCCGGTGGGCGCGTCGGCGACGCCGTGCTCGCCCTCCGGTGTCCACAGACTGGGCATGCTGATAGCCTACGGGCAAAGAAGCGGGAAAGCGGGGCTGCACGGCGTGCGACTCCCACCCGATCACCGTGGCGGATTCCGCCTGGCGAGTGCATCGGGTCGTCGTTGCTCGCGCCGGTGGCGTCGCATTCCCTCTTTCCGGATCCTCCGCCGGAGGCCCCGGTCCGATGAGAGGAGTGATGCCCGATCTCGACAGTCCCCACCGTCAACGAGCCGCGGATGAACGAACGCATCCGCGCCCGCGAAGTTCGCCTCGTCGCTCCTGAAGGACAGCAACTCGGCATCAAGCTGTTGCCCGAGGCGCTGTCGATCGCACGGCAGATGGATCTCGATCTCGTTGAGGTGGCGCCGCTCGCCGATCCTCCCGTCTGCCGCATCATGGATTACGGGAAGTTCAAGTTCGACGAGGCGCAGCGCGCGAAGGAATCGCGTCGCCGCGCGACGAACGTCGGGATCAAAGAGATGAAGTACCGCCCGAAGATCGGCCAGGGCGACTTCGACACCAAGACCCGTCAGGTCGCGAAGTTCCTGACCGAGGGGCACAAGGTCAAGATCACGATCATGTTCCGCGGCCGGGAGGTGTTCCACCCCGAGCTCGGCAAGAAGATCCTCGACCGCATCTCCGAGTTCACCGAGGGCAGCGCCAAGATCGAGTCCGAGCCCCGGCTGGACGGGCGGAACATGGTGATGGTGCTCGCGCCGGACAAGCGGGCCCGCCAGAGCCAGGCGGCGCGTTCCGCGGCGGTCCCCGCCGAGCCGGCGCCGCCGGACGAAGGGGCGGCGGCGGCCGAGGGTTAGGTCACAGCCGGTCGGATTCCTCCGGCCGCAGAATCGCAGACGACGAGGTTGGATCATGCCGAAGATGAAAACGGACAGAGGTGCGGCCGCCCGCTTCAAGATCACGGGCACGGGCAAGCTGATGCGACGCAAGCCCTTCAAGTCGCACCTGCTCGAGAAGAAGTCGTCGGTGCGCACGCGCCGTCTCGGTCGCGAGGCCGAGGTCGCGCCGAGCGACCGCCGCAACGTTCGTCGGATCCTCGGGATCTGATCCAACCGGCCGCCGGCCGCGTCCCGTGACGGGGTGGCCAGGCGCCGGGGAGTTCTCACCGAAAGGAGCATCATGGCGAGGGTCAAGCGCGCCGTCCACGGCAGGAAGAACCACCGCGCGGTCCTTGGGCGGGCGGAGGGCTACTACGGCAACAAGTCGCGGTCGTTCCGCGCCGCCAACGAGCAGGTCATGCACTCGCTGCAGTACGCCTACCGGGACCGCCGCGCGCGCAAGGGCGAGTTCCGCCGGCTCTGGATCCAGCGGATCAACGCCGCCTCGCGGGCCGAGGGGATGAGCTACAGCCGTCTCATCGCCGGGCTGCACCGCGCCGAGGTGGACATCGACCGCAAGATCCTCGCCGACACCGCCGTACGCGACGCCGCCGCCTTCGCCGCGCTCGTCGACATCGCCCGGCGTTCGCTCGAAGGCGAGCCCGGAGCCGCCGAGGCCGACGCGACCGAGGCCGCTTCCTGAGCGAGCAGCTGCTCGGCGGCCGCCACGCGCGGGTGCAGCGGCTGCGTCGTCTCACCCGTCAGCGCAGCGTGCGACGCCGCGACGGCGCCTTCGTCGCCGAGGGGCCAAAGCTTCTGGCCGCCGCCCTCGACGCCGGCGTGGCCATCGAAGCGGTCTACTTCTCGCCGGGGGCGCGCACGGCACCCGGCGTCACCGAGGTGCTGGCCCGCCTCCACGCCGCCGGTGTGCGGGTCTTCGGGCTCGGCCCCGGCGTCATCGAACGCGTCACCGATGCGGTGACACCCCAGCCGGTCCTCGGCGTCGTCGCCGCGATCGACGTCGATCTCGACCGGGTGCTCGGGGCGGGGCTGGTCTTCGTGCTCGTCGACGTGCGCGATCCCGGCAACCTGGGGGCGATCCTGCGCGTCGCCGCCGGATCCGGCGCCGGCGGTGTCGTCTGCTGCGAGGGGACCGCCGACATCTACAACCCGAAGAGCGTGCGCGCCTCGGCGGGGGCCCTCTTCTCGGTCCCGGTCGTCGTCGGCGTCCCGCCCGACGAGGCGCTCGGCCGGCTCGGCGCGGCGGGCTTCCGACGCTGTGGCACGGCGGCGCGGGGCGGGGCGGACTACGAGGCGGTGGATCTGGGCGCAAAGGTGGCGCTCGTGCTCGGCAACGAGGCCCGGGGGCTGGGCGACGCCCTCACGGGCCTGCTCGACGAGGTCCTCACGATCCCGATGGTCGGCGCGACCGAGTCGCTGAACGTCGCGACGGCCGCCGCGGTGCTCGGCTTCGCGCTCGCCCGTCATCCTCGGCCGGGGATGGCGCGGCCCTACGATGTGCCCACATGAACCGCAAGAGAGCCGACGGCGACGAAGTCTCCGCCGGCCCGCCGAACCCAGACGTGCTCCGTGCGCTCGAGGCCGGCGCGCGCCAGCAGATCGCGTCGGTGGAGGACCTCGGGGCGCTCGGCGCCCTCGAGGCCGAGCTCACCGGACGGCGGGCGGCGCTCACGACGTGGAAACGGGAGCTCGGCGGGCTTGACGAAGCCGCGCGGCGCGAGCTCGGCGGGGCGCTGAACGAGACGCGGCGGGTGCTCGAGGCGCTCATCGCCGAGCGTCGGACCGCCCTCGGGGAGGTCGCGCGGGCAGCAGTCCTCGAGGCGGACCGGCTCGATCTGACCGAGGTGATCCCCGCGCCGGGACCGGGGCATCCCCACCTCGTGACGCGGATCCGCGAGGAGCTCGAGGACATCTTCCTCGGCATGGGCTACGAGATCGCCGAGGGCCCCGAGGTCGAGACCGACTGGTACAACTTCACCGCCCTCAACATGCCGCCCGACCATCCGGCTCGCAGCGGCCAGGACAGCTTCTACGTCGATCTGGGCGACGGGGAGAGCGTGCTGCTGCGTACGCACACCTCGCCCGTGCAGATCCACCTGCTCGAACGGGGCGTGCTGCCCATCTACGCCGTGATGCCCGGTCTCGTCTACCGCCGCGACACCCCGGACGCCTCGCACCTGCCGGTCTTCCACCAGATCGAGGGGCTCGTCGTCGACCGCGGCATCACCTTCGGTGACCTCGCCGGGACGATCGAGACCTTCACCAAGGCGATCTTCGGCGAGGACGTCAGGGCGCGCCTGCGCCCGGGGTACTTCCCGTTCACCGAGCCGTCGGCCGAGTTCGACATCTCCTGCACGATCTGCGGCGGGGTGGGTTGCCGGACCTGTTCCGGGGTCGGCTGGATCGAGCTCGGCGGCTGCGGGCTCGTCCACCCGGCGGTGCTCGAGTCGACCGGCGTCGATCCCGAGGTCTGGTCGGGCTTCGCCTTCGGGTTCGGTATCGACCGCGTCGCGATTCAGCGTCACGGGATCGAGGACATGCGCGCCTTCATCGAGAACGACGTGCGCTTCCTGGCGGGGTTCTGAGTGCCACACGCCGGGTCATCGCTGAGGACGGGGTAAGGAGCAGCGTGCGGGTACCGCTTTCCTGGCTGAGCGAGTTCACGCCCCTCGGCGTCGACGCGGCCGACGCCGAGGGTGTCGCCGCGCTCGGTGCCGAGTTGGACTCCCTCGGTCTCGTCGTCGAGGCGGTCGAGCACGTCGGGGGCGGCCTCGCCGGTGTCGTCGTGGCCCGCGTCGTCGAGATCCGGCCGATCCCCGGCGCCGACCGCATCCGCCTCGCCCTCGTCGACGCCGGTGGCGACGAGCCCGTCGAGGTCGTCTGCGGCGCCTGGAACTACGTCGTCGGCGACGTCGTGCCGTTCGCGACCGTCGGGGCCGTGCTCGCCGGCGGGGTCGAGATCACCCGCCGCAAGATGCGCGGCGTGACGTCGAACGGGATGTTGTGCTCGGCGACCGAGCTCGGCCTGGGCGCCGACGCCTCGGGACTGTTCATCCTGGCTTCGACCGGGACCGCCGACGGGAACCTCCCGGCGGGACTCGCCCTCGGCACGCCGATCGCCGAGTACCTCGGCCTCGTCGCCGACGTCGTCTACGAGCTCGAGGTCGAGCCGAACCGGCCCGACTGCCTGTGCGTCGCCGGTGTCGCCAGGGATCTCGCCGCGCGTCGGCACCTGCCCTTCGCCCTCCCGTCGTCGGTCGTCGCCGAGGACGGGCCCCCGGTCGGCTCGCTGGCGACCGTCGTCATCGAGGCGCCCGAGGCCTGTCGGCGCTTCGCGGCCCGGGTCGTCACCGGGATCACGACGGTCGCCTCGCCACGCGACATCCAGCGGCGCCTGATCCTTTCGGGCATGCGGCCGATCCACTCGGTCGTCGACGCCTCGAACTACACGATGCTCGAGCTCGGCCAGCCGACGCACCCCTACGACCTCGACCGCCTCCCGGGGCGGGGGCTGCGCGTCCGGTTCGCGCGACCCGGCGAGACCCTCACGACACTCGACGGCGAGGCGCGCGTGCTCGGAGTCGAGCGCCACCGCTCCGGTGCGGACAGACCGGTCGACGACCTTTTGATCTGCGATGCCGAGGATGTGCCGGTCGGCATCGCGGGGGTCATGGGCGGTGAGTCGAGCGAGATCGCCGCCGACACCTCGGCCGTCCTCATCGAGGCCGCCGACTTCTCGGCGATGGCCGTCGGGCGCACCGCCCGCCGCCAGCAGCTGCGCACCGAAGCCTCGACGCGGTTCTGGCGGGGGATCGACCCCGAGGGCCAGGTCCGCGCCGCCGACCGGGTCGCCGGGCTGATCGTCGCCGCGGCGCGGGCCGCCGGGGCGGCCCCGCCGGTCGTCGCCGCGGGCGTGATCGACCTCTGGCCGACCCCGGTTGTGCGCCGCACGGTCCACCTGCGGCCCGAGCGGCTGAACGTGCTCCTCGGGACCAGTCTTGGATCCGACGCCATCTGCGGGTACCTCGCGCCGATCGGCTTCGCGACAGAGCCCGAGGACGCAGGTCTCGCCGTCACGGTGCCGTCGTTCCGGCCGGACGTCGAGCGCGAGGTCGACGTGATCGAGGAGGTCGCCCGGCACCTCGGCTACGACCACATCGCGCCGACCCGGAAGCGTTCGCCCGGCGTGGGACTGCTCACGGCGCACCAGGCCGACCGCCGGAGGCTGGCCGGCCTCGTCGCCGGCTACGGCGCCGACGAGGCCTGGACGAGCTCGATCGTCGACCCGGGCCACGAGCGGCGGCTCGGCACGGGCGCCGCGCCGGTCGGGCTCGTCAACCCGATCGTGCGCGAGGAGTCCGCCCTGCGCACGAGCCTTCTGCCGGGGCTGCTCGGCTGTCTGCGCCACAACGCTTCGGTTCGCAACCCCGCGGTCCGGCTCTTCGAGATCGGGCACGTCTTCGCGCACCCCGGCCAGGGCGTGACGCTGCCGGCCGAGCGCGAGCAGCTCGGCGTCGTCCTCGGCTTTGACGGCGACGGCGCCCCGGAGGCCGTCCGGCTCTGGGAGGGGATCGCCGAAGGCCTCGGGCTTCTGGACGCGGGACTCGGACTCGTGCAGGACCAACCCGGCTCGCGGGCGGTGCTCGCCGACGATGACGCCCTGGGCTGTCACCCGACCCGGACGGCGGCGGTCGCCGGGGCCGACGCCTCGGGCGCGGTCGGCACCGTCGGTTTCGTCGGCGAGGTCGACCCCGCCGCCCTCGAGGCCTACAACCTCGCCGGCCGCCGGGTCGGCTGGCTCGTCCTCGACACGGTCCGGCTCTTCGCGCTCCGTCGCCGGGAAGGTCCAGGGCCGGTGCTCAGTCGGTTCCCCTCGAGCGACATCGATTTGTCGTTCACCCTCGACTCCTCGGTGCCGGCGGCGCGCCTGGGGTCCGTCGTGCGTGCCGCGGCGGGCGAGTACTGCGAGGACGTCCGTCTCGTCGACGTCTTCCGGGGTCCCGGGCTCGGATCAGGGACGCGCAGCCTTACCTTCCGCCTCCGGTTCGTCGCCCCGGACCGCACGCTCACCGACGCCGACGTCGCGGTGGCGCGCGCCCGCTGCATCGCCGCCGCCGAGGCCGAGCTCGGGGCGGGACTGCGCGGCTGATCGTCGTGTCGGCCCCGGCACAGATATGGCCCTCGCGGGCCACGATCGCCCGCTGGTTGCTGTCGCGGCGCGAGCCGGAGCGAGATCCCGACGGGGGGACGCGAGCGGGCACGCGACTACGGCGCTGGGCGGTCGTCGCTGGGCCGACCGTGCTCGCGGGGCTGCTCGCCGGGATCGACCTCGACGCACGCAGCCTCTGGCTCGACGAGGCGGCGACGGTGTCGATCACCGCCCAGCACGGCGCGGCGCTCGGCTCGGCGATGGCCCGCGACGGCGGCAACATGCTCGGCTACTACGCCCTCATCCATGTCCTCACCGGGTGGTTCGGGAGCAGCGTTCTCGTGCTGCGCCTGCCGTCGGTGATCGGCTGTGCGGCGACGACGGCGCTCGTCGTCGTGCTCGCCGAGCGGCTCTTCTCGGCCCGGATCGCCCTCGTCGCCGGGCTGTTCTCGGCCGTCAGCCTGCCGGCGGTGTACTGGGCCCAGAACATCCGCAGCTACGCCCTGATGATGGCGTTCGTTACCGCCTCGTACCTGGCCTTCCTCGCACTCACCGATCGGCGCGGGGACGGGCCGGCCTCGTGGCGCGCCGGCGCCGCCTACGTCGTCGTGACGACGCTGGCGCTCTACATGAGCTTCGTCGCCGTCCTCGTCATCCCGGCTCAGCTCGTCGCGCTCGCCGGCAGGCGCCGGCGGGTCCGTCCGGCCGTGATGGCGATCGTCGCCGTCGCGGTCCTCTGCTCGCCGCTCGCCTGGCTCGCACACTCGCGGGGCGCGGGGCAGCTGTTCTGGGAGTCGCGCCCCGACTTCGCCGTCCTCGGCTCGGTCGTCACGTCGCTTGCCTCGGCGGGATTCCCGCCGGATTTCTCCGCCGGGGCGCTGGGCATCGCCCTCGTCGTCGTGACGACGGCTGGTTTCGCCGCCGCGATCTGGTTCGTTTGCCGGCGCCTGGTCGCCGACCGCTCCGCCGCCCGGGTGCAGGGCGAGCTCGTCGTGGTGTGCTGGCTCGTCGTGCCGCTGGTCGTCTCGTTCGTCGAGTCCCGCCTCGCCCAGCCGACCTTCTCAGCCCGCAACCTCCTCGTGTCGCTCCCGGCGGCGGCGATCGTGCTCGCCCGCGTCGTGTGCGATCCGCGCCTGCCCCGCCTGGCGGGTGCCGGCCTGCTCGCCGGTCTCGTCGGACTGCGCGCCTACCAGCTCGCGCCGAGCTACGGGGTCTCCCCGGAGAACTGGCAGGCGGCGACGCTCTACGTGCTCCAGCACGCCGAGCCGGGTGACTGCATCGCCTTCTACCCCTCGGACGGCCGGATGGCGTTCTCCTACTACCTCACGCACGGCCCGGTCGTCACGCCGTTCGTGCCCCGTCCAGTGCTGCCCGCGACGCCGCTGCGGGAGGTCCTTCCCTACGTCGAGCGCTACACGACGCTCGGCGGGGGCCAGCTCGACCGGATCGCGGCGTCGTGCCCGCGCCTCTGGCTCCTCGTCAGTCACGAGGGCTCCCCGACCGGGACGACGATCTCACAGGCGAACTACGCCAAGTACCTCGTCCTCGCCGGGAACCTCGAGTTGCGCTATCCGACGACGACGATCCGCAGCCACGGCTGGGCGAGCCCGATTGCCGTCTGGCTCTACGGGCCCGTGCCCACGGTGCCCTCCGGCACATAGGGGCAGGGCGCCGCCGACCGATCCGTCGTGGCGGATGCGCCGGTCGGTTCATCCCGCAATCGCCGGGGATCCCCGCGGGTCCAGCGGGCTCGGGTTCTTTCGCGTCGGCAGGGGTTGCCTGCCCGGAACGGCACCTCGGGGCCGATCCCGGCCAGGTTACGCGGGGGCGTTCAGGGACAGTCACCGGGATGCGTCACGCCGATCACCGGTCCGGATCTGGACCGGCCCGGTGACCGGATCGACCGCGTTCGGTCACTGCGTCCTCCGTGAGCGATTCCGCCAGAAAGAGATGGCTAGCTGGGCGTACCCCACAGTTCCAACGGCAGCTACGAACCACCCGAAGGACGTTCCCTTCGAGGCGAAGCTCACTATGACGGCGATCCCGGCGGCCAGGAAGAATGGCATCAGCACCTTCATCGGCCACGCGAGCCCCGGCAACTTGGCGACTGAAGGAGTCGGTCGGCCCCAATTCCACAACCACCGAAGTTGTCCCGACAGCACCCCAGCCGCGCGACGTGGCACGCGGTCGATCGGCACGCCCCGTTGTTGGAGTACGGCCAAGACGCGACCCTTGTTCTGAAATGTCCAGAAGTACGCGCGCTGGCCATCAGAGAGTTCGAAGCCGAGGCCAGACCTCAGGAATGCGCTGCGGAGCAGGAAGGCGGCGGTGATCTCGTGGAGTGGCACCTCGAAGTCCGAGAACATAGCCCCGGCAAGCCACCGAGGATGCATTCGCAGGGTGGCTTCGCCGATCGTCAGTGCGACAAGAGGAAACGTCGCGTTGAGCCGGCCGCCGAGTGCGGAGGGCACGTTCATCCCGCCCACGAACTCGGTTTGGTTGCCTAGGGCGACCCCGGGGGCCAACCCGGTACTCGGTGGGGACACGTTTCCGGTCCAGGAAGCACCGTCCCACCAGCGGTACGGGGCGACGCGCCAGGGATCCGGGTACCAGCCCGGCGGGGCAGAATCATTGGCTCCTGAAAGCACGCCGCTCACGTGTACAGATTGTCCCATCCGCGCTTCCAACGCGGGGACTCGGAGTCGGTCCGGTCAGGCGCGAAACCGCGGCTCGGAAACGTGCGACCTGACCCATCGCAGTGCCTCGGCGAGGTCACCTCGAGGCTGTCCCTGACCGCCGCGTAGGCGCAGCACTACGGCACGATGGGGACCGTCAGCCAGAATTCCCGTGCCGAGCGACAGCCGCAGGCGTCATGCGCTAACTCGGCACCACCTCAGGCGGGCTCCGAGCCGTCAACAGGTGCAGAGTGCAGGCGTTCCATTGCAGCGACATCGTTGGGAGTGGCGGGCCGGATGGAGGGCCACCCGAACGCGTTCAACAAACAGACAAGCTGCTTCTCGTCGCCCCCAGCCAGAGGAACGTTGAGTTTCCTCGATCGCCGCAAGCCCCCGAGGAAGTGCAGGCTCAAAGAATGTTCCCCAGCGGAGACCCGGTACTCCTTGATCTGCTTGGGTGAGATGGCGCCCACCTTCGAGCCGTCGAGGAAGACGCTGACAACACCACCCTCACCGATTGCAGGGCTCCGGCGCTGGGCCCGGCCCCGGCCGAGCTGGGATGCGGCCCGGACCACAACCAGGGTCGGAAACACGGGCCATATTCGATTGGGGGCTCGCCACAATTGGATGGTCGCGCCAGCCGCGCCGTCCATGCCCGGCGGGGTGTCTCCGCTCCTGATTGCCGCGACAAGGTCGGATCTTCCACGATCGTGGTTCATGATTCTGTCTTACACCGCTCGGCCCAAGAGCGCAGCAAGGGCTGAGGAAACTTCGCCTCCACATGCTTGGCCGCCGTGGCGACCATCTGCGAACCGCATCGAACCATCCCCACCGGAGAGCCAACGGGTGCCCTCACAATCGGGCTGGGATCACGGGTCGCATCCCACTGCGCGCGACAAGATCCGTGCTGAGACTGCGACCTGTCGCCGGTTGCGCGAAACAAGCGATGGCCGCCTACATCGCCCAGTCGTCAATGACTGTCAGGTCGGTGAACTCCGGGGCACCTTCGAAGATCTCCATCATGGTCTCTCTGGCGGCCTGAAGTCCCTCCTGGCGCCGGGAGTCGCTCTCGCGCTCGCGGGCCTTCGCTTCGCTCTCGAAGACAACGAACATGATCACTCGGCTCGGATCCTTCGTGTCCCGGGTTGCGGTCGAGTGCACGAGACCTGACCCCGACTGTTCAGCGGCCCGCAACTGGGCCGCCAGCTTTCGTAGGCCGTCTTCCCCGCCTGGCTTCAAGCGCGTCGTGATCATCTGTGCCCACATCTTGTCGACCTCCCCTGGATCGTGAGGCGGAGACTAACGGCCGAGAATTTGTTTGCGGTCACTTGGCGTGACCGGCCACGGCGCACGGATGGCACGGGGTCGCCTGCCTCCAATCGCCAGTGAGGTGGGACGGCGTCTGCCCCGGGCACTTCATTTGACTGCTGTCGTAAGTGATGCAACCCGCCCATTTCCGAGGTCCCCCATACCCGGAGTCGAGATACCGAATCAGGAGGTAATCGCCTGGCTGCGGAATTGGCGAGCGGCCCTGGGGCGCGGAGCGTTGTCGGGAAACCGGGCTCGGAGCTCGCGCGGATCGTGTTGAACCCCACGGGGAGGCGGCGGGCGGGTCCCTCCCGTCCTCGCTCCGCCGCTGATTCAGCAAGTATCCGCCTAGGTGGCGGCAGTTCAGGCGCGCCCGACGGCGCCAGGGCCGGGAAGTCCCGGCGCCGGGAGCGACGCCCGCCGCCAAGCCGGGCGACGGATGGCGACAGTGCCGGCGAGCGCGGGCGGATACCTAGCCGCCCGGCGTCTTTTGGTCCTACCCTGGGGTGATGCGCCCCAACCTTGTCATCGTGCGCCGCCTGCGGGGCGGCGTTCCCAGTGCTGGTCCGGCCGACACCTTGCCGGGGGAGGGCGTCACGAGCTCCGGAGGTGCGCGATGAGCGCCCCGAGCGCTTCGTTCTCGATCACGATGCGGGTCGAGCTCGCCGACCCCCACGGGGTCGGCGCGATCACAACAGCGGTCGGCGACGCCGGCGGTGTCGTGACGGCGCTCGACGTCGTCGAGTCCCGCGGTGAAGCCCTCGTCGTCGACATGGCGTGCAACGCCTTCAACGAGGGCCACGCCGAGCGCCTGACCGTGGCGGTCGAGGCGGTGGACGGGGCGCACGTCCGGGCGATGAGCGACCGGACAATGCTGCTCCACCTCGGGGGCAAGCTCGAGATCGCCTCGCGGGTGCCCCTGCGGACCAGGGACGACCTCTCGATGGCCTACACCCCCGGTGTCGCCCGGGTCTCGATGGCCATCGCCAAGGACCCCTCGGCGGTGCGCAATCTCACGATCAAGCGCAACACCGTCGCCGTCGTGACGGACGGTTCCGCCGTCCTCGGGCTCGGCAACATCGGCCCGGAGGCCGCGATGCCCGTGATGGAGGGCAAGGCGCTCCTGTTCAAGCGGTTCGCCGGGGTCGACGCCTGGCCGATCTGCCTCGCGACCCAGGACACCGACGAGATCGTCCGGATCGTCGAGTGCATCGCGCCGGGCTTCGGCGGGATCAACCTCGAGGACATCGCCGCGCCCCGTTGCTTCGAGGTGGAAGAGCGGCTGCGGGCGAAACTGGACATCCCGGTCTTCCACGACGACCAGCACGGCACGGCGGTCGTGGTCTTCGCGGCGCTGACGAACGCGCTGCGCGTCGTCGGCAAGCAGATGAAAGAGGTACGCGTCGTGGTGCTCGGCATCGGCGCGGCAGGGGTCGCCGTCACCAAGCTGCTGCTCGCCGAGGGCGTCGGCGACGTGGTCACCCTCAACCGCCGCGGCATTCTCGCCGAGAGCACTCCGGGGCTCGACGAGCCGCGACGGTGGATCGCGACCCACACGAACCGCGAGGGGCGCGTCGGCGGGATCGCCGAAGCGATCGAGGGCGCCGACGTCCTGATCGGCGTCTCGGGCCCGAACCTCGTCACCGAGGAGCACCTCGCCAAGCTCGGCAAGGACGCCATCGTCTTCGCCCTCGCCAATCCGACGCCGGAGGTCGACTCCGAGATCGCGCGGCGCTACGCCGCCATCGTCGCCACGGGGCGCAGCGACGAGCCGAACCAGATCAACAACGTGCTCGTCTTCCCGGGGTTCTTCCGCGGGCTCCTGAACGTCGGTGCGAAGAAGGTCACCGACGAGATGAAGCTCGAGGCCGGCCGCGCGCTCGCCGCCGTTGTCGCCGAGGAGGAGCTCTCGCCCGCCTACATCATCCCGACGGTGTTCAACCCGGCGGTCGTCCCGGCGGTCTCCTCGGCGGTCGAACAGGTCGCACGCTCGTCGATGGGGTAGGGGCCGACCCGCTAGGCGACGTCGCGTCGCCAGTGGATGGCGGCGAGACGCTTGTCGGAGACGTAGCCGTTCCCGGCGAACCAGCGCGCCGAGCGCTCGATCGCCTCGGCGGCGGGCCGGGACTGGTAGCCGAGCTCGCGCCGCGCCCGGGCGTCGCTGAACACCATCCGGGTCGAGGCCATGCGCGCCCCCTCGAGGGGGACGTGCGGGGCGCGCCGCAAGAGCCTCCCCTCGACGATCTCGGAGACCCAGGCGGCGCCGAGGGCGGCCGGGCGGGGCACCCGGAAGCGTGGCTCGGGGAGTCCGGTGCACGCTGCGAGCTCGACCAGGATCTCGCGCAGCTCCATATTCTCGCCGCCGACGATGTAGCTGCGGCCGATGGCACCGTGCTCAGCAGCGAGTAGGTGCCCGGCGGCGACGTCGTCGACGTCGACGATGTTGAGGGCGGTGTCGAACCAGGCGGGCATCCGGCCGTTGAGGTAGTCGACGACGAGCTTGCCGGTCGGGGTCGGCGTGTGGTCGCCGGGCCCCAGCGGCGTCGTCGGCAGCACGAGGGTGACCGGCGCGCCGAGCGCCGTCGCGCGCAGCACCTCGTGCTCGGCGACGTACTTCGACTGCTTGTAGAGACCGAAGAGGTGGTCGACGTGCGGCGCGCAGGTCTCGTCGGCGGGTCCGCGCTCGGCGACGTTCTCGAGTCCCAGCGTGCCGACCGAGCTCGTGTAGACGGTGAGCTCACAGCCGGCCGACCGCGCCGCCTCGAGGACGTTGCGCGTGCCCTCGACGTTCACGCGGTAGAACGCCGCCGGGTCCGGAGTCCAGAAGCGGTAGACGGCGGCGACGTGGAAGACGGCGCGTGCCCCGTCGACCGCCTGTCTCATCACCGCGGCGTCGCGCACGTCCGCCTCGATGACCTCGACCGCGAGCCCGTCGAGGCTGGTGTGCCCGATGCCGGGCTCGACGAGGGCCGCGACGTCGACGCCGCGGGCGACAAGCGCCCGGGTGATCGCCGAGCCGATGAAGCCGCTCGCCCCGGTGACGGCGACCCGCTCGCCCGGCGCCAGGACCGCGCGGGCGACCTTCTCGGTCGCCCGCTTGGTCACGTTGTCCTTCGTCTTGGCCATCGTCGCTCCCGTCGTCCACCGGCCGGGGAAACCGCCGGTCGAGGCACCGAACCTGTATGCAGTCGACTTCTTCGTCGCCGGGCTTGTCGGCCCGGTAGGGCGAGTGGGCCAGTTATACACTCGCCTCCCGACCAGTAGGGGAGGTGCCGTGAGCCCGTCGACCAAATCACCGTCGTTACACCAGCTTGCGAACTTCGTCGGTGGCAGGCACGTGCCCGCCGAGGCGGGCGAGACGACCGCGGTCGTCAATCCCTCGACGGGGGAGGCCTACGCCTCGGCGCCTCTGTCGCGGGACGTCGACGTCGACGCGGCCTTCGCCGCCGCCGCGGCGGCGTTCCCTGGCTGGCGCGACGCGACGCCTGGGGAGCGGAGCCTGGCGCTGCTGCGCATCGCCGACACGATCGCCGCCCACGCCGACGAGCTGGTGCGGATCGAATGCGAGGACACCGGCAAGCCGGTGGCCGTGACGAAGTCCGAGGAGATCCCGCCGCTCGTCGACCAGATCCGTTTCTTCGCCGCCGCGGCGCGCCTCCTGAGCGGCAGGTCGGCCGGCGAGTACATGGCGAACTACACGTCGTACGTGCGCCGCGAACCGGTCGGGGTCTGCGCCGCGATCACGCCCTGGAACTACCCGGCGATGATGGCCGTCTGGAAGTGGGCCCCCGCCCTGGCGGCCGGGAACACGATGGTGCTGAAGCCCTCGCACACCACTCCCGCCTCGACGTTGTACCTGGCCGAGCTGATGGCCGAGCACCTTCCCGCTGGCGTTTTCAACGTCGTCTGCGGCGATCGCGACACCGGTCGGGCGCTCGTCGCCCACGAGACGCCGGCGATGGTCTCGATCACCGGCAGCGTGCGTGCCGGCATCGAGGTCGCCACCGCGGCGGCCCAGAGCGTGAAGCGCGTCCACCTCGAGCTCGGGGGCAAGGCGCCGGTCGTCGTCTTCGACGACGCCGACGTCGAGGCCGCCGCGGCGGGGATCTGTCTCGCCGGCTACTTCAACGCCGGGCAGGACTGCACCTCGGCGACCAGGGTGCTCGCCGGACCGCGAATCCACGACGACTTCGTCGCCGCCCTCGTCGAGAAGGCCGCCGCGACGAAGACCGCCGGGATCGAGGTCCCGGACGCCGACTACGGGCCCCTCGTCAGTGCCAACCAGCTGGCGGTCGTGGCCGGATTCGTCGAGCGCGTGCCCGCCCACGCCGAGGTGCTGGTCGGTGGGGGCCGGGTGGGCGAGCGGGGGTATTTCTACGCGCCGACCGTGGTCGCCGGGCTGCACCAGGACGACGAGATGATCCAGGACGAGATCTTCGGCCCGGTGATCACCGTGCAGCGCTTCGGGTCCGAGGAGGAGGCGATCGCCTGGGCCAACGGGGTGCGCTTCGGCCTCGCCTCGAGCGTGTGGACGCGGGACCACGCCCGCGCGATGCGGATGACGAAGGCGCTGGACTTCGGTGCGGTGTGGGTGAACACCCACATCCCGCTCGTCGCCGAGATGCCGCACGGCGGCTTCAAGGCCTCCGGCTACGGCAAGGACCTCTCGGTCTACGGCTTCGAGGACTACACCCGCGTCAAGCACGTGATGCACTACATCGGCGAGTGAGGCGACGAAACAGGAGGTCGACGGTGGGCGACGACGAGGTTCCGGCGGTGGACGGTGTGCCCCAGTCGCGTGCGCTCGTGACGGAGATCCCCGGTCCCCGCTCGCGCGGACTCGCCGCCCGGCGCCTCGCCGCCGTCGCGCCGGGGGTCTCGTCGACGTTCCCCGCCTACGTCGCGCGGGCCTCCGGTGCCGTCATCGAGGACGTCGACGGGAACCGCTTCATCGACCTGGGCTCCGGCATCGCGGTCACCGGCGTCGGCCACGCCGCGCCCGAAGTCGTCGAGGCGGTGCGCGGCCAGGCCGCCCGCTTCACGCACACCTGCTTCACGGTCGCCCCCTACGAGCCCTACGTGGCGGTCTGCGAGGAGCTGAACGCGCTCACGCCCGGCGGTCACGCCAAGACCTCGGTGCTCGTCAACTCCGGCGCCGAGGCGGTCGAGAACGCCGTGAAGATCGCCCGCCACGCCACGGGCCGGGGGGCGGTCGTCGTCTTCGACCACGCCTTCCACGGGCGCACGAACCTCACGATGGCGATGACCGCCCGGGCGATGCCGTACAAGGCTGGCTTCGGGCCGTTCGCGCCCGAGGTCTACCGCGCGCCGATGTCGTACCCGTTCCGGGACCCGGAGTCCATGACCGGCGCCGAGGCGGCGCAGCGCGCCATCGACCAGATCGAGGCGCAGGTGGGGGCGGGAAGCGTCGCCTGCGTCGTCGTCGAGCCGATCCAGGGTGAGGGGGGCTTCCTCGTCCCCGCCCGGGGCTTCCTGCCAACCCTCGCCGCCTGGTGCCACGACAACGGCGTCGTGTTCGTCGCCGACGAGGTCCAGTCCGGCTTCGGCCGCACCGGGGACTGGTTCGCCTGTGACGACGAGGGGGTGGTGCCGGACCTCGTCGCCACGGCCAAGGGGATCGCCGCCGGGATGCCGCTCGGGGCCGTGACGGGACGGGCCGAGCTGATGGGGGCGGTGCACGCCGGCGGGCTCGGCGGCACCTACGGGGGCAATCCGGTCGCCTGTGCGGCGGCGCTGGCCGCCATTCGCACGATGCGGGAGCTCGACCTGCCAGCCGCCGCCCGCCGTATTGGCGGCGTGCTGGCCGAGCGGCTCGGGGCGCTGCGGGGGCGGCACCCGGGGATCGGGGACGTGCGCGGGCGGGGGGCCATGTTCGCCGTCGAGTTCGTCCGCCCGGGCAGCCGTGAGCCGGACGCCGGGACCGCCCGCGAGGTGATCGCCGCCTGCCACTCGGCCGGGGTGGTCGTGCTGTCCTGTGGCACCTGGGGCAACGTCATCCGGCTGCTGCCGCCGTTCGTCATCCCCGAAGGGCTGCTCCTGGAGGGTCTCGGCGTTCTCGAGGGCGCCGTCGGCGAGGTGCTCAGCCGAAGCTGAGCTGAACTGCGGCCTGCGGCCGGGTCAGACGGCCGCCGGCCGTGCCTCCCGGCGGAGCACCTCTTTCAGCTTCACGGTGCGGCCGGTTCTCAGGATCGCGCGCCGGTAGATGACGGCGGCGAGCCGCGCCATGCCGATCGTCGCCACCGCCGTGATGAGCCCCGAGACGACCACCTGCCACCAGGCCAACTGGCCGAGGGCGAAGAGCACCGGCATGACGAACGGCGCCGTCGGCGGCAGGTAGGCGAGGACGGTGCTGAGCGACGACGGGCTCGAGGCCCCGAGGGCGGTGAACGAGATGAGGTAGCCGAAGAGCAACGGCAGCTGGACGGGGAAGGCGACGCTTTGTACCTGCTCCTGGCGCTCGACGAGCGAACCGATGGCGGCGAAGAGCCAGCAGTAGAAGGCGTAGCCGAGGACGAGCCACACGAGCCCGACGACGACCGGCTCGGGCGCGGTGCCCTTCACGAGGTTCGAGCCGACCGCGGCGCCGAGTGCCAGGGCGACCGCGACGATCGCCGCCGCCTGGGCGAGCGCGACGAGGCCGATACCCAGCACCTTGCCGACGAGCAGGCGCAATGGTGAGACGGCCGAGAGCAGCACCTCGACGACCCGGTTCGCCTTCTCCTCGACGACCCCCATCAGGACCCACGTCCCGTACTGGGTGAGCAGCACGTAGGTGAGGATGAGGACGTAGAGCGCCGTGATGAGGTTGGCGCTGGTGTGGTGGGCGGGCTTCAAGCCCCCGATCCGCAGTCCCTTGGCCCCCGAGATCGTGAGGGTGATCGCGCCGAGGTGCGATTCGGGGACGCCCTCGCTTCGCAGCGCCGCCTCGACACCGAGGAAGTGGGCGGCGGACTCGGTGTAGGTGGCGAGCGTCGAGGAGTCCGAGGCCGAGAAGCGCTGGTCGACTTCGAAGTAGCGGTCGTCGACGAGCGCGAGGTCGATCCTCCCGGCACGCAGCGCCGCCTTGGCGGCGCCGAACGAGTCCTCGTCGCGGAGCAGGATGGGCACGTCCCGGGCCTTGCCCACGGCGACGAGCGTCTGGCGCGAGAGCAGCGTCGACCGGCCGACGATGCCGACGCGCAGGACGGGCGCGACCTCGGTGCTGCTTTTCCTGAGGACGGGGATGACGACGGCCGCGGCGACTCCGAGCAGCACGATGATCGTGCCGACTTTGAACACGCGGGTCGTGACGCGGGCGTGCACCTCGCGCCGGGCGATGAGCTCCACGTCGCCGCGACGGCGCGCCACGCGCCGGGCGACGTCGGGCCGTTGGTCGGGCGCCCCGATCGTGCGGCGCGCGTAGCGGTGCCGCCAGATACGGATGGCGACGATGACGACGCCGAGCGTGATGAGAAGCGGCGTCATCTGACGGCCTCCCGGAAGACCTCGGAGAGGCGCCGCCGCTCGAAGTCGAACCGCACGACCGGTCCCGCCGCCATCGCCGTCGCCAGCAACGCCTGGCTGTCGACCCCGTCGTCGAGGACGAGACGCGACTCGCCCCCCTCGGTGCGGGAGATGGTGACTCCTTCGAGCCCGGCGGCCCAGGCGCCGTCACGGTCGCCCTCGACCTTCACGACGAGCCGGCGTGAGCCTTGGCGTTCCAGCTCCTCGAGGTTCCCCTCGGCGACGAGGCGGCCCTTGTCGATGATGGCGACCGATTCGCAGATGTCCTCGACGAGGTCGAGCTGGTGGCTCGAGAACAGCACCCCCCGGCCCTGTCGGGCCTGCTCGGTGAGGATCGCCGCGAGGTCGTCGATGCCGACCGGGTCGAGGCCGGCGAAGGGCTCGTCGAGGATGAGGAGCTCCGGGTCGTGGATCAGCGCCGCGGCGAGCTGGACCCGTTGCTGGTTGCCGAGCGACAGCGACTCGAGCTTGTCGAGGGCGCGCTCGGGGATCCCGAGGCGCTCGAGCCAGTGCGTCGTCGCGCGGCGGGCGTCGGCCGAGCTGTGGCCGTGGAGCTCGCAGAGGTACTCGAGCTGGCGCTGGATCTGCATGCCGGGGTAGAGGCCCCGCTCCTCGGGCATGTAGCCGAAGCGGCGGCGCTCCTCGAGCCCGATGGCGCCTCCCTGCCAGCGCACGCTCCCTCCGTCGAGGTTGACGAGGCCGAACACGGCCCGCATCGCCGTCGTCTTGCCAGCGCCGTTCGGGCCGAGGAAGCCGAAGACCTGGCCGGGGGGCACGGCGAACGAGAGGTCGTCGAGGGCGACCACCTCGCCGTAGCGGCGGCGGAGCCCGACGAATTCGAGGCTCAACGAACCGGGTCCGGCGCTGAGACGGGGGCGGTCACCGGGGGCACACGATGAACGTAGTGGCGCCCCCGGTGGGCGCGCCAAGATCCCGGCTCGTGGTCACCTCCCGGCATCCGGATGACGGCGACGGCGAGTTCTGGTCACTTCGTCTCTCGTGAGGGCGAGGCCAGGGCCGCGGTCAACCTGTCGTCCTGGGCCTTGCGTGCTCGTTGACCTGTTCGTCGTGTCGGCGGGACCTTCCGGTTACGCGCGCTCGCCCCACGGGGCGCGGCGAATCGCGCCGACCATCAGCCTAAGGTGGCTTCGGTTCCATTCAACCAGCTCACAGCCGGTATCGAACCGAACGCCCGGCGGGGGAGTCTTTACAGCGTGAGACCACGACCGACGGAAACGCCGTGAAGCGCGCCGGGCAGGACATCTCGGGGCTCGAGGAGTGGATGAAGTCGTGGTACGCGCCGGCGTACCGCACCGCCTGCCTCGTGCTCAACGACGCGACCGGGGCCGAGGAGGCAGTGCAGGAGGCGTTCCTGCGCATGTGGCGTTTCCGGGACGCGATGCCCGACGGTGAGGCGGCGCGCCCGTGGCTCTACCGGGTCGTCGTCAATTCCTGCTACTCCTGGGCCCGCAAGGAGTGGGGCGTCGACGGCCGGCGGGCGCCGCAGGGGGCGCTGGAGTCGCTGGCGGAGGCTTCGCCGGGGCCGGACGAGATCGCCCTCGTCGGCGACCGCGCCGCCGTGGTGCGCGTCGCCCTCGCGCGGCTTCCCGAAGCGCTCCGGGTGCCGATCGTCCTGCGGTACTACGCGGGGCTGTCCGAGAAGGAGATCGCCGTCGCGATCCACCGGCGCCCCGGAACGGTGAAGTCCCGGCTGCACGAGGCGCGGCGTCTTCTTAGCGCCGACGCGACGCTCAGCCGATTCGCAGAGGAAGAAGAGGGAACCCAATGATCGGCGACGACGAGTTTGAAGCGCTCTTCCACGAGGCGGGGGGCGGATACGCCGTCCCCACCCACGGGCCGGACGAGATCCTCGCCGCGGCGGCGCCGCCCAGCAGCGGGGCGACGGTCGTCCGCGGCCGGTTCCGCCTGCGCGAGCTCGCCATGGCGGGCGTGAGTGTCGCCGCCGTCGTGGCGCTCACGGCCGTCCTGTTGACCTCGTCCGGGGGATCCCCGACGGTGGAGGCCGCGGCACCGGGGTACTACTCGGCCTACACCCAGGCGGGGAACGGAACTGCCAAGAGTGCGCCCGGCACGTTGATTGCGCGCCACAGCGCGAAGACGACCGTGACGACCGCGACCGGTCGCGACATCATCGCCAAGGGCACGCTCCGGCTCCGGACCACCCGCGCCGCCCTCCGGCGCGACGTCGCCCGCCTCACGGCGCTCGCCGGCGAGTTCGGGGGCTACGTGTCGGCCGCCGACCTCGCCGAGACCGGGTCCCATCCGGGCGGGACGATCGTCGTGAAGGTGCCGGCGGGGTCGTTCTCGGCGTTCATCGCCAAGGCCGAGGGCATCGCCAAGGTGAGGAGCCTTTCCACCTCGGACACTGACGTGACCGCCCAGGTCGTCGACCTGGGCGCGCGCCTCACGGCGCTCGTCGACGAACGCGGCCAGCTCGAGGTGCTGCTCGGCCGGGCCGGCAAGATCTCGGACCTGCTCTCGGTCGAGAACGAGATCGAGTACGTGCAGTCCCAGATCGAGCAGATCCAGGGTGAGCAGCGCACGCTCGCCGCGCAGGTCGACTACTCGGCGCTCACGGTGAGTCTCGCCGTGCCGCGACCCCCGCATGTTTCGGGCCCGTCGAGCGGCTTCGGCCACGCCTGGCATGAGGCGGTCGCCGGCTTTGTAAACGGCGTGAAAGCGCTCGTCTCGGTCCTCGGCGACCTGCTGTTCGCCGTGCTTTCGTTCATCGTCGTGGCGCTCATCCTTTTCGGACTGTGGCGCAGCGTCTGGCCCCGGGTGCGCCGGCGGATCGCCTGATGGCGGGCCGCGGACCCGAGAGCCGGTGCTACACCGGTGAGGCGCGAAAAGGGGGCGGCATGGGGATCGAGGGTCCTGTTGTGCAGGTGACGCCGTCGGTCAGGTTCGGGAGGGTCAAGCACGCCGGCGTCGCGGTGATGGCGGTGCTGCTTTGTGCCGCGACGTTGTCCGTCGGCGATAGTGGCGGCGCCGTTGCCGCCTCCGGCCCCGCCCGGCCCTCGCCGGGCGCGGCCTTCGCCCAGCGCGTACTCGACGATGCGGTCGTCCCGCCCGGCGCCCGTGTGACCACGGTCGTGCGGTCGAGGACGCTCAAGGGGAACTTCGTCACGACGGGCCTCCCCGGGACCCGCGACGTCCACCGCCTCTATCTCCTCGACGAGTCGATGGATGCAGTTGAGAGCTACCTCAAGGCGCACGTGCCAAAGGACGCGACCCAGCTCGGGTACGGGAGCGACGACTATCCCTCCGGCGTCTCGTTGCTGAGCCTGTGGTACGACCTGCCTGTCTCGGGCCCGCACGACTATCTGGCCGAGCTTTCCTACCTCTCCGTGGACACCGGTTCCGGCGCCGAACTCCGGGTCGACGCGGAGGTCGTCTGGGAGCCGAACCGGCCCGCCGACGAGCGTGCACCCGGAAACGGTGTCGTCGAGGTGACCGCCTACTCCAAGGCCTCCCTCAGGAGCGGATCGTCCGGCCCGGTGACCGTCACGGTGACTGGCGCCCGGGCGCGGGCGCTCCTCGGGGCTCTGAACGCCCTGCCACTCGGACCTCGACAGAGCTGCATGGAGGATTCCCTTCTTTTCAAGCTGGTCGTCCGCCGCGCGGCGGGCTCGCCGCCGGAGTGGGAGGCCGATGGCTGGGCTTGCATGGCGGCCGTGGACGTGAGCGAACACGGCCGCGCCATGCCGGACCTTGCCGACCGGAGCTGTGCAGTGCTGCGCGCCGTCGTCAGCGTCCTCCCCGCCCACGAGGCGAACGCCACTCGCGCCGCGGCAAAAGGGTGCGTTCCGCCCGCTCCCCCGAGGGCCGGTTCGGCAATCCCGCTCGCGGCGCTCGCCAGGTTGACCAAGGTCGCGCGCCAGATGGCGAGGGCCAACGGTGACGTCCATGCCAGTGACGTGCTGGCCGTGGCGACGACGCACGCGGCGGCGCTGCGGGTCGCCGCCCCCGGCGACTCGACGCCTTCGGTTCCCGCCGGCATGCCGGTGTACCTCATCACGATGCGGGGCCAGTTCACCGCCTATGACTCGTCGCCGCCGCTAGGCGCCAGCGTGCCCAGGGGGACGTTCCTCGCCGTCGTCGTCGACGCCGCGACGTTCCGGGTCTCCGACTGGGGCCTCACCAACCGCCCGTCCCGGGTGAAGCTGTCGACGCTCGGACGGGTGCACACGCTCCATCTGGCGGGGGCCTCGCCGGCGCGGAAGGCGGCCGACGCCGCCAAGCTCACCTCGCGCCTCGTGCTCTCCCGCACGACGGTCCGCGCGGGCGCGTCCATCGGCGCCGAACTCGTCGTCACGAATCCTGGAGCCCGGATCAACGAGACCCACGGCTGCGCGCCGTACCTGATGGTGGTGCTGGCGAACAAGGAGATCCCGGCGTACGGCGTCGTCCCGACGCCTTGCCGGCCGGGGCCGCTATGGATCCGGCACGGCGTCAACCGCATCCGGATCGTCGTCTCCACGCGCTACGTGGTCTGCACGCAGAACCCGGCCCAGGCGACGGTGCAACTACCTGTGTGCCTGTCGAACGCCGATAAGGCGCCACCGTTCCCCGCCGGCCGCTACCGGACCGTCGCCATCGGCGCCTGGGGGGGCATCCCGATGCCGGCACCGGTGGCGGTGACGCTCACCAAGTAGCCCGCGGGGACCAGGCAGCGACACCGGGAGGCGACGGGCGGCCCGGGCCGTCCGTCGTCACCGGGCAGGGCCTGACGGGTGGTTACCGGCTAGCGGCCGGGGCCGGCCTGGGTGCGGCGCAGGCGGAGCTCGTCGAGGATCGCAACCGTGGCGGTGGCACCGAAGCGGGTCGCGCCGGCCGCCTCCATCGCCAGCAGGGCGTCGAGGGTTCGCACGCCCCCGGCGGCCTTCACGCCGACACGGGGCGAGACGGCGGCCCGCATGAGGACGATGTCCTCGAGGGTCGCGCCCCCGGGCGCGTAGCCGGTGCTCGTCTTCACGAACGCCGCCCCCGCCTCCTCGGCGAGGTGGCAGCCGAGGATCTTCTGCTCGTCGGTGAGGTAGGCGTTCTCGAGGATCACCTTCACGGCCCGACCTTGTGCCGCCTCGACCACGGCCCGGATGTCCCGCCCGACGTAGTCGACCTCGCCGCCGCGCAGGGCCCCGATGTGGAGCACCATGTCGAACTCGTCGCAGCCCCGCGACAGGGCCTCGGCGACCTCGGCGACCTTCGCGGCGGTCGTCGTCGAGCCGTGCGGGAAGCCGATCACCGTCGCGACCATGACGCCTGATCCGGCGAGCGCGTCGACCGCCCGGGCGACGTCGCTCGGGCGCACGCAGGCCGAGGCGGTGTGGCACGAGCGGGCGATCCCGAGGCCCTCGACGACGTCTGCCGTGGTGAGCTCGGGTCGCAAAAGCGAGTGGTCGATCATGGCTGCGACGTGCTCGACCGTGGGGAGTTCGCCTGGGGGGCGCGGGGCAGAACTGTCATCCATCGCCTGACTCCGGTTCGTCGTGTTGGGATGGCCCCGGCGCCGGTTCGGCGCCGCGCCGCTCCTCGGGCACGGTAGCCGTCCGCGCCCGGCGTTGGCGCCCGATCTTGCGGCGGACGGTCTCGCGCCGCGCCTGGAGCTCGCGGTAGCTGATGCGCTCGGTCCCGGCCGCGACGCCGATCGCCGCCCGCACCCCGTCGAGGTCGACCCCCGCGAGGCTCGGGTCGATGCCGAGCTCGGCCGCGATCCGGTCGCCGTAGCGGGTGGCGAAGTACCCGGCGACCTCGACGACCTCGCCCAACAGGTCGACGTCGGGCGCGAAGGCGGCGACGACGCCGTCCAGGAAAAGGATGTTCTTCACGAAGAGCATCAGCTCTTTGGGCAGCTTCGCCCCGTAGGCGAGCAGGTGCCTCGTGAGCTCGCGCATCTGGCGGGTGAGCTCCCCGGCGCTCATCGCGGCGAGGTCCTGGGGCGGGCCGTCGAGGCCGAGGTCGATGATCACCTGGTCGAGGTCGGCGTCCGCCGCCAGCGCGCCCAGGTCGCGCAGCGCCGTGACCTGGCTGCGCACGTCGTTCATCGTCGCGGCCATCACGAGGCGGAGGAACGCCAGCCGGTGGGCCTCGGTTAGGCGTCCCGTGATCCCGAAGTCGAGGAGCGCCACCCGGCCGTCAGAAAGGACGAAGAGGTTCCCCCCGTGGAGGTCGCCGTGGAAGACGCCGAACAGCATCACCCCCTCGAGGAACGAGACGATCGCGGCGCGCATCACTGCCTCGGTGGCGATCCCGGCGTCTCGCATGCCACCCACGTCGTCCCAGGCGAAACCGTCGAGGCGCTCCATCACGAGGACCCGCGGCGTGACGAGCCTCGGGTGCGGGCGGGGGACGACGATCGTGCGCTGGTCGGCGGCGGCGATCGCCGCCGCGACGTCGAGCATGCTCTCTGCCTCGAGGCGGAAGTCGAGCTCCTCGACGATCGTCTCGGCGAAGAGCTCGATGAGCGCCGGCGGGTTGGCGAGGACGGCGATCGGGATCCGCCCGACGAGGTGCGGCGCGAGGAAGCTCATCACGGCGAGGTCGTTCCGCACCCGGGCGGCGACCCGGGGACGCTGCACCTTGACGACGACCGCCTCGCCGGTGCAGAGCCGTGCCCGGTGCACCTGGGCGATCGAGGCGGCGGCGACGGGCTCGGGCGAGAACTCGGCGAAGACCTCCCCGAGGGGCCGCCCGAGGTCGGCCTCGACGCAGGCGCGCACCGTCTCGAAGGACTCGGCCGGCACCCGGTCGCGCAGCCCCTTGAACTCGCCGACGAGCTCGGGCGGGAAGATCCCCTCGCCCGAGGAGAGGATCTGGCCGAGCTTGATGTAGGTGGGACCGAGCCGCTGGAAGGCGAGGCGGAGCCGGTGCGCGAGCCCCGCCCGGGACCGGCTCTGGCGCTTGCGCCGGTCGATGAGGAACCAGCCGGCGATCGCCCAGCCGAGGATCGCCGAGACCCGCACGATCCGCCGCCACGGTGGGAACCGCCGGCGCCGGACGAGCTGGGGGACCGTCGCCCGGGTGGCCTCGCGCACGAGGTCGAGGCCAATCCGCCAGGGCAGGTCGGCGGGCTCGACGAGCCACGGTGGATGGTCCGAGAAGGCCCCGACCGAAAGGTCGGGGGGTGGGGCCGTGCTCAGCTGGTCACGGGGCCGAACACGAGACATCCGTTGTGCCCCCCGAAGCCGAAGCTGTTCGAGAGCACGGGGCCCGGGTCGAAGGCGCGTGGCGCACCGGTCACGATGTCGAGGTGGATCTCGGGATCCTGCTCCTCGAGGCCCGCCGTCGGGGGGATGAGGCCCCGTTCGATCGAGAGGACCGAGGCCACGGCCTCGAGGGCCCCGGCGGCGCCCAGCGAGTGTCCCGTCACGCCCTTGATCGAGGTGACCGGGGGGCCGGGGCGGCCGAAGACCTTCTCGATCGCCTCAGCCTCGGCGAGGTCGTTGAGCGGCGTCGAGGTGCCGTGCCCGTTGATGTGGGCGACGTCCCCCGGTGCGATGCGAGCGTCGGCGAGGGCGAGCTCCATGCAGGCGACGGCGCCCGCGCCGCCGGGGGCCGGGGCGGTGATGTGGTAGGCGTCGGCGGTCGAGCCCGCCCCCAGCACCTCGGCGTAGATGTGGGCCCCGCGCGCGATGGCGTGCCCGAGCTCCTCGAGGATGAGGGCGCCGCCGCCCTCGGCGATGACGAAACCGTCCCGCCGCCGGTCGAACGGGCGCGAGTGCCCCGAGGTCGACAGGGCCGTCATGTTGGCGAAGGCCGTGATGCCGATCGGGTCGAGCCCACCCGCCCGCGAGATCGCCGCCTCGGCCCCGCCCGTGATGACGGCGTCGCAGCGGCCGTCGCCGACGAGACGGAAGGCGTTGCCGATGGCGTGGGTCGCCGAGGCGCACGCCGTGACGACCGTTTCGCACGGCCCGCGCAGGCCGAAGCGGATCGAGATCGCCGCCGCGCCGGCGTTGCCCATCATCATCGGCACGAGCCGGGGCGAGACCCGGCGCGGGCCCTTGGCGACGAGCGTGACCATCTGGTCCTGGATCGTCGCCAGTCCACCGGTCCCGGTGCCGAAGATCACGCCGGCACGGGCCGGATCGGTGCCCAGCTCGCCGGCGTCGGTGAGGGCGAGCTGGGCGGCGGCGACGGATAGCTGGGCGAAGCGGTCCGTCTGGCGCGCCTCTTTCGGGTCGAAGTACTCCGCCGGGTCGAAGCCGTCGATCCACTGCGGACCCTCGGCCGGGGCGCCGGCGAGGCCCGCGAAGAAGGCCTCCTTGCCGATCCCGCAGGAGGCGAGGACGCCGAGGCCCGTGACGACGACCCGGCGCCGGCCCCCCCGGTCCATCAGAGCTTCGAGACCACGAGGTCGTAGGCCTGGCCGACCGTGTCGACCCCGTCGAGCTCGGTCTCGTCGACGGTGATGCCGAACGCCTCCTCGAGCGCCATCACGAACTCGACCAGATCGAGGCTGTCGGCGTTCAGGTCGTCGGCGAAGCTCGCCTCGGGCACGACCTTGTCCTCGGGCACCTGGAGGACATCCACGGCGCACTTCCTGAACTTTTCGAACGTCGCGTCATCGCTCACGGCTCGCTCCTCGCAACATCGTCGGGGATCTGTCGGACTGCGAATCCAATACCAGTGTCCTGGCGGGCCTCCAGACCATACCTAGTGTCCCATTCCGAGCCCGCCGTCGACCGCCAGGACGGTCCCGGTGATGTAGGCGGCCCCGGCCGAGGCCAGGAAGTGCACCGCCGCGGCCACCTCGTCGGGCTCGGCGATCCGCCCGAGCGGCACGCGCGCGGCGAGCGCCGCCGTCTGGGCGTCGCTGAGGGCGCCGAGCATGTCGGTCGCCACCAGACCCGGGGTGACGACGTTCACGGTGACGGAGCGGCTCGCGACCTCGCGGGCGAGCGAACGGGCCAGGCCGATCTGGCCGGCCTTGGCGGCCGCGTAGTTCGCCTGCCCGGCGTTGCCGAGGTAGGCGACGACCGACGAGATGAGGATGATGCGGCCCGCCCGCGCCTTGAGCATCGGGCCGAGCGCCCGCTTCACCGTCCGGAAGCTCGCCGTGAGGTCGGTCTCGATCACCCGGTTCCAGCGCTCCTCGCTCATCCGCAGCACCAACCCGTCGTCGGTGACGCCGGCCGCGCACACGAGGACCTCGACCGGGCCGAGCTCGGCCTCGACGGCGGTGAACGCCGCCTCGACCGCCACCGGGTCGTCGACGTCGCAGGCGACGGGGAAAAGCGCCGCCGTGCCGGCGACTCCCGCGGGCTCGGGCGGTGCTGTTCTGTAGGTGACGGCGACGCGGTCGCCGTCGGCCTGGAAGCGGCGCGCGCAGGCCAGCCCGATGCCCCGCGAGCCCCCGGTGACGAGCACGACCCGGCTCACGTGACCCCCCGCCGGCCCCAGCGAATGATGACCGAGGCCCAGGTCATGCCGGCGCCGAACCCCGACAACAGGACGAGGTCCCCGTCTTTCACCCGGCCGGCCTCGGCGGCGTCGGCGAGGCCGTAGGGGATCGAACCCGCGGAGGTGTTGCCGATCCGGTCGAGGACGACGACGGTGCGCTCCATGGGCAGGCCGACGCGCGCGTTCACCGCCTCGATGATCCGCAGGTTCGCCTGGTGGGGGACGAAGAGCGCGATGTCCTCGGCCCGGCACCCGGCCGCGGCGAAGACCTTGCTGATCGAGTCGACCTCGGCGCGCACGGCCCGGCGGAAGATCTCGTGCCCGTCCATCTCGATGTAGCCGCCGATCTCGGCGTAAAGCAGCGGCGCGGCGGTCCCGTCGGCCCCGAGGTCGTAGGCGAGGATGAGGTCGTCGGCCGCTCCCGCCTCGACGACGACCGCTCCGGCACCGTCGCCGAAGAGGATCGCCGTCGCGCGGTCTTCGAAGTTCGTGAAGCGCGAGAGCGTGTCCGAGCCGATGACGAGGGCGCGCTTCACCCCCGCGGCGATCATCGAGTCGGCGAGCACGAGCGAGTACGTGAAGCCGGCGCAGGCGGCGTTGACGTCGAGGGCGCCTCCCCGGCACCCCAGCGCCTGGTGCACGCTCGCCGAGGCCGCCGGGATCGTCTGGTCGGGCGTCGTCGTCGCCACGATGACGAGGTCGATGTCCTCTCCCACGAGCCCGGCGCGGGAAAGTGCTGCCCGCCCCGCCTCGATGGCGAGGGTGCGGGTCGTGCCGCCGATGTGGCGCTCCCGGATCCCGGTCCGCTCCGTGATCCACTGGTCCGTCGTGTCGAGGCGGGCCTCGAAATCGCCGTTGGTGAGGACCTTGTCGGGAAGCGCCGACCCCCACCCCGTGATCGCCGCGCCCATCAGCGGGTCGCCTCGACGTCCCCGGGCAGGGCGCGCAGCCATGCCACCGGCTGTCCGTGCAGGACGCGTTCGCCGGCCAGGACGAGCACGCCCGCCAGCGTGCCGGCGAACGCCGAGCGGATCTCGGTCTCGCCCGCCCAGCCGACGAGGTCGCCGACGGCGACTGCGATGACCTGCTCGTCAGTTTCGTCGGACGACCCGGGGAGTTTGGGTGCCGCGGCGGCGAAGGCGTCCGACGGTCGGAA
This sequence comes from uncultured Acidimicrobiaceae bacterium, assembly GCA_963823945.1. Taxonomy (GTDB): domain Bacteria; phylum Actinomycetota; class Acidimicrobiia; order Acidimicrobiales; family Bog-793; genus Bog-793. The sequence continues at coordinate 46,220 of CAWGNK010000008.1, forward strand.
GGGTCCCGTTCCCGGCGAGATGATCAGCCGCTCGACCATCGAGTAGTGCTCACCGACGGGCCGCTCGACGGGGGACCGTTGCGCGGCGGCGCCGGCGAGCGCCTCGACGAGCGCCTCCAGCTCGGCGGGCGTCGCGACCGAGCAGTTGACGATCGAGCCGGTGGGGGTCGCCCGCTTGGCGAGCCCCGTGAGCACGCCGCCGGGTCCGAGCTCGACGAAGGTGCGGGACCCCGCGGCAAACAGCGCGTCGAGGCTCTGGCGCCAGCGCACCGGGGCGCAGAGCTGGGCAGAGAGCAGTCCCGGCCAGTCCCCGGCGCCGGGGTGCGCCTTGGCGTCGACGTTGGCGACGACGGCCGGCTCGGACTCGAAGAACGTCGCCGCCGCCAGCGCCTTGCGCAGTCGGTCGCGGGCCGGTGCCATGAGCGGTGTGTGGAACGCCCCCGCGACGGGGATGGCGAGGACCCGTTTGGCGCCCGCAGTCCTCGCCAGTTCGACGGCGCGCGCGATCGAGTCGCGCTCGCCGGCGATCACGACCTGGCCCGGCGCGTTGTAGTTGGCGACCCAGACCTCGCCCTCGGCGCGCAGACACGCCATTTCGACGTCTGCGTCGTCGAGGCCCAGCACCGCGACCATCGTCCCGGGGTTGTGCTCGGCGGCCTCGGCCATCGCAGCCCCGCGTTCGGCGACGAGCTCGAGGCCGTCCTCGTAGGAGAGGGCGCCGGTCGCGACGAGGGCGGTGTACTCCCCGAGGCTGTGGCCGGCACAGGCCGCGGGCTCGAGGCCGATCCGTTCCGCCGCGTCGAGGATGACGAGGCTCGTGACGAAGGTGGCAAGCTGCGCGTTGGCGGTGTTCGTCAGCGTCTTCTGGTCGGCCTCGAGCAGCAGCTGCGCGACGTCGCGCCCGACGACCTCGCTCGCGTGCTCGACGAGCTCGAACGACGGGTGGTCGACCCAGCTCGAACCCATGCCCGCGCGTTGTGAACCCTGGCCGGGAAACGTGAACGCCAGCAAGCAAACGCCCCTTTCGGACTCCGGACCGTGGTGCTGGGCGAGGCACGGGGGAGTTCCGCTCCCCACGCCCTGTGCTGGTTACTCGGGACAACTCTAAGGAACGATGGCCGCCGACGCTAAACGGAAGACTGTAACCGGCGCCCGAATGGACCGACCGTGCTGGTCACGCCACTGCGGCCACCGCTCGGGCCCGGACGAAGAGCGGATGTCCCGGTCCCCGCAGGAGTCTTGTGACCACCGTGTTACTGCCTTCGACCGAGTCGTTGGCCCGATCGAGGTGCGGGTGTTCGGCTTCGGCGCGCCAGCATTGGCAGTTCCGCCGAACCGACAGGTTCAAGAGACGATGACGCTGGTCTTGACTTCCTCGCCGCCATTCACCGTTGCGGTGAGCATTCCCGTGAGGGGCCGGCTGGCGACATCGGCGAGAGCCATCCTTCCCGCGGAGGTGAGTTGGAGGCGGACGGTTGTCGTCGCGCCTCGTGCTATCTCGTAGGCGGCGCTTGCGAGGCGTTCGGAACTGCCCGAGGTCGCATCCAACCACACCGATCCAGAACACGACGCCGCCGTGCAGGTGAGACGCACCGGCACCGTGACCGGCTTCGCCGTGGGGAGGACGATCCTGGTCGAGTCGATTGCGACATGCGGCGACTTCCCCGTCTCGTACACGGCCACGTACGCCACATGCATGCCGGCACCAGACGTGGTCGAGGGGCTGGGCGAGGTGCACCCGCAGATGCCATCGGGGTAGCCACCTCCCATGGCGACGTCGAAGATGACGAAGAAACCGTGGTCGACGGCGGCCTTCCAGGTGGACGTGCCCACCTGTGACTCGCTGACGTGGTACTGGAGCTCGCCGTCGGTATAGAAGCGCAGCTGCTCGTTCTTCGCGTTGGTCCTGTCGACGATCACCGAGTACGTGTGATACGAGTTCTGGCAGCCGGCGCATGCGAGCAGCCCGCTCCCGAGGCCGTCCCCCTCGTGGCACGGGCCTCCCGGGTTGGTGCCGCAGTGGAACGTGTGGGACACCTCGGAGAGGCCGTTGATGTCCTCCAGGATGTCGAGCTCGCCGATGCGCGGCCAGTTGGTCGCCCCGACGGGACGGGCCGCAGCGCCCAGGGCCCAGAACGCCGGCCAGTAGCCGAGGCCCTCAGCCGGGTTTGGCTGTTCGATCGAGGCAGTGATCTCCATCTCCCCGCCGGCCGGCGCTTCGAAATCGTCACGCCGGGTCTCGATCCGGCCCGACGTCCACGAGCCGTGGGCATAGACGGGCCTGATCACCAGGTGGCCATGGCCGTCGAGATAGACGTTGTTGGTCGATCTCGTCATGGTCTCGACCTCGCCCGTGCCCCAGTGGCTCGCCCCTCCCGGGTAGCTGGTGCCGGTGTCGTACAGCCAGTTGGCCGAGGAAGGTGCCGAGCCGACCGACCCCGAGAAGGTGTCACTCCAGACCGTGCGCCAGCCAGACGGCGGAGGCGGGATCGTGCCGGCGTCAACGGCGCCCGGGATGCCGGAGAGCCCGACAAATGCCAAGGCGGCGCCGACCGAGACCACGAGAGTCATGAGGACCCACCGGCTGGGCCTCGACCATCCTGCCGAGGTTCGTGACGACACGAGTCGCATTTGGCGCCCCTTGGACAGTTTCTTGGATATCTATCTCATGGCTTGCCGGCCGAATCGGGTTGGGCCGTCGAAACGCTACCCGTCGCCCTGAAGAAGCGCTGCCGCCGAAGGAACACGGTTCCATTCCATCGGCGACGTGGGGGCTGCTGGCCGCGCGGTGCCTCCACGTCTCAATGGGCCTACGAATTGCCACGGTGCGGATGGCCGGCGCGCACGATCTCGCCGCGACATCCTGACCGGCGTGAACAGGTCCACACGGCAGGCGGACGTTGGTGGCGTTTCCCACCCGGCATCTCTGTGCTCGTTGTCGAAGCCGTGAGCGACAAATTCCTGATTTCGCCACCACCTTGGCGCGGGGTTCGCGTCTGAGAACCGATGTCCACGATCTCCGACTGGCGGCTTGACCCGTGGGCCGGGATCTAACCGGCGATCGACGACACTTCCTCGCTAGCGCTCCGAGTGGATGTTCAGGAACATTGATCTACGACGCCGCTCGAGACATGCGGTTGAGTTACGCGGTCGGGTAGAATGACGACGTGCCCAGCCGACTTCGACATGTCTTCGCCCAGCTAGGACCGAAGCCCGGATCACGACGTTCTCTCGCACTTCTACCCGTCGCCTCGGAACTAACAGGCGATGGGTGGGTGATGATCGACAAGCGCACCTGGCGGACTGGCTGGGTGGGTAATCCATCGGATTGGAGCCGCCGAGCGAAGGAAGCGGGCACGATCACGGCATGGCGCTCCTTCAAGCAAACCGACACCGCCAGATGGCTTTGGGTAGAGGTGATTCCGGTGGCTTCGGCCGAGGACTCCGCGTCCGCCTTGCAGCATCTCCTGGCCATGGGCCTTCGGAACCTCGGATTCCAGGGCACGGTCACAGATGAGCACGATCAGGCCGGCGTGGCGGTGCCCGGATGCGCGGCCTCGTGGGCCCACGAGCAAAGGACAACTGGGCCACAAGGCGAAGGGGTGGCCCGCTATGTCGCCGGCACCGTTGGAGCCTTCGTCCTCGTATCGGCGGGTTCCGGGCTTGCAGACACCTGGCCGTGGGAGGAGCTCGTCCGTGTGGTGGAAATTAGCGCTCGGCGCATCTTGGAAACCGAAGCTCAGGGATAGCCGGGCTACGGGCCTTGCATCTCAACGACAAGTTCTCAATGTCCCCAGTACCTGGACGTGGGGCGTTCGCGTCAAAGAACCGATGTCCGCGATCTCGGACTGGCGGCTTGAGCCGTGGGACATCTGGCTGGCGTCTCTGGGCAGTCACGCCATGCTGACCCGGAGATCCGAGTTGGTCACCTTCGGATATACCCATGCGAGGCGAGAAACGCTCGCAAATCTCTTATGTATGCGCTCACACTGTCCCGACCTGCCGGGAACGCCAAGTAGCGCGTGTTCAGGTGATTCAGGAAGTGGAATGCTACGGAACACCTACCCAGTTCGCATTCGTCTGCGGCCCAGGCTGCGAGTACCCCCCGGTCGTCATACGGCGGAGAATGGCCAACATCGTTGAATAGGGACTTCCAAAAGGCGGCATCGAGGGCAATCCAATGCGGCCATTCTCTCGTGACGTTCACCAGACCGCTTTCATCTGAAGCCATCTTCAGCACTCGCAGTGGAAAGGCGGAGCGGGCGAAATCTGTGAACGTGTACGCGAAGGCGTTGTCTCCGGTGATCAACACCGCGCCCTTCCCAGCTGGGACCAAGACGGCAGCCGGATTACCTATGTTCACGGCGCTGTTCGAGATCCCGCCGTCGGCTCCGATGAGATTCAGCAGAGTGCAGCAATGCATCCCGAGTGTGGCCACGGGAACGATCACCGTTGGTTCGAAACTCGATCCGAGCCTAGCGATGCACATCGCCGACTCCGGATAGTCATGAAGGATTCCTCTCCATGAATCTCGCGTATAGGCAAGGCCGAACAGAGTGGCCGGATCCGACGCGAGAAAGTCAAACGTGCGAGTGATCCCGTCGGTGGTCACCGAAACTCTTGGGTTGGCTATCCTGAGATTCGTCATCGCAGTCCCTGAAAGCACGGCTGAGTATGATTCAAGACGCGCTACCAGACGCACCACATCACCGCGACGCGTTCTGTTGGGTATCGGGCCCGTACACGAGTAAGACCTTGTTGTGAATGCCGGACCGCTCGTGATCACGACCTTCGAGGCAGGGGTTGCTGGGGAAGCATCGCTCGGGATTGCACCCATTACGGCAACTCCCAGTAGCAGCGCGGCCAGAGTCAGTGAACGCTTCATCTAGCCTCCCGACTGCAACGCCTCATGGCATTGCGCCGAACCAGCCACGATGCGGGGGTGCACCTGCCGACGGCGCCCAGCCAGCGATTCGGAGCATGCCAGTCATTTCTTCAACGCCATCCGGATCCAGGGCCATTCGTAGTGCTTGCTCTCTAGCTTCTTGCCCCTTGCGAGGGCCACTGCTCCTAGAAGCGAGACGAGCGGTAGTGGCAGGTAGTTCTTCACCCCTCTGAAGTGAGTTTGGAACACAAGTCGGCTTCCTGGAGTCGCATCGACTCGGAAGACATCGCTACATGATCGGCCGGTGTGGACGATCTTCAGCTGGAGTTCGTGACGACCGGGGACAACTCCGAAGGATTTGGTCTGAAACGCCCACATCTTGCCCACAGCCACGCCGTCGATGAAGACGGTGTAGGACCTGACGACATCTTGGAGGACGTTGCGTCGCTTGACGACGATGTAACCAAGTTCGCCGGACTCGTTGAAAGTCGCTGTCACCTTCGAGATTGTGCCAGATGGTCGGTCCGGTGACCGGCTGGGGCTTCCACGGGCCCGCACGTGCTGAGCAAGGGCACACGCGAAGTGTCGGGTGCGCGCCCTGCAACAGAGCACCCGCAAACCGCACGGGGTTTGCTTCGGCGCATGGCATGTGGCGACCAATAGCCAGGTCCTGCGGGGCGGGCGGCCGTGTGCTCGCTTTGTCGGGCCGTCGGCGTCTCGCCGAGGGAGCCTGGCGAACGCCGGCGGGCCGGGCGGAGGTGGGGCTGCGCCCCAGTATTGCGGGCCGTCGCCGCTGACGTGCCGGGCCGACTTCGCCGAGGGTCTTCTCGACGGGGAAGCGGAGGTGACCGTAGATCGACTGGCCGTTCGAGCCTGATCGTCGGCTACCCCGAGACCGGATTGTGACCACGGGCGCCCTGCAAGAGAGACGCACGCGTCCGACCTGCCAGAACACGGTGCCCGGAGCGGGATTCGAACCCGCACGCCCTTGCGGACAGAGGCTTTTGAGGCCTCCGCGTCTACCATTCCGCCATCCGGGCCCGACGGTGGAGACCGCCGCCCGACCCAGGTTATCGAGCGGAGGATCGTCGTTCCCCGACGCGCGATCCTTACGTGATGCGGATCCTCGCGGTCGAGCTGCGCCGGCTCGAGCTCGAGCTCATGGCGCCGCTCGTGACGGCGACCGGCACACACCGGCGACGTCCGGTCATTCTCGTGCACCTCGAAACCGAGAGCGGTGGGGGGGATGGCGAGTGCGACGCGCTCGCCGAACCGAACTACACGACCGAGTACGCCGACGCGGCGGAGGCCGTGCTTGCCGGGCAACTCATCCCGCTGCTCCTCGCTGGCGCCGGCCGGGCCGGCGAGGTCGGCACGGCGGAGGAGGCGTTCGGCCGGCTTGCCGCCGTGTCCGGCAATCCGATGGCGAAGGCCGCCGTCGAGATGGCGCTCCTCGACGCCGAGCTGCGTGCCAGCGGCCGTTCGCTTGCCGCGTCGCTCGGCGTTGCGCGGTCCTCGATCCCTGCTGGTGCGACAGTCGGCATCGGCTCAGTCGCGGGCGTCATCGACGCCGCCCGCGCCGCCGTCGCGTGCGGCTACCGGCGCCTGAAGCTGAAGATCGCCCCCGGGCACGACGTCGGCCCGCTCGCCGCGCTGCGCCGGGAGCTGCCGGACATGATCCTGGTCGCCGACGCCAACGGCTCCTATGACCTCGCCGACCCGGACGACCGGGCCGCGCTGCGTGCGATCGACGAGCTCGGCCTGGCGGCCATCGAGCAGCCGCTCGCGGCGGGCGATTTCGCCGGTTCGGCGCGGCTGGCGGGCGAGCTCGCGACCCCGGTCGTCCTCGACGAGTCGATCGACTCGCCGGCCGCGGCGGAGGCGGCGCTCGCGGCCCGGGCGTGCGCCGGCGTGTCGGTAAAACCTGCCCGTCTCGGCGGGATCGGCGCCGCGGTGCGCGTCCACGACGCCTGCGTCGCAGCCGGCGTGCACCTCTCGATCGGGGGGATGCTCGAGGCGGGTCTCGCCCGCGCCGCGACGATCGCCGTCGGCGCGCTCCGCGGCTTCGACCTGCCCGGTGATCTCGGGGCGTCGGATCGCTACTTCCGCCCCGACGTGACGGCCCCGCACGTGCTCGTCGACGGGGAGCTCGCCGTGCCGGCGGGCCTGGGCCTCGGTGTCGAGCTCGACCCTGGTGTCGTGGGGGCCGCGAGCGCGAGGTGCCGCGCCTTCCGGCCGTCGTAGACTCGCGGCCATGCGGCCGGGTCTCACCGATCGCCGCCAGCGCACCGAGCGGCGGTTGTTCGACGTCTCGGCGCGCCTCGACCGGGCCCACGCCGAACTCGAGGTGATCGAGGCGCAGCTGGACGCGCTCGCCGAGCAGGCCGACGAGGCCAAGGTGCGCGCCGTCGTGGCCGAGACGCCGCTCGCCCAGCAGGTGTGGACGGAGGCGCAACGCCACGCCGACCAGATGGCGCACACGCGGGACGCCGCGCTGCGGGCGATCGCCGAGCTCGAGCGCGCCCAGGATGAGCTGATCGGCGCCCTCCTCGTCTAGCGTCCCGTCCTGAGCGGCGCGATCGATGCGCGGCACCAGGAGGGCGGGCGGGGCCGATGCCGGAATCACCCGACACAACCAGGAACGGGGGCGACAAGTGGCCAGGACCGTAGTGATCGCCGAGGACGAGGCTGTCGTGCGGCTCGACCTGTGCGAGATCCTCGCGGAGGAGGGCTTCGAGGTCGTCGGTTCGACCGGGCGCGGCGACGAGGCGGTCGAGCTCGTCCGCAAGCTCCACCCCGACCTCGTCATCCTGGACATCAAGATGCCGGGGATGGACGGGCTGCAGGCCGCCGCCGAGATCCATTCCTCGGTGCGCACCGCCGTCGTCATCCTCACGGCCTTCAGTGAGCGCAACTTCATCGAGCGTGCCCGCGACGCCGGCGCCCAGGCCTACCTCGTGAAGCCGTTCCAGCGCGAGGAGCTCCTGCCGGCGATCGAGGTCGCCCTCGGCCGCTTCGCCGAGGCCCAGGCGCTCGAGGCGGAGTTCGCCACCCTCGGCGACGACGAGATCGGCCAGGCCCAGCGCCGCGAGACCCGTCTCGCCGTCGACCGCGCCAAGGGCCTCCTGATGGACGATCACGCCATGACCGAGCCCGAGGCGTTCGCTTTCATCGAGAAGGCCGCCCAGGAGCGCGGCCAGACGATCCGCGGCACCGCCCAGGCGGTCGCCGAAGGCTCGCTCGCGCCTTGAGCCAGCCGGGATCTGTCGATCTCGCGTTCCGAGGGTCGGCGCCGGCGCTGATCCTGGCGGCGCACGGCCCGGGGCGCCACGGCGGGTTCTTCCTGCTCGGCCTCCTCGTCCTCGCCGCCCTCGTCTTCCTCGTCGTCCGGCTGAGCGCGCGCACCGGTTCCCGGAAGCGGTCGGGCGATGCCGGCGGCTCCTGGGGACACCCTGACACGCGGCCGGCGTCACCGGGTGGCCCCCCCGGCGGCGAAGAAGCTGGAGTCGGGCTCGCCGGGATTCCCGTGCCTCCCGCCTCGAGCGGGACTGAACCGGCCGGGGCGACGGAACCCGCCGGCGTGACCCAGACCCCCGCGCCCGGGATGGGTGCGGACGCGGTCGTTCCCACCGCCCAGCCCGAGGTGTGGACGAGGGTTCCCGATGACGGCTGGGCGGTCGAGACCCACGGGCTCACGAAGCGCTTCGGCGCAAACGTCGCGGTGAACGAGGTGGAGCTGCGGGTGCCGCGAGGATGCGCCTTCGGCTACCTGGGGCCGAACGGGGCCGGCAAGACGACACTGATCCGGACCCTTCTCGGACTGACCCGGGCGGACGGCGGCACGATGTCGCTGCTCGGGATCCCGGTGCCCCAGGAGCGCGCTCGGGCGCTCGCACGCGTCGGTGCGATCGTCGACGAGCCGCGGTTCCACGACCACCTGACGGGACGGGAGAACCTGCGGCTGCTGGCGGCGGCCCGCGGCGCCGGTGCCGAGGGGCGGATCGACCCGGGCTTCGAGCGGGTGGGGCTCACCGAGCGGGCCGACGACAAGGTGGCCTCGTACTCCATGGGCATGCGTCAGCGCCTGGGGGTGGCGGCGTGCCTGCTCGGTGACCCGGAGCTGCTCATCCTGGACGAGCCGATGAACGGGCTCGACCCCGCCGGGATGCAGGGCATGCGGACGATGATCAAGAGCCTCGTCAGCGAGGGACGGACGGTGGTGCTGTCGTCGCACCTCCTCGACGAGGTCGAGCGCACCTGTGACGCCGTGGCGATCGTCGACCGCGGCCGCGTGATCCGCCAGGGCCCGATCGCCGAGCTGCTGCACAGCACGACCAACCCAGTCCTGCAGATCGACTGCAGCGACGCCGAGTCGGCGGCCCGCGTGATCGCCGCCGCGAATCTCGCCACCGGCACCACGATTGGCCAAACTGGGCTCACCGTCACGCTGCGGGAGGGCGGGAACCGCGAGACCGTCGCGGAGATCAACCGGCTGCTCGTCGAGGCGGGGGTCCTCGTCTATCGCCTGCAGGAGGTGCGCACGTCGCTTGAGGACTGGTTCTTGTCGGTGACGAGCCGGTTCGGGGAGCAGGCATGACCGGCCCCGGCGCCGTCCCGACCGTCCCGAACCCGGCCCCGGCACCGGCGGGTCGGCTCGCCCGTACTCGTCGCGGATCCGGCGGTGGTTCGGTTGTGGGGCCGGGTTCGTGGATCCCGTCCTGGGACCTCATCACGACCAAGCAGCTCGAGCTGCGCAAACGCCGCGGCCTCATGGTCGCCGTATTCCTGCTCACGCTGGGCCTTCCCGTCCTCGTCCTCGGCCTGCGGCTGGCCTTCCACGTCTTCGACCCGAGGAGCTACGGTCCGGCGGGGAGCCCGAGCGTCTTCTCCGCCCTGTGCAATCCGATGGCGGATTTCGGTTTCATCATCGCCGCGACGCTCGGCGCTTCGGCGGGCACGACCGACCTGGCGGCCGGCGTCTTCCGCCACCTCGTGATCACCGGCCGGTCGCGGATCTCGCTCTACCTCGCGCGGATCCCTGCCGGCCTTTCGATCGTGCTGCCGCTCGTCGCCGTGGCGTTCGCGATGGTGTGCCTGGTGACCGCCTACGAGGGCACCCCCCAGGCCACCTCGGTCAGCTACAACGGCCTCACCGTCCCGCTTGGGCTCAAGCAGCACGGGCTGGAGCTTCAGCTCCTGAAGCACCCCAAGGAGGTCGACATGGCCCTCGGCTCAGGGCCAGCCTCCGCCCAGGCCGGCATGAAGTTCATCGACCGGAATATGCCCACGATCTACCGCGACTACGTGGCCGACGTGCCCACGGTGCTCAACCCGGCGATGAACGAGATGGTCAAGATCGGACTGTGGATCGAGCTCGAGGTGACAATCGGGTTCATGGTCGGCCTCGGTCTCGGGTCGCTGACCGGCCAGCGGACGGTCGCCACGATCCTGATGATCGTGCTCGAGATCATCGTCACGCCGATCCTCGCGAGGGTCGCGATCCCTTATTTCCTCAACGGCCAACGGCTCATCGTCGGCGTGGCGATGGACCAACTCCGACCTGCCGGACTGGCAGGCAGCCTGGGAAGCGGTGGCGGCAGGGTGCTCTTCGGGGGACGGGGAGTCCTTATGATCCCGCCGATGCCGACGTGGGCGATGGTCTCCGTGATCGTCGGCTGGATCGTCGGTTGGTCGATCCTCGGCGCCTGGCGGATGGCCACGCGCGACGCCTGAGCCGGTGCCCGTCGCAGCGGGCGGGCGCCCGAGCAAGGTCCGCCGTCCGTGCCCCGCAGCCTGGCAGCTCGTCGTCTAGCGGGGCGCTCGCCGACCGCACGTCCCGTGCGGATGGGGTCTCCTCAGGAGGGGACGCCGAGAACCTGCCGGAGGTCGTTGCGGGCCCGTTCGATCTGCTTGCGCACGGTCGACTCGGCGATCCCGAGCGACCTGGCGGCCTCCTTCGTGGGCATGCCGACGGCAAGACAGAGCACCGCGCAGCGCCGCTGCGCGGCGGGCATCGCCTGGAGGGCGCGCTCGATCCCGACAGCCAGGGTTGCCTCGTCCGCCACGTCCGGCGAGGCCGGGTCGTCATCGAGGGCGAGGTCCGGCCGGCGCTGCCGCCGGACGAGCCGGAAGGCGACCCGGTAGGCGTAGCCCGCGGGGTTCGCGCCGCGTCGTACCCGTCGCCAGTGCCCGAAGGTCCTCGCGAACGCCTCCTGGGCGACATCCTCGGCGTTCTCCCGGCTCGTTCCGCCCAGCTCGAGCGCGCGAACGAGGCGCGGATAGTGCGCCTCGTAGACGGCGATGAAGCTGTCGTCGACGCCCCCGGCAACGGGCTTGTCGGCCCGCTGCTCGGGGGCGTTGTCCGGCACGCCGGAGAGCTGGCTCTCGGCGGGAGGGGCGGTGTCCACGGCTAACAGATGAGCACGATTCGCGCTCATCTGCTAGCCGCGGAGGGGTTCACTTCGATGTCGGCGTCCTGGCGACGCCCACCGCGCTGGAGTTGGTGACGGCAAGCGGGAGAAAGCACCGGGCGGGCTCGGCGATCGCGTCCTCGCTGGACACGGTCGCGGTGCCGACGGCGTTGCCCGAGCTGTCGAGAGCGGTGAGGCTCGCCGGGAGGGGTGCATTGCCGTCGTTGGCGAGGACCGCCCAGCCGTCCTGCACGTTCATCTGGTCCGTCGCTCCGTCGGCGAAGCTCGCGTGGACGCTGCCCACGTCGGCGGAGACCCGGACCATCACCACCTCGACGGGCGAGGACCCGCCGGCCCCGGCGACGGAGCTGTCGATGAGCTCAAAGCGCTCTGCTGCGGTCGCCGAGGCGACCTCCGGGAGCGACACGGAGAAGGTGCCGCTCGTCACGGGGTTCGACACGTCGACAACGAGCATCTCGGTCGTCTCGCAGGGCGAGATGGGGGGGAGGCTTGTCACGCCGTTGGGCCCAGTCGTTCCACTGGATCCCGTCACGCCGGTCGCGCCCGTGGTGCCGCTCGGTCCGGTCACGCCACTAGGTCCGGTCGTTCCACTGGGTCCGGTCGACCCACTAGGTCCGGTCGTCCCACTGGGTCCGGTCGACCCACTGGCGCCCGTCGACCCACTGGGTCCGGTCACGCCACTGGGGCCGGTCACGCCACTGGCGCCCGTCGACCCACTGGAACCCGTCACACCGCTCGCGCCGGATGCACCGCTCACACCCGTTGCCGAGCTCGTGATCGGTGTACCCACGGTCGGATTCGGGACGGCAGACGTCTTGGACACGACAGGCGGCGACACGAACATCACCGGCGCCACCTGTTCCGTGAACGCCCGGATCGTGATGTCGCCCACGGTCCGCACGAACAGCGGCTTCAGCGTGTCGCTGCGGATGTCCGGCATGCTGGAGCAGTGGTGCACGGGGCACAGGTCAGCCATGGGCCCCGGCACGGAGGCCTTGGAGCCGTTCGATCCGGTCGACCAGTGCAGACCCTTCGGCGCGGTGCCGAGGGCCTGGGGCGCGTTGGTCCAGGCGCCGCCTCCGACGAGGCTGGAGATCTGGTTCATCGCCGCCAGGCTGGAGGTCGACGACCCCCCGGTCGTGGTGCGCGAGATGCCGGCGACCCCCGCCGTAGCGAGGGCGACGACCATCGCGGTCGCAGTGAAGATCTTCAGCTGCCGCTCCCGGCGGCGGTGTGACCGGGCGACGATCGAGCGGAGCGTCGCGTCCGACGCGGGGGCGCCGGAGTGGTCGAGAAGATGGGAGAGGTCTCCGTCTTCGGGTGTCATGTTGTCAACTCCTGGGTTTGTGGGCGACGTGCGCCCGGTTCGAGGGTTTCTCGTTCGTCCGGAAACGTTCCATTCACTTCCTACAAAGCCGCAGGCAAGCCCATTCGCGTACAGGGACCTGCGGATTTGTCGGTGTCCGCGATCCCGCGCGTGTCCCGGGTCGGTCGTTTCCCGGTGTGACCTGCGCCTACGTGGCCGGGGTCAACGTATGCGCGGCGCGACCGGTCTCAGGCGGTGGTGACGAAGAGCCGGCAGCCGAGCGCCGGACCGATCGCCACGGTTCGCCCCACCGCCCCCTCCTCGTCGAGTTCCAGGGTGAGGGTGCCGTCGGGAGCCCGGTTGCGGATCCGCACGCGACGTCCGGGAACGAGGCCGTGGTCGCTCAGGTAGACGAGGGCGTCGCGGTCGACTTCGACGAGCTCGGTGATCCGGGACAGCGTGACCGGCGTCCCCTCGGCGATCTCGGTGAGCGGTCGCTGCGGCCGGGGATCGCCGACCGTCCCGGGGATCGGGTTGCCGTGTGGGCAGGTCGTCGGATTGTGCAGGATCGCGACGAAGCGGGCCTCGACCTCGTCGGAGATGACGTGCTCCCAGCGGCCGGCCTCGTGGTGCGCCTCGTGCCAGGGGAGCCCCACGACGTCGACGAGGAACCGCTCGGCGAGGCGGTGCTTGCGCACGACGCTCTCGGCCCGGGCCCGGCCTTTCTCCGTCAGCTCGAGGCCCCGCCCCGAACGCGCCACGTAGTGCTCGTCGGAGAGGCGCCGGATCATTTCGGAGACTGCCTGGGGCGTGTGGCCGAGCCACTCGACGAGCCGCGCCTGGATGACCGGGACGTGCTCCTCCTCCAGCGCATACATCGTCTCGAGGTACTCCTCGAGCGGAGGGTGGAAGCCTGCAGGCACTCTGGCCGATCGTACCGGCCGCTGGCCTGGGCCGTTGCCTGCGATCCCCGCGGCGATCCCCCGATGCGACGCCTACCATCGAACCGTGGCGACCTACCTACTGCTCGACGGGCACAGCCTCGCCTATCGCGCCTGGTTCGCCCTCCAGGACGCCGGCATGCGGACCTCGTCCGGACAGGAGACCCAGGCCGTCTACGGCTTTGTCGCGATGGCGACGAAGATGCTCGCCGACTTCCGTCCCGATGGCCTGGCGGTCGCCTTCGACCGGCACGAGCCGACCTTTCGCGACGCCCTCGTCGCCGACTACAAGGCGGGCCGCCCGCCGACCCCGGAACCCCTCATCCAGCAGGTGGAGCTGATCCGGCAGTTCGTCACCGCGCTGGGTGTCCCGGCGGTCGACGCCGTCGGCTACGAGGCGGACGACATCCTCGCCACGCTGGCGACCCAGCTGCGAGACGCCGGGTGCGACGTCGTCATCGTGACGGGGGACCGCGACTCCTTCCAGCTCGTCGAGGACCCGCACGTGCGGGTCCTCTACAACCGCCGCGGCATGTCCGACTACGTCCTTTACGACGAGGCGGGCATCCTGGCGCGCACGGGGGTCCTGCCCGCCGACTACCCGTTGCTGGCCTCGTTGCGCGGCGACCCGTCGGACAACCTGCCGGGCGTCCCCGGGGTCGGCGAGAAGACGGCGGCGAAGCTCGTCACGACCTATCACGACCTCGACGGCCTCTACGCCCACCTCGACGAGTGCACGCCGAAGCTGCGCGAGTCGCTCGCCGCCAACGAGGCCCAGGTGCGGTCGAACCTGCAGATGACACCGCTCGTGCGCGATGTGCCCCTCGGAATCACGCCCGCCGACCTGGCGTTCTCGGCACCGGACCGGGAGCGCCTCGAGCGGCTCTTCAACTTCCTCGAGATGCGCACCCCGCGCGACCGGCTCTTCTCGGTGCTCGACGCGGCGGGGTTCGACGCCGCGCCGGCGGCCCCCGAACCCGAGTCCGAACCGGTCCAGGACCGCGGCGTGGTCGCGCCGGACACCGTTGCCGCCGCCGCCGCGGCACTCGGTGCCGTCGACGAGGCGGCCCGGCGCGGGGGTTGGATCGGGCTGGAAGCGACCTGGGCGGCGGCGCCTGGTCGTTCGGCGATCGACGCGCTGGCGTTCGCACCGCCCGGACCGGACGACGTCGTCGTCGTGCCGGGTGGCCTCCTCGCCGCGCCCGAGCTCGCCGCGTCGCTCGGGTGCGTCCTCGGTTCGCCGCCGGGGGAACCCTCGCGGCGCCGGCTCGTCGGGCACCGGGTCAAGGAGCTGATGCGGGTGCTGCTGCCCCAGGGCATCGACACGACGGCGCTCGAACTCGACACCGCGGTCGCCGCCTACGTCATCGACCCGGCCGACGGCCAGGCGACCCTCGACGAGCTGGCCCAGCGCCGGGGGATGACCGGGGCTCCGGCACCGGAGGCGGGGCAGCTCGGCTTCGAACTCGGCGCGGCTGAGGCGACGGCGACCGGGCTCGCCGAGGCGACGGCCCGGCGGGCGGAGCTCGTCGCGCGGCTGGGGTCGCGCGTGCTCACCGAGCTCGACGGGATCGGCGGCAGGGAGCTCTACGAGGAGATCGAGCTGCCGCTCATCCGGGTGCTCGCCCGGATGGAGGTCGCCGGCATCGCCGTCGACGTCGCGAGGTTGCGGGGGATCAACGTCGAGCTCACGACGGAGGCGGCGGGCCTGGAGGCCGAACTTCATTCGCTCGCCGGCGAGGAATTCAACGTCAACTCGTCGACGCAGCTGCGCACGATCCTTTACGAGAAGCTGCGGCTCACCCCGCAGCGCAAGACGAAGACCGGCTACTCGACCGACGCCGCGACGCTGGAGAAGTTGCGAGACGCGCACCCGATCGTCGCGACGCTGCTGCGCTACCGCGAGGTCGAGAAGCTCCGCTCCACCTACGGCGAGGGCCTGCTCGCCGAGGTCGCCCCGGACGGGCGGATCCACGCCTCGTTCAACCAGACCGTGGCGCGGACGGGGCGGCTGTCTTCGGACCGGCCGAACCTCCACAACATCCCGGTCCGGACGGAGGACGGCCGCAGGATCCGCGAGGCCTTCGTGCCGGCCCGGGGCACCGAGTTCCTGATCGCGGACTACAACCAGATCGAGCTGCGGGTGATCGCCCACCTGTCGGGCGACCCGGGGCTCGTCGAGGAGTTCGCCGCCGGTCACGACATCCACGCCGCGACGGCGTCGCGCCTGTACGGCGTCGATCCCGGGGCGGTGACGACCGCCCAGCGATCGAAGGCGAAGATGGTCTCCTACGGCCTCGCCTACGGCATGGAGGCCTACGGCCTCGCGCAGCGGCTCGGCGTCGGGCTCGACGAGGCCTCCGAGATCCTCGGCCAGTACTTCGCCGCCTTCCCGGCGGTGAAGGCCTACATGGAAGGCTCCGTCGCCGAGGCCCGTCGCCGCGGCTACACCGCGACCGAGCTCGGGCGACGCCGCTACATTCCCGAGCTCTTGTCGGACAACCACCGGATCCGCCAGGCGGCGGAGCGTCAGGCGATGAACGCCGGCATCCAGGGGCTCGCCGCCGACATCTTCAAGCTCGCCCTCGTCCGCCTCGACGCCGCGCTGGAAACCGGCGCCCACGCCTCGCGGATCGTCTTGCAGGTCCACGACGAGGTGCTCGTCGAGGTGCCCGAGCCCGAGCACGACACCGTCGAGGCGATCGTGAAGGAGTCGATGGAGAAGGCCTATCCGCTGCGGGTTCCACTCGAAGTACACCTGTCGTGGGGGAGTACCTGGGCCGCAGCGAAATGATCCCGACACCGCTGTGTAACATTGCAGGGCAACGTCGCGCGACCGTCTGAAGTCGGCGACGCCATCGTCCCCGCACCCCTGTGGTGCGGCGGCCGACCATCCCATTCACCAATCCCGCCGTCGCCGCACGCGAGCCGCGCGGCCCCGGCGGGCCGACTACCTAAAGGCCACCTACCGATGTCCGAGACCCTCCCCGACGAGCCCGCAGAAACCACTCCGGTCGACGAGCCCGTCATGACGAGCGAGGCCGAAACCACCGCCGAGCCCACCGAAGCGACTCCGGTCGACGAGCCCGTCGTGACGAGCGAGGCGGAAACCACCGCCGAGCCTGCGCCGGCCGCCGAATCCGACGGCTACACCTTCAACAAGATCACCGAGGACGACCTCGGGACCCTCTCGTTCGACGACGCCGTCGACCAGACGATGGTCGCTTTCGACGAGGGTGACATCGTGAAGGGCACGATCGTGAAGGTCGACAACGACGAGGTGCTCCTCGACATCGGGTACAAGTCCGAGGGCGTCATCCCGGTACGCGAGCTCTCGATCCGCCACGACGTCGACGCCCACGAGATCGTCACCGTCGGCGACGAGGTCGAGGCGCTGGTCCTCCAGAAAGAGGACAAGGAAGGCCGGCTGGTGCTGTCGAAAAAGCGCGCCCAGTACGAGCGCGCCTGGGGCGACATCGAGCGGATCAAGGAGTCCGGCGGCGTCGTCGAGGGACCGGTGATCGAGGTCGTGAAGGGCGGTCTCATCCTCGACATCGGGCTGCGGGGGTTCCTTCCCGCCTCGCTCGTGGAGTTGCGCCGCGTCCGCGACCTGCAGCCGTACATCGGCAAGGTCATCGAGGCCAAGATCATCGAGCTCGACAAGAACCGGAACAACGTCGTGCTGTCGCGGCGCGCCTGGCTCGAGGAGACCCAGAAAGAACAGCGCGGCGAGTTCCTCGTCAACCTGAAGCCCGGCGAGATCCGCAAGGGCGTCGTCTCGTCGGTCGTGAACTTCGGTGCCTTCGTCGACCTCGGGGGGATGGACGGGCTGATCCACGTCTCCGAGCTGTCGTGGAAGCACGTCGACCACCCCTCCTCAGTCGTCCAGGTCGGTGACGAGGTGACGGTCCAGGTGCTCGACGTCGACCTCGACAAGGAGCGGATCTCGCTCTCGCTGAAAGCGACCCAGTCCGACCCGTGGCAGGAGTTCGCGAGCGCCCACCACGTCGGCGAGCTCGTCTACGGCCGGATCACGAAGCTCGTGCCCTTCGGCGCCTTCGTCCAGGTGGGCGACGGCATCGAGGGGCTCGTCCACATCTCGGAGATGGCGGCGCACCACGTCGACCTGCCCGAGCAGGTCGTCACCTCCGGCGAGGAGCTGTGGGTGAAGATCATCGACATCGACCTGCAGCGACGCCGGATCAGCCTGTCGATCAAGCAGGCGGCCGAGGGCGGCGAGGTCGCCGAGGAGTACCGCGAGGCCTTCGGCGAGCACGCCTACGACGCGGAGGGCAACTACATCGGCACCTTCGACTACACGCCGGCGCCCTTCACCCCGGAGACCGAAGCGCAGGCCGCCTGGGCTGAGGAGTTCGCAGCCGACATCGCAGCCCAGTCCGAGGCCGACACGGCATCCGAGGCCGCCGGATCCGAGGCTGACGAGGTCGCGGAGCCTGAGGTCGCCGTGGCGGACGACGTGGTCGCCGACGAGCCCGCGGAGGACGCGGCCGACGAATCCTGATCCCGTCGCCGGTGCCGGGCGCGCGTCGTTCGGCGTGCAGAACGGCCACTGACGGGCCGGCAGGCTGAGAGGCGCCCGTGGTCGCGATCGGCTGCACCGGGGGGATCGGGTCGGGCAAGTCGACCGTCGCGGCGCTGCTCGAACGCCGCGGGGCGCGCCTCGTCGACGTCGACGCCATCGCACACGCTGTCACCGCCCCGGGGGCGCCGGGACACCGCGCCGTCGTCGCCCGCTTCGGGGAGGAGATCCTGGAACCGGACGGCTCGATCGACCGCGGATCACTCGCCGCGATCGTGTTCGCCGACCGGGAGGCGCGGCGCGACCTCGAGGGGATCGTCCACCCGCTCGTTCTCGAGGTGATGCAGTCACAGCTCGCTCTGGCGACCAGGAGCGAGGTGGTCCTCTGTGTGCTCCCGCTGCTCGCCGAGACCGGGGCCCGGGACCACTGGCGCCTCGACGGGGTGCTTGTTGTCGACGCGCCCGAGGATCTGGCCGTCGAGCGTCTCGTGCGCGACCGGGGAATGACGGCGGACGCTGCCCGCGCCCGAATCGCCGCCCAGGCCGACCGGTTCACGCGCATCGCGCTCGCCGACTACGTGATCTTCAACGTCGGCACGCTCGAGGAGCTCGAGGCGATGACCGAGGGAGCGTGGCGCTGGATCGAGCGGCTGGGCCGCCGCGCCGGTCCTGCCGGGGCGAACGGGGGGCATCACTAGGCCGGCCGGGACATTGGCGCGCCGTCGGACGGCGACCGCTTCCCGCCGGATCTCACCGAGCAGCGCGTCGTTACGATGACGCTGTGCCACCCTTCCGGGTCGTTGCGGACTTCGAACCCGCGGGTGACCAGCCGAAGGCGATCGCCGAGCTCACCGCGAGCATCGAGCGGGGCAACCGTTTCCAGACACTGCTCGGGATCACCGGGAGCGGCAAGAGCGCGACGATCGCCTGGACGATCGAGCGGGTCCAACGGCCCACCCTCGTCATCGCGCCGAACAAGTCCCTCGCCGCCCAGCTGGCGGGGGAGTTCCGGGAGTTCTTTCCCGACAACCGAGTCGAGTATTTCGTCTCGTACTACGACTACTACCAGCCCGAGGCGTACATCCCGTCGACGGACACCTACATCGAGAAGGACTCGTCGATCAACGACGAGATCGACCGGCTACGGCACTCGACGACGGCGAGCCTGCTCACCCGGCGTGACGTCATCGTCGTCGCCTCGGTGTCCTGCATCTACGGGCTCGGCTCACCCGAGGAGTACGAGGGCCAGATCCTCGTCGTCCACCCCGGCGAGACCCACGACCAGCGGGCGCTGCTGAAGCGCCTCGTGGCGATGCACTACGACCGCAACGACCAGAACCTGGTGCGGGGGAACTTCCGGGTGCGTGGCGACACCATCGAGATCCACCCCGCCTACGAGGAGACCTCGGTGCGCGTGGAGCTCCTCGGTGACGAGGTCGAGCGGATCAGCCGGTTCGACGAGCTGACGGGCGAGCTCCTCGGCGAGCTCGGCGAGCTCGTCGTCTTCCCGGCGACGCACTACGTCGCCGGCGACGAGCGGATGCGGACCGCCATCTCGTCGATCGAGGCGGAGCTCCGCCAGCGCCTGCCCGAGTTCGAGGCGGCGGGCAAGCTCCTCGAGGCGCAGCGGCTCCAGATGCGGACCGAGCACGACCTCGAGATGCTCGCCGAGGTCGGCTACTGCAGCGGCGTCGAGAACTACAGCCGCCACCTCGACGGCCGCCAGCCCGGCCAGCCGCCCTACACGTTGCTCGACTACTTCCCCGACGACTGGCTTTTCGTCATCGACGAGAGCCACGTCTCGGTTCCCCAGCTCCACGGCCAGTACTTCGGAGACCGCTCCCGCAAGGAGATCCTCGTCGAGCACGGTTTCCGCCTCCCCTCGGCGCTCGACAACCGGCCGCTCAAGTTCGAGGAGCTGGAAGCGCGCATCAAGCAGTGCGTCTTCATGTCGGCGACGCCCTCGCCCTACGAGCTCGGGGTCTCGGACGTCATCGTCGAGCAGATCGTCCGCCCGACCGGGCTCATCGACCCCGAGGTGGTCGTGAAGCCCACGAAGCGCCAGATCGACGACCTGATCGCCGAGATCGACACCGTCGTCGCCCGCCACGAGCGGGTGCTGGTCACGACGCTCACGAAGAAGATGGCCGAGGACCTCACCGACTACCTCCTCGAGGCGGGCCTGCGCGTGCGCTACCTGCACTCGAACGTGGAGACGATCGAGCGGATCGAGATCGTGCGAGACCTGCGGCTCGGCGACTTCGACGTGCTCGTGGGGATCAACCTCTTGCGGGAGGGCCTCGACCTGCCGGAGGTGTCGCTGGTCGCCATCCTCGACGCCGACAAGGAGGGCTTCCTCCGCTCGTCGACGTCGCTCATCCAGACGATCGGGCGGGCGGCCCGCAATGTCGCCGGCCGGGTCATCCTCTACGCCGACGTCATCACCGACTCGATGCGCCACGCCCTTTCCGAGACCGAGCGCCGCCGTGAGCTGCAGCGCGCCTACAACCTCGAGCACGGGATCGATCCCCAGACGATCCGCAAGGCCGTCAGCGACCTCGTCGCCCAGTTCCGCGCCGGCGGTTCATCCCGTCCGCCCGAGACCTCGCCGCTGCCCACCGGGGCGACGTCGGAGCGCAGCCGCCGGGCCGGGCGGCGCGCCGCCGAGCGGGTGGCGGGCCCACTGCCCGAGAACTCGGGCGAGCTGCCGGCCGACGAGCTGGCACGGCTGATCGCGACGCTCGACGCCGAGATGCACGAGGCGGCGGCGGACCTGCGGTTCGAGTACGCGGCTCGCCTGCGGGACGAGATCCGCCGGCTCAATCGCGAACTTAGAGAAGTCGGTTAGGTCGTATCCTCCGAAGATGCCCGACTCCCTGGTCATCCGCGGGGCACGCGAGCACAACCTGCAGAACGTCTCGCTCGAGCTGCCCCGCGACCAGCTGATCGTCTTCACGGGGCTGTCGGGCTCGGGCAAGTCCTCGCTCGCTTTCGACACGATCTACGCCGAGGGCCAACGTCGCTACGTCGAGTCGCTCTCGTCCTATGCCCGCCAGTTCCTCGGCCAGATGGACAAGCCCGACGTCGACTTCATCGAGGGGCTCTCGCCGGCGATCTCGATCGACCAGAAGTCCGCCTCGCGCAACCCCCGCTCGACCGTCGGCACGATCACCGAGGTCTACGACTACCTGCGCCTGCTCTACGCCCGGATCGGCCTGCCGCACTGCCCGAAGTGCGGGCGCCTCGTCTCCCGCCAGAGCCCGCAACAGATCGTCGACCGGGTGATGGACCTCGCGGACGGGACCCGGTTCCACGTGCTCGCGCCGGTCGTCAAGGCCCGCAAGGGCGAGTACGACGCGCTGCTCGACGATCTCGCCTCCCAGGGCTACGTCCGGGCCCGGATCGACGGGGAGCTCGTCGAACTCGGCGGGCGGGAGAAGCACGCCCTCGCCCGCTACGAGCAGCACACCATCGAGGTCGTCGTCGACCGGCTCGTGCACCGCGCGGGCGTCGAGCGGCGGCTCACCGACTCGATCGAGACGGCGCTGCGGCTCGGCGAGGGGGTCGCCGAGATCCAGCTCGTCGACACCGACGAGATCCTCACGTTCTCGCAGCACCTCGCCTGCGTCACCGACGGGATCTCCTTCGAGGACCCGGCCCCCCGCAACTTCTCGTTCAACTCACCGTTCGGGGCGTGCCCGGTCTGCCTGGGCCTCGGCACCCGGTTCGAGGTCGACCCGTCCCTCGTCATCCCGAACCCGGCGCTCTCGCTCGAATTCGGCGCCATCGCGCCGTGGGCGTCCTCGCGCACCGAGTACTTCTCCCGGGTGCTGCGCGCCGTCGGGGAGTCGTTCGGGATCGATCTCAAAGCGCCGTGGTCCCGGCTCACCAAGGCCCAGCAGAAGGTGATCCTCTACGGCTCGGGCGACCGCCGGGTCCACGTCTCCTACCGCAACCGTTACGGCACACCGCGGGCGTACAACACGACCTACGAGGGCGTCATCCCGTGGCTCGGCCGGCGCCACGGTGAGGCCGAGTCGGACTGGCAACGCGAGCAGATCGAGGGGTACATGCGGGAGGTCCCCTGCGCGGCCTGCGAGGGGACCCGGCTGCGCCCGGAGTCGCTCGCCGTCACGGTCGACGGCATGAACATCGCCGAGCTCGCCGGCAAGCCGATCGGCGAGGCGCTGAAGGTGATCTCCTCGCTCGAGCTCTCGGGCCGGGAGGCGATGATCGCCGAACGGCTCCTGAAAGAGATCCGGGCCCGCGTCCAGTTCCTCGTCGACGTCGGCCTCGACTACCTCACCCTCGACCGGGCCGCGGCGACCCTCGCCGGGGGAGAGGCGCAGCGGATCCGGCTCGCCAGCCAGATCGGCTCCGGCCTCGTCGGCGTGCTCTACGTGCTCGACGAGCCGTCGGTCGGGCTCCACCAGCGGGACAACCGGCGCCTCATCGAGACGCTGGCGCGCCTGCGGGACCTCGGCAACACGGTGATCGTCGTCGAGCACGACGAGGAGACGATCCGCGTCGCCGACCACGTCGTCGACATCGGCCCGGGGGCGGGCGAGCACGGCGGGGAGATCGTCTACTCGGGGCCGGTCGCGGGCCTGTTGCGCGAACCGCGTTCGGTGACGGGCCAGTACCTCTCGGGTGCGCTGACGATCCCGGTGCCCGCCCGGCGCCGCAAGCCGGCGCACGGCCACCTCGTCGTGCGCGACGCCTACGAGCACAACCTCCAGCACATCGACGTCTCGGTGCCGCTCGGTTGCTTCGTCGCCATCACCGGCGTGTCGGGCTCGGGCAAGTCGACGCTCGTGAACGACGTCATCCACCGTTCGCTCGCCAAGACCGTCTACCACTCGCGCACCGTCCCGGGCCGGCACCGCACGATCGAGGGCGTGGAGCTCCTGGACAAGGTGATCGACATCGACCAGTCGCCGATCGGGCGCACGCCGCGCTCGAACCCGGCGACCTACACGGGGGTGTTCGACCGCATCCGCCAGCTCTTCAGCCAGACGACCGAGGCGAAGCTGCGGGGCTACAAACCAGGGCGTTTCTCGTTCAACGTCTCGGGCGGGCGCTGTGAGAACTGCTCCGGCGACGGGACGATCAAGATCGAGATGCACTTTCTGCCCGACGTCTACGTGCCGTGCGAGATCTGCAAGGGGGCGCGCTACAACCGCGACACGCTCGAGGTGCTCTGGCGCGGCAAGTCGATCGCCGACGTACTCGATCTGTCGTGCGAGGAGGCACGAGACTTCTTCGCGGCCCAGCCGCCGATCGCGCGCCATCTCGGCACGCTCGTCGACGTCGGTCTCGGCTACATCCGCCTCGGCCAGCCCGCGCCGACCCTCTCCGGCGGCGAGGCGCAACGGGTGAAGCTCTCCTCAGAATTGTCAAAGCGCGCGACCGGGCGGACCCTCTACATCCTCGACGAGCCGACGACGGGGCTGCACTTCGACGACGTGAAGAAGCTCCTCGGTGTGCTGCAGCGCCTGGTCGACCAGGGCAACACCGTGCTCGTCATCGAGCACAACCTCGACGTCGTGAAATCCGCCGACTGGGTGATCGACCTCGGTCCCGAGGGCGGGGACGCCGGTGGACGGGTCGTCGCCGAGGGTTCACCGGAGAAGCTGGCGACGGTTTCCGCGAGCTACACGGGCCGTTACCTCAAGGGCCTGCTCGCGCGCTGAGGGCCGGGAGGTCCTCGCGTCAGATTGGCAGTCGCATCGCACGGGCTCCCGATCGGGGCGTCTCGGCTGACCCGGGAGTCGAGGATGACCAGCCACCACCCAGCCGGCGGTCGGGAACGCTTTCCTCCGGTGGGCAGCCCGATGCACGATCAACCCTGGGAGTCGTCCTGGTTAAGCCGGCCGTTCTATGTGGAAGCGCTGCCCCCGGGCTTGATGATCACATCGGTGACGTTCCTCACCAGCTGCAAGAACGCGTAGTCCGCATAGCCGAAGACGAAGGCCACGACGTAGAAGGTGTCACGATCCACGACGACTTTCGCCTTGCTGCCGAGATTGAGCAGAACCAGGTAGATCAGTGCACCGATCGATCCCGTCACGGCCCCGAAGAGTGGTCGGATGTAGTAGTGGTAATCGAAGCTTCGCTTCCAGTTGTGGTTGTAGCGGAAAACGCCCCAGAGACTCGACACGACCGCACCGGCGGCAGCAAACCAGACGGCACCGACAGGAAGTGGCCCGAGGGACGCAGGGACACGGAGGCGAAATGCCGACCAGGTCACGTACGTGATGAACAACGCGATCAGCACGAGCAGGTAGGTCAGAGTCAGGAAGAAGATGATCTTTGGCATGTCGCCTGCCTTCTCCAGGCGATCGCCTGTCGACGCCTTCTTCTCTTCTTGTTGTTGTTCCACGTTCGACATGAGCAACCCCCCTAGTGATGCCGCAAAGTACCTGGGAAATGCTATGCGCACGCAAGCGGTTCGTCGCAGATGGTTCATGACGACTGAGACTCAGGCGTCGGCGGGCACGCCCGCAACCCTCGCGCGACGAACGGGGACAGGGATGGAGCGGCTGCGCGACACCGACTGCTGCCGCGACTGCTGCCGGGTCATCTCCCGTCGGATCGAGACGTCGCGCAACGAGAGCTAGCGGGCGGCGCACGCCTTCGAGCCGGTTCGCACTTAGAGAGTGGCGCGTTCTCGGGAGGCCACTCGCAGTCGATCGCGGGTGGTGAAGGCACGCTTTGGGAGCATGCACGGGCGCCGATGAGGTCGAAGTGGCCGCGGGAGTGCACCTGATCCGGGCGACGTGCTTGGCGCAAGCGCGTCCTGGGTTCGTGGTGCCTCCATGTCCTCGCTGGTCTCGGGAAAGCGAAGGTCGTCCCGGCAGCAACAAGCTCTAGCGCCCCTGCGACCTCGTATGGACTGGATGTTCCTGCTGAAGACAGTGTTGACGGCACCGGCAACGTGTTGGTCGCTGACCCTGCAGTGGAGAGGGAGGAGGGTTGTCTCTCGGATAGCCGGCGACCCCGCCAGAATCTCGTCCGGCACGTCAGCGACGACTGCCCGCACTACTGGGGACACCCCAGCCCTCGCTCGGAATGCAATGCAGTTTGCGGGTGCTGTGTTACAGGGCACGCACCCGCCACTTTGCGAGTGCCCTTGACCGGCACCTCAGGGATGCGCTCTGGCGCGCATTCGGGCGCGCGTCATGAGCTACCCAGACAGCCGCAGATCGCCGACTCAGTGCACAGTTCCCGGTACTTCGAACCGCGGAGGCTGACGTCGTTCTGGCGCGCCACGGTTTCGACGGTCGACGATCCGCGGTTGACACTGGCGCCGACCTTCATCTCGCAGCGCCAAGTCGAGAGGGTTGCTGGCGACTGCTGAACCGCCCCAGCGGGTTTGCGATCCCCGAGCAATTGACAGATCAGATGACTAAAGTTTCGCCGACCGAGGTCCCGACCAGCGACCGAGCACCCCGGCGTGCGAGTTCAAATAGACGTGTCTCGGAAGAGGCGCCACGATCCTCCGAAGTCTGGTCGCTCCCGACGCTCCCTCCGAGTAGCCGCGACGAGAGGGAACGCCATGAGATCGCACTTCCGCCTGTTCAGCTTTACCGTTGCGGTTACTGGGCTCGCTCTGACAGGTCTGGCTCTTTTCAGCTCTGTACCGACATCGGCGCTCATTGCCTCGGTTGCACCGGCAGCGTCCGCGGGAGCCGCGAGCGGGTCAACTGTCTCGATGCTCGGTTTCTGGAACTCGCATGCGTACATCACCGACTGGGGCCCAACCTTCCCGGCCGATAAGCCTCCGGGAGGTCCCTATCCCAATCCGACAACAATCACCTCGTATGACCCGGCGACGGGCGCCTTCTCAGGCATCGATGATGCTTGGGGCGTAGGGAGAGAGAACATAACGGGCACGCTTCACAAAGATGGCGCCGTGACATACACGATCGTTGACCCCGGCAATGTGCTACACGGCACGGGGACGGTGACCTTTGACGCTGAAACGACTACGGCGACCTGGAAAGGTACTTGGAGCAACTCGATCGGCGAACATGGCACGTCGTATGGCACATGGAAAGGATTCCGGATCTCGGGGACAGTAAGGCTCGGTTGCAGCTTCTGCTCGGCGACCCCGGCCCTGCCCGTGGTGGGCGTTGACGTGGGCGTACATGGGAGCTACTCGCTCTCGAACACTCTCACGACGGACAGCGATGGGCGCTTCAAAGACGTCTTGCCGAGTGGCTCTTACTCGGTGACGCCCGACGTCGCGGGGTGGACCTTCACGCCCGCGTCGCGTGAGGTCACCTCCAACGGCACCGCAGTCCAAGCCGATTTCGACGGGTGCCCCGCGGCCGGGGGCACGTCTCTGGCCGGTATGTGGTCCATGATCACTGGCCCGCCGTCCACGACGCTGCAAGCCGGTTTCAAAAAGTGTTTCAACCACTTCGATGTCACCTACGACTCTTCAGAGAAGAGCATCCACCTTCACTGGGACGTGAAAGGCGTGACCTGCGAGGGTGGCCCCGGCGGCACAGTGGGCTTCCGGACGATCCCCCTGGAAAAGCCCCTTGAATACAACTGGGTCTTCCCAGCCCGCGTGATCAAGAACGGCAAGAAGAAGGTGGGCTGGGCGTACGGCGACTTCGCACCCGGCTACGGTTCCGGTGGTGGGGTCCAGGTGGCAGTCGAAATCAACCCCAAAGGGTCCTCCGGTACCGTGCGCATCTCCGACACAAAGACTTTGAAGGACATTCACCGGATAGACAACACCGATTGGTGGTGCTGGCCCAAGAGCGAACAGATGACCCTGATACCCAAATAGGTGTGACGCCAGTCCGCGTGAACGTGTGACAGGGCACGCACAGGCCCTCCGATTTCGCCTTCCTCAATGTCACAGGTTGCCGGGGCATCCCACCGTCGCCGGGCTGGCCAGATGACAACGGTCGTCAGCCGGTGGATGATGGTCCCGTAGTGTCCTGCGGTCCGAGGTGGGGACGGAAGGAAGGAACGTGGGCGCGACTCGTACAACTGCAGCGGCTGGGCCAGCATCCCTGTCGAGGTTGTGTCGCCACCCCCCGAAAATCGCGCCCTTGCTCGCGGGCGTCGTCGCTCTGGCCCTTGGTGCCGCCAGCTTGGCAGGACAGGCGACAGTTTCAGCCGCCGGCCAGTTGACTGCGACTCCGGTCTCCAAGGCAAACTGCTCGTCCACAAGGAATGGCAACGAGGCCGTCGTCGACCTCGAGAGCCACAAGTTGTTCGCCCGGCTCCGGACCTTATGCGTCGGCACGCTCTACGGCACTGGTGTCATCGAGGCCGGAGCGCTCTATGTCCTTCGAGATGTCGGTCCCTCCCAAGACTCCAGATTCGAGGTTGTCCGCATCGACCTCTCCACCTACGCCGTGACGCGGTCGGCCCCCATTGCTGGGGCTTCGTGGATATTCCCTGGTCTTGGCGACATCTGGGTGGCGACCAACTCAAGCACCCTGCAGTTGTCTCAGGTCTCGCTGCGGCTGCTGCACAGTTTCACTGACCTGGGAGAGGCGGGGGACTTCGTCCCGTTCGCCGGGCGCTTCTGGTTCTTGGACTCTTTCAACCATTCTGTGAAGACACTGAATTCCTTGAAGACACTGGACCCGACGGTCGGGCGAGTCTCGGTAGTGAGCCTGCCATGGCTTCCTACGGGCCTCAGTCCTGCCAGCATCGTGTCCTTCGGCGACGAGCTGTACCTCCTCCTCGGCTCGGTTCAGGGGACGAAGTTCGCTCCGACGGCGATTGCGACCTACGACCCCGTGAGTGGCGCTCATCGGGTCGTGCGCCAACCCAAGTTCTCAGGCGAGTTAGGTCTTCTTGGCGTGACCGGAAGGGTCCTCTGGGTCGAGGCATATCGAGCCATGTTCAGCGAGGCGGTCAGCGCCTACTCCCCGCAAAGCCTCAGACCCCTGTCTGGCGGTTTTGTAAGTGGCTTCTTCTCGGGCGGGTCAGGGACTGCGGTGCCTGATGCGGGTGACCTGTGGTTCCAGCTCGCCGGCGGTCCCGTCGAGTGCGTCTCTGGCAGGACGGGGCGTCTCGATGCGAAGCTGCGCCTTCCATACCAGAACCTCACCAAGGCGACTCGACAGCCACAGGGGTTCGTGGCAGCCGACGCGTCCGACTTGATTGTTGCCGCGACCGAGACGCGCGGCCTAAACCCCTCGGAATCCGGCGTCGCCGTCTACAAGTTGGACCCAAGATGTCGCGCCTGAGGAGCCACTAGAGGCTCATAGAGGCGCCCTCAGCGGGTCAATCCTGCCCGAGTTTGGCAGTAACGGTCACCGCTCGGACGCGATTTCAGTGCCGGGCGGAGATTCGCGACCTCCGCTCGCCGATCCGAACCCTGACAGCTCACCCCCCATACCCTAGGCAGTAGACCACCACGCGCTGAAAGGGGAGGGTGGCGCAGCGCGGAACCGGGCCCTACCACTTACGCCATTCACTCACCAGCACCGCGCGTCTGAGCATCACTGGGGACTCCGTCCCCAGGCCCCGAAACCTTCCGACCAGCCGCCACGACGCGCAGAGACAGCCTCCGAATAAAGATCGAAGCCGGTCGTGGCTGAGGAACCCAGAAAGCTGATCTCAGACCTCACTACCCTCGTGAAAACGCGACCAGAGCCGGTGGGTCCGTAAATCTGGCAGTCAGCGTCAACCCATTGGCGCTGAGCGCGAAGGTAATTGGCCGCGGATTGTCGATACAGCTCGGTACGTAAAATCCGTTATTGATCCCTGAATACCTGCCCTTGGCATGCTGCGTGATATTCGTCCACACCCGCTGGCCAACTTGATGTGTACATGGTCCGGTTTGCAAGAGAGAGTCGAAGGTCTTATAGGCGTGGGTTACGATTCCAATAAATCCATGTCCGTGTGCGCGTACATCAATTACCGCGCCGCCATATAATCCAATCCAGACACCGACAATGGGGTTTGTCTTCGAACTCTCCGGCGTCGCGTCCACGCCCGACATCTGAACGGTCCCCGAATACGCGTGAGGTGTGACCGGCAGCGCGCCCGTACGCGGTGATGCGGAAAGTGCCGTCGGAGCGCACACCCCCATCCCGACCAGGATCACGGTGCACCCCACGAGCACTAGTGCCATTGTTCGGACCTGTCTCACGACCCCTCCCCTCCTGGACCTTCTCGTACGATTCGGAGATACACCACGAACACCGGAGAGACGACGAAAGGAATCGGTAGCTCCCGCTGTCGCGCGCCGTAATGCCGTGCGGTGATTCTATTCCAAGTCGAGCCACGGGTTATTGGCTATCGGCCGCGCGAACGGCAGTCAGAGTGCCCGAGAGTGCCCGATGGGCGACGACGCTAGATCATCCACTCCCCCCTACGTCCATGGCCGTAGTCGCCAGTCGGAGATCGTGGACATCGGTTCTTCGACGCGAACCCCCGCGCCCACGAGGTGGCGACACCACGGATTTGTCGCCGATGCGCGCAAAGGGAGGCAACACCAAGGGATCCAGTTCGCGGGCTCTTCCACCAGGGTCTCCGCGGCGATGACCGGTCCCCTCTAGGTTTCCCCTACGGGCGGCCTTTGGCCAGCCGTGACTGGTCTCGTTCAGTGGAGGATCGGGCACCGGGCCGAGCATCATGCAGTGGTCATCCAGCGTCGATGTTGGCGCCTACGTACCTCTTGGATAAGCGCCTTCTCTACACCACATGGCACATCACCTCGACCGACTTGATCACAGAGTGAACGCGCACGCGAACGCGATGCAAGGCACGGCACTCCCCCCCTATGAACGGGAAGCCGGTGACCTCGTACGTCCCCGCTGGAACGGCCGCGCGGTAGTAGCCCTTCGGCGTCGTCCCAAAGCGAAAGGCGCGACCCGTCGAGGCCAGCGTGAAGACGACCTTGCCCGGAAGACCTCGGGGCGAAAGTGACGGCGGTCCTCCGACCCGCTCGAGACGCCCCGTCACGGTGCCGGTGCCGACCGTGAGCGTCACCGATACGGCTTTGGGAGCGGGGAGTCGAAGCGCCTCGCCGACGAGGACCGCCCGGTACTGGCCCGCGGGCAGTGGCGGCATCCGAAGGCCTGTCAGACACTTCGGCTCAGACTTCGTGGCGGCGTACATGCCACAGCCGCGATAGGTCGTGATGACCGTGACCGGCAGGCGGGTAACGCCCGACGGGATGACGAGTGGCCGAGTCACGCAATCGGCGAAGAAGGCCGCAACCGGTGGAAACCGTTTGTTGGTGAGCGTCACCGCGTAGCCGGGCGTGCATTTGAACGGTCCGCTGTGGTCCCAGAGCTTGAGCAGCTTCCCTCGATTGGTCACGACGACGAAACCTTTGATCGGCGAGCCCGCAACCACGTGGGTTCGCGAAAGGACGATCCGTGTCGACAGTTGCGGAGACGCGGGAAGGAGGCCGAGGCTCTGGTTCGGGACCGTCGTCACCGTGCCGACGAGCGGCTGGAGGGAGGATTGACCGCCCGCCGCGGGCCGGCAAAGCACTCCGGCCGATACTCCCGCCATGACGGCGACCACCGCGACGGCAACCGGGACAACCAAGCGCCTCATGTGCACACACCTGCTGACCGCTGCCAGTGAGTCCAACCTACGCCGTCCGAGGAGCCTCCGCTGTCAGCGGCCGACCGGAAGTCTCGAACGTCATCGTGGATCACTTTCCCCGAACATCCACCCGGAGTGCCGGCGAGGAGGTGCCCCCGGCCACGAGGTCGAAGTCAAGAGGCGAGTGCCGGGATGCGGCCTCGGCTCTGCGAGGCGATCCCCCATGGCCAGGTAGCCGCGTCATTGAGAACTTGCCGCGGAAGCGGGACGATAGTCCCTGGCCTCTATGACACTGTGTGCAGACAATCGAGGCGTGAGGGTCCGTCAAGGCATTCGAGCGTGGGTTGGACGATGATGGGCTGGACCGACCACCTCGACGGTGATCCCCTCCCTTGGTTGCTCGCCGAGGACACACCGGCTGTTCGCGCCGCGACGCTGCAACGCCTGTTGGACAGACCCGCTGACGACCCTGACGTTGTCGCGGCACGAGCCGCGGCGATGCGGGCCGAGCCGATCCGATCGATTCTCGAGGCACAGGATCCAGCGGGTTGGTGGGTCAAGCCGGGTGCTGGCTATTCCCCCAAGTACACGAGCACCGTGTGGGAGTTGATCTTTCTGGACCAGCTCGGCGCTGACGCCGCCGATCGCCGCATTCAACGCGCCTGCGACTACGTGCTCACCCATACCTCGACCGTCTCGGGTGGCTTCGGCGCCTCGGGCTCGAGCGATGTCAGGCCGCCGCCACCGTCACAGGTCATCCACTGCCTTCATGGCAACCTTGTGAGGGCGCTCGTCGGCTTTGGTCGCCTCGATGACGCTCGGTTGCGGGCCGCCGTGGACTGGGCAGCCCGCGCGATCACCGGCGAGGGCGTCGACCGCGACTACGCCTCACGCACGAGCGGCCCCGGCTTCGCGTGCGGTGCGAACGACGGGAGGCCGTGCGCCTGGGGTGCGGTGAAGGAGCTTCGCGGCCTCGCCCGGATACCGCCGCGCCGGCGCAGCCGCCTCGTCCGCGAAGCCATCGACCAAGGCGTTGCCTTCTTGCTGTCTCGCGATCCGGCCGTCGCGGACTACCCGACGCCCCTAGAAGACACGAAACCCGCCAGCGCCTGGTTCAGGCTCGGCTTCCCATCCGGCTACGTGACTGACGTGCTCCAGAACCTCGAGGTTCTCGCCGAACTCGGGCAGGCGAGAGATCCCCGGCTCCGGAACGCGCTGCAATGGGCCGAGGCTCAGCAGGAACACGGTCGGTGGCGCAACCGCTACGCCTACAACGGCAAGACGGTTGTCGACATCGAACGTCAGGGCCAACCCTCCAAGTGGGTCACCCTGCGGGCCTGCGCAGTCCTCCGAGCTGCCTGGCACTAGCCAGACCCGGGTGCGGCGCGATGCACCGCCGCTCGGACGTGGGGCGCAGCCCAGATCGTGTCGCCGTCCGAAGATGGCGTTCGGCCGGATCTGCCGCGCCTCGGGGGCACCGCTGCGCAGATGCGACGCGGGTCGGATTGGCGCGCCCGCGGGCCCGTCAGAAGCTCGACCCGCCGATCTCCAGCATCCGGTCGAGCGCGACCCGGGCGTCGGCCGCCGTCGCCTCGTCGACTGAGACCCGGTTGCGCACCTCGCCCTCGACGAGGCCCTCGAGGACCCAGGCGAGATGGGGCGGGTCGATGCGGAACATCGTCGAGCACGGGCAGACGAGCGGGTCGAGCGAGACGATGGTGAGCTCGGGGTGCTCCTCGGCAAGCCGGTGGACGAGGTGGATCTCGGTCCCGACGCCGATCGCCGTGCCCGGGGCGGCGCGCTCGACGTAGTGGATGATCGTGTCGGTCGAGCCGACCTTGTCGGCGAGCACCGCGACCTCGTGGTCGCACTCGGGGTGGACGACGACCTTGCCGTCCGGGTGTGCCGCCCGGAAGGCGGCGACCTGGTCCGGGGTGAAGCGCTGGTGCACCGAGCAGTGGCCCTTCCAGAGCAGGAACGTCGCCTCTTTCAGGTCGGATTCCGCGAGCCCGCCCGTCGCGAGGAACGGGTCCCAGACCCGCTCGTTCTTGGCCGCGAAGCCGAGGGCGCGGACGGTGTTGCGGCCGAGGTGCTGGTCGGGGAAGAAGAGGACCTTGCGTCCCGTGGCGATGACGTGCTCGGCGAGCTCGGATCCCGGGGCGGCGTCGTAGGGGACGCCGAGCGCCCAGCGCAAGGCGGTGTCGGCGTTCGCCGACGTGCACACCGTGCCGCGGTGGCGGCCGACGAAGGCCTTGAGGGCGGCAGACGAGTTCATGTAGGTGACGGGCACGACCGAGTCGAGGTCGACGACCGCCCCGAGCTCGGACCAGGCGGTCTCCACGGCGTCGAGGTCGGCCATGTCCGCCATCGAGCAGCCGGCGTTGAGGTCCGGCAGCAGGACCTGCTGGCCGGGCGCCGTGAGGATGTCGGCCGCCTCGGCCATGAAGGTGACCCCGCAGAACACGACGAACTCGGCTTCGTGCTGGTCGGCGGCGAAGCGCGAGAGCCCGAAGGAGTCGCCGCGGGCGTCGGCCCAGCGAATCACCTCGTCGCGCTGGTAGTGGTGGCCGAGGATGACGACCCTGTCACCGAGGCTCGCGCGGGCCGCGCCGATCATGGCGACGAGCTCGTCCTCGCTTGCGTGGGTGTAGCGGTCCGGCAGCGGCGCCTGGAGGCGGAACATAGGTCCTCGTCGTCTCTGTTGTCGCTCCGCTAGCGGCCGGCGGGGACAGCCTGGTCGCCCGTCCGCGGGTTTGTCGGCCACGAAGCTCTGTCCGCCGGGATACCAGGCCGGCGTAGCCTCCAGGTTAGTGCTCGAACGTCCCAGATCCGTCCCGGATGCGCCCGGCTCGTACCAGTTCAAGGACGCCGACGGACGCATCATCTACGTGGGCAAGGCCCGGTCGCTCAAACAGCGGCTCTCCAGCTACTTCGGCGATCCCTCGCAGCTGCACCCCCGCACCCAGCAGATGCTCGAAAGGGCGCGCTCGGTCGAGTGGATCCAGGTGCGCTCCGAGGTCGAGGCGATCATGCTCGAGTACAGCCTGATCAAGGAGCACCGGCCGCATTTCAACGTGCGGCTCGTCGACGACAAGAGCTACCCGTTCATCGCCGTCACGACCGACGAGACCTGGTCCCGCGTCTCGATCGTGCGTGGCACGAGACGCAAGGGCACGCGGTACTTCGGCCCGTACGCACAGTCCTACGCGCTGCGCGACATGCTCGACATGCTCGTGCGGTCGTTCCCCGTCCGGACCTGCACGGACACCAAGTTCGCGCGCCACGAACGGCTTGGGCGGCCGTGCCTGCTCTTCCACATCGAGCGCTGCTCGGGCCCCTGCGTCGGGGAGGTGACACCGGCCGAGTACCGGCGGCTCGTCGAGGACCTCTCCCGGTTCCTCGACGGCGACACCAAGGCGGTCGTCGCCAGGCTCGAGGCGGGGATGCGCCGGGCCGCCGCGGCCGAGGAGTACGAAAAGGCGGCACGATTCCGCGACCAGCTCGAGTCGGCGCGTCTCGCCGGCGAGCACCAGGACGTCGTCGGAGCGGCCGACGAGGACTTCGACGTGATGGCGATCGCCGAGTCCGAGCTCGACGCCGCCGTGCAGGTCCTCCACGTCCGCCACGGGCGGGTCGTCGGCCGGCAGGGCTTCGTTCTGGAAAAGGTCGAGGACCTCGGACCCGCCGACCTCGTCGCCCGGGCGCTCGGCCAGCACTACGCCGAGACGCCGCTCGGCGTGCCGAGAGAGGTCCTCGTGCCGGCCATGCCCGCCGAGCACGACGCCTACGCCGAGTGGCTCAGCGGACGGCGGGGCTCGGCGGTCGTGATCCATGTGCCCCGGCGGGGGCACAAGCGGGCCCTCATCGGCGTCGCCGAGCGCAACGCCGCCGAGCAGCTCGTCCGGCACCGCACCCGGCGGTCGACCGACCTCGCGTCCCGGGCCCGGGCGCTCGAGGAGCTGCAGGGCCACCTCGGGCTGGCCGAGGCCCCCCTGCGCATCGAGTGCTACGACATGAGCCATCTCCAGGGGAGCGACTACGTGGGCTCGATGGTCGTGATGGAGGACGGCCTCGCCAAGCGCGGCGACTACCGCCGGTTCAAGGTGACCGGCGTCGCCGGCAACGACGACTACGGGGCGATGGAGGAGGTGCTCACGAGGCGCCTGAGGCGGCTCACCGAGCCGGAGACGCCGGCGGCCGACGGGGAGGTGACGCGCCGCCGGCGCTTCGCCTACCCGCCGCAGCTGCTGCTGCTCGACGGTGGGAAGGGCCAGCTCAGCGTGGGGGTCCGGGTGCTCGGTGACCTCGGGCTCACCAACAAGGTGGCCGTCGCGGCGCTGGCGAAGCAGTTCGAGGAGGTGTTCGTGCCAGGAAGCCCCGACCCGGTGCGGATCCCGCGGGACTCCGACGCGATCTACCTGCTGCAGGAGATCCGCGACGAGGCCCACCGCTTCGCGATCTCGTACCACCGGGAGCTGCGGGCCCGCCGGATGCGCCCGGATCCCCTCGGGGGCGTGCCGGGCCTCGGCAGAGCGCGCCGGGCGCGTCTCCTCGGCGAGTTCGGCTCGCTGCGCGCGCTCCGGGCCGCGAGCGCCGAGGACCTGCTGGGCGTCACCTGGCTCCCGGACGACGTCGCCGGCGCCGTCCACGCCAAGCTCCACCCCGCCGCCCCCGGGTCCATCGGCGCGCCCCGGGCGCCGGCCCGCGGGTGACCCCGTGACGGAGCCCGCCCGCCGGGAGGCGGCGAACGCGGCCGGGGCGGGCCCGCCGCCTTTCGCCGAGAGTTGGGACGAGCACGCCGAGTGGTGGAGGACGACGTTCACCGGGGGAGCCGACCGCGAGTACGAGATCGAGATCATCCCGCTCGTCGTGCGCGAGCTCGGTGGGCACCGTGTCGTCGTCGACATCGGCTGTGGCGAGGGCCAGGTCGCCCGGGCCGTCGCCGCCGCGAACGGCTGCCGGGTCGTGGGCGTCGACCCGTCGCAGTTGCAGCTCGCCAATGCGCTCGAGAAGGCGGACCCGGATCTCGCCATCACCTACGTGCGCGCCGAGGGGGAGCGTCTCCCGTTGGCGACCGGTTCGGTCGAGGCGGCGTTCTGCTGCCTCGTCATCGAGCACGTCGCCGACGCCGACGCGCTGCTCGCCGAGGCGGCCCGCGTGCTGGCCCCCGGCGGGACGTTCCTCCTCGTCGTCAACCACCCGGTTTTCCAGGGCCCGGGGAGCGGCTTCGTCGACGACCAGATCCTCGACGAGCGCTACTGGCGGGTCGGTCCCTACCTCGTCGAGCAGTGGGACGTCGAGGAGGTCGACCCCGACGTGTCGCTCGCCTTCAGCCACCGGCCGCTGTCGCGCTACGTGAACCCGCTCGCCGAGCGCGACCTCGTGCTCGTCCATCTCGAGGAGCCCTCGCCGCGGATGGAGCTGCTCGCAGACTCGATCGACGCCGAGTTCGAATCCACCATCCCGCGCCTGTGCGCGATGCGCTTCGAGCACCGCCCGCGGGTGTTCGGGTGAACGGCGCGGTTCCCGGGTCGCGCCTGTCTGGGATGCGAGAATCTGGGGGGAGGTGGGGGAGTCCGTGGCCGAGTACCTGATCGTCGCGGGGCTGTCGGGAGCGGGGCGCTCGACCGCGGCCGCGGTCCTCGAGGACTTCGGTTGGTTCGTGATCGACAACCTGCCGCCCGCCCTCGTCGGCAAGGTCGCCGAGCTGGCCGCCCTGCCCGGAAACGAGTTCGACCGCTTCTGCTTCGTCGTCGGCCGGGGTGGGCTCGAGTCGGTGGCGGAGATCGTCCCGGCGATCGAGGACCTGCGCGCCTCGGGCGCCCGGGTGCGCGTCCTGTTCCTTGACGCTTCCGACGAGGTTCTCGTCCGGCGGTTCTCCGGCACCCGCCGGCGCCACCCCGTCGAGGCCGAGGGCGTGCTCGAGGCGATCCAGTCCGAACGGCAGCTGCTCGCGCCGATCCTCGGCGACGCCGACGTCGTCATCGACACGAGCGAGACGAACGTCCACGAGCTGCGGGACCGACTCGTCGAGATGTTCGCCGGGCGGGAGGCGACCGGCGAGATGGAGACCTCGGTCGTCTCGTTCGGGTTCAAGCACGGCCTGCCTCTGGAGGCGGATCTCGTCTTCGACGCCAGGTTCCTGCCGAACCCGCACTGGATCGACGCGCTGCGCCCCCACAGCGGCCTCGACGAGGACGTGCGCGACTACGTGATGTCCTCGCCGGAGGCGGTCGAGTTCCTGGCGCGCATCGGGGACCTCGTCGCGTTCCTGCTGCCTTACTACGCCCGGGAGGGCAAGTCGTACGTGTCGGTCGCCATTGGCTGCACCGGCGGGCGGCACCGCTCGGTCGTCCTCGCCGAGGCGCTGGCCGCCAGGCTGCGCGCCCAGGGATTCGCGCTTGACGTTCACCACCGCGACCTCAAGCGGTAGGGCTGCGGCGTCGGGCTGGAACCGGGTCACGGCACTGTCGGCCGGACCGAGGCTCCTGGGTCCTTAGCCTCTTGACCGTGGCCTGGGTGACGGCGATCCTAGGGGCGGCCCGGGGTCGCCCAGGCCGACACGGACACATCGGACACGTCCCGGTGGCGCGCCAGCGGGAGTCTTGGAAGCGGGAGTCGTGACATGACGGTACGGGTCGGGATCAACGGGTTCGGGCGGATCGGGCGGAACTTCCTGCGCGCGGCCCGCGAGTCGGCTGCGGACATCGAGATCGTCGCGGTGAACGACCTCCTCAGTCCGGAGATCAACGCCCACCTGCTCCACTACGACTCCACCTACCGGCGCTACCCGGGCTCGGTCGAGGTGAAGGGCTCCGACCTGGTCGTCGACGGGCACGTGATCAAGGTTCTCGCCGAGCGCGATCCCTCGGCGCTGCGCTGGGGTGAGATGGGCGTCTCGGTCGTCGTCGAGTCGACCGGCCGGTTCACCAAGCGCGAGGCCGCCGCGGCCCACCTCGCCGGCGGCGCCAAGCGGGTCGTCATCTCGGCACCCTCGGGCGACGCCGACGCGACCTTCGTCATCGGCGTCAACGAGGGCGACTTCGACCCCGCCAAGGACTTCGTCATCTCGAACGCCTCGTGCACGACGAACTGCTTCGTGCCGATGATGAAGGTGCTCGACGACTCCTTCGGTGTGGAAAAGGGCCTCATGACGACCGTCCACGCCTACACGAACGACCAGGAGCTGCTGGACTTCGCCCGGGACAACCTGCGGCGCGCCCGGGCCGCGGCCGTGAACATCGTGCCGACCTCCACCGGGGCGGCACGGGCGACGAGCCTCGTGATGGCGAACATGAAGGGCCGTCTCGATGGCTCGGCGCTGCGCGTGCCGATCCCGGTGGGGTCGATCACCGACTTCACGGGGATCCTCAACGCCGCCGTCGACGCCAAGGCGATCAACGCGGCGTTCGCGGCCGCGGCGGCCTCCGGACCGCTTTCCAAGGTTCTCGTCTACACCGAGGACCCGATCGTCTCCTCGGACATCGTCGGCTCGCCCGCCTCGTGCACCTTCGACTCGGCCCTCACGATGACGCTGCCGCTCGACGGGGACAAGACGCTCGCGAAGGTCTTCGGCTGGTACGACAACGAGTGGGGCTACTCGCACCGGCTCGTCGAGCTCGTCGAGCTCGTCGGCAAGTGATCGGCCGCGTACCCGTCCTCGAGGACTTGCCCCCGGTCGGGGGCAAGTCCGTTCTCGTGCGGGTCGATTTCAACGTGCCGATCGGCGAGGTGGACGGCAGGCGCGTCGTCACCGACGACTTCCGGATGCGCCAGGCGATCCCGACGTTGCGCTGGCTCCTCGACCACGGCGCCTCGGTCACCTGCGCGACCCACCTCGGCCGGCCCAAGGGCAAACCGGACCCCCGCTACGACGTTGCTCCCGTCCGCGAGCACCTCGCCGAGCTCGTGCCCGGCGTGGAGCTGCTGGAGAACCTGCGCTTCAACCCGGGCGAGGAGGCGAACGACCCGGCCTTCGTCGACACACTCGTCGCCGGCCACGACTGCTACGTGAACGACGCCTTCGGGTCCTCGCACCGGGCGCACGCCTCGATCGTCGGGCCACCGCAGCACCTGCCCTCGGCGGCGGGCCGGCTGCTCGCCCGGGAGGTCGAGGTGATCGGCGGCCTGCTCGACGAGCCCCGGCACCCCTTCGTCGCCATCATCGGCGGCGCCAAGGTGGCCGACAAGCTCGGCGTGCTCGTGTCCCTCGTCGCCCGGGCGGACACCGTGCTCATCGGCGGCGGGATGTCGTACACCTTCCTCGCCGCCCGGGGACGGGGGATCGGCTCGTCGATCTTCGACGCGCCCCACGTCGACGCCTGCCGGGGGCTGCTCGACTCGACGAACAAGATCATGTTGCCCTCCGACGTCGTCGTGATCGGGCCCGGCGGCACGCTCCACCCCGGGGCGGAGTCCGTCCCCGAGGGCGACCCGATCGACATGCTGACGGGCGACTTCCCCGAGGGCTGGGAGGGCGTCGACATCGGGCCCGCGACCCGCCAGCGCTTCGCCGAGGTGATCGCCGGCGCGGGGACGGTCTTCTGGAACGGCCCGCTGGGCTTTTTCGAGGATCCGCGCTTCGCGGCCGGGACCCGCGCCGTCGCCGAAGCGGTGGCCGCCTGCCCCGGGTTCACCGTCGTCGGCGGGGGCGACTCGGCCGCGGCGATCGACGAGTTCGGGCTCGCCGGGTCGATCGGCTTCGTCTCGACCGGCGGGGGGGCCTCGCTCGAGCTCATCGAGCTCGGCGACCTGCCCGGGCTGGCGGCGCTACGCGGTGCCTCGAACGCCCCGCAGGGGGCCTGATCCCGGTGCTGGCCGAACGTGGCGTCCTCGTCAGCGGCAACTGGAAGATGAACGAGAATCACTTCGAGGCGCTGAAGCTCGTCCAGGAGCTCGGCGCGCTGCTCCTGGCGGGCACGATCCCGCCCGGGCGCGAGGTGAGCCTCCACCCGCCGTTCACCTCGCTGCGCACCGTGCAGACCGCCGTCGAGTCCGACCACATCCCCGTGGCGCTCGGCGCCCAGAACTGCCATTTCGAGGACCGCGGCGCCTACACCGGCGAGGTCTCGGCCGAGATGCTCGCCAAGCTGAACGTCCGTTACGTGATCACCGGGCACTCCGAGCGGCGCCAGTACTTCGCTGAGTCCGACGAGGTGGTCGCGCGGAAGATCGATGCCATCCTGCGCCACGGGATGGTGCCGATCGTCTGCGTCGGCGAGACGCTCGCCGAAAGGGAGGCGGGCGGCGCCGAGACCAAGGTGCGGGGCCAGGTGCGGGCCGCCCTCGAGGGTCGCCCGACCGAGGTCGTCGCCTCGCTCGTGCTCGCCTACGAGCCGATCTGGGCGATCGGCACGGGCCGGACGGCCACTCCGGCCGACGCCCAGGAGATGTGCGCCGCCATCCGCTCGGAGGTCGGGGACTTCGCCCCCTCGGCGGCGACGGCGATCCGCATCCAGTACGGGGGCTCGGTGACGCCGGAGAGCGCCGACGAGCTGCTCGCCGGCGAGGACGTCGACGGCTTCTTAGTCGGGGGAGCGAGCCTCGACGCCCAGCGGTTCGTCTCGATCGTGCGCGCCCGGGCGTAGCTGCGGGCCAGGCCAACGGCGGTGAACTGCTAGTCTTCGCCTTCGTTCGGGGCGCGCCCGACGTGCCCAAGGAGGTCCTCGCACGTGCTCACCGACATCCTGGTCGGGGTCGAGACCGCCGCCTCGTTCGCGCTCGTGCTGCTGATCCTGTTGCACTCGGGCCGCGGCGGGGGACTGTCGGACATGTTCGGCTCCACGGTCGGCACGGCGGCGGCGGGCTCCACGGTCGCCGAGAAGAACCTCGACCGCCTGACCATCACCGTCGCCGTCATCTTCGCCCTCGTGACGGTCATCGTCGGCATTCGGTGGGGCTGAGAAGGAACGCAGCCGCCGCGCTCGGCGCCCTGGTCCTCTCGGGGATCCTCGGCGCGACCATCTCTGGGGCCTCGCCGACCTCGACGACGCTCGCCGGCCAGGGGGGCATCAGGATCCTCAACGGGGGCACGGTCACCGTCGCCGTGCCGCACCTCCCGCGCCAGTTCAACCCGCTGACGCCGGGCGGCTCGAACGCCGTCACCCAGATGGTGATGGAACAGGTCCTGCCCCAGGTCTTCGTCACCGGCCCCGACATGGAGGTCCGCGCCTCGCTCGGGCTCGTCGTCTCGGCCGAGGTCACCGGGCTGAAGCCC
This sequence comes from uncultured Acidimicrobiaceae bacterium, assembly GCA_963823945.1. Lineage (GTDB taxonomy): Bacteria > Actinomycetota > Acidimicrobiia > Acidimicrobiales > Bog-793 > Bog-793. The sequence continues at coordinate 87,079 of CAWGNK010000008.1, forward strand.
CAGACCGTCGTCTACACCCTCGCCAAGGGGGCGCGCTGGTCCGACGGGGTGCCGATCACGGCGGCCGACTTCGCCTACGACTGGAAAAGGCTGCTGACGATCGGCGCGAGCCTCCCGGCGACGTTCCCGCTCGCGGGGTACCGGGACATCGTCTCGGTCACAGGTTCGAGGAGCGCCAAGCTCGGCACGACGGTCACGGTCGTCTTCGCCAGGCCCTACGCCGACTGGATGGCGCTCTTCGCCGACCTCGTGCCCGCCCACATTGCCAGCCGCTGGGGCTGGGCGGAGGCGTTTTCCGGGACGGAGCCGTCGCACCTCGTCTCGGGGGGCCCGTTCGAGATCACGAGAATCGTCCCCGGCCGAGAGCTCGTGCTCTCGCGCAACCCCTCCTACTGGGGGCGGCCCGCCCGCCTGGCCCACATCGTGCTCAAGGTGACGAGGTCCGCCGCCGCGACGCTGCGGGGCCTGCGTGAGGGGTCGCTCGACCTCGCCGAGCTCGCCCCCGGGGCGGGCGCCGATGGCGTCGTGGCCGGGAGCCGCGAGCTCGAACAGACGGTCTCGGACTCGGCCACGCTCTGGCAGCTCGCTTTCAACCTGGCCGATCCGGTCACCGGCCAGCTCATTGTGCGCCAGGCGATCGCCGCGGCGATCAACCGTCCCGAGGTCGTCGCCGATTCGATCGGCCTGTTGGTCCCCGACGCGACGACCGCCGCCAACCGCCTCTACGCCGCGCACCAGCCGGGAGGGCGGTCCGACGACGGCGCCTACCTCACGCCGGACGACACCGAGGCGGTCCAGCTCCTCGCCACGGCCGGCTACCCGCTCAACGCGAAGGGCATCGCCACCTCAGCGTCAGGAACGCCGCTCGTGCTCACGCTGACCGGGCCGAAGGGGAATGCGATGATCGTCGCCGCCGAAGCCGAGATCCAGGCGCAACTGCTGCAGGTCGGCATCGAGCTGCAGATCCGCAACGTCGCCCGATCGGTCCTGCTCTCGACGGATCTGCCACAGGGCCGCTACCAGCTGGCTCTCGCGCCCTATCTGGAATCCCCGTTCCCCTCGACGACGGCCCGCCTCTACACCGAACCGGTCGGGCCGACGCCGAATCCGGGCGGGGGGACAAGCCCGACGATCCCGCCAAGAAGTGGCGTCCTCGCCGCCTCGGAGAGGGAACCGAGCGCGGCGAACGCGGGTGCGGTGACCCGTGACGTCCTCGGCTACGACGACGCCGTCGTGGACCGCTTCTTCGCCGAGGCGCGCTCGGAACTGAACGCCGAGACCGACACGAACCTTTACAACCAGATCGACACGCTGCTCTGGCAGGACCTGCCGACGTTGCCTCTCTTCCAGGCGCCGACGGCGCTGGTGCGACAGGCCAGGATCGTGAACGTCGCCGACACGCCGACGCCGGCCGGGCCGATGTGGAACGCGCAGGACTGGGCGATCCAGGTGAGCCCGCCGCCGACGACGTCGACGACGGCCCCGAGGGGCTGACAGGCGTCTCCGCTGCCCGCGCGGTTGCGAACTGTGGCGGAGGCGCGATCGGGGTCGCGCTAGTCTTTCGTGCCTGGTGGGGACGCATCCCCGCCGAGTCGGAGTGGCGGAATAGGCAGACGCGCCAGCTTGAGGGGCTGGTGCCCGCAAGGGCGTAGGGGTTCAAGTCCCCTCTCCGACACCAATAGAATCCCTAGTCAGTGGCCAATTCCTGGCAGTTGCCCCCGCCCGACAGTGCTTCCCACTAGTGTCCTGGACACGAATTGGACACGAAGCGTCGGTAGGTTGATCGAAACCGACGTGATGGAGCATCCAGCCGATGGCTCAGAACGTGGGGAGACGCGGGGGCACGTGGTTCTACCGGTTGGACTTGCCGCCGGGACCGGACGGGCGCCGTCACCAGAAGCGAGTCAGCGGGTTCCGCACTGAGCGAGAGGCGAGAAACGCTTTAGCGAACGCATCGGTAGCGAAAGCCGAAGGTCGCTTGCGCCACACGCAGGCGAAGACATTTGGCGACCTCGCCTCCGAGTGGCTGGTTGCCGTCGGGCCGAACCGCAAGCTGACGACGATGTCCAATTATCGGTTCATCGTCGATACGTACCTGACACCGCGCATCGGAACGGTTCGTCTCGATCGCTTGAGCGCGCTGCTCATCCAGCAACTGTATGTGGACCTTCGCTCCGGTGGTCGCCGGGATGGGCGGTCGTTGTCTGGAACTCAAGTAGGCAACATCCATCGTGTGTTGCACAACGTGCTCAGCTATGCGCAGCACATGGGGTATCTCATCATGAACCCGGCGGATCGCGTCGAGCGGCCCCGGGATGACACAGAAAAGCGCCCTGTGTACACGCCTGAGCAGGTCAGGGTGTTGCTGGAGACAGCCAAGGCGGATCGTCTACATGCCCTTTGGTACTTGGCTATCTCGACGGGGTTGCGCCGATCAGAACTCGCCGGCTTGAAGTGGGAGGACATCGATTCAAAAAGCTCCCAACCAGTGTTGATGGTCAGGCGCACTCGAACGATGGCTGACAACCGAGTCGTCGATTCGACCCCGAAGACCCGAGCTGGTCGGCGCACGATCGTGCTCGATCAGGGGACGGTCACCCTCTTGGTTGAACATCGTGAGTTGATGGTTTCTGAGGCAGAAGCGCGTGGCGACGCGCGCGCCCCCGATCACGTGTTCGTCGACGAGCTGGGCGAGCCCTACATACCCATACGGCTGACACGTTTGCTTCATGGTCTGCAGCGCCGAGCCGACCTGCCTCAGTTGACGCTTCATGACATGAGACACACGTCAGCGACCGTCGCGCTTCTCGCGGGCGTGCATCCGAAGGTGGTGTCTGAAAGACATGGCCACGCTTCGACTCAGATCACGCTGGACCGCTACAGCCACGTCATCGAATCGATGCAAGTTGCGGCAGCGCAATCGATTGACCGGTTCCTTAGTTCGGATCGTTAGTCTCGCGGCTGAGGTTCCCTGCCTGTAGCCGTTCTAAACCCGTCTGACGTTGACAGCTCGGTCACGAGGCGATCGATCCAGGCGCGGTTGTACAGGTGGCGCTTTACAGATGTCACGTACTCGCAGTAACGGGGATCGGTAGCGGTCTCCTCGGCTGCGCCCTTGGTTGCGCGAGCCTTCAAGTTCCGAGAGGCGACAGTATGCATGCTGATGTTGAACTTGTAGGGGATCTGGTCCCTCACGGCGTTGACAACCTGGGTAGCAATGAGATTGGGGCGCGGCGGGCTGATCACCTTTGGCAGAACGAGATACTCCTTGAGAGCGAGTCCGAGTTCCTCGGACACCTCTCCCGGCTTGACGAAGTAAGCGACAACGTCTGGGTTCCGTCCTGACGACGGCACCGTAGGGAGAAACGTGACTCTGAGCATGTAGGTCGGGTCGTCGACGAGGTGCTCATTGGCTTGCGCTTGCTCGGCGAGGAAGGTCTGTACGTCGAAAGGGAGGCCAGCTTGGAGCTTCTTGACGCTGGCCAGGACACCAGGGTCACGGAATCCACTGAGCTGGAGAGGGACGGAAAGGAATTCGCCCAACAGGTAGTCGGCGCCAAAGGACTCTTCGAGAACGGCTTCGAGGTTGAGCAGGCCCGCTTGTGCCTGCGGGATGACCACCGCGTCGAGCGCGGGTAAGTGTCGATGAGCAACCTGGTTGCGAAGGCTGATCCAGAACTCGACATTTCGACGCAGCCCCAGGTACCTATCCCCGGGCAACGCGGAGGCGACGAGCTCACCGGTCTCTTGGGCCTTCTCACGCCCGTCGATGAGTTTCGGTTGTCCCTCATCGTCGAGCTCCCGCCACTCGCGGCCAGCCCGTTGCAGGAGAGCAAGAGCGATGCTGTTCCATGCAATGACCAAGAGCACGGCGAAATTCTGGGTGCGAAATGAGCCGGTTGGGTCGTTCCAGGCACGTAGACCAGATAGGGCTGCGTGTCGGCCGTGATGCACCTGAGACTCCCACTCCTCGAGTTCCGATCCTTCCGGGGCTACACCGAGACGACGAAGCTGACTCTCTAGTACTTCGATGCGGTCGGTCTGTTTGGAAGGGTGAGTCGTTGCCACGCCGAGGATCTGGCGGACGAACCGGTCGAAGTGGCGCCCGTGTGCTCCGCCGTCGTTCCAGACGCGGCGTTCGAGGTCGCTCTTCGATGCTCCTCTGCCTTCGTCCCATTCGGCCAGTAGCTCCTCGGCGAGGGCGATGTCCTCGGCTGAGGGTTCGGTCCCATCGGCCATTGCAACCACCTAGTTCGCTCGATGGTAAGGCTAGAAGCTATGAACTGCACTCTTGTAAACGTTCTTGCGCCGGACCGTTCAGCCTATTTGCTTGCTAGAAACTGTCGCGAGCACAAGACCGGTCACTTTGACTGAACTCCGCTTATTCCCGAAGAGCCCTCAAAGTGCTCGCCTTCTCGATCAGCATCTATAACCGTGCAATGGTTCGCGGGCCGGGTGAAAGGGTTTCCTTTATGCAGCAGACCCGATCGACCTCGCGGCGGTTACGGCGCGGCTCAACAAGTGCGACCGTAACCGTATCGATCGGATCAGATTCGATGGCGAAGATCTTCGGGTCGCGCAAGAAGTCTCAGGAAGTAGAGGTACGCAAGATCAGGAAGATCGACTGGTAGCTTGCCGTCGTGCGAGATCAGAAGTGCCCGGTCGTGTTCCGATCTCAATTGCCGGCCGCCCGAGGAGCCGAATGAGTGCCCACTGTTTCGGAGGACTCGGAGGTACATCGCGGCTGCCGAAGCCCGCGTCACGTCGCGCTCGGTGCCATCACGATTCGGTATGCGAACGCCGGCGTCGCTCACCCTCGACGGGAGAAAGAAACCATCCTGCACGCGCTCCAGTGCATCACGTCCCGCTTGTGCACGGGGAAAGATCACGCGGGCTGCATTCGAGTCGAGAGTAGCGTTCACCTGTTCGAGTGCCGTATCAGCGGTAGAGAGTTCGCACATTTGGTCGAAGTCGGGACTCCTGATTCCTGCGATCGAATCGATCAGATCGAACATGAGCGAGCGTCTGCCCTGCGGATCCCGGTCGTTCGCCGCGAGGACTTGCGCGTTTCGGAAGACCTGTTCGAACGTGAGAAGGGTCTCGAAGTTGCGCATCGAGTTGAACGTGCCGTCATTGTTCCGGTACCGAACTGGATCGGTGATCTCGTTGAAGAGCGTGCCGAGGTACTTGACCCACCAGCGCAACGCTGCTTCGATGTCCCTCGGGCCGATCGAAGGTGCCATCGTGGCGGAGAGCCGCCCAATCGGTAGGAATAGTTGGAGGAGTTCTGACGCCTCGCTCCGACGACCGATGAGGGCCTGTCCGAAGCTGTAGACGATCACGCCACCGGGACGGGGAACAGGCACTGCCCAAACCCACGGTGATAGCGAGGTGAGGAGCGGCGCGAGGTACGCGCTGAATCCGAAGACCGTGTCGGGGAAAAGCCAGCGGCCCGAGCTGAACATCAGCTGGTCGCTACCCGCCTGCGGGCGTCGAACCAGCAGAGCGGGGTCGTCTTCCGTTTGGAGGAGCAGCCTCACGCCCGCGTACCGCTGGGCGATCTCGGGCGAGAATCTGAGCAGGTAGCACTCCATGCCTGGCAACGCTCCGACTGAGTTGCGGAGTACATCTCGAACCTGAGCGGGCAGAGCCTCGTCACGGATGTTCTGAGTCGCCAGTAGCACCGAATACATCGCTGCCGCGAAATCGTCCCGTCGCTCGTTCGCAATTCGCTCCAACTCGTCTTGAATCACCTTCGGGTCAGGCAGAGTGATCCCGGCTGGCGTCTTGAGTTCCTTCAAGAGGTCGAACGAACACATGTCGTCAAGGTTCGAGGCGTCTGCGAGCTTCGCGACGCTTATCAGCTCGGGCTGACCACCTTCGTTTTCGAGGAGCAGCCGTATGTTCCATTCCGAGGCTTCAGGTGCCGCCACCTCGGCGTGCCAGCCCGCGCTGGCTGCGAATCCGGCAGGGTCGCCGTCCCACAGCCACCCTGGCAAGGCGACGCGCACGGCTTCAGGAGCGTAGGGATCCCCGGGAGTTTGAGCCGGCGCCTCGTTCATGCTCGCCTCCAGCTGCCACTTGGATCGCGCTCTGGCATTTGTGGAGGATGCACGAGCGATCCCGCAGCAGCAGCAGCGAACCAGCTCGCCCACCGGTCGATGAATTCAGCGAGCCGACTGGCCTCGATGCGCATGAAAGGCCACGCCACCTGCACCTCAGCCATGCCGGCCCACAGAGCCTTCGCGGCGTTCTCGCCGGGATCGAGGGCAAAGGGATCCTCGCGGTCGGTGCGCGCGAGAAGTGGCGACCACATGAATGCCGTCTCGAACCAAACGAACTCGCCAGCCACTTGCGCGTCGCAGTACCAAAGGGAGTGGCTGCGGCCTTCGTAGCCGGAACGGTCAGCGCGGCGATGCACGCTGATAGTCGCAACAGCAACTACGTCGAAGGCCGGCGGCTCCCAGCTTCCCCAGTTGCTCGAGCTGCACGGCCTTCCCTGCGACACCGAAAGGATTGCCTCGCCTAAGTGAAGCGCCTCTGAGGAAGCCCCCCTTCGTTCGTGCATGGCAGAAGGCGCAGCGTCCTCGACCGCCGTGAGGAGGTCGGTGGTGATTCGCTGGAGCCCGTAACCGGCAGTATTGACTAGCTGCCTCCATCCCTCCGTAGCGCTGGCCCGAACAGATGCTTCGCGCGACGCTTCGCGACGCTGCGCGATGAGTGTCTGATCGACCTGCTGCAAAGCAGCTAGCCCAGCAAATCGCGGAGACGTCAACGCGCCTCTGAGGCGGGTGAGAAGCTTGGCGGGCGTGGGCCGCGCTTCGGGGGACTTGAAAAGACATTCGTCAAGCAGCGACACGAGCGCCGTGGGAGCGCCTTCAAGCTGCGGCGGTTGCCCATGAAGGTGCTGCTCCCTGAACTCCTCAGTCGTGGGGCCGGCGAATGGCAGCGAACCAGAGAGCATCTCGAACCCGATGATTCCGAGCGAGTAGACATCGGTCGCGCTCGTCGCGCGTTCGAAGCGCCACCGCTCGGGAGCCGCGTACTGCACCGAGAGCGCGAACTTCTGAGTGTCCGGAGAGGTCGTAGCTTCCGCATATCGGGAGATTCCGAAGTCCGCTAGACACCAGTGTCCCTCGAGCAACAGGAGGTTCTCTGGCTTTACGTCTCGATGTACCACCCGGCCTCCGAGATGGTCGAGAGCCGTGGCCACATCCCGAAGAACTGCGATCGCCGTCTTCAAATCGGTCCGTCCACCTTCGTCGGTAAGGAGCTGGCGGAGCGATCGCTCGGCAAGTGGCATGACGATCACAAAAGAGTCATCGGTCTCGCCGCTATCAACAATAGGGATCACATTTCTCGCCGGTCCGAGATCGACGAAGAGGAGCTCCCGGTTTCCCCCTGGCGCCTTGGGAATGAACTTCGCGGCATATTGTGTGCCGGCCTCGTCGTAGACCCGCCTTACGACGCCGAACCCGCCGTGGCCGAGCTCGTCGCCAATTTGCCACCTCTGCGCGAGCTGGACTTCCACGCTCTCAGGATACCTGCCTGCGGTGTCGTTATCGAACGCATGTTTGTGTGCCAGGAATCGAGGGCAAGGAAACAGCGAGAATGGGGTTCGCTGCACGAGTTCGCGACAGCTACCCCTGGCGCGCACCCGGTTGAGTTGGACACCGATTAGAGGAGGGCCAAGATGGCACTCATGACGGTGCTCAACGAGGGGAGCGAGGACTTCCGTTCCAAGCCGAGATGGTCGGCGAACAGGAAGATGGACGTGGTGCTGCGCCTGCTGCGCGGCGAGAAGCTCGAGGAGCTCTCCCGCGAGCTCGGCGTCGAGGCCCATCGCCTCGCCGCCTGGCGGGACCAGTTCCTGGAAGGTGGCAAGACGGCGCTGCGGGGCAGGGCCAGCTCCGGTGGCGAGCCCGACGACCGGGCCTTGCGCCAGGCCGAGCGCAAGATCGGCGAGCTGACGATGGACAACGAGATCCTCCGGGCCATCGCCCGAAAGAGGGGGCTTCAGATCCCGCCGCAGTCCCGGCCGCGGTGAGCGCCGAGATGGGCGTCCCCCTCGCCCGCGTCTGCCGGCTCTCTGGCGCCGCCCGTTCGACGATCTACCACCGGAAGGTGATTGTTGACGGTCCACGCCGGCGCCCGGGGCCGGCGACGGAGCTTGGCGACGAGGCGCTCGTGGCCGCGATCCGCGAGGTCATCGTCGGGTCACCCTTCGCCGGCGAGGGCCACCGCAAGGTGCGGGCGCGCCTTTGCCGTGAGCGCGGGATCCGGGTCGGCAAGAACCGCGTCCTGCGGCTGATGCGCGCTTCAGGCCTGCTCGCGCCCCAGCGTGCCGCCAAGCGCCGCCGGCCCCGCGTCCACGACGGCACGATCGTCACGATGGCTCCGAACGTGCGCTGGGGCACCGACGCCACGATGGCCTGGACGAAACGCGACGGCTGGGTGTGGGTCTTCGCCCTCCTCGACCACTACAGCGACGAGGCCTGGGCCCATGTCGCCAGAATCGGCAACCGCTTCGCTGCCCTCCAGCCCGTCTACGACGCCGTCATCGACCGTTTCGGGGAACTCTCGCCAGACGTCGCCCGGGGGATCAAGCTCCGCCACGACTGGGGCAGCCAATATCGCTCGCAACACTTCCAGGGATCGATCAGCTGGCTCGGCATCACCGACGACGCCGCCTTCGTCGGCGAGCCCCAGGGCAACGGCGTCGCCGAGCGTTTCATGCGGACGCTCAAGGAGCAGTGCCTGTGGTCCCGGCTCTTCGAGGACGTCGATGACCTCCGACAGAGTGTCGCCGCGTTCGTCGACGCCTACAACAACGAATGGCTCATCGAGCGGCTCGGACACCGGACACCACGCGAGGCGTTCCGCGATGCAACGGCTGCGCAGGCGGCGTGATAGTCATGGAAACTGTCCAACGAACCGGGGCCGCAACAGCCCGCTATTGACATCGTCCGTCTTTGAGCGCACGATCACACACAGTTCCTTGGGGGCAGCTCCGTGCCGCTGAGGCCGCTGGGTTTCGTACGCACGCGGGAAACGGGGGCCGGTGATGGCAGAAGCACCGAGCACACGTACTTGGGCGGGAAGCCGACTCAGGGGCGCCCGGCACCGTGGGGGCAAGGCACGAGGTGCGACGCAGGGTCGAAGCCGGAGTGGGTTGAGCGGCCTGGGCGTGTCTCTATGTGCCGCGCTCATCTTGGCCGGCGCCCTCGCGACTGTTCAGGGTTCTTCCCAGCCCTCGGGGCCAGTGCCGTTGGGACCGGTCCAGTTGCTGAGCTCGCCTCCAAGCCCTTCGACGTGGGTCGCCGCCACGATCCCTTCCGGCCTCGGGGATCTCTACGCCGTTTCGTGCTCGAGCCCGACCGACTGTGTCGCCGTCGGCCAGGCAACCGGCGGCCAGGGAGCGGCGATCGAGACGACCAACGGCGGTCAGAGCTGGTCGAGCGACACCGTCCCCTCGGGCGCCCCGCCGCTGGTTGCCGTGTCCTGCTGGGCCGCCGGGGATTGCGTCGCCACCGGCGGCACGACGAGCGCCGGGGACATCTATGTGGAGACTGCCGGCTCCTTCGCCGGACCGAAGACGGAGCCGTCGGGAGACACCGAGGTCGACGCGGTGTCCTGTCCTTCCGCGAGCTACTGTGCCGCTCTCGCCTACAACACCACGACGGGGCTGTTCGACGACATCCTGACGAGCATGAACGGTGGCTCGACCTGGTCCCGCACGGCCTCGCAGGTGACCGTGAGCGGCCGGCCGGTCACTTTGGACGCTGTGCAATGTCAGAGCGCCTCGGTGTGCTTCGCCTCGGGGCCACCGGCTTCGTCCTCGTCTCCGGCGATCCTCTGGACGACGAACGGCTGGTCCAGCTACTCAGGTGCCCGGCCCGGGGTCAGCGGCGACGTGCTCAGCTCCGTCGACTGCCCGACTGCCACCTTCTGCCTCGCCTCCGGGAACACGACGACGCCAACGGCCTTCGTGGTGGCCGGGTCGGTAACGAGCGGATCGTGGAGCTGGAGCCAGACAACGAATCAGCCTGTGGCCTCGCAGATCAACAAGGTCCTGGGTGATCTGTGCAGCTCGACCACGACCTGTGTCCTTGTCGGCACCAACAACCTCGGCGATCTGGCGATCGCGGCCAGCTCCGACGGGGGCCTGACCTGGAACACCGAGTCCACCCCGGTCACGTCGGGCAGCCTGCTCGGGGTCGCCTGCTCGCCGGTGGTGGCCGGGGAAACCCAGGTCTGCTTCGCAGTCGGGGAGCACTCTGGCAGTGCTGTCCTCCTGCAAGACCGCGAGGGAGTCCTGGCGACGGGCACCCCTGTCACGACGCCGGTGGGCGCCCGCTACGGAACCGACGCCTGGGGAGGGGGGAGCCCATCCGAGGTCGAGGTCGACCAGAACATCTGGGTCGGCAGCGGCTCCGGCCAGGTCAACACCGCGACGGGGGACGTCTCGTACTCAGCGACCGACCTCACAGTTCCCGGACCGGGCGTTCCGCTGCAGTTCACCCGCACCTACGACGCCCAGGAGGCCGAGGTACAAGCTGGCGGATCGGCAGTGCCGCCCCTCGGCTACGGCTGGTCCGACAACCTCAGCATGAGCCTCGCCTACGTCTCGGGAATCGCGACCATCACCGAGGAGGACGGGTCGCAGGTCTCCTTCGTCCCGATCGCCGGCGACGGGAATTCCTGGTGCAATGGCCTCTCCACGAACTTCTGCCCGACCGCTCCCCGGGTCGAGGCGACGCTCAACGAGAACTCCAACGGCACCTGGACCTTTGCCCGCTTCACCGGCGCCGACGACACCTTCACCTTCTCTTCGTCAGGCGCGTTGACCGAGATCGAGGACCCGGTCGGCGACACCTTGACCGCCAGCACCTACACGGGGAACAACCCGTCGTGCCCTGTTGGTGACACCTGCACGGCGTGGACGAGCATCCCGGCACAGGGCGCGACGGCCGGCCAGCTCGTGCTCGCGACCGACAGCGCGAACCAGCTGAGCGAGATCTTCGTCCCCGGCGCCAGCAGCCAACAGGTCATCTACTACTACTCAGGGTCGGGATGTACCTGGGGCGCGAACACGCCTGACCTCTGCGCCATCAAGGACGTGCTTGGCAACACGACCAGCTACACCTACGACGGCCCGAGCTTCGAGTACTACCTCTCGAGCGTGACGCCTCCCGGGGGGATCGGCTCCTACTCCAACCTCTACAACTCGGCCGGCCAGGTGACCGAGCAGACCGACCCGGTGAGCGGCGACACGACCACCTTCTACTACGGCACCGCCACCCCGACGCCAACCACCACCAGCCTGACCACCACGACGGTGAGCGTCTTCGGGACCGGCAGCACGACGCCGAACGAGACCGAGTACGACTACGCCGACAACTTGCTCACGGCCGAGGTCAGCGGGATCGGCACCGGCAGCCCGGGGATGGAGAGCACGGTACGTAGCTCCAGCGTGCTGCTCGACACCTCTGACACCGACGCCGACGGGAACACCGTCACCAACACCTACCAGACGGGCGGGTCCCCGACCTCGGCGGCGAACGTCGTCGCCGCTGTCGACGGCGCCGGCAACGAGACCCAGGCGGAGTACAACTCCGACAACCAGGTCTGGTGCAGCGTCGACGCCGCCGACTACGCCAACGGCACCAGGTGCCCGAGCTCGCCGCCCGCGGCTCCTCCGTTGCCCGGCACGACTGACCCCAATCTCGGGGCGACGATCTCGTTTTACAACGCGGCGGATGAGCTCACCGCCGTGACCGATCCTCTCGGCAACACGACCATCTACGCCTACACCCCCTCCGGTGACGGGGTCCCCGCCGGGCTCCAGTACTGTTCGGTCGACCCGGTCGACTACCAGGCCGGGGTCTCCTGTCCCGCCTACGGCGCCAGTCACGTCCCCGGCACCGCGACCGAGACCTTCAACGCCGCCGGGTACGTCGTGACCTCGACGGACGCCGACGGCCACACCACCTCGTACACCTACAGCACGACCAACCCGGGGCTCGTCGCCACCACAACCGGTCCGGACGGCACGGTAACGAGCTACAGCTACGACGCCGCCGGCGACGCATTGCTGGCGACGGTCAGCTTCGGGAGCTACTCGGCCACGACCCAGGTCGCCTACGACGGCGCCGAGCGCCAGTTCTGCGAGGTCGCCCCCGCCGAGTACGCGCAGGGCGTCCGCTGCCCGGCGCTGCCGATCACGATCCCGACGCCCGGGAGCGATCTCTACCTCGGCGCCACGATCACGACCTACAACGCCGACAGCCAGGTGACCCAGACGACCAACCCGCTCGGGGGGATCACCTACACCGCCTACGACGACGCCGGCCAGGCCTTCTGCTCGGTCGCCCCCTACGAGGCGGCCGAGGGCGTGACGTGCCCCTCGGCACCACCTTCTTCGCCGCCGACGGTCGGCAACGACCCGTATCTCGGGGCGACGATCACGACCTACAACGCCGCGGGCCAAGTTGTCCAGGTGACGAACCCGCTCGGCGGGATCACACTCACGAGCTACGACGCGGCGGGGAACGTGCTCGAAACGACCGTCGAGTCGAACAACCCGACGGCGGACCCGAACCTCGTCACCTTCTACAGCTACGACGCCGACAACCGCGTCGTCCAGACCACCGTCGGCTATGGCTCGGCGAGCCCGGCGACGACCGAGCAGTACTACGACCCGAACGGCCACGTCTTCTGCTCGGTGTCGGCCAACGCCTACGCCCAAGGGTCAGCGGCCTTCCAGTGCCCGACCTGGCAGCCGGGGTGGATCACGGCTCCGCCGAGCCCGACGGCGCTGTACTCGACGACGCCGAGCGCGAGCCAGGCCAACAACGTCACGACGGCGTTCTACAGCGCCGACGGCGACGAGGTGCAGACGACCAACCCCGACGTCGAGACCGCGGTCTCGGCCTTTGACGCCGACGGCAGGACCTACTGCACCTCCGACCCGGTGAACGTGGCCGCCTGGCTGCAGGCCAACCCGTCGGGCAGCTACCCCTACCTGTGCCCGGGCGCGGCGCCAAGTTCGCCACCGGCCCAGGGGTCCAACCCCGGTTACACGATGACGATCTTCGACCCGGCGGGGCTGATGCTGTCGACGACCGACCAGCTCGGCGACACGACGACCTACGGCTACGATTCGGCAGGCCTCGAGAGCTCGATGACGGACCCCAGCGAGTCTGCGACGACCGACTACTGCTACTACTACCAGAGCGGCTCGGGGAACTGCGCCGCCTCCGCCCCCGCCGGCGGCGGGGCCGGGAGCGACCAGTACGCGCAGGTCCTCCCGAGCGAGACGCCGTCCACCTACACCTACGATGCGGGCGGGGCCGCCGACGCGACGAGCTCCCCGGCGGGGTCGACGACTGACAGCTACGACGCGCTCGGCGACCTGACCGCCGAGACGTACTCCAACACGGTCTCGGGCTACTCGACTCCGGCCAACGTCAGCTACACCTACTACGTCGACGGGTCGCGCGAGACGATGACCGACGGGACCGGTACGACGACCTACACGTACGACGCGATGGGAGACGTCACCTCCCAGGCCTTCAGCGCGGCAAGCGGGAGCGGGCTCAGCTCGAACACGATCAGCTACAGCTACTTCACGACCGGTCTGCTCGCCTCGGTGGCCTACCCCCCTTACGGGAACTACTTCAGCTCACCGACGGTGACCTACACCTACGACGCCCTCGGCAACATGGCCTCGGAGACCGACTGGCTCGGCAACAAGGTCAGCTTCGCCCATGACGGCGATGGCAACCTCACGGCCCAGGACAACGAGGTGTCGAGCTCGTACCCGAATGGGACGAGCGGCACGACCTACGCCTACGACGGCGCCGACCTCAACGCCACCGCCACCTCGAGCCTCGCCCAGACCTGCGGAGGACAGGAGAGCCTCACGCAGTCGTTCGCGGGCTCGGGCGGCTCGCGCAACGCCGACGGCGAGGTGACCGAGGACTCCGAGACCTACACCGGCTCGTGCTCGGACCAGGGCCCCTACGAGCGCAACTACTCCTACGATCTCGCCGGACAGGTCATCTACCAGGGATCTGCGGCGCAGGGCTCGAGCGCGAACAACTTCGCCTACAGCGCGGCCGGGGTCCCGACGACGATCTCGAGCCATGTCTCGAGCGGGGGCAACTTCGACACCTAC
>CAWGNK010000009.1:0-29659 GCA_963823945.1 uncultured Acidimicrobiaceae bacterium
TGACGGCTTGCATCGGCGTCACAACAAGGGGCGTCCGAGCATCACGCCTGATGCACAAGGTGCCAAACCGGAGGCGGCTCAGGCGCGGACGTTCGAGCCTTGCGGCACTCGCGATCGCGCCGTGTTCGCGGAGCGTAGTCACTCACGAGGACTTCCCGTCGCTCGACACCGGCATCAGGTGCGGGATTAAGAGGTCGTCGCCTTGTCGATCAACCGCCACTCCGCTCCGAGGGCGTCGGCGAGACGAAGGAGCGTCTTCTCGTTCGGGAAGATCGAACCACGCTCGATCCTGCTGATGTCGCCCTGGTCGATGCCGGTCTTCTCGGCTAGCTCGATCTGAGTGAGGCCGAGGAACTCCCGGCGCTCCATCACCTGAACCGCGAGCCGGTAGGTCTGTTCGAAGACCGCCCCGTCACTTCGCGTTTCGGCCGGCAGGCGCGCACGGCGGGTCGTCGAAGCCTCTTCGTAGCTGCGAGTCATGTCGCCTCCTCAGATCATTATGGGCTTTCACCCATAGCACGCCCAACGCGATCGTGGCGTGCGCCTGGCCGTCAACGACGACGGGAGCGGCACCGCCCCCGGGCGTCGCGGCTCCGACCCGAGTCCTTCTACTCACAGGGCTCTGACCTGGGGCTGTGAGTGTTCCTGTGAGTGTTGCTGTGAGTGTTGCTGTGAGTGTTGCTGTGAGTTGCCGGTGCGCGCAGACCCTCCCCTGCGTGATTGCCGACCGAAGAAATCGCCCCGCGATCTCGTCTGTGAGCACTGCTGTGAGTGTTGCTGTGAGAGATGCTGTGAGTCGATCGGCGCACCATTGCGCAATGGCTCGGCTCCGTTCCGCCCGTCGCGCGTCCACCGGTACGTATCCCCTGCTCCCCGAATCGGCGTCCTCGGGGCAGCCCGCGGCCGGAAGGCAACCGGCGGTGTCGCAACCAGCAATGAGGGATTGCTGTGCATGATCGAGGGGGGTTGACCCCGGCACAACGATCCCTTCGCTCCCGCTTGGCTGCCTACAGCCTTCACGCCAAGCGCGACCCCAAAGAAACGACCCAAGCGGCCCGTGCCGCGTTCCTGACCCGTTTCGAGCGTGAAGTAGACCCCGATGGCTCTCTGCCGCCTGCCGAGCGTGCCAGGCGCGCCCAGGCAGCGCTAAAGGCGCACATGACTCGACTGGCTTTGGCATCGTCACGGGCGAGGTCGAGAACAACATGAGAACGCAACCGGTGCTGGGGTCTTTCGCCAGGGGCGCGACGGTAGATACGGCCAAACGCGACACGCACACCGAGAGACGCTCCGGGGCACAGCGGTTGAGTTCTAGATGCGGTCACCGGGGAGGATTCGCCGGTAGCTGTCGCGGGCGCGCTCGTCAGCGTTGGAAGCACCGTACCTGTTCAACATGACACGACTTTTCCATCCGAAAAGTCTCATTGCGTCGGTCTCACCTCCGCCAGAGGCGAGCCACGCATGGGCGGCAGTGTGTCGGAATTGATGAGGATGCAGCTGAGCGATACCCGCCGTCGCGCAGCGCCGCCTGAGTATCTGCGCGACGCCGCTGGTGGTTAGGCCACCTTTCGGACCGAGCCACAGGGCTGGGCAATGCGACTGAGGATGGCGCTTTCGCAGACGGAGATATCGGTCAAGAGCGGAACTGGTCTTCGGTCCGTACGGTGCCGACCGCGGACGCTTTCCCTTGCCGACGACGTTGATGACTTCGGCCTCCAAGATGACATCCTCCACCGCGAGGTCCGTTATCTCGGCGAGGCGACACCCCGTGTCGATGAACAGACGCAGAATCGCCATGTCGCGTCGGCTCTCGAAGTCTGTACCTTCACAAGCCTTGAGCAGTCTCCTGAGGTCATTATCGGTCACGATCGGCACGGGCACGTCGGGGATGCTCGGGGGCTTCATGCGGGCCATCGGCGAATCGGTCAACTCCCCTTCGTCCACCAGGTAAAGGAAGAACTGCCGCAGCGCCTGGTGCCGTGTAAGCGCTGTCGTCGGCTTCCATCGAGCCAACTGGTCGGCGATGAAGGCTTCAACGTGCTCGCGCTTGACCTCACCGACAGCAGTCGGCATGTCGTGACAGTGCAGGAACTGAAGAAACAGTTGAACTGTCTCGCCATAGCCACGGATTGTCTTCTCCGAGCGGTTGCGCGCTCGAAGCCGCCGGCCCCAGCTTTCGAGATACTCGTCGACCTCGCCACCTTCTGCATCAGCGAGCTTTGTTGCCACTCGGTCCCCTAGCGGCTACCGACTCCGACATTCGGGCCGTGCCACACTTCACCCTAGCGCTATTAGCAGGTCTAGGTGCGCTGTGCGCTGTGCTAGTCCATCTGGACTTCGCTATACATCCAGGTAGATGGCACTTTGTGGGCGCTGACGGACTTGAACCGCCGACCTGCTCGTTGTAAGCGAGCTGCTCTAACCACCTGAGCTAAGCGCCCGTTGCACGTTCGGCGCGCCCACCGCCTGCAGCTCTCGCCGGCGACCGATCGGTTGCGCCCGGCAATTGTCGCATCTGGATCGGGCCCGTCGCCCTAGGGGCTCTCCGAACCCGACGGCGCGAAAGCGTCAACCGTGACCGATCCCCCGCAAGGCGTCATCGTGACGGGGACGGCCAGCGCCTCACCTGTCCCGGGGATCGCGACATCCACCGAGGCGACCGTCGAGCATCCCACTCCCTCCACCGGGACATCGTTGATGATCACTATGAATTCAGCCGTCCCGTCGCTCGCCAGCGTCACAAGACCCGGCGCTTCGCCCCCGTCCATCGACGTGATCGAAAGCCTCGGCCCCGCACCGGCCCCGGAAGCACCGGACGGGCCAAAGAACTCGAGCGAGGGGAAGCCGTCGAGCGTGCAGGGCGCCGGACCCCGGTTGGTGAGCGTGAACACGATGTAGGACGTGCCGGCGGCAACGCCGCCCGGCGCGGCCGTGATGCCGAGCAAGCCCGTCGAACAGGTCGTCTCGGCGGGCGTCGTCGGCACCGTGCTCGTCGAACTCGTCGAGGTGGAGGTCGGCGTCGACGTGGACGTCGAAGTCGGCGGCACGTGGTGGTGATGGTGGTGGGTCACCGACGAACAGGCGCCGAGAACGGCACCCCCTGCCAGCACGACGGCCAGCAGCACCGCGCGCCGGCCGGCCAGGTGACCCACGATTGCCTCCCTCCTCCTCTACGGGAAGAGGCCCCGCAACCGTGTCGCCTCGGCGACGCGGTCGAGACCCAGCGCCACGGCGGCCCGGCGCAACGGCACCTTCAAGGCGGTCGATTTCTGCCAGGTCGCGTCGAACGCCCGCTCCATCGTCTCCCGGTGCCGGGTTGAGAAGACACCGGACTCCCAGGCGTAGCCCTGGCGGGCCTGGGCCCATTCGAAGTACGACGCGACCACGCCACCGGCGTTGGCGAGCACGTCGGGTACGACCGTGACCCCCCGCTCCTCGAGGATCGGGTCGGCCTCGGGTGTCGTCGGCCCGTTCGCCGCTTCGACGAGCACCTTGCCCCCGAACGACGAGGCCACCTCGGCGGTGACGGCCCCGGCGAGTGCCGCCGGGATGGCGAGCTCGCACTCGAGCGAGAAAAGGGACGCCGGGTCGATCTCCTCGGCGTTGGCGAAGCCGGCGACCGTGCCCAGCGCGCGAAATGCTCGCCGAGGGCGGCGGGGTCGATCCCGCCCGGATTGTGGATTGCGCCGCCCACGTCGGCGACGGCGACGACGCGCACGCCGAGCGACGAGAGCAGGAAGACGAGGGGCGCGCCGACCTTGCCATAACCCTGGATGACCGCCCGCGACCCGGCGATCGTCATGCCGAGCTCCCGGAACGTCGCCTGGGCGCAGAGCACCACGCCCGACGAGGTCGCGCCGACATGGCCGGCGATCCCCCCGATGGCGATCGGCTTGCCGGTGACGACCCCGGGGGTCACGTTGCCCCGCATCATCGAGACGGTGTCCATGATCCAGGACATCATCCGGGCGTCGGTGTTCACATCCGGCGCCGGGACGTCGCGGTCCGGCCCGAGGAGCGAGGCGATGTCGAAGGCGTAGCGCCGCGTGAGCCGCTCGAGCTCGGCCTCCGACAGCGACGCCGGATCGACGACCACGCCGCCCTTGGCGCCGCCGAACGGGATGTCGACGACGGCGCACTTGATCGTCATGTCGGCGGCGAGCGCCATCACCTCGCGCACGTCGACGTCGGGATGGAACCGGATCCCGCCCTTGCCGGGCCCACGGGCCGTGCTGTGCTGGACCCGCCAGCCGGTGAAGATCTCGAGGTGCCCGTCGTCGCGGCGGATCGGGATCGCGACCTCGAGGATTCGCTCCGGCTTGACGATGATCTGGGTGAGCCCGTCCTCGAGCCCGAGCAGGCCCGCGGCGTCCTCGATCCGGGCGCAGATGGCGTCCCAGGAATCGGCACCCACACTGGTCATGCAATCACCTCGTCGCCACAGCCACTCCTGCGAGCGTACCGCCGGGCCGTCAGGCGATGGACCCACCTGCGCGCATCTTGGGACCGGAGTTCCGGTCCGAGAGCTGCTCGGCCTCGAAAGTCGACGAGATCAGCGGCGACTGGCTGAGCAGCAGCAGCGAGTAGAACATCAGGCCGAGGAAGAGCCCCTCGCCGATCGCCCGGGATCCCGTCGCGTGGACGTGGTCCCGGAACAGCCAGATGCCCATGACGATGCTGGAGAGCGGGTTCACGATGAGGAGGGCCGCCTGCGACGCGGCGACCGGACCGGCATCGAGGGCGTGCTGGGCGATGACGAGCCCGACGAGCCCGACAAGGGCGACCGAGTACGCCGCGGGGTGCTCGAAGACGTAGACGATCCCGTGGGGCCATTCGTTGGCGACGGTCTTGATGAACGCCGCCGTCAGCGCGAAGCAGATCCCGGCGCTGACGCCGAACCAAGCGGCCCGCCACGAGCGGGGGCCCCGCTGGGCGGCGACGGCGCTGAGCAGGATGGCGCCCACCGCCGCGACCAGCAGCAGCATCCAGTCGTACTTCGACGGGGAGCTGTGGCCCTCCTTCGAGTAGCTGAGCCACAAGAAAAAGCCCAGCCCGATGGCGGTTCCGCACACCGCGGCCAGGTCGATCCACCGCAGCTGGTGGTGGAACCAGGTGCCCAGGATGAGGACGAGGAAGACGATCTCCGTGACCATGATCGGCTGCACGGTCGACAGGTTCCCGAAGCTGAGGGCGAGGGCCTGGAGGACGAAGCCCCCGATCGTCAGTCCGAGGCCCGCGTACCAGATCGGCCGTTTCAGAATGCTCGCCATCAGGTGGTGGCTCCGCTTGCTGACCGGCCGGGCGGCCTCGACACCGAGGCGCTGGAGGACCGTCGCGAAGGCGTTCGCGACCGCAGCAAGAACAGCCAGCAGAAAGACCATTTCGCCCGTTATAGCCGCTCGGCGCCGAACGGCGCCGATGCGGTTGCGGTGGCGGCGGCCCCGACGACCCGCCCGACCGGTGCAACGGACCAGCTCAGCCGGTGGATCGGGGTTGTGCCGAGGCGGGCGACGGCGAGGCGGTGCTCGAGCGACGCGTACCCCTTGTTGCGCTCGAACCCGTAGCCCGGATGCGTCCCGGCGGCGGCGATCATCAACCGGTCCCGGGTCACCTTGGCAAGTATCGAGGCCGCCGCGACGACGGCGCAGAGACGGTCGGCCCCGACGATGCACACCGCGCCCGGCGATCCCGTGAAGTCCCGCGGCCCGTCGACGATGATCGCGTCCGGCTCGACACCGAGCGCCTCGAGCGCCCGCACCGCGGCAAGGCGCTGTGCTCCGGTCATGCCGAAGGCGTCACATTCGGCGGCGCTGGCGTGACCGATGGCGTGTCGCAGGACGTGGCCTGCGATGGGAGCGAAGAGCCGCAGGCGCTGCGACGGTGACAGCAGCTTCGAGTCGCGCACTCCCGGCGGGAAGCCCGCGAGGCACTCGCCCGACACGAGTGCGACGCCGACCGTGAGCGGCCCCGCCCAGGCCCCGCGGCCAACCTCGTCGATCCCGGCGACCGTCCGGCACCCTGCGGCGACGAGCCGCGTCTCCGTCCCGACCCCCGCGTCGCGGTTCGTCCGGCGGCGCTCGGACCGGCCGCAGGGCCCCTCAGACACGGCGGCCGTCGTCGCGGACCTGTTCGCTCCGGTTGGGGAGGTTCTCCACCTCCGACCGGGGTGCCCGACGCATGAGCAGCGGGATCGCCTCCGAGGGGGGCCGGTTCCCGTAGCACACGGCGACGACCTGCTCGGCGACGGGAACCTCGACGTCGAGTTGGCGCGCCAGGTCGACCAGCGGTCGGCAGGTCTTCACCCCCTCGGCGACCATGCGTGTCCGGCCGATCACCTGCTCGAGGGACAAGCCCTGCCCGAGCGCGACGCCGACCGCGAAGTTCCTGCTCTTCAGGCTCGTGCAGGTCGCGACGAGATCGCCGAGGCCGGCGAGGCCGGCGAACGTCGCCGGCTCCCCGCCGAGCGCGACACCGAGTCGGGTGAGCTCGGCGAGGGAGCGCGTGATCAAGGCGGCCCTTGTGTTGTCACCGAATCCGAGGCCGACCGACATGCCGCTCGCGATCGCCAGGACGTTCTTCACCGCGCCAGCGATCTCGCAGCCGATCACGTCTGGATTCGTGTAGACGCGCAGGGTCTCGGTCACGAATAGGTCTCGGATCTCGCCGGCGAGGCTCTCGTCGGCGAAGGCGACGACCGACGCGGTCGGTTGACCCTCGCACACCTCGGCCGACAGGTTCGGGCCCGTGAGCACACCGACGGGGTGGCCGGGCCAGCAGGCGTCGACGATCTCCGAGATCCGGGCCATGGTGCCCTCCTCGAGACCCTTCGAGAGGCTGAGCACCGGGACATCCGCCGGGACATCTCCCGCCGCCGCGCCGAGGACGTCGCGCACGCCATGACTCGGGAGCGCGATCACGACGAGCTCGGCGCCGCCGAGCGCCTCGGCGACCGAGGAGGTCGCGCGCAGTCGGTCCGACAAGGCGAAGTCCCCGAGATACGAGGAGTTCCTCCGTCGGTCGCGTATCTCGGCCACCACGGCCTCCGAACGCGCCCAGAGCGTCGTCGGTGTGCGCGCCGAGACGAGCGATGCGATCGTCGTCCCCCAGGAACCGGCGCCGAGCACGGCAACATTCATCGAAGCCTCACCGACAAGAGGTTCGGCGGCTGCGCGAGATGCCGACCATCTGCGACACGCTAATACCCGGTCCCGCCACGAACCCTCATCCGCCCGCGCCCGCACGACCTGCTCCAGGGCCACACGGCCTCCGCGAACCACGACCGCACCGCCCATAGACTGCCGCGGTGCGCGCTCTGCTCGTCCCGGTCAAGTCGTTCCGGCGGGCCAAACTCCGGCTCGCCGGGGTGCTCGACGAGGAGGAGAGGGGGCAGCTCGCGCGCGAGCTCGCCGAGATCGCCGTAGCCGCCGCGCACGGCATGCCCGTCTACGTCGTCTGCGACGACGGAGAGGTCGCGGACTGGGCGGTCACCCGGGGGGCGACGGTCCTCTATGCACCGGGACTCGAGCTGTCGGCGGCCGTCGAGGCCGGTGTCACGCAGCTCGCTGAGGAAGGGTTCTCCCTCGCTGTCGTCGCCCACGCCGATCTTCCGCTCGTGAGCGACCTCTCCGGATTCGGGTCTCCGTCGGAGGTGACGCTCGCGCCGGACCGATGGCGCGACGGCACAAACGTCGCCGGTGTGCCGACCGAGGTCGGCTTCCGTTTCTCATACGGGCCGGGTTCGTTCGCCCGTCACCTCGCCGAGGCGGCGCGACTCGGCCTGCACTGCACGATCGTCGACGACCCGCGGCTGTCGTCGGACGTCGACCTACCGGTCGACCTCGCGCTGATGTCGCACCTCTCCGCGCCGCCACCCGCGACGACCACCGCAGAATCCGCCGAGAACGAACAACCTTGAGTTGGTGCCGGCGGCTGAAGCGACACCGCACGGGACGGGCACAGCTCACGCCATGACCACGAATCTTGCGACCCCGAGGCGCGCGCTGGCGATCGCCGCCCACGCCGACGACATCGAGTTCGGATGCGGTGGCACGTTCGCGAAGTGGGCCCGCGACGGTTCCGAGATCTTCCATCTCATCTGCACCGACGGTTCCAAGGGTTCCTGGGATGCCGAGATGGACCCGGCTCGGCTTGTCGCTGTGCGACAGGCCGAACAACGCGAGGCGGCGCGCACCCTCGGCGGATCAGCCGAGGTTGTCTTCCTCGGCTGGCCCGACGGCGAGATCGAGCCCGGCCTGGCACAACGAAGGGAGATCGCCCGCTGGATCCGGACGATCGCCCCCGACGTCGTCCTCGGCCACGATCCGTGGATGCACTATCGGCTCCATCCCGACCACCGCGCGGCTGGCTTCCTCGTCACGGACGGTGTCGTCGCGGCGCGCGATCCCCTGTTCCTACCGGACATCGGTCTCCCACCGCACCGACCGCGCACCGTTCTGCTGTTCGAAGCCGGCACGATCGATCACGTCGAGGACGTCTCGGCCACAATCGAGGTGAAGATCGCGGCACTGCTCCAGCACCGCAGTCAGCTGCGATCGACAATGGCGATCCCGGACGAGGAGGCGGACGGCGGTCCCGGGCTGGACGCGTTCCGTGCGCGGGTGAGGAGCGAAGCCGCCGAGGTCGGGGCGCCCTACGGGTTTGCGGCGGGGGAAGGGTTCAAACTGCTCGAAGCTTGAGCGACCCACTCTGAGCCCCGGCTTTCTCGCCAGGGCCCAGAGTGGTCGCGAAACACACCGCTTTCAGTGTCGTGCTGCTACTGAACGAGCCGAAGCCTTCCGGGCCGGAGCCTTCTTGGCCGGTGGACGCTTCGCAGGCCGCTTGCGTGCCGGTGCCCGCTTGGCGGGAGCCTTGCGCGCTGGCCGCTTCTTGGCCGGGGCCTTCTTGGCCGGGGCCTTCTTGGCCGGGGCCTTCTTGGCCGGGGCCTTTTTGGCCGGAGCCTTCTTCACAACCTTCTTGGCCGGAGCCTTTTTGGCCGGAGCCTTCTTCACAACCTTCTTCGCCGCGGCCCTTTTCACAACCTTCTTCGCCGCGACCTTCTTCACAACCTTCTTGGCAACAGCCTTCTTCGCTGCCTTCTTCGGCGCAGCCTTGCGCACGGGGGCGGCCTTCTTCGCGACCGGTGCAGGCACCGGCTTTTGAAGAACGGCACTCGAGTTCAGATCCGTCTTCAACTGGACACCGGGGGTGAAACCAATACCCTTCGACGCCCTGATGTGGACCGGAGCACCCGTTTGCGGATTGCGTCCGCTGCGCGCCTTGCGCTCCCGCAGCTTGAATGTGCCAAAACCGGTGATACGGATCGGAACCCCCGTGCGCACGCCCTTGGTGATTTCGTAAACGAGCGAATCGAGCGCGGATTCCGATTGCTGACGGGTCAGACCAGTGTCGCCACTGATTGCGCCGATCAGTTCGGTTCTATTCACGGCCACCTCCTGTAAGTGTGTAGCCAATGCAATAAAAGGCGATTTGGCCGCGAATTGCAAGCACTCTCGGCCTTACAACACACCCACGATGCAGTCGCGCGACACGAAGTTCGACACAACCGATCTCTCTTCTCCAGTCGCCGCCTCATATTCCATATGAATACAGGTTTCTACGAACACGTTGAATGCCACACAGCGGAAGCCCACCCGCGACAGACCGGTAGCTCCTCCGTGAACTCGCGCGTGCGATGATGCCGCCACGGCGTCGTTGGAGGCTCTGCAGCACGAATCGAGCGGGAACGCGTTGGCGCGCGTGCTCGCCGCATCGGCAACGCACAGCCACGGGATCTACCTCGGCGCCGCGCACGGCGAACCGGTATTTGCACCACACGAGCATGGAACGCTGGTGCTCGGTCCGCCGCGTTCCGGAAAGACGTCAAGCGTCGTTGTGCCAAATGTTTTCGCGGCGGCAGGCGCGGTCGTCGCGGTGTCCACGAAGCGCGACGTCCTCGACGAGACGCGTCTCGTCCGCAGCCGGCTCGGCGAGTGTCTGCTGTTCGACCCGAGCGGCACGGTGGAGGTCCCGCCGGGCGTGCGCGCGGTCGGTTGGTCGCCACTCGCCTCCGCCGCGACCTGGGACGGCTCGGTGTTCATGGCCGAGTCGATGGTCGGCGCGAGCCGGGAGGGCAGGGACCGCGTCGACGGTTCGCACTGGACCGAACGGGCGGCGGCCCTGCTCTCGTCGATCTTCCACGGCGCCGCGCTCGACGGCGCCCCGCTCGACGACGTCGTCGCGGCTGTGAACCGGAGATCCCCGGAACGCTTCGTCGCGTCCCTCGCCCGCCACGACGCGACCCTCGCCCTCGACCTGCTGATCGGGATCACCGAGACCGAGGAGCGTGAGCAGAGCGCCATCTGGTCGACCGCCTCCGGCGTGCTCGCCGGATACCGCACGAGCGCGGCCCTGGCGAGCGCGGCCCTCTTGCGGTTCGACCCCGAGCGGTTCGTGCGCTCCCGTTCCACGCTCTTCGTCGCCGCGCCGGCCGAGTACCAGCAGCACCTCGCACCGCTCGTCGCCGGGATCATCCGGGACGTCCGCACCGCCGCCTACCGGCGCCACGCCACGACCGAGCGGCGCGCGGATGCTCCGGTGCTTCTCGTCCTCGATGAACTGGCCAACATCGCGCCGCTCCACGACCTCCCGGCGCTCGTGGCCGAAGGAGCGAGCCAGGGCATCGTGACGCTCGCCAGTCTCCAGGACCTCTCCCAGGCGCGGGCGCGCTTCGGGAGCGTGGCGGACGGCTTCCTCACGCTTTTCGGTGTGAAGCTCGTGCTCGCCGGGATGAGTGACGTCCGCACTCTCGAGGCGCTCTCGGCGCTCGCCGGTCGGCGCGACGAGATCGTTGCCTCGACGACGACGTCGCGGGCCCCTGGCCGGCTGCGACAGCACAGGACGCGGACCGTGACGACGCGACGCGAGCCCCGTCTTCCCGTCGACGCCATCGCCCAGCCCCCACCGGGGACGGCCATCGCCTTCGTCGGCGCCCGTCCGTTGCGGGTACAGCTCACGCCGCACCACTCCTCCTCGCCGTGGCGCGAGATCTCCGCACAGTCCGTCGCGCAGCCGGTCGTCGCGCCGCGGACCATCCGAGAGTGGTCGCGAGTCGGGGGACGCTACAGGGGCCTCAGCGGCTGAGCGAGGGTTCCCTGCGGCGCGCGGGGCCGGTGAGACGCAGGTCCCGGGTCCAACCGGGACCGTCGCGGTTGGGAACCGGCTCCATCCCGCGCACCCTCCCCCGGCGTTCGGACGCGATCGCCCTCGCACGCCACCGCTCGCGGGCGCGTTGGCCCTCGGGGGACCTGCCGAGCTCACGGCGCAGCGCCGCCGGTTCGACGAGCTCCAGCGCGAACGACCGCTCGCTGGCGGGATCCCGGTCCACCGGGGCGACGGCGACGTGGCAGTGCACGCCGTCGGGCAGGCGCGCGATCCCGGACCCGAGGATCCGCGCGCCCCCGAACACGATGAGATCGAGATCCCCGCCCGCGCGGCGCAGCGCTTCGCCCGGGCCGACGGCCTCGCAGCCGAGGCGGGCGAGCAGGCGCGGCTCCGCGGCCACGACGAGGGACCGGCGCCCCTGCGCCCGCCGCTCCTCCTCGACCAGGCGGATCCCGCCGATCGCCGCCACGAAGTCCCTGGCGAGAAGAACCTCGACGCCACCTACCGTGTGCCGACTGAGCGCCCCGTCAGGTACGGACCCTCCGGCGAGGTGGGCCCCTTCCCGGCCGTCGGGTGGCGGCGTCAACCCGGCAGGAGAAATCCCCCGTGCGAGCACGAGCGTCGTGCCCCGGGCGTGCGCCTCGTCGACGAGCGACACCACCTCACGCACGGGACAGCGCTCGGGGTCGGCGATGACGACGAGGGAGCCGCCACCGGACGCCTCACGGCGGTCGAACACGCTCGTCGTGACCCCCGTCGCCGCCTCGAAATGGGCGGCGGCACGGCGGTTGGGCGCGAGGCCGACGACCCGGCGGCCGTCACGATGTGCCGCGACCGCCGCGGCGCGCAACTCCTCGTAGGCCTCCAGCGGGCGGTCCGCCCGGCCGGCCACGACGACCCCGGGGGCCATCGTGCCCGCCGGTCCGAGAGCCCCCGCGTCGCCCCGCGCCGCGGCCAGCGCCGGTGCCGACTCGAGCGTGGCCGCCAGTCGGTCGCCCAGTGCCGCAACCTCCCGCGTCGCGAACCGAGCTTCGACGAGACCCGCCGGGATGCGCCCGCCCCCGGCCGTGCGCAGCCGGACGGAGCGCGCGCCGTATCGCACGAGCTCGCCCGAGCCGAGGTGCTGATCGACGGCGGCCTCGACCCGCTCGACGGGGGCGCCGTCGTCCAGGCGGGCGCACGTCGCCCGGATCAGCTCACGCCGGTCGAAGGCGTGGCCGAGGGACTCGGCCGACTCGGCGACGCGCGACGCCAGCCGGGGGTCACGCCCGATCCCGGCCGGCGCCGTCTGGGGGGCGGCGGTGCCGAGCCTGCCGACCGAAGCCCGGGACACCCCGAGTGCGAAGGCCTGCTCACGCCAACCGGCGACGAGCGCCGGGTAGTCCCGGGTGAGGACCTTGTCCGGACGGGTGCGGTCGGCGACCAACCGTGCCGAGTGCGGCCCCGACCATCCGGTGCGGGCGAGCTCGGCCGAGATCT
The DNA here is from genome assembly GCA_963823945.1 of uncultured Acidimicrobiaceae bacterium. Taxonomy (GTDB): domain Bacteria; phylum Actinomycetota; class Acidimicrobiia; order Acidimicrobiales; family Bog-793; genus Bog-793. Next base: position 12,640 of record CAWGNK010000009.1, read on the forward strand.
CCGCACTGCGACGTGAGAAACCTCGCACCGCAGCCGCCGGGATCCCGATGAGGTCGGCGAACCCCTCAGCGCGCGCCTGCCACGAGACCGCCAGCCGCCGGGAGATCTCGTAGCGCAGCTCCGCCCGGTACAGGGCCCCGGCCACGCCGACGTTGGCGAACAGCGCCCGGGCGTCGAGCGCCGACCATCTCCCACCGGCGTCCGGCGCGAGGTTGGCCACGACGAGGTGTGTGTGGAGGTGCGGGTCGTTCGCGCGGCTCGTGCGGTGGAGGAACGACGCCGCGGCGAGGCCCGGCGCCGGTTGGACCGAACCCCCGCGGCGCACAAGCGCGACGTGCCGCTCGAGGTACCCGAGCGTGCCCGCGACGGCACGCTCATGCGCGGCGCGCACCTCGCCGACGGCGTCGGCCGGGCCGAGGGCGTGGAGCAGGCTCACCGACTTCGGCGCGGCGAACGTGCAGTCGAAAGCGGTGACGGTGACGCGGTCGTGGCGGGGGTCGAGGGCCGCACCGCTCACGGGGTCCACCCCGGAAAGCAGCGTCGACAGGCTCGCGGCCTCGACCGTCCGGCCGGCGAGGCCGAGGTCGGCGGCGAGTCCACCCCACCAGGAGCCGTCGGGCTCGACGAGCCCCGGCCGCTCCGGCGATCCCCTGGTCGCCTCGAGGTAGTACGCCTCACGGCCCCGGCGCACCTTCGCCACGCTGAGCACGGCGGGGACGGTAGGAACGGAGGCTCGTCCGCGACCTACCGCCGCGCCGCCCTTCCGGGGCCACCGGCACCCGGGGCCGAAACCGGCCGACCGGTTCCCTACGAACCGTCCTCGTACCGGGCGAGCGCCCGCCGTGCGACCCGCGCGGCGGCACCCGCGAGCTCAGGCGGGTCGACCACCTCGGCCGCCGGTCCGAGACGCAGGAGGACGCAGCCGAGGAAGTACTCGTCGGCGACCTCGATCGGCGCGACGACACGGCCGTCGGGCAGACGGGACGGCGGCGCCGAGACCAGCCGGTCGATGAGCACGTAGGAGCCCTGATCGAGAGCGACGTGGGCGGTGCGCGCCCCCGCGCCCCCGACGAAGGCCCGTGCACCGCCGAGCGCGGCGGGCAGCGACCGGGCCGTCACCGGCTCGCCGAGGCGCCGGACCCGGGTGATGCGCGCGACCTGGAAACGCCGCCAGTCCCCGGCGAGAGCGCAGTAGGCGTCGAGGTAGAACGTCCCCTCGCGGGCGACGACGGCGTACGGCTCGACGCGCCGCGTCGTCTCGGCGCCGCGCTTCGCGCCGAGATAGTCGATCTCGACCGCCTCGCCCGCGGCGGCCACCTCCCGCAGCTCGGCGAGGTGCGGGGGCACCTCGAGCTCGACGCTCACCCGCTCGAGACCGAGGGCGTGGCCGAGCTTGTCGAGCGCCGTGGCGAGCGGACCGGTGGGCTCCACGCCCTCGATGGCGAGCATCGCCCTCGCCGCGGCCGCGAGCGTGAAGCCCTCGTCCGGCGTGAGACGCGGCGGGCGGCGCAGCGCCTCGAGCCCGTAGGCGACGACGCGGTCGTCATCGACGATCAGCTCGAGCAGCGTGTCCGGCGTGTACGGCGGCAGCCCGCAGCAGGCGGCGAGCTCGAGCTCGCCGACGAGGGATTCCGGCTCGAAGCCGAACCGCGCCGCGAGATCGCCGATCGACGACTCGCCCACGCCGGCGAGGTACGTGAGGACGGCGAAAAGCCGCCGCAGACGGGTCCCCGCGTCGATGCCCTCGGGCACATGCCCGGAGCTCATGGCTGTCCCCCGGCCCGGGCGGCCGTCTCGAGGCGGTCGATGACGCCGCGGCGCAGGCCCGCCGGGGCGAGCACCTCGACCGCGTCGCCGAGCCCGAGCACCCAGGAGTAGATGGCCTCCTCGTCGCCGACGGGGAACGCCAGGCGCACCGACCCGTCGGCGTCGCGGGCGCGCACGGCTCCCGCACCGACGAGCGCGATGACGCCGGCGGCCTCGCGGGCGTCGACGGCGACCTCGACCGTGGTCGCCTCGGGCTCGACCGGCCCGGAGGCCACCGGCTGGAACGGCACGTAGCGCAGCTCCGTCGCGGCGTCGAAGCCGTCCGGCCGCTCGTAGCTCGCCGGCGTGCCGGCGACCGGTTCGCTCTCGAACCGGTCGACCCGGAAGCGGCGCAGACCCCCGGATTCGCCGACGCCGGCGTCCCGGCCCACGAAGTACCAGCTGCCGCCGCGGAAGACCAGCCCGTAGCCGTCGACGCGCCGTTGCCGCCCGTGATAGGCGAACGCGACCGGCGCCCGGTCCCGGATCGCCTGCTGGAGAGCCCCGAGGAACGGCAACGACGGGAGCACCGCGACGGGCGCGACGTCGGCCGCCCGTGCCGTGCCGAGCTTGTGGAGTACCTCGCGGCCGGCTCCGCCCTCCAGGCGCACGGCGAGCAGCGCGAAGGTGAGCGCCGCCTCCTCGTCCGGGGTGAGCCCGAGATCGGGGAGGTAGTACTGCTCGGGTAGGATGCGGTAACCGACCTGGTCGTCACCATCGACGCGCTCGACGGAGATCGGTATCCCGTTGTCGCGTAGCGTGCGCTTGTCGCGTTCGAACGCCTGTCGCAGCGCACCGGGGGCGGTCGGGTAGCCGGCGACGGCGAGGCCGATCTCCCGTAGCGAAAGCGGGCGGGAGGCGTCGAGCAGGGCGAGGACGAGGTTCGTGATTCGCTCGAGCCTGCTCAGCCTGGTCGGCACACAAGCAATCTAGGCCGGGGTCCGGGTGACGAGATACCGCTGGGCGCCGGGCGCGACGCACCGGCACGGGATGAACCGATGAGAGCCGACAGGACCGGATGATGACGGTGCGGACGAAGGACGAACTGCGCAACGTGGCGATCATCGCCCACGTCGACCACGGCAAGACGACGCTCGTCGACGCGATGCTCCGCCAGGGCGGTGCGTTCAGTGCCCACGCCACCGTCGTCGACCGGGTCCTCGACTCCCTCGACCTCGAGCGCGAGAAGGGCATCACGATCCTCGCCAAGCAGGCCGCCTTCCGGTTCGGCGCCCGCCGCCTGAACGTCGTCGACACCCCGGGCCACGCCGACTTCGGCGGTGAGGTCGAACGCGCCCTCGCGATGGTCGACGGCGCGATGCTGCTCGTCGACGCCTCCGACGGTCCCGGGCCCCAGACCCGCTTCGTGCTCCGCAAGGCCTTCGAGTCGGGGCTGCCCGTCGTGCCCGTCGTGAACAAGGTCGACAGGCCCGACGCCCGGATCGCCGAGGTCGTCGACGAGACGATCGAGCTGTTCCTGGACCTCGAGGCGCCCGAGGGCCAGTACGACATCCCCTTCCTTTACGGCAGCGCCCGTGACGGCTGGCTGTCGCTCAACCAGCCGCCGGGGCCGGTCGCCGAGCCACCCGAGGGCGGCGACCTCGCGATCCTCGTCGAGGTGCTCTTCGACCACCTCCCGCCGCCGTCGTTCACCGAGGGCGCCCCCCTCCAGGCGCTCGTCACCAATCTCGACGCCTCGCCGTATCTCGGCCGGCTGGCGATCTGCCGCGTCGTCGAGGGGACGATCCACGACAACGAGACCGTCGCCTGGTGCCGGCGTGACGGGACGGTCGAGCGGGTCCGCGTCACCGAGCTCCTCGTGCCCGCCGACCTCGGCCGGGTCCCGGCCGACTCCGCCGGACCCGGCGAGCTCATCGCCGTCGCCGGCATCGATGAGATCACCGTCGGCGAGACGCTCGCCGACGCCGAGCACCCGGTCGCGCTGCCGCTGCTCATCGTCGACGAGCCCAGCCTGTCGATGACGGTCGGGGTCAACTCCTCGCCGCTCGCCGGCCGGAACGGCACCAAGCTGACGGCGCGCCTTCTGCGGTCCCGCCTCGAGGCCGAGGTGCTGGGCAACGTCGCGATCCGCCTCGTGCCCACCGAGCGCGCCGACACCTTCGAGGTGCAGGGCCGCGGCGAGCTCGCCCTGGCGGTCCTCGTCGAGACGATGCGCCGCGAAGGATTCGAGCTGACCGTCGGCAAGCCCGAGGTACTCACCCGGGTGGTCGAGGGCGTCGTGTGCGAGCCGGTGGAGCGCCTCTCCATCGAGGTCCCCGAGGAGCACCTCGGCACCGTCACGCAGCTCATCGCCCGGCGACGGGCGCGCATCGACCGCATCGTGCACCACGGGACCGGCTGGGTCCGCCTCGGCGGGCTCGTCCCCTCCCGGGGGCTGATCGGGATCCGCGGCGAGCTGATGACCCAGACACGGGGCACGGCGCAGCTCCACCACTCGCTCGAGCGCTACGAGCCCTGGCAGGGCGAGATCCGGATGCGGGCGAGCGGCAGCCTGATCGCCGACCGCCCGGGTGCGGCGACCGCCTTCGCGATCACGAACCTCTCCGAACGCGGGTCGATGTTCGTCGGCCCGGGTGAGGAGGTCTACGAAGGGATGATCGTCGGCGAGAGCTCGCGGGCCGACGACATCGACGTCAACGTGACCAAGGAGAAGAAGCTGACGAACATGCGATCGTCGACCTCGGACGAGTTCGTCAAGCTGCCGCCGATCCGCCGGCTCACGCTCGAGCAGGCGCTCGAGCACGCCGACGAGACCGAGTGCGTCGAGGTCACGCCCTCGACCGTCCGTCTGCGCAAAGCGGTCCTCTCGCAGCATGACCGGGCTCGCGGCCGCGGCCGGGAACGCCGCGTCACGAGCGGCTGAACGACCAGCTGCCCCCTGGGCGCCACCTAGATGAGCGGCGGCAGGAAGCGCCCGAAGTGCAAAGGCGGCTTGTCGAGGACGAAGGTGACGAGCACGTGCAGGTCGCGGACGCGCACGACGACGATGGCGAGCGGGTCACGCTTCCGGCCCGGCGGCCAGCCGAGTGCCACGCCGTTCGCCGAGAAGCTCCCCCGGTAGGCGACAACGCACACGGCGCTCCGTTCGCGCCACAACGCGCCCGGGATGACGAACCAGTGGTGATCGCTTCTCCTGAACTGCCGAAGGGCCGTCGTGAGGTCAGCCGGGCTCAGATAGCGCACGCCGTCGAAGCGCCCCGTGTCGTTGACGGCCGCGTGCGTCACCGCGAGGACCCGGAAACACGAGCTGTCGCCCGGCGCGAGGGCGTTGCGCGGCGCGGTGCACGCCGAAAGCCCGGCTGACGCGGCGAGAAGCGCCGCCGACGCCGCCACGAGCCTCGCCGTCCGGCCCCGCCGGGCCGGTCGCAGCCCGTCGCTACTCATGTCCCCCCTCTCCCGTCGCGCCCGACAACTCACCCACCGTCGCGCGCTCTTCCTGCGATGGCAATCCCACCGCCGATCCCGCCGGGACGGCCGCCGCACGATCCCGCCGCCAGCGGTGCGCCAGACCAAGCCCGGCCCAGGCCGACCAGCCGACGGGGAGGAAGCCCCAGAAGCTGATAATCCGGTAGAGGAGGACGGCGGAAACCGTCGTGAGCGCCGACCCCCCAAAGGCCGTGAGCGCGATCTGGAGGCTCCCTTCGACGACTACGAGCCCGCCGGGCGTGATCGGCAGGTTGGCCGCGAGCTGGCCGGCGCCGTAGGCGAGGAGCAGACCGCGCCACGGCACGGTGCCGCCCACCGCGAGGAAGGCGCAGACGAGGCAGCCGCAGTCGAGGACCCAGTTGCCGAGCGCACCGGCCAGTGAGACCGCGAGGTCCCGCCAGGTGAGCCGGAGTCCCTCGAGCCGGGACGCCCATGCGGCGACGACGACGGCGCCTTCGCGCCGCGGCCGGCCGACCAGGCGCCGCGAGACCCCGAAGGCGCCGACCATCAGATCCGCCAGCCAGCGGCGCTGAAACACGACCGCGTCGGCGACGAGCGAGACGGCGAACAGACCGAGGATGACCCCGACGAGGTCATAGGCCGCGCTCTCGCTGAAGGCGAGGACGACGCCGGCGGTGGCGACGAAACTCAGCGTCGCGGCCGAACAGACAAAGGTCGCGAGGAGGGTCCACACTGCGAGGGTCTCGTCAGCTCCCCGGCGTCGGTAGGCACGGTAGACGTAAATGCTCGAAAAGGCGGGTCCGCCGGGCAGCGAGTTGGCGATCGCCGCCTGGGCGGCGCTCAGGGTGGTCATGAACCCGACGCCGGCGCGCACCCCGCCGACCGACAAAAGGCGTCGCTCCAGGAGCCCGAACGAGACGAACGACGCGATCTCGAGGACGATCGCGACCAGGAGCCAAACCAGCTCGAGGTGGGTGAGCTCCTCGGAAGCGCCGACGAGCTCGGCGCGCTGACCCTTGAGGGCCGACAGCGCGAGCGCGGCCAGCCCAAGTCCGACGACGAAGCGCACGACGGGCCACCAGCGGCTCCGGGTGACCCGACGCAGCCGTTCCCTCCACGTCACTTCGCTGCGTGCCGGAGCCCCTCGGGGCCCACCGGCGCCGACCGCGCCTTGATCACGGGCTAGCCCGCCACCTCGCGGTGCCATACGCGCTCGGCGCCGGCGGCGCGACGGCCGGCTCGCCGGGACCGTCACCTAACCGGTGGACGAGACGGCGAACCAGTCGGACAGCAGCCCGACGGCCACGGCGAAGTTCCACCCGGTCACCGTCGTCGTCGACTTCGTGCCCGCCACGACGACGCTCTCGACCCGGCCACCGAACGATCCGAGCCGGTTGCGAACGGTGACGGTGACGCCCACAAGTTGGCCGATGGCAGGGAACTGCCGCCTGACGAGCGCCGCGGGGACCGTCATCCGCCAGGTGTGGTTCGGGTTGCACTCGAGCGGGTTCCCGGCGACAGCACAGGCGTCACCGGGGTCGCGGACCGCGGGGAAGGCGCCGTGCGCGGTCCAGCCGCCGGACGACGCGGAGTACGAGGTGAGCGCGGCGCCGTCCGTAGAGCGCCTGACGCGAATGACGCCCAACGTGTCCGCGACGGCGGCGTCCGTCAGTGGCGATTCGAAGTTCTCGCCGACGTAGGCCTCGCAGACGGTGTCGCAGATGCTCGCGTAGCCGCTCCAGCCGCCGGCCTGCATCTCCGCCACGGCGTACGAGCGGGAGGCGACGGCCTGGGCCTCGAGGGCCTGGAACCCCCAGGCGTGACCCTGCGGGGCACCGGCGCCGGTCCCCGCGGTGCCCCACGACGGCGATTCCTCGGCGGGGACGACACCGTCGAGATATGACTGCAGCCGCAACACGTTGAGCGTCCGCTCGTATCCCGACTTGTCGTACGCCTCGATCTCGCCGCGCACGACCTCGTCGAGACCGTCGTGCCGGCACAGCGTGAGCAGCGACGCCGGTGCCGCGACCGGGCTCATGCTCGCCGGGTGGACAATCGGGTCGACGAGTCCCGTCGCGATCGGTGCCCTCCTGCCCGCCGCCGCGCGGGCCGCCGAGCACGAGGTCGACTCGTACACGGCCCAGGTCCCGGCCTTGGTCAGCCGGAAGTCGATCGCCCTCCCGGCCGGGATCGTGAGCTGCCCTGGCGGCAGCGTCGTCGTGGTCGTCGTGGTCGTCGTGGACGTGGTGGTGGTCGAGGTCGTGGTCGAGGTCGAGGTCGAGGTCGTCGGTAGCTCGGTCGACGAGGTGGGCGGCAGCGTCGTCGTGGTCGTCGTGGTCGTGGTCGTGGTCGAGGTCGAAGTCGTCGGCAGCTCGGTCGACGAGGTGGGCGGCAGCGTCGTCGTGGTCGACGACGTCGTCGTGGTCGGCGGGGGGGATCCCGCACCCGTGACGGTGAACGCCGAGGACGAGGTGACGACGGGGTCGTAGCCAACGGTGCCGCTGGCGTTCACGTTCTCGAGGATCGCCACCGAGATCAGCGGGTCGTTGCCAAGGCGCGACCCGGCGAGGCTCGAGCTGACCGTTCCGCCGTAGAAGTGGTCGAGTATCTCGCCGTAGGTCTCGTGGTAGCGCACGGCGTCGCCGAAGTCCCCCCACTGACCCATGCCGAGACCCGGGCCGTAGCCGTGGCCGACGAAGCTCACCGAGGCGACCGGCACCTCCGTCGCGGCGCCGGAGGCGACCAGCGCGAGCGGCACGGCCACGATCGCCGACGACACAAGGACGACGAGCCCCACGAGCCGCCCGCCCCGGGAGGGCACGATGACGTGACGAACGATGCTGCTGTGCATATTGGTAGTGATGTTAGGTTCGCCGGCGCCGCCAGCGGCGCGGCGCGCCTAGCAAGCGGCGAGCGCCGCCTCGATCGCCGCGCGAAATGCCAGCACGGCGGCTTCCGGCGTGAAGTGCGCGGCGCGCGACCGCCCGGCGGAGACAAGGCCCGCCCGCGCCGGCGCGTCGGTGAGGAGCCGGTGCACCGCCGACGCGACGAGGGCGGGTGACTTGTCCGAAAGCAGCACGCCCGCCTCGCCGACCGTCTCGGGGACGGCGGCTGCGGCGTAGGCGACGACGGGAACGCCCCGTGACATCGCTTCGATGATCGGGGCGCAGAAGCCCTCGTGCTCGGACAGGCACACGAAGACGTCGGCGGTCTCGTAGTAGGCGACGAGCGTGCCAACCGCCACCGAGCCCGGCAGGCTGATCGCGTCTTTCAGGTCGAGCTCGGCGGCGAACCTGCGGAGCGCATCGATGTAGGTGCTCCCCATCTCCCGCCCGACGAGGTGCAGCCGGGCGCCGGCGTCGTAGAGGCGCCGGTAGCAGGCGAAGGCCTTCATCACGTCGTGGTCGGCCTTGTGGGGAGCGATCTGGCCGACGAACAGCCAGTCCGCACCGCCGCGCGCGCCCGCCGAGGCGAGGCGCGCGAGCGCGTCCGGATCCGGCGCCTCCTCGAAGGTCCCGCCCTCGGTGAGGACCTGCACGACGAGCGCGTTGGCGAAGCCGGTGCCGGTCAGTTCGGCGGCGTTGTAGGCCGAATCGGCCATCGCCCAGGAGACGAGCGGTGCGAGCATCTGCAGCTGCCGGCGACCGAGACGGGACTCCTCGGCGAGCGGCGGCAGCCAGCGCTCGACGAGCCGCGCCGGCGTGATGTTGTGGTAGTCGAGAAGTTTGCGCCCCGGATGGCGCGCGACCACATCGGCCGTCGCGCTCCCGATCGAGCACTGGTAGAGGATCCACTGGCTGTGGTCTTCGAGGAACGGCAGTTCGGCGACCGGGTGGACCCGGCCGGCGCAGCCGGGTCCGATGGTCGAGGCGTAGATCTCGGACACGAAACCCATCTCGCGCAGTAACCGCTGCGCGATGAAGGTGTGGTTGCTCACCGCGTCGTGCTCGATGATCGACGGGATCACCTGGTCGAGCCGCGTCGGGCGGGCCCGGGGCGAATCGCCCACCGTGCTCACGACCGGTCCCGGCGCGCCGCGAAAGCACCGAGCGGGCGCTCCACGAAGGCGAGTGCCCGGCGCAGGTACGGCCGCGCCCGGCCCGGCACCAGAAATCGCGCGACCCGCCGCAGCGCCAGCGAGCGCTCCGCCAATCGCGGCGTTCGCAGGGCGCGGGTCGCCGCGCGCTCGAAGAGCCGGTCGAGCCCGTCCGAGTCCTCCCGCGTCCAGCGCCCCTCGGCGGCGAGCCGATCAACGTCGGACCGCGCCGCGGCGACGACCGACGAGGCGAAGGGAGCGGGTTCCTCACTCAACCGGGGGCGTTCCTCACCGCGACGCCGGCCCGATCACGGATTGGCGTGGCGCGGGGCCCCGGGAACGACCACCTCGACACGCATCGGCAGCGACACCACCCCGGTGGCCCTCGTCGGGTTCATCACCTCAAACTCGCACGCCGGCTCGGCGAGGCCGATGACGACACCCCCCGCGTCCCGCACGCCGAGGTTGACGGTGAACCGGCCGTCGAGCAGCGGCAGCGAGTCGAAACAGAACGTCACGGACCCGGCTCCGGGCGCGAGCATCATCGCCTCGTCGGCGCCGCTGCTCTTCGTGGCGAACAGCGACTGGTGCCGGTCGGACAGGACCTCGATCGCGAATTGCGCGCTGTCGACCGCCGCGGTCACCAGGTAGTCGACCCGGATCGTCAGCGGCTCGCCGGTGATGAGGTACGGCCGCTCGCCGATCCCAGGGTGGTCGACCGTGACGCCGGTGATCTCGACCTGGCGACGTGCCGGCGTGGCGGAGTCCGCCGCGGCGCTCGCCGCGACGGCGGCGGCCGGTGCCGCGGCCGAGTCGAGGGCGAGGAGGCCCTCTTTGAACACGCGGATCGCCTCGCCCGGCGGTGCGAAGGCGACGAGCCGTCCCGAGTCGAAGACGAGGATCTCGTCGCAGATGGCGCGCAGCATGTCCGAGGAGTGCGACACGACGATGATCGTCCGCCCGTCCTCCTGGAACAGCTTCACCCTCTCCAGGCACTTCTGCTGGAAACGCTCGTCGCCGACGGAGAGCACCTCGTCAACCAGCAGGACGTCCGGGTCCATGCTGACGGCGATCGAGAAGCCGAGCCGCACGATCATGCCCGACGAGTAGTACTTCACCTGATTGTCGATGAAGTGCTCGAGCTCGGCGAACTCGACGATCTCCTTGAAGCGGCGGCTGATCTCGCGGCGCGACATCCCGAGGAGCGACCCGTTGAGGAAGATGTTGTCGCGCCCCGACAGGTCGGCCGAGAAGCCCGCGCCGAGCTCGAGCATCGCCGCGACCTTGCCGCGCACGACGACCCGGCCGGAGGTCGGCTGGAGGATGCCGGCGATGCACTTCAAGAGCGTCGACTTGCCCGAGCCGTTCGGCCCGAGGATCCCGACCGTCGATCCCGGCCGGATCTCAGCCGAGACATCCCGCAGGGCCCAGAATTCCTCGTAGGGAATGTGCCCCAGGTGCAGCAGGCGCTCTTTCAGCGACGAGTACTTCTCCAGGTAGAGATGGAAACGCTTCGATACGTCCTGGATCTCAACGGCGGAGGTCATCGGCTTCTCACAGCTCCTCCGCGAAGTTCCCGCTGATGCGCCCGAAGACCAACATCGCACCGAACAGGAGCAGGATCGCCGCGCCGAGCTGTCCGGCGAGGAGCTCGACGTAGAAGTGGTAGGGGTAGTTCGCGAGCACGGGGTAGTGCGGGTTGCCCTTGATGTGCACGAAAACCTTGCCGTAGATCGCCCGCTGGAAGGCGAGGACGAACGTCGTCACCGGGTTGGCGAGGTACAGGCGCGCCAGCCAGACGAGGTGGTGCCTGGCGAACAGGCCGTAGACGAGGTTGTAGCTGTAGATGATCGGCACGCCCCAGAACCAGGCGTTCAGCAGCACGAGGATGAGGTGCTCGACGTCACGGAAGTAGACGTTCACCGCCGACAGGAATATCGAGAGCGCGGCGGAGAACACGATCAGGTCGACGAGCGCGAACAGGGCGATCGGCAGGTAGCTCCAGGCGGGCGAGTACTGGAAGCCGACGAGGAACAGTACGAGCACCAACGCCTGGAAGAAGAAGAAGACGCTCGCGGTGCCGACCTGGGACAGAGCGAGGATCTCACGCGGGAAGGCGACCTTTTTCACGATCCCGGCGTTGGCGACGATGACACTCGCCGACCCGGTCGTCGCCGTCTGGAACAGGTTCCACACGACGAGGCCGGCGAACAGGTAGAGGGCGAAGCTCGGGGTCGGGTTCTTCAGGAAGTACTTGAACACGACGTAGTAGACGAGCAGCACGAACGCCGGATTGAGCATCGACCACAAGAAGCCGAGGAAGCTGTTCTTGTACTTGACCTTCAGGTCCTTGCGGACGAGGAAGACGAACAGCTCCCGGGCATGCCAGAGCTCGCGGAGTCGGTCACGAAGCGTCACCCGCGACGAGACGATGCGCGCCGTCAACTCCCCGCCGCCGTCCGAGCGTCCGCCACGGGGCACGAAGGACCATTGGCGCGCCGGCCGGGCCGCGACGGCAGGAACGTCGGCCTCGCTCACCGTCCCCATGGCAATCCACACCTCTCGCATGTCCGGCGATCCGGGGTCGCGACCACCGGGGTGCGTACCCAGCTCATTCCATGCACGCCGATCGAGGCGACGGTGTCGGACTGGCTCTCCGGGGCGCCGCCGGACTCCGGACCAGCTCGGGCGCATCCTAGTTGGCAGCCTTTCGGCTCGGGGTCGCACGCGGACGTCTACCATCGGGCCCAGCACCCGGGCCGAGGAGTCGCCGTGGAAAGAGCACAGGGCCGCCTGATGTGGCGCACGATACGAACCGGGGTAGCCCTCCCACGTCGGGTCGCGTCGAACACCGAGAGGATCGACACCCTCGAGCGCCACGTCGAGACGAAGATCGACGAGATGCGCGCCGAGCTCGCCGAGATCAGGTCGCTGCTGCACACGCAGATCGACGGGGACGCCGAGGCGACCGAGCTTGTCGGACGGCTCCTGCAGGCTGCTGAGCGGCGCCTGACGGCGCTGGAGGAGCTCGCCGCCGCCACGGACGCCGGGGCCGACCGCGCGCCTCGATGACCCGCGGCGGAACCCCGGGGCCGGCCGGGACCGTCGTCGTCGACCTCCAGGCGCTGCAGAGCCCGACCTCCCGCACCCACGGAATCGGCCGCTACGCCGCGAACTGGGCGCTCGCGCTCGAACGGCTGCGGCCGGATCTCGTCGGGACCTATCTCCTCAACCCTGACCTGCCGCCCCCGGGGGCGATCGAAGAACTCGCTTCGACCGGCAAGGTCGCCTACCGGGGGGCGCCGCACGCCATCGGGCCCGACGTACGGATCTTCCACTCCCTGTCGCCGTTCGATCTCGCCGTCGCCACGCGGGCGATCTGGCCCGAAGAGGTCGACGCCCGCGCGCTCGAGTTCTCCGCCACCGTCTACGACCTCATCCCCGCGCGCGACCCCGCCTCCGAGCTGATCGACATCGCCGAGCGCCGCCGCTACCGGACCCGCCTCGAACTCGTGCGCGCGGCCGCCGGCCTGCAGGTGCTTTCGCAGGCGGTCGGCGACGAGCTCGTCACGAGGCTCGGCGTCAAACGAGAGCGCTTGACGGTCGTCGGCGCGGCACCCGACGACCGCTTCCGCCCTCCCGAATCGCGCTCGGCCGCGACCGAGGCCGCGATCGCACGCCTGGGCGCATCCGGCCTCCACGGCCGGTACGTCCTGTACCCGAGCGGCAGCCACCCTCGCAAGAACAACGAGCGGCTCGTCGCGGCGTGGGCGCGTCTCGGCGAGGCCGGCCGGGATCTGCAGCTCGTCTTCGCGGGCGACCTGGCGGGTCCGACCGCGAACCACCTGCGCCACCTCGCGACGCCGCTCGGCCACGGCGATCCCGTCGTCGTCCCCGGCCTCGTCGACGACGACACCCTCGTCACGCTCTATCAGGGGGCGGAGCTCGTCTGCTACCCCTCCCTCGCCGAGGGTTTCGGACTCCCCCTCGCCGAAGCCGCCGCCTGCGGCGTGCCGGCCGTCTGCTCGGACCGTCCGCCCCTCGACGACCTCGTCGCGCCCGAGAACCGCTTCGACCCCGAGGACGTCGGCGACATCGCCCGGGTGATCACGAGGGCGCTGGCATGGCACGGTCAGACGGCGGCCCCGCCGGACAGGCAATCCGCCGGCGGCTGGCCGGAGGTCGCGGCACGCAGCGCGCAGGCCTTCGAGGACCTCCTCGCGGCGCGGTCCACACGGCCGACACCCCGGCCAACCCGGGGACGGCCCCGGAGACCGCGGATCGCGATCGTCACGCCGCTGCCGCCGGCCCCTTCGGGCGTCGCCGGCTACAGCCACCGCCTGATCGAGGAGATCCTCGCGACCCGAGAGGTCACGGTCGACGTCTTCGCCGACGGCCCGACCCGCGCCGTCGAGGCCCCGGCGGGTGCGGCCGTGCACGCCGCGGCGGCGCTCCTCCCGGTCGAGCGGCTCACCGGCCGCTACGACCGCGTCGTCTACACGTTCGGCAACAGCCACCACCACCTCGGTGCCCTCGCGCTTCTGAGAGCCCGCCCGGGTGTCGTCGTCAGCCACGACGTGCGCCTGACCAACCTCTACCGGCACGAGACCGGCGACCCCGGGCTCCTGCCGCACGGACTGGCGGCGCGGATCCGCGGGATGTACGGCGACTCCCTCCCGGCGCGCCTCGGGAGGAACAACGAGGTCGCCCCCGAGGACCTGGACCGCTACGGGTTGCTGATGGCACGCGAGGTGATCGGCCTGTCGGAGGTGTTCTTCGTCTCGTCGCGGGCCGCGGCTCAGCTCGCCCGGCTCGACGCCGGCCCCACCCTGGCGGGGCGCATCGAAGTCCTCCCGTTCGCGATCGAATCCCCCCGGAACCGCCGTTCGGCCTTCACCGAGGATGCCGGGGTCCCGCAGGACTGCCCCGTCGCGGCCGCGTGGTGGGGACGGCCACCCGAGGAGGGCGGGACCCGCAAGGTCGTCGCCCACTTCGGGATCGTCGATCCTGTGAAGGCCCCCGAGCTGCTGATCGACGCGTTCGCCGCGCTACCGGCGGGAGTTGGTGGCGAGGCGGGCACCGCCCCGGTGCTCGCCCTGGTCGGGCCCATCTCGGCCGAACTCGCCCGCGCCCTCGCGGACCGCGCGACCGCGCTCGGGATCGGCGGACGGTTCGCCATCACCGGCCCCCTGCCGCCCGAGTCCTACCGGGCCTGGCTGGCGGCGACAACGGTCGCGGTCCAGCTCCGCCGTTCGTTCAACGGGGAAGCCTCGGCGGCCGTCGGCGAGTGCCTGGCGTCCGGCGTGCCGACGGTCGCGACGGATCTCGGCTGGCTCCGCGAACTGCCCCGCGAGGCCGTCGAGCTGGTCCCGGCCGCGACCACCAGCGAGGAGCTCGCGACGGTACTCGCCGGGCTCCTGGCCGACTCTCGCCGGAGGGGACGGCTCGCCGAGGGCGGGCTGGCGTTCGCAGCGCGCCACGGCTTCGCGTCGACAGCCACGGCGCTGCTCACGGCGATCCTCGCCGACCGCGGCGACCAGGGACTCGTCGGCTAGACGGCGCGGCTAGGGCGTCTTTGTGTCCGAGATCCTCGCCGCGACCCTGCGCCCGAGGACGAGCACGGCCCGCGTGAACGCCGCGGCGTCCACCACCTGATCCCTCTGGCCGGTGAAGGGAGACCCCGGAGGGCTCCCGATCGCACCCCCGAGCGCGACCCGCGCCGCCCGAGCCGACCGGGCGTGCGCGGCCCGGGCGCGGATCAGCTCGAGCACCTCGGTCCGTGGGTCCGCGGCGTCCTTCACGGTCCAGCCCCGCGGCAGGGCGACCGGCGAGGCGACCCGCGCCGATGCGACGGTGACGCTCTCCTCGGGCAGGCCCCAGGTCGAGACGACCTCGTCCCGGTCCTCGTCGTTGCCGAGGACGACGTGGGTCGCGACCGACCAGATCTCGCCCATCCCCCGGCTGCCGATACCGCCGGGGATCGGTGAAGGGCCGTCAAAGCGGACGGTCGACTCCCGGAACATCCGCAGCGCCGCCGCGACGAGCGTCAGCGTCGCGACCCGCCAAAGCCGACCGGCGCGCTCCCCGACCGGCAGGCCTGCCTCGAAGTGGAGGACGACCGCCTCGAAACGCCGGGAGAGCCACGCCAGGCGCAGGGCGAAGACAGGGCCTTGCAGCCGGGCACTGCGGTGCGCCGCGCTCCGGTTGTCCGGCGACAGCAACTCGACATCGTGTCCCTCGGCGAGAAGGGCGGTCGCGAGCTCGGCCAGCGCGAGGGCGGAGTCGCCGCCGGGGGGCGGGACCGTGCCGACGATGAGGACTCTCACCGCCGCCTCCGTGTCGTCAGCGCGTCGAGCGAACCCTCCATCGCGTCGAGCACGATCTCCCAGGTGTAGTTGGCGAGCACGTAGCTGCGGCCGCGTTCGGCGAGCACGGCCGCGGCCTTCGGCGCCTCGGCGAGGAAGCGGAGGCACTGCGCGAATTCGAGCTCGTCGGCGTAGGTGAGCCCGCCCCCCGACCGCTCGCAGTGCCAGGTGACGACCTCACCCGCCGCCGAGGCGATCACCGGCGTGCCGGCGAGCCACGCCTCCATGAGCGTGCGCGAGAAGCTCTCGTTGGCGCTCGGCTGGACGAGCGCCGCCGCGGCGGCGAAGGCGTTCGGCATCTCGGCGGCCCCGAGGTAGCCGAGGTCGATGACACGTCCCGCGAGGTCCTCGGGAATGTCGGGCGCGCCGACACCGATCGTCACCAGGTCGAAGGGCGCGTCGTTGCCGGCGATCGCGGCGGCGTAGGCGGACAGCAGCTCGCGCCAGCCCTTGCCCCCCTCGCGTCGCCCGGCGAAGAGGACGAACGGCCGGTTCAGGCCGTGGGCCTGCCGGAACCCCGCCGGGTCGTACGACTCGGGTGCCTCGACGGCGGCCCCGACGACGCCGTGGCGCGGCGTCAGGTCGGGCGCGAGGCGGTGGCCGAGCAGGTGCTCGGGCTCCGACAGGAACCACACGCCGGCGACCGAGGCGAGCATGGATCGGACAATCGAGAGCCGCGAGTACGGCTCGTCGTGCAGGCACGGCATCACGACCGACCGCTCGGGCGCGACCTGCGCGCCGAAGATCGTCGTCCAGAACAGGTACGGCGACAGCACGATGGCGTCATAGCGCCGCGCCTCGGCGAGCAGGTACAGGTACAGCTCGGGCACCCGGAAGCGGCTGTTCACCCAGGCGATCTCCGTCGCGGGGCTGAGCCGCTCACCGCGGCGGACCCGCTGCTCGAGACTTGCCGCGGTGAGCCGCTTCCCAGCCGTCGTCGTTGGGAAGCGCCGGATGACGACGCCCCGGTCCTCGCTGGGCCCGTCGTCGAACTCGTTCGCCCAGCTGAAATGCGACCGCGCGCACGTGGTCAGGACCTCGACCGCGTAGCCGCGGCCGGCGAAGCCACGTGCCGCCTCGGCCATCACGGCTTCGGAACCGCCGACGACGCCGGGGCCGTAGCGGGGGGTGACGAAGGCGATTCGCGCCCGCGAACTCGTCTTTCGCGCCATGCCGGCCGCCTTCTCTCCCATCCCCGCCCGGTCAGACGCTCCCGAGCAGGAGAAGCGTAGGCGACCACGGGTCCCCGTCGGATGCAACAGATGCAGCTAGGGTCCGCGACGTGCTCGGATCCGTCCTCACGGACATCACGAACAGTGGTCGCCGACCAGCGCAAACGGACCAGTCCCGACTGGGTCGTACAGGCCAGTCGCAATGACCCCGTACGTGTCTGTGCTGGTAGCAA
>CAWGNK010000010.1:0-68263 GCA_963823945.1 uncultured Acidimicrobiaceae bacterium
CGCCTGATGTGGAACAAATCGATAACGCCTGATGTGGAACGCAGTAACGGCTGATCCGTGACGCCGTAACCGCTGATCCGTGACGCCGTAACGGCTTGGGACACGACCGCGTGGCACCGTGTCCGGACGTGCCAAGTCGCCACGGTCCGACGGTCCGTGCAACCCGCGCGGGCGAACCCACTGGACCGCGTGCAGGATCACGGGCACGACGAAGGTCGTAATCGCCTTGTCGAGCGCCGCCGCCAAGCGTGCCCTGAACGACGGCGACGCCTGCAACTCGGCATCGCCCGCGTTCCGCATGTTGCCGCACTCGATGAGGGCGATGGCACGTGCGAGAAGTTCAGCCCCCCGAGGTCGTCCCCCGGCACGATCCCGTCCGTGCCCGTATAGTTCGAAATAGGCATCAGTTCCGCGCCCGCCACGGAGTCAACAACGTCCCGCCGAAAGCGAGGGAACCTGTGATGATGCCGTCGTTGTAACCGGGGTCCAGCTCGGGTACATCGACCGAGAATCCGTGGCCCCAGGCCGGCGCCCCGTCCGCATGGATGGAGAGGGCCACGTCGGTCCGCGCCGTTCGCGATGGCGGCACGCTGGTTGATGCAGGCCCTACGCCATCGTTCGAGGCCGCGTCATGACCACCCACACGCCTTGGCGACGTAAGTCCATGGCCAGGTCGAGCGCCACGTCGAAGTTGAACTCGGACTCCGGAAAGCCGGCGTCCGTCTCCGTACCGGTCGTGTTGCAGGCCTTCAGGAACCCACCGGCGTTGACGAGGCGGTTGATGTAGCTCGGGTCCTCCCAGTTCCGCCCGTTGTGCCCCGGGTCCAGTGTGATGACCCTTCCCGCCAGCGAGTAGCCACCCGCCTCGGGCACCGCGGCGACCACCTCCGGGGCATCCCCGTAGGAAGGACCCTGCCCGTGGCAAGCAGCACCCACAGGCCCCGCCCGGAACGCGTGGCGCGAAGGAGACGGCCGGCGGGCCCGTGAGGCTCGGTGCCGAGTGCAGCCCGGGCGCCCGCCCACCACGACAACCCGGGGTCCACGAACACAGCCAGTAGCCCCGGCCCGTGCGGCTCGCCTCGATGGCGACGAGTCGTCCGTCCGCCGGGCTGCGCCGCACGGCCCGGAAGCGCCCGGCATCGCCGAAGGGCGTGACGGTCCCGCCGGCGGTCGCACCGAGTAGCCACGGCCATCCGGTCTCGCGGCCATGCCGGTGACGGGATCGCCGAGCGACACCCTTCGTAACGAGCCGTAGTTCACCGCCGTGCCATAGGCCGACCGCACCCGCTCTCGTCACGACCCGGTAGCCGGTTCCCGCCTGATCCGCCGTGATCTCGACCGCCGGTTGCGTCGCCCGGAGCAAAGGCCGAGCCGCGCGGCTCGGCGCCACCGAAGCCGTGCACCTGGCCGTCGGCGTCCAGGATCCCGTAGCCCTTCGCCGCCGCCGCCATGCTCACCGCCGGTGAGGACGGGGGCCCAGATCGGGCGTCCCCCACCGAATGCTCCCCGGGAAAGAACCTGACGGATCCGTCGCCGACAAGGCCCAGAATCCGGATTCCTCGCGGTCGCTCGCGATGGCGACCGGCGTGGAGGCACCCACGGTCTTGCTCGCAGCCGATTGTGCGGACGCCTGGACCGTCCGGGCCGACGCGACCGGACGGCCAGCATGGCCGTCCGACCAGTACGGGAACAAGAGCGTTTGCCCCTAAGTACCGGATCAACCACCGGCTCCCACGTGTCGTTCGCTTCCCGACGGCGCGGAAAGACCGACCGCGCCTATTCCGGTCCAGTGTCAGACGGTACAGCCGTTCGGCGCCGGCAAGAACACCGCGCCTAAGCGGGAACCGAAGCCCTTGGCAAGAAGCGGCAGCTGCGATCGGTAGTACGAGAGTGCCGCGGCCTTGCGTTCGACAATTTCGTCGGTGACCAGGATCAGATCAACCAGTTCGGCCGCAGCCGTGCTGGCGATCACGTCTGATCCGTGGCCGTCCGAGAAGTACGGCAGATCGGCGTAGAGATAGGCGTCGATGGAGCGCTGACCGCCGACCAGCTGCCCCGCCGCCGCGTCATCATTCGTCGCCATGGGTGCGGGTGCCCACCGGCACGGCGACGCGCTCCGGGCTGACCTGCGTCCATGACGCGTCTTATCCACTCGACGGCCTTGTCCTCGATGTCGGTCTGCGGGTCGCGATACGGCCCGTCGAGGATATCCGTCGTCACCTACCTGGTCGCGAGGACGCCCAGGGCCTTCTCGTCCTCGGCACGCCTTTCCCTGGCAGCTTGTTCGGCGGTCATGAATCCGCTGAGTCGGTCCCAGCTGCTCGCGGCGACGCCGGCTCGGGGACGCCACTACAGATCGTGATCACCACGGAACCGGGGTTCAGGGCGAGAAGGTGGCCACAGCTCAACGCGGCGTCATCGAAGTGCGGGGAAATCACGAGCCAAGGAACGCCCACGCCCAGATTTCGCGCTTTTCGGTCATTCACGGATGCCCAACAGCCGGACCGGCCTCACATCCACTCGGACTCATCGCTCCACTCCTGGAATGCATCGATGACTGCAATCTCAGGATTCTGAGACCGCCAGACCACGAGGGCCTCGCTGCGGATCCAGGCGTTGGAGAGCTGGAAGACAGTCCTCTGCGAGCACACCTCCCGATGACCTTGTCGAACCCAGCTCGACATGAGGCGCAGCGGGACCCGGAGCCGCCCGAGGGCGAGATCGCAGGGCGAGAAGGCCATGGCCAACGATCTCCATCGCGTTGAGAAACACCCGCTCAGCGACGTGATCCAGGTTTGGCGCCCTGTAGTTGGAGTCAGCGATCTTCCGTTGCACGTTCCGATAGTACTTGTGCTCTCGCGATATAGCGCTAATATGTCGTTAGTTTCAACGGAAGGAGTCAAGATGAATCACGAACACGAGGGAGTTCCCCCTTTTCATGGCCGCACTACACCATCACGGCGACTTCGGACCACCGTTTGGTTTCGGAACGCGCTTTGGCCGCTACGGCAGAGGCCGCGGCGGACGAGGAGGGCGAGCATCACGCGGTGACATCCGTGTAGCGATCCTGCTCTTGCTCAACGAACGTCCCATGCACGGCTACGAGATCATTGCGGAACTCGACGAGCGCACCGACGGCTTGTGGAAGCCGAGTCCTGGCTCGATCTATCCGACGCTTTCACTCCTAGAAGACGAGGGATACGTAACTTCGAGCGAGGACGGCGGCAAGCGCCGCTTCTCCCTCACGGCTGCCGGATCTGAGCAAATCGCGAACCGTGACGATGCACCACCGCCATGGGAGGAGATGACGGCCGACGTCGACCCAGAAACAGCCAGGCTTCGCAAGTCGGGCATGCTCCTCTTTGCCGCGGTCGCTCAGGTCGGCCAAGCCGGTACGCCCCAGCAAACGGGCGAGGCGATCACGATCCTCGACGAGGCCCGTCGCCGCCTTTACGGCCTGCTCGCCGGATCGAGCGAAAGCTAATCCTGTTCCGGAAGAGACTGGAGATGCGGAACTGACCGGTGCGAAAGGCGCTATTTAGCAAGAAGACGCTGACGTCCTCGCCCGTCTGGCAATCGCAACCTCGATCCTGCGCGAGCTGCCGCTGAGCCGTCCCCGCCGACGTCGAGGTGACCGTCCCCAGTAAACCCGAATGGGTATCCAAGTGTCTATCAAGCCCATAGAGCTGCTCAGACAGATGCCCGTGTGAGCTGCCGCCGGTTCTCCGAACAGGTTGGCTGAGGTGATCATGTCGCGACCCGTAGCTGTGAGCTCGGCGAGGATGGGGTCTGCAGGAACCATTTCGCTTGTCATCGCGCGCCATTGCGCCGAGATCCCGAAGGTGGTTATCGCGCCAGAGCGAGTGCCCCTACCTTCTGGTGCCAGCCACCCCGAAGCGCCCCGTGGCATCATGACTTCGTCATGTCACCTGCGAGGTACAGCCGCCGCCAGTTCCTCT
The DNA here is from genome assembly GCA_963823945.1 of uncultured Acidimicrobiaceae bacterium. Taxonomy (GTDB): domain Bacteria; phylum Actinomycetota; class Acidimicrobiia; order Acidimicrobiales; family Bog-793; genus Bog-793. Next base: position 3,960 of record CAWGNK010000010.1, read on the forward strand.
TGGCAGGAGGAGCGACGACCGCGGTCCTCGCGGCAGGCGGTATCGGTCTGTGGCGTGAGCTGCTGCGCGGGACCTCGCCACCGAAGTATCCACACCTCAAACCGGGCCCGTTGGTCTCCGGATCCTTCCACTCGAAGTACCGGCACCAGGAGGTCGGCTGGACCATCTCCTACCCGCCGGGGCATGCCGTCGGCTCAGCGTTGCCCGTGTCCCTTGTGCTCCACGGCTACGACGCCAATCACGAAACTGCCTTCAGTGATCTCTACCTGCAAGACGCGCAAGCCCAATTTGTCAACGGCCATCCGATACCGCCGATCGCGCTTGCCGCCGTCGACGGAGGCAACACGTACTGGCACCGCAGAGCAGATGGCGACGATCCAGTCGGCATGCTCGTACACGAGTTCCTTCCGCTCCTTCACCGCCGGGGCCTCGTCACGGAACGCGTCGACGTGCTGGGCTGGTCAATGGGTGGCTACGGCGCGTTGCTCTTCGGCGAGACCCACCCACATCTGGTCAAGAGGATCGCGGCCGAGAGTCCAGCGATCTGGCCCAGCTACTGGGCGTCACAGGGTGCCAACCCAACCGCGTTCGACTCGGCGGCAGATTGGCAAGACAACAGCGTCCTCGGTCATATTCGCGACCTCATTGGTATCCCGGTTCGAGTCGACTGCGGCGAGTCCGACCCTTTCCTCTTCGCGTCCCAAGACCTCGCTCGACTGCTGCCAGCGGGTTCCGTCCATTTCGAACCGGGTGGTCACAGTGAGCGCTTCTGGGAAGCACGCGGTCGCGCTCAGCTGCGCTTCCTCACGACGTAGTTCTCGTCGTCGGGCAGAGAGCGACCCGTAGCTTCGGAACCCACGGCGACTCTGGCATGCCCCGTACTCCGTTGTTTCGACCCGTCAGAGTCGAGAGAACGGTGGAACAGGCGGGCTAGTCTTGCCGCTGGATTAGCTGCTGGTGCTGGGTGCATCCGAACGGCGAGCCGGCGGCACCGCCAGTATCCAGGTCATCAGGATCCCGAGTACCAGCCACGCGGCACAGATTGGCAGCTCTCCCCAGCTCACCCCTGGGGAACGTCCCCAAGCGTGGGCGAGCGACCACAGAGCGGCGCCCGCAATCCACGCACCTGCCCAGGCGGCCGTGCGGAGCCAGTTGGCCGGCCGCCAGCCGCGAAGCCTGATGAGCCCGGCAAGCAGCACCGGGAGAGGGAGAGCCAGCCATGCGACACCGGCCAGGATCGCGGCAATCTGCACGGCCGCAGGACCTGCGCTGAACCCGATGATCATGATTCCATCAATGTCAGCCGAGGCGGAGGCGCCGGTGGTGCAGTAGAGGATGTAGCCGGTGATGACCACTCCCGCTCCCACCCACAGCATCGAGAGCAGCCAGGTCCAGCCGCGCACCCGCAGGCCCCCAGTAATCAAAGCCCGCGTGTCGCGGAAGGTGGGCCATCTCCGACCGGGCGGGCTGGCCGCCAGCAGGGTACCCAGCATCTCCCCGGACCGCTCACGCCGGTACCAGGCGGGATAGGCGCGCAGCAGCCACCGGCAGCGCCGCTCCAGCCCGGTCATGCGCAGCGAGCCTTCCGATAGAGAGTCCGGTCGACCTCGTCCATCTCAGACACATGTACCAACGAACGCCAATCGATGGCGACCATCCATCGCTGCTTGATTCCATCCCACTCGACCTTGCCAACGCCTACCAGATCGTCTGGATCACTGTTCAGGGTGGCATCGAGGGTGTACAGCGTTAGCCGCATGTCGATCCGCAGGTCAATGCTGTGTGCTTCTAGGTCCTTGAGAGTGCCCGGGTAGTCGAGTGGCACGCGGCCCTTTGCATCACGCGCCATGAAGTCAACCCAGACCGGTGGAGACCACAGTTCTCTTTCATTCCTCCTGATCATCTGAGCCTCGATGTGACCAGGCCATTCTGTCGGGCTGCCGGGATTTGAACCCGGGACCTCTTGACCCCCAGTCAAGCGCGCTAACCAAACTGCGCCACAGCCCGTGGTCTTGTGCGTGACCGTTCTCCCTAGTCAGCGATGGTGCCGACCGGGTTTCACCCTACCGCAAGCGTCGCGACCGCCCCGGTGCGTGCGGTGCCCCGGCCATCACCCCCGTCGGACACCCCTACCAGGTCGGCCAGTCGGCAGGGAGGACACCGGTGAAGGGATGGTTCTGGGGAACCCCCCCGGGAGCACCGAGGGACACGAGCAGCTGCGAGAAGTTCGCCCCAAACGCGGTCGAGTTCCAGCCATAGAACTCGTCGGCGTCCCTCGCCATCGTGTCGCCCGTGCCGTTGTCCGCCCAGCCCGTTTCGATGCCGTCGGGTCCCTCGTAGAGAGTACCGAGCACGGTGGCCGGCGTCACGGTCTCGCCCACGTGAACCAGCGGCTCGATGTCCTCGGCGGCGTAGACAACGAGGCCCGCTGCCGGTCCGTTGCTGAGGCGATAGGTGATGTACGTCCCGCCGGGCCAGCCACCGTTCGCTGTGCTGAGCACCGTTCCGTCGCCGAGCGCGTAGATGGGGCCGAAGCCGCTGTAGTCGACGCCCTGGTCGATCCGCTCGGGGTAAAGGGAGGAGATCGAGCGCAGGGGATTGACGTAGCCGGAGGGTCCAGACGGTCGCGTCGCCGCGGGTGACGGCGTTGGCTCAGACGATGGGTTCGGCACGACGACCGCCTTCTTGGCGAAGGCGTTCTCCGCGGCCGAGTCCGCTGCGGCATCGCTCGCGACATCCGCGGCGATCGCGTGGCGGAGGTCGCCCCGAAGACCCGCGAGCAACGCCTCGTCCCTCGACACCGCCGCCTCAGCCGCGGTCCGGTCGGGGCGCAGCTCGACGAGTACCGCCCTGATCGCGACCTGCTCTCTCCGGAGCGTGGACTGCTCTGCCACGACGCGGTGCTCGTCGGACTCGTAGGTGGTCACCGTCGTGACCAGCTGGTCGGTGGCGACGCGCGAGTACACCGCGGCCACGCCCGACTGACCGTTCGGCACGCCGAGCAGCAGCGCGAATCCCCCGCCCGCATCCGCGTTCACATAGGCCTCGACAGCCAATCGACGCAGTTTCTTTCCGTCCTGCGCCTTGGCCGTACGACCAATCTTGAGCTCGCGTCCGGCGACGACCAGGCGCCGCGCAATCGCGGCCTCCCGTTCTTGGGCTTTGTCGTAACGGGTAACCACGCTCTTGGCGGCGGCGCCGTCCGCCGCAATCTGCTTCTCGAGCGCGGCGATCCTGGCGCGGTCACCGCCCGGGGTCGACGCCGAGGCCGCGTGAATTGTCGCCAGTGCGCCCACGGTGGCGCCGAGCACCAGCGCGGCGAACACCGAGAGAACCCTCGTCCCGGTCCGCCGACGCGCTCCAACCAGCATCATTGCGCCCTCACAGGACCCCGACCGTAACCAGAAACGGGGCGGCGCGTCGAGTCTCTTCCTTTCCGCCCCCTGAGCGGACCCCGGAAGGCGATCGGCCGGGATGTTCACCGGCGAAAAGGACAGCCGCGGCCCGGCTCTGCTGGCGGCCGTCCGGGGGGAAAGTGCCGCGCGAACGCGGGATCCCGTCGGCCGGCGAGTGCGCCACTGCGCACCACCGGCCGGAGGGGCGCGTCGGCGGGCGCACGAATTCCCGGACATCCACGGTCCATCGAGATGTCTCGCTGCGACAGAGAAACGGAGAAACTGCCATGTCAAGTGCTACATTCAAAGGGCAATCGCGTGTCCTCTGACCGCCGAATTGAGAGTTCAGCGTCAGCCGAGATCAGGCGGATGCTCGAGAGGGGCGGGGCGATGGCTGAGGCCCTACTTGAGAGACTTGGCGAGATCACCGGATCGTGCGAGGAGCCATTCATCCTCCTCACCCGAAGGGCCGCCGCCGCGAAGGTGAATCCGGCTGCCGAGGCACTCCTCGGCTATTCCGAATCCGAGATGCGCGGGAATGACCTGTCGCTACTTTTCGATGCCGCGGGGGTCTCGAGGCTACAGGCGAGCTTCGAGCAGCTCCGAAACGGCGGTGGCCCACAACGCCTCACCTGTTACGTGCGGCCGAAGAGCGGCAACCGTTTCAGGAGCACGTTGACCCTGTCTCCCGTGCGCGATCACGCGGGCAAGCTCGTCGGCGCCTCGCTCGCCATCCGCCGGTCTTCCCACGGGACCTCCTCGGGGGCTAACGGCGCGCGCTTCTCGGCGATGATCGACAGTCCCAGCGGAGCGGCGCGCCAGCGATCGACACGCGCCGTCTTCGTCGCCTGGAACGCCGCCGCCGAGCACCTGTTCGGCTACGCCGATTGCGAGGCGATCGGCAGTCGTGTCTCGATCCTCGTTCCCCGCGACCAGCAGCCCCGGTTCCGGAGGGAGATGGGACGCGTCCTCGCCGGCGACCAGGTCGAGAACTGCTCCTGTCTGCGTCTCAACAAGGCCGGGGAGTTGGTCGAGACGTCCTTCTCCCTGACTCCGATCATCGCCAAGGGCAAGCGGATAGTCGGTCTCACCGCCGTCCGCCTCGCGCCTGACCGTGCCGGCGCGCCGGAACGCGACGGCGACAACGCGCGGCGAGGAGTGACGCATAGGCCGAGCGCGACGGCGGCCGTCGAGGAGACGGTGTCCCAGCGGCGCCGGGCTCTCGCCAAGGACGAGTTCCGGGTGGCGAACAGCAACTGGACGGATTCCCGTTGGCGAAAGGCCTTCGACAAGAGTTCGGTCCCGACCGCGATTGTCTCGACCGAGCGGCACCCTCTCTGGGTGAACAAGGCCTACTCCCGCCTGACCGGGTACACACTTCATCAGCTCTCCGACCTGGTGACCTTCGACGACATCACCCATCCGGACGATGTCGCGGGCGACAACGAGCTCAATAGAGAGCTGCTCGCGGGGACCCGAGAGAGCTTCGCTCGCGACAAGCGATACCTGCACGCCGACGGTCACGTCGTCCCGGTGCGGCTCTTCGTCGCGGGGATACACGATGAGTCCGGCGCGCTCATCTCGTTCCTCGGGCAGGCGATCGACCTCACCGATCAGAAGCGCGCCGAGGCCCAGCAGGAGCACACCAAGCACCTCACTCAATTCGCCTTCGACCAGAGCCCGATCGCGACGGCGATCATCTCGACCGAACGATCGCCAGTGTGGGTGAACGATGCCTACGTCCGCCTGCTCGGCTACTCCCGCACGAGGCTGCTCCGTCTGAAGCGCTTCTCCGAGGTCACCCACCCCGAGGACGTCGGCCCCGAAGACAAGCTCTACACAGAGGTGCTCGCGGGGACCCGGGAGAGCTTCGAACTTGAGAAGCGGTACCTGCACGCCGACGGGCACGTCGTGCCGGTCCGGGTCTTCGTCACGGGGATACACGACGAGTCCGGCGCGCTCGTCTCGCTCCTCGCGCTGGCCATCGACCTCACGACGGAGAGGAAGGCGCAGGAAGAACGCCGTCACGCGACTCGTTTCGCGCACGTGCTCTTCGAACAGAGTGCCGTCGCGGCAGGGGCGATCGACCTCGAAGGCACGATCGTGACGGCCAATGACACACTCGTCGGTCTCTCCGGCTACTCGCGCAAGCAACTGATCGGATCGCCCTTCACGAACTTCGTCGACCCGGGCGACGTCGACGACCTCACGCGGCGCTTCGCAGAGTTCTACGAGGGAAGCCACGAGGTGGACGATTTCGAGATCCGCCTCCTCCACCGTACGGGGCGATCCGTACCCACGCGCATGTACACCAGTGCGCTGCGCGACGACTCCGAGGCACTCGTCGGCTTCGTGGGACAGATCCTCGACCTCACGGAGCAAAAGAACGCCGAGGCGGAGCGCGAGGAGCAGTCCCTTCTCCGGCAGCTTCTGCTCGAGCAGAGCCCCATCGCCGGAGGCGTCCTCGATCGACACGGCAATCTGCAGATCGTGAACGAAGCGAACGCCCTCCTCTTTGGCCGTTCGACCGATGAGCTGATCGGAAAGGCGTTCGGTGACTACGTCCACCCCGACGATCTCCGCCGCGTCGCGCGGGGCATGTCCCGGTACCGCAAGGGAACCCAGGATGCTGACGACTTCGAGCTGCGCCTCCGCCACGCCGACGGCCACTACGTCCCGTGCATGCTCTACACCAGGGCGATACGCGACGAGTCCGGATCGCTCGCCGGGATCATCGGGCAGGCCATCGATCTCACGGAGCAAAAGCAGGCTGAGGAACAGCGCGAGATAGAGGCGCACCTGCGCGAGCTCCTTCTGGACCAGAGCCCCATCCCCGTAGGTACCATCGACCTGCAGTGTCGTCTGCTGTCGGTCAACGACGCCTTCGTTCAACTCTTCGGTTACCCGCGCGAGGAAGCGGTCGGTTCAGACTTCGCCAGCTACATCCACCCCGGCGCGGTCGCCGGCCGGAAGACCTTCCTGTCCGAGTACCTCGCGGGGACCAGGACGAGCAACAAATCCGAGATACTCCTGCGCCACGCCGACGGCCATTTCATCCCCTGCGAGTTGTACTCCTCAGCAATGAAGGACGACTCGGGGTCGCTCGTCGGTATCATCGGGCAGTTCATCGACCTCACGGAGCAGAAGCAGGCCGAGGAACAACGCGAAACAGAGGCGCGCCTACGCCAGCTCTTACTGGACCAGAGCCCCATCCCAGTGGGCTCCATCGACCTGCAAAGTCGTCTGCAGTCGGTCAACGACGCGTTCGCTCATCTCCTCGGTTACCCGCGCGAGGAACTGGTCGGATCGCCCTTCACGAACTTCGTCCACCCCGACGACGTCGCCGCCCAGGCGAAGAGCCTGTCCGAGTACTTCGCGGGGGCCCGGACGACCAACAGGTACGAGATCCGCCTGCGCCACACCGACGGCCATTTCACCCCCTGCGAGATCTACTCCGCGGGGATACGCGACGACTCGGGTTCGCTCGTCGGCTTCATCGGTCAGTTCGTCGACCTCACGGAACAGAAGCGGGCCGAGGAGGCACGGGCGAGGGCAGCGCGCCTCGCACACCTGCTCTTCGAGCAGAGTCCCATCCCTACCGGGATGGTCGATCTCAGGGGCCGGCTACAGCTCGTCAATGATGCCTTCGCCGAGGTCCTCGGGAGTTCTTCCGACAAGCTCGTCGGCACGATGGTCCCCGAGAGCCTGTATCCCGAAGAAGCCGCGGAATTCAGTCGTCTCCTCCCCGAACTGATCTCGGGAGCCAGGGAGTCCCTGCCGGTGGAGCGGCACTTGCGGCACGCGGACGGCCATTTCGTTCCCGGTCGCCTCTACGTCACGACGATTCGCGACGACTCCGGTTCGGCCGTCGGCATCCTCGGGCAGTTCCTAGACCGGTCGGACCTCGCGCGCGTGGAGGAGCAGCTCGTCTACGAGGAACTCCACGACACGCTGACCTCACTCCCGACGCGCTTTCTCGTCGCCAACCGGATCGGACAGGAGGTCGAGTGGGCCCGTGTCCGCCACCGTTCCGTCGGCGTGATGATCGTCAACATCGACCGCTTCGATGCCGTGAACGAGAACTTCGGTCGCGCCCTCGGGGACCAGCTGCTCGTCGAACTCGGACAGCGCCTCATCGAATGCAGCCTGCGCACCGACACGATCGGCCGGCTCGAGGGCGACAAGTTCATCGTCGTGCGCGGTGCCGTCAGTGATCCCTCGGAAGTCGTGGGCTACGCCGACGAGATCAGGGCGGTGCTCGAGCCGCCCTTCATGCTCGACGGCGAGGCCGAAGTGGTCACGGTCAGCATCGGCATCGCGATCAGCAGCAAGGACGAGTCCCCCGAGCGCCTGATCAGCGACGCGGAGCTCGCGGTCGTCCGAGCCAAGGCGAGCGGCGGTGACGTCGCAGTCTTGTTCGATGAGAATCTGCGCGAAGTCGCGCTCGCCCGCGCGAGCGCCGAGGGCGGTCTGCGCCGGGCACTCGCCGAGGACGAGTTCGTCCTCTACTACCAGCCCATCATCGACCTGCAACTCGGACGCTTCATCGGCGCCGAGGCGCTGATCCGCTGGATGGACCCCACCCGCGGTCTCGTCCCACCGGACGACTTCATCCCGATCGCCGAGGAGACGGGGCTCATCGTGCCGATCGGCGAATGGGTAACCGGCGAGGCGTGCCGCCAGACGAGCGCCTGGAACCGGGAGCGGCCGGACGACCCGTGGGAGATCGCCATCAACGTCTCGCCACGCCAGGTCCAGTCGGGAGCGCTGCTTAGGACCGTGACTGAAGCGCTCGACTCGTCCGGCCTCGACCCCAAGGTCCTCACCCTCGAGCTCACCGAGAGCACCTTCATGGTGAACCTCGATCTCGTCCACGAGGCGCTCGACCCCCTGCGTGAGCTTGGCGTGAGGATCGCGATCGACGACTTCGGGACCGGCTACTCCTCGCTCGGGCGCATCCGGCGGTTCGGGGCCGACATCCTGAAGATCGACCGCAGTTTCGTGAGCGGCCTGGAGGACAGCGAGGACGAGCAGCGGCTCGCCACCACGATCCTCGACATGGGACGCGCCCTCAACGCGACCGTCATCGCCGAGGGCGTCGAGACACCGGGCCAGCTCGCCTGGCTGAAGAACGCCGGCTGCCGCTGCGCCCAGGGCTACTTCTTCGCGAAACCTCAGACCGCGGCGGACTGCTTCACCATGCTCACGAGGGACTAGCCCGCCCCGGCCCTCGTCCCGCCGTGCCGGACCTCTCTCATGAACCGCGCAGACGCACCCGGAGCTTCATCGGTGTCGGCCCGAGCTCGAAGCGCTCGCGCAGCGACCGCTCCACGTACCGGAGATACCCCTGTTGCAGCCGCCGGCTGGCGAAGATCGTCACGGTCGGCGGGTCGACCGCCCCCTGCACGGCGTAGAGGATCCGCGATCCGGCGGGCGCCTGCGCCGACTGGATCGCCCGCATCGCCTCGTTGAGGGCCGGCGTCGGGATCCGCCGGTGGTAGGCGTCGATCGCGCTGCGCAGCGCCGGGAGGAGCCGGTGCACCCCCCGTCCGGTGAGGGCGGAGAGCCGCAGAACCGGCGCGTAGGCGAGGAACCCGAGCCGGTCGGCGACGTCGGCGGCCACGACGAGCCGCTGCTCGGTCGAGAGCAGGTCCCACTTGTTCAGCACCAGCACGATCGGGTTGCCGGCAGCGTCAATTCGCTCGGCGAGCCGCTGGTCCTGGTGCGTCACCCCGCTGCTGGCGTCGATCACAAGGAGCGCGAGGTCGCTGCGGTCGATGGCCGCCAGCGAGCGGACGAGGGAGAAGTACTCGGTGCCCTCGTCGATCCGGGACTTGCGCCGCAACCCCGCCGTGTCGATGAACCGGATCCGTCCCTCGTCGGTCTCGACGACCGTGTCGATCGCGTCCCTGGTCGTGCCCGGCACGTCGTGGACGACGACCCGCTCGTCGCCGGCCAGGCGGTTGAGAAGCGTCGACTTGCCGACGTTCGGCCGCCCGACGATCGTCACCGAGGCGACCACACTGACCTCGTCGGATAAGGCCGTGGCCTCGTCGTTTGGCAGGCGATCCGACCCGTGCCCGGCTCCGTCGCCCGGCGTCCGAGCAGGAAACCGCGCCACGACGAGGTCGAGCAGGTCCCCGACGCCGCGCCCGTGCAGGGCCGAAATGGGCACCGGCTCGCCGAGTCCCAGGCGCGCGAGCTCCCACGCCGCCGCCTCCTGGGCGGCGGAGTCGACCTTGTTGGCGACGACGAGCACGACGCGCCCGGTCTTGCGCACGAGCTCGGCGACGTCATCGTCTTCGGCGGTGATCCCGGTCGTCGCGTCGACCACGAGCAGCACCACGTCGGCCTGGTCGATCGCGCGCCGTGCTTGCCCGCTCACCAGCATGTCCAGCGCCCCGCCCCGGGTCACGACCCCGCCGGTGTCGATGACGACGAAGTCCCGGCCGGTCCACGATGTCTCGAGCTCGAGCCGGTCCCGGGTCACACCCGGCCGCTCCTCGACGATGGCGGCGCGACGTCCCACGATCCGGTTGACGAGCGTCGACTTGCCGACGTTCGGCCGCCCGGCGACGACGACGACCGGCAGCCCGCCGGTGTCACCCCTGCCCCGGGCCCCGGCACCGCCCGTGTGCGCCGGACCGGCCGGCCCGCGGTTCATCGCGCCCCCCGGGCCGCGCCGGCCGCGGCCCGCCGTCGCGGGCGACCCGTGAGCGCCCGGTAGAGCGAGCCCCCGTCCTCGGCGACAAATTCCACCGCACGCGGAAGCTCCTCGGGCCGGCCTCCGTCGAGGAACCGGCCGTTCGACAGGCACACCTCGGGCACAAGGATCCGCCTGCCGGCCGGCACCGAGGCCGCGCCGCGGGCGAGGTCGGCGAAGGTGAGCAACCCTGCGACGGCGATGTTCCCCCCGAAGAACGTGTTCTCCACGGCGACCGTCTCCACGTCGGCGAACCCTGCCGCGTCGAGCACCGGCCGCAGGACCCGGCTCCCGTAGGCGCCGGTGAGGATCGTCGCCGGGCCGGCTCCGCAAGTCGGACCCCCTCCCCCGCCGTCACCGGTCGCCGCCGTGCGCGCCGCCCGGTAGCCGAGGGCGGGGGTGCCGTCGACGGAGCGGAAGAAACCGCCGGCCCCGGGGGGACGCCGGCCGGTGGCCCCACCGAAGGCCTCGGCGAAGGCGGCCGCCATCCCGATCCCGTTCTCGTGCTGCGCGAAACCCTCGTAGCAGGCGGGCTCGGGGAAGGCGCGCCCGGCGAGCAGGTAGTACTCGTCCGCCGCGAAGACGAGCCGGCGCCCGAGCGTGGCGGCGAACCGCCCCTGCCACTGCTCGACGCGGTCGACGACCGCCGCCGCCTCGGCGGGCGTGTGGGCGCGCATCGACTGCTCGTGCGAGAAGCAGCTCACACCGAGGGGAACCACGCCGACCGTGGCGAGGCGGGCGAAACGCTCGAGGATCCCGGCCAGCGTGTCGGCGAGGACGGCGCCGTCGTTCACGCCCGGGCAGACGACGATCTGGCCGTGGACCTCGATCCCGTGGTCCAGCAGGCGCGCCAGCCAGCGCAGGCTCGTCGCCCCGCGGCGGTTCCGCAGCATCGCCGCCCGGACGGTGGGGTCGGTGGCGTGGATCGACACGTACAGCGGCGAGAGCCGCTCGGTGACGACCCGCTCCAGGTCGAGCTCGGTGAACCGCGTCAACGTCGTGAAGTTCCCGTAGAGGAACGAGAGGCGGTAGTCGTCGTCTTTCAGGTAAAGGCTGCGTCGCATCCCGCGGGGCAGCTGGTGGATGAAGCAGAAGACGCAGTGGTTGTCGCACGTCGTCACGCGGTCGAAGATCGCCGCCGAGAGGGAGATGCCGAGCAGCTCGCCGGCGTGCTTCTCGACGACCACCTCCCGGACGCCACCGGCCCGGCCGAGCTCGAGGGTGACGACGGCGTCGTCGGCGGCGAGGTGGTAGTCGATCACGTCCCGCAAGCGGTTGCCGTTGACCGACCGGATCTCGTCGCCGGCCCTGACCCCGGCCGTCTCCGCCGGAGATCCGGGCGCGACCCCCTCGACCTGCGGAAACGCCATTGTCCAAGCCTACCTGGCAGGCTCGCTAGCCTGAGCGGCGTGGACGTCGACCGCGTGCTGCTGGCCGAGCCGCGCGGTTTTTGTGCCGGGGTCGAGATGGCGATCAAGGCGCTCGCCTGGATGGTGCGGGTCTTCGAGCCGCCCGTCTACTGCTACCACGAGATCGTGCACAACCGCCTCGTCGTCGAGGAGTTCTCCCGCCAGGGGGTCATCTTCGTCGACCAAGTCGACGACGTCCCCCCCGGCGCACCCCTCATGCTCTCGGCCCACGGCTCGGCCCCCGAGGTCGAGGCGGCCGCCTCGGCGCACAACCGCCCGGTCGTGAACGCCGTCTGCCCCCTCGTCACCAAGGTCCACCACGAGCTGAAGGTCCGCGCCACCAAGGGCTACACCGTCGTCTACGTCGGCCACGCCGGCCACGAGGAGGCCATCGGGACGATGGCCGTCGCGCCGGCGGCCGTGCGGCTCGTCGAGGCCGAGCGCGACGTCGACGACCTCGGTCCCGTCGACACCCCCGTGGCGCTGCTCGCCCAGACGACGCTGCCGCACGACGAGTGGTCCGGCATCGCCGCCCGGGCCAAGGAGCGCTTTCCGGAGCTGTGGATGCCGGGGCGTTCGGACCTCTGCTACGCGACGACGAACCGCCAGGCCGCGCTGCGGGCGATCGCCGGGCGCTGCGACGCCGTCATCGTCATCGGCTCCGCCAACTCGTCGAACACCGTCTCGCTCACCCACGTCGCCGCGGCGACGGGCTGCCGACGGGTGCTGCGCGTGAACGCGGCGGACGAGCTGCCCGATGACCTCACCGGCATCGTCGGCGTGACCGCCGGGGCGTCGGCCCCGGAGTGGCTCGTCGACGACGTCGTCCGCCGGCTGGCACCGCGGGCCGGTGTCGAGGTCGTCGCCTCGATCGACGAGGAGGAGTACTTCCCTCCCCCGCCGGAACTGCGCGACCTGCTCCGGGCGGTGTGGTCCGCCGCCCAGGTCGCGCTCGGTCGGCCGGCCGCCGGCCAGCCGCCGGCGGTCGAGGACCGCGAGGTCCCCGCGGCGCGCATGCTCACCGGGCGTGTCGCCGCCGGCGGCTGACGCGGCCACTAGCCTGCCCGGCGACGCCCCCGAGAGCTGAAAGGCATCACCCCATGAACCCCCGAGAGATCCGCCGCCGCCGGGCGACCGACGAGCTCATCGATTCCGTCGCGCTCGCCGAGTTCCGGGCCGCCCACGGGGACCCCGCCTTCGCCCAGATCGTCGTCGTCGCCGCCGCCTACCACGAGGCCGAGAACATCGGCCGGGTCTGCGACGCCCTCCCCGCCGAGCTGTGCGGCGAGCCGATCTCGTTCCTCGTCGTCGTCGACGGCGAGGAGGACGGCACAGCCGAGATCGTGCGCAAGTCGGGCCACTACGCCATCGTCGCCCCGGTGAACCGCGGCCAGGGCGCGGCCCTCCGGCTCGGCTACCGGGTCGCGGCCGAGCACGGGGCCCGCTACCTCGTGACCGCCGACGCCGACGGCCAGACGGACCCCGCGGACCTCGCCGTCGTGCTCGCGCCGGTTCTCGCCGGCGAGGCCGACCTCGTCACGGGGTCGCGCCGGCTCGGCCGCACCGAGTCGGCCGACCTGGTGCGCAACTTCGGGATCGTGTTCTTCTCGGTCGTCATCACGAGGCTCACGGGGACCAAGGTGACCGACGTCGCCAACCCGATCCGGGCCATGCGGGCGGACCTCGCGGAGCGCCTCACCCTCGCCGAGCCGCAGTACCAGTCGTCCGAGCTGCTCATCGGGGCGCTGATGGGCGGGGCGCGCTACGCCGAGCGCCCGGTGACGATGCTCGCGCGGGCGTCGGGCCACTCGAAAAAGGGCGGCAACCTCGTCTACGGCTACCGCTTCACCCGCGTGCTCGTCCGCACCTGGTGGCGGGAGAGGCGGGCCCGCCGCTCCTAGGCCGGCGTGCTGGGGCCGTTCCGGCGGAAGTCCTCCCAGGTCGCCGCGAGCCCCGAGTCGAGCTCGAAGCTCGGCGCGAAGCCGAGGCTTCTGGCGTGGCTCGTGTCGACGACGACCGCCGGCATCTCGCCGGGCTTGGCGGGCACGTGCTCGGCCGCGATCTCGACCCCGGTGACCGCCCGGGCCGTCTGCCACAGCTCGTTCATCGAGACCGACTTGCCCCCGCCGATCGTCAGCGTGTCGGGGGCGGGAAGCGCCAGGCCGAGCTCGATCGAGGAGACGACGTCGGTGACGTAGACGTAGTCGCGCCTCTGCTCGCCGTCGCCGTAGATCTGGATCGCGCCACCTCCCAGCGCGCAGCGCATCAGCCGCGCGACGACGCTGTCCTTGGTCTGCATGCCGGCGCCGTAGACGTTGGTGAAGCGCAGGGCGACGGTGCTCATCTGGTAGCTCGCCGCGTAGGCGCACAGCAGCATCTCGGCCGCCGCCTTCGTCGCGCCGTACGGCGTGAGGGGGCGCGGCAGCACGGCCTCGTCGATCGTGACGCTTCCCACGTTGCCAGCGACGGCGTTCGTCGAGGCGAAGACGAAGCGCCCGACGCCGAGCTCCCGGCAGCGCTCGAGGAGCAGCTCCGTGGCGTCGACGTTCGTCTGGAAGACGGCGTGCGGGTCCTTGGCGGACAGCAGCACCGAGGTGATCGCCGCCAGGTGGACGACGCTGTCCGTGCCCGGGGTGACGGCACGGGCGACGACTTCGGGATCACGCAGGTCGCCGACGACGCAGGCGACCTCGGACGACGGGAAGGGCTTCAGGTCGACGACGACGACCTCGTCGCCGCGAGCGGCAAGACGGCTGACGACGTGGCGTCCGATGAACCCGGAACCTCCTGTCACGACGACGTGCACGGCGTCTCCTTTCGGTCGGCAACCACCGGGGGATCGGGGCGAGACGCTAGCGGCCGGCGACGATGGCCGCGGCTTGGTCGCTCAGTTGCTGGATGGCGCGGCGCAGCTCGCCGGTGAGGGCGTGGACCGCGGAGCGCGGGACCCGGGAACGGCCCTCGCCGGCGTGGTGCTCGACCCCGGTCATGATCGGCTCGCCGACCACGCAGGCGACCCGGGCGAACCGCGGGCGGACCTTGCCCCGCGGCAGCGCCGCGTCCGTGCCGGCGAGCCCGACGGGGACGAGCGGCACCCCGGCGCGCAGCGCCAGGTAGGCCGCCCCCTCGCGGGTCGGGCCGATCGTCGGACCCGTGTTGCGGGTCCCTTCGGGGAAGATGACGAGCGGCTCGCCGGCGATGAGGATCTGCAGGGCCCGGTTGAACGCCTCCCGGTCGGTCGCCTGCCGGTCGACGGGGAAGGCGCCGAGCGTCTCGATCAGCCAGTTGAACTGGCGGTTGACGAAGATCCCGGACTTCGCGATGAACCGCATCCGCCGCCTCGTGATGCGGGCGACCATCAGGAAGTCGATGTCGGAGCGGTGCAGCGGTGCGACGAGGAACGGCCCGGACCGGGGCAGGTTCTCGGCGCCGACGATCGGGCCGTGCATGAAGATGTGCCCCGCCGTCACCGCGATGCCCCGGCAGACGAAGTAGAACCAGCGCACCCGGCGCGAGATCGGCCGCACCGGGCGGGGGCCCGCCTCCGGCGGGCTCGCCGCCTCGGCCCCCGCGAGGGCGGCGATCTCGTCGACGATCGACTCGATGGACCGCCCCGTCGAATCGATGACGACGGCGTCCTCGGCCGGGACGAGCGGCGAGACCTCCCGCATCGAGTCGAGCCGGTCGCGGGCCCCGATCTCCGCCGCGACCACGGCAACGTCGCGCGGGCCCGTCGGCGTGGCCTGGTCGGCCGCCCGGCGGCGGGCGCGCTCGGCCGGTGTCGCCGTCAAGAAGACCTTCACCGGCGCGTCCGGGATGACGACCGTGCCGATGTCCCGCCCCTCGAGCACACCCGAGTGGTGCGTCGCGACCCAGGCGCGCTGGCGGGCGACCAGGGCGCGGCGCACCGCGGCCAGCGCCGAGACGGCGCTCACCGCGGCGTCGACCTCGGGCGAGCGGATCGCCCCGGTGACGTCCTCGCCGTCGACGGTCACGCGCTCGGCGACGGTGAGGTGGAGGTCGCGGGCGAGCTCGCCAAGGCGTACCTCGTCGTCGGTCGCGATCCCGCGCTGCAGTGCGCACCAGGTCACGGCGCGGTACATCGCCCCGGTGTCGAGACGCTCCACGCCGAGCCTGGCGGCGAGCGCCGCCGCCACCGAGGACTTGCCGGCGCCACCCGGCCCGTCGATCGCGATCAGCGGCACGCCAGGCTCCTCAGGTCGTCGATGAATCCGGGCCACGACACCGCCGCGGCCCCGAACTCCTCGATTCGTACCGCACCGGACGGGCCGAGCCCCGCCACCGCCAGCGCCATCGCCACCCGATGGTCCCCGTGGGAGTGCACCGTGCCCTGCGGCGCGCACCCGCCCCGGATCACGAGGCCGTCGGGGAGCTCCTCGACGCGGACGCCGAGGGCGGCCAGCTCGGCGGCCATCGTCGCGATGCGGTCGCTCTCTTTCACCCGCAGCTCGCCGGCGCCGCGGATCGTCGTCACCCCGTCGGCGAAGGCCGCCGCCACGGCCAGCACCGGCAGCTCGTCGATGAGCGAGGGGATCTCGTCGCCCTCGATCGCCGTCGCGCCGAGCGCGGCGTGGCGCACGATCAGGTCCCCGGTCGTCGCGTCCCGCGGGACGACCTCGATCGCCGCCCCCATCCTTTGCAGCACCGCGACGAAGCCGCAACGGCCCGGGCCGGTGTAGACGTGCTCGATGCGCACCTCGCTGCCGGCCACGAGCGTCGCCGCGACGGCGATGAACGCCGCCTGCGACGGATCGCCGGGGACGTCGACCTCGAAGGGCACGAGGCTGCTGCGCCGCAGTCGCACCGCGTAGCCGGCGGCGCCGTCGTCGACCTCCATCGCCGCGCCACAGCGCGCCAGCAACTCCTCGCTGTGCCGCCGCGTCGGCACCGCCTCGCGCACGACGGTCTCCCCGTCGGCGTCGAGGCCCGCGAAGAGGATCGACCCCTTCACCTGGGCCGACGGCACCGGCAGCGTGTAGTCGATCCCGGTGAGGCGCGCGCCGTGCACCGTGAGGGGGGCGTGGAATGCGTCGTCGGCGCCCTCGATCGCCGCGCCCATCGCCCGCAGGGGCCGAACGACGCGGTCCATCGGGCGGCGGCGCACCGAGGCGTCGCCGTCGAGGACGCACCGGAACGGCAGGGTCGCGCAGACCCCGGCGAGGAGCCGCACGGCGCTCCCGGAGTTGCCGAGGTCGATCGGCCTGTCCGGCTCGCGCAGGCGCTCCCGCCCGCCGACGACGCGGTCGGCGTCGAAATACACGCCGAGCGCCCCGAGGGCCGCCCGCGTCCGGGAGACGTCGCCGCCCCGGGGCAGGCCCCGCAGCCGCGACGTCCCCGACGCCAGCGCGGCACAGATCAGCGCACGATGGGCGATCGACTTGTCCCCGGGTACCCGGACGACCCCGCGCAAAGGGCCCGACGCCGCGAAGCTCGCCGCCTCCGGTGGGGCGCCGCTCATGCCCGGCGACCGTCAGGTCGCCCGGTGAGCCGCCTGCCGCGGGCCGGGATGGGGTGTCCAGCAGGCATCGCGGGCCTGCTCAACTGACGAGGTCGGGGCGGAGCGACGCCGCGCCTTCGAGGTAGACGTGCTGGATCTCATCGGCCGCCCGCGCCGTGTAGCAGTGGACGAGGACCCGGATACAGCGGGGCATCGCCCCCGCGACGTCCATCTCCCGGCAGCCGAGCAACGGCACGTCGGCGAATCCCGCCACCGCCCGCGCCGCCGTCGCCGGGTAGGCGGAGCGGACGTCGCCGGTGGCGGAGAAGACCGCGCTCACGAGGTCTTCGGGCCGGAGCCCGTTGCGCTCGAGGATCGCGGTGACGAGCGCGCCGACGCGCTCGCGCACCTGGTCCTCGGTGTCGGCGTCGAGCGTCGTCGCGCCCCGGACCGCTCGCAGCACGACCGCCATCGGCTCCGCAGCCTACTCAGTGCCGATCCCGCCGCTCCTGCCCGCCCGGCTCGCGGCCTCGCGGAGCGCCCGCACCTCGTGCGCCGCGAGCTCGCGGAACTGCCCGGGGACGAGGCGGTCGTCGGAGATCGGCCCGAGCCGCGTCCGCACGAGACGCCGCACGGGGTGGCCGACCGCCTCGCACATCCGGCGCACCTGGTGGTAGCGGCCCTCGTGGATGACGATCCGCACGACGCCGGGCCCCCGGCGCGCGACCTTCGCCGGCGCCGTGACGACGCCCGGCTCGATCTCGACACCCTCGCGCAGCGCCCGCAGCGCCGCCGGCGCGGGGTCACCCTCCACCTCGGCGAGGTACTCCTTGTCGACGCCGTGGCTCGGGTGGGCGAGGAGTTGCGCGAGATCGCCGTCGTTCGTGCAGATGATGAGGCCCTCGGTCGCGAAGTCCAGCCGCCCGACGGCGAAGACGCGGGGTTCGGCGGGCACGAGGTCGAGGATCGTCGGGCGCCCCTCCGGGTCACGCGCCGTCGTCACCACCCCGGCGGGCTTGTTGACGAGCCAGTAGACGAGCCCCGGCAGGATCCCCACCTCGACGCCGTCCACGGCGACCCGGTCGCGCCCGGGCTCGACGCGCCGGCCGAGCCGGGCGGTCTCGCCGTTCACCGTCACCCGCCCCGCCTCGATGAGGACCTCGGCCGAGCGTCGCGAGCCGAAGCCGGTCCGGGCGAGCACCTTCTGCAGGCGGACGCCCCCCGGGGGGTCGGAGGTCACTCCACCGGGCCCGCGCGCAACGCCTTCTCCAGGCCCTCGACGATGCCGGCGTCCGGCACGAAGCCGTCGAGCGGGGGCAGGTCGGCGAGCGAGTCGAGTCCGAGCCGCTCGAGGAACGCCGTCGTCGTCCCGAAAAGGATCGCCAGTCCCGGGCCGTCGTCACGGCCGACCGGCTCGACGTAGCCGCGCAGGGTGAGGAGGCGCAATACCCCCTCGCAGTTCACGCCGCGGATCGCCGCCACCTGGCCGCGCGAGATCGGCTGCTTGTACGCCACGATGGCGAGCGTCTCGAGGGCGGCCGGTGAGAGGCGGTGCGGCGCGTCGTCGAGGATGAACCGCTCGACATAGCCGCGGTAGGCGGGGTGGCTCTGCAGCCGGTAGCCGCCGGCGACCCGGACGAGCTCGAATCCGCGCTCCTCCTCCTCGTAGGCGACCCGCAGGGCCGCGCAGAGCTCGTCGGCCCGCTCGACGGGCACCTCCAGGAGCTCGGCGAGCAGGCCCGCGGGCACGGGATCGGTCGCGACGGTGAGGACCGCCTCGATGGCGGCGGCCTCGGCGCGCCATGCGGGCGGGAACGGGCTCACGGGGTCGTCTCGGCGGCGAGATCCGAGTCGTCGAGGTCGCCGGTCACCTGGGGGACGCGGTCGGGAGAGACGGTCCAGCGCACCGTCAGGGTGCCAAATGTGGAGGCCTGGTCGAGCTCGACGAGCTCTTGCTTGTAGAGCTCGAGGACGGCGAGAAAGCAGGCGACGACGTGCGCCGTCGACGGCAGGCGGGCGGTGAGCTCGCGGAACGACGCCTGGCCGCGCGTGGCGAGCTCGGAGGCCACGTCGAGGATCGTCGCCGCCACGCTCACCTCGTCGGCGAGCACGTGGGCGTCGCCGATCACCGGTGCCGGCCGGGCGCTGAGCGCCCAGCGGGCGACCTCGGCGAGCCGCGCCGCCGTCACGCCGGCGAGCAGGTCGGGAACCACCTCGACGAAGCGCTCGTCCGGCCCGGCCCGGCGGGCGACCGAGCGCGAGGCCGCCTGCTCGAGGGCGGCGAGGGTCGCCGCGGCCGAGGTGAAGGTCCGGCACTCGACGAGCCGGGCGAGCAGGTAGTCCCGGGCCTCGTAGAGGGCGAGCTCCTCCTCGAGGTCGAGGTCGTCCCGGCCGGGGATCAGGCGGTGGCACTTCAGCTCGACGAGAGTCGCCGCGATGAGGAGGAACTCGGTCGAGACCTCGAGGTCGACGGTCTTCGCGCGGTTCATCTCGGCGACGAAGGCGTCGACGATCTGGGACAGCTTGACCTCGTAGATCTCGACCTCCTGGGCCGAGATCAGCTGCAGGAGCAGGCTGAACGGCCCATCGAACACGTCGAGATGGACTTCGTAGGTCACGTCTGCACGCTACCGTCGCCGTCGCCCCGCATGGTGAACGGTCCAGTCGGCCCCGGCCCGCCCACTAAGTTTTGTTCATGGCACGGATCTTCTCTGGCGTCCAGCCGTCCGGCTCGCTCCACCTCGGCAACTACATCGGCGCCTTCCGCCAGTGGGTCGAGGGCCAGAAGGTGGACGACGGCGTCTTCTGTGTCGTCGACCTGCACGCCCTCACCCAGGAGACCTCACCCGACCAGTTGCGCAGCCGCACCCTCGAGACGGCGGCGGGGCTGCTGGCGGCGGGGCTCGACCCCGCGGCCTGCACGATCTTTCTGCAGAGCCACGTCGCCGAGCACGCCGAGCTCTCCTGGCTGCTGGAGTGCACCGCCTCGTACGGCGAGCTCGGGCGGATGACGCAGTTCAAGGACAAGGCCCGCGGGCAGGCCGCCGTGCGCGCCGGGCTCTTCACCTATCCCGTCCTCATGGCGGCCGACATCCTGCTCTACGACACCGACCGGGTCCCCGTCGGCGACGACCAGCGCCAGCACATCGAACTCACCCGCGACCTCGCGATGCGTTTCAACGCCTCCTACGGCGAGACCTTCGTCGTGCCAGAGATCGAGCTGCCACGGGTCGGCGCCCGGGTGATGGACCTCCAGCACCCCGAGAACAAGATGTCCAAGAGCGCCACCTCGCCGGCCGGCACGATCTCGATCGACGACCCGCCCGACGAGATCGACAAGAAGATCCGCCGCGCCGTGACCGACGCCGAGACCGAGGTCCGCTACGACCGCGAGGCCAAGCCTGGTGTCTCGAACCTCCTCGAGCTGCTCTGCGCCGCCACCGGGGAGTCCCCGGCGGCCGCCGCCGCCCGCTACGACAGCTACGGCGCCCTGAAGGCCGACACCGCCGGAGCCGTCGTCGAGCTCCTCCGCCCGGTGCGCGAGCGCTACGTCGAGCTCACCCGCGACCCGGGCGCCCTCGCCACGATCCTCGAGCAGGGCGCCGACCAGGCCCGCCAGATCGCCGCCGTCACGCTCGAGCGCGCCCAGCGTGCCATCGGCCTCGTTGGGCGCTCACCGTCGTCGCCGGGGAAAGCCTGACTAGAAGAGCACCGGCCCGATGCCGACGAGGCGTCCCCACCATTCAGTGCCGAAGTTGAACAGGCTGTCGAGCGCGCCCGGGGCGGCGAACACGAGGATGAGGACGAAGACGAGCGACAGCATCCGGAGCCGGTAGTACTGGGGCAACCACTCGCGGGGCAGGAACCACTCGACGACGGAGGCGCCGTCGAGCGGCGGGATCGGGATCAGGTTGAACACGGCGATGATCACGTTCACGACGCCGAACAGGAACAGGACCTCGTCGCCTAGCGGCCACCGCGTGATGTCGCCACTCAGGCTCGTGAGGTTGGCGACGGCATGGAAGGTGAACCCGGCCGCCAGGGCGAGGATGATGTTCGTCGCCGGCCCGGCGAGCCCGACGAGCACCGCCTGGTTGCGCGGGTGACGGAGCCGGTCGACGCGGACCGGGACGGGCTTGGCCCAGCCGAACGCCGAATGCGTTGTCACGAGGAGCAGGATCGGCAGCAGCACCGTGCCGATCGGGTCGACATGGCGGATCGGGTTGAGCGTCAGCCGCCCGGCGCGCTTGGCGGTGTCGTCGCCGCACCAGTAGGCGACGACGCCGTGGCTGACCTCGTGGAGGATGATCGTCGGGATCAGGACGACGAAGAACAGCAGCTCCTCGCTGTGCAGGGCGTGGTGCCGTGCCGCCTCGAAGACGATGGCGACGAGGATCGCCAGCCCGGCGAGGACCCAGGGTCCTTCGCGGTGAAAGCGCGCGACTCGTGCCTCGTGGGTCAGCGACACGCCGGGGGTGTCAGCGCCGGGCGTTCGCGCAGGCGATGCAGGTGCGGACCGCCGGCTTGGCCTCAAGGCGCGCCGGGGCGATCGGCTGCCCGCACTTCTCGCACTTGCCGTAGGTGCCTGCCTCGACCTTGGCGAGGGCGTGCTCGACCTCGCCGAGCGCGCTGCGCAGCTCGGCGACCAGCGCCTCGGTCTCGCCGCGCTCGGCGGTGACCTGGCTCGAGTCGGCGAAGTTCGAGTCGTAGGACAAACCGGTGCTCGTCTGGGTCGCGAACCCGAGCTCGGTCAGCTGACTCTCCAGCAAGGCGCGCTCGGCCTCCAGCAGCCCGCGGTAGTCGACAGTCTGCGCCTCGTTGGTCACGGTGGACAGACTAGTTCTCGGGCGCACCGATCAGTTACTCGAGGCGTCCGGACGCTCCCCTCAGGCCCTCGCGCCCCCGGCGGGGCGGCGGCGGGCACGGGGGTGGGCCGCGAGGTAGGCCCGCCGGAGGTGCTCCTGGGAGACCTTCGTGTACACCTGGGTCGTCGTGATGGAGGCGTGGCCGAGAAGTTCCTGGACGACCCGGATGTCCGCGCCGTGGTCGAGGAGGTGCGTCGCGAACGAGTGGCGCAGCACGTGCGGCGTGACCCGGTCCCCGAGCCCGACACGGCGCGCCGCCGTGTTGACGACCGTCCAGACGGCCTGCCTGCTCATCCGGCGCCCCCGCGTCGAGATGAACATCGCCTGGGCGTCGCCGCGCCCTGGCGTCCGCCCCCCCGAGATCCGCGGCCTGCCGGCCGGGCCGAGCCAGGCCGCGAGCGCGCGCAGCGCGCAGCGGCCGACCGGGACGATGCGCTCCTTGGAGCCCTTGCCGAGGACGCGGACGACGCCGCCTGAGGCGTCGAGGTCGGCGATCGACAGCCCGGTGAGCTCGGAGATGCGGATCCCGGTCGCGTAGAGGAGCTCGAGGATCGCCCGGTCCCGCAGGCAGCGGGGCTCGTCGCCGGCGACCGCGCCGAGCAGCCGCTCCACCTCGGCCTCGGTGAGGGCCTTCGGGACCCCCTCGGGGACGCGCGGGCCCTCGACCTCGCCCGTCGGGTCGGTGGGTGCCCCCCGCTCGTCGAGGCAGAAGGCGTGCAGGCCGCGGATCGCGGCGAGCGCCCGGGCCCGCGACGAGGCGGCGAGCCCGGCGTCACCCAGGGCCGCGAGGTACCCGTCGAGGACGGCTGGGGTGACGTCGCGCAGCCCGAGCGCCCGCCCGGCGAGGTAGCGCTCGTAGGAGGCAAGGTCGCGCCGGTAGGCGACGATCGAGTTCGCGGCGCGGCCCCGCTCCACCGCGAGGTACGACAGGTACTCCTCGGCGTCGGCGCTCAGGGGAGCCCCGGACGCCACGGTACGCGGCCCGGCCCTAGGGCGTGCCGGCGCGCGGCGACGCGGGCGCGCAACGCGAGCGCGCAGGCGATGATCGTCTTCGCGTCGACGAGCTCACCGGACTCGACGAGGTCCCAGACGCTAGCGAGCGGCACCTTCTCGAGCGTCATGAAGTGCTCCTCGATGCCCTGGGTGGCGCGCTCGACCGGCGAGAGCTCCCCGGCGAGAAAGCACGTCGTCAGCTCGTCGTTGAAGCCGGGCGAGTTGTAGAAGGTGCCGATCTCCTCGAACCGGCCGGCGACCCGGCCGACCTCCTCGACGAGCTCGCGGCGGGCGCAGTCCTCGAGCGGCTCGCCCGGCACGTCGAGCTTGCCGGCGGGGATCTCGAGGATCACCCGGTTGAGGGCGCCCCGGAACTGGCGGATCATGAGGACCGACCCGTCGTCCTCCACCGGCACGATGCAGACCGCCCCGGGGTGGCGCACGATCTCACGCTCGAAGGGCCTTCCGTCGGGATCGACGAAACCGCCGGCGACGAAGCGCAGGTACGAGGTGGCGAGCAGCTCGCGTTCGCCGACCTGGCGGAAACCCTGGTCAGGAGACGGCATCGAGCCCGACCTCGAAAAGGTGCGGGTTCCGTGCCTTGGCGCGTGCGACCGCCGCCCCGACGAACTCCCGGAACAGCGGGTGCGGCCGGTCCGGACGGCTCTTGAACTCGGGGTGCGCCTGGGTCCCGATGAAGAAGGGGTGCCCCGGCAGCTCGATGAACTCGACGAGGCGACCGTCGGGTGACGTGCCCGAGAGCCGCAGCCCGCCATCCTCGAGGCGCTGGCGAAAGCGGTTGTTCACCTCGTAGCGGTGCCGGTGCCGCTCGCTCACCGTCGTCTCGCCGTACATCGCCGCGACCTGGGAACCCTCCTCCAGGCGGGCGACGTAGGCACCGAGCCGCATCGTCCCGCCGAGGTCCGTGACGCCGGTCTGCTCGTCCATCAGGTCGATCACCGGGTACGGGGTCGCGGCGTCGAATTCGCGCGAGTTCGCCCCGGCGAGCCCGAGGATGCTGCGCGCGTAGTCGACCACCATCACCTGGAGCCCGAGGCACAGGCCCAGGCACGGCAGATCGTGCTCACGGGCGTACTTGGCGGCGGCGATCTTGCCTTCGATCCCGCGCACGCCGAAGCCGCCGGGGATGACGATCCCGTCGAGGCCGCCGAGGGCCGCCTCGACGACCGGCCCCTCGACCGTCTCGGACTCGATCCACTCGATCTCGATCCCCACGTCGTGGAAAAAGCCCCCGTGGTGGAGCGACTCGACGACGGAGAGGTAGGCGTCGGGGAGCCCGACGTACTTGCCGATCATGCCGACCCGCACGGTCTCCGTCGCCGAGGCCACGCGCTCGACAATCGACTCCCATTTCGAAAGGTCGATCGTCGTGCCCGGCCCGTCGAGCTTCAGTGTCTCGCAGACGACGTTGTCGAAGCCCTCCTCGTGGAGCAACAGCGGGATCTCGTAGATGGACTTCGCGTCGACCGAGGAGATGACCGCCTCGATCGGTACGTCGCACAGCAGCGAGATCTTGCGCTTCAGCCCCTCGTTCAGCTCCCGGGCCGAGCGGGTGACGATGACGTCGGGCTGGACGCCGCGGCTGCGCAGCTCGGTGACCGAGTGCTGGGTCGGCTTCGTCTTCAGTTCGCCCGAGGGCGCGAGGTACGGCACGAGGGTGAGGTGGACGTAGCAGACGTTCTCGCGCCCGACGTCGTGGCGGAACTGCCGGATCGCCTCGAGGAAGGGCACGATCTCGATGTCGCCGACCGTCCCTCCGATCTCGGTGATGACGACGTCGATCTCGTCGGTGGCGAGGCGCTTGATCCGCTCCTTGATCTCGTCGGTGATGTGCGGGATGACCTGGACGGTCCTGCCCAGGTAGTCACCGTGGCGCTCTTTTTGGATCACCGCCGAGTAGATCTGCCCGGTCGTCGAGTTGGAGATCCGGTAGAGGGTCTCGTCGATGAACCGCTCGTAGTGCCCGAGGTCGAGGTCGGTCTCGCCGCCGTCGTCGGTCACGAAGACCTCGCCGTGCTCGAACGGGTTGAGCGTCCCCGGGTCGAAGTTGATATACGGGTCGAGCTTGCACATCGTGATCCGCAGACCACGGGACTTCAGCAATCGACCCAGAGAGGAGGCGGCGAGCCCTTTCCCGAGGGAGCTCGACACCCCCCCGGTCACGAAAACGAACTTCGCCACGTCATCCTCCGCTGATCGGCCGCGTTAACGCTACAGGTCCCGCCCGGATGCGACGCGGACCCGGCCCCGACCCTCACCCGAACCGGCGCGCACCCACCTTTTCCAGCAATTCGGCGGCATGTTCACGGGCAGACTCGCTCTCGGGGTGTCCCGAGAGCATCCGCGAGAGTTCGACCACGCGCTCGTGACCAGCCACGGGGCGCACCCGGGCGATCGTGCGCGATTTCTCCTCCCGTTTCTCGACGACGAGGTGATTGTCCGCACACGCCGCGATCTGCGCGAGGTGCGTGACGACGAGCACCTGGTGGTCGGCGCCCAGCTCGGCGAGCGACGCCCCCACCGCCAGCGCCGCCTCGCCGCCGATTCCGGCGTCGACCTCGTCGAAGACGAGCGTCGGTGGCATCGAAGTCAGCACGAGCCGCAGGGCGAGCATCGCCCGGGCGAGCTCGCCGCCGGAGGCGACCTTGGCGAGCGGCAGCGCCGCCTCGCCGGGATTGGCGGCCAGCAAGAACTCGACCTCGTCACCGAGCCCGTCGGGCGGCACGACGACGCCGAGGCGCGCGCGGCGCAGCCCGAGGCTGTGCAGGTGGCCCTCGACCGTCGTGGCGAGCCGCCCCGCGGCGGCACGGCGGGCGTCGCCGACGAGCCTCTCGGCCGCGACGAGTGCGTCGCCGAGCTGGTCCCGGCGCGCCTCGATCTCGGCCCGCCGGGCGTCGGTGTCCTCGATGGCGCGCACCCGCGCGGCGATGCGTTCGGCCGCGGCGAGCACGTCAGCCACGTCGTCGCCGTGCTTGCGCACGAGGTTCCGCAGTAGCTGCCGCCTGGCCCGGACCTCCTCGAGGCGTTCCGGGTCCTCCTCGAAGGTCTCGGCGGCACGTCGCAGCTCCGTCGAGAGGTCGGCGAGCTCCGTGACGAGCCCGCGCAGCCGCCCGGCGAAGGCGGCGAGCAGGTCTTGGTGACCGAGCGCCTCGAGCGCCACGCCCAGATCGGTCAGCGCGCCGGGCCGCGCTCCGCCCTCGAGCGTCTCGTAGGCCAAGGTCACCGCCTCGCGCAGCGCGGTGGCCGCCCGCAGCGTCTCCTCCTCGGTCTCGAGTCGCACGTCCTCGTCGGCCGAGGTGATCGCCGCCGCGGTGATCTCGGCGGCCTCGAAGCGCAACAGGTCGAGCTCGCGCTGGCGCTGGCGTTCGTCGCCGCCGAGAGCGGCGAGTTCGGCCTCGCAGTCGGCGACCTCGTGGCGCAACTCCCGCACCGGCCCGAGGTCGACCCCGGCGAACTGGTCGAGCGCCGCCCGCTGCATCGCCGGGCGCAGGAGTGACTGGTGGGCGTGCTGCCCGTAGAGGTCGACGAGGTCGCGACCGGCCTCCTCGAGCATCGTGAGCGGCACCATCCGGCCGTCGATCGAGGCGCGCGAGCGCCCGGCGCGCGGGACCACGCGGGCGAGGATGGTCTCCTCGTCGCCCGTGACGAAGCGGCCCTCGACCGTCGTCTCCTCGGCGCCGGTGCGCACGATCGAGGCGTCGGCCCGCCCGCCGACGAGCAGCTCCAGCGCCTCGACGACGAGGGTCTTGCCGGCCCCGGTCTCACCGGTGATCGCTGTCAGCCCGGGGCCGAAGACGATGTCGACGTCCTCGATCACCCCCAGCTCGCGGACCCGCAGTTCGCCGAGCACGATTCCGGTCAGCGCTCGCCGAGCCCGAACTTCGCGCCCAGGATCGAGTGGAACTGCGGGGGCCCGAACCGCACGACGTGCGCCGAACGGGCGGCGCCCGAGACCTCGACGACGTCCTCGGGGCCGACCGCGACGACCGTCCTGCCATCGATGACGAGGACCGCGAGCGGCCCGTCCTTCGGCTCGATCCGCACGACCTCGGCGGGGTCGAGGACGAGCGAACGGTCGAAGAGCATGTGCGCCGCGATCGGCGTGACGATGAGCAGGCGCAGCTCTGGCGAGACGATCGGCCCCCGCAGCGACAGGTTGTAGCCGGTCGACCCCGTCGGCGTCGCGACGACCAGACCGTCCAGGACATAGCTGAGGAACGGGTGGTCGGCGATCGCGACGTCGAGCCGGATCGTGCGCCCAGGCGTCGTCTTCACGACGCTCGCCTCGTTCAACCCGACCGCCGTCACGACGCCGCCGTCGGCCTGCCGGACGCGGACGTCGAGGACCATGCGCTCTTCGACCTCGAAATCGCCCGCGACAAGCCGGGCGAACGCCGCCTCCATGCCCGCTGGCTCGACCTGGGCGAGGTAGCCGAGGCTCCCGAGGTTCACTCCAAGGACGGGGATGCCCCGTCCGATCGTGAACTGGACGGTCCGGAGCATCGTCCCGTCACCGCCGAGGCTGACGGCGAAGTCGAAGGTCTCGTCCGATGCCACTTCGGACGGATCCGTCTCGCCCAGGTCGACGACGGCGTAACCGCGCTCCTCCCACCACCGCCGGACCCGCGCCGCCAGCTCCGCCGCCTCGCTTCGAAGCGGGTGGACGGCGAGCGCGATCTGCCGCTGGGCGGGCGCCGACGGATCCTTTCCCATGGTGTCAACCTCGCGGCGGGACGCGCCAGGCGACGGCGTCCTCGTCTGCGCGCACCGTAGCGCACCGCCTTGTCGCGCCCGCAATGACCCGCCGGGGCCCGTGACACGGATCCCGCTGGGTCACGACTGCTGTTCCGCTCTCAGGCCCTTTTGGCCGGGGCCTTCTTGGCCGCGGTCTTCTTGGCCGGGGCCTTCTTCGCCGCGGTCTTCCTCACCGGGGTGGCCCCGGCGGCCTTCTTGGCGGGGGCTTTCCGAGCGGGGGCCTTGGCCGCCTTCTTGGCGGGGTCTTTCCTGGCGGCGGACTTGGCCGCCGCGTTCTCGGCCGGGGTCGGACCCGCCGCACGCGCGCCGGCACGGCGGGTGCGGTGCGGGCCGAAGTACTCGCCGACCAGCGCGACGAGGCGCTCGAGAAACTCGCCGAACTCATCGCGGCGCGTCGAGGAGACCGAGTCGAATTCCCGGTGTACTTCGGCGCGGACAAACTCGGCGAACCGGTCGACGCTCGTCCTCGAGCGCTGCCGCAGGTCGTCGAGGAACTCCTCGACGCGCTCGCGATTCTTGCCCTCGCCGTGCAACAGCTCGCCGACAATCTTCTCGAGATCAGCGCGGCTCATCTTGGAGAGGTTGACCGTCGACTCGACGTAACGCCGGACGCTGTCCTTCAGTGATTCCTTACCGCCCGTGTCTTTTTCCATACTCCCAGCGTACCGCCGATCACTTGGAGTGAGGCCGCAGACGGAACCGCCCTGCGAGCAGGTCGTCGGCGAGCCGGGCGAGGTCGGCGGCCTCGTGGTCCGGCGCCGGGTGGATCGGGCCGTGGTCGGCCGGGGTCACACCCGACCACACGAGCCCGAACGCCGCGTCGAGGCGTCGCGCGAACGCCCCGTCGGTCGAGAGGCGATCGCCGATCATGAGATCGACGCGCCCAAGCCGGCGGCGCACCAGCTCGGCCGCCGGCTCCTCGGGCTTACCCGCCACCACCGGGTCGGCGCGACTCGCCGCGGCGACCGCCGCGAGAATCGAGCCGCCCCCGGGCAGCTCGCCGGCCGGGGTCGGGTACGTCGGGTCGCTGTTCGTGCCCACGAGGCGCGCCCCACCACACACGGCGGCCATCGCCCGCGCGAGCCGCCCGTAGTCGAACGCCGGGTCGATCCCCACGACGACGAGGTCGAACCCGGCGCTCTCCCCCGGCCCGTCGCACACCACGGCCACCAGGCCCCGCACCTCGAGTGACTCGACGATCCCCGGGCCCCCGACGACGAGAGCCCGCTCACCCGGCGTGCCGAGCGAAGCGGCAGCCTGTGCCGACGAGAGGACGAGCTCGGCGGTCGTCGCGACACCGCTCCCGCGTAGCTTCGCCACGTTGTCGGCGACTCTCGGGTACGAGTTGTTCGTGAAGTAGGCGACGCGGTGCCCCGCGGCGACGAGGCGGGCGAGCGCGTCCGCCGCGCCGGAGACCGGGTCCTCGGCGCGCCACACGACGCCGTCGAGGTCGACGAGGATCGAAAGCGGCACCGGCACCACGTCATCTTCTCATCGTCGCCGCATCGGCTAGGCCATCTGCGTCGCCGATTGGCGGTCCAGGAGGGGCGATGTGCTACGCAGGTGCATGCCCCGGTTCGCAGCGTTCCGCGGTCTGCGCTACCGCGCCGGCGCCGCGCCGCTCGATGACCTGATCGCGCCGCCCTACGACGTCGTCGACGCCGAGGAGCGCAGCCGGCTCGCGGCACGCAGCCCCTACAACTCGATCCACGTCGAGCTCCCCGCCGCCGACGCGGCGCGCGGTCTCGACCGTTACGAGGCCGCCGCGGCCCTGTTCGCCGCCTGGCGGGCCGAGGGGGTGCTCGTTGCCGACCCCTCCCCGTCGTTCTACGTCTACCGCATGGGATACGTCGACTCGGCCGGGCAGCCACGGGCGACGAACGGGGTCATCGGCGCCCTCGGCCTCGAGCCCTTTGGCGGCGCCGTCGTGCCGCACGAGCAGACGATGTCGGCCCCGGGCCGGGACCGTCTCGACCTGCTGCGCGCCTGTCAGGTCAACTGCTCGCCGATCTGGGGCCTCTCGCTCGCCAAGGGCTTGACCGCCGCCTGCGCCGCCGCAACCGGCGGCGCCGTCGAGCACCTCTCGGCCACCGACGACGAGGCGACGACCCACGAGATGTGGCGGGTCGAGGACGAGCGGGCGATCGGCGCGATCACGGACCTCGTCGCGCCGGCGCCGGTCGTCATCGCCGACGGCCACCACCGCCACGAGACGGCGAGCCGCTACCGCACGGAATGCCGGACCCGCAACGCAGCCGCCCCTGGCGGTTGCGACTTCGTCATGGCCTTCGTCGCCGAGCTCGCCCCGGACCAGCTCGCCCTGCGCGCCATCCACCGGCTCGTGTCCGACCTGCCGGACAACTTCGACTGGCACGACGCGCTCGCCGGGCACTTTCGGCTCGTCCCCGGGCCAGACGAGCCGGCGGCACTTGCCGCGGCGGTGGCCTCGAGAGGGGCACCGGCGCTCGTCACCGCGACCGGCACCTGGCTGTGCCTCCCGTCAGCCAACGGGCCCTCCGGAGGGATCGAGCCCGACTCGCGAGCTGTCGACGATGCACTCGCCGGGCTCCCCCACCACCGAACGAGCTACCAGCACGGTGCCGACCGCGTCATCGACGCCGTGCGACACGGTCGTGCCCAGGCCGCCGTGCTCCTGCGGCCCGTGACCGTCGAGCAGCTCGCCAGCACGGTCCAGGCGGGCGCCCGGATGCCCCCGAAGTCGACGTACTTCCACCCGAAGCCCCGGACCGGCTTCGTCTTCCGGTCGCTCAGCGACGAGCCGGGGACGAGCGAGTGATCGCGCCCGACGAAGTCTTGCCCCGGAAGGGAACCGTTGACCGCGCCGCCCGAGCGACGTGCCGGTTTCGGGGCCCGTTGTGCGGAGCCCACCGTGAGCATCGGCGAACGGGAGCATCGACGAGCAGACAACCCGCAAAAGCTAGTTTACTTGTGATTCGCTCCCTTTCCGATGGGACCGCGCCAGGCTTGATTGGTAGCACCCTGTGAGGATCGCTATGGCTGGACGATCGAGGTCGAGTCCCGACGGCCCGAAGGTGCCGACCTCGCGCGAGGCGATCAGGCAGCTGTGCATGAAGAATCTGCTCGAGCTGCCCGGCGAGCACATCTTTTTCAAGGATCGCGAGGGTCACTTCATCCTCGTCAGCCGGGGGTTCCTCGAAGATCAGGCGCCTGGGCTGTCGGCGGCTGACGTCATCGGCAAGACGGACTTCGATTTCTTCGGCGAGGAGCACTCCCAGGCCGCCTTCGACGACGAACAGCGCATCATCCGGACCGGCCAGCCGATGATCGGGAAGATCGAGCGAGAGACGCACCGGGACCGCGCGGACTGCTGGGTGCTGACGACGAAGTTCCCCCTGCGCGACAGCGAGGGGGAAACCATCGGCGTCTTCGGGATTTCCCGGGATGTGACCGCCCAGATCGTGGCCGAGCAGGCCCTCACCTTCCAGTCACTCCATGACTCCGTGACGGGACTGGTCAACCGGGTCGCACTGCGGGACCGGCTCTCCCAGGCGCTGACGGCGCTCGAGCGCCGACCCGGCCGGATCGCCCTGTTGTTCATCGACCTCGACAACTTCAAGGAGATCAACGACTCCTTCGGCCACGACATCGGCGACAAGGTGCTCTGCGAGGTCGGCCGGCGGCTCACGTCCGTGTCGCGCCGCGCCGACACCGTCGCCCGTCTCGGCGGGGACGAGTTCGTCATGATCTGCACGGATCTCCACGATGACGACGACCCACGCCTGCTAGGCGACCGGGCGATCCGGGCGGTGGCGCACCCCTTCGTCGAGGGGGACCTCGACCTCACGGTGACCGCCTCGGCAGGGATCGTCCTCACCGACGACCCGAACGCGGACCCCGGTCAGCTCCTGCAGGATGCCGACACCGCCATGTACGGGGCCAAGGACGCCGGCAAGAACCGCTTCGAGGTCTTCTCCCCCTCCCTGCGGGCCGAGGCGACGGTGAGCCTCGCGCTCGAGTCCGAGCTCCGGCAGGCACTCGACGCCTCCCAGCTCTTCCTCCTCTACCAGCCGCTCTTCTCGATCGAGGACGGCACGCTGCACGGCGTCGAGGCGCTCGTCCGCTGGCGCCACCCGACGAAGGGGGTGATCCCCCCGGACGCATTCATCCACCTGGCCGAGGAGCATGGTCTCATCGGCCGCATCGACAACTTCGTGCTGGACGAGGCCTGCCGTCAGCTCGCCGAGTGGCTGGCCCAAGACGGCTGGCCGGACGACTTCACGATGGCGGTCAACCTCTCGGGCCGCGAGCTCGTCGATCCGGACTTCACCGAAACTGTCGCCAAGATCCTCGCCCGTCACGGCCTCGAACCGTCACGGCTGTGTCTGGAGATCACCGAGACCACCCTCAACGGCGATGCCGGCGGCGTCGAGCAGACGCTCGCGGCACTCTCCGCGCACGGGGTCCGGCTGGCCGTCGACGACTTCGGCACCGGGTACTCGACGCTCGCCCACCTCCTGCGGCTGCGCGTCGACGTTCTGAAGATCGACCGGAGCTTCATCGAGCGGATCGGCCAGAGCACCGGCGACAGCGAGATCATCAACGCCATCACCGGGATGTCCCACGCGCTTGGCATGCTGGTCGTCGGCGAGGGGATCGAGACGACCGGCCAGTCCGACGCGTTGGCGTCGGTCGATTGTGACCAGGTCCAGGGCTTCCTCTTCGCCCGGCCGCAGCCGGCTGAGGCCATCGCCGGGTTCCGGGACGGCGGCGCGCCGCACTCCAGCTAGCGCGCCGTCACCGCCCGACCCGACTTGTCGGTCGGTGAGCTTGGCCGCGCGCACCGGCTGGTGGAGCATTACGAGGCGGGTCCTGGCAAGGGTCCACCGCATCGCCGTGCCCGGAAACTACGTTGTCCTCGTCGCAACGGTCACGGAGACTGAGTTGCCGACCGGGCCGCTGCAAGCACCCCCGTCCTGCCAAGACGTGTGCGACGCCGAATGAGGCTCCGAGGGATCGGGTTACGCAGGTGATCGACGGCGCCGGGCGCGTCGCGATGGCCGAGGAGGGAACGCGGCATGGGTTGGTTCGGCGCTGTCGATCTCGGCGGGACCAATTGCAAGTCGGCCGTGGGGGACGACTCGGAGACCTTGGTCGCGAAGGGCGTCCTGGCAACGGGGGACGATCCGGCTGCGTTGGTCGCCGGGCTGGCGAGCTGGTTCGCCCAGCAGCACAGGCAGCTGGACGCCGTCGGCGTGGCGTCATTCGGGCCGCTCGACCCGGCCAACGGCACGATGGCGACGACGCCGAAGCGCGGCTGGCAGGGGTTCCCGCTGCGCGACGAGCTCTCGAGGGCGCTGGGCGTTCCGGTCGCGCTCGACACCGACGTCAGGGCCTCGGTCCTGGCGGAGTGGTCCTTCGGCGCGGCGCGCGGACTCGACGATGTCCTGTATGTCACGGTCGGGACGGGCATCGGCGTCAGCGCGATCGTGGCGGGCCAGGTAATCCGCGCCGGCAGGCACCCGGAGATGGGGCACATGAGAATCCCCCAACAGCCGGAGGACCTCTGGCAGGGATCCTGCAACTTCCACGGGAGCTGCTGGGAGGGTCTGGCGGCCGGGTCGGCGTTGGCGGCCCGCTACGGGGTCCCGGCGGCGCAACTCGAAGACGATGATGCCTGGCAGCTCGAGGCGAGGTACCTCGCGCTCGGCGTCAACAACCTGTTCTGCCTCTACCGGCCGCAGCGGATCGTCATCGGTGGTGGCGTCCTGCGCCACCCCGGGCTCCTGGAGGCCCTGCGAGCGGAGGCCTCCCGGCTGCTCGACGCCTCGTACTTCCCGGAGGCCGCCGATCTGGGTCAGGTGCTCGCGCCGCCGGGTCTCGGCCAGGATTCCGGCTTGATGGGGGGCCTGTTGCTCGCGAGGGGACTGGCCGCCGGACCCGGTCCGGCGGGCGTCGCCTAGGGCGCGCTTCCTGCCTCGGGGGCGTAGACCACAGGAGCACCGGGAACCGCGGGCCAGGAGCGAGCGGCGCGCTCCTCGGGACCGTCTCCGGTGCGCGCCCGCGGCACGCGGACGGCGGGTGGGACGCGGTCCGAGAACGTGGAGCCGGCCGAACGTCTCCCGGTCGCCGAGGGGACCAGGAGCCCAACCGCCACCGGTCAGGCGACCGTCCAGGTCGTCCCGGACCGCAATAGCGCCGCCAGGTCCCCGCGGCCTTTCTGGCGCGCGACCTCTTCGATCTGGGCCTGGAGCAGCGCCCCGTAGTGCGGCCGCTCGACCGCCCGGAAGACTCCGATCGGTGTCGGCTCGTAGGGCCCGCGGGCGAGCCGCGAGAGCATGAAGGCCACCGCCGGGTTCTCGCGGGTCTCGTCGTGGACGAGGAGGGCGTCCTCGCCGACCTCGGCGACCTCGACGATCTCGAGCGTCCCGTCCGGCCGGACCGTGACGCCGTGCTCGCCCTCGGCGCCGAAGCGGATCGGCTTGCCGTGCTCGAGCGGGATGAGCATCTCGGCCCGCGAGTCCTTGCCGGTCACCCGCTCGAAGGCTGCGTCGTTGAAGACGTTGCAGTTCTGGTAGATCTCGACGAAGGCCGAGCCCTCGTGCTCGTAGGCCCGCCGGAAAACCTCCATCATGTGCTTGCGGTCGAGGTCGTGGGTCCGGGCGACGAACGACGCCTCGGCGCCGAGCGCGACCGAGAGCGGGTTGAACGGCGTGTCGAGCGAGCCGAACGGCGACGACTTCGTCACCTTGCCGACCTCCGAGGTCGGCGAGAACTGCCCCTTGGTCAGGCCGTAGATCTCGTTGTTGAACATGAGGATCGTGAAGTTCACGTTGCGCCGCAGGGCGTGGATGAGATGGTTGCCGCCGATCGAGAGCGCGTCGCCGTCGCCCGAGATCACCCAGACGTCGAGGTCCGGGCGGGCGAGCGCCAGCCCCGTCGCGATCGCCGGCGCACGGCCGTGGATCGAGTGCATCCCGTAGGTGTTCATGTAGTACGGGAAGCGGGCCGCGCAGCCGATCCCTGAGACGAAGACCGTGTTCTCGCGTTGCGCGCCGAGTTCGGGCAGGAGGAACTGCATCGCGGCGAGGATCGAGTAGTCCCCGCAGCCCGGGCACCACCGCACCTCCTGGTCGCTCGACCAGTCCTTGCGGGTCGTCGCGGGGCCGGTCACGGGTGCACCTCCTCCGGGGAAGGGACGGCGAGCAGGTCGGCGATCGCCCGTTCGATCTCACCGATGCGGAACGGGCGCCCCTTCATCCCCGTCAACGTCACGGCGTCGACGAGGAAAGCCGCGCGCACGAGTCGCGCCAGCTGGCCGAGGTTGTTCTCCGGGATGAGGACCCGGCCGTAGCGGCCGAGCACCTCGGCCAGGTTCGCCGGGAACGGGTTGAGGTGCGCGAGGTGCGCCTGGGCGACCCGCATCCCCCGCGCCCGGATCCGCCCGACGGCCGCGGTCGCCGCCCCGTAGGTCGAGCCCCAGCCGAGGACCAGCAGCTCGGCGCCGCCGGGGTCGTCGACGGTGACCGGCGGGATGTCGGCCGCGATGCCGTCGACCTTGGCCTGGCGCAGCTGCACCATCCGCTCGTGGTTCTCTGGGTCGTAGGAGACGTCGCCCGAGCCGTCGGCCTTCTCGATGCCGCCGAGCCGGTGCTCCATCCCCGCCGTGCCCGGCACCGCCCAGGGGCGGGCGAGGGTCGCGGGGTCGCGCAGGTACGGCCAGAACGACGGGCTCCCGTCGGGGCCGACGTGGTTGGGAACCTTGGCGAACTCGACGCCGATCGCCGGCAGCGCTTCAAGGTCCGGCACGAGCCAGGGCTCGGAGCCGTTGGCGAGGTACCCGTCGGAGAGCAGGAACACCGGCGTGCGGTACTTGAGGGCGATCCGCACCGCCTCGATCGCCGCGGCGAAGCAGTCCCCGGGGGTCCGGGCGGCGACGATAGGCACCGGCGCCTCGCCGTGGCGCCCGTACATCGCGAGCAGCAGATCCGACTGTTCGGACTTCGTCGGCAGCCCCGTCGAGGGCCCGCCGCGCTGGACGTCGACGATGACGAGCGGCAGCTCGAGGGAGACGGCGAGCCCGATCGTCTCGGCCATGAGATCGATCCCCGGACCGCTCGTCGTCGTGACGCCGAGCGAGCCGCCGAACGAGGCGCCGAGCGCTGCACCGGCCCCGGCGATCTCGTCCTCGGCCTGGAACGTGATCGTGCCGAAGTGCTTCTGCTTGGCGAGCTCGTGGAGGAGGTCCGAAGCGGGCGTGATCGGGTAGGCGCCGAGGAAAAGCCTGAGCCCCGCCCGCTGCGAGGCGGCGAGGAGCCCCCAGGCGAGTGCGGTGTTGCCGCTGATGTTCGTGTACTCACCCGGCCCGAGCACGGAGGCGGGGACGGTGTAGGACGAGTCGAACAGCTCCGCCGTCTCACCGAAGTTGTAACCCGCCCGGAACGCCAGCGAGTTCGCCGCGGCGACAAGCGGCTTCCCCCCGTAGCGCGAGGAGATCCACTCGAGCGTCGTCTCGGTCGGCCGGTTGTACAGCCACGAGATGATGCCGAGCGCGAAGAAGTTCTTGCTCCGCTCGGCGTCGCGCGGCTTGGCACCGGTCGGCTCGCACGCCTTCAGCGTGAGCGAGGTCATCGGGATCTCGTAGACCCGGAAGCCCGACAGGCTCCCGTCGGCGAGCGGGTTCCGCTCGTAGCCCACCTTCTCGAGCGAGCGGGTGTCGAAGGCGTCAGAGTTGACGACCAGCGTCCCGCCCTTGGCGAGGTCGGCGACGTTCGCCCGCAGCGCCGCCGGGTTCATGGCGACGAGCACGTTCGGCTCGTCTCCTGGGGTCAAGATGTCGTAGGCGGCGATCTGGACCTGGAAGGCGGAGACGCCGGGCAGTGTGCCCGCCGGGGCGCGGATCTCGGCCGGGAAGTTGGGGAGCGTCGCGAGGTCGTTGCCGAAGACGGCGGACTCGGTCGTGAACCGGTCCCCGGTCACCTGCATGCCGTCGCCGGAGTCGCCGGCGAAGCGGATCACGACGCTCTCGAGCGTCTCGACCTTGTGCGCGGCCGGGTGTTCGGCGCGCTTTGTCATCTGAGCCTGTCAGTCATCGCGGATCAAAGCCCCATCGTAATGGAGCACCTCTGGTTTTCGGTTCAAGCCCCTCTGGGCGCCGGTGGGCGTGTGGTCAAAAAGTCGTCGCGCGGCGCCGGTCATCTCCCCGCCCTCGGCGCTTGGCCGCTGGAAGGCTTGCGCCGGCGATGGGGCCCACCCCGCCGGCGCCGTCGTTGGTGACTGTGGAGCGCAGCGCCGGGGCGCGGTCGTCGGCCCGGCCCGGAGCGGTGACGGAGTTGACCTGCCCGATGCGGCCCGGGGCGCAGTCCACGGGAGCCCATCGGGCGACGGCGGAACGGTTGGTCGGTCGTGAGTTGCATCTGGGCGAGCCGGCCGGCCTGCGGGCTGGATGCCGGTGTCCCCGCTGGTCAGCGAAGACCGGCCAACCGCTCGGCCGCGTCCGACAGTTCCGGATCCGCCGCCACGACCCGCCCGAACAGCTCACGGGCCCGCGGGACGTCCCCGCTGCGCTCGTAGAGGTCGGCGAGCAGGTACCACTGCCGCACGTGCCGCTCGTGCGGGCCGCGCACCTGGCGCGCGGCCGCCGGGCCCAGGAGCGCGATCGCGTCGTCGATCCGACCGCGATCGGCGAGCGAGCCCGCCATGACGATCCGCCCCTCGGCGAGCACGTCGCTGCCGGCCCCGGCCGTTCTCAGCTCGGACCAGATCTCGGCGACCCGGGCGTGATGGCCGAGGGCCCGTTCGCAGTCCGCGACGACCGGCAGCTGGTCGACCGAGCCGGTGAGCTCGCCGAAGGCCCGCAGCTCCCGCAGGGCCCCCTTCCAGCTGCCCAGGCGGTAGAGCGTGAGGCCGTAGAGCTCGCGCACCGCCGCGACCCCAGGGGCCGTCCGCACCATCTCCCGCAGGATCGCCTGCGACTCGAAGTAACGGTCCCGCGCGTAGGCCCGGGAAGCCTCGGCGAGACGTGCCTCGAGATGGGCCGCCAGCTTCTGCGTGCCGAGCGCGGCGAGCTCCTCTCTGACGACTCCGGGCACACGCGCGGCCCGCGGGCGTGGCGCCCGTTTCCGCACCGCCGACGCCGGGCCGACCACCCGCGGGGCCCGCGTCGAACGACCAGGCGGCGCCGAACCCGTGGCTCGCAACGATGACCGGGCGGGCGGCGCCGGCGGGCTCTCCGCGGCACGGCCGCGCCCCTGGCGTCCCTCCCGGTCAGGCGGGCGGCTCTCCCGGTCACGATGCGGGTCACGGCGTACGCCGACCGCGCCGCGTCGGGCCACGCCTCCCCACCCGGCTCGACCCGCCCGTCGGAAGTCCTCACCCGGTTGGTCCCGTCCCGATGACGCGCGGGGTCGCCGCGGGTTGACGCGCCCCTCCCCGGGGGCGCCGGTCGTCGGCCGCCGGGGTGGTCGCGGGGCCCGGGCCGTGTACCCGTCTTCGGGCAGGCGGCCCTTGGGAGCCGGCGAGCGCCGGGGTGGTCGTGGAGGTTCGCGCCTCTCGGACCCAGTGACCCCGCGAGGCGGGGTGCGCGCCCCACTGCCGCCCCCCAGAGCCGGGTCAGATCTCGGCCCGCGGGGCCGGAACGACCGCTCCGGGCCTTCCTCCCGATCGGGCCGGCGCCGGCCGGACGCGCGGGGACCGCCCGTACGCGGGGCGGCGGCGCGGGAACGGGGCGCGGGGGCGCCCCACGACGCCCCACGGCGGTCACCGACCCTGCCGGCGGATTGGTAAGAGCCTTCGCGCGGCGCCGTCCGCGGCACACCCCCGCTGCTCGCTCGCCCGCGCGCCGCTGGTGGGGTTCGGCCGGGTTGTGCCCCCCGCGAGGTCGCCGGACCGCCCTTGCGGGCCGGGCGAGGCTGGTTCCGCCCCGCGGTCCCTGGCGGCGTACGCCGCGCGGGTCGTGCCGAGGAACTCCCGGAAAGAGAGGGCTCGGCCACGCCCTGACGCTACTCGGCCCCCGCCCAGTGCCCTCCGACACTGGGGGGCTCACAGCTCGTCGTGTCCGTTATCCCGCTGCTCGAGCGCCCCGGAGGGGATCGTCCTCGCGTCCGGTCGCTCGTGCGCGAGTCGGACCGCGGGGATTGCCACGTGGCCTCGTTATCGTCGCCGGAAGCGTTGTTGTGGGCACCAAGGGGGGCCGATGGCTGTCGACAATTCGAATCTGACCGACGTTCGCGACATGTACTCCGTACACGAAGGGTTCAGGCGTGCACTGGGCGACGCACCGGGTCAACTGGGGTCGGTACACGAGGGCGACACCGAGCGTGCCCGGCGCCTTGCGGACTACCTCGAAGAGCTCCTGTGGCTTCTGCACGTCCATCATGGCAGCGAGGACGAACTCCTCTACCCGCTCCTCGTCGCGCGAGTGCCTGAACAGCGAGAGCTCTTCGCGCGCATGGACGCGCAACACGTCGCCGTGACGTCGGGCCTCGAGAAGGCCCAGCAGGCGGCGAAACGCTTCGGGGAATCGGGTTCCGCCGCCGACGCGCGAGCGCTCGCGGAGGCGTGCACGTCCCTCCTCGAGACGCTTGATGAGCACCTCACGGCGGAAGAAGACGAGATCCTGCCGCTCGCGGCGCGCTACATCTCGCCCGCAGAGTGGGGGGCGTTGCCGGCGCACGCGCTGTCCCAGTACTCCGGCACGCGAGTGTGGCTGCCCTTCGGGCTGGCGATCGAAGCCATGCCGGCCGACCTACTGGACAAGCTGACCGCTCAGCTGCCTCCGCCCGTGGCCGAGATGTGGTTCGGGGGCGGCTCCGACGCATTCGCCGCGGAGATAGCGGCGATCCGGGGCGCCACGGCCTAGCTTCTCGCGCGAACAGAGAGGTCCTTGACCCGCTGTCGCGACGCGGCCGCACCCGGAGGGTGATCGGCTCTCTGGTTCGGGGCCAGAACATGGCATCGCTGGGCGCGGCCGGCCCGCGGGCCCGGGCCGAGGTTCGTTCCTCGCCTCATCGGACGGTCCGCGCCTCGGCGGGCGTGACAATGACCCGCGACCGCGACCGCGCGACAGGCGCGCTCACCGGGCGGGTGTTGTTGTGCGCGGAAGGGGCCGAGATGGCGTGAAGACTGACAGGTGAGAAGCCACGGTTCTGATCGTCCGGGTAGCGGATCCAAGACGTCTTCCCTAGTGCCCGAGGGTGGACCCGGAGAGAACCGAAGCCAGCCGACGACGCGTTCGACGTCAGCGACGCTTCCTGGTGGCGCGACGGGACTTCGCTGCCGGAGCGGATGCCGCCGCGCTACCCGTTGACGACCATCAGTGCGAAGCCGTCGTGGCCCTTCACGCCGACGGTCTGGATCTCGACGGCGCTGACCCGCCGATCGGCAGAAACTCGCTCGTTGAGTTGCCGTATCGCTTGCACGTCGGAATCGCCCGTGTCGGGTTCGAGGACGCTGCCGCGCCGCACGACGTTGTCGACGACGATCAGGCTGCCGGGGCGCGACAGTTCCACCGCGGCGCAGAAGTAGTCGACAACATGGGGCCTGTCGGCGTCGATGAAAGTGAAGTCGAACGGGCTTCGCTTCTG
This sequence comes from uncultured Acidimicrobiaceae bacterium, assembly GCA_963823945.1. GTDB lineage: Bacteria > Actinomycetota > Acidimicrobiia > Acidimicrobiales > Bog-793 > Bog-793. The sequence continues at coordinate 44,122 of CAWGNK010000010.1, forward strand.
TGTGCGGAGCTCTGCGAGGCTTTCCCGGGCCGGACCGACTCGGATCTCGACGACTTCGGAAAGGCCGGCACGAGCGAGATTGGCGCGCGCAACCTCGGCGTGTCTGGGTACGAGTTCGAGTGTGACCAGGCGACCACCTTCCGGCAGGGCTCGAGCCAGCCAGATGGCGCTGTAACCACCGAGCGTACCGACCTCCAGGATCTGGCGAGCACCGCAGGCCCGGGCGAGCAGCTGCAGGAACTTCCCCTGGTTGGGAGTGACCTGAATCCCGGGCAATCCCGCCTCTCGACTGGCGGCCAACGCGGCGTCGAGCACTTCGTCCGGCTCGACGAACAGTTCAGCGATGTAGTGGTCGACAGCCGACCATTGCTCGAGTTGCGTCGTTCTCGTTGTCTAGCAGACGCTTCGGGGATCAGACAGAACCGGCCTGGGGCGCTGACGCCCCCGCGCTACTGCACGCGCACGATCGGCGTGCGGGGCGACCAGGGGAGGTAGCCGAGCGCCAGCGATCTCGCCTTCGGGCCCGGGCGGCGCGGGCTCGTCGTGATGACCAGGGCGACGTGCGAGCCCCCGACGACGATCTCGTCGAAACGTGCGCCGCGCCGCGAGCGCTTGGCGGGCTCCAGGTCCTCGTCGGTCTCGGTCAACCAGAGCCACCGGTACGTGGGGTCGTCCTCGGCGACGTTCTCGGCGAAGGCCCCGGCGGGAGCGAGGACGAGGAACCGGGTGAGCACCCCCGACAGGTCGCCGACATCGCGCTCGACCGTCACGAGACCGTACGGCTCGGCCTGCCCGCGGGCGGCGATGGCGATCCCGTCACGGTCGCGTGCGGCCCGGGCGCACGCTGCCGCGGTCGACTCGCAGGCCACGGGTTCCCAGCCCAATCGGGCGATGAAGTGCGAGCACTGCGCGAAGGCCTGCGGGTGGCTGTAGACCACGCCCGCGCCGCCGAGCCCCGCGGGCTCGTCGGTCGCGGCGTAGGCGTCGAACCGGACCGAGACGTCGATCACCCCGCCGGCGACGAGCTGCTGGCTGCGCAGCAGCCCCGCCGCCGCGAGCTCGACGAGGCCCGACGAGGAGTTGACGATCGGCAGCACCGCCAGGCCGGCGTCGCCGGCGACGACGGCCTCGATGACCGCCTCGAAGCTCGCCCCCGGCAAGAGCTGCGAGTCATCGTGCCCGACGAGCCCGGCCGCCTGACGGGCGGCGATCTCCGAGAAGGTGCCGGCCGGCCCGAGGAAGGCGACCGCCGGGATGTGGGTCGCGACGAGCGGCGCGACGATCCCCGCGGGCCAGCCGTAGGCCTCGTCAACCCGGCCGGCGACGTGGCGGGCGACCTCGCCCGGGTCCCGGTCGGCGCGCAGGACGATCCGCACGACGATCTCGCGTTGTCCCAGCCGCACCGCCTCGGCGACGAGCGCGGCCGAGTCGACCCCGCCGACCGCCCGGCAGACCGCCACGACCGCCGTCCCGGCGATCGACTCGGGCACGAGCACGCGCACGTCCACGCTGACCCGGCCGAGCCATTCGTCGAGGATCCGGTCGAGCTCGGACGACGTCAGGATCGTCACGTGCGCGAACCCGAACCGGACGACTCGCCGCCTAGCGGCGACGGAGAGCCCGAGGCGGCTCGCGTTGGCGAGCCCCGCGCCGGCGGCGAGCACGGCGTGGCCCTTCGGGCCCACGAGGAGCTCCTCGACCGTCACCGTCGTCGGCGTGAGCTCGCGGATCCGCCCCACGACGAGCCGGGGCGCACCCTTGGCGCCGTGGTGCTCGAGAGCGATGAGGTCGCCGGTGCGACGCTGGCTGGCGAGCCGGGTGCGGGTCACCTGGGTCGCCTCGACCGCCAGGTTCGAGACCTGCTGGAGGGTCGTGAAGAAGGTGCCGCCGAACGCCTCGCGTGTCGCGGCGATGTACGACGTGATGGCCTGCGCGTCGTCGGTCCGCACGGCCGAGCGCAGCCGGTCCTGGGCGAGGTCGAACTCGGCGGCGATGCGCGCGCCCTCCGTCGTGAGCTGGATCGACGCCGTCGTCTCCTCCTGGCCGGGGCCGAGCACCCGGGACGCGAGACCGAGCAGCGTCTCGAAGACGGGGGTGCGCAGCCGCCACAGCTCGGCTTCGATGTCGTGCCCGGAGTTGGCGATGACGTCGGCGAAGGCGAGCAACGCCTGGTGCGAGGCCGACTGGACGTAGGCCATGACCCGGTCGTGCTCCTCGGGGCCGGCGAACTCGACGATGCCGCCCGCCGCCGAGATGAGGTCGACGAGCCACTCGTGTGCCGTCGGTGCCGCCGAGGAGGGCGAGATGACGACCGTCTGGCCGTCCATCGACTTCACCGCCGGCCCGAAGAGGGGGTGGATGCCGAACACCGACACGTCGTGCCGGGCGGCCCGCAACGTCGCGAGCGCGGCGACCTTGGCCGACGAGGTGTCGAACACGACCGACTCCGGGCACAGCAGCGGCAGAAGGTACGCCGCGACCCGCGGCAGCTCCGCCTGGGGGACGGCGAGACAGACCCGGGCCGGCGCGACCGACAGGTCGACCTCGACGCCGGACTCGTCGACGACCCGGGCGCCGGAGTCGTAGTGGACGACGGCGGTGCGGACGGCGCACCGCAGCCCGAGGTCGAGCCGGTGGATCGCGGGATCGCGGTCGACGAGCACGGCGTGGTCCCAGTCGGCCGAGGCGAACAGCTGACGGCACAGCCACCGCCCCATGCCGCCGGCCGCGCCGACGACGATCAGCACCGGCCTGTCCGGGCTCACGGCGCCTCTGGCCCGCCGGGTCGTGCCGCCGGGTTCCACGGCGAGGGGACGACCGGCAGGTGGTCGAGCAGCTCGCCAACGGATTCGAGCGTCGCGGAGAGCAGCACGTACCGGTACCCGGGCGTGCCGGCCACGTCGTCGCCGCAACGCAGGCTGAAACCGCCCGCCGCCGAGGCGCCGATCACGGGGCGGATCGCCCTGCGGGTCACGCCGTCCACCGGCGTCTCCGCGGCGTCCCGCACGTAGCGCAGCGGCACGAGGGCGCGCGGCCCGATCAGCTCCTTGTTGAAGTCCGCCCGGCACAGGCGGGCGGACGCCGGGCTGTCGTGGTCCGTCCACCAGTGCGCCACGCCGGCCAGGACGGGCGACGTCTCGTCGGCGCGCAGGTGGACCCCGCCGCCGAGGGCGCCGGGGGATCCGGCCTGATCGAGGGCGAGGTGGATCGACGGCCGGGTCAGCTCCGGGGTCGAGCTCTCGAGGCCGAGGGCGCGCACGAAGGCGTTGATCCGCTCGAGCTCCTGGGGAAGCGAGCCGAAACGGCCGTCGAAGCGCGGCGCCACCTCCTCGATCGCCTCGCGCAGCAATACCAGCGGCGCGAACGCCGGGTCCTGAACGAGTCCCGACAGCACGTTGAGCGTCGGCTCGATCCGGCTGCCGTGGTCCGCGCGGCTCGCGAGCCCCGTCAGGTTGAGCAGCTTGATGACCGCCCTGCCGGCCTTGATCTGGACGGCGAGGCTCGCGGCGCACAGGGCGCGCAGCTCGTCAACGAGCACCTCGACACCGCCGGCCGGGGCGGCGGACATGACCTCGACGCAGACCGGCGCGTCCCGCGGGAGGTCCGGGTAGTCGACCGGAGCACCGGCCACCGATTGAAGGCGCATGTGCTGGGCTCCAACCTCTGTGGGATTCCCTGGGCTACGTGACCATCGCGCCGCGCAGGGCCTGCACCAGTGTACGAACAGCCTCCACCCGGCGGGAATCGTCGGACTCCTCGGCCACGACGGCGACGATCGCGCTGCCCACCACGATCCCGTCGGCGCGGCCGTTCAGCGCCGCGACGTGTTCGGGCCGCGAGATGCCGAACCCGACGACGACGGGCACTGGGCTCTCACCCCTCAGCACCGCGAGGTCCGCCGCCAGCGTGGCCGGCAGGTCCTGCCGCACGCCGGTGACGCCGTCGACGGCGGTGAGGTAGACGAACGCCGTCGCGGCCTTTGCCGCCCGGCGCCGACGTGCCGGCGACGTCCCGGTGGCGACCAGGAAGACAAGCCCGACGCCATGACGCCGCGCCGCGCCGGCGACGACGCCTGCCGCCTCGGGGAGGAGGTCTGGGATGATGACGGCGTCGACGCCGCGGAGTTCGCAGGCCGCGAAGAACGCCTCCTCCCCCATCGCGAGGATGGGGTTGAGATAGCCCATCAGCACGATGGGCGTCTCGGTCCCGCGCCGCAGCGACCCGGCGATCCCGAGGACTTGGGCGAGCCGCGTGCCGCTCGCCAGCGCCCGCTCACCCGCCGCCTGGATGACCGGCCCGTCGGCCAGGGGATCGGAGAACGGGATCCCGAGCTCGACGATGTCGGCACCGCCGGCGATGCACGCCCGGGCGAGCTCCGCTGACCCGGCCGGGTCCGGGTCGCCCGCCATGACGTAGGTGATGAGCGCGCTGCGGGACTCGGCGGCGCATCGGGCGAAGACGGCGGCGAGCCGCGCTGGCGTCTTCACGGTCACACGCCCCCGGCAGGCGCGGCGCCGACCCGGGTCAGCTCGGCCAGGTCCTTGTCCCCGCGGCCCGAGACGTTGATCACGACGACGTCGTCGGCCCCGAGCGATCCGGCGAGCTTGCGGGCGTGGCTGACCGCGTGGGCACTCTCGAGGGCCGGGATGATGCCCTCGGTGCGGGCGAGGTACACGGCCGCGTCAAGCGCCTCGCCGTCGGTCACAGAGGTGACCGTGATGCGCCCCAGATCGCGCAGCTGGGCGAGCTGGGGCCCGACGCCCGGGTAGTCGAGGCCCGCGCTCACCGAGTGCGCCTCCCGGATCTGCCCGTCGTCGTCCTGCAGCACGTAGCTGCGCGAGCCGTGCAGGACGCCGGGGCGGCCGAACCCGAGGGACGCCCCGTGCCGGCCGCTCTCGATCCCCTCGCCCCCTGCCTCGACGGCGACGAGCGCCACCTCGTCGTCGAGGAAGGCGCCGAAGATGCCCATCGAGTTGGACCCCCCGCCGACGCAGGCGACGACCGCCGTGGGCAGCCGCCCGACGCGGTCGAGACACTGGGCCCGGGCCTCGCGCCCGATCACGGACTGGAACTCGGCCACCATCGTCGGGTAGGGATGCGGACCGGCGACCGACCCGATCACGTAGTGCGTGGTCGCCGAGGTCGCGATCCAGTCGCGGATCGCCTCGTTCATCGCGTCCTTGAGGGTCTGTGAGCCCGAGGTGACCTCGATCACGCGCGCGCCCAACAGCTCCATGCGGGTCACGTTCGGCGACTGGCGCCGCACGTCGACCGCTCCCATGAAGATCTCGCAGCGGATCCCGAACAGCGCGCACGCCGTCGCCGTCGCGACGCCGTGCTGGCCGGCACCGGTCTCCGCGATGACCCGGGTCTTGCCGGTGCGGCGGGCCAGCAGCACCTGGCCCAAGGTGTTGTTGATCTTGTGGGCCCCGGTGTGGCAGAGGTCCTCGCGCTTCAGATACACCCGCGCCCCGCCGCAGTCCCGCGTCATGCGCTTCGCCTCGCTGAGTGGCGTCGGCCGTCCGGCGAAGTCCCGTAACAGCGCGTCGAGCTCGGCCCGGAAGCCCGGGTCGACCCGGGCCTCCAGCCAGGCCCCCTCCAGCTCGTCGAGGGCCGGCACGAGCGTCTCGGGGACGAAACGGCCACCGTAGGGGCCGAACCACCCCGCGCCGTCACTGCTCAGTCCGCTTTCCATGTCACTCCTCGCGCCGCGGCGATGAACGCCGCCATGGCCTCGTGATCCTTGACACCCGGGCTCGACTCGACGCCGCTCGCGACGTCGACGGCGGCCGGCGACACGGTGGCGATCGCCGCCGCCACATTGGCCGGCGTGAGTCCGCCCGCCAGCACCAGCGGTGCCGGCAGCCTGAGACCGGCGGCCCAGCTCCAGTCGAAGGCGACCCCGCCGCCGCCCCTGCCCGGCGTCGACGAGTCGAGAAGGAACGCCGCGACATCGAAACCCGCGAGTCCTACGGCATCCACGGGCCCCGAGACGGCGACCGTCTTGATGACGGGCACCGCGGACGCCGCACAGTCGAACGGCGACTCGTCGCCGTGGAGCTGGACGGCACGCAGCCCGAGGTCGCGCGCGATTCCGTTCACCGTGGCGGGGGTCTCGTCGACGAAGACGCCGACCGTCCACACCTCCCCGGGCAGCTCGGCGATGATCCGGGCGGCCGTGCCGTGCTCGCAGAAACGCGCCGAGGACGGCCAGAAGTTGAACCCCACCGCCGCCGCACCGTATTCCACCGCCGCGAGGGCGTCGGCCAGGCGGGTGATCCCGCAGATCTTGACGGCGACGGGTGTCGTCATCGCACCCTCAGGAACTCGCCGAGCAGCGCCCCGGGGTCCCGTGCCCGCACGAGCGCCTCGCCCACGAGGAAGTTGGCGATCCCGACCCGTCGCAGCCGCGCGACGTCGGCGGCCGTGTGGATGCCGCTCTCGGCGACCACGACGACGCCGGGTCCGACGAGCGGCGAGAGCCGCTCGACGGTGGCGAGGTCGACCTCGAACGTGGCGAGATCCCGGCTGTTGAGCCCTATCAGCCGGCACCCCCCGACGCCCAGGGCCAGCTCCACCTCGTGCTCGTCGTGTGCCTCGACGAGCGCCTCGAGCCCCAGGGCCCGCGCGGCGTCGTGCAGGTCCGCCAGCTCCCCGGCCCCGAGCGCCGCCACGATGAGCAGCACCGCGTCCGCGCCCGCGACACGGGCCTCGACCAGCTGGTAGGGATCGACGATGAAGTCCTTGCGCAGCACCGGCACGTCCACATTCCGGCGCACCGCGCGCAGGTCCTCGAGGGTGCCGCCGAAGCCGACGGTGTCGGTGAGGACGGAGATCGCGCTCGCCCCGTGGGCCGCGTACGACCCGGCGAGGTCCGCCGCGTCCAGATCGTGGTCGATCACGCCCACCGACGGCGAGGCGCGCTTTATCTCGCCGACGACGCGGGTCGGCCCGCCCGGAACCGACAGCGCCGCCGCCAGGGGGCGGCAGGCGGCGAGGCCGGCGAGGCGGGACTCGAGCCCGCCGACCGGCAGCGCTCTCTTCGCGGCGGCGACCTCGGCGCGCTTGCGCTCGACGATCGACGCGAGCCGGCTCACGCGCCTCTCGACAGCTCGACGACGGTCTCGAGCGTGCGGCGCGCGCTCCCGCTGTCGACCGCCCGGGCAGCAAGGGTGACCCCTTCGCGGATCGACTTCACCCGCCCGGCGACGTAGAGGGCGGCCCCGGCGTTGGCCAGCACGGCGTCGCGCGGGCCCCCCGGCTCCCCGGCGAGCACCTCCCGGCAGATCTCGGCGTTGCGGGAGGCGTCGCCGCCCCGCAGGTCCTCTCGCCGCCAGCTCGACACGCCGAGCTGTTCGGGCGTGAGGGTGAAGGCCGAAACCGTGCTCCGGCGGACCTCGTGGACGAGCGTCGTGCCACTGACGGCGATCTCGTCGGTCCCGTCGCCGTGCACGACGAGTGCGTGCTCGGTTCCGAGCGCGCGCAGCGCCTCGGCGACGACAGGTACGTGACCTTCGGTTGACACGCCAACGATCTGCCGCCTCGCCGAGGCCGGGTTGGCGAGCGGGCCGATCAGGTTGAAGATCGTCGGCACGCCGAGCGCGGCCCGCGTCGCCCCCACCGCCTTGAACGCCGAATGGTGGTGCGGCGCGAAGAGGAACCCGAGTCGCGCTCTTCTCAGGCACTTCTCGAAGACCTCGGTGTCGCCGAGCACGACGCCGAGCTCCTCGAGGACGTCGGCGGACCCACAGCGCGACGACGCCGACCGGTTGCCGTGCTTGGCGACCGACGCGCCCGCCGCCGCGGCGACAATGGCCGCGGTCGTCGAGATGTTGAAGGTGTTCGCCCCGTCCCCACCGGTGCCACAGGTGTCGATGACGTTCTCACCGTGCACGTCCACCTTCTTGGCGTGGCGGCGCATCACGCGGGCCGCCGAGCTGATCTCCTCGGCGGTCTCCCCTTTCGTGCGCAGGGCGGTCAGGAGCGCACCGACCTGGATCTGGTCGGCGTCGCCGTCGGCGATCTGCTCCATCGCGGCGGTCATCTCGTCCCCGGTGAGATCGCGCCGGGCCGTGGCGGCACGTAGGGCGGTGAGCACGGCGCTCATGCCCGGTCCTCGACCTGCGCCAGCCAGTTGGCGAGCAGCTGCTTGCCGTCCGGCGTGAGCACGGATTCCGGATGGAACTGGACCCCCGTGATGTCGTGTTCTCGGTGTTGGATCCCCATGATCTCCCCTTGGTCTGTCCAGGCAGTGACGGTGAGCTCATCCGGGACGGACGAGCCCTCGATGACGAGCGAGTGGTAGCGGCCGGCGACGAACGGGTTCGGCAGGTCCGAGAGGATCCCGGTGGCCGAGTGGTGGATGTCGCTCGTCTTGCCGTGCAGGATGCGATGGTTGCGCACGACCCGTGCGCCGAACGCGGCGCCGATGGCCTGATGACCAAGGCACACGCCCAGCATCGGCACGAGGCCGGCGAACCGGCGGATGAGCTCGACGCTGATGCCGGCCGCGTCGGGGGTGCAGGGGCCCGGCGAGATCACGATGCCGTCGGCGCCGAGGCGCTCGACCTCGCCGAGGCGGATTGCGTCGTTGCGGTGCACGACGACGCCTGCGCCGAGCTCGCCCAGGTACTGCACGAGGTTGTAGGTGAACGAGTCGTAGTTGTCGATCACGAGGACGGTGCTCATCGCCGGCCACCGGTCCCCGCCCCGTCGTCCTGGGCGCGCAGCACGGCCGCCAGCAGAGCGGTCGCCTTGTGGACCGTCTCGGCCTGCTCGGTCGCGGGGTCCGAGTTGTAGACGATCCCGGCCCCGGCCTGGACGGTGAGCGCGCCGTGCGCGCAGAGCAGCGTGCGGATGACGATGGCCATGTCCATGTTGCCGTCGTCGCCCAGGTAGCCGACGCAACCGGCGTAAGGACCGCGGCCACGCCCCTCGAGCTCGGCGATGATCTCCATCGCGCGCACCTTCGGCGCCCCCGTCACCGTGCCCGCCGGGAACACGGCACGCAGCGCGTCGACCGTGTCGAAGCGCGCCGGGAGCCGGCCGCGCACCTGCGAGACCATGTGCATGACGTGGGAGTACTTCTCGACCGTCCGGTAGAGGTCGACCCGCACGCTGCCGACCTCGGCGACCCGCCCGACGTCGTTGCGGGCGAGGTCGACGAGCATGACGTGCTCGGCGTTCTCCTTCGGGTCGGCGAGCAGCTCGGCGAGAAGCCGTTCGTCCTCCGCCTCGTCCGCCCCCCGGGGGCGCGTGCCCGCGATCGGCCGGACGATCAGCTCGCCGTCGCGGATCCGCGCCAGGGCCTCGGGCGAGCTGCCGACGAGGGCCCGGCCGGCGTACTCGAAGTAGAAGAGATACGGCGAGGGGTTGACTAGGCGCAGCTCCTGGTAGATCGCGAACGGGTCGATCGCAAGCTCGGCCGAGAAGCGCTGGGAGATGACGATCTGCTGGCAGTCGCCCGCCTTGATGTATTCCCGGGCGCGCGCGACGGCGCGTTCGTACTCGGCGGGCGGGCGCTCCGGCTCGACCGAGACCGATCCCGCGACCGGCGCAGGCGACGCGACGCGACCCGGCTGCGCCTCGACGGAACGGATCTCGTCGACGATCGACCGGATCTCGTCCGCGGCCTTCGCCCAGGCGGCGTCGTCCTCGTCGGACGGTCTGGGCGCCGACTCGACGATCACGTGGACGACTTCCAGGAGGTGATCGAAGGCGACGATCGCCGCACACCGCAGGAAGAGGGCGTCAGGAAAGCCGTCCGACGCCCGCTGCACCGGGACACGGGGCTCGATGAGGTGCGCCGTCTCGTAGGAGAGGAATCCGACGAGCCCGCTGACAAAGGGCGGCGCGTCCTCGAAGTCGGCTCCGTCGCGGCCGACGAGCTCACGACGGATCTCATCGTAGGGATCACCGGAGGCGGCGCCGAAGGACCAGTCCACGACGGCGACACCGCCGCAACCGAGGAAGGTCCACCGGTCCCGGTCCTCGTCGTGCGCGACCGATTCGAAGAGGAACGCGCCACCGGGCCGACGCCGCAGTGCCGAGAAGGCGGCCACGGGCGTGATCCCGGCCGCGGGGATAACCGTCCTGACGATCGCCCTGTACGCGACGCTCTGAGGTTGCGCCCCCCGACCGAACGATTCGCGGTCGGGAACGAGGCTCAGCTCAGAGTTGCCAAAGACACCTCGCCACCGACGCACCCTCGCGCGGCACGTTGCGCCCGGCGTATTCCTGCTGTGCGGAGGCGTGCGTCTCTTCCGGCATGGTCGGGCAGGTTATCGAGCATCGGCGCGCGGTGTCCAGTCACGCCGTCGGCGCCGCGGCTCGGAGATCCCCGCAGGCAGCCGAGCGCCCTATTCCCTGGATCCCGCGCGACGAGAGATACCCCTGTATTTCCCTGCCAATCCCGGGTCTTGCCTCCAGGCGCGAGTCCGACCCGCGGGATGCTGTGTCCGATTGTGATCGCGGCAACTACCCTGCCGCCATGAATCTCGACCCGCTCGTCGCGAGCGTCGATGCGGAATTGCGCGCCGCGGGATCCGAAGACCGCGCCGCCCGTGAGAAGTCGTATCTGAAGAGCACGCTCACCCACTACGGCACCCCCGTGCCGGCCATCCGGTCGATCGCGAAGGCAATCGGCCAACGACTTCCCGACCTCGCCCACGACGACCTCACCGCCCTCGTCGCGCTGCTCTGGTCTGAGCCGGTGCACGAGCGGCGCATGCTCGCCGTCGCGCTGCTCGAGTTGCACGCGGCATCGTTGCGACCCGCGGATCTGTCGCTTCTCGAGGGATTCCTGCGCGAATCGGGGACCTGGGCCCTCGTCGACGGATTGGCGGCATCCGTCGTCGGCCCGCTTGTCGAACGCTCGCCGGAGACGGGCCCGGTGCTCGACCGGTGGTCGGCCGATCCCGACTTCTGGATCCGCCGCTCTGCTCTCCTCGCGCTGCTTCCCGGCCTGCGACGCGGCGCCGGGGATTTCGGCCGCTTCTGTCGCTACGCGGACTCGATGCTCGGCGAGCAGGAGTTCTTCATCCGCAAGGCAATCGGCTGGGTGCTTCGCGAGACCGCGAAGAAGCGCCCTGAGATGGTGTTCGATTGGTTACGACCCCGGGCCCGTCGGGCTTCGGGGGTCACGCTGCGCGAGGCGGTCAAGCCGATGTCCGCGGCGCAACGGGAGGCGATTCTCGCCGCACGTTGACCTGCCTGCGACCCGTCCCCGACCACGGACACCGCCATCCGGGGCGATACGACTCCGCGAGGACGACGGAACCCTCCGTCAGTTGTACCGGTCCACCGGCCCGCGGTCGGGCGATCGCGCCGCGCGCTCATATCGGATGAGCAATTTCGGCGTCGCTGATGAAATATTGTCGTCATGCGACTAGTTCATCCGCGCTATCCAGGTGGCGGCTTTTTGTGTCATTGTGCGACAGCGAAGTGATCTGATACCGCTCGCATGCTCGCCGCGACCAACGCCAAGTCAGGCGGGTTCCCGTCGTCGAGAGCGGAGTGGAATACCTGTTCAGGTGCCATCTACGCCCGCAAACCGACGGGCTTCAGGAAGGTGCCGCTACTCGGGATTAGCTCCAATCTTCGCCCCGCGGCTGGCGACGTCCCACTGACACGATTCGGTGAGGCGAGTAACATAAATGTCCTGAATCGACGAGCACGGAGGTGTGCTCGGACTGCAGGCCGAGACGGGAGCCGCGTTGGTTGATGGTCAGGCTTTTCGATTGATCAAGGGACCATGCACGGTGCGCGAGCCGGCCGCCGATAGTTTGGCGCTCGTATGTGTTCCCAACCGAGTGCTCGAGGTGGCCCTCGTGTCGCTCGCGGGCGGTACCGGCCGTCCGGTGACGGCACGATGACCGGCGACCGGGCGGAACGGCCCTTCGCGACGGCGCGGCGCGGCGCGGCCGCTGATCCCGGCGCGCAAAGCGAAGGCGGTTTCACGCTCATCGAGCTGCTCGTCACCACCCTGGTCATCCCGATCGTCATCGGTGCGCTCGCCTTGTCCCTCCTCACGGTCCTCTCGCTCCAGTCCAAGACCTCGGCGAGGATCTCCGACGCATCCGACGCCCAGGTCGTTTCGGCCTACTTCCAGCACGATGTCCTGAGCGCGGAGTACCTCACGACCAGCACCAACCCCGCGAACACCAGCACGTCGGGAACCGTCACCGCCAACCCCATGGCCCAATGCGGATCGGGTACGCAGTTGCTCGGGCTGGAGTGGAACTTCAACCCGAACATCAACACGAGTACGGGCCAGTACCAGACCGTCGTGACCTACGCCGTGGTCACGCACGGCTCGACCACCTCTCTGGTGCGGGAGTACTGCACCGGGGCCTCGTCCACGCCGACGAGCACGACGACCGTCTCCTCGGACATCTCGAGTGGCCAGGCCGCCCCCACGATCAGCACCGTGACCGGCTACTCCGGTGGCACGCCGACGACCGCTTGGGCGTCCGCGGTCGGCGTGACGGGCATCGATTTCCCCATCACGGAGCCGGGCAGCAACTACCCGTACGAGCTGTACGCCGTGCCGCGCGCGAGCACGTCGACCAGCCAGCAGTCCAGCGTTTCCTCCCCGGCGACAAGCTGCGGTTTCGCCACCGTCGGGACGGGGACGTACGCCTCGCTGCTCTGTTTCATCGATTTCTCGGCCTTCAACTACAGCTCGTACGACAGCCCGAATCTGAGTGGCGAAACCACGCCGCAGTCTCCGGCGCCCAGCAAGTGCCAGGCGATGGTCGAGGGCGTCGCCGGCACCAACTTCACGCTGTCGTTCTGCCTCAGCACGACTTCGTCCGTCGGTAACGTCCTCCCGTGGGCCATCCCCACCTACCCCACGACAACGTGTGGCGCGACGTCGAACAGCGAGGCGTTCCTCGGCAACAACGGCTTCTACACCGGGATCCCGGGGGATCCGGCTCTCTACCAGGATTGTGTCGTGGGATCCCCGAACTACGCGGCCACTGCACTCTCGTTCGTCTACATGACGAACATCAAGCTCCTGGACCAGAACGGCAACCAGGTGACGACGAACTGGGAGCTCGTGACCGGGGACGCCGAGACGACCGACAGCGGCGAGTACATGACCTGGACCTCCAACCAGAATCTGAGCGTGCTCAACAACAGCGCGACGTCCGCCTACGGCGACGCCTGTTCCAACGGCTCCAGTGGTTCGGGCCTGTCGGGTGTCGGCACGACGACGGTCAAGTGCACGTCGTCCGTCACGTCGGACAAGACCGGCACCCTGATGCTCGAGGCGCAAGCACCGACGTCGCTGACCGTGACGATGAAAGGCGCCGGCCTCGAGGCGCTGTTCGTCGGAGTGCTCCTGCCATGGTGAGCGAATCGGCGTGCCCACACCTCGCGGACGCCCAGGGCGCCCACCGGACGACGGCGGGCCGTTTCCTTTCCGATCACCGCGATCCCCCGGTCGTCGCGACGTCCGACCCCCGCGTGCCATGAGATGGCCCCCCCGCCCCCGGGTTGAACGGCCCGCGCGGGCGGACGGTCGGCCACGATCCGGCCGAGGAGACACCGGCGACACCCTCATCGAGATCCTCATCGCGCTCGTCGTGCTGGCGTTGGCCTCCGTCTCGATACTGACCGCGTTCACCACGGCGATCTGGGGCGCGTCCGACTACCGCACCATCGCGACGGTCGACACGGTGGTCAAGACGGCGGCGGAGGAAGCCATCACGCAACTCCAGGAGCAGTCGACGGCACAGTGGGCACAGTGCCCCGGCGCTGCCCAGGTGTCCTTCACCAAGCCCGCCCTGCCGACCGGCTACACGGCGACGATCGCCCCCCAGTACTGGAACGGTTCGAGTTTCCAGGCGACTTGCATCGCCGATTCGGCCGAGCTCGACACGATCTCGGTCACCCACAACTCGAACGTCTACCTGATCAGCGTCGTCGTCGACGATCCTGTGATCCCCCCGGTCTCGGTGGGGCAGACGGTCGCGAGCCTCGCCTTCGTCGAGCAACCCAGCAGCCCCGGTAACGTCGCCGCGATCGCCGCCGGCGCGAACCTCACTCCCTGGCCCCAGGTGGCGGTCGAGGATTCGAGCGGCAACGTGGTCCAGAACGACCTGTCCTCGGTCACCCTGGCGTTCTCCCCGGGGAACGCGAAGTGCACGGGGATCGAGAACCAGGGCACATTTAGCTTCGGGGACTGCAGCGTCACGAAGACCGGGACGTACACGCTCACCGCGACCGACGGATCACTCACGACGACGAGCCTCGCCTTCACGATCGTGCCGAGCCTCCCCACCCAGCTCGTCTACGCGACGCCCCCACCCACCTCGACCCACGCCGGGACGACGTTCTCCGTGGTCGTCGACGAGGAGGACAACTTCGGCAACATCGTCACCACCGACTCGAACTCCACGGTGAGCCTCGCCGCGAACAATGGCGGAGGCGGTTTCTCCTGCACGAGCACCTCGGTCAAGGTGACGCAGGGCGTTGCGACCTTCGCCAACTGCTCCTACGGGTTGACGAGCGCCACCAGCTACACGCTCTCGGCCACGTCCGGCGCACTTACCCCGGCGACGGCTCTCACCAAGGTGTCGTAGGCAAGGGGCCCGATCCGTGATCACGACACTGCAGACAACTCCGCATTGGTCGCCCACCGGGACAGACGCGCGACGGGCCGGGAAGATCCCGGCCGGGCGAAGGGCACCGGCATGAGCGACATCCGCGGACCAGCTCGCCGCAACGCCGGGCGGCGGCACGGGAACATGACCCGTGCGACTGGGGCGAACAGCCGCGAGGAAGTCGGCGCGACGCTCGTCCTGGCACTCGGCTTCCTGCTGCTTGGAACCATCATCATCGGCGCGCTCATGAGCGCGCTCACCAATGACCTCAACAACTCAGTGCACTTCCTGTCAGCTCGCTCGGAGCAGTACGCCGCGAGGAGCGCGACAGACCTGGCGATCAACAGCATCCGCTACGCGCACTGTTCCCCCAGCGCCCCGGGTTGCAACACCAACACGATGCTGCCGCAGTCCCTGAATGCAAGCCCGCCGACCTGGTGCTGGGGCAGCGGTCCCACCTCCAAGATCACCGTCGACGGGGTTTCCGTGGACGTCTGGTGCAGCACAGCCTGGGATCCGACGAGCACCAACAGCCGCGTCGTGACCTTCTCGGCCTGCCTCGACGGGATCGGCGCGGCGCAGTGCGCGGCACAGCCCTACCTGCAGGCGGTCGTCACCTTCGACGACTATCCCGCGGGAGTCAGCGCGCCCTCCTCGGCGCCGTGCTACCTGTACTGCGGCACCGGCATGACAACGGACAGCTGGCTTTGGTCGCCAGTGCTCCCGACCGTCACGAACATCAGCCCCTCCTCGGGCTCGATCCTGGGCGGCACGTCGGTGACGATCAGCGGGACCGGTTTCACGACCGGCACCACGGTCAACTTCGTCGAGGAGTCCGGCGGCTCCCCGGCGGTCGACAACACAATCGTGCAAGCCACAAGTGTGGTCGTCAACTCATCGACCTCGATCACGGCCCTCGCGCCGTCGGTGACGGAAGGGACCACGTACTACGTGACGGTCACGACGCCGACGGGAACCAGCGCCTACAACACCAACGCCGTCTTCACGTACTCACCGGTCGCCCCGACCGTCACGAGCATCAGTCCCGCCATCGGCACGATCGCGGGCGGCAACGCCGTGACGATCACCGGGACCGGCTTCTACCAGAGCGCGACGCAGCCGATAACGGTCAGCTTCATCCAGGAATCGGGTGGCACCGTCCCAAGCAACCCCCTCACGTACACCGTGACGTCTCCGAACGTCGTCGTGAACGGGGGAACGTCGATCACGGTCGTCTCGCCTCCCGTGGCAGGGGGTTCCTCGTGCCAGACGGAGTTCTGCTACTTCGTCACCGTGACGACACCGGCGGGCACGAGCGCCACCGGCGCCGGCGACATCTTCGAGTACACGGAAATCCCGCCGCTCTGCGCCTCCGTCAGTCCCGTGTCGGGCTCGGCGGGGACAGCGGTGACCATCAGCGGGGCCGGGTTCCTGACCGGGTCCGGCACGTCGGCCGACTTCGTCCCAGAGATCTCCGGCACTCCCACCGGCAGTGGAGCGGGGACCCCCGCCACCATCACGTCGATCACGCCGGACCAGATCACGGTCACGGCGCCAACGGCGCCCTCGGGGACCTCCACGAGCTTCGTCACGGTCACGACCGTGAACGGCACGTGCCAGGACATCCCCTACTTCACCTACTGACCCTCCTGACCCGAGTTCGGCGCGGATCTTTCCGTTTGCGCACCGGTGGGTGCCCGAGACCCGTCTGTGCTGGTGTTGCCGCCATCGGGTGCTCCTGAATCGGCCCGGCCAGCCGACGCCCAGCATCCCTAGCACCGCCCTGCGACCGGCGTTAGCGTTTCTTCCATGATGATGAAACTTCCTGGTCGGCGGGGAAGGATTGCAGCCCGGGCTTCGATCCTTTCTGCGGCCGCAATGGCATTGCTCTGCGTGCCGGGGAGCGTGGCCGGGCCGGCGCTGGCACCCGCCGAGCACCACCTAACGATCGCGACGGGGTCCATCACCTGCACGCAGATGGGCGGGACCATCGTGTTCAGCTCTCCCGTTCGCGCCAAGCTCGTGCAGAAGGTCACCCTCACCGTTTCGGTCGATGTCGCCGGATGCAAGACCCAGCACTCCAACGTGGCGCACGTGGCCGGAGGGAAGCTCACCCTCAAGGTGACCACCATGGTCCACGGCTGCCCCGGCGACGGGATCGGCGCGGACCTGACGGGCACCGAGACGTGGCTGGGGAGTCCGATCGCGCCTTCGAAGGTGGTGTCGGACGACTACAGCTCTCGGGTCTTCGCGGGCGGCGAGGGCCTCGTGTTTCACAACAAGAACACCACCGGGATCTTGGTGTTCATCTTGCCGGCGGCTGGTAGCTCGTTCTCAGTTACCGGGTCCTTCGCGGGGAAGGCGAGCTATCCCTCCGCAGAGAACCTGCACGGGAGCTTGATCGCCTACACGAACTGGCTGACTGGCCCCCTGCACGCGCAAGAGTGCAAGACCGTCGGGATTTCCTCGGTCAACATCGTCCGCGGGACAGAGACGCTTCCCTAGCGGCCTTCCCCCGGGCGGCACTCCGTGAGCCGGGTGCACGGCAACATCGGGATCTGTGCGCTTCCGGCGAAGATCGAGGTGGCCATCACCGCGGATCTCGTCGGGCAAGCTGTGGACCCGGACAGGCCCGAGAGGTGGTCTCCGCACGACAGGCGTCTCGCGAGCCCGGGCGGATCCGACTCGAGCGTGGAACGCGACGCGATCCCGGCGACGGCACCGGTCCCGTCCGGATGGCGAATTGGCCCGTCGAGCGAAATCGAAGCAAAGCTCTCACCGCTCCTATGACGCAGTTCACCTGGAATGCCGAAGACTACGAGCGCAACTCCTCCCAACAACGGCGGTGGGCGCTGGATCTGATCGCGCAACTTCGACTCCGCGGCGACGAGATCGTCCTGGACATCGGTTGCGGCGACGGCAAGGTGACCGCCGAGATCGCGGCGCTCGTTCCGCGCGGGCGCGTGCTCGGCATCGACCAGTCCCGAGACATGGTCCGGCGCGCCCTGGAACGCCACGCCCCCCGTCATGCCAACCTCGATTTCGAGGTCGGCGACGCTTCACATCTCAGGTTCGACGGCGAGTTCACCGTCGTCTTCTCGAACGCCACCTTGCACTGGATAAGAGATCATCGGCCGGTACTGTCCGGCATCGCGCGCAGTCTCCGCACCGGCGGAAGCGTTCTCCTCCAGATGGGCGGCAAGGGAAACGCCGCGGAGGTAGTCGAAGTGATGGAAGAGGTGACCGCGCTCCCCCGGTGGCGGGACCATTTCGTCGATTTCGCCTTTCCGTACGGGTTCTATGGGCCGGAGGAGTACCGGGCCTGGCTCGTTGAAGCTTCCCTGACGCCGATCCGCGTCGAGCTGTTGCCGAAGGACATGGTGCACTCCGGACGCGCGGGTCTCGCCGGCTGGCTCCGCACGACCTGGCTGCCTTACCTGCAACGGGTGCCGGAGGCGGAGCGTCAGGAGCTGCTCGAGGCGGTTCTC
The DNA here is from genome assembly GCA_963823945.1 of uncultured Acidimicrobiaceae bacterium. Taxonomy (GTDB): domain Bacteria; phylum Actinomycetota; class Acidimicrobiia; order Acidimicrobiales; family Bog-793; genus Bog-793. The sequence continues at coordinate 62,219 of CAWGNK010000010.1, forward strand.
GATCGCTATCTCGCCGGACATCCTCTGGACGGGGACGGCAACGCCCACGTGAGAATGGCTCGACTCGAGGTGGAAGCAGTGAAGTCGCCGGGGTCCTGAGCGGTCTCGGGGCTTGTGACCGGATGAGAAACGAGAGGGAAGGCGGAAATCATGCCCTTGCACCACGCGACAGCGACCCCTAACGGAGGGGACCACCGCGCCAACCCGATGCACTCGTTGGACAACCCGGCACTCCAGGAGGAGCTCGTGCTCCCCACCGATCGCCTTGGCGCGAGACCGATCCCGGCTGAGACCGCCTATCAGCTGGTCCATGACGAGCTGATGCTGGACGGAAACGCCCGGCTGAACCTCGCCACCTTCGTGACCACCTGGATGGAGGAGCCGGCGCGCCGGCTCATGACCGAGTGCCTCGAGAAGAACATGATCGACAAGGACGAGTACCCCCAGACGGCAGAGCTCGAGCGTCGCTGCGTGAGCATTCTCGCCAACCTCTGGCATGCCCCGGACCCGGACCGGGCCGTCGGCTGCTCGACCACCGGCTCGTCAGAGGCGTGCATGCTCGGCGGCCTGGCTCTGAAGCGGCGATGGGCCGGACGCCAGAGCGCTGCCGGAGGATCCGGTGCCCGGCCCAACCTCGTGATGGGCGCCAACGTTCAGGTCTGCTGGGAGAAGTTCTGCAACTACTGGGAGGTGGAGGCCCGCAAGGTCCCGATGGAAGGCGAATGGTTCCATCTGTCCGCCGAGGAGGCAGTGGCCCGCTGCGACGAGAACACCATCGGCGTCGTGGCGGTCCTCGGCTCCACCTTTGACGGGAGTTACGAGCCGGTTGGGGCCATCGCGGCAAGCCTCGACGACCTCCAGTCCCGCACCGGGCTCGACATTCCGATCCACGTCGACGGGGCGTCCGGCGCCATGATCGCCCCCTTCCTCGACGAGGACCTTGTCTGGGACTTCCGTCTCCCGCGGGTGGCCTCGATCAACACCTCGGGGCACAAGTACGGGCTCGTCTACCCCGGGGTGGGTTGGGTGCTGTGGCGGGACCACGACGCCCTGCCCGAGGAGCTCGTCTTCAGCGTCAACTACCTGGGCGGGAACATGCCGACCTTCGCCCTCAACTTCTCCCGGCCGGGAGCCGAGGTCGTGGCCCAGTACTACACCTTCCTCCGGCTTGGTTTCGACGGCTTCCGGACCGTCCAGCGGGCCTCACGCGACATCGCCACCGGCCTCGCCGACCGAATCGGGCAGCTCGGACCGTTCACGCTCATCACCCGCGGGGATGAGCTGCCGGTGTTCGCCTTCACCACCGGACCGGACATCGCCGCCTACAACGTGTTCGACGTCTCACGCCGGCTCCGCGAGCGGGGCTGGCTCGTGCCCGCCTACTCCTTCCCCGAGAATCGGCAGGACCTGAGCGCGCTGCGGGTGGTGGTCCGCAACGGGTTCTCCCGGGACCTCGCCTCTCTGTTCCTCGAGGACCTCAGCCGGCTGATCCCCGAGCTCGCCCGCCAGGAGGGACCCCTCCAGAACCCGGACGAGAGCTCAGCTTTTCACCACTGAGCCCCAGCCACCGCGCAGACCGAAAGACCGAAAGACCGAGAATCGACCGTCTTGGCGGGATCCAGTGACAACACCGGGTTAGCGCGCCACGGCTACCGAGAGCGGCGCGAACCGACGCCGGACTCGGGTTGAGCTCCGGTCCGGCGCAGGTGACGTCGCGGACGCGCCTTTCCCTTGGCAGGCAAAGATCCTCGTACCTATCTACCGGAGAGTTCCCGATGGACCCGCCGAAGCTCCGAGGGGCCGCCGACCCGGAAAGCCGAGTCCGGATGCAATCCGCCGTTCTGCGAGACGGCCTCCCGCGGGTCAGCCGAACGTTACGGGCGGTCGGACTCCTGCGACAAGCGACCGACCGAGCGAATTGAAGTACGGGTGCAGGATGAGATACGGAATCGTCACTTCAACTTGCCCACACGCGTCAGAAGCCACCGCACCTTGCGGAATGCCAATGGCTACACCGGCAGGCGTGAGAGCGAAGTACCGATAATCTGCTGCGGTTGGCGCGAAGGCTCCTGGCGGAGGACCCCCTGTGGCCTCGTGACCCTCGGCCTCCTGCACGCAGAGGTCGGTCCCCGACTTGCCGGTCACCACGTCGAGGTACACCCGTTCGGCAACAACCGAGAGCGCCCGCTTCGGATTGCTGAACAACTGCTGCAGGTCCACCACCGCTCGGCCAGACGCGGTCTCGACGGTTTGCGATTGCCAGACCTCGTCCACCACACCCGCCGGATAGGCCTCCTCGCCCGGGATCAACGCGCTCACCACGACGCTGCTTGCCGAAACGAGTCCCTTCTCAGGCGTGACCGCGTAGCGACCAAGCTCAACCGGGAGGGTTCTGCCCAGCGAACGTTCTTCGCGAAGAGCCAAGGCGGCGTAGTCCTTCTCGTCAGCCAGGGCCGAGCCTCGGAGAACTCTGTTGACCACCCGGAGCGAGATATTGGGAGAAGACACGCGGAGATATGTCCCAGAGGACCAATAGTGGGGCACTCCTAGAGGAGGAAGAGCAACCTCTTCGACTACAAGCGCTTGCGGAGCAGCCACACCGGCTAGAGCACCAGGAACCCCGCCCATCCAGGCGGGCAGTGCCATCGCGATCGTCAAGCCCAGAGTAGTGGCCAAGCGTTTCATGGTTGTGTCGCCTTCTAGGAACCAGCTTGGAAAGACTGTCCATAACTCTTGTAAACACTGTCGGCGTAGCACGTGCGGGTCCACATCTTCACGACACCCAGGCCTTCAATTGCAGCCTCGCAATCCTCAGTCGCTTCCGTGAGAGATGAGTGCTGATCCGCGAGGAAATCTGGGATCTCCGATGCGCTGGGAATGACCCGCGCCCACATTTTCGTCCAGTTCTTGTGTGATTGCTTACCCGAGCTCCGCAGCCCTTGGACCAGATCCGCGCTGCGTCGAGACGGTGCCGAGTGGTCCAATCTGAGTGTGGCCAGGACTCTCATTCGCCGAATGAGTTTGTCAACCCCGATTGGCCCCACTGTGCTCGCGAGAGTTGGCCCGGCCGGCGACGTCGGTGGCTACGTTGAAGGTCGTGGCTATCGATCACGTCCTGGACTGCATCGTGTGTGGCCAAGCAGTTGACGCGCGCGGGCCGGCGGTATGCCAGTTCCGCTCTCGGGAGGGCGACCTCATGTGGGGGTGGGTGGAGTTCGTCGAGGACTGGCGTGGCGGCTACGTCGACTTGATCCATCCCCTCTGCTTCGCCGATTCGCACGGCGTGGAGAAGCTCGTGGAAGTGGTACACCAGCGCGACGAGCGCAATCGTGGCGTGGTTCCGAAGCTGATGATGGAGGCCCAAGACCTGCGCAAGCGACTCGGCGATTCGAAATGAGCAGGGTTCACAACCTCTGCGGGCGAGTCCGGCTCTTCGTCGTCCGAAGCCGATAACTCTCACTACCCGTCTCGATGATGTGGGCGTTGAAGGTCAGGCGGTCGACGATGGCAGCGACGAGACGAGGGTCGCCGATGATCCCGCCCCACTCCGAGAACGGCAGGTTCGATGCCACGGCAATCGAGGCCTTCTCCTCCCGCTCGGTGAGGATCTGGAACAGCAGCTCGGACCCTCTCGTGTCGAGCTTCACGTAGCCGAGCTCGTCGAGACACAGCAGGTCGACGCGTCCGTAGCGGCCGACGAGTCGTGAGAGCCGCCGCTCGTCGGCCGCTTCGACGAGCTCGTTCACGAGTTGGGCGGCGGTGACGTACCGGACGCGACGACCCTGCTCGCGAGCGGCCGGTGAAGCCGATAGCGGTTGTACCCGTCGCTGACCAGATCGACCAGCACCCGGGCTTCGGTCACGTTGTTGAACCCCTCGACGTTGAGCTGGGCCTCCGCGATTCTGACGACACTTGACGCCGACAGAGAAGAGAACCCCCCGACTGCCGATGTCCCGTCAACGTCGCGTCAGGCCGGCCCGCCACCGAGGGCGGGACGCGACAAGGCCCCCGCAGCGCGCTCTTGGCGTGCCCCGGGGGCCATGTCTGCGATGAATTCCGGCAGCGACCTACTCTCCCAGGGAGTTGCCCCCCAAGTACCATCGGCGCGGGCGGGCTTAACTGCCGTGTTCGGGATGGGAACGGGTGTTTCCCCGCCGCTATGGCCACCGGAAACCTGAGCTCTCGAGCGACCCGGATACATTGAAATCCGACCCGCTCCAAGGAACACGTGACCGCGGTTCCTTTGAGCCTTCCATAGCGAGCACGAGCGAGAATCCAAGCCCTCGGCCGATTAGTACCGGTCGGCTGAACACGTTACCGTGCTTACACCTCCGGCCTATCAACGTGGTGATCTAACCACGGGCCTTACCAGGTTGACCCTGTGGGAGATCTCATCTTGGAACGAGCTTCGCGCTTAGATGCTTTCAGCGCTTATCCCAACCGCAGGTCGCAAACCAGCCATGCCCTTGGCAGGACAACTGGCACACGAGAGCTGCGTCCGTCCCGGTCCTCTCGTACTAGGGACAGCCTTCCTCAGATCTCCTACGGCTGCATCGGATAGGGACCGAACTGTCTCGCGACGTTCTAAACCCAGCTCGCGTACCGCTTTAATGGGCGAACAGCCCAACCCTTGGGACCGGCTTCAGCCCCAGGATGCGACGAGCCGACATCGAGGTGCCAAACCTTCCCGTCGATATGGACTCTTGGGGAAGATGAGCCTGTTATCCCCGGGGTACCTTTTATCCGTTGAGCGACGGCGCTTCCACACGCAACCGCCGGATCACTATGCCCTGCTTTCGCACCTGCTCGACTTGTAGGTCTCGCAGTCAAGCTCCCTTTTGCCATTGCACTCGACGGCTGATTGCCAACCAGCCTGAGGGAACCTTTGGGCGCCTCCGTTACCTTTTAGGAGGCGACCGCCCCAGTCAAACTGCCCACCTGACGCTGTTCCTGGCCCGGTTCACGGGTCGAGGTTAGAGTCCCAGAACGAACAGGGTGGTATTTCAACGTTGCCTCCACCCCGGCTAGCGCCGGAGCTTCCAAGGCTCCCACCTATCCTACACAATTCGTACCAGAACCCAACATCAAGCTGCAGTAAAGGTCCACGGGGTCTTTCCGTCCTGATGCAGCTAACGAGCATCTTTACTCGTACTTCAATTTCGCCGGGTCTGTGGTTGAGACAGTTGGGAAGTCGTTACGCCATTCGTGCAGGTCGGAACTTACCCGACAAGGAATTTCGCTGAGCCCTGTTACTTAAAGACCGACTGAATTCGAACTTACTCAATCGGCGGGCCGGACGTTTCCGCCGGCCTCCCTACGTCGCCGTAGGGCTCGGACCATCTCTTCACCTCACTGAAGAACTAGCGAGGTGGTCGGCGTATGGTCTCTGAGGATTCTCAGGAATTCGGATGGTTTCCTACGATTCATCGTCTCGAGCAATCTGCGCTATCGCGACGATCCCTGCCATCGTCATGTGTTGGCGCATATCCATCATTCTGATGATCTCGGCGAACTTCTCAAAGTTCTCGCGCTTTGAGGTTCGCAATCGGTTCTCCTGGAAGAACGGGACGATAACATCCCGCAGCTCCGCGAATCTCGACACGCAAAAGCGGGATAAATCGTCCCGATGATTGTCATGTCTACGATTCACGTACACCTTGCCGCATCCAAAGAAGCGGACAAGATCTTCAAGAACGTCTCGACTCGACTCTGCCTGAACAACAACAAACAACGGTTGCACCTGCTAGCCGAGTCTCGTCTTCCCGTTTCGAAAGAGAAGGCAACTGAAACAGCCCTCCCCATCTACGAAACCGACGATCCATCCGTGATCCCAGAGTCTTTCCTGCTGGTTGTCCGCACCTCTCACATTGTCACTGCAATCCATTGGGAAACCGTACAAACATGCTGTAACGGTCTTCCATGGATAACGAGTAGTGGAGGATTCGCCGGGTTTTCCAGCATATAGCCGACTGCGCACCGCCTCGTCACCGAAGCGGGGGGCAGCTGCCTCCGGCGTTGGAGGCTTCCTACCTTAGGCACGTTGTT
>CAWGNK010000011.1:0-19905 GCA_963823945.1 uncultured Acidimicrobiaceae bacterium
CGTCGCCTCGATGCCCGGGGACCTCGCGGCACCGATCGACCAGGGCGGAACAACGTCTCCGGGGGCCAGCGCCAGCGCCTGTCGATCGCCCGGGCGCTGGTCAAACAGCCGAAGCTCTACCTGTTCGACGACTGCTTCTCGGCGCTCGACGCCGCCACCGACGCCCGACTGCGCGCTGCACTCAAGACGGCGACGCGTGACGCCGCCGTCGTCATCGTGGCGCAGCGGGTGAGCACGATCATGCACGCCGACCACATCATCGTCCTCGACGACGGACGGATCGTCGGGATGGGCTCGCACGCCGAACTGCTGTCGAGCTGCGACGCCTACCGGGAGATCGTCCTGTCCCAGCTGGGTGAGGACGCCGCCACATGATGGGGGGACGGCCCGGGGGCCGACGCGGGATAGGAACCACAGCGCCCGGGGAGCGCACCAAGGACCTGCGCGGCACCCTGCGGCGCCTGCTGGCGCGGCTGCGGCCCGAGCGGCTCCGCCTCGTCGTCGCACTCGGGCTCGGCGTGATCTCGGTGGCTCTCACGGTCTCCGGGCCCAAGATCCTCGGCAACGCCACGAACGTCCTTTTCGACGGCGTGGTGGGCAGGAGGCTGGCACCCGGGATCACCAAGGCGCAGGCCATCGCCGAGCTGCGGGCCCACGGCGAGCGCCAGCTCGCCGACATGCTCTCCGGGATGAGCTTCACCCCGGGACACGGCGTCGATCTGTCGCGCCTCGGCCTCATTCTCGGGCTGGCGGCCGGCGTCTATCTGCTCGGCGCGCTCTTCAGCTACGGCCAGGGGTTCCTCATGGCGGGGATCACCCAGCGCACGATGTCCGGGCTGCGGCGCGAGGTCGAGGAGAAGCTGGCGCGCCTGCCGCTGCGGTACTTCGACAGCCACCCGCACGGTGACACGCTCAGCCGGGTCACGAACGACATCGACAACCTCACGACGACCTTGCAACAGGGGCTCAGCCAGCTGCTCACGTCGGTGCTGACGGTCGTCGGCGTGATGGGGATGATGTTCTGGATCTCACCGATCCTCGCGGTGGTGTCCGTGGTCGTCATCCCCTGCGCCATCGGGGTCACCTTCTTCATCGCGCGCCGCAGCCAGGTCCAGTTCGCGGCGCAGTGGAAGCGGACGGGATCGCTGAACGGCCTGGTGGAGGAGACCCACACCGGGCACGTGCTGGTGCAGATCTTCGGCCGGCGCGCGGCCACGATCGACGAGTTCGGCGGCCAGAACCGGCGCCTGTTCGACGCGAGCTTCCGGGCGCAGTTCCTGTCGGGGATCATCCAACCGGCGATGCAGTTCCTCGCCAACATCAACTACGTCGTGATCGCCGTGTTCGGCGGCTACCGGGTGGCCTCCGGCGCGATGTCGCTCGGCGACGTGCAGGCCTTCATCCAGTACTCGCGTCAGTTCACGATGCCGATCACCCAGATCGCCAGCCAGATGAACCTTCTGCAGTCGGGCCTCGCCTCAGCCGAGCGGGTCTTCGAGTTCCTCGACGCCTCCGAGGAGACGGCCGACCGGGAGCTGTCCTCGGTGGCGGTGCTGAGCCCGGCGACAGACGGCCGCGTGCAGCTCGAGCACGTCTCGTTCCGCTACGAGCCCGACAAGCCGCTCATCGAGGACTTCACCCTGGACGCCTCGCCCGGCCAGACCGTGGCGATCGTCGGCCCGACCGGGGCGGGCAAGACCACGATCGTCAACCTGCTCGTCCGCTTCTACGAGATCGACGCCGGGCGGATCCTGCTCGACGGCAACGACTACCGCGACCTCACCCGCGACGAGGTGCGCAGCGCCTACGGCATGGTCCTGCAGGACACCTGGCTGTTCGCCGGCACGATCTGGGACAACATCGGCTACGGCAGGGAGGGCGCGACTCACGAGGAGATCCTCGAGGCGGCCAGGGCCGCCTACGTCGACCACTTCGTCCGCACCCTGCCCGACGGCTACGACACCGTGCTCGACGACGAAGCCTCGAACATCTCACAGGGTCAGAAGCAGCTGCTGACGATCGCGCGGGCGTTCCTCGCCAGCCCGGAGATCCTCATCCTCGACGAAGCGACGAGCAACGTCGACACCCGCACCGAAGTGCTCATCCAGCAGGCGATGATCCGGCTGCGCCGCGGCCGGACGAGCTTCGTCATCGCCCACCGCCTGTCGACGATCCGCGACGCGGACACGATCATCGTCATGGACGCCGGGCACATCGTGGAACAGGGCAGCCACGCCCAGCTGCTCGCCCGCGGCGGCTTCTACCACTCCCTCTACCACAGCCAGTTCACCGAGGCCGACGGCGTCGCGGGCTGAGGCGCCCCGGCGGCCCGACGGGCGGGTGTCTAGACCACGATGACGGCCTTGCCGCGCGAGTGCTCGGTCTTCAGGCGGCGGACCGCATCCGGGGCCTCGGCGAGCGGGAACCTGGTGCCCATGACGGGCGTGAGCTTGCCGGACGCGACGAGCTCGAGCAGGTACTTCAGGTCCTCCGTCTTGATCTGCGCGAGGAAGCCGACGAGCTTCCGGCCCACGAACGGCCCCACGAGGCGCGCCAAGGCCAGGCGGCCGATGCCGTCGATCAGCGGTCCCCCCTCGTCGCCCCCGACCATGACGAGGGTCCCGCCGGGATTGAGGCAACGCCGCAGGCGGTGGAACGGGAGCCTCCCCGCCGTCTCGACGATGAGGTCGTACCGGCGCGTCCCGTCGGCGAAGTCCTCCGCCGTGTAGTCGACGACGTGGTCGGCGCCGATCGAGCGCACCAGATCCAGCTTCGTCGTGCTGCACACGCCGGTGACCTCGGCGCCGAGGGCCTTGGCGATCTGCACGGCGTAGGTCCCGACCCCTCCGGCAGCACCGATGACGGCCACCTGCTGTCCCGGCTGCACCTTCCCCCGGTCGCGCACGGCCTGGAGGGCGGTGCAGCCCGAGACGGGGATCACCGCCGCCTGCTCGAACGTGAGATCGGCCGGCTTGGCCACGAGCCTTGCTTCCGGGGCGTTCGCATACTCGGCGAAGGCGCCCTCGCCGCTGCCCAACACCTCGTCACCCGGCTTGAACCGGGTCACGTCCGGGCCGACCGCCTCGACGACTCCCGCGAGGTCCCAACCGCGAACCCGTGACCGCGGACGGCGCAGGCCGAGACCCATGAGGCGCGCCACGTACGGCCGGCCGGTCGTGAGGTGCCAGACACTGGGGTCGACCCCGGCCGCCCGGACACCGACGAGCACGTCGCCGTCGCCGACGACGGGCCTGTCGATCTCGCTGAGATGGAGGACGTCCGGTGAGCCGTACACGTCCTGGACGATCGCCTGCACGCCGCCTCCCTCATCGCCGCCAAGAAACCCTGCGGACCGCCAGCCTTGCCGAGAAGTGTCACCCGGAGGGCGGCTCGTTGCAAACACGCCGCATCAGGCACCGGCGCCGGCGGTTCACGCTGCGATCACGCTCGGCCATCGTCCCCGCTACGGCCGTCGAATCCGGCCGGCGCCAATCCGAACCGGCGCGCCCGCCGTAGATCCATGGTGCCATGCCAACAACGACGAGCTCGGGTCCGGTCCCGCGATGAACCTCTCGTTCCGGTGCGCCCGGGTTCGCAAAGGTTTGCGATCGTGATGGCGCGACACCGCTGGGTCCGCTGGGTGGCGGCCGGCGTGATCCTGTTCGTCGGGCTCGCGGTTGCCGGTCCCTTCGTCTACATCCACTTCATCGAAGGGCCCCCGAAGCCCAAGCTCACGCTGCCCAAGTCGACGGGGACGAACCCGTCGACGGCCCAGGCAACCTCGCTCACGGGGACCTGGAACGTCACCACGGGCTCCAGGGCAGGATACCGGGTGCAGGAGGTGCTGCTCGGCCAGAGCGATACGGCAGTCGGCCGCTCGTCCGACGTCTCGGGTTCGCTCGTCATCGACGGAACCGTCCTGCGCTCGGCGCGCTTCAGCGTCCCGCTCGCCACGGTGATCAGCGACCAAGGCGAACGCAACGCCCAGTTCGACGGGCGCATCATGGACGTCGCCCGGTGGCCGACCGCCACGTTCGCCCTCACGTCGCCGGTCCCCTTCGGGCGCGTCCCCGCGGCGGGGAAGGTCACAAGAGCCAGGGCGCAAGGCGAGCTCACGATGCACGGAGTGACGCACGCCGTGACCGTCACGGTCAGCGCCGAGGTCAAGGGAACCTCGATCTACGTCCTCGCCGACGCGACGGTCGTCTTCGCCGACTGGCGCATCCAGAACCCGAGCATCGGCGGCTTCGTGACGACGGCCAACCAGGGCACGCTCGAGGTCCTGCTGCACGTCGTGAAGGGCGCCGTCCCCGCCACGACAACGACGACCACCCCCAGCCCGGGCCGCCCCGGCGCGGTAACGCTGCCGGCGACGACCCTGCCCCCACTGTCGATCAAGCCGAAGCACTGACCCGCCGCCCTCCCGGGTCGAGGCGCCACGAGTTCCGTCGACGACGGGTCCCGCGACCCGACGGAACCGGCGGTCCTCGCCCGCACCGCCGCCCCCGGGGGTCGGGTTGCCTACTTCAGCAGGCTCCTCAGCATCCAGGCCGTCTTCTCGTGGATCTGCATCCGCCGCGTGAGCAGATCGGCCGTCGGCTGGTCGCTCGCCTCGTTGGCGACGACGAAGGTGGCGCGGGCGGTCCGGACCACCGCCTCCTGGCCGGCGACGAGCCGACGAATCATCTCCGTCGCGTCCGGCGCGTCGGTGTCCTCGGGGATCGACGCCAGCTGTGCGAACTCCCGGAACGTCGCGGGCGCCGGTGCACCGAGGGCCCTGATGCGCTCGGCGATCTCGTCGACGGCGAGCGCGAGCTCGTTGTACTCGGTCTCGAACATGAGATGGAGGGTCCCGAACATCGGGCCGGTCACGTTCCAGTGGTAGTTGTGCGTCTTCAGGTACAGGGTGTACGTGTCACCGAGAACCGCTGACAGGCCCCGCACGATCTCTTCGCGCTTCTCGGCAGGGATCCCGATGCCGATGCCCGCATCCACGCTTGACATGTTCCTCCTCGCCCGCACGCTGACTGGTGCTTCCACGCCACCGCCCGGTGGCCGTCGGTCCAAGCGCCGGGCGAATGATCGCCCGCCGTCACCCGACGCGGTCATCGTAGTGTCGGCCCCGGCGCGGAGGCCCCAGAAATCGGGGATTCCAGCTTGTCAGTCAGGCAATTCGCGTCCACACCCGGTCCCGCGGGACCCGGTGTGGCGCACGCTCGCCTGCCGCCGAACCGCTTGGACGGGTTCTCGGCTTCCGTGCGATCGCCTCTCCGGCCTCGCCTGCCCGTGCGCGGGCCACCCGGGCCGCGCGGACCTTCGGCCCCTTGGGTCGCGACGCCAGCGGGTGTATAGCTAGGGGTGTGGAGCCGGAGATGGCGGCGCACGACGTCGTGATCGTCGGGGTGGACGGCACTCCCTCGTCGGTCGCCGCCCTGCGCTGGGCTGCCCGTCAGGCAGAGCTGACAGGAGCGACGCTCCGGGTGGTGACGACCTGGGCTTTCCCGGCCACCGTCGGGTGGACGCCGCCCTACCCGGACGATTTCGACCCCGAGGCGGATGCCCGCGGCGTGCAGGGCGAGGCCGTCGCCGAGGCGCTGGGGACCGACCCGAAGATCCCGCTGGAGCTCGTCGTCGTCGAAGGCCACGCCTCCGCGACCCTCATCGAGATGTCACATGAAGCGAGCCTGCTCGTCGTCGGCTGCCGGGGCCACGGCGCGGTCACGGGAATCCTCGTCGGGTCCGTGAGCGAGCACGTCGTGTGCCACGCCGGCTGCCCTGTCGTCGTCGTCCGTCACTGATCCGACCGCCGTCGGGCGGGAATCGCGCTCCAGAGGGGAATTGACCCCGGGTCAGGTGTCCGCGGGGTTGCGGAGGTGCGTCCCGTAGAAGGCGTAGACCTTCTCCCATCCGTCGACCGCCTGTTCCGGCCGGTACGACGCACGTTCGGTCGCGAAGAAGCCGTGCCCGGCCCCGTCGTAACGATGGAATTCGTGGTCTTTGCCGTACTTGTGGAGCTCGGCTTCGATCCGGTCGACCTCCTCCGGGGTCGGGAACTGGTCTTCGTTGCCGAAGATGCCGAGGATCGGGCAGTGCATGTCGCGGGTCAGGTCGAACGGTGCCACCGGTTGCGCGGGGCTCAGGTCCTCCGGGCCCATCACGACGTGCCCACCCCAGCAGTCGACGGCGGCGTCGAGCACGGTGCTCGAACAGGCCGCGAGGTAGGCGTGACGTCCACCGGAGCAGAACCCGATCACACCTACCCTGCCGTTCGCATCGGGTTGGGAGCGCAGGAAGGCGGCCGCCCCCTCGATGTCGCCGACGACCTGTGTATCGGGGACGCCCCCCTGGGCCATCGCCGCCGCGGCGAGGTCGTCCCAACGACCCGGGCCGAGACGGGAGTAGAGATGCGGCGCGACCGCGGCGAAACCGTGGGCGGCAAGGCGGAACGTGACCTGCCGGGTCCATTCGTCCCAGCCAGGCATGTGGTGGACGACGACGACCCCGGGAACCGACCCGCTTCCGACGGGGCGGGTGAAGTACGCCTCGATCGGGTCTCCGTTGTGACCGATCACCGTCACGACTTCAGAGCAGATCTCGTCCGACATCGATTCATCCCCCTCCCGGCCAAACCGTCCGTCTGGGGCCGCACCGGCGGTCACGTCGGCGCGGGGTCAAGCGACGGCAGTGTACCGCCGCGCCACCGGGCGATCGCGGCCTCTTCGCCCGTCCCGGCGCGCCAGGTCTCCCCGCTCCATCGGCGGTTCGCTGTCGTCCGGTCGCCGTTCAACGTGGCGGGATGCGACCCGTCCCGGCGCCGACCGGTCCCGAAGTGGTCCGGGTCGGACTCAGGCGACGCCGGCGGCGCGGACGACCCCGGGTGGGCCCTTCCCGTGTTTGACATTCCACGCCGCCACCTCAAACCGGTAGGACCGTGCGGGGACGAATCCCGTGAGCCGCACCGTGCGGATTCGGGAACCGAACCGCCAGCTGCGCTCGGCGGTGCCCGAAATCGAGACGGCGACCGTGTAGGAGGTGATCCGCGAACCCCCGTCGCTCGCCGGGGTCTGCCAGTGGAGAACGACCGTCGTTCCCGCCCGCACGAGACCGAGCATTCGCGGCGCGCTCGGCGCGCTCGGCACGTACCGGAACCACGCCCGCGGGGCGGCGCGGCTCCTCGCCCCGACCCGAGCAATGCGACGGCAACACGGGTGTTCGCGCGCCCGGGGGGCGAGTACACCTCCGCCACATACGGGTCATCCCGCGGGAACCCCGGTGCCGGTACCGCCGCACTCGAAACGGCCGGACCGAACAGCACCGCCGAGGCTTCGTCGACGCCGTTCCCGAACAGCGCCACCCGGATCCCGCCGGAGGCCGGACCCACCGCGGGGTACACCGCCACGAGCGAGTGCGCGGAACGGGGGACGAAGACGAACGTGTCGACGGCCCGTCGCGCGCGGCCGCACGCCGTCGCCGAACACGGCAGGACGTCGACAGGCCCCGCGGCGTGCGCCGGGGTCCTGACCATCAGCTCGCCGGCCGAGACGTGCACCACCGCCGAGCCGGTGGAGACCCCGAGCTCCGGAGAGAACTCGCCCACGAAAGCGACCGACCGGACTCCGGCGAGACCCTCCCCGGTGACGAGGAGCTCGGTCCCACCCGCTGCCGAACCACCGAGTACGGAGAGGTGATGCACGGTGAGCACCTTGCCGACCGGCACGGCGGTGGCGTTGCTCAGCCCCCCGGCAGTCTGGACGCTCACACCGCCGGCGAACGACACGGCCGAAACGCCCGTCGAGTACTCGGACGTCGGCGTGACGACGATCGACGTCGGGGAGACGTAGTCGACCATCGTCTGCTCGCTATCGACCGACGATGCCGTCCCGAGGTTCACCCAGTCGAACGAGAGCACCGAGAAGCCAGATCCGAAGATGCGCACCGGCAGGGCGGCTGAAGCGCCGACCGCGACCAGTGTCACTTTCGGGGTCGGGACATAGTCATACTCCGTCGCCGCCGGGGCCTCCTCGGTGCCCGCGGCAGTCCGGATCACCCCTTGGGGACCGAACACGACATGCCCGGAGGGTGGCGGCAAGATCGGTACGGTCGCGCTCGAACCCCGTGGGGTACGAACGACGACCTCGACCTGGCAGACGGTCGCGGGCTCGAAACGGACGCCAGTCGCGCACCTGGTCGCCGGTGTTTCGGCGGGCACGCGAGCCCTGATCTCATAGTCGTGCAGAACCGTGACCCGTGACGACGCCACCCCGCCGAACTTGACCGAGGGCACCGCTCCGGCGGCAAAGCCGCTTCCCCAGATCGTGACGGAGCGGCCACCCCGCATGTTCCCGGCGGGGGGACCGATCGCCGCCACGCTTGGCTCAGCCAGGTGGGATACGTCCTCGGCGACGTAGTCGTAGAGCGACGCAACGGTCCCCCGGCTCGTCGCCTCTCCCGATCGGTTCGTGACGGTCACCAAGATCTCGACCGCGCCGGCGGCACCCGTCGCCGCCTCGGCCGGGGGGACGGCCGACGGGGGTGCGGTGACGGTCAGCGAGGTGTCCGAGACAGAATCGATGCTCGCCTCTGCCGAGCCGAACTCGACGTGCAGCTTTGTGCCGGGCGTCGTGAAGCCAGTGCCGGTCAGGGTGACGACGTTGCCCCCCGTCGTCGGGCCGTCCGCGGGCGCGACCCCGGACACGACCGGTGCCGCGATGACGCCCCCGGCCGTCGTCGCGACGGCGCAGAGCGCGCCCGCCAGGCCGCCGTTTCCCGTCGGGTCGGTGACAATCGGCGAGCCGAGACCCGAGGCGAGGTCGAATCCCGGCCCGGCCGAGTAGCCGTGACCCAGGCCGAAAACGTCGTTGTCGCCGGCCGTGATGTCGTTGAAGGAGGTCGCATAGCTCGACGCCGCGACCGCGTAGAGCTCAGAGGCGACGAAGCCGAGATCCCGCCCGCCAGGCGTCACCGGGAGTGTCGCGCACGCGCCCCCCGACGAGGCGATGTCAGCGACGATCGCGGCCCACGTCGGTGTGGAGATCGACGTCCCGCCGAGGGTCGTCCACCCGGCGCTTCCCGAGGGAAACGAGGATCCGGACGAGAAGCTCGCGCTGTAGAAGGTCACCCCCCGGTCCTCGTCGGCGGCCGAGCTCACGTCCGGCACGAGTCGTCTCGGCGCGTCCGCGGTGCCCGGAACGCCCGACTGGGCCTGCCAGACCGGACTCGCCCACGAGTTCGACTCCCCGCCACCAGTCCCGCCGCCCGACGCACCGTCGTTCCATACGACCTCGTCAGTGCGGCCGAGTGGTGGCACGTCGGAGTGAAGCGAGGTCCCGCCGACACCGACGACGTACGGCTGCGACGCCGGGTCGTCGACCGACAGGTAGGGCGGCTCGGGCGTCGAGGAGGAGAACTGCGTCCCCGCGGAGTCGTCCGACCCGGTGTCACCCGAGGAGGCGAACACGGTCTGTCCCTGTGCCGCCGCCTCTTCGAAGATGTAGTTCTCGATCTGTTGAGTCCCCGGGGCCGAGATCTGGAGCGACGTCTCGCACGCGCCCCAGCTCGTCGACAGGATGTTCGCCTGGTCGGCGCTCACCATCGCGTTGTAGGCGTCGACGGGGCCGAACGACGTGTTCGGCGCCGCGTAGACGTCGAGACGGGCGTCGGGCGCGAGCGCGGCGAGCATCTCGAGGTCGAGAACCGCCTCGCCGGTCCCCGGTCCGCGGAGATCGAAGCCGTCGATCGCGGTCGTGTGGATCACGGTCGTGTGACCGGTACCGAAGAAACACCGGTCGAAAGCCACGATGTCGGCGCGCTCGAAGGGTTCGAGTTCGAGCACGCCGACCGTCTGCCCACCGCCGAGTCCGCCCTCGGCGTACAACCTGTCCAAGCCGTAGGCCTTCGCGAGCTGGTCCTCGGTCCAGCCCTTGTTCGCGCTCGCGTTGGAGGTCGCCGCGGCACACGCCTGGGGAGTCGTGCGCGTGCCGGGGATCGCGACCGAGGACGCCGCGGTCGCTCCTGCTCCCGACCGCTCCTCATGAGGGCGTACGACGGATGAATGGGCAAGCACGAGATCGTCGAGACCGAGCACGGCTGACACCGAGTGCGCCACACTCCACGGAAGCCGAGGCGCCTTCGACGGCGCCCAGCCCTCCCTGCCGCCGGCGAGCCGGTAGGCGACGAGGTGAGTGTGGAACGCGGCGTCGACCTCGGCGACGGTCCCTGAAACCGGAACGATGAGACCGTTCGCCGAAACGGTCCCGACGCGCAGTCGCGCACCGCGCAGCGCCTTCTCGACCGCCGCCGTGCTTGGTCTCGAAGGGCCGAACTCGGCCGCGAACTCCCCGGGGGTCAGATAGCGGTGGTAGAGGGGAGAACTGGGCATCGAGACCGCCTGGGCGAACGCGCGAAGTGCCCCCGGATCTCGCGGCCGCAGCGCGACGCCGAGTGAAACCATCCGTGTGGCGGCGAGTGACCCGACACGACGGGCCCCGAACGGCCGGCGCGGGACACCGCCGACCGCCACGAGTGACCCGGACGGCGAGAACGCGTGGCCCACGACCGGCGACGCGCCCGACGCCGAACCGAACAGCGCCGCCACCACGAACACTGCCAGACCGCTGACCACTCGGACCGACCGACGTGTACCGCTCCGCACCGGCGCGCCACCAGGCGGCGTGGTCGGACGGACGAATCTGGCAGGTAGCGCAGCCGACTTCGACAACGGATCTCCTCGCGTCCTGATCGGACACCGTTCAGGGCCTGAGGCTGCCGACGATACCCGCTCGGACTTCGAACCGGCCCCCGAGCTGTCGGCCCGTCAGGCTCAACTTGACTACCCTTGGTCCCGTCCTCGTGGTCGCTGCGCCGACCCGAGCAGGACACTTCGGGAGAGGTGCGAGAGCGGCCGAATCGGACTCACTGCTAATGAACCCACTTGGGGACTAATGCGGATCAGCGCAGCTCAGAGAAGCAGGTCAGGGACCGATCACCCGAGACGAGGCTGGCGCTCAGAACTGAGAATGTAGTGCCGTTGTAGTACCGGACGGGTGACGGATTCCTGCGGAAGTACGCCGTCCAGCCCACTCTCAATGAGTTGGAGCGGGGCGCGTGCGGGAACTGGAGGAACCTCCACCCCTGCTGAAATTTCGTGGCGTCGGGCGCGTGATCGACAACACCCTGCACAAAGACCTGAAGGGCGCCCTCCGCTCGCTGAACGCTCGGCTCGTCGAACTCGACGACCGCGCCTCCGATGAGGAGCCAGATTCATTAGAAGTTGGCGCTCACAAACGCCAACGTCGCACTCACCAGTCGAGTAACAGCAACGCAAAGCCAGGTTCGCGGGTTATCCACGAGGGCAGGCTCAAGTACCACTCCGCGGTCGGTCCACTTAGCAGGTGGGGCTGGCGCCGCGCCCGCCCCTGCCGTAGCGAAGATCGTGATTCCTGGCGACTCGCGATGGACAAGAGTGTGCCTGATCTCCTTCAGACTTCGCCAGGTCGTATCTGCTCTCAAAGCAGATAGCTCGGTATCGAGAGATGTGCACGGAAACACCTCGGCCACCTCGGTGGCGGTGAGCCTCACGTCCACCTCGCGGTCGGACGCCGCGAATCGAGTCGGACATCTCATCCGGCCAAGGTGGTAAATGCTGAAGCAGCAGCATTCGACAGTGGACATGGCGTTACCAAAGAACCCGAACAGCGCCCGCTCTTGGAGGTACCGATCTTCTAGGGACAGGTCGCCCTGGGATCGGGCGAGGAACTTCGTGGCGACTGACCTGTCCTCATCGGCCGCCCTGAATCTCATGATGAGTGCATGCCAACCACCGATATAGCCTGCAAACACCGGCACCACAGCCGCGTCCGGGCCGAGACTCGCCATGTAGACCGCGATTCGCCGTTCGACCTCCAGGTAGTCGGCTTTGGGGAAGTCCTCAGGAACAGGTATGTCCACGCGCCCAATCCCTTTTCAGTGCTTGCGAGAAACATGGGCCAGCCTAAACGCCTCCAAACTGTGCGTCTTGGCTAGCGTGACCACGCTCACGTGGAACTCCCCAGGCCTGCCTCGCGCCCTGACTCCGGATAGGCTTACGGCCGTCGGTTTAGGAACGGGACAGCACCGTGAGCGACCTCATCGAGACTCTGCAACGCTGCACCAAGTGGTTGGACCGCTACCGCGACGGGAGTCGAGCAATCGGTGAGGAGAACACGAAGGCCGGCCTCATCGAACCGATCCTCGAAGCGCTCGACTGGGACATCCACGACCCGGACGAGGTTTGCAGGGAGTACCGACGCCTGTCGAGCGACAAGCCCGTCGACTACGCGCTCCTTCTACTCCGCACCGCTCGCCTGTTCGTCGAGGCGAAGGGGGTAGGCGAGAACCTCAACGATCCGAAGTGGGCGAACCAAATCATCGAGTACGCCACGGCCGCAGGCGTCGAATGGGTGGCCCTGACGAACGGAGCGGAGTGGCGCATCTACAACGCGCACGCTCCCGTTCCCATCGAGCAGAAGTTGTTCCGCAAGGTTCGGATCGACGACACTGACGAGGCGCTACGAATCCTGCCGTTGCTGAGCAAGGAGAACGCCGGCGAGAATCGCATCGAAGCGCTCTGGAAGGTGCATTTCGTCGACAGGCGAGTCCGCCAGGTCCTCGTCGAGCTATTCAACAGCGGCGAGCCAGCGAAGGAACTCGTCGCCGCGGTCCGTCGCCGCGTGCCGAGCCTGACCCTCCGCGAGGTACGGGAAAGCCTGGCCCGCGCGCGCGCCACCTTCGAGTTCCCCGTTGTCGAAGAGCAGGGATGGCCGCGACCATTCATCGGTCACCAGAGCAGGCCGAGCGACGGCCGCGTCGACCAGGCAGCAACGAGCGAAGTGCAGGGGCACCGAGTCTCGCCGGCTGAGCGCTCGATGAAATTGAGGGATCTGATTACGGCGGGCCGTCTCGCGCCGGGCGACGTACTCCAAGCGGATTGCTGGGGCGAGCATCACACCGCCGAGCTTCTCGACGACGGACGCGTCAGCTATCAAGGTGCTGCCTACCCGACGCCCTCGGCTGCCGGGGAAGCAGCCAAGAAGGCGACACGAGGTCAGGACATCCCAAAGAACGTCAGCGCCACCGACGGATGGTGGTTCTGGCGAGCGGAAGACCGGAAGACGGGACAGATGGCGACACTCAAACAGATTCGGAGGAGCGCAGCCGCACCCTTGGCGTAGGCACCTGAGCCACGCGAGGCGGCGCGTGGGGGACGTTGGGGGTTAGCTGGGGCGAGATGGCGTCTTAGTGCGCTAGGTCCTCCTCCTCCTCCTCCCCTTCCTCTTCTTCCTCCGAAGGTTCAGGCTCAATAAGGCCAAGGTAGTTCAGGATTTGGGCTGTGATGTCCTCCAAGACCTCCATCGGGACGAGTCCAATGAGTTCCTTGAGGGCACTCTTGTCGATGGGCTGAAGTGCAGGTATACGCGCCCACGCCTTCTTGGAAAGGTTCCCGCATCCGGCCGAGAGCTTCACATCGAACCTTGTCCGATAGCTCGTCGAGCTTGAGACTGGAACGACTAAGACACTGGGCCAGTCTCGTGGACTTTGGGCGTTTGTTTGATTGACTTCCCCCTGGTCCGACACGACCACAACAGGTCGTCTCTCGTCGTGCAGTCGGCGAGTGCTCTCGCCAGGAAGCTCGACCTCGTCATCGTCGACGTAGTACACGGCTCCGGCAAGGTAGCGATGTGCCTCGACCACAGCTGGCCTTAGCTGTCCTGAAGCATCCGTCCGGACGCGAGACGCCGAGGGTGCTCCAAGGCTCTGGTGTCGGCGCTCAGGCCCTCTGCAATGTCGCCCTCGTCCCGGCCCACGTTCCTACGCCGCCCGTTCCGCGTAGCGGGCGGCCACCTGCTTCACGTCGCGCCTTGTCGGAACGTCAGCCTCGAACTCAATCGGATCGCCGCGCTGACCCGAACTAACCAACCTTCGCATCGGCAGTGTCTCGTATGAGAGATCACCAATCCGCGCCGGCGTGAGCGGACCGAACTCGTGCACGACAGCGCGCACAACGCTGACGAGATCGTGACCCGGAGGATTGAAGTAGAGCGGCTCGACCGAGCTGATCCGCCACTCGGGCGACCCGTAGTAGTTGGCCGTGGCTACAACCCCTAGCTCTCCAGAAGCCGACATTCGATCGCAGGCTTCAATGATCGAGGAGGAGTACGGTCCATACTGGTGCCAGATCCACTCGACCCCGGTGACTGTGTGCCCCAGCTGTTCCCACGCTCTTAAGTCGACGAAGTAGAGGAGCTTCACGAGCTTCGTTCGTGTCAGCGAGACACCTCGCGCCGCTGCCTGTGACGCAACGAGCGCGATCGCGTCCTCAAGCGTCACGGGATTACTAGGCAATCCGGCTACTCCCTCGTCGTCGGTCCATCCTTCTTCAGATTCTCACACACCCCGATGCAGCGCGCTGAGCACCCACGACACGGTGCTGGTACGGAGCGCTATTCTGCGCGGTCTCTGGCTCATGGGACGGAGTGCGCGAGACCGCCACGCCTGTTCTCGTCGTGACGGTGCCAAGTCACTAGGTCGCGGTGCATGCGAGCCGTGACGCCGAGGTCCCAGAGATTGCGGTGCATCACTCCGTCGAGACCGATCCAATGCTGCGGACCTGTGAGACCTAATCCGGGGAGCGCCGAACACATGACCATCAGCTCGCGACGGAATCGGTTGCACTGAAGACCCGCCCACTCGGCGTCGGGGGTGTCCGCAACGCCGCACCAAAAGTGGGGACAGGTCTCGAAGGCTTCGCTGCTTCCCCTCGTCTCCTAGCGGGAAGACAGTCCGAGACCGTTCGTCCGCGGGTGCCGACCGTGACGCGTAACGTCCCTGGCTGGTGGAGGCTGTCACGCGTCTGGTGGAATGGCTACGCGAACACCCCTGGTCTGAGACGGTCCCGGTCTCTCGATTAGCCGCACTGTTAGGCAGCCACGCATCGGTCGCACACTCAATCCTCAAGCAGCCGGTCAATCGTCGAACGACGCGCTCGGTACTCGTCCACGGAGCGCGTCAACTCGTCGCGTGCAATCCCGTAAGACGTTGCGAGAGTGCGGCGATCGATCGGCACGGCGATCGTTAGGACCTGCCGAAGCGTCTGTCTTCCGATCGCTACGCCTCGGACGTATGCGGCCAGGGCCTCGGCTTCCTCGACGGTCCCATCGAGTCCTACGTATAGGCGCAATGTTGACTCGGACAGCCCGGTTCGGCCCGTGACGAGTACGGTCCATCCGCCGATCTCGCGTTCCACGGCGACTTCCATGGCCCGGCGGTTCTGAGAGCCGTGAGCCAATCGCTGTTCGATCCAAGTTACGGAAGCCACGGTGCCCCACGACGGCCCCGCATTGATTGCCGGAACCCAAACCCGATCGTCCACGTCTGTTAGGGCGACGTCGCTCCGGAGATCGTCGCAGAGCGTCGGAAATACTGGTCCGAGTTCGCGGACCATCCTTGTGACGAGTGCTGCCTGTTCAATTGCCGCCGTGCTCATCCCCAGCCGCTTCTCCTCGCCAGGATCGGGCAGCCCAAGGCCCTCAAGCTCCTCGGCCTTGATTTGGCCGGGCGGCAGACTGGCAGCGACATCCTGGAACATCGTCGAGTTGTATAGGGCCGCGACGTATGCGGCATTGTGTGCACCGCCCTTCACCCGGAGCACATGCAATCCCGACGACGGAACCGTTCCCTTAGGGGCGAGGCCGACAATAAGACGTGCTCCCCCACCCCAACGGGTCGTGACAACGTAGTCACTCCAATCGCGCTCGCCAGGCTGTTCGACGATCGCCGCCCTTGCCCGATGGAGGGACCACCACGGACGCTTCTCGCCGAAGCCTTCAACCTTCGCGACTAGCCACGGTCGGAACTTCGTGAGGTGCGCCTGGATACGCGGAAGCCCCTCGGGGAAGGGCCAGTTCACGACGGCCTCCCGTTCCGCACTGCCTGTGTCTTCTGGCTGAGGCAGGTACAGGAGGCTACGAGCGCCATCCCGCACGACCACTGCGTATGGGTAAACATCGGCAGTGTTCACGACCTGGCGGAGAACGGCCCGCTCCGCTTCGTTCAGTTCGCCAAGCGAAGAGACCTCTTCCGGGCTGAGGCTGAAGACGCCGGGTTTCGTCCCTGGCCAGCCCAGCTCCGCCAGCACGGGCTGGGGAATGTGGCTGTCCGCACCTCCCGTGAGGGTGTTCGCCGTGGCTATCACACCCTCGGCCACGTCGAGTTCCTCGAGCTGAGGCAACGAACGTACCTTTGCTCGCTTAAGCACTTCGGCTCTTGTGAGCACGACCTCGGCCCAGGACTCGCCACCGAGTTCGTGCGGAATCGCGCCCCCGACGAACGAGCGCAGACCGAGAGTCGGAAGAGTTCGAGCTTTTGTCATCGCCGCGAGCACATGCGAACGCTGGTCGACTCCCAGGTTCGGTCCTTCGTACACCGAGACACGCGGCGGACCGTTTCTTACGGTTCCTAGGTGCTCCTCGTCGGCCACCCGTTCGCCGACGATCACCATCGAATGCTGACCCGGCGCGTCGGGGAACAGCCTCAAGTCACGAAACAGGATGAGCCTTTCCACGCGGCATCGGTCAGCAAGGTACTTGCGAAGGTGTTTGGCGCCGATCGACCGAAGCCAGTATTCGGTCGTAATGAAGCCGAACCTGCCGCCAGGACGGAGCTTCGACACGCCCACGATGAGGAATCCATAGAGGTAATCGACGTGCGGGGCGGCAAAGTCATCCCAATAGGGCCAGCGCCTCCTCGCCGATGCCCACAGCTCCGATCCGATCTTCTCCCCTATGTATGGGGGATTGCCGATCGCAACGTCGAACCAACTGTCAAAAGCCTGCGGGTCCTTGATCCGCCTGGCGCGCTCTAACCTTTCTTCCGCGTCGATGTAATCGCCATCGACCAATTGGGTGGGCTCGGACACGTCGGTATCGAAGCGTCCGACTCGTGGTCCGTGCAGGGACAACGTGTCAGCTGGCACGATGCCAAGTTCCGGGAGTCTCATTCCGGGGTCGGCAGCGAGTGGATGGCTGAACTGGATGAGCAGATTCAGCTCTGCGAGGAAAGCGGAGAACCGCTGAAGCTCTATGCCGTTGAAGCCCTCGACAGTGTCGTTCGTCCACTGCTGGAGATCGACAATGGCACCTTTGGCGATGGCCTCCTCGATGCGCGCTCGACGACGAGCGACCCCCTCCACGAGAAAGCCACCCGACCCGGCGGCAATGTCGAGTACCCGTGGCTCGCGAGCCTGCGTGTCCAGTCGGGCCTCGAACTCCATCGTCAGGACGAGGTCCCAGATCAAGCCGATCACATCTCTTGGCGTGTAGTACTGCCCGAGGAGTTTCCGGTCAATGCGCTGCAACGTTCCCTCGTAGACCCGACCTAGAAGGTCGGACCGCACGTCGCCAAAGTATGTGGTCGCGAGTTCGTAGATCGCGTCAACCGCTACTTGGTTGGCAGGGCGGAACCACGAATAAGTGGGCTTCTCGGCAAAGAGCGCCTTGTATCGTTCCTCGGCGCGCCGGAACGCGAAGTCGATCACGTCCAGGACTCGATCGCCGAAGCCGCTCATCCGCTCGTCGAATCCGCCGTCGTAGAGGCTCGCTGGATTGATGAGGCCAAGGTCCTCCCAGATCCGGACGAGCACTAGCTTCGTGGTCAGCCAGTACGCGACGTACGCCTCGTACTGAATGAGGGTCTTGGCTCGTGCGGACCCCTCCGGTGCCGATAAGAAGTCTTGAAGCGAGAGACCTTCCGCTTCGACGGGTTCGACTTGGAGTCGGACAGCGAGGTTTCTCAGCTCGTCAAGGACGGCCGCCCTTTGCTCTCCCGTCAGCATGGTCGGATCGGATAATGCGCCTCTGTCGATCTGGTCGTGGACATCGATCTGCACGATTTCGACGACACTCTGAATCCTTGCCCGCAACCAGTCATGATCGGTGAACCTTGTGTCTGCGTCCCACGGTGGACTGCTTCGAACCCGCTCGATCTTCTCGGCGGTAGTGAGCTGGCGTCGATGGAACCGCTCGACGAAGCGCGCGAAACGCTGGGCGTTCTCGGAGTGCGCAACTTGGTCGGGATAAAGCCGCGCGAGTTCCCGGAGATTGACTCGCAGCGCCACGTCGAGCTGGTCACCGGGGAGCAAGCGGTAGACGATGATCCCCGCGACGTTCGTAAGCACGACTTCGTCGGTCAGCTCTTGGGAGAGGTAGCCACGAACTTGCGACTCGTGTCCCGTCAGGACCGCGCCATCGCTGGAACCCTTCGTCTCGAAGACGAAGCGGTGCGTCACGCGATCGGCCGGCGTGAAGTCCGGCTTTCCACCCTCTCCGCCATGCTCAGCCGCGAGGTTCAGTCCGACATCAAAGTCGAGGAATTCCTTGGCGAAGGCCGGGAAGACCAACGGTTGTACGAGGCGCTCTTCATCGCCGTATCCGCGCCCCCGATTGCCAGCAACATGTTCCGACCATGAACGTCGCTGGCCGTTCCACTCGACTTCTGTCTCGACAAAGAAGCGGCAAAGGCGCCGATGCAGTTCAAGTGAGTCCATCTGAATAGTCTGCCTCGCAAGACTGCACGTCGCAGTCGCAGTGCGCACCATTCTTCCCGCTTCGGCTCATTACGGCTCGATAGTTGGCCCTGACGCCGCCGCACTCGCAGCCTTCTTGGAACAAGGACTGTCCGGATCCGGGGTGATATGCGCACTCTCGGGTGAGCTCGCCACCGGCGCTCGAAAGGGCAGGCAACTGCCCGATGAACATGACTACCCCCGCCGAGGACCGAATGTTACGGCTCCGACCAGCACCTTCTTTATGCCCTCTGAGCTCGACTGATACAGCACATGACTAGAGTCCAATTCATGACCACCAAGGCCGCGATCTGGGTCCGGGTCTCGACGGACCACCAACACGAATCCAACCAGCTACCTGCGATTTTGCAGTTCTGCGAGCACCGGGGCTGGGAGATCACGAAGAGGTACGAGCTGTCGGATGTCTCGGCCTACAACGGGGCGCACCACGAGATGTTGAAGCAGATGCTCGACGATGCCTACCGCGGCGAGTTCGAGGTCGTCGTTTGCTGGGCCGCTGACAGGGTGAGCCGGGGCGGGATCGAGGAGCTGCTCAAACTCATCAGGGAGCTGCGAGAACGCAACTGCTCGCTCCTGAGCGTGCAGGAGCCGTGGCTGAATGGGACGGACGCCACGACCGAGCTGCTGGCCGCCGTCAGTGCCTGGGTCGCCCACCAGGAGAGCGCCAGGAGAAGCGCTCGAATCCGCGCCGGGCTGGAACGACGTCGCAGTGAGGGTCGACCCGTTGGCGGTCGTCGTCCGGGGGCGAAAGACAAGAGGCCGCGCAAGACCGAGGGCTACAAGCAGGCATGGGCCAGGCGGAAGGGCCAAATCGTTAGCTGAGCTGGCGCGTGCGAGTTCTGCCGGATACGGGCCGTTTCGCGCTTGACCCTCAGCCCGCCCGAGCCAGAATCCGCGCCTCAGGCAGGACCACCGTCGCCCACAGCTCGCAATTACGCTCCCGGATAGTGAGAGGTAGCAGCTACTTGTTCAGCCCGAACGCCTTGAGGATCGAGCGCGTGAGCCCCCCACCGTGAAAACGGACCGTTGGCCTCAGCTGGGACTCGAGCCCGACGAGGCCCCATAGGACGTGCCGTATCCGTCGTCGAACCCGGTCTGGGTGCCCGAATAGCTGGCCGTAATCGGATTGAGCAGTGGGGTTGAAAGCGGACCGGCGAAGCAGCTCGCAGTGGTGGAAACCGGATTGCTGTCAAGTGTCGCGTCGCAGATCAGGATTCCGTCGGCGTCTCGGAACGTCACGGGCCACCTCCTGGCGAAAGACTCGTGACCTCAGGATCAGCTCGACCACG
>CAWGNK010000012.1:0-7865 GCA_963823945.1 uncultured Acidimicrobiaceae bacterium
CGGTAGTGGCCTGATTCCACCAGGGACAACGGGATAACGGCTAGTCGACCAGGAGGTGGCTGTGAACAGGGAGATCGTACCGAATACGACAATTCTAAAGAGCGGTCGACTATTCTTTAAATTGTCCTGGGAGAGGAGACAATGAAGCGCAGCCGAGTCGGCGGCGACGCTTCCCAGCGAGCTTGGGAAGTTGTCCAAGTCGCGACCGGGCAGGCCACGCCTGAGCCGGTCCCTGAAAAAGATCCGGCCGCGGTAGCACGCGGTCGCAAGGGTGCTTTGGCGCGCATGTACCGTCTCACTCCGGCTCAGCGTTCCGAGGATGCCCGGAATGCTGCCAATGTTCGCTGGGGGCGCGTCAGGGAAGCGTGACCCCACGCAGAAGCGTGGACCCGACGGGGATCGAACCCGCTGGCTTGCCTTCACACGGGCAGTTGGTTCCTTCACCCGGGCCCATTGTGAACGACCCCGGCGGCAACCGGGGTCGTTCCGCGTCACTAAGGCTATGCGTCGATTTTGCCACGCGCGCGGATGGTATTTGTTCAGTACCTAGCTCTAAGCATGACCCCGAGACAAAGTAAATGCCCTGATACACCCTCTGCGTATACTGGCCAGTATGAACAGGTTGAGCACGGAACGCAGAGCGCAGGTCATCGGTCTTCTCTGTGAGGGCATGAGCATGAGGGCCGTTAGCCGAACAACCGGCGTGGCCCGTCAGACCGTCTCTGACCTGCTCGAAAACATCGGCCAAGCCTGCTCTGAGTACCAGGACGCGGTTCTGCGCAATCTCCCCTGCGAAGTTGTCGAGTGCGACGAGATTTGGAGTTTCGTCGGTTCCAAGGCCAAGAACGTGCCTGAGGGTAAAGAGGATGACGTCGATTACGGCGACGTGTGGACCTGGACCGCGATCGACAGCGACACGAAGCTCGTCCCGTCATGGCTCGTCGGCGAGCGCTCGCTGGCCGACTGCTACACGTTTCTCGCGGACCTCAAGTCACGGCTCAAGAACAACCGGATTCAGCTCACGACAGACGGCCTGTCGCACTACGCGACCGTTGCCGACGCGTTGTGGCGCAACAGCGTGGACTTCGCGCAGCTCATCAAGATTTACGGTGCACTCGGTTCGGAAAGTCCCGAGCAGCGCTACAGCCCTGGAGCCTGCACCGGGACTGACATTCGGATCATGGCTGGCAATCCCGATCCCGGCCGCATCTCGACTAGCTACGTCGAGCGCCAGAACCTCAGCATGAGGATGGGGATGCGCCGCTTCACTCGGTTGACCAACGCTTACTCCAAGAAAGTCCAGTTCCACGCCCACGCCGTGAGCCTCTACTTCATGTACTACAACTTTTGCCGCGTGCATTCATCTCTCACGATTAGGGGCGCGGACGGGCAGCGGATCAAGCGCACTCCGGCGATGGCGGCGGGAGTAGCGACCTATCCGTGGTCTGTCCAGCAAATCGCTGGGCTGCTGGACTGACCAGGTCCACGCGAGCAGAGCAACCGGTGGGTAGCGTGAGCGTCGTGCCGAACACCTTGTACTACGGCGACAACCTGGACGTTCTCCGGCGATACATCGCCGATGAGTCCGTCGATCTCGTCTATCTCGACCCGCCGTTCAACTCGAACGCGAACTACAACGTCCTGTTCGCGGAGCAGAACGGGTCGCGAGCCGCAGCACAAGTCACGGCATTCGAGGACACCTGGCATTGGGACCAAGTCGGCCGTCGCCGCCTATGAGGAAACAGTCGGCCAAGGGGGTCGCGTCGCTGATGCACTTCGAGCGATGCGAACTTTCCTCGGCGCGTCCGACATGCTCGCGTACTTGGCGATGATGGCACCGCGCCTCATCGAACTACGCCGGGTGCTCAAGCCGACGGGGTCGATCTATCTCCACTGCGACCCGACCGCTAGCCACTACCTGAAACTACTGCTCGACGCGGTATTTGGCCCTGAGTGCTTCCAGTCTGAGATTGCCTGGCAGCGCACGAACGCCCGCAGCACAACTGGACGATGGCCACGACTACATGACGTGATCCTCTTTTATGGCAAGGGGGATCACCCTTACTTCCAAACAATGACCATCGAAGCCGACTCTCGGAAGATGCCCCACACACTCATAACCGGCGCGGATGGCTTGCGGTACCAGACCTACGAACTCACAGCGCCGGGACAGACGGCAAGGGGTGAGTCTGGTCGACCTTGGCGTGGCTTCGACCCCGCGGCGATGCGGCGCCACTGGGCCACAAGCCACACGACGATGGACGAACTGGACGCCAAGGGACTCATCCACTGGGCGGCACGAGGAGGGTTCCCGCGACGTCGGTCAGAACAGCCCTTCGATGACCACCGGAAGGTCACCGTCGGCGACGTCTGGACCGACATTGACCGGCTGAACCAGGCTGCGAAGGAACGACTCGGTTACCCGACCCAGAAGCCACTAGCGCTGCTCGAACGGATCATCTCTGCCAGCTCTAACCCCGGTGGCGTGGTCCTCGATCCGTTCTGCGGCTGTGGGACGGCCGTGGACGCGGCGCAGCGGCTCGGTCGGCAGTGGATCGGCATCGACATCACGCACCTAGCCATCAACCTCATTAGGCACCGACTCATGGACTCCTACGGCGACACCGCCAAGTTCGCCGTGATCGGTGAGCCGACCGACACCGCTAGCGCCGCTGACCTCGCCGCCTCGGACCCGTACCAGTTCCAGTGGTGGGCACTCGGCTTGGTCGGTGCGCGCCCCGTCGAACAAAAGAAGGGTGCCGATCACGGCATCGACGGGCGGCTCTACTTCCACGAGCAGACAGGTGGCGAAACGAAGCAGGTCGTGTTCTCAGTGAAAGCTGGGGGCACCGGGGTCAACCACGTTCGGGACCTGCGGGGGGTCATCGAGCGTGAGAACGCCGCGTCGGGGTCCTAATCACGATGCAAGACCCGACCCGGCCTATGCGCCAGGAAGCCGCTGAGGCTGGGTCCTACGCCGATGCCTGGGGCCAGCGGTACCCGCGCCTCCAACTTTTCACTGTGGGCGAGCTGCTAGGGGGCAAGAAGGTCGAGATGCCGATGTTCGCTCGGAACACGACGGTCGCCCAGGCCCCGGACGCCCGCGCCCCGCTGGGTACTTGACAAGACCGCATATCAAACTAGGCCAGTACCAATCCCACGTGTCGTCCCCCCGTGCGTAGACTCGGCAACGATGCACGCTGAGGGGGTGACCCGAGCCGGAGCCCGGCCGTGAGCGACACACGCGCGACGCGCGCGCACGAGGTCGCGCAGCCGTTCCTCGTCTCCCTGCCGAAGCGCCGCCGCCGTGAGGTCATGGCCGGCGCGCGGCAATTGCTCCGCGAGCACGGCCCCGAGGGGCTGGTCTCGGACACGCCCGCACCCAAGATGACCAGGGCGGAGGCCCGCCGGATGGCGCGCGCGCTCGGCTGGCGCGGGGCCAAGGCCAAGCGGCACAACATCGCCCGCCAACAGAAGCGCGTTGCCGAGGCGCTGGCCCTCGACCAGTCGCTGACCGCCGCCGCGGCCGAGGCGCGGCATGGGACCCGTCGAGCGCGTCCACCACCGGATCCGGGAGGCCGTCTCGTGAGCCGCGCCGTGGTCCTGGAGGACGTCGATGCCGAGACGCTGTCGAAACTGCTCGGCGGGACCGGCAACGCCCCGGCGCCGTCCCACGTCGAAGCGTCGCGCCCCGGGACCATCGTCAAAGCGCAGGCCGCCAAGCGCCAGCTGCTGCTCGTCGCCTACCCGGCCATGAAGGCCGACGTCGGGCGCGCCGCCGACGGGTTCCGCGACTTCGCGGGCCCCGACGCCGTCGAGAAGGCGTGCCACGAGTTCGCCAAGGGCGGCTACCAGCTCGGGCTGTGGCACGAGAAGGGCCACGAGGACTGCGGGACCGTCTTGGAGAATTACGTCTTCCCGTCCCCGACGTCATGGGTCGTGAAGGGGCCGAGCGGCGACGAGATGGAGATTTGCCAGGGGGACTGGCTCGTCAAGGTGGAGCTGAAGCCCTACGCCTGGGAGATGTACGAGAAGGGCCTGATCGGCGGCGCCAGTCCGGAAGGACCGTGCTCACGGAACCTGCGGCCGGCGCCGGACGTGCTCGCCGCGCTGAGGAGCTGACATGGCAGACATCACGATCACGGAGCTGGAGGAGCTGACCCCGACGGCGCTGCACCTGGTCAAGGCGGGCGCCAACGGGTTCCGCCCGCTCGCCGCCAAGGCCGAGGCGGACGCCAAGTGCGCGACCTGCGACGGCACCGGCAAGATCCTCGCGGGCAACCGGAAGTGCCCGGACTGCGCCGGGACGGCATCGCCCGTCGCCGTCGAGAAGGCCCTGGCCTGCGCCTGCGACGCCTGCGCTTGGCTGACGACGCTGCAGAAGGCGCTCGCCGAGGGCGACGACGCCGAGATCGCGAAGGCCGAGCTGTCGGGCAAGACGATCAATGACCTGCCGGACTCCGCGTTCGCCTACATCGAGTCGGGCGGGACCAAGGACGCGGACGGCAAGACGACCCCGCGGAGGCTGCGCCACTTCCCCGTCCACGACGAGGCGCACGCCCGCAACGCTCTCGCTCAAGCCCCGAAGTCCCCGTTCGGCGATAAGGCCATGCCGAAGATCAAGGCGGCCTGTCACAAGTTCGGCATCGAGATCTCGGCCGAGAAGGGCGACGGGATCGTCCTCAAGGTCCAGGACGGCGGCGCCATCGTCTCGGCGCTGAACCAGGCGGGCAGCTCCGGGCCGTACCCCGGGTCCGCGGAGTGGGAAGCACAGGACGCGCAGATCTTGATCGACGCCGGGACGCTCATCGCCCAGGCCGGTCAGAAGCTGCAGCTCTCCCTCGACAGGGAGCAGACAGAGGTCGCGGTCGGAGGCAAGCCTCACGATGTGGAGGATGTCTTCGACCTCGAAGACGCGCTCAGCGCGTTGGACGCAGTGCTCGGCATCACAGCACGGATGGCCTTCACCGAACAGGCGGAGGGCCAGGCCGCGGGCATGTCGAAGGCTGGACGGAGGCTCTCGGGCGTGAGCATCGACAAGGTCGTTGGTGCCCGGGACGCGGCCGACCAGTTGCGTAGTCACCTAACCGACTTGCTCGGCCCGGACGATCCGGCCGCGGCGGGCGGCCAAACCGCCACGAAAGGGGCGTTCGACATGGAACTGACCAAAGAGCAGCTCGACGAGATCGTGGCCGTCAAGGCCGCGGAAATCGCCGAGAAGGTAGTCGCCGACCGCGAGACCGCAAAGGCCGAGGCCGAAGCGACTGCCAAGAAGAAAGCGGCCGACGAGAAGGCCGCGAAGAAGGCGGCCAAGGTCGCCAAGAAAGAGAAGAAGACCGCCAAGGTGGAGGCAGCGGCGAAGGCCGAGGCAGCTCGCCGGGCGGGGATGAGCGACGACGAGAGGGCGACGGATGACGCCGCCAAGGCGGTGGCAGCGAAGGCCCTGGCCGACGCGAAGATGCTCCGCAGCCTCGCCAAGGTCGCCAAGAAGGGTGACGCGGGCGGCGCTCGAGCGGATGGCGAAGGCCGTCTCGAAGGGCGAGGTCCCGGACGACCTGCGGAAGGAAATCGAGGAGCTCCGCGGCCAGGTCGAGAAGTTCGCGTCGGACGTGCCCCACTCCGGACGGTTCCCCCTGAGCACCGAGGCTGGCGATGGAGCTGCGCGTAAGGCGCTGGAAGCGCTGGCAGGGTTCTCCCGCGGGGACGGGATCGGTGGCACGACCCAGGATGCAGTCGCCAAGAGCTTCGACGAGAAGATCGAAGCGGCCGTCAAGGCTGGCGACGTGATGGGGGCCGACCAGATCCGCAGCGAGAAGGCGTTCGAGCTCGCCAAGCGGGCGGAGATCGGCCGCGGCTACCCGACGGCAGGCGGACCCGACAAGGTCCCCTCCCCGGTGGTCCCGCAGTAGCAGTACCCACAGACGGCGCGCGCCGTTAGGCGTGTGCCCGGACATCGACAAAGGAGCAGGACCCAATGAGTGCAGCAGCGGATCTTCTCGGCGTGACCGAGGAGACCTTCGCCGCGATCAAGGGAACCCTCACCGTCGGCCTCACGGCCTCGACCGGCCTGCAAGGTGTGAACCTGCAGGACTACGTGTCGTTGGTTCCGTGCTTGACGCCGACGAGGGACTCCCTGCCGCGGTCAGCGGCGCCGCAGGGCGCCCAGTTCGCCTACTGGCGGACGTTCACCAACGTGAACGTGCTACAGGCGGACGGTGCCGAGCCCTTCGACTATGGAGGCTCAGCGACCGAGATGAACATGCAGAACGTCTTCGCGCCCTTCGGCCTGATCGCCAAGCATGGCATCGTGACCGAGGATGCGATCGCCCTGGCCGGCGGCTATGCCGACGCCCTGGCGGTCCAGACGTTGGAGACGATGAAGCAGGAGTTCATCACCGAGAACATCAACATCCTCCACTCGCAGGCGTTCGCCGCCCCGAGCCTCGGAGCCCCGTCGCTCTCAGCGAGCGCGTCGAACGGCTTCATCGGCTCCGGCGCTCCCGTCTACGTACTGGTTGCGGGCCGGACCGGGAAGAACTACTTCTACGGCGGCTCAGGACCGGCAAGCGCGTCGTCCCACCTGACGACCGGGACCACGTCGACGACGAACTCCGTCTCGGCGTTCGTCACGGCCCAGCGGACGATCGTCGCCTACGACTGGTTCGTGGGGGCCACCGCCGCCGCGGCCGTGTACTACACGACCACGACGGTGAACTCGGTCACGATCACGACCGTGCCGACGACCCCGCAGGCGCTGCCGTCACTGGCGCTGCTTTCGAGCACCCAGCCGACGACCCCGCCGACGGCGGACACGTCCTACCAGTCCTACTGGATCAACGGCTACGTGGCCTCGATCCTCGGTGACTGGTCGACCGGCGCGTTCGGCACCTCGTACGCGACGCCGGGATCTGGCACGGCGCAGGGCTCGATCTTCACGTCGCTCGACGGCGGGACGTTCCACGTCTCCGGCGCTGCGATCGACGAGCTCGACGCGCTGAACCTGGCGATCTACAACAACTACCCGGGCGTCAGCCCGGCGCGTTACATCGTCGGGACCCAGATCGTGAACGACTTGGCGAACGCCGCGTTGAACAGTCCCCAGGCAGTGCTCTTCTACCAGGGCGCGGCTCGAGGACCGGCAGCGGCTGAGCATGGGCGGCACGGTGGCGAACTACCTGAACAAGACCGACGGCAAGACGCAGATCGAGATCTTCGTCGACCCGTACATGGTCCCCGGCGAGCTCATCGCCGAGGTCCGGTCGGTCCCGTTCATGGGGTCGAACGTCAAGACGGCCAGCCGTGTCGAGACGCTGCGTGACTACCAGCGCTTCGACTACGCCCCGAACTACGTCGCCAACTCCGCGACGGGCGGACCCCGTCACGAGTTCGACGTGCGCTGTTTCGAGGCGTTCGAGACGGTCGTCGGGCCGACCATGGGCGTGTTGGCCAACATCGCCCCCGGGATCCACTAAGGACGGGCAACGGAAGGGGGTCGGCGGGTACTCCTGTCCCCGCCGGCCCTCACTGTTTCTCCGGAGTAGTAGCACCGCCCGCGACACTGCGGTAGTATCAGCGCATGGCGCGAGCGACGACCACGAACGTCATCGTCCGATTTCCCCCCGCGACGCATGAGGCGGCGAAGGCCAAGGCGGCGCGGCTCGGACTGTCGCTGAATCGCTACATCGTGCTCGTGGTCGATGCCGAGAACGCGTGGGTATCCGCCCGCGGAGTCCGAACAATCCCTAGACGTCTAGGTAATTTGACAGGAGACAGATGAGATCGAGCAGGCGCGGCCAAGGTCGGCGCGAGCCCCACAGTCGCTGCGCCGCGCCTGCCCACTTCGCTACCGTGGCCCCAAAACCCTC
>CAWGNK010000013.1:0-13132 GCA_963823945.1 uncultured Acidimicrobiaceae bacterium
GGGCCCGGTGAGCCGATGATCTCGGCCCCCCACACCGTGAGCATCTGACGGCGCTCCGGAGAGACATTCTCCGGGAGCACGACCTTCAGGTGATAGCCCTTCACGTGGCTGACCAGGGCCAGACCGATGCCGGTGTTCCCCGACGACGGCTCGATCAGCGTCGCACCCGGCCGCAGGACACCCCGCTCCTCCGCGTCCTCCACGAGGGAGCGGGCGACCCGGTCTTTCACCGAGCCACCGGGATTGACACCTTCGAGCTTGACGACGATGCGAACCGCCGGGTTCGGGCTCAGCTGCGAGACGTCGACCATCGGCGTGTTGCCGATCAGGTCGAGCACATCCTTGGCGAGCACCGCTGTCCGCTCGGTTGGCTAGGCCGCGCCGCCCGCCACCGCCGGCAGGATCGACACGACGTCGTCGCTGCCGACCCTCGTGTCGAGCCGCTCGAGGTAACGCACGTCGTCGTCGTTCAGGTAGACGTTGACGAACCGGTGGAGTTCGCCGTCCGCAGTCATCACCTGGACACCGAGGGCCGGGTGTTCCGAGATGAGCGACCGCAGGACCTCGCCCACGGTCGAGCCGTCGGCTGACACCTTCGCCTTGCCCCCCGTGGCGGGCCGAAGCAAGGTCGGGAGACGGACTTCAACGGGCACCGGGACCTCCGCGGACTTTCGCCAACCGAATGTTGACCTGACAGGTCGAATTCTAACGACGGGTCCACGATTCCCGGCCGCCTTGACCTGCGGAAACACACCCGGGCCCGGCTCAGCCGAAGGCGATCGGCTCCTCGACGGCGAAGCCGCCGGTGATGCGGAAAGACCGCACCGACAGAGCCTCGCCGCGCAGCGAGACGAGGACGTAGTGCCAGTCCGGGTCCGGGGCCTGCGCGATGTCGGTCGCCGACGGATAGGCGTCCGTGTGCGTGTGGGAGTGGAACACCCCCATGATCTCCAGGCCTTCGCTCTCCGCCTCCCGGCCGGCGCGCAGGTGGTCCCCAGGATCGACGACGTAGAGCCGCGCCGACGCCGCCTCGTTGCGGGTCGGGAAGCAGCGAACTACCCGGCCGGTCGAAGCCTCGCCGGCGAGCAGCCCACAGCCCTCGGCCGGGTACGCCCTCAGACAGTGCGCCGTCATCTCGGCGAGGAGCGTCTCGTCGAGGACGAGTGCCGAGGGCGGTTGGCGACCGCGCGCGCCCGGAGCGGTCGACGAGTCCATCGGCAGCGAGGCTACCGTCTCGGGTCATGGCAACCCGGGCCACGAGACCACGGCCGATCAAGGCGCGGCCCGCGCCGGTCGGGCGCGCAACCGAACGCGAACCGATCCGCCGGGTCGCGCAGAATCGCCGCGCCCGGCACGAGTACGACATCCTCGACACCTTCGAGGCCGGCCTCGAGCTGCGCGGCGCCGAGGTGAAGTCGGTCCGGGCCGGCCAGGTCAGCCTGCAGGACGCCTACGCCCGCGTCGAGGGCGGCGAGGCGTGGCTGCTCGGTGCGCGCGTCGCCCCCTACGTGTACTCCAGTGGCTTCGGGGCCGTCGAAGCCGACCGGCCGCGCAAGCTGCTGCTCCACCGCAAGCAGATCGACGAGCTCCAGGGTCGCGTCGCGCAGCAGTCGCTCACCCTCGTCCCTCTCTCGGTGTACTTCAAGGGAGGCCGCGCCAAGGTCGAGCTCGCGCTCGCCCGCGGGCGCCGCCTCTACGACAAGCGCCGCGCCCTTGCCGAACGCGAGGCCGGACGCGAGGCCGAGCGCGCCCTGAAAGGCATCCGCGACTGATCCGCTGCCCGTTGCCTCCCCCAACGTGGCCGGGGTCGCGACGAGCGCGGGGCTCGCACGCGACGCCGGCGGCGGGACGGGCCGCTCGGCCGCCCGGGGAACGGCACCAGCCGGGCGGTAGAATGACCGTGCC
Source organism: uncultured Acidimicrobiaceae bacterium (assembly GCA_963823945.1). Lineage (GTDB taxonomy): Bacteria > Actinomycetota > Acidimicrobiia > Acidimicrobiales > Bog-793 > Bog-793. The sequence continues at coordinate 1,906 of CAWGNK010000013.1, forward strand.
GGCATCCGCCGGCGTCCAAAGTGCGGCGGTGTCCGTCCAGGCGACGGGGACCTCCCGAGGGGGTGACAGGCTTCGACTTCGGTCGTCAAGTTGGGAGAAGCGAGCCGTGGTCTCCGGAACCACGTTAAAGAGCCGGAAACAAACACAAACGCCGAGCCTCAGCTCGCGCTTGCTGCCTAAGTAGCAGCAACGTCCATCCGATCCAAGCCCCGCGGGTCGGGAGTGGGCGTCATCTAGCGGGACTTACCTGAACAGCGCCGTCAGCGCGTCGTCCGGGGACAACTCAGCTGACTGGGGTCCTGCGCCGTTGCCGGCGGAGAGGCGGGACTCGAGACCTTCCCGCCGGCTGCGCTCGGAGAATGCCCAGCGAGAACCCGAAGGACGCGGGTTCGATTCCCGCCACCTCCACGAGCAATCGCGACAACAGTGCTGGCAGGAGACCTTGTTTGGAGGGCTCCTGCCGCGCCAGGACACCCGCTGGGCACACCATGACTGCCAATCCGCGCGTGGCGGCGAATGGCTCCAGCGGAATGCGGCTGCCGAATCGTCGAGCGGTGCAGATGGATTGCCTGGTTCGTTCGTCACGCCGAACTGCATTCAGCCCGACCGGTTTCCGGGGCTGTCTTAGCTGCACCTCCGCGTCGATCGGCACGGGAGTAGATCAGCGAATCTACAGAGCGGTAGACTTCGACTTCATGAGCACGACCATCAGAGTCAGCGAGCGCACTCGGGACCGGTTCGCGAAGCTTGCGAATACCACGGGTCGGCCCATGACTCAACTGCTCGACGAGGCCGCCGATGCTCTCGAGCGCCAGGTCTTCTTCGACCAGTTCTCAGCTCGCTATGACCAACTCCGCACCGACCCAGTCGCATGGGCTGAAGTCGAGCGCGAGCGCGCGCTCGAGAGCGGCGCATTGCGCGACACCTCCGCGTAGCGTGCGACGAGGCGAGGTCTGGCTCGTCGATTTCGGCGACCCAGTCGGGAGGGAGCAGGCGGGCTTGCGCCCGGCTGTTGTCGTGTCCGCGGACCCTTTGAACGAGAGTCGTGCTGGCGTTGTCATCGTCGTGCCGCTCACGACAAGTCGCCGTGAACTCCCGTCGCATGTCGAGATCGACACGGTGACGTCGGGGCTCGACGCGGTGAGCTATGCGAAATGCGAGGACGTGAAATCTGTCTCAGAAGATCGGTTCGTCGCGCGCCTGGGAACGGTCGACGCCGAGATCGGGCTTCGTATAGGACGCATTCTGAAGCTCATGCTCGATCTCTGACGGTCTCGAGACCCGACGAAGGGGCGATATCCGTCGTTCCGCGACGGCACCCGTTCCAGCAAGTCCGTGGCTGTGCCGAACCGGGACCAGACCACGCGGCGCGCCGCGACGGCCCCGGCGGCCATCACCGAGTTCGACTCCGACCAAGGTGCATAATCGGCACGTGCTGTTCTTCTCGGCCACAGCTCGCCCTGGTGACCCCGTCGGACCCGGCGTGGCGATGCCGCGATGACCCGACCGTCCAAAGCCGCGGTGGAACCCCGCCCGGCGATCGCGACGGAACTGCGCGAGGCGTTCATCAGTTCCTGGGGGGGCGAGCCGCTGATCTTTCGTGCGCCCGGACGGGTCAACCTGATCGGTGAGCACACGGACTACAACGACGGTTTCGTGCTCCCCGTCGCGCTGCAGTACGCGACGTGGGTCGCGATCGCCCGGCGCGACGACCGCCGGGTACGGCTCCGCTCCCAGACCGTCGAGAAGACCGCGGAGTTCGACCTCGACGAGGTCGACCCGCTCCCCCGGCACGACTGGACCGACTACGTGCACGGACTCGCTGTGGCGCTCGAGGCGGCGGGCAACCGCCTCGTCGGAGCCGACATGCTCATCGACAGCGAGATCCCGATCGGATCCGGGCTCAGCTCGTCGGCGGCGATCGAGATGGCAACGGGATACGGGATGCTCGCCCTCGCCGGCGTGGCCATCGACCTCGATGCGCTCGCGGCCGCCGGCCAGCGCACCGAGAACCTGTTCATCGGGGTGAGAAGCGGCATCATGGACCAGTACGCGTCGTGCCACGGGGTGGCCGGCCATGCCATCCTCCTCGACTGCCGGGACCTCGCCGCCCGGCTCGTCCCCGTCGGCGCCGGCATTCGCTTTGTCGTGGCGAACTCGATGGTGCGTCACGCCCACACGGCGAGCGAGTACAACACCCGCCACGACCAGTGTGAAACCGGGGTCGCCACGCTCGCCCGTGTCCTGCCCGGGATCCGGGCGCTGCGGGACGTCTCGCTCGCCGAGCTCGAGGCGAACGAGAACCTGCTCGACCCGGTGATCTTCCGACGCTGCCGGCACGTGGTGACCGAGAGCGCGCGGGCCCAGCGGGCCGCCGACGCCCTCGAAGCGGGCGATCAGGCGGGGTTCGGTGCACTGATGGTGCAATCGCACGAGAGCGCCAGGGACGACTACGAGGTGAGCTGCGCCGAGCTCGACCTGCTCGTCGAGACGGCGCTCGGCATCGACGGTGTGCTCGGCGCGCGCATGACGGGTGGTGGTTTCGGGGGTTGCATGATCAGCCTCGTACGCCAGGACGACGTCGAGCGCTTCTCGGCGATCCTCGCCGAAACATACGAGCATTCGACCGGCATCGCTCCGACGATGATCGTCGTCGAGCCCGGCCCCGGGGTTGGGCCGGGGCCCCGCGGTCTCGCCCCCGACCGTTGAACGTTCTCGTCGTCGGGGGCGCGGGCTACATCGGCAGCGCGACCTGTCGCGCCCTTCTGGAGGCCGGCCACGCCGTCACGGTCTTCGACAGTCTCGTCAAGGGCCACCGCGGGGCCCTGCCCGACGGCGCCGAGTTCGTCCTCGGCGACACCGCCGACCCCGATGGCCTCGACCGGGTGTTCTCGTCGCGCTCGATCGACGTCGTCATGGACTTCGCGGCCTTCATCGAGGCCGGGGAGTCGGTGAACCTGCCGGCGCGCTACTTCCGCAACAACACGGCGAGCGCCTTGACGCTCATCGAGGCGATGATCCGGCACGAAGTCGGCCGGCTCGTCTTCTCCTCCAGCGCCGCCGTCTTCGGCAACCCCGAGACCGTCCCCGTCGAGGAGGACGCGCGCCTCGAACCGACGAACCCCTACGGCGAGTCCAAACTGCAGGTCGAGAGGATGCTCGACTGGATCGGCGCCGCCCACGGCCTGCGCTTCGCCGCGCTGCGCTACTTCAACGCCGCCGGGGCGGTGAGCCCCGACTGCGGTGAGGACCACGATCCGGAGTCCCACCTCATCCCGCTCGTCCTCGGCGTCGCGCTCGGCCACCACGAGGCGATCCGCATCTTCGGCACCGACTACCCGACGCCCGACGGGACCTGCGTGCGCGACTACGTCCATGTCGCCGATCTCGCCTCCGCCCACCTGCTGGCGATCGAGGCGCTCGCGACGAGACAGTCGGTCCGCTACAACCTCGGCAACGGCCGGGGCTTCTCGGTGCGCGAGGTCGTCGACTGCGCGCGCCGGGTCACCGGCCGCGAACTCCCCGTGGTCGAGTGCCCCCGGCGACCGGGAGATCCAGCGACCCTCGTCGCGAGCTCTGCCGCCATTCAGCGCGACTTCGGCTGGTCGCCGCGTTACGCCGACCTCGACTCGATCGTGGCCAGCGCGTGGGAGTGGCACGTCAAGCACCCTCACGGGTACGGGGACTGAGCGGTGTCCTTCCTCGAGAACTCGTCCCACCGCCGGCTCAACCCCCTCACCGGGGAGTGGGTCCTCGTCTCCCCGCACCGGGCGCGACGGCCGTGGCTCGGACAGGTCGAACGGGTCTCCGCCGCCGCGCCGGCCCCCCACGACCCCACCTGCTACCTGTGCCCGGGCAACGAGCGGACGAGCGGTGAGCGGAACCCCGACTACCCGCACACGTTCGTCTTCGACAACGACTTCCCCGCCCTGCTCGCCGACGCGCCGCCAGACGAGCTGGACTGTGACGGGCTGCTCGTCGCGCGCGGCGAGTCCGGCATCTGCCGCGTGATCTGCTTCACGCCACGGCACGACCTCGCGCTGGCGAGGATGGATGTCGCCGACGTGACGCGGGTCGTCGCGGCCTGGCGCGCCGAGTTCACCTCGCTCGCCGGTCACAAGTCGATCCACTCGGTCCAGATCTTCGAGAACCGCGGCGAGATGATGGGCGCGAGCAGCCCCCATCCCCACGGGCAGATCTGGGCGAGCGCCAGCGTGCCGAACGAGCTCGCCAAGGAGACGGCCTCGCTGGAGGACTTCGCCCGGGCGCACGGCTCGTGTCTGCTCTGCGACTACGTCGCCCTCGAGGAGAGGCTGGCGGAACGGGTCGTCTACTCGAACGAGTCCTTCGTCGTCGTCGTCCCGTTCTGGGCGATCTGGCCGTTCGAGACGATGGTCCTCCCCCGCCGCCACGTCAACGGCCTCGACGCCCTCGGCGACGACGAGGAGGCCGCCTTCGCCGACGCGCTCCACGCCCTTGTCGTTCGCTACGAGAACCTCTTCGAGTCACCGTTCCCGTATTCGATGGGGATCCACCAGCGACCGACCGACGATCTCCCCCGCGAAGGGTGGCACCTCCACGCCCACTTCCTGCCGCCACTCCTGCGCTCGGCGTCGGTCCGCAAGTTCATGGTCGGTTTCGAGCTGCTGGCCTCGCCCCAGCGGGACATCACCCCCGAAGATGCCGCCGGCCGGCTGCGCAGCCTCCCCGGCCGGCACTACCTCGACGAGGGCGGCGCCTGACCGCACAAGGACCCGCCCGCCGTCGACCGGCGGGAAGGCTTGCCAGACGATCTCGGCATCACACCTCGCTCGCGCCGCGCTCGCCGGCGGCCCCGCGATGGGCCGAGGCGCGTCCCCGGTAGGTGCTCGCGAGCAGGAACACGACGGTGAGCCCCACGACGACCGTCAGCCCCGCGGGCCCGTCGTGGCGCAACAGGGCGGCCGCCCCGACGACGAGGAGCGTGCCGACGAAGAGCTCGGGCGTGTCGCCGATGAGAAAGTCCCACCAGAAACGGCCGAAGGCGACCGCGGCCCGCCGCACGTGCCTCATCGGACCGCACCCTCCCTGCCGGCGAGCGCGGCGACCTCGCGCGGGGCGGGGCGGAGGAGCGCCCGCATCCGGGCCACCGCGAGCCACGTCACGCCGACGAAGCCGGAGACGAGGACCGGCACCGCGAGATCTGATCCCGGCCAGTGCAGCCCCATCCCCTCGGCGACCCAGAACACGCCGAAGCTCGTCAACATGATGCCGACCGCCATCTTGAGGACGTTCTCCGGAATGGCCGAGAGCTGGCGGGCGACGAGCGCGCCGGCGGTGCCGATGGTGATCACCGCCGCCGCGGCGGAGGCCGCCGCGAGGCCGAGGCGATGGGCGCTCGCGCCGAGGCTCAGCACGATGAGCACGACCTCCATCCCCTCGAGGAGCACCGCCTTGAACGAGACGACAAACGCGAGGGCGTCACGCCGCGGGGCCGGGCCCCGGCCCGAACCCGACGGGTCCTGCAACCGGGAGACCGTGTCGGCATAGATCCGGTCCTCGTCGTGTGGGGCGCGGTGCCCACTCGCCCGCAGGATCGCCTTGCGGAGCCACGACAGCCCGAGCACGAGCAGCAGCGCGCCGATCACGACCCGCAGCGTCGCGATCGGCACATAGCGCACGAGCGGTACCCCGACGACCCCCACGAGCACCGAGAGCAGCGCGACCCCGGCGGCGCTGCCCTCGAGCGCCGAGCGCCAGCCCCGCGTCGCCCCCGTGGCGAGCACGATCGTCAACGCCTCCACCGTCTCGACCGCGCTCGCCAGGAAGACCGCCAGTGCGAGCGTCACCTCCGTCGTCGACACCTGCTCGCTCTCCGCCTTCCGTCGCCGGGTCGTCCGCCGGCCAGTCGCTCGCCCGGGCTACCGAGGGGCCATGTCCGGCCCGATCGTACCCGGGGGGCGCGACCGTCCCGGGTGTCCGCCCGCACCGACGGGGCGCGGTTCGCGTCGTCTCAGATCGCGGCCCACCCGGGGCTAAGGTTGTCGTTGGACGGATCCGCGGCAGGTGACGGTTGGACGCGGCACGTCCAAAGGGCTCTATCTCGCAGGAGGTCGCCAAGCATTGCGCCTAGGAATCCTCACCGGCGGCGGTGACTGTCCCGGCCTCAACGCGGCCATTCGGGCCGTCGTCCGCCGCGCCGCAGTCACCTACTCGGACGACGTCGTCGGGTTCCACTACGGCTGGGAGGGCCTCGTCGAGGACGACGCCGTCCCGCTCGACGCCATCACGTGTCACGGCATCCTCCCGCGCGGCGGGACGATCCTCGCCACGTCACGGTTCAATCCGTTCAAATCCCCCGCCGACACGGACAGGATCAAGGCGACCATCGCCCGCCGGAACATCGACGCGCTCATCGCCATCGGCGGCGACGGCTCGCTGCGCATCGCCCGCGACGTGTCCGGCCTCGGGATTCCCGTCGTCGGGATCCCGAAGACGATCGACAACGACGTCAACGCGACCGACTCGACGATCGGCTTCGACACCGCGGTCCAGATCGCGGTCGACGCCGTTGACCGCCTCCACACGACCGCCGACTCACACAGCCGGGTGATCGTCTGCGAGGTGATGGGCCGCGAGGCCGGTTGGATCGCGGTCTATGCCGGCCTCGCCGGTGGCGCCGCGGTCATCATCGCCCCGGAGGAACCGTTCGACATCGACCAGACGTGCGCGCACCTGACCCGCCGCCACGCCAAGGGCCGCTCCGGTTCGGTCGTCGTCATCGCCGAGGGGGCCAAGCCCCTGAAGGGCACCATCGACCTCCCCACCGCCGTGCTCGACCAATATGACCGCGAACGGCTCGGCGGCATCAGTGCGGTCGTCGCCCGCGAGATCGAGGCCCGGACGGGCTTCGAGTCCCGGGTCACGATCCTCGGCCACCAGCAGCGCGGCGGCACGCCGACCGCGGCCGACCGTGTGCTGGCGACCCGCTTCGGCGTCGCCGCCGTCGACGCGGCGCACGACGGCGCCTTCGGCACGATGGTCGCCCTGCACGCCCAGGAAATCGTGCGTGTGACGTTCGACCAGGCGCTTGACGAGCTGAAGCTGGTCCCGCGCGACCTGATGGACCGGGTCGCCAACACCTTCACCGACTAGGGCGGCCCGCCGGGCCCGGCTCAGTCGGCGGGGATCTCCCCCAGCCGGCCGTGCCGGTAGTCCTCGAAGGCCTGCCGGATCTCCGCGTCGGTGTTCATGACGAACGGCCCGTACCAGGCGACAGTCTCGCCGATCGGTGCGCCGCCCAGCACGAGGACGTCGAGCCGGGGTGTGTGCCCGTCCTGGCGGCGGTCCGCCGCGACGACGAGATGGTCGCCGCTCCCGAACGCCGCGAGCTCCCCCGCCTCGACTGGCCGGGCCGCGCGCGAGACGGTTCCCCGTCCGGCGAGCACGTACACCAAGGCGTTGTCGCCGGGCTGCCAGGGAAGTTGCAGCGTCGCCCCGGGTTCGATCGTCGCGTGCACGAGCGTGATCGGCGTGTGCGTCGTGCCCGGCCCGCGGTGGCCGCCGACCTCGCCGGCGATGATGCGGACGAGGGCGCCCGCGTCAGGCGAGGTGACGAGGGCGACGTTGCCGGCGCCGATGTCCTGGTAGCGCGGCGCGATCCACTTGTCGGCCGACGGCAGGTTCACCCACAGCTGGATGCCGTGGAACAGCCCTCCCGCCGCGACGAGCTCCTCCGGGGGGGCCTCGATGTGCAGGATTCCCGCGCCGGCCGTCATCCACTGCGTGTCACCGTTCGTGATGAGGCCACCCCCACCGTGCGAGTCCCGGTGGCGGAACGTCCCGTCGATCATGTAGGTGACGGTCTCGAAACCGCGGTGCGGGTGCCACGGCGTCCCCTTCGCCTCGCCCGGCGCGTACTCGACCTCACCCATCTGGTCCATGTGGACGAACGGGTCGAGCTCCGCCAGCGGCAGACCCGCGAAGGCGCGCCGGACCGGGAAACCCTCGCCCTCGAGGCCGCGCGTCGCCACCGTCACGGACCGCACCGGTCGCTCCACGCCGGTCACGACGGCGTCGAGGCGCGGCAACACCAACAGATCTTCCACCGTCACTGCCGGCACGGATCCCCCTCACGGGTCTCATCGGCTCAGGCGTCGAGGCGGCTTGGCCCGCCGCCGGGACGCCTCTTATCCAGGTCAACACCACGACCTGCCGCGATGTTCCCGCACGACCCCGCGCCCAGCTCCGGCGTTAGGTGCAACGGGAGACCGGCGCCCCAACGTGACGGATGGCCCACGTCCGGGCCGCGGCTCCCAGTTCGCGGCCCGCCTGAAGGTGGCACGTGCCGATCGAACCTGACACCCCCCCACCCCGGCGGGGAGCGGAAACCGGAACTGCGAGGCACCAGTCGGGCGCCTCGGGCCCGCCGTCGCTCGGCGCGGGACACCGGCGCCGCGACCTCGTCGCCTGGGTCGCGCTCAGCCTCGTCGTCGCGACGGTGCTCTGCGTCGTCGCCCGCTCCGTGGGTCCGCCCCGCTCGGTCACGGCGGCACACCATCCGCCGCACGCCGTCCAGGCGGCGCCGACCAGCCGGCCGGGGGGGATGACAAGAACCGGCCGTGCCCACCGGCGACGCCACGAGGATCCAGGACCCTCGACGACCACGACTTCCAGCCTTCCCTCCGCCACGACCATCCCGACGACCGCCACCACGACGACCACCGTTCCCGCCACCACGGCGACCACCACGGCCGAGGTACGTCCGGCCACCACCTCGCCGCGGACCCGGACCACGAAGCGCCGTGCCCGGCGCACCGTCACGACGCCGACACTGACGGGGACGCTCCGCTACCCCGACGACATCGAGACGTCCATCCCGTTCGCGTCGGCGAGCGGGCTCGCCGCGGTGCGCGCCTCCTGGCGCGGTGCCGAAGCCCTCAGGATCACCCTCGGCTGCGGCTCCGTCGTCACGTCCGGTGCTGGCACGCACGGCATCTCCCTCGTCGTCGCCGGGAAACCCGGTCCGTGCACCGTCTCGCTCTCGCTCGGACCCGGCCAGCGCGGCACCGTCGCCTACTCCCTGCGGGTCCAGGTCCCCCCCGCCCCGAGCGCCGGATGAGCGCGCCGCGGGCCGCCTTCCGCACGGGCGTCGCCGCCCTGGCGAAGGCCTCCGTTCTCGTCGTCGGCGTGCCGCTGGCGCTCGGGCGGCTGTGGCTGCTCGCGCCCCAGCCCGCGAACCCCGTCAGCCTGGCGGCGGCCAGGTCGGTCTCGACCTGGGCGCACCTCGCCGTCGTCGTCGCCGGGGTCCTCTGGGCCCTCGCCGCGGCAGACCTCGCCCGGCAGGTCCGCGGCGCCCTGCGGCACCACGAGCCGCTCGACACCGGCTCGTGGTCAGCCCGGTGGGCCGGCGCGATCGCCGGCCTCATCCTCCTCGCCACCGCCGGGACCTCTCTGGCGGTCCCCGGCGCGTCCCATCTCAGGCCGGCACCCGTCGCCACGGCGTCGGCGCGACCGCGCGCGCCAATCCGACCAGCTCCTCTGGAACAGCAGAGGCGGCAGGTGGGAGTGATCGTCACCGTGGAGCGCGACGAATGCCTCGCCGACGTCGCCGTCCGGACGACCGGGTGCGTCGACGACTGGCCGGCGCTGGCCCGGCTCAATCTCGGCCGGCGCCAGGTCGACGGGGCGCGCATGCTCGACCCCGCGCGGCTGCATGCCGGGTGGCGTCTCGAAGTGCCGTCGGGCGCCGGGGCGTCGGGGCCGGACGGCGCCGCCGCTGCCGGGCGGTCACCGGCGCCACCGGCACCGGATCGACGCCTGTCCGAGCTCGCCCTCGTCGGCCTCGGCGTCATCACCACCTGCGCGCTGGCGCGCCGCATCCGCAACCTGCGGCGGGCGAGTTCCAGCGGCCGGCGGTCGGGTGAGCGGGCCGCGCCATCCCAGCCCCCGGTCGGCCAGGCACGGGTCGCCCTCGAGCCCTTCGCCGAAGCACCGCTCATCGACTGGATCGACCTCGCCAATCGCCTGCTGTGGCGGGTCGTGCGGGATCAGGACGCGGCACCGCCCGACGTGCGGCTCGTGCGGGCCGGCCCCGACGGCATCGAGTTCCTCCTGGCGACCCCCCGACCCGAGACGCCGTGGCCGTTCCTCTCCCGCCGCGGCGGGCGGTGGTGGGTCCTCGACCCCGGGGTCGAGCCGGCTGACTTCGCACCGTTGCCGGGCGACGACGGCCGGTTCCTGCCGGCACTCGTGCCGCTCGGCGACGACGAGCACGCCTCGTACCTGCTCGTGGTGGGTCGCGGCCGCCGCCTCGGCGTCGACGGCGACGACGAGCTCGTCGACCGGACCCTCGAGGCGATCGTCACCTCGTTGCGCACCGTGCCCTGGGCCGAGCAGCTCGCCGTCGAGCTCGTGGGGATCGACCCGCCGCCCGCTGCCGAGCAGTGCTACCAGCTGAGCTCCTCGACGCCCGCCGCCCTCGTCGACCTCGCCGCAGAGGGTCCGCCGGCCGCCGAGCCCCGGCTCGCCTGCCGCTGGCAGCGTGAACCCCTCATCGTCGTCGGCCGCGAGGCGAACGACCGCGAGTGCGAGCGCGTCCTCGCGGCCGCCGGGACGGTCGCCGGCATCGTCGCCGCGGGCCCTCGCGGCACCGAGCGGCTCGCCCTCGAGCCCGACCGTGCGGTGCTCTGGCCCTACGGACTAGAGCTCACGGCGGTCACCCCCACCACCGGCCAGTTCGCGCTGCTCGACGGGCTTTTCGCCGACGCCCGCCGCCCGGCGACGGTCCTGCCGGTCCGTGCCGGACTGGCGACCGACCGGGCTCGCCTGGGAGCCGTGCCCCTCGCCGGACCCGTCGAGGTGCAGCTGTTGCGGCCCGAGCCCGCCCTCGTCGGGCTGGCGCGGCCGCCCGCCGAACGGGACGCCGCCCGCGTGGTCGAGCTCGTCGCCTATCTCGCGCTCCACGACGGCGCGGCGCCCGTCGGATGCGCCGCTGACGCCCTGTTCGCCCGCTCGGCCGCCGAATCGCGCCGGGGCGGGTCGACAACGTCGCGCGTGCCGCGCGCGCTGCCCTCGGGCCCGGCCCGGGCGGGCGCGCCCTTCTTGCCCGCCGTGGCGACGAACTCGTCCTCGACCCCGCCGTGACCTGCGACCTCGTGCGGGCCCGGCGGGCCCTCGCCTCGGCACCGCACGCCGAGGCCAACGTCGCCGAGGACCTCCTCAAGGGCGCGCTCGACCTCGTCACGGG
>CAWGNK010000014.1:0-386540 GCA_963823945.1 uncultured Acidimicrobiaceae bacterium
ATGCGGACCTGTCCGTTCTCGCGTCCCCAGGTGCGCAGCTCCTCGACTCGCGACAGGTCGAGGAACGCTTGCGGGTGCAGTCGCCCGAAATTGACCTCGACCATCACGTCGGTGCCGCCCGCGACCACGACGGCCTCGGGGTACTCGGCCCGGGCGGCGAGCGCCTCCGCCCAGCTCGTGGGGCGCAGGTAGCTCACGGCGTCACCCGCCGGGGCCGCGCCACCCGTGCCCGCAGTTGCATCGATCGCATCGGTCCTCGTCTCCGATCCCTACATGATCTTCTGCTGGCCGGAGCTCATCTCGAAATAGAACGGCACCGACTTCTGGCCCGGTACCGCGGGAATCGGTGGCGGGCCCGACGTCGCCGCGGGACCCCGCAGGCCGACGAGGTCGTCCGGCGTCACGGGGGCGCGGTTCAGCTCCCGTCCCGTCGCGTCGCGCAGGGCGGCGACGACGGCCGCCGTGGCGACGATCGTCGGCGACTCGCCGATGCCCTTCAGGCCGTAGGGGGAGCCGGGCTCGGGCTGCTCGACCGCCACCGAGACGACCGGCGGCATGTCGAGGATGGTCGGGATGAGGTAGTCGGTGAAGGACGGGTTGCGGATCACGCCGTCGCGCAGCTGGACCTCCTCCATCACCGCGAGCCCGAGGCCCTGGGCCGTTCCCCCCTCGATCTGGCCCGTGAGACCGAGCGGATTGAGGACGCGACCGACGTCGATCGCCGCCGCCACCTGCAGGACGCGCACGAGCCCGAGCTCCTCGTCCACCTCGACGACCGCCCGCTCGGCGGCGAAGGCGAACGAGACGTGGATGTCCCCCTGGCCGTTCTCGTCGAGGTTCTCCGTGCGGCGGTGGTGGTAAACGGCCTCGCACGAGACCGGCTCGTCGAGCAGGTCCGCCACGCCGACGAGCGGCGCGCCGTCGCAGGTGATCCAGCCGTCGCCCAAGCCGAGCTCGGCGCCGGGCGGCACCGTCGCCGCGCGCGCCCGCGCCCGGGCGTAGAGGGCCTCGCGGACCGCCGCGCAGGCCATCTGGACCGCGCCCCCGGCCATCATCGACTGGCGCGACGCCGAGGTCGACCCGGCGCCGCCGATCAGGGTGTCGATGGCGTGCAGCTCGACGCGGTCGATCTCGAGCTCGGTGCGCACGACCTGGGTGAGGAAGGTGTAGAGGCCCTGGCCCATCTCGACCGCGGCGGTGTAGATCTCGGCCTCGGGGCCGTCGGGGGTGCGCACGAAGGTCACCCGCGCCGTCGCCGAGTCGTCGAACCCCTCGCTGAAGGCCACGTTCTTGTAGCCGACCGCGAGGCCGACGCCACGCTTCAGCCCCTCGCCGTGGGTGACGTTGCCGGCGCCACCGGGGTAGAGCAGACGCTCGCGGCCCCGTATGGGTTCGGGCTCCGGCAGGGGGATCGCGACGCACCGCTCGATGAGTTCCCGCACCGGGGCGGCTCCGTGGACGACCTGTCCGGTCGGCAGGACCGAGCCGGTGGACATGGCGTTGCGCAACCGCAGCTCGACCGGGTCGAGCGAGAGGGCACGGGCGAGCTTGTCCATCTGGGCTTCGTGGGCGAAACAGACCTGTGGCGCGCCGAAGCCGCGCATCGCCCCGCACGGCGGGTTGTTCGTGTAGACGACCGTGCCCTCCACCCGGACGTTCGGAATCTCGTAGGGACCGGCGGCCATGCTTGCCGCGTTGCCGACCACGGCGGGGGAGGAGGAGGCATAGGCGCCGCCGTCGAACATCAGCCGCACGTCGAGGGCGACGAGCTTGCCGTCGCGGTTGGCGCCGTGCCGCATCCAGACGCGGGACGGGTGGCGGTGCACATGGCCGTGGAAGGACTCCTCGCGCCCGTAGCTGAACTTCACGGGCCGGCCGGTCTTGAGGGCCAGCATGCAGGCGTGGATCTGCATGTGGATGTCCTCGCGGGAACCGAACGCCCCCCCGACACCGGCGAGGTGCAACCGGACCTTGTCCTCGGGCAGTCCGAGGCACGGCGCGATCTGCTCGCGGTCGACGTGCAGCCACTGTGTCGTGACATAGAGGTCGACGCCGCCGTCCTCCGCCGGCACCGCCAGTCCGGCCTCCGGCCCGAGCGCTGCCTGGTCCTGCATCGCCGTCTCGTAGTAGCCGTCGACCCAGACGTCCGCCTCGGCGGCGTCGGGATCACCGTGGACGATGTGCACGTGACGCAGGACGTTCCCGAACTCGTGCAGACGCGGCGCCTCAGGCGCCAGCGCTTGCTCCATGTCGTAGACGCCGGGCAGCTCATCGAGCTCGACGGCGATCCGCCCTATCGCCTGCCGGGCGACCTCCGGTGTCGAGGCGGCGAGGACGGCGATCGGCTCGCCCGCATAGCGCACGACGTCCTCGGCGAGGACCGGCTGGTCGAAGAAGTTCAGCCCGAAGCGGTTCTTGCCCGGCACGTCGGCGCCGAGCATCACCGCCACCACGCCGGGGGTCGCGGTCGCCCGGGATGTGTCGACGCTGTTGATGCGGGCGTACGCCACCGGAGAGCGCAGGGTCGCCCCGAAGAGCATCCCTTCACGGTGCAGGTCGCTCGCGTAGGCGAAGGCGCCCGTGACCTTCGGCTCCCCGTCGATGCGCGGCGTGGCTTCTCCGACCCTGCCCCGGGTCCCGACGGTGGTGATCGTGTCCAACGGATCTCTCTCGGTCCGAACGCTAGCGGTCCGGCCCCGTCACGCCACCCGCCGGCGCCGGTGCGGAACGGCTCCGGCGTCGATGCCGGCGGCGATGGTCAGTGTGTCCTCGCCCTCACGAGCCCGCATCGTGGATGGGCCCGTCCGTCGCGCGCAGCGACGCGCCTGTGTGGTTCATAGAACGTGAAGCGACGATCTCGGCGCAGATCGAGATCGCCGTCTCCTCCGGAGTGCGCGCCCCGATGTCGAGGCCGATCGGCGCCATCACCCGGGCGAGCCCGGCGTCGTCCACACCGGCCGCTCGCAGCCGCTGCTCGCGGTCGGCGGCGGTGCGGCGCGACCCCATGACGCCGATGTAGCCGACTTGGGTGCCAAGCGCCGCGACCACGGCCGGCACGTCGTACTTGGGATCGTGGGTGAGGATGCACACAGCGTCCCGCCCGCGCAGCTCGGGCCCGATCGCCGCGAGGTGGCGGTCGGGCCAGTCGACGACGATCTCGTCTGCCATCGGGAACCGCGCCGGGGTGGCGAACACGGGGCGTGCGTCGCACACGGTGACCCGGTAGCCGAGGATCTTGGCTACTCGGGCGAGCGCCGCCGCGAAGTCGACCGCACCGAAGATCACCATCCGGGAAGGGGGCGCGAAGCTCTCGACGAAGACGGCGACGTCCTGCCCGGTGGTCTCGCCGTGGGGGCCGTAACGGCGATGGGCGGTCGTGCCGGAGTCGAGATGCCCCAGTGCGTCCCGGCGCACCGCTCCGTCGAGGCCGGGATCGCCCAACGAGCCGAGAAAGCCCGCCTCGGGGGTGACGAGCATCGTCGCACCCGGGGTTGTGGGGCGATCATCGGGGGCGGTTCCGGCGTCTGTGCCGGCCTCGATGACCGTCGCCAGCGCGACGGGCCGGTGTGCCGCCAGGTGGCCGCGCAGCGCCTCCAGGGTTGCCCCGTCCATCCCCGGGGGTTCCAGGGGCTCGACGAACAGCCGGATCGTCCCGCCACAGGTGAGGCCGACGGCGAAGGCCTCGTCGTCGGAGTAGCCGAACGTCGCCAGTCGCGGTCGTCGGGTCGCCAGCGAGTCGAGTGCCTCGGTGACGACGGCGGTCTCCACGCAACCGCCCGACACGGACCCGGCGACCTCGCCGTCCTCGCTCACGGCCATCGCCGCGCCCGGCTCGCGCGGCGCCGATCCCTGGGTCCCGATGACCCGGGCCAGCGCCACCCGCCGGCCGGTCGAACGCCAGCGCTCGATGTCGCCGAGGATCTCCTGCACGAAGTCAAGCGTACGGGTGGAGCCCGCAAGGTGCCATCGGCGCGGGTTCCGGCAGCTTGTGCGTGCCTGCCCCGCCGGCGGTTCGGCGGCGCGTCGTCCGGCCTACGATCGATCCGCGATGACGCGCAACGAGGACACCTGGATCGCCGTCTCGGCCGACGAACTGCCGGTCGCGGAGGCGCTGGCCTGGGCATCCGGGCCGGACTGCGGGGCGGTCGTGTCGTTCTGCGGCTCGGTGCGCAACGCCTCCGAGGGCCGCCCCGGCGTGGTCAGCCTGGAGTACGAGGCCTACGAGGCCTACGTCACCGCCAAGATGGCCGAGGTCGCCGATGCCGTGCGGGCCCACTTCCCCGAGGTGCGCCGGATCGCGCTGCTGCACCGTGTGGGTGTGCTCCAGGTCGGCGAGGTTTCGGTCGCGGTGGTCGTCGCCACCCCGCACCGTGCCGACGCCTTCGAGGCGGCCCGGCGCGCGCTCGACATGGTCAAGGCGACGGTGCCGATCTGGAAGCGCGAGACCTGGGCCGAGGGATCGGACTGGGGGCAGAACACGGTGTCGATCGTCGACGTGACCGATCTCTAGGCACCCTGGTCCGCCGTCCGCGGCGATCGCGCCGGCGTCGCATTGCCGGTGGTGAGTCACCGCAACTGGTTCCCCATCGGCGCCCTGGACGCCATTAGCCTGACGGCGACCGACCCCGTCGGAGCGTCACGTGCGACTCGCATCACCGCCAAAGAACCGAAGTTCCAGGCCAGGCGCCTGGGATGACGAGATGGCGAAGCCGTCGTGCGGGACCGATCGCCGGTCCTGTCGATGTGACCGACGGCGGGGCGGAAGCCCGTATCGACCTGTTTGACCGGAGCCTCATGCCCAGGGAGAAGAAGATGGCCGCAACCGAGACGGTGGAAGCGATTGACCTGTCCGCGGTGACCCAGCCGATCGACGGTGACGCCGCGGGCAAGAACCTGCTCTCGATGCACCAGCTGTCTGCCGACGACATCGCGACCTACCTCGACGAGGCCTACGCCGCCGAGCGTGCCATCCGGGACCCCGCCCGCCGCGGCGTGCCGCTCCTGCCCCGCGCCGTCATGAAGGCGATCATGCGGCAGCCCTCGACCCGGACCGGCGGCAGCTGCACCTCGGCGATGCGGAAGCTCGGCGGTTCCGCCGAGCTGATCAGCGGTATGAGCAGCTCCTCGGAGGCCAAGGGGGAGTCGCTCGCCGATTCCTGGGTGGCGTTCGCGACCCAGGCTGACCTCCTGGGCATCCGGACCGCCGAGAACGGGGGACCGGCCTTCGCGGCCCACGTCATCGCCAAGGCCGTCGAGTACGGGCAGCTGGCACAGGTCGTGCCGGTCATCAACCTCGGCGACGGGCACAACGAGCACCCGACCCAGGCCCTTGGCGACCTGTTCACGGTGCACAAGAAGTTCGAGCACTTCGACGGGCTCGTCATCACGGTGGTCGGCGACCAGGAGCGGTACCGGGCGCACCACTCCCTCATGATCGGGGCCGCGACGCTGGGCATGAGGATCGTCGCCGTGGAGTCCCCGGCGGCCCGCGTGCCCCGGGCGCTCGTCGAGCTGCTTGGCGACCGCCTGACGAGGACCGGCGACCTCGACGCGGCGATGCGCGAGACGGACGTTTTGTACATCGGCCGCAATCCGGACGAGTACACGGGGGAGGATCCGGCGGAGATCGTGCGCGCCGAGCAGCTGGCCCGTGACTACGCGAGCTGGATCGTCGACTACGACCGGATCCAGCAGATGGCGCCGGACAGCATCGTGCTGCACCCGCGTCCCCGCCGGGACGAGCTGGACCCGAGCGTCGACTCGGACCCGAGGATGAAAGACGTCGAGCAGATGGCGAACATGATCCCGATGCGGATGGCGATCATCGCCCGGCACCTGGGAGCTTCGATCGCGCGGGGCGCCTGAGGCATTCCGCCACCGAGCTGACGCCGCGCCGCTCCGGCGCCGCCGATACCTTGCCCGCGGGCGGGGGATGTCACTGCCCGTTCCTAGCGTGGTCCCCGCGATCGGGTCAGCGCGCTGATCTTCTCGCCACGACAGCCGGGTCGTCGCTGCCGGCTCCGTGATCGGTCGTTCCCTCGGCGTCCCTGTATCGGCGTCACCCGCCGGAGCTCCGCCACGACCCCCGCACCCGCGGTGGGCCGTCCCGCCGGGCCGCCGGGCCGCTCCACCCCGCTTTCCCGGGGTGTTCCGCACCGGCCCGACAGGGAGGGACGACCACATGACCGGCCACGACAGGCACGCGCAATGCATCACCCAGCTCGCCGAGGGGATCGCCCGACTCACGACATCAGCGGCGTGGCGGCGCTACCTCGAGTTCCAGAGCCGGTTCCACCGCTACAGCTTCAACAACGTGCTCCTCATCGCCGCCCAGTGCCCGGAGGCGACGCAGGTGGCGGGCTTCCGGGCGTGGCGGGACCTCGGCCGGTTCGTCCGTGCCGGGGAGAGGGCCATCTGGATTCTCGCCCCCCTCGTCTACCGGCCCCGGGGTCTCGCCGAGGAAGAAGCCGAGGCCGTCGTGCGGGGCTTCAAGTTCGTGCCGGTCTTCGATGTCTCCCAGACCGACGGGGCCGAGCTGCCGTCGGTCTGCAACCAACTCGTCGGCGGCGATCCGGCCGGGCATTTCGCCCGGCTCGCCGGGGTCGCCGGGTCGCTCGGTTTCACCGTCGAGGACCACGTCCTGGCGGGGAGCATCAACGGCGACTGCTCGCACGACGACCGTCGTATCCGGATCGAGACCCGCAACGCGCCGGCCCAGCGGCTGAAGACCCTCGCCCACGAGCTCGCCCACGCCCTCCTCCACGAGGGCTTCGCCGACCGGGCGCTCGCCGAGCTGGAGGCCGAATCGACCGCCTACGTCGTGTGCCACGCGCTCGGGCTGGACAGCGGCGACTACTCGTTCGGGTACGTCGCGACGTGGGCGGGGGGCGGCCAGCAGGCGGTCGCCGCCGTGCGGGCCTCCTGCGGGCGCATCCAGCGGGCGGCGGCCGAGATCCTCTCCCGGTTGCGGCCCGAGGCGGCCGACGAGGCGGCGTGAACGTCGAGCGAGACCGGGCGTCCTGCGATAATGGAGCCGGCCACCCGCAAGGGCTGGGAACGCCCGTTGGCGCTGCCCGTCGGCCACTGTCGCCGTGTGGCGGGGCTTCGCGCGATAGAACGGGGTGAGAGATGAGAAACGACCAGTGACCTCCCCCGAGCCTCCGTCGGAACCCAACCGGGTCGGCCTGCTCGAGAGCGCCTTCCAGTTCTCGCCGCTCGAGGCCGTCTGCGAGGCGGTCGTCATGGCGGTGACGATCGATGCCGAGATCCTCATCGAGCGCCGGGGCGACCGCTACCGGTGGAGTTTCGCCTCGAAAAACGACATCTTCGGCCTGCTCGACAAGGCGGCGAGGTTCCTGGGCATCCACGAGGCGCACCTGCTCGTCGGGTTCCGCACCCTCGACGACGGGACGTACGTGCTCCACGACGACCGTGTCGGCTTCGAGCCCTGCGACGAGTGGGCGCTCATCACGTTCGCGGTGCCCTCGACCGCGGCCGAGGTCGCCGAGCAGATCCGGGAACGCCTGCCCGAGAAGGACGTTCCGTAGGAAGGCGGCTTCCGGGCGCCAGGTTCGCCGCGCCCGCCGCGGTCTGGGCGCTAGGCCCAGCCGAGCTCGGCAAGACGGGCGTCGCTGATCCCGAAGTGGTGGGCGACCTCGTGGATCACGGTCCGGCGCACGGCCTCCGTGACCTCGGTCTCACTGCGGCAGCTCGCGCAGATGCTGCGCATGAAGATCGTGATCCGGTCCGGCAGCACCGCCGAATAGTTGATGCCGCGCTGCGTGAGCGGGATCCCCTCGTAGAGGCCGAAGAGCCTGCCTGCCGGCGCGTAGGGGTCGACCCGGACCGAGACGTTCTCCATCTGGCGCCCGAGGCTTTCCGGCAGGCTGTCGAGCGCCGAGGCGACGAGCTCCTCGAACCGCTCGTTCGTCATCGCGACCATGGCCCGATCATCGCGCCCCGCCGGGAGGCCCGGCCGCGTCGGGCAGACTCTGGGGGTGACCACGCCCCGGCCCACGCTCCCGTCCCACCGCCTCGCCGCCGTCGAGCTCGCCACCCGGGACCGGGTGCTCGGTTCGCTCATCGAGGCGGCGGGTCCGCCGCGGTTCCGGCGCCCGAGCGAGTCGGCTTACGCCGCGCTCTCGCGTTCGATCCTCTACCAGCAGCTGGCCGGGCCGGCCGCTGCGGCGATCCACGGCCGGCTCATTGCCGCGATGGGCGACGCCAACGATCCCGCCGCGCTGCTCGCCCTTTCCGACGAGGTGCTGCGCGGGGTCGGGCTCAGCCGCAACAAGACGTTGTCGCTGCGGGACCTCGCCACCAAGGTGCTCGACGGGACGGTCGACCTCGACCGGCGGCACCTCGGCCGGGCGAGCGACGCCGAGATCGTCGAGCACCTGTCGATGGTGCGCGGGATCGGCGAGTGGACGGCGCAGATGTTCCTCATGTTCCAGCTGCGCCGCCTCGACGTCTGGCCGACCGGGGACCTGGGCGTGCGGCGGGGTTACGGGCTGGCCTGGCGGATCCCGGCGCCGACGGCGCGGGAGCTCGAGCCGTTGGGCGACGCCTTCCGGCCGTACCGGTCGGTCGCCGCCTGGTACTGCTGGCGCGCCTGCGAGCTCTACGCCGGTGCCGCCGACTCGGCGCTCACCCGCTAGGCCCGGTCCCGGGGAACCTAGGAGAGCACCCGCCGGCGGAAGTTGTGCAGGCCGAGCGCGAGGAACAACGCGCAGAACCCGAGGAGCGCCGGGTAGACGACGTAGAGGTGGAGGTGCGGCGAGGCGGTGAAGGCGGCGCGCATCCCCTCGTTCACGTAGATGAGCGGGTTGACGAGCACGACGGTCTGCAGCCAGTGCCAGGCGCCGAGCTTCACGGGGGCGAGCCGGGTCCAGGGGTAGTAGGTGCCGCCGAGGAACGTGACCGGCAGGATGACGAAGCCGAACATGAGGCCGATGTTGCGCGGCTCGAAGCTCGTGCCGAGCACGAGGCCGAGCGAGGCCATGGCGGCGCACGAGATGGGCACGAGCGTGAGAATGATCCACCAGTGCAGGTTGATCTGGGCCTCGACCCCGGCGGCGTGGACGAGCGAGGCGATCGGCAGGACGATGGCCGCCGAGATCATCCCCTGGATGGCCCCGGAGAGCACCTTGGCGAGGGCGACCAGCCAGATCGGGCACGGCGCCTGGACGCGGTCCTCGATCTCGCGGGTGAACCCGAACTCCTGGGAGAGCTGCAGTGCGACCGACTGCACGCCTTGGAACATGATCGAGATCCCGACGACCCCGGGCACGAGGACCGTCGCGAACGAGGACTCGCCGTGGGTTGCCCCGGAGCCCCCGACCGACTGGCCGATCTTGGGGAAGACGTAGAGGAAGACGAAACAGAGCAGGAACGGCTGCACGAGCGTGCGGATCGTGAACTCGAACAGGTTCTTGCGCAAAACGGTGAGGTCGCGCAGCAGCAGCGCCCGCAGTGCCGTCCGGCTCGCGGCGAGCGTCGTGCGCCGTGGCCGGGTGGCGACGGGGACGTGGACAAGGGGGTGGTCGCTCACTGCTCCCGCAGCTCCCGGCCGGTGAGGTTGATGAAGACCGTCTCGAGGCTCGGCTCGGTGACCGCCAGGTCGGCGACGCCGAAGCCGCCCGCCTCGGCCGCGGTGGCCACCCGGGCGACGAGCCTGGTCCCGCCCCGGACGTGCAGTTCGAGGCCGGCCTCGGTGTGGCGGGTGCGGGTGACGCCCCCGATCTCGGCGCTGATCGCGCGCGCCAACAGTTCCTGGTCGCCGGCCGCTTTCACGGTGATGATCGTGTCGGCGCCGACGGTCCGCTTGAGCTCCGCCGGGGTGTCGAGGGCGAGGACCCGGCCGTGGTCCATGATCGCCACCCGGCCGCAGAGCCGGTCCGCCTCCTCCATGTAATGCGTCGTGAGCAGGATCGTCTGGCCGTCGGCGTTCAGCTCCTGCAACAGGCCCCACAGCGAAAGGCGGCTCTGCGGGTCGAGCCCGGCCGTCGGCTCGTCCATGAAAAGGACCGCCGGCCGGTGGAAGATCGAGCGGGCCACCATCAGCCGCTGCGCCATCCCGCCACTCAGCGCGTAGACGGACGCCTTGGCCCACTTCGAGAGCTGGAAGCGCGCGAGGAGCTCGTCGGCGGTGCGGCGCGACTCCGCCGCGCCCATGCCGAACAGCCGGCCGTGGAAATAGAGGTTCTCCCAGACGGACAGCTGCCGGTCGAGCGAGTTCGTCTGCGAAACGACGCCGATCAGCTGCTTGGTGGGCGAGGGGTGGCGGACGACGTCGATGCCGGCGACGAAGGCCCGGCCTGAGGTCGGGATGACCCGGGTCGTGAGCATCCCGGCCGTCGTCGTCTTGCCGGCGCCGTTCGGGCCCAGCAGCCCGAAGATCTCGCCTCGGTGGACGGTGAGGTTCAGCTCGTCGACGGCGCGGAAGTCGGTGCCGGCGTAGACCTTGGTGAGGTCGACCGTGCGGATGACCCAGTCGGCGTCGAGCTCGTCGTGGGGCCGGGGCGCCTCGGCGTGGCTGGTGACGGTCACGGGACCGTTCCCGGTGCCGGCGCGTGGTGCGGGTGGGTGCTCATCGGTGTCTCTGCGAACCTAGCGGTGGGGCCGGGGGCCGTGTCCCGGCCGCGCCCCGCCGGTCGGCTCACCCGGCCCGGTCGGCACCGGGCTCGGCGAGCTCGACGGCGACCTCGAGCTCGCCGTCGCGGGGCGAGAACTCGAGACGCTCGATGACGCCGGCGGTCGCGAGATCGTCGGCGGCCAGCCGCAGACGGTCCACCGTGGCGGCGGGTGCCGCCACCACGGCCCGGGCGACGGGCGCGCGCATCGACTGCTTCGCCGCCGTCTTCGCGCGCCGTACCGCGGCGAGCACCGTCCCCACCTCGTCGAGCAGGTGCCCGTCGGGCCCGTCGGGGCTGGTGGCGAGCTCGTCGGCGGTGGGCCACGACGCCGAGTGGACCGAGCCCTCGTGGCTCCAGGACCAGGCCTCTTCGGTCGCGAACGGCAGGAACGGGGCGAACAGGCGGAGTTGGATGTCGATCGCGCCCAGCAACGCATGACGGGCCGAGTCGGCCCCGGGCCCCTCGGCGTAGGCGCGGCCCTTCACGAGCTCGAGGTAGTCGTCACAGAAGGTCCAGAAGAAGTGCTCGATCCGCTCGAGCGCCCGGGCGTGGTCGTAGTGCTCGAACGCCTCGGTCGCCTCGGCGACGACCGCCGCCAGGCGCTGCAACATCGCCAGGTCGAGCGGGTGGCCGGGTGGCGCGCCGCTGGTCCCGGCCGGCAGCTCGGACCCGCCGGTGAGCCGTTGCAGGATGAATTTCGTCGCGTTGAGGATCTTGATGGCGAGGCGCCGCCCGATCCTCATCTGCTGGTCGTCGAAGGTCGTGTCGACGCCGAGGCGGGCGCACGCCGCCCAGTAGCGGACGGCGTCGGTCCCGTGGGCGTCGAGCGAGTCGCTCGGCACGACGACGTTCCCCTTGGACTTCGAGATCTTCTTGTGGTCGGGGTCGACGATCCAGCCCGAGATCGCGACGTTCTGCCAGGGCACGCAGTGGTGCTCGAGCTCGCTCCGCACGACCGAGGAGAACAGCCAGGTCCGGATGATCTCGTGCGCCTGGGGGCGCAGGTCCATCGGGAAGATCCGGGCGAACAGGTCCGGCCGGTCGACCCAGTGGCCGGCGATGTGCGGGCTGAGCGAGGACGTCGCCCAGGTGTCCATCACGTCCGGGTCGGCGCTGAAGCCGCCCGGCCTGCCGCGCTGGTCGGCCGTGTAGCCGTCGGGGACGGCGGTGGCGGGGTCGAGCGGGAGCTGGCCGTCCCGGGCGAGGATCGGGTTGGCGTCGTCAACCGAGCCGTCGGCCCGCACGGCATACCAGACGGGGAAGGGCACGCCGAAGTAGCGCTGGCGGGAGATGTTCCAGTCTCCGGTGAGGCCCTCGACCCATGCCTCGTAGCGGGTGCGCATGAACTCGGGGTGCCATGAGATCTGGCGGCCCGCCGAGATGAGCGTCGCGCGCCGCTCGAGGGTGCGGACGTACCACTGGCGCGAGGAGACGATCTCGAGCGGCCGCTCGCCCTTCTCGTAGAAGTTGACGGCGTGCATGATGGAGCGCGGCTCGCCGACGAGGTCCCCCGAGGCCGCCAGCAGCTCGACGATGCGGCCCTGGGCCTTGCGGGCGGTGAGACCCTCGAGCTCGGCGTACTGGGCCGCGGCACGGCTCGCATCCCGGGATTCCCAGCCCGCGGAGCCGAAGGGGGCGTGGCCAAGCCGGCCGTCGCGGGTCACGATCGTCCGGGTGGCGAGGCCGAGGTCGCGCCACCACGTGACGTCGGTGAGGTCGCCGAAGGTGCAGACCATGGCGATGCCCGACCCCTTCTCCGGATCGGCGAGCGGGTGGGGGCGGATCGGCACCTCGACGCCGAACAACGGCGTCACGGCGTTCGTCCCGAGCAGCGCCCGGTAGCGGGGGTCGTCGGGGTTGGCGACGAGGGCGACGCAGGCGGGGAGGAGTTCGGGGCGCGTCGTGTCGATCTCGATCGGCTGGCCCGTTTCGGCCGACCGGAAGCGCAGCTTGTGGTACTTCGCCTCGATCTCCCGGTCTTCGAGCTCGGCCTGCGCGACGGAGGACTGGAAGTCGACGTCCCACAGCGTCGGCGCCTCCTGGCGGTAGGCGTGGCCGGCAGCCACCATCCGCAGAAAGGCGCGTTGCGAGGTCTGCTGGGCGAGCGCGCCGATCGTCGTGTACTGGTACTCCCAGTCGACGCTCAGCCCGATCCGGCGGAACAGCGCCTCGAAGGCCTTCTCGTCCTCGGCCGTGAGCTTGTGGCACAGCTCGACGAAGTTCGGCCGGGAGATCGACAGCGGGTGCTTGGGCGGCTTGGCCGGGGGGGAGAAGTCGGGGTCGTAGGGGACCGACGGGTCGCAGCGGACCCCGTAGTGGTTCTGGACCCGGCGTTCCGTCGGCAGGCCGTTGTCGTCCCACCCGATGGGGTAGAAGACGACCTTGCCGCGCATGCGCTGGAAGCGGGCGATGAAATCGGTCTGGGTGAACGAGAAGATGTGCCCCACGTGCAGCGACCCCGACACCGTGGGCGGCGGCGTGTCGATCGAGTAGACGTCGGCCCGCTGGGTGGTCGCGCCGAAGCGGTACGTGCCCCACTCGTCCCATCGCGGGGCCCAGCGTTCCTCGAGCCCCTCGAGCTGCGGGTGGTCGGGGATCCGGATCACACGGCCGGGCCCGAGCCCCGCCGCCTCCGTCTGGCCCGGGAGCGGACCCGGACCGGGCGACGCCTCCGGGCCGGGGGCGCGTGCCGTCGCGGGCTCGTCTTCGGCTGGCATCGGACTAGTACCGTAGTCGTGTGCTCAGGTTGCGCGACACGGCGACGGGTCGCGTCGCTGAGCTGGAGCCACGGGACGCCGGTCGTGCCGGACTCTACGTCTGCGGCCCGACCGTCTACGGCGCCCCCCACGTCGGCCACGGGCGTTTCGCCCTCGTCTACGACGTGCTGCGGCGCTACCTCGAGTTCTGCGGCCTGCGGGTCGATCACGTCTCGAACGTGACCGACATCGACGACAAGATCATCGAACGTGCCGCGAGCGAGGGTCGCAGCTGGCGTGACGTGGCCGCCGACGCCGAGGCCGAATGGTGGGCCGCGATGGACCAGATGGGCCTCGCCCGGCCGACGGCGACCCCGCATGCGACGGAGTACATCGCCCAGATGGTCGAGTTCGTGGGTGAGCTGCGGGCCCGCGGCAGCGCCTACGAGACGGGCGACGGTGTCTACCTCGACACGTCGTCGGTCGCGGACTACGGGTTGCTGAAGCACCAGAGCATCGAGTCGCTGCGTGCCGGCGCCCGCGTCGAGGTCGACGAGCAGAAGCGCTCGCCGGTCGACTTCGCGCTCTGGAAGAGGTCGAAGCCCGGGGAACCGAGCTGGGAGGCGCCCTTCGGCGCCGGCCGCCCGGGTTGGCACACGGAGTGCGTCGTGATGTCGCTCGCGCTCCTGGGGGAGGACTTCGATCTCCACGGCGGCGGCGAGGACCTCATCTTCCCCCACCACGAGAACGAACGGGCCCAGGCGGTGGCCCGGGGCAAGCGCTTCGCCCACCACTGGATGCACAACGGGCTCGTGCGCGTCGGCGGCGAGAAGATGTCGAAATCGCTCGGCAACTTCAGGACGATGGCGGACCTGCTGGAACGGTCGGACGCGCGCGCCTACCGCCTCCTCGTGCTCGGCTCGCACTACCGCCAGGCGCTCGAGGTGAACGAGCGGACGCTCGAGGACGCGACGACGGCGCTGGGGCGCATCGACAGCTTCGCCCGCCGTTTCGCCGACGCGGCCGCCGCCGAGGTGGGCGACGGCAGCGAGGAGCGCCGCCAGTTCCGGGAGGCGATGGACAACGACCTCGATACGCCCCGCGCGCTCGGCGACTTGTTCTCGGCGATGCGGCGGGCGAATGCCCTCGGGGACGCGGGGGACCTGCGCGCCGGCGGCGCGCTCGCGCGCGCGGTGCTGGACCTGTTCGCCGCGCTCGGAGTCGTGGCCGACGGCGGGAGGCAGGAGGTCGACGAACGGGTCGGGGACCTCGTGCGGCGGCGGGACGAGGCCCGGGCGGCGCGGGATTTCGCGGCCGCCGACCGGTTGCGGGCCGAGATCGAGCAGTCGGGTTGGGTCGTCGAGGACACCCCCGGCGGGACGCGCGTCTACCGCTGACAGTCCCTGGGCCCACCGGCAGCCCGAGGTCCTGGCGCACGCCGGGGCCGGCCGGGAAATCCCAGGGTGACGGCGGGGGATTGGGCTGGTAGCCTGCGCGCCGAGAGAAACTGCCCTGTGGTTACGGCCGTCTCGCGACCGCCGGAGTGGCCTGTCCGCAAGGACCGGCCGGGTTGGTGCGGGTGGCGGTGACGTCGGCATTCCCTCGTGGCACGTGGAATCGAACGAAGGGGGATCGCCGAAGTGGCGACCGGAACTGTGAAGTGGTTTAACGCTGAGAAGGGCTATGGCTTCATCTCCCAGGAGGGCGGTGCCGATGTCTTCGTGCATCACTCCGCCATCCAGATGAACGGCTACCGGACGCTCGAAGAGGGGCAGCAGGTCGAGTTCGAGGTCCAAGAGGGGCAGAAGGGCCTCCAGGCGGCGAACGTTCGGGCGGTCTGACCGCCTCTCGTCCCGGCGGCACCGCCGAACGGTCCGCCGGGGTGCTCGCGACGATTCGAGCGCGGATCCCTGGTTCCGCATCCGCAGCGCCGCCGTAGCGGCGCGCCGATATCACCTCCGCGGCCATCGCAGCTGACGCGCGGCCACGTGCCGGCTCCCGTCGGGCTGACCCGGCGGAACGGGACCGGGCCCGCGAGGTGTTTGCGACGCCCCGGTCCCTCGCCTAGAACAGGGTCGTGGCCCGACGCGCGCTCATCACCGGTGTGACAGGACAGGACGGTTCGTACCTCGCGGAGTTCCTCCTCGACCAGGGCTACGAGGTGTTCGGCATGGTCCGCCGGTCGAGCACGGTCACTTTCGAGCGCATCGCCCACATCCAGGACCGCATCACCGTCGTCCCGGGCGAGATGCTCGACGAGGTCTCGATCATCAACGTGCTGCGGGAGTGCCAGCCCGACGAGCTGTACAACCTGGCGGCGCAGTCCTTCGTCCAGACCTCGTTCAGCCAGCCGGTCTTCACCGGTGAGGCGACCGCACTGGGCGTGACGCGCGTGCTCGACGCGATCCGCTTCGTCAACCCGGAGATCCGCTTCTACCAGGCGAGCTCGTCGGAGATGTTCGGCAAGGTCCGCGAGTCGCCGCAGACCGAGCTCACGCCGTTCCACCCCCGCAGCCCCTACGGCGTCGCCAAGGTCTACGGCCACTGGATCACCGTCAACTACCGCGAGAGCTACGGGCTGCACGCCTCCTCGGGGATCCTGTTCAACCACGAGAGCCCGCGGCGCGGTCTCGAGTTCGTGACGCGCAAGGTGACCTATGCCGCGGCCCGCGTCGCGGTCGGCCTCGAGCGCGAGGTGCGGCTCGGCAACCTCGACGCGCAACGCGACTGGGGCTTCGCCGGCGACTACGTGAAGGCGATGTGGCGCATGCTCCAGCAGGACCAGCCGGACGACTTCGTCATCGCGACGGGCGAGACGCACTCGGTGCGCGAGCTCTGCGAGGTCGCCTTCGGCCGGGTGGGCCTGCACTGGGAGGACCACGTGGTCGTCGACGAGAAGTTCCTCCGCCCCGCCGAGGTCGACGTCCTCGTCGGCGACGCGACGAAGGCCCGCGAGACGCTGGGCTGGAGCCCGGAGGTGGCGTTCGCCGAGCTCATCGAGATGATGGTCGACGCCGACCTCGCCACCCTGCGGCGCTAGCCGCCCGCCCGGCTTGCCGGGGAGGTCCTAGCCGCCGAGCGCGCGCAGGTGCGCGATGACCGCGGGGAACGATGCGGCGAAGGCGGCGACGTCGGCGTCGCCGGTCGACCAGCCGACGGAGCAGCGCAGCGAGCGGTCCGCCGCCGCGCCCATTGCGGCGAGCACGGGCGAGGGCTCGAGGGTCTCCGAGGAGCACGCCGACCCGGAGTGGACGGCCACGCCCGCCGCGTCGAGCCCGAGGACGACACCTTCTGCCTCGACGCCCGGGACGCCGAAGCAGGCGATGTGCGGCAGGCGGTTGCCCGGATCGCCGTAACGGACGACGCCCTCGACGCCCATTGCCGCTGCCGCGATGGCCCCGGAGAGCCGTTTTGCCCGCGCCGCCGCTTCCCCGAGAACGCCGGGCAGGGCGAGTGCCCGGGCCACGGCCCCGAAGCCGACGATGGCGGGCACGGCCTCCATGCCGGCGCGCCGCGCCCGTTCCTGGTCGCCGCCGACGAGCAGCGCCGGCACGCGGAAGCCCCGGCCGACGATGAGGGCGCCCACCCCGGCGGGCCCGCCGAGCTTGTGGGCGGAGACCGAGACGAGGTCGGCGCCGAGCGCCGGGAAGTCGACCGGCATCTGGCCGGCGGCGGCGCAGGCGTCGACGTGGACGGCGACGCCGCGGTCCCGGCAGCGGGCGACGACCTCGGCCACCGGCTGGACCGTCCCGACCTCGTGGTTGGCGAGCTGGCAGTTGACAAGGACCGGGCGGCGTTGACCGGCGAGGAACTCGTCGAGCGCCGCGAGGTCGACCCGCCCGAGCCCGTCGACCGGGATCGTCGCGACAGGCCCTCCCCGGGCGGCCGCGAGCCGGACCGCCGAGTGCTCGACGGCGGTGCAGGCGATGGGCGCGGCGGGATCACGCTGGCGTGCCGCCCAGTTCGCCCAGTTCGCCGCCTCGGTCCCGCCGGAGGTGAACACGACCTGGCGCGCGGTGACGTGGACAAGGTCGGCGACGGCTTCCCGGGCACGCTCGATGTCGGCGGCGGCGAGGCGACCCTCCTCGTAGACACGACCCGGATCGGCGAAGGTGCCCGCCGCCAGCCACTCGGCCATCGCCGCCGCCGCCTCGGGCCGCAAAGGGCTCGTCGAGGCGTGGTCGAGGTAGTGCCGGGCCACGCCTCGGCTCAGCCGGCGACGCTCGAGCAGGACCGGTCGCCGAGAGCCCGCGAGGACAGCTGCACGGGGACCTCGTCGCCGCAGAGCCCGGCGAGCAGCCCCTTCACCATGCCGCGGTCGACGGCGCAGAGGACCGGGTGCTCGAGGACGACCTCGCCGAACGGGCAGTGCTCGCGCACGACCCAGGTCGTCGCGGCGTCGCTCTCGGTGCGGGCGGCGAATCCGTGGGCGGTCAGTGCGTCGACGACGGCGGACATCGCGGCGCGCATCGAGCGCTGGGAGTCGCCCGGCGCCATCTGGGCGGCGAGGGAGCGGCCGTACTCCTCACCGACGTCCTCGGCGAGGCTGTCGGCGACCGCGGGGTCGAGCGAGGCGAGCGCCCGCACGAGCAGGTTGATGACGAGCTCGTTCGGTCGCGGGGGCATCGGCACCGCCGTCTCCTGGGAAGAGGGCCGATAGCGCTTCGAGGGGCGTCCGGCCCCCGGTGCGGCGTGGTCGAGCGTGACGTCGAGATAGCCGCCGGCGGCGAGTTTGTCGAGATGGTGCCGGGCGACGTTCGGGTGGAGGGCGAACCGGCGGGCGACCTCGCCGGCGGTCGCGCCGTCGGCCTCCCGGGTGAACAGGTAGATGTGGCGACGCGTCGCGTCCCCGAAGGCACTCGTGATGGCGGCGACGGCGGCCGAGAAGGACTCGTCGTCGCGGGTGTCGTCCGGGGCCGTCCGGGCGGCGTCACCGACGGGCGCCACGGGCCGCCGGGAGATCCTCGATCTGGGCGCTGCCGGCGCCGGAGAAGTGGCGGAGCGCACGATGGGTATCCTACCTGCGGTGCGCCGGAATCCCGGCGTCGGCGTGACCCGCGGAAGGCGTGGCCCTCGATGGATGCTGCAGAACTGGCCGCGCTGCGTGCGGCGTTCGAATCGGTGGAGGACCCGTTTGTGTTCGCCCGCCTCGGCGACGCCGGCCTGCTCGGCGACGTGCGTGCCCGGCGTGGTGGCGTCGACGTCGTCGTGCGGATCCCGTCGGAGGAGCACCCGGCGCCAGACGAGCTGCGGTGGCGCCTGACGGCGGCCGCCGAGGCGGCGGGGGTGGCCGTCGCGGTCGACGTCGTCGTCGAGACGATGGACGAGGCGGAATCCGAGGCGCTCGGCGCGCGTCTGCGCGAGCTCGACCACCCGGCGGGCGGGAGATCGACGGCGGGCAGGCGCGTGCTCTCGATCGCCTCGGGCAAGGGGGGGGTGGGGAAGTCGACCGTGACGGTGAACCTCGCCGTCGCGCTGGCGGCGTCCGGCCACACCGTCGGGCTGCTCGACGCCGACGTCTACGGGTTCTCGATCCCCCGCATGCTGGGCATCACGCAGCAGCCCGTCGTGCTCGGCCCGACGATCGTGCCCCCGGTCGCCCACGGTGTGCGCTGCGTGTCGATGGGGTTCTTCGTCGACGAGGACCGGGCGGTCGCCTGGCGGGGGCCGATGCTGCACAAGGCGCTCGAGCAGTTCATCACCGAGGTGCACTGGGGCGATCCCGAGTTCCTCCTCATCGACATGCCGCCCGGCACGGGTGATGTCGCGCTGAGCGTCGCCCAGCACCTGCCGGCGTCGGAGCTCTACGTCGTGACGACGCCCCAGCCGGCGGCCGCGAGGGTCGCACAACGCGCCGGGGCGCTCGCCCGCGAGCTCCGGTTGCCGGTGCGGGGAGTCGTCGAGAACATGTCGTGGTTCGTCGCCCCGGACGCCACCCGCCTCGAGCTGTTCGGTGCCGGCGGCGGGAAGGCGCTGGCGGACGAGCTCGGCGTCGAGCTGCTCGCCCAGATCCCCTTCGAGCCCGCCGTGCGGGAGGGGGCGGACGAGGGACGTCCCGCGCTCCTCGTCGACCCGGACGGCGAGGCGGCCCAGGCGTTCGGCACGCTCGCCGCCCGCATCGTCGGACTTGGTCCAGCCCGCGTCTACCGAGCAGAGCTCAAGGTCACCTGAATCCGGCGGCCCGGCGCCGACTCCCTTGTCCCGTCCGGCCGAACCGGTGAGCCTCAGGTTCCCGGTGCGACGGGCTTCGCGCGCCGGGAGCGCTTCGGCGGCAGGACGCGGGGGGCCAGCGAGCGGTCCCGCGCCCCCGGGGCGATGCGTCCGCGCATCCTCACCTTCGCCATCACGATCACGCTGCGGCGGGCGTCGGCGAAGCCGATCTTCTTGCCCTCCTCGCGGGAGCGCCCGACATAGGACACGGGGACCTCGTAGGGCCGAAAGCCGAGGCGGAGCATCTCGGACGTGAGTTCGGCGTCGAGCGCGAAGCGCGGCTCGCCGAGGCGCATCCGGCGCACGAGAGGGAGGGGGAAGAGCTTGAGACAGGTGAAGGCGTCGTTGATCGCCGCGCCGAACAGCAGGTTGGCGAACCCGGTCATCACCCGGTTGCCCAAGGCGTAGAGGAGCGACGGGAACACCGTCCCCAAGCCGCGCACCCGCACGCCGTAGACGACCTCGGCGCGGCCGGCGAGGATCGGATCCACGAGGCTCGCTATCTCGGCGGGGTCGTACTCCGAGTCCCCGTCGAAGATGAGGAGATGCGTCCCGGTGGCCCGCTCGATGCCGGTCAGGACGGCGGCACCCTTCCCGCGGTTGACCTCGTGGCGCAGCACGACGTGATCGAGCCCAGCGAGGATCTCGGCAGTCCGGTCAGTCGAACCGTCGTCCACGACGATGATCTCCGTGTCGCCCGGGATGGGCTGAGCCGCCAGCGCGCCGAGAACCTCGCGCAGCGTGTTCTCCTCGTTGTAGACGGGGATGACGACAGTCAGCTTGAAAGGCGCCCTCTTGCTACTCGCCGAGTCCATTGCCGCCTTTCCGGGTGCCCCGGGTCATGCCTGGCGCGATCGGGCAACTCGTCGTTGACCAGGGTGCAATTAGAGCAGGGCCGGCGCCGCAACTGCCAGCACTGCTGGCGGCGCCTCCTCAGTTGGGGGGCGCGCCGCGCACCACCCTCGACACGGCTCGCATCGGCAACCGGTCAGTGCAGGTCGAGTCGTTCGAAGGCTGCGATGGTGACGGCCGCGAGAGCGACACCTGTCACCGCCAGCACCGCCAGCTCGCCCAGGTTGAACCCGACGGTCAGCTGCTTGTTGCCGACCGACCAGTAGAAGAGCGAGGCGAACCTCGCGGGGCGGATCCAAGCGACGACCGGGGCCAGCGAGCTCACGAGATAGGAGGCGGCCGCAATCGCCGATGCCACCCCGATGGCGTTCCCGCGATTCCCCGTGGCCGCCCCGACCGCCATGGCGACCAATCCGAAGTCGATGCCGAGAAGCGCCACCCCGAGCGAGGCGCCCCACAGATCGGCTGCGCCAACGGCGATATCGAAGAAATGGCCGAGCGCGATGACCGCCGTCACGACCGCGACGATCAGTGCAGCTTGGATGCACATCGCCACGACCTTCTCGATCGCGATGCGGTGACGGCGGATCGGCAGCACCGCGACCATCGCGAGCGTGCCTTCCTCGTCTTGACCGGCGAGGCACGCCGCGCCGTACCCGATGGTGGCAAGCAGGACGAGCAGTGGGAAGAGGTTGGCGTAGAGGTTGACGTTGAGCCAGCCCGAGGGGGAGATGAGCGAGCCCGTCGCGCCGAACAGCGCCGCCACCGTCGGGGCGTCCTTGGTGAAATTGTCGAGACCGGTCGTGTGCTCGAACGTGGGGTAGAGGGCGACGATCGCCAGGGCGTAGAGCCCCATGCCGAGCGCGTAGGTGAGGATCGCGCGGCGCCGGCCGACCAGGTCGAGCCTCGCGACCTCAGTCCGCATCGGGGGCCGCCATCACGGATGCGTCCCGGTAGAAGCTCAGAAAGAGCTCGTCGAGCTCGGCATGGCGCGACACGAGCTCCACGGGGTCGAGGTCGGCGATGATGCGCAGTGCCGGCCCGATCGCCCCCGTGATCTCCAGCACGACGTGCGGACCCTGCGCAGAGACAACCCGTACCCCCTCGATCTGGAACCGGTGGAAGTCGACCGGGAGCCGGAAGACCACTTCGATGGTCTGGGGGGCACGTTGGCGCAGCCCCGTGACCGTCTCGGTGAGGACGAGGCGGCCCGCTTTGATGATGCCGACCCGGTCAGCCACGCGCTGGACCTCGTCGAGCTCGTGCGAGGACAGGAACACGGTGCGACCGGCCGTCGTGGTCTCGCGCAGCAACTGTTCGAACTCGTGCTTCACGAGGGGGTCGAGCCCGGTGGTGGGCTCGTCGAGGATGAGCAATTCCGGCTCGTGCATGAAAGCGAGGACGATCCCCACCTTCTGGCGGTTGCCCGTCGACAGGTCCTTTGCCCGCGTGTCGAGCGGCAGAGAGAAACGCTCTGAGAGCTCTTGGGCCATTCTCGTGCCGTCCAGGCCACGCGCGCGGGCGAACCAGTTGACGTGGTCGCGTGCCGTCATGCGACCGAACAAGGCAAGGTCTCCTGGGAGATATCCCACGCGGCGGTGGATGGTGACGCTGTCGGTGTGTGCGTCCAGGCCGAGGACACGGGCGGTTCCCGCGGTCGGACGGTACAGACCGAGGAGGGTCCGGATGGTGGTGGTTTTCCCGGCTCCGTTTGGTCCCAGGAAGCCGAAGATCTGGCCGGGCTCGACGCGGACGTCCAGCTGTTCGATGCCCCGGACGGCCCCGAATGTCTTGGTCAGACCGACGGTCTCGATGGCGGCAGTCATCCCCGCAGCCCCGTGGTCATGCTGCCAATTGTGGTCCAAACGTCGTGCCGCGGCGAAGATCCGGATTGTCCCGGGCCGGCTCGGCCTCGACCGGGCTGGTAGCACATACGGTCGGGATCGCGTGCCCGTAGGCTCGTCGTGTGGAGTCGGGCGACGTGCCGCGGGACCGACGGGAAGACGTTCCCGGCGAGGGCGGCGACGGTGAGCGGGCCGCCTTGTGGGCGTCGACGATGACCGGCCACGTCCTGGAGCAGGATTCCAGCGTGCGCGTTGCCCACGCGACGAGTCACGCGCGCACCGGGGCCGTCGCGCCGAGGGCCCGCGCCGAACGGGAGGCCGAGCAGGACGCGATCCTGGCCCCGGCCGCCACGCGGGCGGCAGGGGCGGGAAACCGGGAGCGTGACGAGAAGCCGGACGCGCTGCGGACCTGTTTCGAACGCGACAGCGACCGGGTGCTCCACTCCGCTGCCTTTCGGCGCCTGGCGGGCAAGACCCAGGTCTTCATCGATCCGCTCGACCATCAGCGGACGCGGCTCACCCACGCGATGGAGGTGGCCCAAGTCGCCCAGGCGATCGCACGGGCGACGCGCCTCAACGAGGACCTCGTCTACGCCGCCTCGATCGCGCACGACTGCGGCCACGGCCCCGGGGGGCACGCCAGCGAGGAGGCGTTCGGGGCCTTCTTGGAAGGGGGCTTCGATCATGCGACCTGGGGGGCCGACGTCGTGCTGCGACCGCTCAATCTGTGCCGCGAGACGCTCGACGCGGTGCGGAACCACTCGTGGTCGCGTCCCGCGCCCGCGACCCCCGAGGGCGAGGTCCTGTCCTGGGCGGACCGGATCGCCTACGTCTGCCACGACTTCGAGGACGCCGTCGCCGCGGGGATCGTCAGGCCGGAGGAGCTGCCGTCGCTCGTCGCCGAGCGCTGCGGGTCGACGCGGGCCAGGCAGATCTCGGCGTTCATCTCGGCTGTGGTCGGCGCGGTCACGCGTACCGGCACGGTCGGCATGGACGCCGCCGCCGCGGAGGCCCTGACGGCGTTCCGGGTGTGGAACTACGAGCGGATCTACCTGCGGCCGGACTCGGTCGAGCAGGGACGGCGCGTCCGCCGGCTGCTGGGCGCGCTGGTCGAGACGTACGCGCACTCCCCGGAACTGCTGCCGGACGGCCGGGCGCGGGGCCTCACCGTCGGGACACCGGAAGCGGTGCGTGCCGCCGTCGAATACGTCGCCGGGATGACCGACCGCTTCGCGGTCGAGGCTGCCCTGCGTCTGTTGGACTGGCCCGAGGATGAGCTCCCGGTGCGCTATCTCGTGCGCGGTACCTAGCGGCCGAGAGGGTTCAGCTCGAGGAACGCTTGGTGCCTGCGGCCGGCAGCTCCGCGCCGGGCAGCAGGTTGCGCAGCCCATCGAGGATCTCCATCGGCACGACGATCTTCGTCGAGGCCGAGGTCCCGACCTGCTTCAGTGTGTCGAGGTACTGCAGCACCATCGTCTTCTGGTCGAGCGTCTGGGCGACGACGAGGACCTTCTCGAGGCCCCTGGCGTAGCCCTCGGCACGCAGGATCGCCGACTGGCGGTCGGCCTCGGCAGCGAGGATCGTCGCCTTCTGACGGCCTTCGGCGAGGTTGATCGCCGCCTGGGCCTCGCCCTCGGCCGACAGGATCGCCGCCGACTTCTGGCCCTCGGCCTCGGTCACCTGGGCACGCCGGGTGCGCTCGGCCGACATCTGGCGGGTCATCGCCTCGAGGACCCCGGGCGGCGGGTTCACCTCGCGCACCTCGACGCTCGTCACCTTGACACCCCAGCGCTCGGTGACGTCGTCGAGCCGGACGCGCAGCGAGGCGTTCATGTCCTCACGCTTGGACAGCACGTCGTCGAGCGGCATGTCGCCGACGACGCTGCGCAGCGTCGTGGCCGCGAGGTTGAGGGCGGCGCCGGCGAAGTTCTGCACGGTGAGGACGGACATCGACGGGTCGACGACCTTGTAAAAGATGATGAAGTCGATCGAGATCGGCGCGTTGTCCTTCGTGATCGCCGTCTGGTGGGGGATCTCGAGGTACTGCTCGCGCAGGTCGACGAGCGTGGTGCGGTCGGTGATCGGATTGATGAAGACAATGCCCGGTCCGCGCAGGCCGATCGCCCGTCCGAGGCGGAACAGCACGATCCGCTGGTACTCACGGATGATCTTCACCGACCTCGAGAGGCCGAGGATGACGATGACAGCTACCGCGATGACGATGCCGAGAATCACGACTCGTGTGTCCCTTCGCTCGGCCGGGAGGCGTCGGCGGCAGGGGAGCGCTCATCGAGCGCCGGCAGGCCACCAGTTTCCCGGGGAAGTCCGTTGTCTCCCCAGACCGACAGGCGGACGCCGTCGGCCTGGATCACCTGAATCCTCGCGCCGGCGGGGATACGGCCGTTGAGCGAGGTCGCCGACCAGTTCTCGCCGGCGACGCGCACGATGCCCGAGGGCTCGAGGTCGTTCACCGCGACGCCCTCCGCCGAGACCAGCGAATGCATCGCGTGCGCGCCGCGCAGGCGCGGGTCGGTGAGCCCCTTCCAGGCGATCGCCCCGACCCCCGCGGAGACGACGACGTCGGCGCTCAGCAGGAGGAAGACGAACGAGCGGGTGTCACCGGACACCGCGATCGCGATCAGGAACCCCGCCGCTGCGATCCCGGCGACGGCCGCGACGGCGTGGGCGTGCGGCCCGATGTGGAAGCCGAAGATCGAGGAGAACACGACGAGCCCGAGGAGCACGCCGGCGACAATCCACATTGGTCCTCCCTCCAGCGACGGCACGAGGTGCCGCCCAGGACCCGTCCGCCGAGGCGCACGTCCCACTGGTGAGCGTACCCTGGGAGCAGTGGGGCGACGTCGCGGACTGGTGTCCTCCCTTACGATGAGGGGCAACCTCGACTAGGAGTTGGCTTGTGGACGTTCGCATCGGAATCATCCAGTCGACGAAGGAACTCGACGTCGAAGTCGGTGACGACGTCACCCGGGAGGAAATCCTCGCCGCCATCGAGACGGCGCTCGCCGACGCGACCGGCGTGCTCTGGCTGACCGACCGGCGCGGGCGGCGGGTCGGCGTGCCGACCGCCAAGATCGCCTACGTCGAGGTCGGCGGCACAGCCGAGGACCGGCGGGTCGGGTTCGGCGCGCCCTGACCGGCCGGGCCCGCCATTCGGGCGGCCGGGACGGGCCGGGATGCCGTGACCGTCGACCTACCATGACGCCGTGATCGACTACCACGTCCACCTCTGGCCCCACGCGATTCGGGCCGAGGCCTCTGAGCAGCGGCTCGAGCGGCTCGCCGTCTACTGTGACCGGGCCGCCGCCGGGGACGTCAGCGAGATCGCGCTCACCGAGCACTTCTTCCGCTTCACCCAGGGGCGGGCCGCGGTGGGGGACTTCTGGCTCGACGAGCCGGGCTCGCCGTTCGCCGCGACGATGGGCGCCTACTTCGACCACCACGCGACCGCCGATCTCGACGCCTACGTGACGGCGGCCTGCGAGGCCCGCGACGCGGGCCTGCCCGTCGTCGTCGGCCTCGAGGTCGACTACTACCCCGGCAAGATGGACGCGGTGGCGCGGCTCCTCGACGGCTACCCCTTCGACGTGCTGCTCGGATCCGTCCACTGGCTCGGCACGTGGCAGTTCGACCTCCTTCACGACGAGGAGTGCCTCGCCGAGTGGGACCGGCGCCGCGTCGAGGACGTCTGGCGCCGCTACACCGAGGCGCTCGAGGAGCTCGCCGCCACGCGGACCTGCGACGTGCTCGCCCACCCGGACTTCGTGAAGCTCGCCGGGCGCCGGCCCTCGGCGGCGACGCTCGACGAGTGCCACGACCGGATGGCGGAGGCGGCCCGCGCCTCGAAGATGGCGGCGGAGATCTCCTCGGCGGGCTTCCACGCCCCCGTCGGCGAGCAGTACCCGGCGACGGGGCTGCTGTCGCGCTTCGCGGCCCGCGGCGTGCCGGTCACGACCGCCTCGGACTCGCACGGGCCGGGATGCGTCGGCGAGCGCGCCGGCGAGCTCGGCCGTCTCGCCGCGGCCGCCGGCTACACGACGCTGCGCGCCTTCCGGCAGCGGGTCGGCCACGATGTGGCCCTCGACCCCGGGCGCCCGGCGCCGGGGGAGGCGTGACGCCGTGACCTCGGCGGAGGTTGCCCGACGGCTCGAACAGCTCCCCGAGGCCGCCCGGGATCACCTCGAGTCGCTGATGGGGTCGTGGGGCATGCTCGCCGACCTGTCGTTCTCGGACCTCGTGTGCTACGTCCCGGTGGTCGCCGGGGGACCGGCGGGCGGGCCACCGCCGGGGAAGTCGGTCGACCAGCAGCTGGTGTTCGTGGCGCTCGGCCAGATGCGCCCCACGACGAGCCAGACGCTGTTCGCACTCGACCTCGTGGGCGAGACCGCCGATGAGGCGGCCGAGGGTGTGCTCGTGCGCGAGGCGTGGGGGAGCGGTCAGATCGTCGTCGGGGACTGCCCCTACAGCGGCGAGACGGCCCCGGTCCGTTGCCAGTGCATCCCCGTGCGCTTCGAGGACGCCGTCATCGCCGTGCTCGTCCGGGTCTGGTCGCCGCGCACCGGCCGGCGCACCGGCGGTCTCGAGCGCGTCTACCGGCGGATCTTCGAGCGGCTCGCCTCGATGGTGGCGGCGGGGCTGTTCCCGTTCCACACCGGCGCCGCCGCCGTGGCGGACACGCCGCGCGTCGGCGACGGGGTGATCGTTCTCGACGAGAACCGCCGGGTCACCTTCGCCTCGCCGAACGCCGTGAACGCCCTGCACCGGATGGGGATCGTCTCGCAGATCGTCGGCTCGGGCCTGGACGCGCTCGAGGCCGAGACGCACGCCGTGTCGCGGGCGTTCACCGGACGGCTCCCCGTCATCGAGGAGATCGAACGGCGCCCCGAGGTCGTCGTGGCGATCCACTGCATCCCGCTCATCGAGGCCGACGTCGTCGTCGGCGCGGTGCTGCTCCTGCGGGACGTGACCGACCTGCGGCGGCGTGACCGGCTGCTGCTCTCGAAGGACGCCGCGATCCGCGAGGTGCACCACCGGGTGAAGAACAACCTGCAGACGATCTCATCGCTTTTGCGCCTGCAATCGCGCCGGATGGGCGCGGGACCGGGCCAGGACGCCCTCGTCGAGGCGGAGCGCCGGGTGCGTGCCATCGCCGTCGTCCACGAGGTGCTCGCCCGGGAGCCCTCGGCGCAGGTGCCCTTCGGCGAGATCGTGCCCTCTCTCGTCGCGCTCGCCGGGGACGCCGTCGTCGACGCGACCGAGGTCGCCATCCGGGTGAGCGGTGACGCGGGCGACCTGAACGCTGACGTCGCCACGCCGCTCTCGCTCGTCATCGCCGAACTCCTGCAGAACGCCGTCGAGCACGCCCACGTCGGGGCCGACACGGCTTCGCTGCTCGTCGACCTGACGTTCCAGCCGGGGCCGTCGCAGCTCGAGGTCGAGGTCCGGGACGACGGGATCGGCTTCCCGGCGGGGTTCGACGTCGACCGGACGTCGGGACTCGGCCTGTCGATCGTGCGCGACCTCGTGCGATCTCAGCTCGGGGGTTCGATCTCGGTCGCCAACGACGGCGGCGCCGTGGTGAGGCTCGTCATCCCGACAGCACCGGAGCCTGCCGCCGGGTAGGCGGAGCGTCGCCCGGGTCTACGAGGCCCGGCGCCGCTCGGCGAGCCAGGCCTTGCGCAGCTTCCGGCGCTCCTCCTCGGAGGCTCCGCCCCACACCCCGGACTCCTGGTTCGTCGTCAGCGCGAACTCGAGGCATTCCGGCTGCGCCGAGCACCGGGCACAGACGGACTTCGCGGCCTCGATATGGTCGACGGCCTGCCCGGTGGTGCCGACGGGGAAGAACAGATCGGGGTCGGTGTCTCGGCAGGCGGCCCGGGTGCGCCACTCGGCGCAGTCCCACTCGATCGTCCTGGTCCAGGTGAGAGCGACGCTCCCGCCTCGGCGACTCTCCGTCAGCATCTGGCTCTCCGTCTCTGTGCACACGTTCACAAGTAAAGACGACCGCTTATCGCACTCGTCCCGTGAGCTGTCAGGCGGGGGCCGATCGCGACCTGGTCGGCGGTCCGATCGTATGCGGGCCCGGGTCGGCAGGCAAGGGTCTCGCCAAAATATGGCCGCGCTAGTCGCCACCGGAGAGCAGGCAATCCGGCGCGAAATATCCCCCGGGGTGCACTTGTCCTGCCATCTCGGGCCAGTATCCTGCGTGCAGCCAACCGGAGGGTTGGCCCCGGAAAGGCGTCGACGTGCTGTTCCCGACAACCGACTTTGCGATCTTTTTCGGGATCGTGTTCCTCGGGAACTGGCTGCTCAGGCCGTTCAAGACGCCCTGGAAGCTGTTCATCCTGCTCGCCAGCTACGTCTTCTACGCCTGGTGGGACTGGCGCTTCGTCTTCCTGCTCGCCGCCTCGACGGTCTGCACGGCGACCGGCGGGTACCTCGTCGACCGGGCCTCGACCGAACGGGGCCGGCGCGCCGGGCTGATCGCGACCCTCGTCGCCGAGCTGGGACTGCTGGGCTGGTTCAAGTACTACGGGTTCTTCTCCGTCTCGATCGACAACGGCCTGCACAAGCTCGGGGTCCACGGCACGTTCCTGCCGCTCATGTCGGTCACGCTGCCGGTCGGGATCTCGTTTTTCACCTTCATGGGTCTGTCGTACGTGTTCGACATCTACCGCCGCAAGCTGCGGCGGGCCAAGTTCCTGGACGTCGCCGTCTTCGTCGCTTTCTTCCCGCACCTCGTCGCCGGGCCGATCGTGCGGGGCGCCGACCTGTTGCCCCAGGTGGAATCCGCCGAGCAGCGCGACCCGCGCCAGCTGGAGTTCCCCGAGGCCGCCTACCTGATCTTCGGCGGCCTGTTCAAGAAGGTCGTCATCTCGAGCTACGTCTCGACGGCGATCGTCACGCCCGTCTACAACAACCCCTCGCTCCACTCGGCGCCGGAGATCCTGCTCGCGACGTACGGCTTCGCGGTGCAGATCTACTGCGACTTCTCCGGCTACACCGACATCGCCATCGGCTGCGCACTGCTGCTCGGCTTCCGGTTCCCGCAGAACTTCAACGCGCCCTACACGGCGACGTCGCTGCAGGACTTCTGGCGCCGCTGGCACATGACGCTCAGCTCGTGGCTGCGCGACTACCTCTACATCCCGCTGGGGGGCAACCGCGGCAAGCGCTGGCAGATGTACCGCAACATCATGATCACGATGCTGCTCGGCGGGCTCTGGCACGGCGCGGCGTGGACCTTCGTCATCTGGGGCGGGATCCACGGGATCGGGCAGACGGTCGGACACTTCCGGCGTTCGCGACGGGAGGCCCGCGGCCTGACGCCGCAGGCGACCGGCCCGCTCGCCGTCGCCTGGCAACGCTTCGCGACCTTCCAGGCCGTCTGCTTCGCCTGGATCTTTTTCCGGGCGAACACCTTCAACGACGCGCTC
Organism: uncultured Acidimicrobiaceae bacterium; assembly: GCA_963823945.1. Lineage (GTDB taxonomy): Bacteria > Actinomycetota > Acidimicrobiia > Acidimicrobiales > Bog-793 > Bog-793. Next base: position 29,691 of record CAWGNK010000014.1, read on the forward strand.
ACCCTCATCGGCCGGCTGTTCACGACGTGGGGCCAGGCGGCGCCGCTCGTGCGCTGGCCGGTCGTGCTCGCCGTCGTGGCCGCGCTCGGGATGCAGTACCTGCCCCGGGACCTCCCGGCGCGGGCCCAGGCCGCCTTCGCCAGCCTCGGCCTCGTGGCCAAGGGGGCCGTGCTCGCCGGCTGCCTGCTCGTCATCACGACGCTCGGCCCGCCAGGGGTCGCGCCTTTCATCTACTACCGGTTCTAGTAGGCGGCGGGACGATGAAGAAAGTGGCGGAGGTGACGCCGGCTCAGGGTGCGGAGGTGATTGACTGTGCGGCGATGCAGGCAGGCAGTGGCGGCCCCGACCATGTCGAACACTGAATTCTTCGCGACCAGGCAGGTCGCCTCCGTCCCTGCCGGCGTCACGCCGGGCGCGCGAGGGCGCCGCGTCATGCCGGTCGGCCATGCGCTGGCCGTCGGGCTGCTCTGCTTCGGCCTGTGGACCTTCCTCGACGCGCGTCAGCTGTTCAACTCGGCGAACGCCTCGCCGCTCGGCGTGCGGCGCAGCGTCGCGATGTCGCTGCTGCGCCCGATCGCGCGCGCCGAGTCCTTCCTCGGCGCCGACCGGATCGTCGACGGGGGCAACCGGGCACTCGGCCGGATCAACTACCTGACGCCGGGCGGGGGCGTGACCCCCCCGCCGACGACGCTGCCGCCGAAGAACGGGGGCGGGCACCACAAGCCGCCCCCCAAGCACCCGGTCGGCCCGCCGGCCCTCAAGTCGCCGACCGTGGCTAAGCCGATGACGATCCTCGAGGTCGGTGACTCGATCGGCGAGGACCTCGGCTTCGGGCTCGCCGACGAGATCGGCTCCGACCCGCGCGTCCACGTGCTGCAGAACGCCGTCGGCGACACCGGGCTCTCCAACCTCGCCTATTTCGACTGGCCCGCCACGCTGGCGCAGCAGCTCCGCGAGTACCACCCGAAACTCGTCGTCGTCATGCTCGGCGGGAACGACTGGCAGGGGTTCGCCCTGCCCAACGGTGAGGTCGCCTACACCGGGACGAAGCTCTGGGTCAGCGTCTACACGCAGCGCGTCGACGAGATGATGGCCGAGGCGACGGCGGCCGGGGCCCACCTGCTCTGGGTCGGGCTGCCGATCATGCAGAGCCCCCAGTTCGGCTCCCACATGGCGTTCCTGAACTCCATCTTCCTCGCCCAGGCGCACCGCTATCCGGGGGTCGTGTTCGTGCCGACCTGGAGGCTCTTCTCGAACAGGGCCGGCCAGTACGCCGAGTACCTGACGGACAAGAGCGGCAACCTCGTCGAGGTCCGTGACTCCGACGGGATCCACATCGACCCGCCGGGTGGGACCGACCTGCTGGGCGACTACGTCGTGAACCGCATCGAAGGTATCTGGCACATCAAGCTCTGACCCGTCGCCGGCCGACAGCGGTCGGCTCCGGGGGCACCAGCAGTCCGTGCCGTCACGGCATCTTCCGACGGCACCGTCGAATTGGGACGGGGCCGGGACCGCGTCCCTCGGCTCGAGACCACCCAGGGAGCACACGCCGGGTGGGCTCAGCCCAAGGATCCGTGCGAGGAGCGGCGCCAGTGCGCACCCTGTGGCGCCAACTTGGCGCTACGATGGGGGACATGCCAAGTGTCCAGATCAAGTCCGTTCCGGAAGACGTCCACGCCGAGCTGCGCCGTCGGGCCGCGAACTCGGGTAAGTCGCTGCAGGAGTACTTGCTCGGGCGTCTGACCGAGGAGGCACGCCGGCCCAGCCTCGACGACCTCCTGAGCCGTGCCGGCCAGCGCAGCGGTGGGCACGTCTCGTTCCGCTTCGCAAGCGAGGCTGTCCGAGAAGACAGGGACGCCGGTTGATCGTCGTTGACGCGTCGGTCATCGCGCCCGCTCTCGCGGACGATGACGCAGACGGCGACCGCGCGCGCGCACGCCTACGAGGTGAGCGTCTCGTGGCGCCGGAGTTGTTCGACCTCGAGGTGGTCGCCGTCATTCGGAAGGCGCTTCTCGCCGGGGTGCTGGACGAACGCCGGGCAGCGATGGCCGTCGCGGACCTCGCGGACCTGGAACTCGAACGGATGAGCCACCGAACCCTGCTGACGAGGATCTGGGAGCTCCGTCCCACCGTCACGCCGTACGACGCGGCCTATGTGGCCCTGGCTGAGATGGCGGAGGCGACCCTCGTGACCGCGGACCGTCGTTTGGCGCGGGCACCGGGTCCGCGGTGTCGGATCGAGTATCTCGGCTGATCCATTGCGAAGTACGCGGCGAGCGGAGGACGGTGCGATCGGGCCATAGCCCGTCGTGGGACCTGGCGCGACACCGCCCCTCGGCGCGCGGCCGCGGGGCGGGTTGCGGGCGACGCTGGTCCGTCGGCTGAGGCTCAGCCCACCGTTTCGGCGGCGGGCACGTTGCGCGCGCCCGGGGCGGATCCGGCCGCGGTGCCGTCGGCGAAGGACTCCGTCCGGCGCTTCGAGAAGGCGATCGCCGCCAGCAGGATCACGAGGGCGACGCCGGCGATCGGGAAGCGGATCGCCGGGTGGTAGTGGTACGTGATGACGGCCGGCAGGATCAGCAGCGAGACGAGGTTCATCACCTTGATGAGCGGGTTGAGCGCCGGGCCGGCGGTGTCCTTGAACGGGTCGCCGACGGTGTCGCCGATCACGGCGGCCTTGTGGGCGTCGGAGCCCTTGCCGCCCTCGTGGCCGTCCTCGATGTACTTCTTGGCGTTGTCCCAGGCACCGCCCGAGTTCGAGAGGAACACCGCCATCAGCTGGCCGGTGAGGATCGCGGCGACGAGGAAGGCGCCCAATGCGAGGTAGTTGATCCCGAAGCCGATGATCACCGGGGCGAGCACGGCGAGCAGGGCCGGCGTGACGAGCTCCCGCTGGGCGGCGAGGGTGCAGATGCTGATGACCCGGCCGTATTCGGGCTTCTCGGTGCCGTCCATGATCCCGGGGTGCTCGCGGAACTGGCGGCGCACCTCCTGGACGACCGTGCCGGCGGAGCGGCCGACGGCGCGGATGGCAAGGCCGGAGAAGAGGAAGGCGATCGAGCCGCCGATCAGCACGCCGATGAACGTCGTCGGGCTGGCGACGTTGATCTGGGTGGCGGCCTCGTGGAACAGGGCCGAGCCCGTCGCGCGCAGGTTCAGCTGGTTGCCGATCGTCTCGACGAACGAGGCGAAAAGGGCCACGGTGGCGAGCACCGCCGAGGCGATGGCGACCCCCTTGGTGATCGCCTTGGTCGTGTTGCCGACGGCGTCGAGGCTGACCATCACGCGCTCGGCGTCGCCGCCGAACTCGCCCGCCATCTCGGCGATGCCGGCCGCGTTGTCCGACACCGGCCCGAAACTGTCCTCCGACACGACCATGCCCGTCGTCGAGAGCAGCCCCATGCCGGTCAGCGCCACGAGGTACAAGGTGAGCTCGATGTTCCCGTGGGCCGTGGCGAACGAGATGATGATCGAGAGCCCGATCGCCGTGGCGATGGCGACGATGGCGAAGACCGACGACTCGAGCCCCGACGAGAGCCCGGCCAGCACGGTCGTCGCCGGCCCGGTGCGGGCCGCCTCGGCGATCTCGCGCACCGGCGCGCGTTCGGTCGACGTGTAGTACTCGGTGATGAGGCTCGCTACCTGCCCCAGCACGACGCCGATGAGCACCGCCCAGAAGACCTTCAGGTCCTTGATGTAGAACTCGGCGACCAAAAAGGCCGCGACGAGCACGGCGACGCCGCCGAGCCGGTAGCCGCGGTTGATGGCGCTCATCGCGGTCTTGTCGTGCGCGCGGGCGCGCACCGAGAAGATCGCGCCGATCGAGGCGATGATCCCGAACCCGGCGACGATCAACGGGAAGACGACGCCCTTGGCGGGGTCGATGCCGATCGAGTGGAACGCCGAGTAGCCGAGGATGATCGAGGCGATGATCATGATGGCGTAGGACTCGAACAGGTCGGCGGCCATGCCGGCGCAGTCGCCGACGTTGTCGCCCACGTTGTCGGCGATCGTCGCCGCGTTGCGCGGATCGTCCTCGGGGATCCCCGCCTCGACCTTGCCCACGAGGTCGGCGCCGACGTCGGCCGCCTTCGTGAAGATGCCGCCGCCGACACGCATGAAGAGAGCGATCAGCGAGCCGCCGAACCCGAAGCCGATGAGCACGGCCGTGGCGGTGTTCTGGAAGATGAGTGTCAGCCCGGCGGCACCGATGAGCCCCAATCCGACGCAGAACAGCCCCGTCACCCCGCCGGTGCGGAAGGCGACGCGCAGCGCCTTGGGCAGCTGGCCGTCGCGGGCCGCCGCCGCCGTGCGGACGTTGCCCCGCACGGAAAGGTTCATGCCGATGATCCCGGTCAGCCCGGAGAAGGTCGCGCCGAGGAGGAAGGCGAGCGCCCGGTAGAGCCCCGACTGCCCGAAGCTGAGGGCGATGTGCCCGTTCGTCGAGTTCACCACCTTCGTCGCGGTGAAAAAGACGAGCACCGCGAGCGGCACGACGACGATGCCGATGGCGCGGAACTGGCGCTTCAAGAAGGCGACGGCGCCCTCCTGGATGGCGCCGGCGATCTCGCGCATGAGCGACGTGCCCGTGTCGGCACCGAGGACCTGCCGCATGAGCGCCACCGCGACGAGCAGCGCGAGCACGCCCGCCGCCAGGGCGAAGTACAGCCACGCCCGCTCCGCCGAGCCAAGGATGAACGCCTGGTAGCCGCCCTCGCTGGCGAAGATGGAGCTCATGTTCTCCGGTCCCTCCGTTGTCGGCGGCCGCGTCGGGGCACGTCGCCGTGTCGTCGAGTGCGCGGGAATCTCACCGCGGCACAGGCATGGTACTCAGATGGCGGCGGCCGCCTCCAGCAATAGGGCGACCAGTTCGTCGAGCAGTCCCGGCGGGGCGACGACGAGGGTCGGCCGCCGCGGGTCGATGCCGTCGACGTCGCGGTGGCCGGCACCGGCCTCGGTGGCGACGAGCAGTCCGGCGGCGCGGTCCCAGGGGTGGAGCCCCGACTCGTAGTAGCCGTTCAGCCTGCCGGCCGCGACGGAGCACAGGTCGAGCGAGGCGGCCCCCGCGCGGCGGATGTCGCGCACCCGGGGGAGCACGACCGGGAGGAGTTCCGCCTGGTCGCGGCGGTTTTCCTTGGCGTAGCTGAAGCCGGTCCCGATGAGCGACTCGGCGAGTGGCGGCGCGACGAGCGAGCCGAGGACCCGGTCGCCCAGCCGGGCGCCGTGGTGCCGGGCGGCGGTGAACATCTCGTCCCGCAACGGGTCGTAGACGGCGCCGGCGAGCGGGCCGGCCTGGTCGGCGACCCCGATCGAGACGGCCCAGCACCCGAAGCCGTAGACGAAGTTCGTCGTCCCGTCGAGCGGGTCGATGATCCAGGTGAGGCCGGAGGAGCCGGCGTGCTCGCCGCCCTCCTCGCCGAGCACGGCGTCGTCGGGGCGGGCACGGCGCAGCCCCTCGACGATGAGGTGCTCGCTGGCGCGGTCGGCCTCGGTGGCGAGGTCGGTCGCCGATGACTTGCGCCGCGCCGAGTCGGCGAGCGCCTCCCGGTCGTCACGGTGCCGGCCCGCTGCGACGAGGAGCCGGCCCGCCCGCCGGGCGAGATCCTCCGCCAGCTCGACGAGGGCCGCCGGGTCCGCCCCGGAGGTCCCTGCGCTCACCGGACCCGTGCCCGGCGGGGCGCCGGCCGTGCCCGCAGTCGGGTCGGGGTCAGCCGGGCGAGCCGGGCGACGAGGACCTCGAGGATGAGCTCGTCCGACCAGCCCGCCTCGCCCCGCAGGTCGGTGTCGGCTTGGGCGAGCAGCGTGATGGCCCGCACGATACCGGCGTGCCCGAGCCGTCGGGAGGCTTCGAGCGCCTTTCTCGCCGGGTACGGCTTCATCCCGGTGGCGGCGGCGGCGGAGGCCTCGTCGGCGATCCCCGATCCGTCGAGCCGCAGCATCGCGCCGTAGTGGCGGTGGAGCTGGGCGAGGACCTGGAAGGCGTTGCGCTCGCCGGGGCCGAGGAGCCGGCCGAGGACGGCGATGGCCGCGGGGACGTCGCCTTGGTTGATCGCGTCGGTGAGGTCCCAGGGGGCCACCCCGCCTGCCGCGCCGAGGAAGGGTGCCAGCCCCGCCGCGTCGACCGTCGCCCCCGGGCCGAAGGCCGCCTCGAGCGTCGCCAGCAGGCCGTCGAGGCGCGCGAGGTCCTCGCCGAGGTGCTCTTCGAGGAGTTCCGCGGCCGCGGGGTCGAGGCGGACCGGCGCTTGACGCAGCCGCTCGGTGACCCACTGCGCCCGGGCCCGGGCCGTCGGCGCGGGTTCGGCGTTGACGACCAGGCCGGCCGCGCGAATCGCGTCGGCCAGCGCGGTCGGCACCCGCCGGGCCTGCCAGACGACGACGAGGACCGTCGTCGCCAGCGGCTCGGCCAGGTAGCCGACGAGCTCACGGACCTGGCCGGTGTCGAGCGAGGAGGCGTCGCGCACGACGATGACCCGGCGGGGCGCGAGGAACGGTGGCGTGCGGCAGGCGTCGAGGACCGGGCCGAGCGGGAAGGGCTCGGCGCCGCCCGCCTCGGGGCGGGTGATCTCGCCGTACTCCTCGACCGGCATCGCGCCGGCGTCGTCGAGGGCCTCGAGCTCGGCGAGCAGCGCGGAGAGCGCCTGGCTGACGAGTCCCGGGTCCTCGCCCTGGACGAGGTAGGCGGGCAGCGGCGCGCCGTCGGCTCCGAGATGGGCCGGTGTCATGCGCCGAGCACCGCGGCGAGCACGTCGACCGCGCGTCGCGCCCGGGCGACGTCATGGACTCGCACCACGCGGCAGCCGCAGGCGACGCCGATGGCGACGGCGGCGAGCGAGGCGTCCTCGCGCGCCTCTATCCCCAGGCCGAGCAGGTCGCCGAGGAAGCCCTTGTTGGAAGCCGACAGCAGCATGGTCTGGCCCATCCTCGCGAATCGGTCGGTCGCCCGCAGGAGTTCGAGCGACTGCGGTGTCGTCTTGCCGAGGTCGAGGCCCACGTCGAAAAGCACCCTCTCGGCCGGGATCCCCGCCACCACCGCCATTGCGAGGTGGTCGGCGAGGAACTGCTCGACGGCGGCGACGACGTCGTCGCCGGGATAGCGGGGGTCGGGGTCGTCGACGCGGGGCCGCAGGCGGATGTGGGTCGCGACGACCGAGGCGCCGGCTGAGGCCGCGACGGCGAGGTAGTCCGGGTCGGCGAACCCGCTGATGTCGTTGCCGAGCACCGCCCCGGCCGCGTAGGCGGCTTCGGCGACCGCGGCGCACCAGGTGTCGACCGAGAGCGCGACGTCGAAGCGGGCCGCGATCGCCTCGATCGCCGGGACGACGCGGTCGAGCTCCTCGGCGACGCCCACGGGCTCGCCGGCGCCGGCCTTCACACCGCCCACGTCGATGATGTCGGCGCCGTCGGCGACGAGCCGCGCGGCGCGGCGGATGGCGGAGTCGAGCTCGAAGGTCGCGCCGTGGTCGTAGAACGAGTCCGGCGTGCGGTTGACGATGCCCATCACGAGGGCGCGGGCCGTGACGTCGTAGCGCCGGGGGCCGAGCGTGACGTGAGCGGGTGCCGCCGGCCGCACGACGCCGGGGCGGTCGGTCGGCGCGCCCACGGCGCTCAGAAGAGCTGCGAGGCGAGCGCCCGGCGGTAGCTTCCCCGCCGGGGGTCCCCGGGTTCCATCGTCTCGAGGAGGTCGAGGTACTCCTGGCGGGCGGCCTCGTCGGTGCGGACCCGCCCGAGCAGGTCCGCCAGGCGCGCGTCGAGCGATACGGGCGCCGGGTCGTCCTGGGCGGCGAGGCGGGCCCGGGCGGCGAGGCGGCGGGTCTGCTCGGTCTCGGGGATCCGCGCCAGCAGCGCCAGCGCCTCCTCGGTCCCGTCGGCCGCGATCAGGAGCTCGGCGAGGGCGACGACGGCGCCGGGGTGGTCGGGCTGGAGGTCGAGCGCCTGGCGCAGCGAGGCCTCGTCACCGGCGGCGACGAGGCGGTCCGCCGCCGAGGGGGCCGGCGCGAGCCGCCCGACGAAGTCGCGCACAGCCGGCTCGGCCACGGCCCCGATGAATCCGTCGACGACCTTGCCTGCGCGCATCGCAAAGACGGCCGGGATCGACTGGACCTGGAAGGCGGCGGCGACCTGCGGGTTCTCGTCGACGTTCACCGTGACGAGCTCGACCGCGCCTCCGGTCTCGTCGACGACCGCCTCGAGCAGCGGGCCGAGCGTCTTGCACGGCCCGCACCAGGGCGCCCAGACGTCGACGACGACGGGCACCTCGTCCGAGCGGGCGATCACGTCGGCTTGGAAGGTGGCGTCGGTCGTCACGCGGCTCACGCTGCGACGCTACCGGATGGCGTCCCCCGCCCCGGCGAGGTCAGACGACGAAGTACTTCGCCTGCGGGTGGTGGCAGACGATCGCCAGCGTCGTCTGCTCCGGCTCGAGCTGGAAGCCCTCGGAGACCGTGACGCCGACGCGGCCGGCGCCGACGAGCTCGACGACCTTGGCGTTGTCCTCGAGATCCGGGCAGGCCGGGTAGCCCCACGAGTAGCGGCCCCCCCGGTACTTCTGGCGGAACAGGCCCGCGAGGCTCGGGCCGTCCTCGTTGGCGAACCCCCACTCCTCCCGGATGCGTCGGTGCCAGCACTCAGCGAGCGCCTCGGTCATCTCGACCGCGAGCCCGTGGAGCGCGACGTAGTCGAGGTAGCGGTCGGCGGCGAAGAGTTCTGCCGCCGCGCGCGACGCGGCGTCGCCGATCGTGGCGACGAAGAAGGCGGCGTAGTCGACCTCGGGGCCGTCCGCCGGCCGGAAGAAGTCGGCGATGCACAGGTACGGGTGCTCGCGCTGGCGGGGGAGATGGAAGCGGGCGAGCGGGGCGGCGCGCTCCGCCGACTCGAAAACGACGAGGTCGTCGCCTTCGGAACCGGCGGCGAAGTAGCCCCAGGCGACCTGGGGGACGAGGACATCGGCGGCCTTGGCCCCGTCGAGGCGGCTGCGCAGCTCGGCGCGCACCCGCGCCTTGAACTCGTCGTCGGCCTCGCCGGGGTTCGGCCGGTAGCCCCACTGGTTGCGGAATAGGGCCGTCTCGTTGAGGTAGTCGCGCACCTCGTCGAGGCCGATCCCCTTGGCGATCCGTGTGCCGAGGAAGGGCGGTGGGAAGACGGGGTTGTCAGAGGCGACCTCGGGGGAGCGACGGGGCAGGCCGGCCGGGTCGATCGTGGCGAGTACGGCGCTGCGTCGCGGTGGGAGGTTGCGGCCGGTCGGAACCTTGCCGAAATCCGGGTCGACCTCGCCACCCGCCTTCTCCGCCATCAGCTTGTCGAGCGTGCGCAGTCCCTCGAAGGCGTCCCGGCCGTAGAAGACGCGGCCCTGATAGCACTGGCGCAGGTCGCGCTCGACGTAGCTGCGGGTGAGCGCGGCCCCGCCCAACAGCACCGGGGTCGTGGTCATTCCCCGGCGGTTCATCTCCTCGAGGTTCTCGCGCATGATGAGCGTCGAGCGCACGAGCAGCCCGCTCATGCCGACGACGTCGGCGGCCGTCGCCTCGACCTTGTCCAAGATGTCGTTGATCGGCACCTTGATGCCGAGGTTGTGGACCTTGTAGCCGTTGTTCGTGAGGATGATGTCGACGAGGTTCTTGCCGATGTCGTGGACGTCGCCCTTCACGGTCGCCAGCACGACGGTGCCGCGCCCGCCGGACTCGCTCCTTTCCATGTGCGGTTCGAGGTAGGCGACGGCGGCCTTCATCGTCTCGGCCGACTGCAGGACGAAGGGCAGTTGCATCTCGCCCGAGGCGAAGAGCTCGCCGACGGTCTTCATCCCCGGCAGGAGCATCTCGTTGACGATCGGCAGGGCGCCGCGGCCCGCCAGCGCCTCATCGAGGTCGGCCTCGAGCCCGATCCGGTCGCCGTCCACGATGCGCCGGCCGAGGCGCTGCTCGACGGTCCAGCCAGTGCGGTCCTCGGCGGGGGCGGGCCCGGACTCGGTGCCGGCGAAGACGCCGGTGAGCGCGGTGAGGGGGTCGTAGCCGTCGCGCCGGCGGTCGTAGATGAGGTCGAGGCAGATCTCCCGGCTCGCGGGGTCGATCTTGTGCAGCGGTGCGATCCTGCCGGCGTGGACGATCGCGGCGTCCAGCCCGGCGGCGACGCACTCGTGAAGGAACACGGCGTTCAGCACCCGCCGGGCCGCGGGGGCGAGCCCGAACGAGACGTTCGAGATGCCGAGCACGGTGTGGGTGCCCGGGAGCTCCCGCTTGATCGCCCGGATCGCCTCGATCGTCTCGATGCCGTCGCGGCGGCTCTCCTCCATGCCGGTCGAGAGGGGCAGCGCGAGGGCGTCGAAGAAGAGGTCCTCGTCGGTGAGCCCGTAACGCCCGACGGCGAGGTCACGGATCGCGCGGGCGGCGGCGAGCTTCCACTCGGCGGTGCGGGCCTGACCCTTCTCGTCGATGCAGGTGCAGATCACGGCGGCGCCGTGCTCGGCGGCGAGGGTCAGGAAGGCGTCGAGGCGCGTGCCGCTCGCCTCGCCGTCCTCGAGGTTCACCGAGTTGATGACGGCGCGCCCGCCCACCAGCTCGAGCGCCGTGCGCACGACGGCGGCTTCGGTCGAGTCGATGACGACCGGCGCCGTCGACTGCGTCGCGATCCGGCTCATCACCTGGCCCATGTCGGCGACCCCGTCGGCCCCCGTGTAGTCGACGCAGACGTCGATGAGGTGCGCCCCCTCCCGCACCTGGTCGCGGGCCATGGCGGTCGTCGTGTCGTAATCGCCCGCCAGCATCGCCTCGCGGAAGCGCTTCGAGCCGTTGGCGTTCGTGCGCTCGCCGATGACGAGGAATGAGAGCTCCTGGTCGAAAGGTACGAAGCTGTAGAGCGACGCCGCGCCGGCCTCGTGCTCGACGGCCCGGCGGACCGCCGGCAGCCCCGCGCAGCGCCGCACGACGGCGTCGAGGTGCGCCGGCGTCGTGCCGCAGCAGCCGCCGATCACCGACACCCCGAGCTCGGTCGCGAAGCGATGAAGGTGCTCGGCGAGCTGGTCGGGCGTGAGGTCGTAGTGCATCCGGCCCTCGACGACCGAGGGCAGCCCGGCGTTGGGGAGCGCCGAGACGGGGGTGGTCGAGTGCCCCGTCAGGTGGCGCAGCGGCTCGTACATCTCGACGGGGCCCGTCGCGCAGTTGACCCCGATCACGTCGGGGCGCATCGCCTCGAGGGCGCAGAGCGCGGCGGCGATCTCGGTGCCGGGGAGCATGCGGCCGGTGAGCTCGATCGTCACCTGGACCTGCAGCGGCACGGTGATGCCGGTCGCGGCCATCGCCCGCCGGGAGGCGGCGAGTGCGGCCTTGGCGCCCAGCAGGTCGAACTGCGTCTCGACGTTGAGCAGGTCGACGCCACCCTCGAGGAGGGCCGCCGCCTCGACCTCGTAGGCGTCGCGCAGGGCGGCGTAGGTGATCTGGCCGAGGGAGGGGAACTTCGTCCCGGGCCCCATGCTGCCGGCGACGAAGCGGGGGTGATCGGGAGTCGAGTAGCCGTGCGCGACCTCCCGGGCGAGCTCGGCGGCCCGGCGGGCGAGCTCGGCCGAACGCTCGGCGATCTGGTACTCGGCGAGCACGACCGGGAAGGCGCCGAACGAGTCGGTCTCGATGACGTCGACGCCGACGTCGAGGAACGAGCGGTGGAGGTCCCGCACGACGTCCGGGCGTGTGACGACGAGCATCTCGTTGCAGCCCTCGAGCGCCGGTCCGCCGAAGTCGTCCGGTCCGAGCCCGGCTAGCTGCAGGTTCGTGCCGGTCGCGCCGTCGAAGATGACGACGCGCTCGGCCAGCAGGTCGAGGTATCCGCTCACGGTCCACCCAGGCTACCGGGCGGTCCGCTTCTGGCCCCGGCTGCGCCGGGGGTGGGGGCAGGGCCCGCTGGTACTCCGCCCGGTCAGGTCCGGTCGAGGCGCGCCGCCACCACCGCGGCGAACGCCGCCGCGGTGCCGCGGGTGCGGTCGACGTAGAGGCGCGGCTCGGTCGCCTCGAGCTCGATGAGGAGCGGGGCCCCTGCCGGGTCCGGGACGAGGTCGACCCGGGCGTAGAGGAGGTTCTCCCGCCCACCCGGCACGGCGTCGAGCACCGACTCGGCGAAGGCCCGTTCCTTCTCGGTCGCCGTCGTGGCGGCGACGGCGGCATCCCAGCTCTGCGTGTCCTCGACGTAGGGCCCGCGGGCGGAAAGGATCGCGGGCTTGGCGATCGCGTGGCTGTAGCGGTCGCCGAGGAAGACGAGGCCACGCTCGCCCGAGTCCTCGAGCTCGTGCAGGTAGGGCTGCACCATCACGGTGCGACCCTCGGCCAGCAGCCGTGTGACGTGGTCGCCTGCCGCGGCCCGGTCCTCAGGGCCGTAGTGCCCGGAATGCCGCGCGCCCGCCCCGACCGACGGCTTGACGACGATCTCGCCCGGTGGCAGCTCGACCGCCGAACCGGGCCGGTACCAGGTGGTCGGGATGGTCGCCACCCCCGCGGCGGCGAGGTCGGCGAGGTAGGTCTTGTCCGTGTTCCACTCGATCACCCCGTACGGGTTGGCGAGGCGGGGGACGTCCCGTGCCCAGTCGAGGAACGCGGCGCGCTGTTCGACGTAGTCCCAGGTCGCTCTGATGACGACGAGGTCGAACGCCGACCAGTCCGTGCCGGGCGCGTCCCAGATCTCGGCCGTCGCCGTGATGTTCCGGGCCGCGAGGGCCGTGAGCAGTGCCGGCCCGTCCCCGCCGAGATCCGGCGAGCGACGACAGGTCGCCAGGGCGACTCGGGCGCGAGGCCCGCGCGGGGTCTGGCGTGCCATGCCGCCGACGCTAGCTGGCCACCTCGCTGGAACACGGTGCGGCGCCGGGGCGGACGGCCTCGCCCGCGGCCCAGGAGGCGCACGCCGCGGCGAGCGGGGCTGCGAAGCGCCAGGACAGGAGCTGGTGCTCGATCTCGTCTTTCGCCGCGCCGATCGAGGCGAGGCTCAAGGCCAGCTGTTTGCCCTGGTTTCGCAGGCGGTCGGCCGGATCCGGGTCCGGCGATGCCGCGGCGAGACCGTGCGCGGCGCGCAGCGAGGCGGGGAGGCGGGCGAGGTGGCGTTCCGGGAGCGGCGGCAGAAGGACGCGGGCGGCCAGTGCGTCGGGCGGCTCGACCCGGATCATCTGGAAATCGATCGCCCGGGCGAGCGTGCGCAGGAACGGTGCATGCCGCCCCGGGCGCCCGCCGAGGCCGAGGGAGCGGGCCGTCTCGGTGACGTCGAGCACGCAACCCGCCGGTGAACGGGCGAGGCGGGCGGCCAGCAGGCGCAGCAGGCAGGTCGTGGAGGGGCCGAGGACCGGCAGCCAGAACCGCTCCACGTAGTCCGAACGGGCGTCGTGGCCCGCCTTCTCGGTCAGCGGGTCGACCCAACGGCTGACACGCACCCACCGTCCGAACGCGATCGCCTCGGGAACCTCCGCCATCGCCACCTCCCGTGCCGGCACCCGGCCGGGAGGGCCCGTCGGGTGCGCCGAATCGCTGCGGAGTCTGCCGACCGCGCCTACCCGGCCGGGTACCGGTCGGGCGCCCAGCGAGCGGGACCGGTCGGCTCAGTCGGGGTGGGGGACGACGAGAACCGGGATCTTGGAGCGATGGAGGAGCTTGTGGGGAACCGAACCCAGGATGGCGCCGAGGATCGGGATCTCACCCATCGAGCCGACGACGATGACCCGGGCTTCGCGCTCGGTGGCCGTCTCGATCAGCGCGTCGACCGGGCGCAGGCCGACGACGAGCGGCTCGACGGCGAGTGTGGGATCGATCTGGCGGGCCTCGTCGCTGGCGGTGCCGACGAAGCCCTCGCCGAGTCGTCTCAGCTGGTCCTGGTAGTCCGAGGTCTCGCCCCCCATCGGGTTCGGTTCGTAGCCGAAGACGATCGCCAGTGTCGCGTCGAACGCCCCGGCGAGCGCGACGGCGACCCGCAGGGCCGACTGCGCACCGACGGTGCCGTCGTAGCCGAGGACGATGTCGCCGGCCATCAGTCCGTCGGCGCGGCGGCGCCGGGGGTGAGCGGCGGCGCCGGGGTGTGGAGCGACTCGGCGTGCTCGGCCGTGTGCCGGAAGAACTCCCGGTGGCGGATCATCCACGCCAACATAAGCGGCAGCCCGATGACGAGCAGCCCGATCCCGATGATGAGGGGTGGCCCGAGCCCGTCGGCGTAGAAGTGGATCCCCGCCACGTGGACGTTGAAGCGGACGAACCGGAACCAGACCTGGGCTCCGGCGGCGTTCGCCGGGTTCGAGTAGACGAAGATCGAGTCGAGGAAGGCCCACGTGAGGATCAGCGCGCCCACGAGGGGCGCGAGCCCGACGAACACGAAGTTCTTCACGCTCCGGAACAGCAGGCGCCGGTAGTAGATGACGCAGGCGTAACCGGTCATCGCGTAGTAGAAGGCGATGCCGAAGCCCAAGGCGAGGATGGAGTCGAGCAGCACCTCGTTCGAGATGATCGAGAGCCCGACGAACCAGACGATCGCGAGCGCGCCGAACCACGTCGTCGCGTAGGCCGGTGTCAAGAAGCGCGGGTGGATCGTGCCGAAGCGCCGGGGGATGGCCTTGTGCACCGACATCGACAGCGCCGAGCGTGCGGCGGGCAGGATCGTCGTCTGGGTCGACGCCGACGCCGAGGACAAGACGGCGACGATCAGGAACTTGTCCCAGCCGTTGCCGAACACGTCGCGGCTCAGCGCGTTGAGGACGTCGTTGCTGTTGGCGGTCAGGAAACCGGCGCCGTGGAAGGCCTGCGCGGCGGTCGAGACGACGACGTAGATCCCGACGAGCACGAGGGTGGAGAGCACCGCGGCGACGCCGGGTGTGCGCTTCGTGTTCTTGGCCTCCTCGTTCACCGTCACCGCCGTGTCCCAGCCCCAGTAGATGAAGACGGCGGTGAGGATCGCGCCCGCCAGCGCGCCCGTCGATGAGATGTGCAGCGGGTTGAACCAGCCGAGCGTCGGGTGGAGGCTCCCGACGACGTGCGAGGCGTAGACCTTGACGAGGGCGACGACGGCGAAGATGGCGAGGATGACGATCTCGGCGCTGAGCAGGCCCACCTGGGTGCGGGCGGAGAGCTCGATCCCGATGACGCAGATCGCCGTCATGATGATGATCCAGATCACGCCCAGGAAGCCGACCCAGAAGCGGTTGTTGGCGAGCCCGTTGGCACCGAACAGCAGGAACGTGTACTGGCCGGCGATCTGGGCGAGGCTCGGCATGACGACGAGGTCGGTGATGAGGATTCCCCAGCCGGCCATCCAGCCGGTCTTCGGGCCGATCGCACGCGTCACCCAGGTGAACGTCGTCCCGCAGTCCGGGTCGACGCGGTTGAGGTAGAAGTACGCCGAGGCGATGAACAGCATCGGGATGAAGGCGAGCACCATCACCGAGGGGGCGAGCAGCCCGACGGCGGCGGTGACGAGCCCGAGGGAGGCGGCCAGGCTGTAGGCGGGGGCCGTCGACGCAACACCGATGACGATGCTCGACAACAGGCCGAGCGCACCGACCTTGAGGCCCTTGCTGGGGGCGACGTCGGGACCGGGAGCCGCCGCCCCGACAAGTCCGGTCACCGTTGTCATCGGCCACCCCCCCGGCGTGCCGAAATCGTTTCGGTGACGTTAGCCCCGGCGGGATCGGCTGTCGATGTGGGAGCCCCAGCGTCCGGGCTGTCGGCGGGGGCTCTTTGCGGCCCTGCAGCCCCGATGGGAGAATCGCGGGCAAAGGGTGCGCCCTCGCACCCTCGCGCGACCCGCGGGGCCGCACGTTTGATGCGTCGGATGGACGTGAGACGATGAGTAAGACCATTGGAGATAGCGGATCGATGGAGGCAGGATCCGAGGAGTTGACCGGCCGGGCGGTGAAATTGTTCGAGTCCGAGCTCGCCAAGCTCGTCGACTCCACGCCGCGGTCGCGGGAGCTGTTTGAAAGGGCCCGGAAGGTGATGCCGCTCGGCGTCGCGTCGTCCTTCCAGGCGGCCGATCCGTACCCGATCTACCTGAAAAGCGGCGACGGCGCCGAGGTCGTCGACGTCGACGGCCGTCACTACATCGACTACCACAACGGCTTCGGCTCGGTGGCGGTCGGCCACGCCCATCCCGCCGTTGCGGCGGCGATCGAGCGGGCCGCCCACGCCGGCACGCACTTCGCGGTGACGACCGAGACGACGGTACGGCTCGCCGAGGAGCTGTGCCGCCGGTTCCGGATGGAACGGGTCCGTTTCGTCAACTCCGGCACCGAGGCGACGATGGACGCGATCCGCGTCGCGCGCGGCGCGACCGGGCGCGACACGATCTGCAAGATCGAGGGTTCCTACCACGGTCACCACGACTCCGTGATGTTCTCGGTCACGCCGAGCCTCATGCTCCTCGAGGCGAGTGAGAACCAGGCGATGGAGCCACCCGCCTCGCGGGGGATCCCCGCTGAAATGGCGAAGTGGACCCTCGCCATCCCGTACAACGACCTCGCGGCGGCCGAGAAGTTGTTCGCCGCGCGGGGCTCGGAGATCGCCTGTCTCATCATCGAGCCGGTGATGATGAACATCGGCATCGTGCTCCCGCGTCCCGGCTATCTCGAGGGACTGCGCGAGCTGTGCACGCGGCACGGGATCGTCCTCATCTTCGACGAGGTGAAGTGCGGCGCGACGATCGCCGCCGGCGGGGCGATCGAGTTGTTCGGTGTGCAGCCCGACCTGGCGTGCTTCGCCAAGTCCGTCTTCGGCGGCACGCCGGCGGGAGCGTTCGGCGGGCGCGCCGATCTGATGGACGAGATCGGGTCGGGGATCGCCCAGCAGGGGACCTTCAACGGGAACCCGCTCGTCGTCGCGGCGGGGCTGGCGGCCCTCACCGAGGTACTGACCCCCGACGCCTACGAGCACTTCAAGAAGATGGGCGCCCGCCTGGCGGAGGGGTGCCGCAAGGCGATCGCCGAGCACTCGATCCCGGCCCACGTCGTGGATCTGGGCTGCAAGGGATGCGTCTCGTACCGGCCACAACCGCTCGTCGACTACCGGAGCTTCCTCGAGACGAACGCCGATCTGTTCAACGCCTCGTGGGCGTGGCTCGTCAACCGCGGCATCTTCATGACGCCGGGCAACGAGGAGCAGTGGACGCTCTCGGTGCGACACGACGAGAGCCACATCGACCGGTTCGTCGAGGTGTTCGAGGGCTTCTGCGCGACGGTCAACCCCTAGACGGGCGCGGATCTGTAGGCAGGAGGCTGTGGGATGGGGCCGCACGGTGGTGCGGCCCGTCCCGCGGGCGCGGGCGCCGCACGGCCGACCGGCGGGCACGACGTTCGTGATCGCGCCCGGGTGAAGGCGCAAGTCCCGGTGCACTCAGGGCGGGAGGTGGGGCGACGGTGACGGCGACTTCGTCCGGTGCCGGCGGCGTGGGGGCGGCTCTCATGCCGGCCGCCTTCCTCGGTCACGGCACGCCGATGAACGCGCTCGACCACAACCGCTACACCGAGGCGTGGCGGGCGTTCGGCGCCGAGGTGCCGCGCCCGGCCGCGATCCTCGTCGTCTCGGCGCACTGGTACATCAACGCCTCGGCTGTGACCGCGATGGCGTCGCCCAAGACGATCCACGACTTCTACGGCTTCCCCGCCGAACTCTTCGCCGTGCAGTACCCGGCCCCGGGTGACCCGCAGCTCGCCGCGGAGGTCGCCGATCTGGCGCAGCCGACCCGGGTCGGCCTCGACACCGACTCCTGGGGGATCGACCACGGCGCCTGGTCCGTCCTCGTCCACGCCTTTCCCGCCGCCGACGTGCCGGTCGTGCAGCTGTCCATCAACGCGACGAAGCCACTCGAGTACCACCTCGAACTGGGCGCCAGGCTGGCGCCGTTGCGCGAGCGCGGGGTGCTGATCCTCGCCAGCGGCAACGTCGTGCACAACCTGGGGCGGATCGACTGGGGCCAGCCGGACGCCGGATTCGCCTGGGCCCGGCGTTTCGGCGAGGCGGCCGCCCAGGTGATGACGACCAGCCCCGCCGGGCTGGCCGGTTTGGCGGCGCGCGAGGACTTCGCGCTGGCGGCCCCGACCCCGGATCACTTCATCCCGCTCCTTTACCTCGCGGGTCTTGCCGCTGCGGCGGGGCAGACGGCCCGGGTGCTCGTCGACGGCTACGCGATGGGTTCGCTCTCGATGGACGCCTACACGGTCGGCTGCCGGGAACTGGCCACGGGTGCCGGCACCGGCTCACCGGTGCTGCCACCGGTCCCGCCCGACGAAACGAACATCTGACCCTTGTCAGGTGTCTGGTTGGCTGACTCGACCAAGAGTCGTTCGCGCCCTGGCTAGGGCCGACCGCCCCTCACGCGTCCGGGGGCCGGGCCGCGTAGCCGGGACGGTCGCTCACGAGACGGAGCATCTCGCGACGCCAGGCGGAGCGGGTGCGGGCCGCCTCGACGCTGTCGGGGTGCACGAGCCGCGTGAAGGCCGGCTGTCCGGGACCCCGGTGGAAGGCGGAGGCCGTCGCCTCGATCGCCATGTCGCCCTTCGTGTAGTGGTCGCGCTGGAGCAGGTACCCCTGCCAGGAGGTGACGAGGAACGTCTCGAGGAACTTGCCGTGTTCGGTGGAGTCCTCGTAGACGCCCCAGCGCGTTCCCCGAGCCGCCGCCGCACGATGCGGAGCTCGGCCATGGCGGCGAGGAAGTCGTCGACGTCCTGCTCGTCGACGCGGTACTCGACGAGGACGAGCACGGGTCCGTCGTCGGGGCGGACGTGCTCACCGACGGTGAGGGCTGAGCTCGCCACGAGCTCGAGGGCCGCCCGGTCGACGACCGGCAGGCCGAAGCGCGGGATGACGAGGATGCCCGGCAGAAGGGCCGCGGCCGAGATGAGCAACGTCGTGCGCAGCGGGAGGAAGGTATTGACGACACCGAAGGCGATGCCTCCCAGCACCATCGGTCCTTGCAGGACGACGTAGTAGATCGACAGGGCACGGGTCTGGACCCACTGCGGGACGACCTGTCGGGCGGCGATGATCAGCGTCGTCGTCGCCCAGACCCAGCTCGCGCCCGTGACGACGAGCACGGGAGCCGCCGCCCAGCGCGTGGGCCACGTGACGAGCACGACGAGCGCGATCGCGTTGGTGAGGGCGGCCGCCGCGACCAGGGCGTCGAGGTGGAGGTGACCCTGCACGCGGGGCAACAGCAGGGCGGCGGCCATCGCGCCCACGCCGCCCAAGGCCAGGAAGAGCCCGTATTCGAAGGCGGAGGTGTGCAGGTAGCGGGCGGCGAAGAGCGGCAGCAACGCGCCGAACGCCGCGGCCGGCGTGACGTAGAGGGCGGTGCGGACGGCGACGTTCCGCAGCCCCGGGGTGTTGACGAAGAATCGCCACCCGGAGGACACGGAGCCGAGGAAGCTCTCGACGGCCGTCGCCCCGGGGGTGGAGAGCCGGAGGTTCGTCCGCCCGCGCCAGACGTAGAGGAAGCCGACGAGGGGGAGCATGACCACGCCGCACACGGCGAAGAAGGAGCTGTAACCGGCGTTGTGGACGATGACGCCGCCGAGGACCGGTCCGACGACCTGACCGATGTTCCACTGGAAGCTGTCGATGCTCAGGGCGACGGGGATGAGTTCGGGCCGCACCAGGTTCCCGACCGTCGTCCACCAGGACGGGGAGGACGTCCCGCTCGCAAGTCCCATGCCGGCCACCCCGATGAGCAAGGTCGCCGGGTTGAGGGCGTGCGCCACGGAGACGAGGACGAGGAACGTGACCGAGGCGACGAGCAGGAGTTTGGCGAGCAGCAGCACGGCGCGCAGGTCGCGGGAGTCGGCCATGGCGCCTGCGAAGACGACGGCGAGAATGCCCGCGAGCGGGCTCATGTCGGTGGCGAGGGCGACGAGGACCGGTGAGGTTGTGAGGCGTTCCATGATGTAGCCGCCGAAGAGGGCGACCATCCAGACGCCGATGTTGGCGAACATCCCGGTGCCCTCGAGCCAGCGGAACGAGCGGCTCTTCAGGGAATCGCGGAGCGCCGGCACCGCCGTCAACTCTAGGGAAGAGCGGGGGACCTGTGGAGGCTGAAACGTGCGCTTTCGTCGTGCCGGCGAAGGCGAACGACACAGATCCTTTCAGGACCGGCCCCGAGCCGGGTCCTCCGTCGGGGGTGGCGACGAACTCTGAGATGTCGGGCGCGGGTCCCGCCCGGGCGGGCACTGCCACGAGAACGTCCAGGTGGCAGGTGACGAACTCGACCGCGAGGACCGCGGGGAGATCATCGAGCGCTATGGCGTGGTCCCGGAAGCGCACCCGGCCGGGGCGCGCGGTCCGGGTCGCCGCGGCGACCGTGTCCACGAACTCGTCGAGGTGAGACCGCGCCGACGATCGCCGCGTCGGTGATCCGGCAACGATTCGTCCGATCGACAAAGATTTCGCCGTGAGTTCGCTCTCGGTGTACGTCGTCCTTGTCATCTTCCTCGCCGCCTCGGCGGCGACCTGGGGGGCGGGGGTACGGCTGTCGACGTCGACCGACGAGCTCGACAGGCGCCTGGGGCTCGGGGACGCAATCGGCGGGATGGTGCTGCTCGCCATCGCCGGGAGCCTGCCGGAGCTGGCCGTCACGATCTCGGCCGCCGAGTCCGGCCATCTCGGTCTGGCGGCGGGGAACCTGATCGGTGGTATCGCCACGGCGACGATGGTGCTGGTCGTGTGCGACCTCTTCGCTCCCAGGCCGCTGACGTACCTTGTCGGGTCGCTCGTACCGGTTCTCGAGGGTTTGCTCGTCGTGCTCGTCGTGTCGGTCGTGCTCATGGGGGCTCTGCTGCCGGCGTCGAAGGCGATCGCCGGGCGCGTCAGCCCGGCGTCGCTGGCGATCGTGGTCATCTGGATCGGCGGGGTGTGGGTGCTGAACCGGACCCGTTCGCACCCGAGGTGGAACGTAGAGATGGAGGGTGCCCAGCCCGGGCGGCCCCATCGTCGCGTCCGTCACCCGGTGGCGGACGCGGCGCGCGCGACGCATTCGACGTGGCGCGTCGTGTCGGTGTTCGGCATTTCGTCGGCGGTGACGCTGCTGGCCGGTGTCGCCCTGGAAATGAGCGGCAACGAGCTCGCGAACCGTGCCGGGATCAACGGCGTCGTCTTCGGGGCGACGTTCCTCGCGTTGGCGACCGCACTGCCGGAGATCAGTTCGGGCATCGAGGCCGTGCGACTGGGCGATCACCAGCTCGCGATCGGCGACGTGTTCGGCGGCAATGCGTTCCAGCTCTGTTTGTTCCTGGTCGCGGATCTCGTGGCGGCGAAACCGGTGCTGCCGACGACGGGCGCTGCGAACGCCTGGTTGGCTGCGCTCGGTCTGGCCCTGACGGTCCTCTACGTCGGCGGCGTGATCGTCCGCCCGTCGCGCCCGAGACGGCTGGGTCCCGACTCGATCCTGGCGATCGGCTTCTACGTCATCGGGATCGTCGGACTGTTGCAGATCGCCAAGTGACGACACGACCGGCCGGCTCCGCGCCGGGGGGATCTCGGTTGGTTCCGGCGGTTTTCAGCGTGCGAGCGCGCTGAGTCTGGTCAGAGCAGCTCGTCCCGGCGTGGCGGATATTCCGGAGTCGGCGCGACGCCCGTGTTGGTCGCCCGCGCCCATCTCGGCGTACGAGTCGGCCGGTGCGGTCCTCGGGAGCTCGGCAGGCCGCGGCGGCCCGTCCGGCGAGTCGGGGTGATGCCAGCCGGTCGCCCGGCGGGCCGGGACCGGGCGTTCCCCCCGGTCAGGGCTCCAGGCCGGGGTAGGGGAGCGCCTCGAGCACGCTGCCGGCGTTCACGGGGGGACCGAGTAGCGGGCTCTCGCCTGCGCTGGTCGGGTTGAACCAGAAAAGGGACCGGCCGGCGCCGCATCCCAGGATGCCCAGGAGCGCGAGCCGCTCCTGGTGAGCCCCGACGACCTCGACGTCGTTGCCGGTTTTGGGGACGTTGACCCTCGCCGTTCTTCCGTCCGCGAGGCGCCGTGCCAGGAACTGGGACCCGCAGGCCCCTTCGGCCTGGAGATACACGGACGTGCCGATCTTCCATCCGGCGGTGTCTCCCAGGTCCGGCGGGCGCGGTGACGTCAGGCGGGTCGCGGCCTTCCCGTTCACCGGCACGAGCCACAGCGCGGGTTCGGTCGTCACGCCGTGGGCGAAGGCGTAGCACGAGGCGACGAGGTCGGTGGCATCCCACCACCGCACCGGCGCGCACGTCTCGTCGGCGGGGCCGACGTCTCGCACGAAGGTCCCGTCGTTGGCGATCAGCGCCAAGCCGTTCTTCGCTTCCACGACGAGTTGCGTGCCGTCGAGGCTGGGCAGCAGGGCCGGCGTGCTGAATCCGGTCAGGGGTCCCCTGCCAGGGAAGCTCGCCGGGTACCGGAACAGCACGGTTCCCGAGAGGCTGAGGCGATCGATCGAGGCCACACCGTGCTCGCCGATCGCCGGGGTGAACCGCAGGATCGCCAGTCCCTTCGGCCTGGTGTACTGGTACGCCGGGCCGGAACCGGGGCTTGCGAAGTGGTCGAGGACCTTGCCCGTCGCGAGGTCGACGTTCTCGATCTGTGAGTTCTTTGCTGCCGTGCCCGGCGTCGAGATGAGCACGCGCCGCCCGTCACCGGACCAGTCGAGCAGCCCGTAGTACGAAGGAGCGGGCAGCGTGGCGATCCGGTAGCGGCCGCCGAGCGGGTCCACGAGGTAGAGCGTCGAAGGCTGCTTATCCCAGTTCTTGGGCGGCGGGAAGCCCTGGGAGGCGGCGTGCGGCGCCCAGATGGCGACGAACCAACCCGGCCCGACGTTCCGCCAGGGAATGGCCGCGGCCGGTGCCACGACGCCCATCCTCGCCAGAGGCGCCGCCTTCGCCGATGGATGGGCGGGCGTCCCGCCGACGGAGGTCGAGGGGATCCAGGCGCACATTGTCAGGCAGACAACGACGCTGATCGCGCCCGAGCCGAAGCGCCAGCTCCTCACGGCGCCAGTATCACAGGTCCAAAGGCGAATTTCCCGCGCCGGCGGCGGACCTGGCGGGTGCCCACGGTCACCCCGAACGTCTCGGTGGGCGACTACTCCGTTTCGCGCCGCCGAACGCCCGACGCCTGCTCTGTTTGGCCCGGGTACGCGGCGTGCGGATCGTCGAGCGGCCTGCGGCGCAGCACGACCCAGGTGAAGGGCTGGACGGTGCCACGGGGCGTGACGTGCTCCTCGCGTTCAGCCGCGACGCGGACGAAGAACGGGGAGAAGACGTTGCCGAGTTCCTGCGCCGAGTAGCGAGTCGCCGGCAGCCCGGAACACCGGCTGGGCCCGTCCTCGGCGAACGTGGCGAGCACGAGGTGCCCGCCCGCGCGAACCGCGCCCGCGGCGCGCGCGACATAGCGATCACGGGCGGCCTCGTTCGTGAGGAAGTGGAAGACCGCTCGGTCGTGCCAGATGTCGTACCTGCGACCAGGCTCCCAGGCCAGCAGATCCTCCTCGACGAACGTGACCTCGCGCGACGCCGCTCCGAGCCTGACCCGCACGACGTCAAGCGCGCGTCCGGAGATATCGAGCACGGTGACGGCGGCGAATCCCGCCGCGAGGAGGTGGTCGACGAGCGACGAGGAGCCCGCGCCCACGTCGACGACGGAGGCAGCCGGGCCCGGCGCGATCGTCTCGATCAGACGCAGCCCGACCGAAGGGTCGCGTTCGTACCAGCTCAGCTCTGTGACGGGGATCGTCGCGTAGATCTCATCCCAATGCCTGGCGCGACCGGACACCGCGACAGCTTGGCTCTTTTCGAACCCGGCAGGGATTCGGTGGGGCGCGCGGACCGTGCCCTTGCCAGGCGAACCGGATGGCTGTCAGACGCCGATTGCGTCGCGCGCCTGGTACCACAGGCCGACGATGGGCAGCAGGCCGGGCACCCGGGCCGGGGATGGCACGGCCGGCCAGCGCAGCCTCGAGAACGGCCCGAGGTCCCCTTCCCCGACGAGGTAGCGCGCGACGGCACGGCCGAAGTGCGTCGCCAGTGCGACCCCGCTGCCGCAGTAGCCCATGGCGTAGACGACGCCGGTGGCCGGGTGGCGGCCGATGTGCGGCATGCGGTCGTAGGTGAGGGCGACGTCACCCCCCCAGGCGCGGTCCACGGCGACACCGGCAAGCTGCGGGTGGACCTGGGTCATCACCTGGTAGAGGCGCTCACGCGCCCGCTCGACAGTCGTCGGGGCGAACGACGTCCGGCCACCGAAGAGCATCCGCCGGCCGTCCGGCGAGAGTCGCCAGTAGCTGAGGAAGTTGCGGGAGTCGAAGAGCATCCGCCCGCCGGGGATGAGTGACGCGGCGAGGGCGGGATCGAGCGGCTCGGTGGCGATGATGTAGCTGCCGACTCGCAGGATCCGGCGTCCGAGCCAAGGCGAGAGCGTCTGGTCGGTCGTGGCGTTCGTCGCCACGACGACCTCGCGTGCCCGGATCGGCCCCCGTGCCGTGTCGACGCGATAGCCGCCGGGTTCCCCAGTGACGCGGCGCGCCCCGCAGCGGCCGATGACGGAGGCGCCGGCCGCCGTCGCCATCGACTGCAGGGCGGCGGCCCATTTCGCCGGGTGGAGCGCGGCGCTCCGCCCGACGACGAGCCCGCCGTGGAAACGGGCCGATCCGACCTCGGTGGCGAGCTCCTCCCTGCCGAGGTACCGGGCGTCCTCGCCGATCGACCGGAACGAGCGGGCGACCGATTCGAAGTGGCGGGCCGCGCGTGGGTGGTGGGCCAGTTCGGCGTGGCCGGACCGCCGCCAGTCACACTCGACGCGTTGCTCGGCCACGAGTGCCGCGAGGTCCTCGACCGCCCTGACGGTCTCGTCCCACAACTCCCTGCCGTTCGCCATCGCGAGGGTCGTCGTGAGGTCGAACTTCAGTCCGGGCAGCACCATCCCCCCACTGCGGCTGCTCGCGCCCCGGACCGGGTCGTCGCGGTCGACGACGACGACGGCGCGGCCGGCGCGGGCCGCCTCGAAGGCGACGGCGAGACCGGTGTAGCCGGCACCGACGACGACGATGTCCGCCTCTGCGGGCGGCCGCTCGGCCGAAGGCGCCGGGAACTCGACCCCATCCCACCAGTAGGGCTCGCTCACGTAGCCCGCGGTCAGCGGGGCCGAGCGTTCGGGCCGCATCACGGGAGCCACCCTGCGGGCGCCAGAAGGCGTCGGGGGAGGGGCGGCGGGACCTCCAGCCTGGGCACGGCGCCAACGCTGCCACCCGGAATGGGTCCGGACAAGCGCGAGGGGCGAACCCGGCCGGCGATGAGAAAGAGGCGCGGTTCGCCGTGGCGACTCCCGGTGCGGTCGTGGCGTCGATACATTGACGCCGTGAGATCAGCTCGTTTCACCAGTGTGGCGATCGCCCTTGGCATCGCCGCAGTCGTCGTTCCTGCCTCGATCGGGGCGACCGCCGACGCCACCGGGAGGGCGCCGTGGTGCGGGGGCACGCAGCTCTCGGTCTCGTTCTCGGTGGTGCCCGACAGCGTCGGGGCCGGCAATGTCTCCTACGCACTGCGGGTGAAGAACGTCTCGAGTTCGACCTGCGCGGTGAGCGGCCTTCCAGGGTTGCGGCTGCTCGGCATGAAGGGGAAGAAGCTCCCGACCCACGTGGTGGATGCCGACCCGGGGGTGACCGCGGTCATCGTCACGTTGAAGCCGGGCCACTCGGCGTGGGCCGCGGGCCGGTTCTCCCCGGACGTCCCGGGCACCGGTGAACCGCAGTCCGGGCCCTGTGAGGCGACCTCGTACCACGTGTCGGTCACGGTGCCGCCGCGTGGCGATGCCGTCGTCGGGCCCTTCAGCCCGCCGAACCCGGTGTGCGAGCACGGCACGATCAGCCTCTCGGTCCTCGGGACGATCAAGCCGGTCGTCTGACGGGCGTGGGGCCGGCGCGCACGGCGCGGTCCCGACGATCGGGTTGCGGTCAGTCCGCCGGGGCGCTCGCGGCGGGATGGCCGATCGCGAGCGCGCCGATCGTCACCCTCGTCGCCGGCAGGCCGAGGCCGGCGAGCACCTTCTCGGACGGCGCGTGCAGCTGGAAGAAGAGGGCGCCGAGCCCGGCGTCGGCCGCCGCGAGCAACATGAGCATCGCCGCGAAGGAAGCGTCGACGATCCAGTACGGCACCGGCCATTCGCCGGCCACCAGGCCGGCAAGCGCCGACGAGACCTTGTCGGGGCGCGCGTAGCGCGCCACGTAGGCGTCGGGATCGGCGACCGGCACGATGACGACCGGGGCCGCCAGGACGCCGGCGGACTCGTGGCCGTCCTCGCGCCAGGTGCGATCCGAGGCGAGGTCCCAGAAAAGAGCCCTGCGCTCGGGTGACTTGAGAACGAGGAGCTCGACGCCACTCGTCTTGCCGGCCGTCGGCGCGCTCGCCCCGGCGGCGACCAGGCGCGCGAGCGCCTCGTCGGGGATCGGGCGGGGGTCGAAGCGCCGCGTCATCCGGCGGCGCAGGGCGAGATCGAAGAACTCCATGTCGCGCACCCTACCGGTCTCATCGCCGCCGTCGCGGCGGCGGGGAATTTCGACCGCGCTGGTAATGTTTTCGCAGGGAACGGGGTCATCGGCGGCGAAATCGCTGCCAGGGGGACCGCCCGTCAGGCGGGAAGTGGAGGAGCGCCCGTGTCAACCCTGAACGACCTGCTGGCCGAGGCGAGGCGGCAGGTCCATGAGGTCGAACCCGCCGAGGCCCAGGCTCAGCCCGGCGATGCCGTGTTCCTCGACGTGCGCGAGGCCGATGAGTACTCGCAGGGCGCGATCGGCGGCGCCGTCCACGTGCCGCGCGGCTCGCTCGAGCTCGACGTCGAGACGCGGCTCCCGGACAAGGACGCCCGCGTCGTCGTCTACTGCGCCGGGGGCGTGCGCTCGGTCTTCGCCGCGAGGACGCTGGCCGAGCTCGGCTACACGAACGTCGCCTCGATGGCCGGAGGGTTCAACCGCTGGAAGGACGAGGGCCACCCGTGGTCGACGCCGCAGGTGCTGAGTGCCGAGCAGCGCAACCGCTATCAGCGCCACCTGCTGCTCCCCGAGATCGGCGTGTCCGGTCAGCAGAAGCTGCTCGAGTCCAAGGTGCTCGTCCTCGGCGCCGGGGGGCTGGGCTCGCCGGCGTCGATCTACCTCGCCGCCGCCGGGGTCGGCACGATCGGCATCCTCGACATGGACGTCGTCGACTGGTCGAATCTCCAGCGCCAGATCCTCCACAACAGCGACCGGGTCGGCGAGCGCAAGGTCGACTCGGCGAGGAAGACGCTGACGGCCCTCAACCCCGACGTGCACGTCGTGACGCACGACGTCCGGCTCGGGGCCGACAACGTCGTCGAGCTGGTGTCCGGCTACGACCTCGTCGTCGACGCGACCGACAACTTCCCGTCGCGCTACCTCGTGAACGACGCCGCCCTGCTCACCAGGGTTCCGGTCGTCCACGGTTCGATCTTCCGCTTCGAAGGCCAGGCGACCGTGTTCCAGCCGTACGTCGGCCCCTGCTACCGGTGCCTGTTTCCCGAGCCGCCGCCGGCCGAGTTCGCGCCCTCGTGCGCCGAGGCGGGAGTGCTGGGCGTGCTCCCCGGGATCATCGGCTCGATCCAGGCGGTCGAGGCGATCAAGATGCTGCTCGGTCTCGGCGAACCGCTCGTCGGCCGCCTGCTCGCCTACGACGCGCTCGCCGAGGAGTTCCGCAGCTTCTCGTTCCGTCGCGACCCCGCCTGCCCGGCGTGCGGCGAGAACGCCGGTGAGATCGTGATCGCCGAGTACGACCAGTTCTGCCGACCGCACTACGCGTCGGCGACCGGCGGCCGCTGAGCGAATCGCCAGGACCGCCCGGCCGCGACCTCGGCGCGGGACGCTCGTCGGCCAACCCGGGCCCGGACCCGCGGCCGGCTGGCGGTGGGCTCAGCCCGGCCGGAGCGCCGCGTGGAGCAGACGCTCCCGTTCGCCTCGGTCGAGGGCGAGGTCGATGACGGTCCACGCCATCGCGGTCGCGCCGTCGAGGAGCGCCCGGTCGGCGGCGGGGGTCACACAGTGCGCCGCGAACTCCGGCTGGTGGTTGCCCGCCGGCCCCGAGTCGACGTCGATCGTCGGGTGGATCGCCGGGATGGCGAGGGAGACGTTCGCCATGTCCGTCGACGCCGTCAGGGGGCGTTCCGGCGGCGGCGGGAAGACACGGCCGAGCGCCTCGGCGTTCGCGCGGTAGGCCGCGCCGATCGCCGCATCGGGCCGGAACTCGGAGTACGGCGGGCAGCGCGTCGTGAACTCGACCGAGCACCCGGTCGCCACCGCCCCCGCCTCGAAACAGCGGCGGACGCGGGCCTCCCACTCGGCGAGCCCGGCGAGCGTCGACGAGCGGACGTAGTACTTCGCCTCGGCGAGGCCCGGGACGATGTTCGGCGCCGCGCCGCCGTTCGTGACAATGCCGTGGACCTGGTCGCCGGGCCTGGCGTGCTGCCGCAACAGCCCCACCGCGACCTGGCCGATCGTGACGGCGTCCGCCGCATTGACGCCGAGTTCGGGGAAGGCCGAGGCGTGCGCCTCCTTGCCGGTGAAACGCACGTCGAAGTGCGCGATCGCCAGGCACGGCATCTGGACCATCTCGGCGGGCGCCGGGTGGACCATCAGCGCGGCGCACAACCCGTCGAAGACGCCCGCCTCGAGCAGGAGGATCTTGCCGCCCCCGCCCTCCTCGGCGGGGGTGCCGAGGACGTGGACGGTGCAGCCGAGGACCGTGGCGAGGGGCGCCAGCGCCAGTCCCGCGCCGACGCCGGCGGCGGCGATGACGTTGTGGCCGCAGGCGTGGCCGATCTCCGGCAGTGCGTCGTATTCGCAGCAGATCCCGATGGCGAGCGGCCCGGTGCCGACTGTGGCGTCGAAGGCGGTCGGGAGGCCGCCGACGCCCAGTTCCACGTCGAAACCGCCCGCCCGGAGTGCCTCGGCGCACCACGCCGCGGCCTGCACCTCCTCGAAACCGAGCTCGGGGTGGGCGTGGATCCGGTGCGAGAGCCCGACGAGGCGGTCGGCCGCCTCCGCGACGGTGGCCCTGGCGCGATCCTTCAGCGCCGAGAGGCCCGCCTCGGCGTCGCTCACGCGATCACCGCGACGATGTCGCCGAAGCCGACCGAGTCGCCCGTCGCGACCCGGATCTCCTGCACCGTGCCGGAGACCTGCGCCCGGATGGGGTTCTCCATCTTCATCGCCTCGAGCACACACAGGACGTCGCCCGCGGCGACCACGTCGCCCGCGGCGACCATCACCTGGGCGATCGTCCCCTGCATGGGCGCGGTGACGGTCCCGTCCGAGGGGGCGGTCGCCTCGCGCCGGTGGCGCCGCCGCGTCCTCGCGGCGCGCGCCGCGCCCATCGAGCCGGGGACGAACAACCTGACGGAGTAGCGGCGGCCGTCGACCTCGGCGTCGATCGTGCGCAGCACGCGGTCGTCGTCGGTCGCGTCCTCGTCGACCGAGGTCGGCGGGAGCATCGAGAAGTCGAGGCGCTCCTCGACGAACCGGGTTGAGTGCCTGGCGGCGATGAAGTCCTCGTGGGTGAGGATGGCGCGCACCGCGGGGATCGTCGTCGCGATGCCCTCGATGATCGTCTCGTCGAGCGCGCGGATCATGCGCCGCCGGGCGTCCTCGCGGTCGACGCCCCAGACGATGAGCTTGGCGACGAGGTTGTCGAACTCCGGGCCGATCGTGTCACCCTGCTCGTAGCCGGCGTCGGTCCGCACGCCGAAGCCGTCGGCGAAGCGGAAGCGGGTGATCCGCCCCGGGCTCGGGAAGAAGAAGCCGCCCGCCGGGTCCTCGGCGTTGATGCGGCATTCGATGGCGTGACCGCGGCGGACGATCTGGTCCTGGGTGAAGCCGAGCGGTTCCCCGGCCGCGACGCGCAGCTGCAGGGCCACGAGGTCGATGCCGGTGAGGAACTCGGTCACGGGGTGCTCCACCTGCAGGCGCGTGTTCATCTCGAGGAAGTAGAAGGCGCCGTCGTCGTAGAGGAACTCGACGGTGCCGGCACCCTCGTAGCCGCAGGCGCCGGCGACCCGCACGGCGGCGTCGCCCATCGCCACGCGCACCTCCTCGGTGAGCCCTGGCGCCGGGGACTCCTCGACGAGCTTCTGGTGGCGCCGCTGGCTCGAGCAGTCACGCTCGCCGAGCCAGGCCGTGTCGCCGAAGCGGTCGGTGATGATCTGCATCTCGACGTGACGCGAGGCTGGCAGGTAGCGCTCGAGGTAGACGTCGCCGCGTCCGAAGTAGGACTCGGCCTCCCGCCGGGCCGAGCGGAGAGCCAGCTCGGCGTCGCCGGGTGCGGTGACGATCTTGATGCCCCGTCCTCCGCCCCCGTAGGAGGCCTTGATCGCCACGGGGTAGCCCCACTCGGCCGCGAAGCTGACGATCTCGTCCGCCGAGCCGACCGGCTCGTTGCGCCCGGGCACGCCGACGACCCCGACCCGGGCGGCCGCCTCCCGGGCGGTCAGCTTGGAGCCCATCATCTCGATCGCGGCGGGGGGAGGCCCGATGAAGCGCGCGCCGGCCTCGGCGACCGCGCGGGCGAAGGCGGCGTTCTCCGCCAAGAACCCGTAGCCGGGATGGACGGCGTCGGCACCGGAGCGCCGCAGGACCTCGATGACGCCGTCGATGTCGAGGTAGGTCTCGGCCGGCCCGCCGGGGCCGAGCGAGTAGGCCTCGTCGGCGATCCGCACGTGGAGGGCGTCGCGATCGGCCTCAGAGTAGACGGTGGCGGTCAGGACGCCGAGCTCCCGGCAGGTGCGCGCGACGCGCACCGCAATCTCGCCCCGGTTCGCGATGAGGACCTTGTCGAACACGCGCCCCACTCCGTGCGTATCGTGCACCCGTGCGGGAGCGACGGTCCCCCCGGGGGGTTGGTGGCTCCCGTTCTCGTCCAGGCGAGCAGGCTAGTTCGGCGCCACCGGACTTCACGAACGTCGTGCGGCTCGATGTCGTCGACTCGACGAACCGCTGGGCCGCCGACGCCGCCCGCCAGGGCGCGCCGGCCGGGCTCGTGGTCGTCGCCGGGCAGCAGACCGCCGGGCGTGGGCGGCTCGGGCGCGGTTGGGTCGCGCCCCGCGGGGCGGCGCTGCTCTGCTCGGTCGTCCTGCGCCCGCGCCTCGAGGCGCGCGACCTCCACCTCGCCACGACGGCGGTCGCGCTCGCCGCGGCCGACGCCGCCGAGGCGGCGAGCGGCGCGTCGATCTCGCTCAAGTGGCCCAACGACCTGGTCGTCGGCGACGACAAGCTGGGCGGTGTCCTCGCCGAGGTTGTCGCCGGCGCCGGCCGGGCGGACCCGGCCGCACTCGTCGTCGGCGTCGGGCTGAACCTCGAGGCGACGGGCGTGCGCGCCCTGCTGGCTGCGCAGCCCGGGGCCGGCCCCGTGGCGGTGACGGGTCTTGGCGAGTTGGCCGGACGCGCCGTCGCGGGAGACGAGGTGCTGACCTCACTGCTGGGGTCGCTGGCACGTCGTTTCGGGCCGGACGGGACTCCGGGAGCGGCGACGATGGACGAGTACCGCGGCCGTTGCTCGACGATCGGGCGCCGGGTGCGCGTCGAGGTGGCGCGGGACTCCGTCACCGGCGCGGTGGTCGCGATCGACGATGCCGGCCGGCTCGTCCTCGAGACCGGCCGCGGCCGGCTGGTCCTCGAGACCGGCGACGTCGTCCACCTACGCAACGACCCCCCGGGAGGCGCGGAGGGGGATCGGGGTCCGCGCAGGTGATACGACCGCTACCCTTGCCGTGCATGCGACTCCTTGTCACCGGGGGAGCGGGCTTCATCGGCTCGAACTTCGTGCGCTACTGGGTGGCCGAGCACCCCGAGGACTCCATCGTCGTGCTCGACGCGCTCACCTACGCCGGGAACCGCTCGAGCCTCGAGCCGCTCGAGGAGACGGCTGGCGTGGGGTTCGTTGTCGGCGACATCGCCGACCAGCCACTCGTCGAGCACCTGCTGCGCACCGAGCGGATCACGACGATCGTGAATTTCGCGGCCGAGTCCCACAACAGCCTCGCCGTGCTCGACCCGGCGCTCTTTTTCCGGACGAACGTGCTCGGCACGCAGGCGCTGTGCGACGCGGCCCGGCGCGTCGGTGTCGAACGGCTCCACCACATCTCGACCTGTGAGGTCTACGGCGACCTCGCCCTCGACAGCGACGAGTCGTTCACGGAGCAGTCGCCGTACCGGCCGAGGACCCCGTACAACGCCTCGAAGGCGGGCTCCGACCACGTCGTGCGCTGCTACGGCGAGACGTTCGGCCTGCCGGTGACGATCACCAACTGCTGCAACAACTACGGCCCGTACCAGTTCCCGGAGAAGGTGATCCCGCTCTTCGCGACCCGGGCGATCGGCGGTGAGCCGCTGCCGCTCTACGCCTCGGTGGCGAACCGCCGCGAATGGCTCCACGTCGCCGACCACTGCCGGGCGATCGACGCGGTCCTGCGACGCGGCCAGGAGGGCGAGACCTACAACGTGGGCTCCGGCGTCGAGGCCTCCATCGAGGAGGTCGCCGACGGCGTGCTCGCCGCCACGGGGGCGCCGGCGTCGCTGAAGACGATCGTCCCCGACCGCCCTGGTCACGACCGGCGGTACCTGCTCGACTCCTCGAAGATCCGGGCCGAGCTCGGCTGGACGACGACCGTCGAGTTCGCCGCCGGCCTCGCCGCCACGGTCGACTGGTACCGGGCGAACGAGGCGTGGTGGCGGCCGCTCATCGGCCGTTCGCCGGTCGTCGAGGGGTCCTGGGGGGCCGCGCCGCTCGCCACCGGCACACCGGCCCCGCCGAAGGGATGAGCCGGCGATGATGCGCGTCCTCGTCACCGGTGCCCGCGGCCAGCTCGGCTGCGACGTCGTCGCCGAGCTGGAACGCCGGGCGGCGGAGCGGACGAGAAGCCGTGGTTTCGAGGTCATCGCCTCGGACGTGCCCGAGCTCGACATCACCGACCGCGACGCCGTCATGACGGCGTTCTCGACCTACGAGCCGTCGCTCGTCCTGCACCTCGCGGCCTTCACCGCCGTCGACGCCTGCGAGACCGAACGCGACCGCGCCTGGTCGGTGAACGCGCTGGGCACCCGGCACGTCGTCGAGGCGGCGCGCCTCGTCGGCGCCCACATGACGTACATCTCCACGGACTACGTCTTCGACGGGACGCTCGACCGTCCCTACACCGAGTGGGACGAGCCGAACCCGCTCTCGATGTACGGCCGCTCGAAGCTGGCCGGCGAGCGCGAGATCGGCGCCGACGGGCTCATCGTGCGCACCTCCTGGCTCGTCGGCCGGCACGGGGCGAACATGGTGAAGACCGTCCTCGCGCTGATGGCGGGCGACGGGCCGATGCACTTCGTCGCCGACCAGCGCGGGAGCCCGACCGTCGCCCACGATCTCGCCCGCACGCTCGTCTCGTTGTCACTCGAGCGCCGCAGCGGGCTGTTCCACGTGACGAACCAGGGGACGACCTCGTGGTTCGGCTTCGCCTGCGCCGTGGTCGAGGCGGCGGGCGGGGATGCGACGCGGGTCGAACCCATCTCCACCGACGAGCTCGTGCCCGCCCGTCCCGCGCCCCGCCCGCAGAACTCCGTGCTCGACAACACCGCCCTGCGGCTGTCGGGCATGGCGCTGCTGCCCGACTGGCGCCGGTCGGTCGGGGCGCTCGTTCAGGAGCTCATCGCTTGACGGGCGCGTCGGCGCGCGCGATCGGCAGCGGATCGGCGGGGCCGGCCAGCCGCACGGGTGCCGTGGTCGTCAACTACAACGCCGGCGCGGCGCTCACCGCCTGTGTCGCGAGCCTGCGGGCGGCGGGGGTGGCCGAGATCGTCGTCGTCGACAATGGCTCGTCGGACGGGTCCCTGGCGACGCTCGCCGCCGGCGACGAAGAGGCGCGGATCGTGCGGGCCGGGAGGAACCTCGGCTACGGGACGGCGGTGAACCGGGGCGCCGAGCTCTGCGCCGAGCCGTTCGTCCTCGTCCTCAACCCCGACATCGTCATCGACCCGGGGGCCGTCGACGTGCTGGGCGGTGTGCTCGAGGCCGAGCCGGACGTGGCCGTCGTCGGGCCGTCGATCCACGAACCCGGGGGCGCGCTGTACCCGTCGGCGAGATCGTTCCCGAGCTTCACGGTGGGGGCCGGGCACGCCCTCGTGGGGCTGTTCTGGCCCGGCAACCCCTGGACGAGGAGCTACCGCGGCGCCTCGGCACCCGACGGTGCGGCGGCCCCGCGGGCCCGTGAGTCGGACTGGGTCTCGGGGGCGTGCTGCCTCGTGCGGCGGGAGGCGTTCGAGACGGTCGGCGGATTCGACGAGGGCTACTTCATGTACGTCGAGGACCTCGACCTGTGCTGGCGGCTGCGGCGCGCCGGGTGGCGTGTGCTCTACGAGCCTGCCGCCGTGGCCGTCCACGACCAGGGACTGTCGGCGGCGACCCGCCCATACCGCATGCTCGCCGCCCACCACCGCTCGACGCTGCACTTCGCACGCAAGTCGTTGGTCGGCGCTCGCGCGCTGCTCCTCGTCCCGGTGGCCGGCGGTCTCGCCGTGCGGCTCGGTCTCGCCTGGGCCCAGCAGTTGCTCTCTCGCCGCCGGGGCTCTCGCCCGCCGGGGCTTGACTAAGCTCGGCGCGCCATGGCAAGAGGAACCTTTGGACGGACCGTCGCGCGCGCCGCCTCGAGCGGTGGGAGCAAGAGCTACCGGGCGCGGCGCCCCAGGGCGTGGTACTTGCTCATGTTCGTCATCGTCGTCGTCGGCGTCGGCCTCATCGTCTACAGCCGGGACGAGGCGCTCCGGGTCCCCGAGGGCCCGACGGCGACCTCCAACTGGTTCGCCGCGCTCTCGATCGACGTCTGCGGCAAGGTCGAGCCGTTCCTGCCGGCGAGCACGAACATGGCGTCGATCGGGCTGGGGACCGTCGGCTACGGCGTGCTCAACGCCCACCCCGCCTACGCCGGGAGCGGGGCACCCGCCTACGAGGGCAAGAAGGCGACCCTCGGGCTGTTCGCCACGGAGTACACCAATATCGGGACCGGGTTCCGGCTGACGAACGACGAGCTGCGCCTCCCCGGCAAGGGGCACCGGACCTGGATCGACGGCGACCGCTGCACGGGACCGGCCAAGGGCAAGGGTGACCTCGTCGCCCGGGTGTGGTCCTCGCCGACGGCGATCGTCTCGAAGACCGTCACCACCCCGGCGGACATCCACATCACGAACGGCGAGATGATCACCGTCGCTTTCGTGCCGAAGGGCACGACGATCCCCGGGCCGGTGGCCACGACGGTGACCGACCTCGAGGACCTGCTCTCGGGGAAGGCGATGACCTCCACCACGACGTCGACGACCACGACGACCACGTCGACCCTGCCGCCGACGTCGACGACCACCTCGACGACCACCTCGACGTCCACGTCGACGTCGACGACGACGACCACGACGCCGGGCAAGAAGTAGGCGTGATCGGGGACACGACAGGGAGTAGCTGACGGTGCAGGGGATCGTGCTCGTCGGCGGGGAGGGGACGAGGCTGCGTCCGCTCACCTACGACATGCCGAAACCCATGCTGCCGATCGTCGAGCGGCCGATCATCGCCCGGGTCGTCGAGTGGCTGGGACTGCACGGCGTCGACCGGGTCGTGCTCTCGATCGGCTACCAGCCGGATCCCTTCCTCGCGGCCTTCCCCGGCGAGACGTGGGCGGGGGTGGCGATCAGCTACGCCGTTGAACCGCACCCCCTGGACACCGCCGGGGCGGTCCGCTTCGCCGCCGAGGCGGCGGGGATGATGGACGACCGCGTCCTCGTTCTGAACGGCGACATCCTCACCGATCTCGATCTCGGCGCGCTCGTCGCGTTGCACGAGGACCGCGACGCGACGATCACGATCGCCCTCACCCCGGTCGAGGACCCCTCCCCGTACGGCGTCGTGGTGCTCGACGACGACAAGCGCGTGCTCGCTTTCATCGAGAAGCCGCCGCGGGACGAGGCGCCCTCGAACCTCATCAGCGCCGGCGCCTACGTCTTCGAGCCCCGCGTGCTTTCCTCGATCGAGCCGAACCGCCCGGTGTCGGTCGAGCGGGTGACGCTCCCGGCCTTCGTCGCGCGAGGCGAGGTCTACGCCTACGACTCCGACGCCTACTGGATCGACACCGGCACGCCGGAGCGGTACGTGCGGGCGCAGCTCGACGTGCTCGCGGGCCTGCGTCCGAGGGTCGTCCTCCCGGAGTGCCAGGTGCGCTCCCCGGGCGTGTTCCTCGCGCCGGGGGCTCAGCTCGCCGGCGAGGTGCGGGGTTGCGCCTTCCTCGGCGCAGGGGCGCTCGTCGAGGCGGGGGCGCTCGTCGAGGACTCCGTCGTCGGCGCGGCGGTCCGGGTGGCGCCAGGGGCGACCGTGCGCGGCTCGGTGCTCCTCGCCGGGGCGCGCGTCGGGGCCAAGGCGACGGTCGACGCGTCGATCGTCGGACCCGGGGCGGTCGTCGGCCCCCGGGCGTCGCTGTCGGCGTCGACGATCATCGGCGCCGGTTTCGTCGTCGACGGCGACGACACCCTCGTCGGCTGCCGCCGCCCCGGCTGATCCGTCCGTGCGCGCGCTCGTCACCGGCGGGGCGGGGTTCATCGGGTCGAGCCTCGTCGACCGGCTGCTCGCCGAGGGGCACGCCGTCGACGTCGTCGACGACCTCTCGACCGGTTCGCTCGCCAATCTCGCCGAGGCCCGCGCCCGGGGCGGCGAGTTCCGCTTCCACCAGGTCGACGTGACCGACGCCGGTGTCGTGACGCTGATCGAGCGGCGCCACCCCGAGATCGTCTTCCACCTCGCCGGGCAGGCGAGCGTCGCCGCTTCGGAGCGCGACCCCGGCTTCGACGCCGCGGTGAACGTCGCCGGCACCGCCCGCGTGCTGGACGGCGCGCGCCGCGCCGGCGCGAGCAAGGTCGTCTACGCCGCCAGTGGGGGCACCCTCTACGGCGCGCTCGAGGCCCGCGAGCTCCCGGTCGACGAGACGCACGGCATCCGGCCGTCGTCGCCGTACGGGGTGTCGAAGAAGGTCGCGATCGACTATCTCCAGGCATTCCGGGACCTGTACGGGTTGGAGTTCACCGCCCTCGCGCTCGCCAACGTCTACGGGCCGCGCCAGGACTCGACCGGCGAGGCCGGGGTCGTGGCCCACTTCGCCGCCGACCTCGTCGCGGGGCGGGCCTCCACCATCGACGGCGACGGCCTCCAGACCCGCGACTTCGTCTTCGTCGACGACGTCGTCGACGCCTTCGCCCGCGCCGTCGAGCGCGGCGGCGGGCTGGTCGTCAACGTCGGCACCGGGGTGCAGACCTCGATCGCCCGTCTCTACGCGACGATGGCCGCGCAGGCGGGCTCGGTCCTCCCGCCGGAACACGGGCCGTCGCGCCCCGGTGACGTGCGGGCGAACGCCCTCGACCCGGGACGGGCCAAGCTCCACCTCGGCTGGGTGCCGTGGACCTCGCTCGAGGAGGGCGTCGCCGCCACCCTCGCCTTCGCCGCCCGCCGGGGCCGCAGCCGGACCGGGCGATGATCGCCGTCCTCGCCGGCGGGGTAGGGGCGGCGCGCTTTCTGGCGGGACTCGTCGGCGTCGTCGGCCAGGCGGAGGTCACCGTCGTCGGCAACACCGGCGACGACACGGAGCTGCACGGCCTGCACGTCAGCCCGGACCTCGACACCGTGACCTACACCCTCGCCGGCGCCGTGAACCAGGCGACGGGCTGGGGGCTCGCGGGGGACACGTTCCAGACGATGGAGGCACTCGACCGCTACAACGTCGCGACGTGGTTCCGGCTGGGTGACCGAGATCTCGCGACCCACCTTTACCGGACCCAGCGGCTGGCGGCGGGGGCGACGCTCACTGAGGTGACCGCCGAGATCACGACGGCCTGGGGGCTGGGCCTGAGGCTTTTGCCGATGACCGACGACGACGTGCGGACGCGGCTGCGGCTCGCCGACGGGCGCGAGGTCGACTTCCAGGAGTACTTCGTCCGTCTCCGCCACCAGGTCGCCGTGGAGTCGATCGCCTACGCCGGCGCCGAGTCCGCGGTCCCGGCCCGGGGGGTCGTCGCGGCGCTCGCGGCGGCCGAGGCGATCGTGCTCGCCCCCTCGAACCCGCTCCTGTCGGTGGGGCCCATTCTCGCCGTGCCGGGGATCGGCGAGGTCCTCGCCGCGCGGCGCGACCGGGTCGTCGCCGTCTCGCCGATCGTCGCCGGGCGGGCCCTCAAGGGTCCCGCCGACCACCTCCTCGTCGAGCTCGGCCACGAATCGTCGGCGGCCGGCGTGGCGCGGCTGTTGCGCCCGTACTGCGGGTGCATCGTGATCGACCGGGCCGACGCCGACCTCGCCGACCGGGTCGCGGCCACCGGCGTGCGCGCCGTCGTGGCCGACACCGTGATGCGCTCACCGAAGGTCGCGCGGGCGCTCGCCCGGGCGGCCCTCTCGGCCGTGGAAGCTGGGCAGCGATGACGCCGCCGTCGCTTGTCGTGTTCGGTGTCGAGGGACTCCCTGAGATCGCCGCCGGTGCGAGCATCGGCGCCCTGCTCGCGGTCCAGGCACCGCTCGAGTCCGGCGACGTCGTCGTCGTCACCCAGAAGATCGTCTCCAAGGCCGAGGGGCGTGTCGTCGCCGTCGACGCCGACGACCCCGAGGCCAAGCGCCGCCTCGCCGAGTCGGAGGCGGTCCGGATCCTGCGGCGGCGCGGCGAGCTCGTCATTACCGAGACGCGCCACGGCTTCGTCTGCGCCAACTCCGGCGTCGACCTCTCCAATGTCGCCGAGGGTTCGGCCGTGCTGCTGCCGGTCGACCCCGACCGCTCGGCGCGGGGCATCCGGGACGCGGTACGGGCGATCGCCGGCCTCGAAATCGGCGTCATCATCTCGGACACGTTCGGGCGCGCCTGGCGCCGCGGCCTCGTCGACGTGGCGATCGGCTGCGCCGGCATCGCCGCCGTCGTCGACCTGCGCGGCACCGCCGACGGATCCGGGCGGGTGCTCGCCGCCACCGAGATGTGCGTCGCCGACGAGATCGCCGCCGCCGCCGAGCTCGTGATGGGCAAGGCGGCCCACGTCCCGGTGGCGATCATGCGCGGCGTCGACCCGTCGTGGCTGCGGGAATCGTCCGCCGTCGCCGAGATCGTCCGTCCGCACGGCGAGGACCTCTTCCGGTGAGTCCCGGCGGCGGGCTGGACCGGGGAGTGCTGCTCGTCGTCGAGCAGCTGCGCCGTGGGGTGCCGGGGGGCATCGGCACGTACGCGCGGGGCCTCGTCGCGGGTCTGGGCGAGCTCGACGAGGCCGCGCGCCCGCCGTGCCGCCTCTACGCCTCGCGGCCCCGGCGGGGCCCGGACCCGCTCGCCGGGCTCGGGTTGCCCTTCGAGACCTCGCCCTGGCCGGCGGCGGTGCTCGTGCGCGCCTGGG
Source organism: uncultured Acidimicrobiaceae bacterium (assembly GCA_963823945.1). Lineage (GTDB taxonomy): Bacteria > Actinomycetota > Acidimicrobiia > Acidimicrobiales > Bog-793 > Bog-793. The sequence continues at coordinate 69,052 of CAWGNK010000014.1, forward strand.
GCGCCGGGGCAGGCCGTGTCGGGCGGGGCCGCTCGCTGGTGCACGCCGTCTCCCTGGCCGCCCCGCCGAGCGCGGCCCCGCTCACCGTCACCGTCCACGACCTCGCCTGGCGGGCCGTGCCGGAGACCTTCCCGGCACGGGGCCGCCGCTGGCACGAGAAGGCACTCGCCGACGTGGCCCGGCGGATGGCGTGCGCGATCGTCCCGTCGGAGGCGACCGCCCGGGCGCTGCGCGAGGCGGGGCTGGGCGTCGGCGAGGACCGCATCGCCGTCGTGGAGGAGGGCTCGGACCACCTCGCACCGGCCGACGATGCCGCGACGGACGGGGTGCTGGGCCGGCTCGGCGTCGCCGGCGGGTACCTGCTGGCGGTGGGGACCCGGGAGCCGCGCAAGAACCTGGCGCGGCTCTTCGCGGCCTACGCGCTCGCCCGCCGCGCCCTCGACGAGCCGCTGCCGCTCGTCGTCGTGGGACCACCGGGCTGGGGGGACGCCGCGGCGCCAGCCCCCGAAGGGGTCGTCTTCGCCGGGAGGGTCACCGACTCCGTGCTCGCCGGCCTCTACGGCCGGGCGCGTCTCGTCGCCTACGTGCCGCTCGTCGAGGGGTTCGGCCTGCCGGTCGTCGAGGCGATGCGCGCCGGCGCCCCGGTCGTCGCGAGCGCCGTGCCGAGCGCCGGCGGTGCCGCCTACGAGGTCGATCCCCTCGACGTCGAGGCGATCGCCGCGGCGCTCGTCGTCGTCGCCGCCGACGGGGACCTGCGGCAGCGGCTCGTCACCGCCGGGCGCGCCCGGGTCGCACCGCTCACCTGGCGGGCGACGGCCGCCGCCCACGTCGAGGTGTGGCGCCGCGTCGTCGGGGCCGGCGCGTGACGCCGCCGCTGCGGGTCGCCGTCGACGTCACGGCGGTGCCGGCCGCCCCCGTCGGCGCGGGGCAGTACACGGTGGCGGTCGTGGCGGCGCTGGCGCGGGAAGGCGACGTCGAGCTCGACCTCGTCACCCGGCGCTCGGACGGGGACCGCTGGCGCGCCCTCGCGCCCGGGGCGGGGATCCTGAGCCCGGCGCCGGACGGGCGCCTCGCGCGCGTCGCCTGGGGCGCACTCTCGCTCGGGGCCGCGCTGCGCCGGGGCTTGCCGGAGGCGGCGGTCTTTTTCGGGCCGCACTACTCGATGCCGGCCCGGCTCAGGGTCCCCGCCGCCGTCACCGTCCACGACCTGTCGATGATCGACCACCCCGAGTGGCACGAACGCAGCAAGGTGGTCTTCTTCGGCCGGGCGCTGCGGCGCTGCGCGCGCGACGCGGCGGCGGTGATCTGCGTGAGCGAGACGACGGCCCGGCGCTTCCGGGACCTCTACGCGCCACGCGGAGCCGTGCACGTCGTGCCGCACGGCATCGACCACGCCGTGTTCCGCCCCGACGAAGGGACCCCGGGGGCGGACGCGGCCGTATTGGCTGGCCTCGGCGTCGCCGGGCCGTACGTGCTCCACCTCGGCACGATCGAGCCGCGCAAGAACGTGCCGGCCCTGGTGGTGGCCTTCGACGCCGTGGCGGGTGAGCACGCCGGGCTCCACCTCGTGCTCGCCGGGCCGGCGGGCTGGGGGACGGCGGAGTTGGCCGGCGCGATCGGTGCCGCCGCGCACGGGGAGCGGGTCAAGAGACTCGGCTACGTCGACGCCGCCCTCGTTCCGGCGCTCCTGCGGCGGGCGGCGGTCGTGGCGTACCCGTCGTTCTACGAGGGGTTCGGCCTGCCGGCGCTGGAGGCGCTCGCCTGTGGTGCGCCGCTCGTCACCTCGGCGTCCACGGCGATGGCCGAGTTCGCCGGGCCGGCGGCGATCCTCGTCGACCCGACGGACCCGTCGGCGCTCGCCGCGGGCCTCGCCGCAGCGCTCGGCGGGGGACCGGCGGCGGACGACCGCCGCCGGGAGGGACTGGTCCGGGCCGCCCGTTTCACCTGGGAGCGCTCGGCCGCCGGTCATGTGGCGGCCTTCCGGGCCGCGGCCGGGCAGGGTTGAGGCGGGGTCAGGTCCGAATGCGCCTAGCGTGACCGCAGGAGGCAGAGCCGTGCGGACGTTCGTCACCGGTGCATCCGGCTTCGTGGGCACGTGGCTGACGCGCCACCTGGAGGCGTGCGGCGACACCGTCTATCCGCTGCGCGACGAGTTCGACATCGCCGACGAGGCGGTGGTCGCCCGCGAGGCCGCCACCGCGGCGCCGGAGGTCATCTACCACCTGGCCGGCCTCGCCGACGTGCGGCGTTCCTGGGAGATACCGGCGGAGACGTTTCGGGTCAACGCCCTCGGCACGTTGGTTCTCTGCGAGGTCGCCCGCCAGCTCGTGCCGCGTCCCCGGGTCGTCCTCGTGAGCTCGGCCGAGGTCTACGGGATCGCCGGCGGGGCGCCCGTCGGCGAGGAGACGCCGCTGCGGCCGGTGACGCCGTACGCGGCGAGCAAGGTCGCGGCGGAGTACGTCGGGCTGCAGGCGTTCCTCGGCCACGGGCTCGAGGTCGTCCGCGTCCGGCCCTTCAACCACGTGGGACCGGGCCAGGCGGAGTCCTTCGTCGTCTCGGCGCTCGCCCGCCGCGTCGTCGAGGCCGAGCGTGCGGGCACCGACGAGATCCTCGTCGGCGACCTCAGCTCGGCGCGGGACTTCACCGACGTGCGCGACGTCGTGCGGGCCTACCGGCTGCTCGCCGGGCTGGGACGCCCGGGGGACGTCTACAACGTCTGCTCGGGCGTGGCGGTGCCGATCCGGACCGTGCTCGACGAGATCGTCGCGATGGCGGCCCGGCCGGTCACGCCGGTCGAGGACCCGGCGCTCCGGCGTCCCGTCGACCTGCCCGTCCTCGTGGGCGACGCCGGCAAACTTGTCGCCCTCACCGGGTGGAAAGCCGAGATCCCGCTGCGCCAAACGCTCGTCGACGTGCTCGCGGCGGCCCGCGGACGCGCCTAGCCGGCGCGATTCGCTGCTCGCCTGCGTCGTCGTGCCGCCCCGGCTAGCGTGAAGTTTCCGATGCCGGAGGATCAAGCGCCACCGGTCGTCGCCGTCGTCGTCGCCTCCGATTCTGGACCGTGGTTCGAGAGGTGTCTCGCCGCGCTCGCGGCGCAGGACTACTCGAACCTGACGGCGCTCGTCGTCGACGCCGCCAGCCCTGAGCCGCTCGCGCCCCGCGTCGCGCAGGTCGCGCCGAGCTTCTACATCACCCGGCTGGAGGAGAACGCCGGCTTCGGCCCGAGCGCGAACGCCGCGCGCGACATCGTCGCCGGCGCGACGTACTACCTGTTCTGCCACGACGACGTCGCCCCCGAACCAGACGCCGTGCGGGTGATGGTGGAGGAGGCGCTCCTCCAGAACGCCGGGATCGTCGGGCCGAAGCTCGTCGACGCCGCCGAGCCGGACCACATCCTGCAGCTCGGCCTCAGCATGGACCGTTTCGGGGCGCCGCTGCGGCGGGTGCAGCGCCGGGAATTCGACCAGTCCCAGCACGACGAGCCGCGCGAGGTCTTTGCGATCCCCGGCGGCTGCATGCTGGTGCGGGCCGACCTGTTCGCCGCCATCGGGGGTTTCGACCCGGAGATCTCGATGTTCGGCGAGGACATCGACCTGTCCTGGCGGGCCCGCATCGCCGGCGCCCGGATCTTCATCACGCCGATGGCGACCGTCGGCCACCTGGAGGCGACCGCCGCGCGGCGCCGTCCCCTCCCGGAGGCCCGCGCCCTGCAGTGGCGCCACATGCTGCGCGCCGCGCTGAAGAACTACGGGCCCTCCCGGCGGACCAGCATCGTCGTCCAGCTGTTCTTCCTCAGTGCCCTCGAGGTCGTCTATTTCACCCTCGTCGGGCGGCGTCGGCGAGCCCGCGAGGTGATCGACGCCTGGCGCTGGAACCTCGCGCCGGCCCGTGACCTCGGCGGCGCCCGGGCCGCCGTCGGCGCCTCCCGGCGGGTGCCCGACCGGGTGGTGCTGCGTCTCGCCTCGCGCCGCTCGTCGCGGATCGTGCGGGCGCTGCGCCCCCGCCTCGAGGCGTTGATCCTGCACTGGACCCGCCGGCGCGGCGCCGGGGGCGGCCAGTCCGAGGACGCGGCTCACGCCCAGCGCCGGCCGCGTTGGCTGACGCTGAGCGCGCTCGCCGCCGGGTTCGTCGCCCTCGTCGGCTCGCGGCTCCTGCTCGTCGGGCACCTGCCGCTCGTCGGCGGCTACCTGCCGATCCCGGAGCCGTTCCACCTCATCGCGACCTATCTCGGCGGGACGACCGCCCGCGGGACCCAGCCGACGGGTCCGGCCTCGCCGGCGTTCGCGATCCTCGGGCTCGCCGGCCTCGTGACGGCGGGCTCGATGGGCGTCGTCTTGAAGATCGGCATGGTCCTCGCCGTCGTCGCCGGGGTGTGGGGCGTCGTGAGGCTCGTCCGCCCGCTCGGCGCCCGCACGGCCTCGTTCGCCGCCGGGGTCGCGTACCTCTTCCTCCCGCTCGCCTGGAACGACCTCGCGCGGGGGGACCTGCAGGCCCTCGTCGTCTACGGCGGCATGCCCTGGATGCTCGCCAGGGTCGCCCGCGCGACCGACCTCCCGCCGTACGGGGAGGGGCGAGCGGCGATCCGCTCGCGCGCGACCGTCGAGGAGTGCCTCAGCCTCGGCGTGATCGTCGCCGTCGTCGCCTCGTTCGCGCCGGTGGCGGTCCTGCCCCTGCTGGTCGTGGCGGTGGCCCTTGCGGCCGTCACCTTCGCCTTCTGGGGGACGGTCCGCGGCCTGAAGTCGCTGCGCGGGCTCGTCGTCGCCGGCGGGGCGGTCGTCGTCGCCTTCGTCCTGTGCTTCCCGTGGTCGGTGACGTTCCTCCAGACCGGCGCGCGCCTCGAGCGCGCTGACGGGCGTGACGACGACGGGCGCCGGGGTGCCGAACATCGCCGCGCTCTTGCGGTTCGATCTCGGGCCGATCGGTCGCGGGCCGCTCAGCTACGCCTTCGTGGCGGCGGGGCTTTTCGTCCTGGTCGTCAGCAGCTCGGGGCGGTTCTCCTGGGCCGTGCGTTACTGGGGGGTGTTGCTCGCGACGGTCGCCGTCACGTGGGTGGCCGGCGAGGGCTGGCTCGGCGCCGGGGGCGGCGCGGCACGCGATCTCATCGTCCCGGCGGCGGTGTGCGTCGCCGTGCTCGTCGGGCTGGGCGTCGCCTCGATCGCCCGGGAGGTCTCGGGTTCGCGGCTCGGCTGGCGCCAACTGGCGACGATCGGCTTCTCGGTCCTCGCGCTCGGCGGGCTGCTGCCGGTGCTCGTCTCGGCCTGGGGCGGTCGCTGGAACCTGCCGGAGATCGGTTACGACTCGGTCATCACGGCGCCGGTCGGCCCGCAGGGGGCGAACACGTCGGCGCGCGAGCTCTGGCTCGGCGCCCCGCTGGCGCTGCCACTCGCCGGGTGGCAGATCCGGCCCGGCTTCGCCGAGGCGCTCACGCTGACCGGCCTGCCCGACGCGACGGCGCTCTGGCCGACGGCGAACCCCGGCCCCGCCGCACGGCTCGGCGCCGACGTCACCGCCGCCGAGCTCGGGCGCACGGTGGAGCTCGGCAGGCTGCTCGCCAGCAGCGGGGTCGCGGTGATCGTCGTCCCCACGGCGTTCGCCCCCGAACTCGCCGGCGTGCAGGTGGCCCCGGAGGCACCCCCGCCCCCCGGGCTTGTCGCCGCGCTGGCGAGGCAGCTGGACCTGCGGGAGCTGCCGAGCGAGGGCGGGGCGTACTTCTTCGAGAACACGGCCTGGCACGGGTCGGGCGCGGCGACCCCCACGGTCCCGGGTGGGGGGGTACCGGCGCCGCTGCGGGTCTTGGGCGTCGTCCTGGCGCTCGCCGGCTGGCTCGCCGCCGCCGGTTTCGCCGTCGTCAGGCGGCGCCGGGCGCGCACCGCGCGGCGCGCCGCCGCCCGGGGCGGGACGGGCGTCGCCGCGCCGGAGCCGGTCGCGGTCGGGGAGCCGTCGTGACCGTGACGAGTGGGCCGCCGCGGGTGGTCGGGCCCAGGCGCCCGGTGGTCCTCGCCACCGTGCTCGCCGCGCTCGCCCTCGGCGGTCTCGCGAGCGTGCTCGTCCACGGGAGGGGCGCGCCGCCGGCATCGGCCGGGGCGGCGCGGGGGGCCGCGGGACAGCCGGGGGCGGTCTCCTCGGCGTGGTTCTGCGCCGGCCCCCTGCCGGTCGGGACGCCGGGTGAGGCGTCGTCGCTTTCCGTCGTGAACCCCGGTAGCCGCCCGCTCGGCGCCACGGTCACGATCGTCCCGGTGTCGGGGGCTGCGACGACCGAGACGATCTCGGTTCCCGCGGCCGGCGAGTCGGTCATCGGGTTCGCCGCGATGCGTCGCATGTCGTTCGTCGCGGCCCGCGTGATCGTCGAGGGCGGGGCGGCCGAGGTCGTCGAGCGCGTCGCCGGGACGACGGGGCTCGAGGCGTCGGCTTGCGCGGAGGAGTCGGTGGCGACGCAGTACCTCGCCGCCGGGAGCACACAGGCGCACAACAACCTCGCGATCGCCCTCTACGACCCCGGTGCGACCCCGGCCGTCGCCAGCATCTCGTTCGCGACGCCGACCGGGCCGCAGTCGCCCCCCGCCTTCCAGGGGGTGCTCGTCGCCGCCGGCCACACCGTCGTGCTCTACGCGGCCCGGGCGCTGCCGTTCAAGCGCTTCGTCTCGGCGACGGTGGCCTCGTCGGGGGGCACGATCGTCGCCGGGGCGCTCGACATCGTGGGGAGCCGGGGTGCCGCCTACGACGCCCTCGAGAGCGCGGTGCCGACCCCCGCCACGCAGTGGTACTTCGCCGCCGCGCCGGCGGGCACCTCGGCGCAGCAGACCTTCGACCTCGAGAATCCCGGGAAGCGCACGGCCGAGGTCGAGATCAGCCTCGGCGGGTCGAGCGGGGTCGGCAAGATCGCGCTGCAGCTCGGCCCGGGGGCGACGACCCGCTATACGCCGGCCGCCGACGAGTCAGCGGCGGCGGTTCGCTGGGCGAGCGTCACCTCGACGAACAGAGTGCCGATCGTCGCCGCCCGCGAGCTCTACCTGGGCACGGCCCTCGCCGCGCCCCCTCCCACCGCGAAGGGCGCGGCGGCGCGCCGGCGGAGGCTGCTGCTCAGCCTGCCGACGCTCCCCGTCGGGCTGACCGTCGACCCCGGCTGCCGGGAACTGGCCAAGGACTGGATCGTCGCCGGCGGGGAGAGCGGGAAGCGGGTCTCGGAGTTCGTCACCGTCGCCAATCCCTCCCGGGTCCCGGCCGACGTCGTGATCCGCCCGTTGGGCGGTGGTTTCGCCGGCCCCGGGCCGCTGCTCGTCGCCCCGGAGGGCTCGGTCGTCGTCGACCTCGCCGACCTCGCCGGCGCGTCGGGCCGACTGTCGCTGCGGGTCACCGCCAACGACCCGGTCGTCGTGGGCGGGGAGCTCTACTCCCGGGCGTCGCGGGACGTGCCGGGCCTGACCGCCCTCGCGGCGTTCCCGGTCGGCTGAGCGGCGGCGGGGTCGGTCCCGTCGCCGCCGCCGGTCCCGGCGGCCGCCGGGACGGGCAGGGACGGCAGACCGGTCATCCCCCCGACGACGTGGGCGACGTCGGCACCTTCGTCGTGGACGGGACGGCCGTAGGCCTCGTCGGTGAGACGGGCCACCTCGGCCCCGTCGATCGACTCGCGCTCGAGAAGCGCCCCGGCGACGGCCTCGAGCCCGGCGCGGTGCTCCTCGAGGATGCGCCGCGCCCGTTCCTCCTGGTCCCGCAGGATGCGCGCGATCTCCTCGTCGACGACGCGGCTCGTGTCCTCCGAGTAGTCGCGGGTGTGCATCAGGTCCTCGCCGAGGAACACCGTCCCCTGCGAACCCCACGCCATGGGGCCGACTCGGTCGGACATGCCCCATTCCCGCACCATCTTGCGGGCGAGCTCGGTGTTGCGCTGCAGGTCGTCGCTCGCCCCGGTCGACAGGTCGCCGTAGATGATGAGCTCGGCGACGCGGCCGCCCATCCGCACGCAGAGGGCGTCCTCGATGTACTCGCGCCGGTAGATGTGCTTCTCCTCCACCGGCAGCTGCCAGGTGACGCCCAGCGCGAGGCCCGTCGGGATGATGCTCACCTTGAGCAGCGGATCGGCGAACGGCAGGACGTAGGAGAGGATCGCGTGGCCGGTCTCGTGGTAGGCGACACGCGACTTCTCGGCGTCGGAGAGCACGAGCGAGTCGCGCTGCTGGCCCATGAGGACCCGGTCGCGCGCCGAGTCGAAGTCCGACATCTCGATGATCTGGCTGTTGCGCCGGACGGCGTGGAGCGCCGCCTCGTTCACGAGGTTGGCGAGGTCGGCGCCGCTCATGCCGGGGGTGCCGCGCGCGACGACCTCGAGGTCGACGTCGGGCCCGATGCGCTTGTCCCGGCAGTGCACCTGCAGGATCGGCGTCCGCTCCGACAGGTCCGGGAGGGGCACGATGATCTCCCGGTCGAACCGCCCGGGGCGCAGGAGCGCCGGGTCGAGGATGTCCGGACGGTTCGTCGCCGCCATCATGACGACGCCCTCGGAGGGGTCGAAGCCGTCCATCTCGTTCAGCATCTGGTTGAGCGTCTGCTCGCGCTCGTCGTGCCCGCCGCCGAGCCCGGCGCCGCGCTTGCGGCCGATGGAGTCGATCTCGTCGACGAAGACGATCGCCGGGGCCTGCTTGCGCGCGTTCGTGAACAGGTCGCGCACCCGGCTGGCACCGACGCCAACGAACATCTCCATGAAATCCGAGCCGCTCACCGACAAGAACGGCACCCCGGCCTCACCGGCGACCGCCCGCGCGAGGAGCGTCTTGCCCGTTCCCGGCGGGCCGACGAGCAGGATGCCCTTGGGGATGCGCGCGCCGATGTCGCGGAAGCGCGCGGGCGACTTGAGGAAGTCGACGACCTCGCTGATCTCGGCCTTCACGCCCGTGTACCCGGCGACGTCGGCGAAGGTCGTGCGCGGCCGTTCGGTGGAGAAGATCTTCGCCCGCGACCGCCCGATCGACATGATCCCGGTCATCTGCGACTGGGCGCGCCTCTGGAACCAGATGAAGAGCGCGGCGATGAGGAGGATCGGCACGAGGTAGAGGAGCAGGGTCGGCAGGATGCTGGAGGTCGGCGTCTCGAACTTCACCGTCGCGCCGCTCGCCCCGAGCTTGGCGATCTCCTGGGAGGAAAGGGCGAGCGGGCCGGTCGTCGAGTAGCTCGCGCCCCTGTGGAAATGCTTCGTGAACTGACCGGTGATCACGCCCGAGGTGTTGTCGATCGTCACCGTCTTGAACTCGTGCGCGGACAGGTCGCGCTGGAAGGTGCTCCAGCCGATGGCCTCCGAGTGCGAGCGCCCGAGCAGCGCCGACCCGACGACGACGAGCACGAGCACGACGACGAGGCCGCCGATGATCCACCGCACGGTCACGTCACGGCCCTGGGGGGCGGGCGAACCCGGCCCGCCCGGTGGGCCGATGTCGTCTGGAGGTCTACCCATCAGGAACATCGTAGGCGCCCGGCCCATCCCGCCGGTCGGCGGGACGGGGGGAGTTGACCGCCCGCAACGGGCAGGCGACGCTCATGGTGTGGGCGTGACCGGGTCGGGTGCGGGCGTCGCCGTCGCGCGCCGCGGGCGCGCCGGCGGGAACCCCTACGGGTTCGGCTGGGCGCTGGGCGGTATCGCCGCCGGCTTCGTCTTGTCGGTCGGGGCCCTCGGCGGCTACATGGCGGCCCGGGGGTTCCACCACGGCTCGGGGGGTTTCGGCGGCGAGCTCGTCGACCTCGTCGGGTTGTGGCTCGGCTTCGCCGGGGCGGCGGTGCTGGCCGTCTGGTCACATCCGCCTTCTGTCCCGTTCCGTCTGCGGCCGGCGCTCGCCCGGGCGTTCGGCTTCTCACTCCGGCTCTGGCCGGACGTGCCGCTCGGGGTCGCCTGCGGCGTCGCGGCCCAGTACCTCCTCGTGCCGGCGCTGGAATGGCCGCTTTCGCCTTTCGTGCCGCACCTCTACCACCGCATCGCCGAGCCGGCGAACTCGCTGGTCGCGCACGTCCACGGCCCGGGGCTTGTCGTGCTCGGCCTGTTCATCTGCCTCGGGAGCCCGATCGTCGAGGAGCTGTACTTCCGGGGGCTGCTCCTGCGCTCGCTCATCGGGGCCTGGGGCGACCGGCTGGCGCGGGCCGCCCTGCCGCTCGCGGTCTTGGTGGTCGGTCTCGTATTCGGGCTCGTGCATTTCGAGGCGCTGGAGTTCCCCGCCCTGGCGGGATTCGGTGTGCTGCTCGGCATTCTGGCGACGCGCACCGGGCGGCTCGGCGCGGGGATCTGCGCCCACGTCGCGTTCAACGTCACGGCGTTCTTCGCGGTGGCGACGGTGCACTTCTGATGCCCAGGTGCGGCACGGGCCCCCGGCGGCGCTCCGGGTAATGTCGTTCGCATGGCGGATTCCGGCGAGCTCGGTGCGATATTCAAGGCCTACGACGTGCGGGGCGTCGTGCCGACCGAGCTCGACGCCCGGCGGGCCTTCGCGATCGGGGCCGGGTTCGCCCGCTTCGCCGCCGAGTCCGACGACGCCCGGCGGATCGCCGTCGCCCACGACATGCGGACCTCGGGCACCATCCTCGCCGGGTCGTTCACCGCCGGCGCCGAGTCCGAGGGCGCCGAGGTCGTCCTTGTCGGGCTGGCTTCGACGGATCTGCTGTACTTCGTCTCCGGGGTCCTCCAAGTCCCCGGGGCGATGCTCACCGCCTCGCACAACCCGCCGCAGTACAACGGGGTCAAGTTCTGCCGGGCGGGCGCGAAGCCCGTCGGGCAGGAGACCGGGCTCGGCGCGATCCGCCGCTACGCCGAGGAGAAGCTGGCGACGCTGGGCGCCGCGCTCCCCGCGCCACTTGCGACGGCCGATGGCCGTGACTGGCCCGGCGAGTTCGCCCGCCACGTCCGTTCCTTCATCGACTGTGCGCGCCTTCTGCCGCTGAAGGTGGCCGCCGACGCCGGCAACGGGATGGGCGGCCTGATCGCGCCGCGCGTGTTCGAGGGGCTGCCCTGCACCCTCGACCTGCTTTACGGCGAGCTCGACGGGACCTTCCCCCACCACCCGGCGAACCCGATCGAACCGGCCAACCTCGTCGACCTGCGCCAGCGGATCCTCGCCACGGCGGCGGACGTGGGCCTCGCCTTCGACGGGGACGCCGACCGCGTCTTTCTCGTCGACGAGCTCGGCGAGCCGCTCTCGGGTTCGACGACGACGGCGATCGTCGCCCGGGCGATGCTCGCCAAGCACCCCGGCGCGACGGTCCTATACAACGTGATCTGCTCGAAGACCGTCGCCGAGGTGATCGCCGAGTGCGGCGGGGTGGGGATCCGCACGCGGGTCGGGCACTCGTTCATCAAGGCCCGGATGGCCGAGACGGGGGCCGTCTTCGCGGGCGAGCACTCCGGCCACTACTACTTCCGGGAGAACTACGGGGCGGACTCGGGGATCATCGCCGCCCTCGTCGTGCTCGAGGCGCTCAGTGCCGCGGCGGTGCCGCTGTCGGAGCTGCGGCGGCCGTTCGAGCGCTACGCCGATTCCGGCGAGCTGAACACCCCCGTGGGTGACACCGCCGCCGTGATCGCCTCGGTCGCCGCGCACTACGCGGCGCTCGGCCGGCCCGTCGACGAGCTCGACGGGCTGACGGTCGACTCCGGCGACTGGTGGTTCAACATCCGGCCCTCCAACACCGAGCCGCTGCTGCGACTCAACGTCGAGGCCGCCGACGCCGGGTCCTGCGCCGCACACGTCACCGAGGTCCGCGAGCTCATCGGGCAGGCCGAAAAGGGCGGTGGGGGTCGGTGAGCCTCGATGCGTTCCTCTTGTCGATCCTCGTCGACCCGGAGGACAAGGGTTCCCTGTGGTACTTCGCCGACGAGGCGGCCCTCTACAACCCGAGGTTGCGCCGCCGTTACCCCGTGCGCGACGGGATCCCGGTGCTCCTCGTCACCGAGGCGGAGAACGTCGACGACGCCGAGGCGGCCCGGTTGGCGGCGCGCGAGGCAACCGCCGTCGTCACGGGTACGGGGCCGACGGGCTCACCGGACCCCGCCGGCCACTGAAGGGTGAAGGGCGAGCTGCCCGGGCGACAGCTCCCCACTACGCTCCCGGCGTGCGCGGGCTGAGAAGCATCACCGTCGGGGTGATAATCGCCGTAGGGAGTGCAAGCGGGATTGCCTCGATGACTGCAGCGGTTGCCTTCGCGTCACCGGCGGTTGCCACCAGGTCCGGAAAGCCGATCAAACCCCCGGTGATACACGAGGACTTCATTCCTCTCCTCCCGTGCAACCAGGACACCACCATCGGCATGGAAGGTTGCGGGGAGCGTCTCACTCTTGCCCGAGACAAGCGAATCGACCGCGAGGTCGCACTCATCTTCAAACTCTTGGGCTCTAATGCCCCTCGTCGGGATCTTGCAGCTGCCCAGACCGCCTGGCTCAAGTACCGCTCGGCAGACTGCACGAGCCAGTCCGATGTCTTCAAAGGCGGAAGCTTGGCGCTGGTCGTGTACGTAGGGTGTTTCGCCAACGACGACCTCGCTCGTATCGCGGACCTCAAGCTTCTCTACAAGGATCTCGTGGAGGGCCGCACGGTCGTTCCGCCCTTTCCATAGCCGTCAGTGAGAAGGCGACGGCAAGGCCCACTGGTCGCCCTTTGCCCCTCACCCCAAGGTCGCAGTGGCTAGTCGGAGATTGCGGGCGTCGGTTCTCCGACGCGAACCCCCGACGCCCAGGTGGTGACGACATTGAGAACTCTGCCAGAGGCGCCTGGCGAGGACTTCCCACGCCCGCGGTCCAGGCGATCGGCGGGGCCGCGCCGGGTCTCCCGAGCCGGGCCGAGCCACTACCCTGAGATGACAGGGCCGCCCGAACCGGCGAGCATGGTCAGAACGATCCCGGTTCCCGACGGCGCGACGCGCGCCAGCAGGGCCCACGACGGAAAGGGTGCAACGTGGCTGAGGGAATGACGACTCGGGAACAGGCGACCCCCGGCGACTTCGCCGACGCCAAGCTCGCCGAGCTGGGCCGGCAGAGGATCGCCTGGTCGAGCGCGAACATGCCGGTCCTCGAGTCGATCGCCAAACGCTTCGCGACGGAGAAGCCGCTCGCCGGGGCGACGATCGCCGCCTGCCTCCACATCACGACCGAGACGGCGAACCTGTTGCGGACACTGAAGGCCGGTGGCGCCGAGGTCATCGCCTGCGCATCCAACCCGCTGTCGACCCAGGATGACGTCGCCGCCTCGCTTGTCCTCGACGAGGGGATCGAGACCTACGCCGTGCGCGGCGAGGACTCGGGCCGCTACTACGCGCACATCGACGCCGCGCTCGACCATCACCCGACGATCACGATGGACGACGGGTGCGACCTCGTCTCGCGCCTGCACCAGACGCGCCCGGCGCAGGTAGCCGAGGTCGTCGCCGGGACCGAGGAGACGACGACCGGCGTCATCCGTCTGCGCGCGATGGAGCGTGACGGGGCGCTCGGCTACCCGATCATCGCCGTCAACGACGCCGACACGAAGCACATGTTCGACAACCGCTACGGCACGGGGCAGTCGACGCTCGACGGCATCATTCGCTCGACGAACGTGTTGTTGGCGGGCTCCCGCGTCGTCGTCGCCGGCTACGGCTACTGCGGCAAGGGCGTCGCCTCGCGGGCTCGCGGCCTCGGCGCCATCGTCACGGTCACCGAGATCAACCCGCTGCGGGCCCTGGAAGCGGTGATGGACGGCTTCCTGGTCGCGCCGATGGCGGCGGCAGCACGAGACGGAGAGATCTTCATCACCGTGACGGGTGACCGCGACGTGCTGCGCGCCGAGCACTTCGCCGTGATGCCCGACGGCGCGATCGTCGCCAACTCGGGACATTTCGACGTCGAGATCGATCTCGTCGCGCTCGCCAAGCTCGCCGACGGGCGGCGCCGGCAGGTCCGCCCGAACGTCGAGGAGTTCGCCATCCCCGCGGCCGCCGGCGGGACGAAGCGGATCCTCGTCATCGCCGAGGGCCGGCTCGTCAACCTCGGCGGGGCCGAGGGCCACCCGGCGGCGGTGATGGACATGTCGTTCGCCAACCAGTCGCTCACGATCGAATGGGTGCTCCAGCACCGGGCCGAGCTCGAGCCGTGTGTCTACGACGTGCCGGCCGAGATCGACGAGGAGATCGCCCGCCTGAAGCTCGCCTCGATGGGGATCGAGGTCGACGTGCTCACCGAGGCGCAGCGGGCCTACCTCAACTCCTGGACCTCGGGCACCTGAGGCGGCCGTAGACTCGGGCCGGGCCGGGAGCGGGTCTGTGGTTGCAAGTCGATGCCAGCCGCAGGCGAAACGACCCACGTAAGGCAACCTGTGGTTGCTGAGCATGGTGCGGCTTAGAGGTAAGCCCCGCCCACCGGAGTCCACCGGGCTCCGCGTGGAGAAGGAGCGAAGCGTGCCGGACAAGATGGCGCCGGGTCGGCCTCGGCCGACCGCCGCCATTCGGGGCGTCACCTCCTCGGCGGGCGAGTGTGGGGTCAAAGACCAGGTCAGCCGCTCCCGGCCGACGAAATGCCCCCCGCCCGGTGCCCGCCACCTGTCGCTCGTCGGCGCGACGGCGACCGGCAAGACGGCGGCGGCCGTGCGCTACGCCCGCCGCCACGCCGACGTCGAACTCGTGTCGGTCGACGCCATCGCCGTCTACCGCGGGCTCGACATCGGCACGGCCAAGCCGACCCCCGAGGAGCGACGCGGGGTGACGTGGCATCTCGTCGACTGCTGCGATCCCTCAGAGGAGTTCTCGGTCGCCCGCTTCCAGGCCGCGGCCCGTGCCGCAATTGACGGCATCGAGGGCCGGCGCCACCGTGCGGTCCTCGTCGGCGGGACCGGCCTCTACCACCGTTCGCTCGTCGACGACCTGGTCTTCCCCGGGCGCTACCCGGACATCGCGGCGGCGCTGGAAGCTGAGGCCGACGGCCCGGCCGGGCTCGCCGGGCTGTGGGCACGGCTCGCCGGGCTCGACCCGGCCGCCGCGTCCCGCGTCTCGCCGACGAACCGCCGCCGCCTGATCCGGGCGCTCGAGGTCGTCGTCGGATCGGGCAAGCCCTTCAGCGACTCCGGTCCGGGGCTCGGCCACTACGGGCCGACGCGCTTCTGTCTTGTCGGGCTGCGGTTGGGCCGCGAGGAGCTCGACCGGCGGATCGCGGCCCGGCTCGAGGCGCAGCTCGCCGCCGGGTTCGTCGAGGAGGTCGCGGCCCTGGCGGCGCGGGAGCCGGGACTGTCGCGCACCGCCCGGCAGGCGCTCGGCTACCGCGAGCTCCTCGGCTTCGTCGCCGGCCGCACGACGCTCGACGAGGCCCGCGCCGAGATCCTGCGCCGCACGCGGGCCTTCGCGCGGCGCCAGGAGGCCTGGTTCCGCCGCGACCCCCGGATCATCTGGCTCGACGCCGCGCGCGCCGACCTCGACGACGCCCTCGACGAGGCCGTCGGCGCGGTGGGCCGCGCCGGGGTCGGGGTGCGAGACTGAGACCGTGGAGCGGTTGGAACTCGGCAAGTACGAGGCGCTCGGGAACGACTTCCTCCTCCTCCTCGACTGGCCCCGGGAGGGCCGCTTCGACGCCGGGCTCGCCCGGGCGCTCTGCGACCGCCACCGCGGCGTCGGGGCCGACGGGCTGATCCGCCTCTCAGCGCCCCGCGAGGGCGGCGACCTGCGGATGGACCTTTTGAACGCCGACGGGTCGGGTGCCGAGACGAGCGGCAACGGTCTGCGCTGCGCCGTGCTGTGCGCCGTCGACCACGGGCTCGTCACGGCGGACCATCTCGTCGTCGAGACGGCGGCGGGCCCGGTTCCGGCCTCGTTCGAGGCGGCCCACGGCGGCCACCCGTTGACCGTGCGGGTCGGGCTGGGAACCGTCAGGGTCGAGGCGCTGGCGACGCCGGTCGCCGCCCGGCGGGCCTGGCGGGTCCAAGTCGGCAACCCCCACCTCGTGCTCATCGGTGCGACGGTGGAAGACGTGGATCTCGGCTCGCTCGGCCCGTCCCTCGAGGTCGACGTCCCCGGCGGCCAGAACGTGGAGCTGGTCGCCGTGCGCCCGGGCCGCGACGAGCTCGACCTCGTCGTGTGGGAACGCGGCGTCGGGCTGACGCTGGCCTGCGGGTCGGGCAGCACCGCCGCCGCGGCGGCCGCCCACACGGCCGGGCTCGTCGGGGCGGTCGTCGTCGTGCACAACCCCGGCGGCGATCTCGTCGTCGAGCTCGCCGACCGGGCCGGCGGCGTCGGTGCCACGCTCGTGGGACCGGCGAGGCATGTCGCGCAGGTGTTCGTCGACGGGTTCGGGACCCCGAGGGAGAAGGTCCCCGCCGAGTGACGCTCATCGAGCGCCAGTTCCGGGAGCGGATCGTGCTCGTGGGCGTGGTCACCCGTCCGCGCGGTCTCGCCGAGGTCGAGGCGAGCCTCGACGAGCTCAGCCTGCTCATCGACACGGCGGGTGCCGACGAGGCGGCCCGCGTCGTGCAGTCGCGCGACGCCATCGACCCGGCGACCTACATCGGCCGCGGCAAGGCCGAGGAGCTGCACCTGCTGTGCGAGACGGTCGACGCCGACACCGTCGTGTTCGACGACGAACTCAGCCCGGCTCAGCAGCGCAACCTCGAGAAGATCCTCGGCCGCACGGCGATCGACCGGACGGCGGTGATCCTCGACATCTTCGCCCAGAACGCCCGGACCGAGGGCGGCCGCGCCCAGGTCGAGCTGGCGCTGCTGCAGTACCGGCTGCCGCGGCTACGGGGCAAGGGGATGACCCTTTCCCAGCAGGCCGGCGGCATCGGGACCCGGGGACCCGGCGAGACCCAGCTCGAGGTCGACCGCCGGCGCATCACGCAGCGGATCCAGCGGCTGGAGGGCGTGCTCGGCAACCTCGAGTCGACGCGGCAGACCCAGCGGCGTCGCCGGCGACGGGGGGCCCGCCGGACCGTCTCCCTCGTCGGCTACACGAACACCGGCAAGTCGACGCTGCTGAACGCCCTGACCGACGCCGACGTGCTCGTCGAGAACCGGCTCTTCGCCACCCTGGACCCGAGGACGCGGCGTCTAGAGCTTGCCGGCGGCGAGACGGTGCTGTGTTCGGACACCGTCGGTTTCGTGCGCAAACTCCCGCACCAGCTCGTCACCGCCTTCCACTCGACGCTGGAGACGGTCGCCGACTCGGACCTGCTTGTCCACGTCGTCGACGCCTCGGCGGCGGATCCGGACGGGCAGATCGCGGCCGTGCGCGCGGTGCTCGCCGAGATCGGGGCGGACGCCGTGCCCGAGATCTTCGCTTTCAACAAGTGCGACCGGGACGCCGCCGCCGCCGACCGGCTCCACCGGCAGCACCCGGATTCGGTCGTTTGCTCGGCGTTGACGGGGGAGGGCCTCGAGGACCTCTCGCGGGCGATCGGCGACACCCTGCGCGCCCACGACCGCACGGTCGAGCTCGCCGTCCCCTACGACCGCGGCGACGTCGTGGCCGCCCTGCACCGCGCCGGCGAGGTCCTCGAAAGCCACGACACCGGGTCAGGGCTCGCCGTGCGGGCCCGCCTCGACGAGGCGGGCCGGAGACGTTTCGCGTCGTTCCTCGCGCCGCTGTCCCGGGTGGGTGACGCCGACGGCTCCGACGGCGGTGCGCCGTGAGCGGTGTCCCGCGGCGGGTTCCGGGCCGCCGCCACCGCTCGCGTTAGCCTCGGCCGGGGAGGCACGATGGACACACTCGAGTCGGCGGTGCACGAGTTGTGGGCGCGGCGGGGCGAGTTGTCGGCCGACGACGCCGGTGCCCGCGCCACGGTCACCGCCGCGATCGAGCTGCTCGACTCGGGCCGGGCCCGGGTCGCCGAGATCGACCCCGCCGGCGAGGTCGTCGTCCACGAGTGGCTGCGCGAGGCGATCCTTCTGCTGTTCGTGCTCTCGCGGGTGACGACGACCGAGCTCGGGCCGTTCGAGTTCGCCGACAAGATCCCGCTGAAGACGGGCTACGCCGCCAAGGGGGTCCGCGTCGTCCCCGGTGCCTCGGCCCGCTGGGGGGCGTTCCTCGAGCCCGGCGTCATCTTGATGCCGAGCTACGTGAACATCGGGGCCCGCGTCGGCGCCGACACGCTCGTTGACACCTGGGCGACGGTCGGCTCGTGCGCCCAGGTGGGCGCGCGGGTCCACCTCTCGGGGGGAGTGGGCGTCGGCGGCGTGCTCGAGCCGCCGAACGCCGTGCCGGTCGTCGTCGAGGACGACGCCCTCATCGGCAGCCGGTCGATGCTCACCGAGGGCGCCCGGGTCGGGCAGGGCGCCGTGCTCGGCGCCGGGACGATCCTCACCGGCTCGATCCCGGTCGTCGACGCGGCGACCGGCGAGCAAATCGGCCGTGGGCGGGTGCCGGCCTGGTCCGTCGCCATCGGCGCCAGCAGGCGGCGCGAGTTCCCCGGCGGGGAGTTCTTCTTGCCCTGCGTGCTGGTGCTGCGCCACCTCGAGCCGGGCGAGCGGCACGACAAGGCGCAGCTGAACGAGATCCTGCGTTCCACCGGCGTCGTGCCGTGACCGACCTGCTGTCGCTCGTCGCCGAGCTCGTCGACACCCCTTCGGTCAGCCACGACGAGGCGGCCATCGCCTCGTTCGTCGAGTCCGAGCTGCGTGCCTGCGGCCTCGAGGTCGTGCGGCTCGGCGACAACGTTGTGGCGCGCACGGCGCTCGGTCGCGCGAAACGGGTCGTGCTCGCCGGGCACCTCGACACGGTCCCCCCGTCCGGCAACGAGCGAGCCCGCATCGAGGGCGACGTCTGCCACGGGCTCGGCACGGTCGACATGAAAGGCGGCGTCGCCGTCCTTCTGGCGCTCGCCCGGGCGCTCGTCGAGCCGGTCTACGACCTCACCTACGTGTTCTACGTCTGCGAGGAGGTCGAGCACCGTTACTCGGGGCTCGAGGCCGTGGACGGGTCGCGACCGGACCTGCTCGCCGCCGACGCCGCGCTCGTGCTCGAGCCGACCGGGGGAGTGGTCGAGGCGGGTTGCCAGGGCGTGATGCGGTTCGTCGTCACGACGCGGGGCACCGCCGCCCACGTCGCGCGGCCCTCGATGGGCGACAACGCGCTCCACCGCCTCGGCGCGGTGCTGGCCGCCGCCGCCGGGTTCGCCGACCGCCATCCCGTGCTCGACGGCTGCGAGTATCGGGAGTCGCTCCAGGCGGTGTGGGCCGACGGCGGGTCCCGCCAGCGGGCCAATGTCGTGCCCGACCGGGCCGCGGCGCTGTTCAGCCACCGCTTCGCGCCCGACCGCGACGGCGAGGAGGCACTCGCCGCCGTCGAGGCGCTGCTCGGGCCGGCGCTCGACTACCGGGCCGGCGACACGATCGAGGTCGAGGAGGTCGACGCGCCGGCACCGCCGAGCCTTGGCGATCCCTTCCTCGCGGCCCTCGTCGCGGCGAGCGGCGCGCCGGCGCGGGCCAAGCTCGGCTGGACCGACGTGTCACACTTCGCCGGGCGCGGGGTGCCGGCCACGAACTTCGGCCCGGGCGACCCGGATCTGTGCCACCACCCCGACGAGCACATCAGCCGGGGCGAGCTCGAGGCGACCTACGCGACGCTCCGGTCGCTGCTCGGGGGCCCCTCGGCCCGCTAGAGCCGGCGCAGGACGGTCACGACCTTGCCGTAGATCGTGACGTCGTCGGGCGCTAGCTCGATCTCCGCGAAGCTGGGGTTCGACGGGACGAGCACGACGTGGCCGTGGCGCAGGCGGTACGTCTTCACGGTCGCCTCGCCGTCGGGGATCCCCGCGACGACGACGTCGCCGGGATCCGCCTCGGACTGGTGGCGCACGACGACGAGGTCGCCGTCGAGGATTCCCGCCTCGATCATCGAATCGCCCCGCACCCGCAGCATGAACAGCTCGCCGGGTCCGGTGAGATCCTCCGGCACGGGGAGGACCTCCTCGACGTTCTCCTGGGCCAGCACGCCGACACCGGCGGCGACGTCGCCGACGAGGGGCACGTGGGCGACCGGCCGCACCCCGATCGCGGCACCCGACAAGGGCTCGAAGGAGACCTCGATCGCGCGCGGCTTGGTCGGGTCACGGCGCAGGAAGCCCTGGCGCTGGAGGATCTGCAGGTGGGCGTGGACGGTCGAGGAAGAGGTGAGCCCGACCGCCTCGCCGATCTCCCGCACCGAGGGCGGGTAGCCGCGCTCGCGGACCTCCCGTTCGATGAACTCGAGGATCTGACGACGCTTGCCCGAGAGCTGCGTTTCGGCCATCTGGGCCGCCTTTCGCGAATGGCCTGCGGCCACGTCCTGGACCCGAAGTTACATCCGTGTCACACCCGAATGCAAACATCCGTTCGTGGAACACCCGTTCGATAGATCGTTGACACCGAACACACGTTCGTGCCACGATGACACCCGGGAAGGCGAACGCACGTACCCGAGCCCTTGGGGGCCGGGCCCAACGGAGGTGCGCATGGCGGTGGTGGCCGGTTCGCTCGGCGCAGGCGGGTTCCGGCGGGCGCAACGGCCCGGCGGGCCGTCGCTGCGGCTGATTGCCGACGCCGGCTGGTCGGGCTCGCGCCCGCGCGGGCGCTCGTGCCGGCTGGCGCCTGGCGCAGGTTGGCGGGGCTGGCCGTCACGCTCCTGGCGCTCGGCGGGGTCTGGGTGGGTGCGGGGGCGTTGCGCGCGACCGAGAACCCCCCGGCGGGCCACTTCGTCGTCTACGTCGCCCGGCCAGGTGACACCCTGTGGGGCATCGCCACCAGGCTCGACCCGGCGGCCGACCCGGTCCAGGTCGTCGCGAGGCTCGACGCCGAGCTCCACGGAGCCCAGCTGCGCCCCGGCGCGGTCCTCACCGTACCGGCATCCTGACGGACGTCCCGCCCGCAGATCTCGTGGGCCCCGGGAGCGCTACTCTCCCGCGGTGCGTTGTCCGAGGTGTGCGGCCTGCGATGACCATGTCATCGACTCGCGCGAGGTCGACCGGGGCGAATCGATCCGCCGGCGACGCGAGTGCCGCGGTTGCGGCTATCGCTACACGACTCTCGAGCGGCTCGGCGGGGCGGTCACCTTCGTCGTGAAGCGGTCCGCCGAACGTGAGCCGTTCCGCCGGGAGAAGATCGCCGCCGGCGTGCGGGCGGCCTGCAAGAACCGGCCGGTCGACGAAGAGGCGATCGAGGCGTTGTCCGTCGCCATCGAGTCCGAGCTGGCCCAGCACGGGCGGGATGTGACGACGGTGCAGATCGGCGTCGCGGTGCTCGACCGGCTTCGCGAGCTCGACGAGGTCGCGTACATCCGATTTGCCAGTGTCTACAAGGGTTTCGAGAGCCTCGGGGACTTCGAGCGGGAGGCCGGGCTGCTGACGAAGGCCACGGCGCCGAAACAGCACCGGCCGTCCGACGTCGTGCCGGCGCCGCGCGCCACGCAGCGGACGCCGGGCTGAGGCGCCGTGCCGGTCGAGCTGCTCGTCGAGGTGCCACGCCGGGCGGTCGCGATCTACGCCCACCCGGACGACTCCGACGTCTCCTGCGGGGGGACGCTCGCGGCCTGGGCGGATGCCGGGACGGTTGTCGACCTCGTCGTGTGCGCCGCCGGGGACAAGGGCACCCGGGACGCGTCGATCTCGGCCGAGACGCTGGTCGCGACCCGTTCCGCCGAGATCGAGGCGGCGGCGGCCGTCCTCGGCCTCGCCGGCGTGCACCGGCTCGGGCGGCTCGACGGCGAGTTCGAGAACGACTCCGAGTTGCGCCGTGAGCTCGTGGGCCTGCTGCGGGAGCTGCGGCCCGAGGTGCTGGTCTGCCCGGACCCGGCGGCCGTCTTTTTCGGCGAGCACTACTACAACCACCGCGACCACCGCGTCGTCGGCTTCGCGGCGCTCGACGCCGCCGCCCCCGCGGCCGCCTCGCCCCTGTACTTCCCCGACGCCGGACCGCCCCACGCGGTCGAGTTCGCCTTGTTGTCCGGCTCGCTGGAACCGAACGTCTACGTCGAGGTGACGGCGACGGTCTCGCGCAAGGCCGACGCGGTCTGCTGTCACGTGAGCCAGCTCGGCGACGGGGGAGAGGCGTTCCGGCCCACGATGGAAGAGCGCGCGGCCGAGGCGGGGCGTTCCGCCGGCGTCGAGTACGCCGAGGCGTTCCGGCGGGTCTGGCTCGGGCACTGAGGTAGCCCGCCCGTGGAGGATTTCCCGCAGCCCGTGGCCGGCCGGGTCCGGCCCGGTCCGGCGGTCGACGCGACCGACGTTCTGCATCTCGACATGGACTCGTTCTTCGTCGCGGTCGAGGTGCTCGCCGACCCCTCCCTCGCAGGGCGTCCGGTGGTCGTCGGCGGGACCGGGCCGCGCTCGGTCGTCTCCTCCGCCTCCTATGAGGCCCGCGTCTACGGCGTTGCGTCGGGCATGCCGATCGGGCAGGCGCGCCAGCGCTGCCCCGGGCTCGTCGTCGTCCCCGGACGCCACGCCGAGTACGAAAGAACGAGCGAACGGCTCCTCGGGATCTGCCGCCAGGTCACGCCGGTCGTGGAGCCGATCTCGATCGACGAGGCGTTCCTCGACGTGTCGGGCGCCCACCAGCTGTTCGGAGACAGCCTGACGATCGCGACCAACCTGCGCCAGGCCGTCCAGGACGAGCTCGGTCTCGCCTGCGCGATCGGCGTCGGGCGGACCAAGCTCGTCGCCAAGCTCGCCTCGAAAGACGCCAAACCCCGCGTCCGGCCGGACGGGTTCGGTCCCGGCGCCGGGGTCATCGTCGTCACGCCGGCCGAGGAGCTCTCGTTCCTGCACGCCCACGCCGTCCGGGCTGTCCCCGGGGTCGGGCCGGCGACGGCGGATCGCCTGCGGCGCATCGGCGTGACGAGCGTCGGAGATCTCGCCCTCGTGCCGCGCAGCCGGCTCGTCGCGATCTTCGGCGTGGCGCACGGCTCGACGCTCGCCGACCTCGCCGTGGGGCGGGACGACCGGCGTGTCGTGACGGACCGCGTCGTCCGCTCGATCGGGCACGAGCAGACCTTCGACCGGGACGACCACGATCTCGGCTCGTTGCAGAGCAAGGCCCGGGAGCTCGCCGTCTCGGTGGCAGCACGGTGCCGGGCCCGGCGCGTCGCCGCCCGCACCATCTCGGTCAAGGTGCGCTTCGCCGACTTCGAGACGATCGACCGCTCCCGGTCGTTGGACCGCCCGGTCGCCACGGCGGCGGAGATCGCCGAGGTGGCGGCGGACCTGCTCGCCGGCCTGGATCTCGCCCGCGGCGTGCGCCTGCTCGGTGTGTCGGTGTCCCATCTCGCCGAGTCCGACGGCGAGCAGGCCGTCCAGCTGGGTCTGTTCGATCCGGCGCCCGGGACGTCGGTCAGGGGCGGCGAGGTGGAGACGGCGGCGGACGAGATCCGCCGCCGGTTCGGGCCCGACGCCATCACCTCGGTGGCGGCGGCCGGACGCCGGGCGGCGCGCGCCCGGCGTCCGGCCGGACGGCGGGTCCCGCTAGCAGCCGGTTCCCTGAGACTGGGCGGTGCCGGTCCGGGCGCGCGCGGCCCAGGTTCCCCGGGCGATTAGCGTGGCGCAAGACGGCGCGTCGGTGGTTCGGGCAGATCTCCGAACGGCGCGACGGGAAGGGGGAGAAGGTGCCGCTTTCCGAAGAAGAGCAGCGCATTCTCCACGAGATGGAACAGAAGTTGTTCGAGCACGAGCGCGGCTTCCCGGGCCGGGCGAAGCCGAAGGCGCCGCGCACGCTCGCCAGCCGATCGATGCGCTGGTCGGCGGTGGTCTTCGTGATCGGCTTCGCCGTGCTCCTCGTTGCGTTCCGCAGCTCCACTCTGATCGGCGCCTTCGGCTTCCTGCTCATGCTGGCCGCGGCGCTGCTGTTCGAGCGGAACGCCCGCCAGGTGTTCGGGCGCGGCGACGCCCCGCCCCGGCCGAAGGGCCGCCCGCGGGTGTTCTCCGACGAGCTCTCGATGATGGGTCGGCGCCTGCGCTCCCGTTTCGGCAGGGAGCGCTGAGGGATTTGGCCCGGGCCGGAGCCGCCGCGTTGGGACGGCAGGGCCTGACGATGGGCAAGGTTCTTCTGCGCAGGCCGCGGCTCGTGCCGGCGGCGGTGCGGCTCGGCGTCGGCCTCGTACCGCGGCGTTGGTGGCGCCGGCGCCCGTTCCTGCCGCTGCCGGACCGGGACTGGCTGGCATTCCGCATGGAGCTCGCCTACGGCGACGCCGGCGCGGTCCCGCCCGCCGAGGACCTCGCCGATTACCTGCAATGGGCCCGCGAGATGCGGATGCTGCGGGGCACGTGGCGCCAGGGGCGGGGGGTCGCGCGCTAGCCTCGCCGGAGATGGCGGGGAAGGGCCCTTCCGGGCCGCAGGCGGCCTGACGTGGACGGCAGATCACTCGTCCTCAACGCGACCTACGAGCCGATCTGCGTCGTGTCGTCGAGGCGTGCGCTCGTTCTCGTGATCGAGGAGAAGGCCGAGCTCGTGCACGACACGGGCCGGCGCTACCACTCCGAGCGGGTCGCCTTCCCCGAGCCGTCGGTCGTGCGGCTGGCGCACTACGTGCGGCTGCCGCGCACGGCGCGGATCGCCATCACCCGGCGCAGTGTCTTCGCCCGGGACGGCCACCGCTGCCAGTACTGCGGTGGCCAGGCCGAGAACATCGACCATGTCACGCCGCGCAGCCGTGGCGGGGCCCACATCTGGGAGAACGTCGTCGCGGCGTGCCGGCGCTGCAACGCGCTGAAAGAGGACCGGCTGCTCGAGGAGACGGGGTTCACCCTGCACCGCATGCCGCACGCCCCGAGATCGCGCGTCTGGCTGCTCGCCGCGAGCGGGGACGTGCGCGCCGAGTGGGAGCCCTACGTGGCGCCGCTCCTCGAGCGCGCCGGCTAGCACCGGCGACGTGCCGGGCCGGTCGCCGCCCTGGCGTGGCGGCTGGCACCTCGTCGAGCGGCACGGCCCCCCGTCGGCGTTCGTCGCCCCGGGGCCCGTCACCGGGGGGAGGGTCGCGCGCCTCGGGCATCCGACCTCGCCCGCCGTCGTCTTGGGGAGCGCGCAGCCGGGCGGGGACTTCGACGCCGGGCGCTGTTCTGAGCTGGGCCTCGAGATCGTGCGCCGCCGCAGCGGCGGTGGCGCCGTCCTCGTCGTGCCGGGTGCGCAGGTCTGGCTGGACCTCTACGTGCCGGCGGGCGACGAGTTATGGCGAGCCGACCTCATCGCCGCAGCGGCGTGGGTCGGCGAGTTCTGGCGGGAGGCGCTGCGGGCGACCGGTAATGGGGAGGATCTCGCCGTCCACGCCGGGCGGCTCGTGGCGACGCCGTGGTCGGGCCGCATCTGCTTCGCGGGGCTCGGTCCCGGCGAGGTGACGGCCGGGCGGCGCAAGGTGACCGGGCTCGCCCAGCGGCGGGACCGTTCCGGGGCCTGGTTCTTCACGATGGCGCTCGTCCGACCCGAACAGCACCGGCTGGCGAGGCTGCTGGCGGCGGGCGAATCCGCCGAGCTCGAGGCGCAGCTGCGCGCCGGGACCCGGGCCGCGGGCTGCCCCGCCGCCGCCCTCGAAGAGGCGCTCGCGGGAGGGCTCGGCGGGGTCTGGTCAGCGGGCGAAGACGTGCCAGCCGAGCCACATCCAGCCGAGCGCGAGCACTAGCCGTCCGGCCGGCGGACGGGCGAGGCGGCTGAGCGTGGCGCCGACCCCGGCGAGACGACGGGTTGCCACCGCGACGGCCTCGAGGCCGAGGGCGACGAGCGCGAGCGCGACCCAGACGACGATCGTCGCGAGGCGGTCGCTCATCGGCTGACGAGCCAGCCACCGAGGGTGAGCCAGGCGGCGAACAGGAGCCCGCGCGACCAGGGTTGCCCGGCGACGGCCGAGACGAAGTAGCTGAGCGTCGGGTGGGCAGCTCGCGGGCCGGCGAGGTAGTTCCAGAGTTCGAAGGCGAGTACCGTCCCGCCGAGCGCGCCCCAGGTGGCGCCGGCGCGCCATCCCGGGAGCGCCTGCCGGGGGGCGCGGGGCCCGTGTCGAACGGCGGCGAGTTCGGCGGCGAGGAACGCGCCGATGGCGAGGGCGGTCGCGATCTCGGCGCCGGTCGTGAAGGGGGTGGTGAAGCTCGCCGCGACCGCCAACGCCCCCCCGAGCCCGACGAGTCCGAGACGGCGCCGCACCCGGGCATTGTGCTCGATTGCCCGCCGGGCTGCACCCGCCGGGTGGGGGTCTCGTCGCTGGCGGCGGCCTACCCCCCCCAGGAGTTGGCGGCGACGATGGGCCCGGGGGCGGACAGGGCGTTCACCGCCGCGAGGTTGCGCGCCGTCACGCGGCGCAGGCGGGCGAGTCGCGCCGGCGTCAACCGCTCGCAGACCCAGTCCCAGTGGAGCGAGACGTCCTCGCCGACGGCCAGATCGCCGAGGATCCCGATGCCGTCCGCCCCCCGGCGGACTTGCTCGAGCCGGAAACCACCGAGCTCGAGCCGGTCGTCGCGGAACTCGAGCGTGCGGTTCCGCACGATGACAGTGTCGCCGTCGAGGGCCTCCACGCGACCCCAGCGGATGCGGCAGCGGTCGAGGACGGTGAGGGCGGGACCCTCGGTCCCGGAACGCAGCAGGCCGAGCCACGGGTAGACGCCGAAGACGTGGAAGCTGTGGTGGGCGACCCCGCCGAGGGGGACCGCGGTGGCGACGGACTCGAAGTCCCGCCCGGTGCGCCGCGCGAATCGGTGTTCGAGCGAGGCGACGAGCGCCGAGGGCGCCACCCGGTCGAGCAGCGAGTTACCGACCCAGTAGGCCTCGACGACGCGCTCGTCGAGGGGGTCGGCGATCCCGTTGCACCCCGCGATCAGCTCGAGATAGGGCCAGGCACCGTCGAAGCGACTGGCGAGGTGGGTGAGCTCGGCGAGATCGCCCGGTTCGCTCGCCGCGCCGAGCAGCGCGGCGTGGTCCGCTGGGCCGCAGTAGCCGAGTGCGTTTGGCGGGTAGGCGTACCTGGCGAAAAGGACGGGACCCAGCGTCACGCGCGGGCGACTCCGGGCCACGACCGCACGACCGCCGCGATGCCCGCGGCGAGCAGCGCGACGCCGATCAGATCGGTGGCGACGCCGGTGTTGGCGCCGAGCCCGGTGTGGTGGACGACGGCGTTCAGGGCGAGCGTGACCGCCGCCGAGGCGACGAGGACCGAGGTGACGTCGATGGCGCGCGCCCTCGAAAGAGCGGTCATCCAGGTGCCGACGTAGCCGCCCAGCAGACAGCCGGTGAGGAGCGCCCAACCCAGCCCGCCGAGCCCGAGCCCGACGAGCTCGTGGAACTGGCCGGTCACGGCGAGGTAGCCGAGCAGGACGACCGCCCCGCCGCCCATCCGCACGAGCGCCAGCGACGCCGGGGAGACGCCGGAAAGGAGCCGTTTGGCGATCACCGTCTCGACCGCCCACAGGAGCGTCGCGCCGAGCACGAGGGCGTTGCCCGAATTGACGGCGAGATGGCCGGCGCCACCCCAGGCCACCGTGATGCCGACGACGAGCAGGGCGATCGCGGCGAGGTTCCAGCGCCCGACCTTCTCGCCGAGCAGCGGGAGCGCGGCGAGGGCGACCCAGATGACGAGCGTGTCGTGCAGGAACGTGCCGGAGATTGACGTCGTGCGGGCGAGGCCGTCGAAGAACAGGATGAAGGCTGCCCCGCCCCCGATGGCGGCGACGTAGGCGAGCCCAACGGCGCGCGAGAAGCCCCGGAGGGGACGCGCCGTGCTCGGCGCGGCGGCCTGCGGCGCCGATCCCCGCGCGGGCGACCGGCGGCCCGACACCAGCCAGGCGACGGCGACGAAGGCGGCGATGACGAGCGCCGCGGCGATGTTCTTCGCCGTCGTGTAGACGGCCGGCGAGCTAAAGCTCTTCACGCCGTAACTGTTGACGAAGACAGAGATGCCGCTGATGATCGCCGTGGCGCCGGCGACGTAGAGACCCGGCAGGCGGGTCTTGTTCTCTGTCCTGGACGAGGTGGCCATTTCTGCTCCTAGTTTGGACTGCTGTTGGAATCCTTGCCCGTGCCCGCCCGGTACTCGGCGAGAATCGCCTCGGCCTCCGCCCGATCGGCGGGGCCGAGGGCGTAGCCGCTGTGCGCGACGACCCAGTCGCCGGGCTGCAGGGGCTCGCCCTCGTAGGCGAGCAACGACAGCTGGTGCGCGCTCCCGTCGATGTCTGCGGCGACGACCGTGGCATCGTCGGCGACCGAGACGATCCGGTGGAGGCGGCTCATGCACACGGTCGGTCGCCTCTCATGACTCCGTGGCGATGAGATCGGCGATGCACCGGGCGGCGCGTGGGACGGCGTCCTCGACGGCGGGGGAGAGCCCCGTCCCGTCGGAGAAGTCCTCCCCTTCGATGCCGACGATGACGACGCGGTCCGGCGCGGCCTTCAGCACCTGGGCGAGGCGGACGACGCGGTCGAGGCCGATGGCGTGCGTGCTCGGGCTCGCCGGCCGGTCGGCGGCGTGCCAGTCGACGAGGCGCACCGTCCCCGGGGCCGCGTCCGAGCGGGTCGCGTCGACGAGCACCGCCAGTTCGGCGGACTCCCAGCGGCCCAGCAGGTCGAGGGGCTCGCCGATCGGGCCGATGTCGACCGCCGGGGTCGAGGCGGCGACGAGCCGGGCGACCGCCGGTCCCGCCCCGTCGTCACGGCGGAAGTCGTTGCCGATCCCGGCGACGACGACGCGAGAGGTCACGAGCGGTCGATCGACACGTCGAGGAAGTGGGCCGCGCACGAGATGCACGGGTCGTGGTTGCGGACGGCGAGCTCGCAACGGGCCGTCAGCTCGGCGTCGCTCAGGTCCAGGCCCGCCTCGACAACCTGGCGGACGTCGGACTCGATCGAGAGCTGGTTCTGGGAGGTCGGCGGCATGATGCGCGCCGACTTGATCGTCCCGTCGGCCGCGAGCTCGTAGCGCTGCAGGAGCATGCCCCGCGGCGCCTCGGTCGCCCCCGCGCCGGCGCGCGCCGCCGGTGGGACCGGGACGGCCGCCGGCTCGAACGGCTCGTACTCCTCGGCGAGGCGGAGCGCCTCGTCACAGGCGAAGTAGAGCTCGACGGCGCGGACGATCACGCTCTTGAACGGGTTCCGGCACACCGGGCCGAGCCCCGCCTCGGCGGCCGCGTCGCGGGCGGCCTGCGGCAGTTTCGCCTGGTTCAGCGCGTACCGGGCGAGGGGCCCGGTGAGGTACGGGTCGCGCCCCCGCAGGCGGGCGTGCAGGGCCGAGGAGCGCTGGACGTGCTCCTCGACCGAGAGGGCGGCGAACTCCATCGGCGTGGCGTCGATCCCGTCGGAGGACACGATGCGCCCCGCCTCGATGGCGTAGTGGTCGGGGTGTGACAGGGCGACGAAGCGGTAGTCCGCCTCGATGTCGGGGAAGTCGAACCCGGCGACGAACGAGATCGTCTCGAGCGACTCCTCACGGGCCCTCTTCAGCGGCTCGATGAACGCCGCGATCTCCTCGCGGCTGGGCGCCCGGTAGAAGCCGCCGATGCGCACGTTGACCGGGTGGATCGCCCGGCCGCCGACCGCCTCCATGAGGTGGTTGCCGACCTTCTTGATCCGCAGTCCCCGTTCGACCGCCGCCGGGTTGAGACCGGCGAGCTCGACGGCATCCCGGCAGCCGAAGAAGTCGGGGGCGTGGAGCAGGTAGATGTGGAGCGCATGGCTCTGGATCCACTCGCCGCAGTACAGAAGGCGCCGCAGCTTGCCGACCTCGGCGGGGACTTCGACGCCGCAGGCGTCCTCGATCGCCGCGCAGGCGGACATCTGGTAGGCGACGGGGCAGATCCCGCAGATCCTCGCCGTGATGTCCGGCGGCTCCTCGTGGCCGCGACCGACGAGGAAGGCCTCGAAAAAGCGCGGTGGCTCGAAGATCTCGAGCTCGACGCGTTCGAGCACCCCGTCGCGCAACGCGACGTGCAGCGACCCCTCCCCTTCGACACGGGCGAGCCCGTGGACGTCGATCGCGCGGTTCGTACCCTGTGCGCTAGGCGTCATGCTCGAGACTCTCCTTTGAGAACTCGGTTGCGGCGGAGTTGAACGTCCGAAACAGCCGCGAGATCCCTCGTTCGGACGTGCCGAGCCCGGTGAGCCGTCTCGCGAGCGAGGCGGTGTTCGTGGTGTCCGCCGGCCCGAAGCAGCCGTAGCAGCCGCGGTTGACGGCGGGGCAGAGGGCCCCGCAGCCCGCCCGCGTCACGGGCCCGAGGCAGGGCGTCCCGTGGGCGACGAGGACGCAGAGGTTGCCGGCCATCTTGCACTCCTCGCAGACGCTGTAACCCGGGATCACCGGGCGGCGGCCCGCCAGGAGCGCCGTGACGACCTCGACGATCTGGTAGCGGTTGATCGGGCAGCCGCGCAGCTCGAAGTCGACCTTGACGTAGGACGAGATCGGGCTGGACTCGGCGAGGGTCGAGATGTACTCGGGGTGGGCGTAGACGGTCGAGGTGTACTCGCCGACGTCGGCGTAGTTGCGGAGCGCCTGGATGCCGCCCGCCGTCGCGCAGGCGCCGATGGTGACGAGGAGGCCGGACGCCTCGCGTACGGCGAGGATCCGGTCGGCGTCGTCGGGGGTCGTGATCGAGCCCTCGACGAGCGAGACGTCGTAGGGCCCGTCGATGACGGCGCTCGTCATCTCGGTGAAGCTCGCGACCTGGACGGCGCCCACGAGAGCGAGCAGTTCGTCCTCGAGGTCGAGGATGCCGAGCTGGCAGCCGTCACAGGAGGCGAACTTCCAAACGGCCAGTGTCGGTCGCATCGTCATCTCTCGATCTCCGTGATCAGCTCCGCCGCGAGCGGCGCGTAGGGCACGACAGGCCCGTCCCGGCACAAAAGAAACGGTCCGAGCTGGCAGTGCCCGCAGAGTGCGATCCCGCACTGCATGTTGCGCTCGAGCGAGACCCGGATGTTCTCCGGCGAGACGCCGAGGTCGATGAGCGAACGCGCGCTGAAGCGCATCATGATCTCGGGCCCGCAGACGAGTGCGACCGCCCCGGCGCCGTCGAAGGGCAGCTCGGTGAGGATCTGGGTCACGACGCCGACGTGGCCCTTCCAGTCGGCGTCGGCGACGTCGACGGTCACCTCGACGTCGACGCCCATCTCCCGCCAGCGTTCCATCTCCTCGGGGAAGACGATCTGGTCCGGCAGGCGGGCGCCGACGCGCAGCACGACCTTGCGGTCGGGCGCGGGGTTCTCGGCGAGGTAGCGCATCGCGCCGCGCAAGGGCGCCAGGCCGATGCCGCCGACGACGACGACGACGTTGTGGCCGGCCAGGCTCTCGAGGCCCCAGTCCGTGCCGAACGGGCCACGCAGACCGACGACGGTGCCGATCTCGGACGAGGCGAGCGCGTGGCTCACCGCACCGACGTCGCGCACCGTGTGCTCGATGGGGCCCGGCGCACCCGGCGCCGAGCTGATCGAGATGGCGACCTCGCCGACCCCGAAGGCGGTCAGCATGTTGAACTGCCCCGCCTTGTAGGGCGCGATCGGACGGTCGACCGGCTCGAGCCACAGCGTGGTGATGTCCGAGGTCTCGGTCTTGCGGTCGACGACCCGGTAGCGGGAGGGGACGAACGGCCCCGGCGACGCGTGCTCGGGGCTAGTCATCAAGGCTGTGCCCGTACAGGTCGAGGAGCCGGACGCGGGTCGACTGCAGCCGGCTCAGCAGCACGCCGCTGATGCGCTGCAGCAATGCGTAGCCGAAGACGGAATCGGCGTCGGCCTTGGCCCGCAGGCACGTGCCGTCGATCGCGACGGCGCCGACCGGGTCGATCGCCACGCCGTCGAACTGCCAGCGGTAGGGCGGCACGAGCCAGGACCAGCCCAGCACGCTGTTCGGGCCGATGGTCTCGATGACGAGCGGCTTGCCCGAGGGGCGCTGCACCTGCAGGGCGACCCGCCCGCGGCGCAGAAGGTACAGCGTGTCGGCCGGCTCGCCTTCGACGAGGATGCGCGCCCCGGGTTCGAAGGTGACGTTCTGCGCGCAGCCGACGGCGAGCTGGATCGTCGAGTCCGGCAGACCGGCGAACAACGAGTTCTTGGCGATGAGTTCACTCATCTCTTCCATGACGCCTACCTGTCCCGAACCGCGGTGGGTTCGTTCGTCTTGACCGCGCCGTCGCTTGCCGCGATCGCCGCGCACTCCTCGGTGATGTCGATACCCGCCGGACACCACGTGATGCAGCGCCCACAGCCGACGCAGCCCGAGTTCCCGAACTGGTCGACCCAGGTCGAAAGCTTGTGCGTCATCCACTGGCGGTACCGGGAGCGTGTCGACACGCGCACCGAGCCGCCGTGGAGGTAGGAGTGGGCGAGGTCGAAGCAGGTGTCCCAGCGCCGGGTCTGCTCGACCGTGCCGGCGAGGTCCGTCTTCTCCTCGACGGCGGCGCAGAAGCAGGTCGGGCACACGAGCGTGCAGTTGCCGCAGGCGAGGCAACGCCCGGCGACGTCGTCCCAGCGGGGGTGCTCGAGGTTGCGGGCGAGCAGTCCCGGTGCCGCGTCGGCGTCGAGCGTCCGGCTGATCGCCGCCACCGCCTGGCCGAGGACCTCGTCACGGGCCCGGTGGTCGTCGGCCGTGGCGGGCCGGGAGGCGACGCCGGAGAGCACGGCCGCGCCTCGCTCGGAACCCACCCGCACGAGGAAGCGCCCGGCGGGACCGGCGAGCTCCGTCAGGGCGAGGTCGAAGTCCGCCTCCGCCCCGGGGCCGCTGCCCATCGAGGTGCAAAAGCACGTCGACGCCGGCCGGCCACACTCGACGGTGACGACGAAGGCGGTCCCGCGCCGGCGCGTGAAGACGGGGTCGGGACTCGCCGCCCCGGCGAGCACCCCGCCGAGGACTCGCAGCGCCGCGACCTCGCAGGGACGGGCCCCGAAGAAGGCCTCGGGCGCGGCGTCGTCGACGGGGGCTTCGACTTGACGCTCCTGGCCGTCGGTTCGGGCCCGCCAGAGCACCGCCCGGGAGGGGAAAACGGACTGCTTGAACGACTCGGGTCCGACCGCCCATCCGAACATCTCACCGTCGTCGCCGTGGCTCAGCCGGTACGAACCCGGCTCCTGCCAGTCGTGCCAGCCGACCGGGAGCTGCTCGGCAGCCCGGATCTCGCGATGGACGATGGCACCGTTGGCGACAACCGGGCCCATGACACGGAAGCCCTGGGCCCGAAGCGACGTGATGAGCGAGTCGACCCCGTTCGCATCGATGACGACAGCGTCGGGGGAAGGCACGCCGACACGTTAGGGCGCCGCCTCGCCGGGTGGAAGGGCCGGTCGACCCATTTGCGGCACAGTTTGCGGGCCAAAGACCGGGGGGCTTGTGACCATCGACCCTGGAGGGCAGGGCGGTCCGACGCGACCATCAGAGCAGCGAGTGACCAGGCCGTGGGCGGGTGCTCGGTGAAGCGTCCGGTGGACGGACAGCGAGGCTGGCGATGTTCCAGGTTCGGATCCATGGGCGGGGCGGACAGGGCGTGGTCACGGCGGCGGAGCTGCTCGCCGTGGCGGCGTTCAACGACGGTCGGCACGCCCAGGCCTTCCCGAGCTTCGGTTCCGAGAGGACCGGTGCCCCGGTCGTCTCGTTCTGCCGCATCAGCGAGCGCGAGATCCGGACGCGTGCGCCGATCGACGAACCCGACGCGCTCGTGATCCAGGACGCGACGCTGCTCCGCCAGGTGGGCCTGTTCGCCGGTCTAAGGCCCCAGGGCTGGGTGCTCGTCAACACGACGAAGTCCCTCGCGTCGACCGGCGTCGCGGGATCCGTGTCCGGACTGCCCGCCAACCACGTGCTCGAGCTGCGGGCGACGGAGATCGCCCTGCGGCACCTCGGCCGGCCGTTGCCGAACGCGGTGCTCCTCGGCGGCTTTGCCGCGCTCACCGGGGCGGTCTCGCTCGCGGCCGTCGTCACCGCGATCGAGGACCGCTTCTCGGGGGCGATGCGTGACGGGAATGTCGCCGCCGTGACCGAGGCGTTCAACCTGACCCGCGAGATGGTGGGGGCATGTGCGACTCGCGAGAGGAGTGCCGTCGGTGCTCCGCCAGATTGAGGGGTCGCGGGCCGTCGCCGAGGCGGTGGCGCTGTGCCGCCCGCGGGTGGTCTGCGCCTACCCGATCTCGCCGCAGACGCACATCATCGAGGGCGTCGGTTCGCTCGTGCGATCGGGGCGGCTAAAGCCCTGTGAGTTCATCAACGTCGAGTCGGAGTTCGCCGCGATGTCGGTCTCGATCGGCGCCGTCGCGACCGGGGCCCGGGCCTACACGGCGACGTCGAGCCAGGGGCTGCTCTACATGGCGGAGGCCGTCTTCAACGCCTCCGGTCTCGGACTGCCGATCGTGATGACGGTGGCGAACCGGGCACTCGGCGCGCCGATCAACATCTGGAACGACCATTCGGACGCGATGGCGCTGCGCGACTCGGGGTGGGTCCAGCTCTTCGCCGAGACGAATCAGCACGCCGTCGACCTGCACATCCAGGCCTTCCGGCTTGCCGAGCAGCTCAGCGTGCCGGTGATGGTCTGCATGGACGGTTTCATCCTCACCCACGCCGTGGAACGGGTCGAGATCCCGACCCAGGAGCAGGTCGACCGCTACCTGCCCCCGTTCGTGCCGCAACAGATCCTCGATCCGGCCGCACCGGTCTCGATCGGCGCGATGGTCGGGCCGGAGGCCTACACCGAGGTCCGCTACCTCGCCCACTGCCGCCAGCTCGAGGCGCTCGTCCGTATCCCGGAGAACGCGGCCGAGTTCGCGCGCGTCGTGGGGCGTCCGAGCGGCGGGCTCGTCTCGGCCTACCGGTGCGAGGACGCCGAGACGATCGTCGTCGCGCTCGGATCGGTCGTCGGCACCGTGAAAGACGTCGTCGACCAGCTGCGCGAGGAGGGCCTGAAGATCGGCGTCGCCGCCGTGACGACCTTCCGGCCGTTCCCCGAGCAGGCGCTGGGGCTGGCGCTCGAGGGGGCGCACCGCGTCGTCGTCATCGAGAAGGCCTTCGCCGTCGGCGGTCGCGGGATCCTCGGTGCCCAGGTCGAGGCGCTCGTCTCGGACCGTGGCACGAGGACCTACACGGTTGTCGCCGGCCTCGGCGGCCGGCCGATCCCGGAGGCGTCGCTGCGACGGGTCTTCGGCGAGGCGATCCGGGGCGAGCTCGGCGCAGTGAGCTTCCTCGATCTCGACCGGGGTGTCGTCGACCGGGAGCTCGCCCGCAGGGCGGAGGACCCCCGCAGGGAACCGAGCGCTACGCGGGTCGAGCGCGCGGCAGCCGAGCACGCGGCGCGGATCGTCTAGGGATCCCGCCGTGACCGAGCAGACGACGTTCTACCAGGTGGGCAGCCTCGCGGTGGGCAACCGCCTCGTCGACCCGCACCTGCGCACGGTGCAGTCCGACCGCCTCCGCCCGAACGCGCTCACCTCGGGCCACCGGGCCTGCCAGGGGTGCGGCGAGGCGCTCGGCGCCCGCTTCGTCCTCGACGCGGCGATGGCCGTGACCGACGGGCAGTTGATCGTCGTCAACGCCACGGGGTGCCTGGAGGTCTTCTCGACGCCGTATCCCGAGACCTCGTGGCAGGTCGCCTGGATGCACTCGCTGTTCGGCAACACCGCCGCCGTCGCCACCGGCGTCGCCGCGGCCCTCAAGGTGCGTGGCGACACCGCCACCCGGGTCGTCGCCCAGGCGGGCGACGGGGGAACCGTCGACATCGGTTTCGGCTGCCTCTCGGGGATGTTCGAACGCAACGACGACGTCCTGTTCGTCTGCTACGACAACCAGGCCTACATGAACACCGGGGTGCAGCGCTCCGGATCGACGCCCGCCGCGGCGCGCACCGCCACCACCGAGGCCCGGGGCCGCGAGCCCGGCAACGCCTTCGGCCAGGGCAAGAACCTCCCGGCCCTCGCCGTGGCGCACGAGATCCCGTACGTCGCGACCGCCTCCGTCGCCTACCTCCACGACCTCGAGGCGAAAGTCGGCCGGGCGATGGCGCTGCACGGCGCGCGCTACCTGCACGTCCTCGTGCCGTGCCCGCTCGGCTGGGGTGCGGCGTCCCGGGACACGATCCGCCTCGCCCGCCTCGCCTGCGAGACGGGTCTGTTCCCCCTCTTCGAGGCGGCCGACGGGGAGATCCTCTCGGCGACGCCGATCCGGCACCGCGAGCCCGTCGAGGCGTACCTGCGTCCCCAGCGGCGTTTCGCCCACCTCTTCGCCGACCCGCCGCGCACCGACGACATCGCCCGCATCCAGGCGATCGCCGACCGCAACATCCGCCGTTTCGACCTGCTGGGCGAGCGGGCCGGCAAGGGGTCGCGGTGAGCGAGCACCCGTTCGCGATCACGCTCGACGCCGGGTCGAGCCGGGAGAACCGCACCGGGTCGTGGCGGGTCGAGCGGCCCGTCTACGCCGACCGCCTGCCGCCGTGCAACGACGCCTGCCCGGCCGGCGAGAACATCCAGCGCTGGCTGTACGAAGCCGGGGCCGGGGACTACGAGGCGGCGTGGCGCGGGCTCGTCGAGGACAACCCGCTGCCCGCGACCTGCGGGCGGGTCTGCTTCCACCCCTGCGAGGCGGCCTGCAACCGGGGCCAGCTCGACGAGGCCGTCGGCATCCACGCCGTCGAGCGGTTCCTTGGCGACACGGCGATCGCGCACGGCTGGCGGCTGCCCGAGTGCGTCCCCGCGACGGGACGGCGGGTGCTCGTCGTCGGGTCCGGCCCGTCGGGGCTCTCCGCCGCCTACCACCTCCGCCGGGCCGGGCACGAGGTCGTCGTGCGCGAGGCGGCGCCCAGGCCGGGGGGATGCTGCGTTACGGCATCCCGAAGTACCGGCTGCCCCGCGAGGTGATCGACGCCGAGATCTCGGCGATTCAGGACCTCGGGGTCGAGATCCGCTGCGATGCGGGCGTGGCCGACATCGCCGCGGCGATGGCGGAGGGCTCTTTCGACGCGGTGTACCTCGCCCTCGGCGCCCAGCTGTCGCACCGCGTGCAGATCCCGGCCGCCGACTCGGCCCGCCTGCTGGACGCGCTCGCCTTCCTGGCGGGCACGGAGACGGCGGAGCCGGCGGCGATCGGCCGCCGCGTCGTCGTCTACGGCGGCGGCGACACCGCGATGGACGCGGCCCGCAGCGCCAAGCGGCTCGGCGCGACCGACGCCGTGATCGTCTACCGGCGCAACCGCCAGAAGATGCCCGCCCACGCCGCCGAGGTCGCCGAGGCGCTCGCCGAGGGGGTGACGGTGCGCTGGATGTCGACGATCTCGCGAGTGGACGGCCACAAGGTCCTCGTCGAGAAGATGGAGCTCGATTCCGCCGGTTTCCCGCAGCCGACCGGAGAGTTCGCCGACCTCGACGCCGACTGCGTGATCCTGGCGCTCGGCCAGGACGCCGATCTCGCGCCGCTCGCGGCCCTCGAGGGCGTCGAGGTGCGCGACGGCCTCGTGGTGGTCGACGCCCAGATGATGACCGGCCGCCCCGGCGTCTTCGCCGGGGGCGACATGGTCCCGGCCGAGCGCACCGTCACCGTCGCCGTCGGGCACGGCAAGCGCGCCGCCCGCAACATCGACCGTTGGCTCGGGGGCGAAGCCGAGGGGCCGACGCCCCGTCACGAGCTCGCCTCGTTCGAGACGCTGAACACGTGGTACTACGCGGACGCCCCCCGCACGGCCCAGCCCGAGCTGGACGCCGAGCTGCGCCAGGCCGGGTTCGAGGAGGTCGTGGGCGGGCTCGACGACTCCAAGGCGCTTTTCGAGGCGCGCCGCTGCCTGTCGTGCGGCAACTGTTTCGAGTGCGACAACTGCTATGGAATCTGCCCCGACAACGCGGTGTCTAAGCTCGGGCCCGGCGAGCGGTACGCGTTCGACTACGACTACTGCAAGGGCTGCGGCATCTGCGTCGCCGAATGCCCCTGCGGCGCGATCGTCATGGTGCCGGAGCTGATCTGAATCACGTATCGGCTGCGGCGCGACCGGCCGCTCTGGATCGATTGGACGGGGGTCGGCGGCGCCCGGGTGCGCCGACGGCCCCTCTGGTGGGTGCCGAGGTGACTCGGGCCACCCAAGGAGGAAGATGATGGCTGATCGGGCGGAACCGTCCGCGGCGTCACAGGCGCCAAAGAAGGGCCCCACGGAAGCCGCCGAGCCTTCGGTGGCCGTCGTGCGCGAGGCGGCCGAAGGTGAGCGGCGGGTCGCAGTCGTCCCCGACGACGTCGGCAAGCTCCACCAGGCGGGCTTCGCCGTCATGGTCGAGAAGAACGCGGGCCGGCAGGCGTGGTTCTTCGATGACGCCTACGTCCAGGCGGGGGCGACCGTCGCCGACCGGGCGAAGTGCCTGGCGAAATCCGACGTCGTCCTCTACGTGGGGCGGCCCTCGGCCGCCGACGTGAAGAAGCTGCGTCCCGGCCAGGTCGTCGTCGGCCTGCTCGCCCCGCTGGTCGACCCGGGGTGCGCGGGCCTGCTCGCGGGACACGGCGTCACCGCCGTGAGCCTCGACAACCTGCCGCGCACCCTCAGCCGCGCCCAGTCGATGGACGCGCTGAGCTCACAGGCGAACATCGCCGGCTACAAGGCCGCCCTCGTGGCGGCGGGCGCCTACGGGCGCTACTTCCCGCTCCTCATGACGGCGGCCGGGACCGCCCGTCCCGCCGAGGTGCTCGTGCTCGGCGCCGGGGTGGCGGGGCTGCAGGCGATCGCGACCTGCCACCGGCTCGGCGCCATCGTCCGTGGCTACGACGTGCGTCCCGAGGCGAAGGAGCAGGTCGAGTCGCTCGGTGGTCGCTTCGTCGAGCTGAAATCGGTCGGCGAGGCGGTCGGCGAGGGCGGCTACGCCCGGGCCCTCACCGCCGAGGAGACCAAGGCGCAGCAGGAGGAGCTGAACGGGCACATCGCCCAGCACGACGTCGTCATCACGACGGCGCAGGTGCCGGGCCGGCGCCCGCCGTTGCTCGTCACGGCGGGGGCCGTGGGGGCGATGCGTGCCGGGTCGGTGATCGTCGACATGGCGGCGAGCGAGCTCGGCGGCAACGTCGAGGGGTCCCGTCCCGACGACACGGTCGTCACGGAGCACGGGGTGACGATCATCGGGGCCGGCAGCCTTCCCTCGACGATGGCGGGCGCGGCGTCGACGGCGTACTCGCACAACATCTGCGCGCTTGTCGCCCACCTCGCCGCCGACGGGAAGGTGGCCATCGACCTCACCGACGAGATCCAGGCCGGTGTGGTCATCACCCACGCAGGAAAGGTGGTCAACCCCGCGACCGCGGAACTGGCGGGGGCGGCCACCGGCAAACCACTAGCGAACGGAGCCTGAGTCGATGGATACGAGTCTCATCACTGACGTCACGATCTTCGTGCTCAGTCTTCTCGTGGGGTTCGAGGTGATCTCCAAGGTCCCCCAGACGCTCCACACGCCGTTGATGTCGGCCGCGAACTCCATTCACGGGGTCGTGATCGTGGGCGCCTTCCTCATCGCCTCGACGGCGCACAACACGGTCGGCTACGTGCTCGCCTTCATCGCGGCGGCGTTCGCGGGCATGAACGTCGTCGGCGGCTACACGGTCACCGACCGGATGCTCCAGATGTTCCAGCGTCGTCCGGCCCCGGCCGCCAAGGAAGCGACCGAGAAGGGGGGTAACTCCTGATGGGCGCCCTCACCGCATCTCTCACGTTGCACCTCGCCTCCCCGTCGTACGCCTTCGAGGACGGCATCACGCTCATCTTGTTGCTCGCCGCGACGTGCTTCGTCATCGGCCTCCACCTGATGAACGCGCCACCGACGGCGAACCACGGGAACCGGCTGTCGGCGCTCGGCATGGCCGTCGCCGTCGCGGCGACCCTCGCCCTCATCGCCCACGACGGGACGATCACGACGACCGGCTGGCTGATGCTGGCCGTGGGCGGCGTCCTCGGCTCCGCCATCGGGCTGTACCTCGCGCGCTCGGTCGAGATGACGGCGATGCCGCAGCTGGTGAGCCTGTTCAACGCCGTCGGCGGCGGCGCGGCGGCGCTCGTCGCGATCGCCGACTTCGTGCGCCTCGCGGGGATCGCCGGCGCGCCGACGATCGCGGCGAGGATCTCGGTGACGAGCGTCCTCGACGTCGTGATCGGCGCCGTGACGCTGTCGGGCTCGATCGTGGCGGCGGGCAAGCTGCAGGGCTTCATCCCGTCGAACCCGGTCGTCATCCCCGGCGGCCGCTTCATCAACCTCGTGCTGGCCCTCGGGCTGTGCGCCGGGACCGGGTACATCCTGTCGGGGGCGAACAGCGACATCACGCTGATCGGGATCGCCGTCGCCGCCCTCGTCATGGGCGTGATCATGGTCATGCCGATCGGCGGCGCGGACATGCCGGTCGTGATCTCGCTGCTGAACGCCTTCACCGGGACGGCCGTCGCGATGGCGGGGTTCGTCATCAACAGCCTCGGGCTGATCATCGCCGGCGCCCTCGTCGGCGCCTCCGGCAGCATCCTCACGAAGCTGATGGCCGACGCGATGAACCGCTCGATCCTCAACATCGTCGCCGGCGGGTTCGGCACCGGCGACACGGCGAGCGTGATCGGCGCCGGTGCCACGGGCCAGGTGCGCTCGGTCGGGGCGGACGACGTCGCGATCCAGCTCGCCTACGCGCAGAAGGTGATCATCGTCCCGGGCTACGGGTTGGCCGCCGCCCACGCCCAGCACTCGGTGAAGGAGCTGGCGGACCTGTTGGAAAAGCGCGGGGTCGAGGTGTCCTACGCCATCCACCCGGTAGCCGGCCGGATGCCGGGCCACATGAACGTCCTGCTCGCCGAGGCCGAGGTTCCCTACCAGGAACTGAAGACGATGGAGGAGATCAACCCGGAGTTCCCCGCGCCGACGTCGCCCTGGTGATCGGGGCGAACGACGTGACGAATCCGGCCGCCCGCCGGCCCGGCAACGCCGTCTCGGGCATGCCGATCCTCGACGTCGACAAGGCGAAGAGCATCATCGTCATCAAGCGCTCGATGGGCTACGGCTACGCCGGCATCGACAACGAGCTCTACACCGACCCGAAGACGGGCATGTTCTTCGCCGACGCGCAGGCCGGCCTGCGGGCCATCACCGCGGCGGTGAAGACCCTGGTGGGGGTGGACTGACCTTTCGCGCTGCCGTCACGGCACCGGCGGGACGAACGACCCGCCGGTGCCGGGACGGCGCGCGCCGCGGTCATTCCCCGGTGAGGTCGCGCCCGCCCGCCCGGCGACGGGCGATGCCGCGTCGCCGGGTCAGCCGCCTCGGGCCAGGGTGATCTCCTGGATGTTGCCGTAGCCGGGCGTCCCGACGAAGTCGTAGAGGGTGCGGCCGTCAGGCGAGAGGGCGAGCGCGACGGAGTCGAGGGCGGCGGGGATCACACGCTCGACGTCCTCGGTGGCGGACGTGATGATCGAGACGTTCATCGTCGTGGCCGTCCGTTTCAGGACGTAGATGCGGTCACCGTCGGGCGAGGCGGCCACCGCGACGGCCGGGTTCCCCGTGGAGAAGGCGGCGAGCGTCCCGCCCGAGGCGAGCGAGGTCTCCTCGAGGACACCCGAGCGCTGCAGGGTCCAGACGGCTGTCTCGGACCGGTCGGGGACGATCCCGATGGGGTCGCGGGGCACGCCGACCGCACCGGCGACGCGGAATGACGAGGTGCTGAGGCGTGTGACCTCCATCGAGGCCGCCGTGCCGTTGAGCACGTAGAGCGTCTTGCCGCCGTAGCCGAAAGCGAGCGCCCGCACGGGGCCCCTGACGGCGACCGAGCGGATCCGGCGACCCGTCGTCGCATCGAGAAACACGACCGCACCGGTTGTCGGCCGCGCAAGCCCGAGGGCGAGGAGGCCCCGCGACGACCCGGCGACGCACGTCGCCGTGGGGCTCACCGCGACGGAGTGCCACTTCTCGCCCGTCGAGGGCGCGAACCGGCCGAGCCGCATCGCCGACCGGTTCCCGTAGAGGGCCCAGATGGCACCGCCGGGCAGGGGCGCAGTCCCGTCGACGAGAGCCCTGGGAGCCGGGATGATCCTCACCGGTTTGACCGGCGCGGTGGCGGGCGCCCGCCGCGCACCGGAGGCGGCAGGGGCAACGCACGCCAGCGCGAGCAGCGTCGCCGTGAGGATCACACCCGCCCGCCGCCGTGGTGGCGTGGCGACGAGATGGCGGTGTCGGCCACCCGCCCGTGGCGGAACAACGAGAGATCCTGGTTCCCCCATGCCGCAGCCGACTGTACGACGAATCGCCCGGCCGCTGCCTGGCCGGCGGGACGGACCCGGTTGCGTCCCGCCATCGCCCGCCGGCGCCCCGGTCTCCCACCTCGCGCCACTGCCCCCGGGCCGGCTCCCGGCGGGCGCCGCGACGGTTTCTTCCCTCATCGGGCCTCTCGCGCCCAACGACGTAACTGCAGGGGAGCCGGCGGGCCCGAGGAGGGCGGCCCAGGTGGGGGACGCTCCCGCGTCAGGGCAGGCCGGGAGGGTGAGCGAACGGAATGTGGTTGACGGTGGAGGGATCGACACGTAGAGTGGCGCGAAGTGGAGGGCAGGGGAGCGGAGTCACCCCAACGGCGACCCGTGGTGATCAGAAGGAAGGACAACCACGTTGGGCCCCGAGAGCAGCTTCTTTGGAAGGTTCGAGCACTCTCTCGACTCTAAGTGCCGGCTGATTCTCCCTGCACGCTTCC
Organism: uncultured Acidimicrobiaceae bacterium; assembly: GCA_963823945.1. Lineage (GTDB taxonomy): Bacteria > Actinomycetota > Acidimicrobiia > Acidimicrobiales > Bog-793 > Bog-793. The sequence goes on from CAWGNK010000014.1 coordinate 111,614, forward strand.
GCAACCGCCTCGGCAACTACTGCTTCCTGACCCCGCATCTCGAGAACTGTGTCGCGATCTGGACGCCGGAGACCTTCCAGGCCGAGATCGAACTCCGGGAGAAGTCCGCCGTCGACACCTGGTCGCGCAACCAGGTGCGCGAGTGGTCCTCGGCCATCGACGAGATGGCGATCGACGGCCAGGGCCGGATCCTCGTCGCCCCGGACCTGCGGGACCACGCCGGTCTCGTCCGCGAGGTGCTGGTCGTCGGGGTCATCGACCACGTCGAGTTGTGGTCCCCGGCGAAGTGGAACGCCAAGGAGCTCGCGCCGGACGGCGCGGGTGTCGCGACCGACGCGTGATCGTGCCGGTGACCGACCGTGTCCGCCTGCATCCTCATCGTGGGGTGCGCACGCCTCCGCACCACGTCTGCCCGCTATCGAACAACGTCCCCTGGCCCATCCGCAGCCTCCCGGCTGCGGCCAAGGATGGCCAGCATCAACCCCTCTCCGCCGATCTCCATCCGTTCTGCAGGGCGACCTTCGCCCGGCCAGCGGTCGGGGGGCTGCGGATGAGCCAGGGGACGTTCCACACACCGGTCATGGTCGACGAGGTCGTCGATCTCCTCGCCCCCGTGCCGGCCGGCGTCATCGTCGACGCGACGCTCGGCGGCGCCGGACACGCCGTGGCGATTCTCGCCAGTCGCGCCGACCTGGTTCTCGTGGGCATCGACCGTGACGGCGACGCCGTCGCCGAGGCGACGAGCCGGCTCGCCGGGTTCGGTGCCCGCGCCAGGGTGTACCACGCCCGGTTCGACGCACTCGACCAGGTGCTCGCGGCCGCCTTCCCCAAAGGCGCCGAGGCAGCGGGCGGCGTGTCGGCGGTCCTTTTCGACCTGGGGGTGAGCTCGCACCAGCTGGACGACCCGGCACGCGGGTTCTCGTACCGGGTCACCGCGCCGCTCGACATGCGCATGGACCGCGAGCTCTCAGTGAGCGCGCGGGACCTCGTGAACACCCTCGACGCCGACGCGCTCGCGCGCCTGTTCGCGGCGCACGGTGAGGAGCGCTTCGCCCATCGCATCGCCCGTGCGATCGTGCGCGAGCGCCCGCTCGACACGACGAGCGCCCTCGCGCAGCTGGTCGCGCAGTCCGTGCCGCCGGGGGCGCGGCGTCGGGGCAATCCCGCCGGCCGCGTGTTCCAGGCGCTGCGGGTCGCGGTCAACGAGGAGCTCGACCAGCTTCCCGTCGCCCTCGGAAAGGCCTTCGACGCGCTCGGCACCGGGGGCCGCATCGTCACCCTCGCCTACCACTCCGGGGAGGACCGCCTCGTGAAGGAACGCTTCCGCACCTGGTCGAGCGGGGGCTGCACGTGCCCACCGGGCCTTCCCTGCGTCTGTGGGGCGCGCCCGACCGGTCGTCTGGTCACCCGGGGCGCGCGCCGCCCGTCGGCGGATGAGGTCGCGCGCAATCCCCGCGCCGCGGCCGCCCGATTGCGTGGCGTCGAGCGCCTGGCGGGCGACGACGCCGGGGCGGTGCGGCGATGACGCCGGCCAGTGCCGCCCGGCTCGTCGCGCCGGCTCCCGGCGCGCAACCGGTTTCTGGCGCGCACGACGCCAACCGGGCCGGCCTGACGGTCCTCGGCCGAGCCGAGCTCGCCCAGCGCCGCCTGCGCCGCCGGGCGCGACTGGTCGTCGTCCTGGCGGTGACCGTCGTCGCCGTCGCGCTCCTCGTCGTCGCCGCCGGGCAGGCCTTCGTCGCCACGCAGCAGGTCCGTCTGGACCGGCTCGATCGGGGGCTCGCCACCGCCGTCGCCCGGGACCAGAACCTGCAGCTCACACGGGCGCAGCTCGCCTCGCCGTCGCGCATCCTGCGCGTCGCCGAGCACGAGCTCGGCATGGTTGTGCCGAGGAACGTCACCTACCTCGTTCCTGTCAATCCCGACCGGTCCACCGCGCCCTCGGCGTCAAGGGCCGCGACGTGACGAGGCAGGTGCGGCGGGGGGGCGACCGACGTAGTCCGGCGGCGCCGATCCGCCGGGCGCGCGTGCGCGTCCTCACGGTGCTGATGTCGCTCGCGGCGGTCGGTCTCGCGATCCGCCTCAGTGTCGTCCAGGTGGTCGACGCCGCCCGCTACACGGCCGGCGCGAGAAGCGAGGTCGAGCGGACGGTTGAGCTGCCCGCGACGCGGGGCACGATCTACGACAGCGCCGGCGACGTCCTTGCCGTCTCGGTCCCGCGTGCCACGCTGCTCGCCGATGACCTGCAGATCACCGCGCCCGCCTCCGAGGCGAGAAGGCTCGGGCACCTGCTCGGCGTTCCCACCGCCCGGCTGACGGCCGAACTGAGCGAGCGGAACGGGCACGTCGTCCTCGCCCGCGGCCTGGACGACGCCGTCGTGGCCGGGATCGAGAAGCACGACTTCGCGGGTCTCGCCTTCGTCGCCGACAGCGTGCGCGTCTCCACGGGCGGCGACGTCTTCCAACCGCTGCTCGGCGTGGTGAACACCACCGGGGTGGGTTACGAAGGGATCGAGGAGGCGGACAACGGCCTGCTGGCCGGGCGGGCCGGCCGCGAGACCGTCGCGCTCGCGCCGGGGCGGTACGCGCTCCCCGGCAGGCCGACGCACCTGCTCGCCGCCCGACCGGGCACCGGGATCGTCCTCACGATCGACGAGCCGTTGCAGGTCGAGGTGACCAAGGACCTCGCCGCCCAGATACTCGCCACGCACGCCAGATCCGGCGTCGCCATCGTGATGGACGTCCACAGCGGGGCGATCCTCGCGATGGTGGACCTCGTAGTCGGGGCGCGCGGGCGGGTCGAGCCGGCGGCGACGAACCTCGCCGCCACGGCCGTCTACCAGCCCGGCTCCGTGATGAAGCTCGTCACGGTGATGGCCGCCCTGCAGGCCGGGCTGATCACGCCCTCGACGGTGTTCACCGTCCCCGACTCGATCGACGTCGGCGGCTACCGCTTCGCCGACGCCGAGGTCCACCCGACCGAGCAGCTCACGGTGGCCCAGATCCTCGCGGTGTCCTCGAACGTCGGCACGATCGAGATCGCACAACGCCTCGGGCTCGCCCGGCTCGCCGCCGCGCTGTCGGCCCTCGGCTTCGGCCACCCGACCGGCCTCGGCTGGCCGGGGGAGTCAGCGGGGATCGTCGGTTCGCCGGCGACGTGGTTCGGCTCGGCCGCGGCGTCGGTGCCGATCGGCACCGGCATCGCGGTGACGCCGCTCCAGGTGCTCGACGCCTACAACACGATCGCCAACGGCGGCGTGTCGGTGGCGCCGCATCTCGTCGCCGACACGGTGGGCGCCGGCGGGGCGGAGCGGGTGCTCGCGCCGGCAGCTGGCGTGCGGAAGGTGTCGGCCGCGACGGCCGCCGCGCTGGTGCCGATGCTGGAGGGGGTCGTCCAGGATGGAACGGCCGTGCTGGCGAACATCCCGGGGTACACGGTCGCCGGCAAGACGGGCACCGCGCAGGTCCCCGAGACGACGGGGCGCGGCTACGTCGCCGGCGATTGGAACGCGACGTTCGTCGGATTCGTGCCCGCAAAGCACCCGCAACTCTCGGGGATCGTCGTACTGAACCACCCGACACCGATCTACGGTGGACTCGTGTCCGCCCCCGTCTTTTCTCAGATCATGCGGTACGCACTGCGCCGCTTCGACATCCCGCCCTCGTCCGGGGCAACGCTCGTCGCGAACGTGAGCCCCACCCCGAAGCGGTGACGAGACCGACGACGCAGGGCGTGGACGCCGACCTCGTGGTCGCGCGGATCATCGAACGGGTCGCGCCGCTCGTCACGCTGGGCGGCCGTCGGCGCATGGCGATCAGCGGCGTCGTGTTCGACGACCGCGAGGCGGTCCCGGGGTCGCTGTTCTGCTGTCTCCCGGGCGCCCGGCGCGACGGGCACGACTTCGCCGGCCTCGCGGCGGCGGCGGGTGCCGTGGCGTTCATCTGCGAGCACACGCTCGGCGCCGAGGTCGGCGATGCCCTTCAGCTCGTGGTCCCGCCCGGCACGGCGCGGATCGCGATGGCGCGGGCCGCCTGCGCCTTCTACGGCGACCCGGCATCAGCCCTCCACACCGTCGGGATCACCGGCACGAACGGCAAGACGACGACGACGTACCTCCTGCAGTCGATTCTCGAGCGGGCCGGCTGGCCGACCGGGGTGATCGGGACGCTCGACGGGGCGCGCACGACGCCCGAGTCGCCCCACCTGCAGCGGTCTCTGGCGGAGATGCGCGGCGCCGGTATGGCCGCGAGCGTCATGGAGGTGAGCTCACACGCCCTCGTGCAGCACCGGGTCGACGGGATCCGGTTCGACGTGGCGGTCTTCACGAACCTCTCGCGGGACCACCTCGACTACCACGAGACGCTCGAGGCGTACTTCGCGGCCAAAGCGAGGCTGTTCACCTCGGAACGGGCCCGTTTCGCCGTCGTCAACCGCGACGACGAGTTCGGCCGGCGTCTTTTCGACCGCGCCGAGATCCCGACGGTCTCGTTCTCACTGGACGACGTGCGTGATCTCCAGCTGGGCCTGACCGAGAGCAGCTTCCGGCTGGGCAAGCGGCTGGTGCAGCTCCACCTCGGCGGCGATTTCAACGTCTCGAACGCGCTCGCCGCGGCGAGCGCGGCCCGGGCCCTCGGTGTCGAACCGGACGCCATCGTCGAGGGGCTCGGGCAGATGGAGGGGGTTCCCGGCCGGTTCGAGGCCATCGAGGGCGCGGGCGGGGTGATCGCGATCGTCGACTACGCCCACACCCCGGCCGGCCTCGAGAAGGTGCTGACCACGGTGCGCGCCGAACGCGCCGGGGCGGACGTGTCCCACCAGCCGGGCGTCATCGTCGTGTTCGGTTGCGGCGGGGACCGGGATCGCGGCAAGCGGCCCGTGATGGGCGCGGTCGCCTCGCGCCTCGCCGACGTCGTCGTGCTGACGACCGACAATCCGCGCAGCGAGGATCCGATCGCAGTCATCGAGGAGATCCGCGCCGGGATGTCCGGACCCGCCAAGCTCGTCGTCGAGCCGAACCGCCGGACGGCGATCGCCGGGGCGCTGCGCGCCGCCCGGCCCGGCGACGTCGTGGTCGTGGCGGGCAAGGGCCACGAGACGACGCAGCAGTTCGCCGACGTGACCCTGCACTTCAACGACCGGGAGGTCGTGCGCGCCGAGCTGGAGTGGGTCGAACGGCACCTCCGACACTCGGCAGGAGAGGCCAGACCGCGGGGCGTGGGGCGGCCTGATGATCGCGATCTTCATGGCCGGCACCCTGGCCCTGCTGATTTCGGGCTTCGGGACCCCGATCCTGCTGCGGGCGCTGGCGGACCGTCGCATCGGCCAGCAGATCAGACCGGACGGCCCGGCGATCCACATCGTGAAGGAAGGCACGCCGACGATGGGCGGGCTCGCGATCATCGTCGCCGCGACCACCGGGTACGTCCTCGGGCACCTCGACGGCAACGCGCCGTTCACCTGGGCGGGCGGATTCGTCATGTTCGCGCTCGTCGCCGCCGGGGCGATCGGCTTCGCCGACGACTGGCTGAAGGTGCGGCGCCAGCGCAGTCTCGGGCTGAACAAGCGCGGCAAGATCGTCCTGCAGCTGCTCCTCGGCGTCGCCTTCGCGCTCGCGGTCCAGCACTTCGCCCACGCCGACACGGTGATCTCGTTCACGCGCGCGAGTGTGCCGGGGGTCGCCCTCGGCACCGCGCTGTGGTTGGTCTGGGTGACCTTCATCCTGACGGCCGGGGCGAACGCCGTGAACCTGACCGACGGCCTCGACGGGCTCGCCGCGGGCGCCTGCGCCTTCACCTTCGCCGGGCTCACACTCATCGGCTACTGGCAGTACCGCCACGTGCAGATCTACCACGTGCACGCCGCCCTCGACCTCGCGCTCGTCGCCATCGCGATGGCCGGCGCCTGCGTGGGTTTCCTCTGGTGGAACGCGGCCCCGGCGCGCATCTTCATGGGGGACACGGGATCGCTGGCGATCGGGACCGCGCTCGCCTGCCTCGCCCTCGAGATGAACGTGCAGCTGCTCCTGCCCATCCTCGGCGGCCTGTTCGTCGTCGTCACGCTGTCGGTCGTCATCCAGGTGATCAGCTTCCGGGTCTTCCACACCCGGGTGTTCCGGATGGCGCCCATCCACCACCACTTCGAGCTCGCCGGTTGGCCCGAGACGACCGTGATCGTGCGGTTCTGGATCTTCTCGGCCCTGTGCACGGCGGTCGGGCTCGGCATCTTCTACGCCGACTTCCTCGGCGTGCGGGCGCTGCTGTGAGCGGGCTCCACCCGGCCGGACCGGCCGTCGCGGGGCCGGTCGCGGTGATCGGCTTCGCCGTCACAGGCCAGGCGGTGGCGCGCGCGCTCGGGGCGATGGGCGTCGAGGTCGTGGCGGTCGAGGACGCGCCGACCCCGGCACGGGATGCGGCGGCGCACGAGCTCGGCGTCGAACTCGTCACGGCGCCGGACGCCGACAAGCTCGCCGCCACGGTGGGGCGCTGCGAGCTCGTCGTCGTCTCGCCCGGCGTTCCGCCGCGCCACCCGGTGTTCTCGCTCGTTGCCGCCGACCGGCTCGTCTCGGAGATCGAGCTCGCCTGGCGGATCTCGCCCATCCCGGTCGTGGCGGTGACGGGGACGAACGGCAAGACGACGGTGACGGACCTTGTGACGGCGATGCTCGTCGCCTCGGGGGTGCGCGCCGAAGCCTCCGGCAACATCGGCCGGCCGCTGATCGCGACCGTGACCGCCGGCCAGGCCGCGCTCGCGGTGGCGGAGGTCTCCTCGTTCCAGCTCGCGCTGAGCTCGTCGTTCCGTCCCCACGTCGCGACGTGGCTGAACGTCGCCGAGAACCATCTCGACTGGCACCGGTCGTTCGACGACTACGTGGCCGCCAAGGCCCGGATCTGGGCGAACCAGGACGCCACCGACGTCGCGTTGGCGAACGCCGACGATGCCGTCGTCATGGCCGCGGCGAGGGCGTCGCGAGCGCGGGTCGTCACGTTCGGCTCGACCGGCGACGGCTACCGGGTCGAGGGCACGTCTCTCGTCGCCCCCGACGGGACGCTGCTCGCGACGAGCGGCGATCTCGTGCGGGACCTGCCCCATGACCGCCTGAACGCCCTGGCGGCGCTGGCGACCGCCCTCGAGGCGGGCGGCTCGCCCGACGGGTGCCGCCGCGCCCTGCGGGTGACGGGCCCGCCGGCCCACCGCCTGACCCACGTCGCCACGGTCGACGGGGTGGAGTACTACGACGACTCGAAGGCGACCACCCCCGCCGCCGTGGCGGCCGCGGTGCGGGGCTTCTCCTCGGTGGTGCTCATCCTCGGCGGCCGCAACAAGGGGCTCGACCTGTCCGAGGTGCGGCGCGCCGTCGAGGGGACCCCGGGGCTGCGGGTGCGCGGCATCGTCGCGACCGGCGAGGCGGCGCCCGACGTCGCGGCGTTGTTCGCCCACGGCTACGAGGTCGCGACGGCCTCGTCGATGGGCGAGGCGGTCTCGGCCGCGGCGGGGCTGGCGCGACCCGGTGACGCGGTGCTGCTGTCGCCCGCCTGCGCGTCTTTCGACTCGTACGAGTCGTACGAGGCCCGTGGCGACGACTTCACGGCGACCGTGCGCGAGCTGGCGGCGCGCGCCGGCGCCCACCGCGTGGGGGCCTGACCATGGCGACGGGTGTCATCGAGCGGCGCGCGGCTCCCCGGCCGGCGGGGCGCGAGCACCCCGGGGCCGGCCGGTTGCGCCTCGTCTCGGGTGCGGCCGCCGCGCCCCGCGGCGATGTCGAGACGGCCCGGACGAGCCCGGCGCCCGCGCGCCCGCGCCCACGGCCGGCGGTTCTGGCGGCGCGGCGGGACGCGACGGCGCTCACCGCCCTCGTCATCGGGTTCTGCGTCCTCGGTCTCGTGATGGTGCTGTCGTCGTCGGTCGAGTCGATCGCGGACGACGGCTCGGCCTGGTCGGTCTTCGCCCACCAGGCGATGTGGATGAGCCTCGGTGCCGCCGTGTTCGTCGCGGCGACGCGTCTGCCGCTGCAGCTGTGGCGGCGGGCCGCGGTCCCGTTCCTTGTCTGCACGGTCCTCGCGCTGGTCGCGGTGCTCGTGCGAGGGATCGGCACCGTGCGGGCCGGATCCGCCCGCTGGATCGACCTCGGGCCGCTGCGCCTGCAGCCGTCGGAGTTCGCGAAGCTCGCCGCGGTCGTGTTCATCGCCGACCTGCTGGCGCGGCGCCTCGGCCACGCGGGGGCGCAGGCGGAGGTCGTGCGCCCGGTGCTCATCGTGCTGGGCGTGCTCGCGATCCTCGTCGGCATCCAGCCCGACCTCGGGACGACGGCGGTCATCGTCGCGATCGGGGCGGTGCTGCTGTTCGCGGCGGGCGTGCCGGTGCGCCGAGTCCTCGGGATCGGGGGACTGTTCGCCATCGTCGGCGCCGGGCTGCTGTACCACACGTCGTACGGCAGGGCCCGGATCGAGGCGTTCCTGAACCCGTCGGCCCACGCCTCGACGACCGGCTACCAGGTCGCCCAGTCCCTTCTCGCTCTCGGTTCCGGGCACTGGTTCGGGAGCGGGATCGGCAGCTCGCCGGCCGCGTGGGGCTACCTGCCGAACGCGAACTCCGATTTCATCTACGCGATCATCGGCAACAACTTCGGCCTCGTCGGGGCGATGGGCGTCCTGTGCGGGTTCTTGGCGCTCGGCTGGCTCGGTTTCCGGATCGCCCGCCGCACCGAGGACCGCTTCGCCTCGCTCGTCGTCATCGGCGTCACGACCTGGATCGTCGTCCAGGCGTTCGTCAACATCGGCGGGGTCATCGGCGCCCTGCCGGAGACGGGCATCCCGTTGCCGTTCGTCTCCGCGGGGGGCTCCTCGCTCGTCGTTTTGCTCGCCGCGATGGGGTTGGTTGTCCGCATCGCCCGCCAGCCCGCGGCGAAGACTCTGGCGACCGCCGACGTGCGGCGCGCGCGACGACGTCTGCCGGCGGGGCGGTGACGACGACCCGAGCCGAGGTGGTGATCACCGGCGGTGCGACCGCCGGTCATGTCCTGCCGGCAATCGCGGTGGCCCGCGCGCTCGTCGCCGCGGGGCTGGCGCCGGGGGCGATTCGTTTCGTGGGGGTGCGACGGGGGATTGAACGGCGCCTCGTGCCGGAGGCCGGCTTCTCGCTGACACTGCTGCCCGGACGTGGCTTCGTCCGGCGCGCGAGCCTGCGCAACGTGGCGGCGTTCGCCGGCATCGTGGCGGCGTTCGCCGCCTCCCTCGTCCAGCTCGGGCGGGCCCGGCCCCGCGTGGTCGTCGCCGTCGGCGGTTTCGGGTCGGTGGCCTGCTCGCTCGCCGCGGTGGTGTGGCGGGTGCCGGTCGTCGTCGTCAACGTCGACTCGGTCCCGGGCGCGGCGAACCGGATGATCGGGCGCTTCGCCACCGCCTGCGCCGTCGCCTTCCCGGGAACGGCGCTCCCGCGGGCGGTCGTCACCGGGGCCCCGGTCCGGCCCGAGGTGCTGAGCGTCGACCGGACCGCGACCGGTCGGGCGCGCGCGCGGGCCGCCCTCGGGATCGCCGGACGGGGCCCGCTCGTGGGCGTCGTCGGGGGCTCGTTGGGGGCTCGTCGCCTGAACGAGGCGGCGATCGGGCTCGCCGGGCTGATGGGCGGGCGCGGCGACGCCGTCGTCTACCACGTCTGCGGGCGGCGTTCGCTGGCCGCGGTGACGGCCGCCGCCGCAGCGGCGGGGCTCACCGACCGCCCGGGGCTCGAGTACCGGGTCGTCGCCTACGAGGACCATCTGGCCGAGCTGTTCGCCGCCGCCGATCTGGTCGTCGGGCGCGCCGGGGCCTCGACGGTCGCCGAGCTGGCGGCGATCGGCACGCCGAGCATCCTCGTGCCGCTGCCGGGGGCGCCGTCGGACCACCAGGCCAAGAACGCCGCCTGGCTGTGCGAGGCGGGCGCGGCGGTGCTCGTCAGAGACGACGAGGCGACGCCGGAGCGCGTGTTCGGCGCGGTCGTCGCGCTGCTCGACGACCCGGCGCGCCTTGGCGCGATGGGTGAGGCCGCGCGCCGCGCCGGCCGGCGCGACGCGGCCGGCGCCGTGGCGTCGCTGGTCTGTGACGTCGCCGCCGGCAGGTGGACGAACAAGGGCGCGACCGCCCGGGGTGGCGCCGGACCTGAGGAGGGCCAGTGAGCGAGCCGGATCTTTCCCGTCCCCGGCGGGTGCACATCGTCGGCGTCGGCGGCGCCGGGATGAGCGCGATCGCCACGGTGCTCGTCGCGATGGGGCACGAGGTGAGTGGCAGCGACCTGAAAGACGGCGTGCCGCTGGACCGGCTGCGCGCGCTGGGCGTGCGGATCGCGATCGGGCACGACCCGGCGAACATCGGCACCGCCGAGTTCCTGGCGATCTCGAGCGCGGTGGCCCCCACGAACGTCGAGGTCGTGGCGGCGAATGAGCGCCTGATCACCGTGCACCGCCGCGCCGAGCTGCTGCGGGCGATCAGCCGGCTGAAGCGCACGGTCGCCGTGTCCGGGACCCACGGCAAGACGACGACGAGCTCGATGCTCGCCCTCATCCTCGTCGAGGCGGGCCTGTCGCCGTCGTTCATCATCGGCGGGGAGATCAACGAGATCGGCTCCGGGGCGGTGTGGGACGAGGGCGAGTGGCTCGTCATCGAGGCCGACGAGAGCGACGGGACGTTCCTCGAGCTGGCGGCGGAGATCGCCGTCGTGACGAGCGTCGAGCGGGACCACCTCGACCACTACGGGTCGTTCTCGGCCCTGACGGAGGCGTTCGCGGCCTTTCTCGCCGCCGCGGCGCGCGCCGTCGTGTACGGCGACGACCCGCTCGTGGCCGGACTCGCGCCGCCCGGTGCCACGAGCTACGGGTTCGCCGACAGCTCGGCCTGGCGGATCAGCGAGTTCGCCGGCGGACGCTCGGACGTGAGCTTCGTGCTGACCGGCCCGCAAGGGTCGGGCGCGCTCTCGCTGCCGGTGCCGGGGCGGCACAACGCCCTGAACGCCGCCGGAGCCGCGGCGGCAGCCGCCGCCGTCGGCGTCGACGCCGACGCGGTGCGCCGGGCGCTGGCGCGCTTCGGCGGCGTCGCGCGCCGGTTCGAGTTCCGCGGGGAGGCGCAGGGGGCGACCCTCGTCGACGACTACGCCCACCTGCCGGGCGAGGTCGCGGCGGCGCTCGCCACGGCGAGGCGGGGCGGTTGGCGCCGGATCGTCTGCGTCTTCCAGCCGCACCGCTACTCGCGGATCGCGGCGCTGGCGGGCGAGTTCGCCGACTCCTTCGTCGATGCCGACGAGCTGTACGTCACCGACATCTACGGGGCCGGCGAGGCCCCCCGGCCCGGGGTCTCCGGCCGGCTCGTCGTCGACGCCGTGCTGGCCGCTCATCCCGGGGCCACCGTCTCCTACGTTCCCCAGCGCGCCGAGCTCATCGGGCACCTGCGCCGGACGCTGCGTCCGGGCGACTGCTGCCTCACGCTCGGCGCCGGCGACGTGACGAGCCTCGCCGGCGACCTGCTCGCCGGGAAGGCCGACTAGGAGGGCCGTGGTGCCCCCGCCCGTCCGGCCCGCCGGCGATCCGGCCGTCGAGGCCGCCGCGGCGCGCCTCGGCGGGGCGGCGCGGTTCGCCGCGCCGCTCGGCGCGCGCACGACCTACCGGCTCGGCGGAACCGCGGCGCTGCTGACGGTCGTCGACGACGAGGACGACCTGGCGGCCGTGGTCGCGGCGGTCGCCGCGAGCGGGATCGAGGTGCTCGTTGTCGGGCGGGGATCGAACCTGCTCGTCGCCGAGGCGGGGTTCCCGGGGCTCTGCGTCGTGCTCGGTGAGAGCTTCGCCGGCTGGCGGGCCGACAAGGACCGTGTCGTCGCCGGCGGGGCGGTCGCCTACCCGGCGCTGGCCCGGGCGACGGCCGAGGCCGGACTGGCCGGCATGGAGTGGGCGGTCGGCATCCCCGGCTCGGTCGGCGGGGCCGTGCGGATGAACGCCGGCGGCCACGGTTGCCAGACCGCCGACCGTCTCGTCTCAGCCCGGCTCGTGGACCTGCGGACGGGGTCGGACCGGACGGTCGGGCGAGACGCACTCGCCCTTTCCTACCGCCACTCCTGTGTGCGCCCCGACGAGGTCGTGGTGCAGGCCTGCTTCGCCCTCGAGGCGGGAGACCGGGACGAGTCGGCCGCCCGCATCGCGGAGATCGTCGCCTGGCGGCGGGAGAACCAGCCGGGGGGGCGCAACGCCGGGTCGGTCTTCCAGAACCCGCCGGGGGACTCGGCGGGGCGGCTGATCGAGGCTGCGGGCCTGAAGGACCTGCGCATCGGCGGCGCGCGGGTCTCCGCGGCGCACGCCAACTTCATCGAGGTCGAGCCGGGCGCCTCGGCCGACCAGGTCTACGGCCTCATCTGCGAGGTGCGCCGGCTCGTCGCCGAACGGTGCGGTGTCGAGCTCGAGCCCGAGATCTGCCTCGTGGGGTTCGCCCCGTGACGGCCCCAGGCCGGCCGGCGCCGCCGGGGCGGCCCGACGGGGACCGCCACCAGGAGATCGACCGGCGGATCAGCGCGCGTCGTGCCGGGGTCGCCCGCCAGGCGGGCCGGAGGCGACTGAAGGGACTGATCGGCGTCCTCCTCGTCGTCGCGATCGCCGGAGGGCTGTTCGCCATCGCGCACTCGCCGCTCGTCTCGGCGCGCCACGTCACCGTCAGGGGCGCGCAGCACACGACAAGGGCGGCGATCCTCGCGGCGGGTGGCCTCGCCGGTGACCCGCCGCTCATCGACGTCAACACCCTGGCCGACGCCCACGCCATCGAGCGGTTGCCGTGGGTGAAGACGGCGTCGGTCAGCGTGTCGTTCCCGTCGAGCGCCCGCGTCGTCGTGACGGAGCGCCACGCCGTGGCGGTCGTGCGGCTCGAGTCGGGTGGTGGCGCCCTCCTCGACGTCACCGGGCGGGTCCTCGCCGACGTGCCGGGGCACCCGTCCGGGCTCGTCACCGTCGAGGGGCTGGCCCCGCCGCCGGCGCCGGGCGGGAGGGAGCGGGGTGCGGCGGCGCTGCTGGTCACGGCGGCGGCACTGCCGCCGAGTCTGGCCGCCCGGGTGGCGGCGCTGAAGACGGAGCCGGGCCTCGGGGTCGTCGCCGTGCTGCGCGGGGCGCCGCAGGTGATCTTCGGGTCCGACAGCGGTCTCGCCGAGAAGATGGTGGCGCTCGCGACGGTGCTTTCGAAGGTTTCACTGCAAGGTATTGCCACAATCGACCTGCGCGCACCGTCTGATCCGGTCTTGACCCCATGAGGTGCCGGTCCTATGGTCGGCCTCGCTCACGCGTGCCTGAGACGCTCCGGTGGCCCGGGTCCGGTCCGCAGTTGGTCAGATGGGGGCGGTGACGGCGTATGGTCGCCAGGGAGATGTTCGGGGGACCACAGACGGCGGGGCTCGGGACCTCTGGGTCGCCGTCGGGGGCGTAGTCCCCGACGCTGGCGTGGTTCGCGGCAGGAAGGCAGCGTCACAGATGTCCGAGGCAGCGCAGAGTTTCATCGCCGTCATCAAGGTCGTCGGGATCGGCGGCGGCGGCGTCAACGCCGTGAACCGCATGATCGACTCGGAGCTGCGCGGCGTCGAGTTCGTCGCCGTGAACACGGACGCGCAGGCGTTGCTGCTGAGCGAGGCGGATCTCAAGCTCGACATCGGCCGCCAGCTGACGCGCGGGCTCGGTGCCGGTAGCGACCCGGAGGTCGGGCGCGCCGCCGCGCTCGACCACGTCGAGGAGATCGGCGAGGCCCTGAAAGGCGCCGACATGGTGTTCATCGCCGCCGGGGAAGGGGGCGGCACCGGCACCGGCGGAGCGCCCGTCGTCGCCGAGGTGGCGCGCGAGCTCGGCGCGCTGACCGTGGCGATCGTGACGAAGCCGTTCGCCTTCGAGGGGCGTCGGCGCGCGATGCAGGCGGAGAAAGGGATCGAGCGGTTGCGCGAGCAGGTCGACACGTTGATCGTCATCCCGAACGACCGCCTGCTGACGCTCGCCGACTCCAACACGACGATGGTGGAAGCCTTCAAAATGGCCGACAATATCCTGTTGCAGGGTGTGAAGGGCATCACCGATCTCATCAACATGCCGGGGCTCATCAACACCGACTTCGCCGACGTGCGCACGATCATGCACGACGCCGGCTCGGCGATCATGGGCGTCGGCATCGCCTCGGGCGAGGGGCGGGCGCTCACCGCCGCCCACCACGCGATCACGAGCCCGCTGCTCTCGTCGGCCTCGATCGACGGCGCGCGCGGCATCGTGCTCAACATCGCCGGCGGGAGCAATCTCGGGCTGTTCGAGGTGAACGAGGCGGCCGAGGCGATCCATGCGATCGCCCACCCGGACGCGAACATCATCTTCGGCAGCGTCATCGACGAGGAGCTGGGCGACGCGGTGCGCGTGACGGTCATCGCCGCGGGCTTCGACACCTTCGACGAGTCGAGCTTCGGCCCGCCGGGGCGCGAGACGGAGGAGAGCTCCCCCTACGGCGCCCAGTACCCGCACCCACCGGAGGGCTACCACACGACGGAGTCGTTCGCCGTCGACGACGACGATCTCGACCTCGGTGACGACGAGTTCGACGTCCCGTCGTTCCTGCGCTGAGGGGCCGATTCGCCGGCGCGCCACCACCTGACCGGAAACGCCGTCGTCGCGACGACCTCGGCCGCCGACGGTGACGCCCGTCCGGCGCGCCTCGGCGGGAGACCCGGTGACCCGGTCGCGGCGGCGCTCGTGGCCCTGCCGTGGACCTTTGTCCGCCAGGTGCACGGGGCGGCCGTGCTCGTGGTCGGCGGCGCCGTGGCCGAGCCCGCCTGCGCGGACGCCATCGTCACGACCGCCGCCTCGACGGCGCTCGGCGTGCTCGGCGCCGACTGCCCGCTGGTGGGGCTCGCCAGCCCGGAGGGCGTGATCGGTGTCGCCCACGCCGGCTGGCGGGGACTCGCCGCCGGGGTGGTCGAGGAGGCGGCGGCGGCGATGCGCCGGTTGGGGGCGTCGACGATCGAGGCGGTCGTCTCGGCGTGCATCCACGCCGAGTGCTACCCGTTCGGCGCGGCCGAGCTCGCCGCGCTGGGCCACCGTCTCGGCCCCGGCGTGGTGGCCGAGACGGCCGACGGATCGCCCGCACTCGACCTGCCGGCGGCCGTGCGGGGCCGGCTCGCCGGCGCCGGAGTCGACCTCGTCGGCGAGGTGGGGGAGTGCACGGCGTGCTCGGGGGCGTACTTCAGCTACCGCAAGCGACGCGACACGGCCCGCCACCTGCTCGGCGTGTGGCTGGAGTCGCCGTGACGGGCCCCGGCGGGACCGGCTTCGGTGACGTCGGCGCGCGTCTGGCCGAGCTGCGCCGGCGGATCGCGGCCGCCGGCGGCGACGCCGCGAGGGTGCGGATCGTCGCCGTCACCAAGGGGTTCGCGCCGGGGGCCGCCGAGGCGGCGCTAGCGGCGGGCTGTCGCGACCTCGGCGAGAACTACGCCGACGAGCTCGTCGCCAAGGCGGCCCGGCTTCAGGCGGCGGGGCGGGACGCCGGAGTGTGCTGGCACCTCATCGGTGGCATCCAGCGCCGCAGCGTGGCGCGGCTGGCGCCCTACGTCGGGCTGTACGAGACGGTGGACCGCCTCGAGGAGGGGGTCGCGCTCGCCCGCCACGCGCCGGGCGCCGCCGTGCTCGTCGAGGTCGACACGACGGGACTGCCGGGGCGGGGGGGCGTCGCGCCCGACGCGGCGGGCCGGCTCGTCGAGGGGCTCGTCGGGCTGGGCCTCGACGTGCAGGGACTGATGACCGTGGCCGCGCCGGGTGACGCCGACGGCGCGCGGCGTTGCTTCGCCGCCGTCTCTAGCCTCGTGGCGGAACTCGGGCTGGCCGAGGCGTCGATGGGGATGAGCGACGACTTCGAGATCGCCGTGGCGGAGGGCTCGACGATGGTCCGTGTCGGACGGGCGCTGTTCGGTCCACGTGCCGCGCGAGCAGCGATGCGAGAATAGGCTCGGCCAAGAAGGAGACCGATGTCGTCGTTCATGAACAGAGCACTCGCCTACCTCGGCCTGCGGGACATCGAGGAGGAGGAGTTCTACTCCGAGGGCGCAACGACCGGCGCGCCGTCCTCGCTGGGGGACAGGGCGGTCTACCCCGACGCACCCGGCGACGAGGCCGAGAGCCGCGGCCCCACGGCGACGGTCCGCCCGATCGGCGGCGCCGCGGTCCGGCCGCTCGCCGCCGGGACGTTCGCGGCCAGCAAGGTCCACGTCGTCGCGCCGGTGCACTTCCGCGACGCCCAGGAGATCGGCGATCTCGTGAAGCAGGGGAGCCCGGTGATCGTCAATCTGCAGGTGAGCGAGCGCGATCTGGCGCGGCGCATGATCGACTTCTGCTCCGGGCTGACCTACGCGCTCGACGGCCAGATGGAGAAGGTCGCCGACCAGGTCTTCCTGCTCGCCCCCTCCAACGTCGAGGTTTCACCCGAGGAGCGGCTGCGCCTGCAGCAGCGTGGCCTCTACCGGCCCTAGGCCCGAGGCGGGCGCGGGCAGGCTCGGAGGGCGGCGGTGATCCTCCACATCGTCGTCGAGGTGATCCAGCTCTACATCCTGGTGCTGTTCGTCCGCATCATGCTCACCTGGTTCCCGACGAACCCGTGGTCGGGGATGGGGCGCTTCGAGCGGGTGCTGGGCAGGTTCACGGACCCGGTCCTCGCGCCGGTCCGGCGCGTGCTGCCGCCGCTGCGCGTCGGCGGCGGGGCGGTCGACCTGTCGCCGCTCGTCGTCCTCGTCGGGCTGGAGATCCTCGTCTCGGTGCTGGCGAGGCGCTGAGGCGCGGGCCGCGGCGGGTGGCGGTATCCACCAGCTGCGGTTATTGGCCGCGTACCATGCTGACATGGAAATATCCGGACAAGTCCTGCGCGACGTGGAGTTCGTCACGCGATTGCGCGGGTACGACACCGACGAGGTCGACGAGTTCCTGGAACGGGTCGCCGTCGCGATCGACGACCTCAAGGCCCAGCTGGGCGCGGTCCGCGAGAAGCCGGAGCACGCCGAGGGCCCGGACCTTGACGACGAGAGCCTGCGCCGCACGCTCGTGCTGGCCCAGCGCACCGCCGACCTCGCCGTGCGCGAGGCCCGCGAGGAGGCCGCGACCCTGCTCGAGGACGCGCGCCAGGAGGCCGCGGCGCTGGCCGCCTCGACCCGCGAGGAGGCCGGCCGCCTCCGTTCGGACGCCGAGCGGGATGCCCGCCAGCGGATCATCGACCTCGAGGCGCGCCAGGCCCAGCTCGAGAGGGAGATCGAGGAGCTCGGCCGGTTCGCCCTCGCCGAGCGGGGAAGGATTTCGGCGGCGCTGTCCGCCGCGCTCGAGAGCCTCGGCAGCATGCTGAGCATCGACCGCGAGCCCCTCGTCCGGTCGGTCGAGCCGGCCGACGTGCCGGCCGACGACACGGTCGCGATGCCGACGGCACCGGAGCCCGGGCCGGTCGACGACGAAGCCGGCGACGGCCTGGATGACGACGAGGACACCGGCGAGGCGCCGGCCGTCTTCCGGCCGGCGGCCGAGGAGCGCCCGCACCGCCAGAGCCTCGCCGCCCAGCTCGGGCTGACCGACGACGACGCCGGCCGCGACGAGCCTCCCCGGCCGCCCAACGGGCGGAACCTGCACGCGGTGGACTCGGCGGAGAGCGACGACCCGGACGAGGCGCTGTGGCAGCGCTGGGCCCGCGGCGCCGACCTCGACGCCTCACCGGGCAGCGGCCGGCGTTCGATGCGGTCGACCCCGCCCCGGCCGGGCCACCGCGATGGCGGTTGGACGGCCTGAGCGGATCCGCGGGCCGCATCGGACGAAGGTCTCCCCCCCAACGACTGGCGTCGCGTCGGCGTTGAGTCCTCGGGGGTGGGCCCGCACCGGGGAGCCGGGGTGGATGGTGTGAACCGGCCGCGCCGGTAGGTCTGTCGACCACAGCGGTCGTTCCCTTCTCGGGACGCTCCCAGGACGCGCGGCACCGGCGAGCACCCAGGTGTGCTCGCTGGCTTGGACCGGGGCACGATCTAGCCCTAGGGCTCGAAGCCCTGGCGGAACCAGTGCTCACCGGTCGGTGGCTCGGTTGACCAGCCTCGCTCGTTGATCAGGCGAGGTGGTCGATCCCGATTAGGCGGGTGGAGCTCCCGCGCCGGTGGCGCGCCCGAGACAGACCGTGACCGTCCGGCCGTCGGGGAGTTCGTACTCGCCCTGGAACGCGCCGTCCGGCGCCCCGGCGCCGCCGTCGGCGGTGACGACGGCGAGTGACTCCGCCAGTGTCTGGCGGCGGAGCTCGGCGCCCCAGACCGACAGCACGGCGCCGACGTCGCCCGGCACGGTGAGGACGAGATCGATCCGGTCGCTGATCACGAGATCGGCGTCCCGGCGGGCCTGCTGGACGAGGCGCACGAGGTCGCGCGCCGTGCCCTCGGCCTCGAGCTCAGGGGTGGGCTCCGTGTCGAGGACGACGACGCCACGCTCGTCGTCGATGACGCGCCCGGCGGCCGGATCCCGCGGCACGTGGCGCAGGTCGAACTCGCCGGGCTCGAGGACGACCCCGGCGACGGCGATCCTGCCGTCGCCCAGCGCCTCCCACTCGCCGGCGCGGACCGCCCGGATCACCTGCTGGGTGGCGGCACCGAGACGTGGTCCGATCGCCGCGGGGACGACGGCGAGCGACGTCGCGGCGTACGCCTCGGGGTCCGGTGTGAGCGTGACCGCCTTCACGTTGACCTCCTCGGCGATGAGGTCGGTGAAGGGCCCGAGCCCGGCGGCCCCGTGGTGGGCGACGGTGACCCGCGCCAGCGGCAGGCGGGCGCGCAGTCCCGCCGCCTTGCGCACCGAGTGGATGGCCGAGCACACCTCGCGGACGAGATCCATCGACTCGACGAGGGCGGGATCGGCGGGGAGCTCCTCGGGGTCGGGCCAGTCGGCGAGGTGGACGCTGCGGGCGCCAGAGAGCTGCCGGTAGATCTCCTCGGCGAGGAAGGGCAGCAGCGGCGCGGCGACGCGGCAGAGCACCTCGAGCACGGTGTGGAGCGTGTCGTAGGCGTCGGTCTTGTCGGCGTCGGCCGCGATGTCGCCGGAGAACGACCGCCAGAACCGTTCCCGGCTGCGGCGGATGTACCAGTTCGTGAGGGCGTCGAGGAAGCCCGAGTAGGCCGCCGCCGCGCCGGCAAGGTCGTAGGCGTCAAACGCCGCCGTCACGGTCTCGAGAAAGACCCGCGTCTTGGCGAGGATGTAGCGGTCGAGCAGCCCCTGTTGATCGCGCCGCACGCACCCGACGACGCCGTCGCTGCGGCCGTAGAGGGAGAGGAAGTGCCACGAGTTCCAGATCGGGTTGAGCACCACGCGCACCGGCTCCGACATCGCGGCTTCCTCGATGACGGCGTCGAGCCCGCGTAGCACCGGCGAGGAGAGCAGGTACCAGCGCATCGTGTCGGCGCCGTCGCTGGCGAAGAACTCCTCGGGGTCGGGGAAGTTCTTGAGGCGCTTCGACAGCTTCCGGCCGTCGTTGCCGAGAAGGATCCCGTGGGCGATGCAGTGCGCAAAGGCCGGCCGGTCGAACAGCGCCGTCGCCAGCACGTGCATCGTGTAGAACCAGCCCCGGGTCTGGCCGACGTACTCGCAGATGAGGTCGGCCGGGAAGTGCTCCTCGAAACGCACCGCGTTCTCGAACGGATAGTGCAGCTGCGCGAAAGGCATCGAGCCGGATTCGAACCAGCAGTCGAGGACGTCCTCGACCCGCCGCATCGTCGAGCGCCCCGTCGGGTCGTCGGGGTTCGGCCGCGTGAGCGCGTCGATCCCCGGGCGGTGGAGGTCAGCGGGGCGGACGCCGAAGTCGGCCTCCAGCTCGTCGAGGCTGCCGTAGACGTCGACGCGGGGGTAGGCGGGGTCGTCGCTCTTCCAGACCGGGATGGGGGTCCCCCAGAAGCGGTTGCGCGAGATCGACCAGTCCCGTGTCCCCTCGAGCCAGTTGCCGAAAGCTCCCGGACCGACATGCTCGGGAACCCAGTGGATCCGCCGGTTCAGCTCGACCATCCGGTCCTTGATGGCGGTGACCTCGACGAAGAACGAGCTCATCGCGCGGTAGATGAGCGGCGTGTCGGATCGCCAGCAGTGCGGGTAGTTGTGGACGTACTCCTCGCGCCGCACGAGGGAACCGGATTCGCCGAGACGCTCGATGACTCGCTCGTTCGCCTCGAAGACCTGCGTCCCGGCGAGCTCGGGGATGGTCTCGTCGAAGCAACCCCGGTCGTCGACCGGGCAGACGACGGCGATCCCCGCCGACTCGCAGAGCCGCTGGTCGTCCTCGCCGAAGCCGGGCGCCATGTGGACGATGCCCGTCCCCTCCTCGGTGGTGACGAAGTCGGCTGCGAGCACGCGGAAGGCGTTCGGCTCGGCGGCGAAGTAGCCGAAGAGCGGGCGGTAGGTCCGCCCGACGAGCTCGGCGCCCGCCACCGTGCCGACGAGCTCGGCACCGGCGAGCTCGGGGCCGTACTCGGCGGCCCGGGACTCACCGATCAGGTAGCGCACGCCGTCGCGTTCGTAGACCGCGTACGTGATCGACGCGCCCACCGCGAGCGCGAGGTTCGACGGCAGCGTCCACGGGGTCGTCGTCCAGGTGAGGGCGCGCACCTCCCCGGCGGCCGGGCCGCTCGTGCCGGGGGCCGGATCGAGCGTGATCGCCACGGTGACGGCCGGGTCGACGCGCTCGCGCAACGCGTCGTCCTGGCGCGTCTCGAAGTTCGAAAGCGGCGTCTCGCACTCCCAGCAATAAGGCAGCACGCGCAGGCCTTCGTAGACGAGCCCGCGCTCGTAGAGCGTCTTGAAGGCCCAGATGACGCTTTCCATGTACGAAGCGTCCATCGTCTTGTAGTCGTTCTCGAAGTCGACCCACCGTCCCTGGCGGGTGACGTAGCGCTCCCAGGCCGCGGTGTAGCGCAGCACCGAGGTCCTGCAGCGGTCGTTGAAACGGTCGATCCCGTAGGCGGTGATCTGGGCGCGTCCTGAGACGCCGAGCTCGCGCTCGACCTCGTGCTCGGCGGGCAGACCGTGGCAGTCCCAGCCGAAGCGACGCTCGACACGGCGGCCGCGCATCGTGTGGTAGCGCGGCATCGCGTCCTTGACGAATCCCGTGAGGAGGTGCCCGTAGTGGGGCATCCCGTTCGCGAACGGCGGCCCGTCGTAGAAGACGTACTCGTTGTCGACGTCGCGGCACTCGACGGAGGCGGCGAAGGTGCCGTCGGTCTGCCAGTAGCGGAGCGTCGCCTCCTCGAGAGCCGGGTAGTCCGGTGTCGCCGGGACAGCGGGGTACGAGTCCGGCCTCGTTTGTTCTGGCATTGCCCTAGAGTATGCGCCCATGGCAGAGGACCTGTTCGACATCGAGCAGGAGGCGCCGGGCGGGGGATCCAAGGCGAAAAAGGGCGCCGAGGGGTCGACGATCGTCCTCCGGCTGTATGTGCAGCCCGGCGCAGGCAGAGCCGCCGTGACGGGCACGAGAGGTGACGCGCTCCATGTGCGGGTCGCCCCGCCACCGGTCGACGGTCGCGCCAACGTCGCTTGCGAGGAGCTCGTCGCCGAGCTGCTCGGGGTCCCGAAGGGGGCAGTCGAACTCGTCGGCGGGGAACGTAGCCGGATGAAGCGTCTGCGCGTCCGAGGCGTCGAGGTCACCCAGGTCCGGCGCGTGCTCGATGATGCCGTGACGAAGGCCGAAACCCGCCCCGGTAGCCCGAGGAATGCCCGCGCCAATCGCTGACGTCACGCGTACGACGGTAGACGTGACGATCGGGTAACCTCATCCCCTCATTCGGAGAGGTGCATCAACCCACCATGCCCCACAAGATGACGAAGTCCAGCGGAAGAGCCGACGCAAAGACCGCGACGCACGCCTCGCCGCGGCGTTCGATCGTCGCGCGTGCGACGAAGGCGGTGGCCAAGACGAGAAAGGCCATCGGCAAGGTCGCGGGTCGCCCCGAGCGACCGGATGCGAAGGCACCCTCGTCGCCCGCGGTGGCGGGCCGCACGCCGCAACCAGCCCCGGCGAAGGCCGCTGCCCGGGCAGCCGGCCCCGCCCGGAGCGCGCAGAAGAGCGCGACAGGCGCGGCGCCTACTGCGAAGCGGGCCGCGGCCAAGAAAGTCAGCTCCGCGAGCAAGACGGTCGCGAAGAAGGTCGTCCCCGCGAAGGCGGTCGCGGTGAAGGTCCCAGCCGCGAAGGCGGTCGCGGTGAAGGCCCCAGCCGCGAAGGCCTCGGCCAAGAAGGTGCCAGCCGCGAAGGCCCCGGCCAAGAAGGCGCCAGTCGCGAAGGCCCCGGCCAAGAAGGCGCCAGCCGCGAAGGTCCCGGCCAAGAAGGTCCCGGCCAAGAAGGTCCCGGCCAAGAAGTCCGTCGCCGCCGGGGCGAAGTCACCGGCGCGGGGTGGCAGCCGGACTGCCACGAAGACCGCGGAACTGCCGGCGCGGCGCGCTCCGGGGAAGGTCCCGGCGAAGGCGGCGGCGCGCCCGGCCCCGGTCCGCGCCCCACGTAAGGGCTACACGGAGGAGCGCTTCCTCAACCACCAGCGCAACGTGCTCGAGCGGGAGCGGGCGACCTACCTCGAACAGGCGAATTCGCTGCAAGAAGAGGCGGACCTGCTCGTCGCCGAGATGGAGCCGGGGGACATCCAGTTCGACGAGGAGTCAGGCGAGGGCGGGACGGTCGCCGTCGATCGCGAGCGGGATCTCACGCTGTCGGCCCAGGCGCTCGAAGGCGTCGTCGAGATAGAGGCGGCGCTGGCGAAGATCGGGAGCGGCAAGTACGGCGTGTGTGAGGGCTGTGGCGAGCTCATCCCGAAGCCCCGGCTCGAGGCACTGCCGTATGCGCGCCTGTGCATGGCCTGCAAGAGCGGAGGGCTGTCGCGGCGGTGAGCGACGCCGAGCGCCCGGTTTCCGGGGTACGCAGGTCGCACCGCGTCTGGGTCGTCGCTCTCACGGCGGGCGCGGTCGTCGCCGCGGACCAGACGACGAAGTCGGTTGCCCTGGACCGGCTGCGGAACGGTCCGATCCACCTCCTCGGGCCGCTGTCGTTCGCGCTGTCGTTCAACTCGGGGGTCGCCTTCTCCCTCGGCTCGGGGTTGACGGTTCCGATCCTCGTGATTGGTGCCGTGCTCGTCATCGTTCTGATCTGGTTCGCGCGCGCCGCGCCGAGCTACCCGGTCGCCGTCGGGACCGGTCTGATCCTCGGCGGGGCGTTGGGGAACCTCGCGGACCGGATCTTCCGCGGGCGCCACGGCGCGGTGGTCGACTTCGTCCATTTCGGGTTCTGGCCGACCTTCAACCTCGCGGACTTCTCGATCGTGGTCGGGGCGGTGCTGCTCGTCGCGAGCTTCTGGTGGCGCCTGGCGGAGGCCAAGGAGGACGAGGCCGGCGCGTGACGACGACGCTGATCGTGCCGGCAGCGCTCGACGGGGAACGCGTCGACCGGGCGGTCGCCCTCGTCACCGGGAGGTCGCGCAGCGTCGTCGCCGCGCTCATCGCCGCCGGCGGCGTGCGGCTCGCGGGCAGGCCCGTGACCTCGCGCCACGCGCGTGTCGCGGCCGGGGAGAGTCTCGAGATCGGTGCCGAACTTCTAGAGGACGAATCGGCACTGTCCGCGGCTCCTGCGGGGAGCGTGCCGTTCGCCGTGGTCTGGGAGGACGCCGACCTCATCATCGTCGACAAGCCGGCCGGTGTGGTCGTCCACCCGGGGGCCGGTCACCGCACCGGGACGCTGGCGGCGGGGCTCGTCGCGCGGTTCCCGGACCTCGTCGGGGCCGCCGAGGAGGGAGCGGGAAGCCCGCGGCGCCCCGGGATCGTCCACCGGCTCGACAAGGACACCTCCGGCCTGCTCGTCGTGGCGCGAAACCCCGCCGCCTGGCGGGCGCTGACGGGCCAGCTGTCGGCGCGGACGATGGGGCGGATCTACACCGCGCTCGTGCTCGGCAGGCTGGTTGCCGACGAGGGCACGATCGACGCGCCGATCGGGCGTTCGACGCGGGACCGGACGCGCATGGCGGTGACGGTCGGCGGCCGGGCCGCCCGGACGCGCTACCGGGTGCTCACGCGCTACGTCGAGCCGATGGGGGCGACCCTCGCCGAGGTGACGCTGGAATCGGGTCGGACCCATCAGATCCGGGTCCATTTTGCGGCGATCGGCCACCCGGTGGCGGGGGACTCGCGCTACGGGGGGGCCTTGGCCCCGGCGGTGCGCGCCGAGACCGGTTTGCAGCGGCCTTTTCTCCACGCCGGGAAACTGCGCCTCATCCACCCCACGACAGGTGAGACCTGCGAGTGGGAGGCGCCGCTGCCGGCGGACCTGGTGGAGGTGCTGGCCCGCCTGACCTGAGCAACCGGTCAGGCGGCGGTGTGGAAGGTGCTGACCTCGGGTTGGGCTGCGAGCAGGCGGAGGGCTGAGGTCTCGAGGCTGCGGACCCGGCGGACGCCGATGCCGAGAGCCCGCGCCGTCGACTCGAGCGAGGCGGGGGGTTGACCGCCGAGACCGAAGCGGAGTCCGACGACCGAGCGCTCGAGCTCGGGCAGGCGCCCGATGGCCTCCTCCAAGCCTTCGCTGGCGATGGTCTCGACGACGTCGTCGGCGACCGACGTGTCGTCGGCGGCGATGAGGTCGCCCAACGTCGCGTTGGCGTCGGTCGCGACCGGCTGGTCGAGGCTGGCGACGACGCGGGGCAGGTGCCGCTCGTTGCGCTCACCGGCTCGCTCGGCCGCGTTCTCGGCGGCGACGGCGTCCTCGGGCAGGCGGATCGCCCGGCCCTTGGACTGCACGGCCCGCTGCAGGGACTGACGGATCCACCAGGTCGCGTAGGTGGAGAACTTGAAACCGCGCTTCCAGTCGAACTTCTCGACGGCCCGCATCAGGCCGAAGGTGCCCTCCTGGACAAGGTCGGTGAGATCGACCCCGCGCCCTTGGTACCGGCGGGCCCAGTGCACGACCAGCCGGAGGTTGCCGGCGATCATCTCGTTCTTCGCTACGGCGTCGCCGTGTTCGATCCTCTGGGCCAGCGCGACCTGCTCGGCGGCACCCAACAGCGGGTACCGGCCGATGTCGTCCAGGAAGAGCCGCATGATGTCGGGGCCCCCGCTGGCGTGCTCAACCGCCTCGTCCGCATATGTCGTGGTGATGGCGTCGTCTCCGTTCCTTGCGCCTGGATCTGAGATTCCCGGTCCTCCAGGACGGGCCGGCACCTTGTCCAACGCCGCGGGGGGCGGATCCATTCCATCGCCAGGTAGGGAGGCGGATCCGGGTGCCTCCGGGGCCGCCGGGAGAGGAAGTGGGGCCGGGGTCGGTGGTCGCCGCCGCCCGCGAGGAGGCGGGAGGGGCCGCTAGGAGGGAGTTTGCGGTCCGGACCGGGTCAGGAGCGTGCCGCGCCGGCCGGGAGCGCGTTGCGGGCGCGCAGGACCACGTCGCTCAGGCGGAACGAGTCGAGGTGGCGCCGCATGTGCTCGCTGACGTCGGCCCAAAGGTCGAGCAGCACGCACTGACCCTCGTGGTCGCAGGCGCCGTTCTCATGGGGCAGGCCGAAGTCGCCGACGACGATCGGGCCGTCGACCGCCGAGACGATCTCGCCGAGCGTGATCGCCTCGGCCGGCCGGGCGAGCACGTAGCCACCGCCGACGCCGCGCTTGGAGCGAACGAGCCCGGCGCCTTTGAGCGCGAGCAGGATCTGTTCGAGGTAGGGCTGGGGCAGCCCCGTCCGCTGGGCGATGTCGCGCACGGATGTCGGCGTGACGCCGTCGTCGCGCAGCGCGAGTGACAAAAGTGCCCGGCAGGCGTAGTCGCCGCGTGTCGAAACCCTCACTGGCCCATGGTACGGCGCATCCGAGGGCCGTCGTATGCTCTGGCCAGTGAACGGGTCGTCGGCTTATCCGGCTGGCGGCGCGGCGACGTGGGATGTGGACGGGGACCCGGACGAGCCGCTTCGCCCCGACTACGGCGGGGCGTGCCTGACGGAGGTCGTCCCGACGCTGCTCCGGCTCGACGAGCTGCGCGGGGCCGACGCGCTTCCGGCGTGGCTGCCCGCGCCACTGGCCGGTGCCGGCAAGGTCGTCCTCCTCGTCCTCGACGGCCTCGGCGCGCGCAATCTCGCTGAGCACCGCGCAGCCACCCCGGTGATGTCGAGCTGCGCGTCGACGACGATCACCTCGGTGGCGCCGACGACGACGGCCGCCGCCCTCACCTCGCTCACGACCGGGCGGGCGCCGGCGGACCACGGCGTGCTCGGCTACCGCCTGCGGGCCGGGGGTGACGTGCTGAGCGTCCTGCGGTGGACGACCGGCGCGGGCGACGCCCGTGCCGAGATCCGTCCCCGGGCGTTCCAGCAGGTCGAGCCGTTCCTCGGCCGACGCGTCCCGGTCGTCTCCCACGCCGCCTTCGCCGGTTCGGGCTTCTCGCAGGCGCACCTCGGGGCGGCGGAACTCTCCGGCTGGCGGGTGAGCTCGTCGATCGCCGTCTTCGTCCAGCGGGCGCTCGCTGCCGGCGCGCCGTTCGTCTACGCCTACTACGACGGGATCGACAAGGTCGCCCACTCCGAGGGGCTCGGCGACTGCTACGAGGCCGAGCTCGTCGCGGTGGACCGGCTCGTCGAGGACCTCGCCAACCGCCTGCCGGCAGGGTGCGGCCTCGCGGTCACCTCGGACCACGGCCAGGTCGAGACGGACTCGCCGTCGCTCAGCCTCGATCCGGGCCTCATGGAGGACGTGACGGGGCTCTCCGGCGAGGGGAGGTTCCGCTGGCTCCACGTGGCCGACGGGGCGGCCGAACGGGTGGCAGCCGCCGCCCGGGAGGTCTACGGCGGGGTCGCCTGGGTGCGCACGCTCGCGGAGATCGACGACGCCGGTTGGTTCGGCCGGCCGCTCTCGGACGCCTTCCGCCGGCGAGTCGGCGACGTCGCCCTGGTCGCCCGGGGGACGGTCTCCTTCGCCGACCCGGCCGACCCCGGGGAGTTGCGGCTGCGGTCGCGCCACGGCTCGCTCACCCCGGCCGAGGAGCTCGTGCCGCTGCTGGGGCTGCTGGCGTGAGGATCTACACGCGCCGGGGCGACGACGGGACGACGTCGCTGCGTGGCGGCACCCGGGTCCCCAAGTCCCACGGCCTCGTCGAGGCGCTCGGCGCCCTCGACGAGGCCCAGGCGGCGCTCGGCGTCGCCCGCGCCGAGTGTCCGCGGGGCGGTACCCTTGACGACCTGCTGGCAGGTCTCGAACGCGACCTGTGGGCCGTGATGGGCGAGGTGGCGGCGCCCGGCGGCGGCAAGGAGACGGTCACGCCGGCGATGGTCGCCGGGCTCGAGGTGCTGATCGACGCCCACGCGGCGGGACTCGGCCGGATCGACGGGTTCGCCCTGCCGGGCGAGAACCGCCTGGCCGCGGCGCTCGACGCGGCGCGCACGGTGGTGCGGCGCGCCGAGCGGCGTCTGGTGGCGGTGGAGGGGAACGGGGCGGGTGAGGTCCTCGCCTACGTGAACCGGCTTTCGGATCTGTGTTGGGCACTCGCCAGGGAGGCCGAAGGCGCCGTCCGGCCCGCCCGTGAGAAGAGGGAAGAGGGCTGAGGGCGATGACCCTGGCAGTGGAGGGTGCGGCGGCGGTTCCAGGAGATGTCGCGGCGCGGGCGAGGCCGATCTTCACCGGCCCGGTCGCGCCGGACGGGTCGTTGCCGGCCGATGCGACCCCGCTCGCGCGACAGGGGTGCACCGGCGCGGCGGGCGAGACGGCGACGTTCATCGCTCCCGACGGCGTGCTCGAGGTCGTCGTCGGGATGGGCAAGCTGGGCGAGCTCGACGCCGAGGCGTGCCGCCGGGCCGGGGCGGCGCTCGCCCTGGCGGCCGAGCACTGCGACTCGGCCGGTTTCGACGTGTCCGGCGTGGCGCGCGGGCCGCTCGATCCGGCCCGGGTCGGCTGTGCCGTCACCGAGGGGGTGCTCCTCGGCGCGTACCGGTTCAACCGCCTGAAAAGCGAGCCCAAGGTGCCTCGTCTGCGCCGCGTCGTGCTCGCCGGCCCGGACGCCGCCGGGCTCGGCGCGGGGTGCGCCCGCGGCGAGATCACCGCGGGGGCGGTGGTGTTCTGCCGTGACCTCGTGAACACCCCGGCGGGTGAGCTCACGCCGGCCGCCTTCGCCGAGATCGCCCGCGGCGAGGGGAGCCGGCAGGGATTCGCGGTCGAGACCTGGGGACCCGAGGAGATCGCCGCGGCGGGTCTCGGGGGCCTCACGGGCGTCGCGCAGGGCTCGGCGGAGCCGCCGCAGCTCGTGCGGGGCGAGTACCGGCCCGACGACCCCGCGGCGCCCACCGTGGCGCTTGTCGGCAAGGGGATCACCTTCGACTCCGGGGGGCTGTCGCTGAAGCCGGCCGGGTCGATGATGACGATGAAGTACGACATGAGCGGCGCGGCCGCGGTGCTCGCCGTGCTCGGCGCCTGCCGCCGTCTCGGCGTCGGCGTGCGCGTGGTCGGCATCATGCCGATGACGGAGAACATGCCTGGCGGGCGGGCGATCAAGCCCGGCGACGTCGTGCGGATCCGCAACGGCAAGACGATCGAGGTGCTGAACACCGACTGCGAGGGGCGGCTCGTGCTGGCGGACGGCCTCTGCCTGGCGGCCGAGGAGTCGCCCGACGCGATCGTCGACGTCGCGACGCTCACCGGAGCCGTCGTGGTCGCGCTCGGGAGGCGGATCGCCGGGCTGATGGGCAACGACGACCGGCTGCTTGCGGCGATGGAGGTTGCGGCCGCCCGCGCCGGCGAGCCGCTCTGGCGCCTGCCGCTGCCCGCCGGCTACCGCTCGGGCTTCGACTCGGAGGTGGCCGACATGAAGAACCTCGGCGTCCCCGGTGAGGCTGCCACCCTCGTCGCCGGGCTGCTCCTCGAGGAGTTCGTCGGCGCGACGCCCTGGGCGCACCTCGACGTCGCCGGTCCGGCCCGCGCCGAGGAGGCCAACGGCTACGTCCGCAAGGGCGGCACGGGGTTCGGCGTGCGGACGCTGCTCGAACTGCTCGCGGCCTACGAAGCGCTGGGTGGCGCCGCGGGCGCCACGGCCGCCGGGAGGGAGTTGCTGCGATGACAAGCGAGGGAAGCGGCGGCGAGACGCCGCACCGGCCGTACACGCTGTCGATCGACGCCGGCGGGAGCGGCCTGAAGGCCTCGGTGCTCGACACGGGCGAGCACCTTGTCGCCGACCGGGTGAGCGTGCCGACGCCGTATCCGCTGCCGCCGGAGCGGTTTGTCGCCACCCTCGTCGAGCTCGTCCGCCCCCTGCCGGCCCACGACCGCGTCTCGGTCGGGCTCCCCGGGGTCGTGCGGCGGGGTCGCATGCTCACGGAGCCGCAG
The DNA here is from genome assembly GCA_963823945.1 of uncultured Acidimicrobiaceae bacterium. Classification (GTDB taxonomy): domain Bacteria; phylum Actinomycetota; class Acidimicrobiia; order Acidimicrobiales; family Bog-793; genus Bog-793. The sequence continues at coordinate 140,938 of CAWGNK010000014.1, forward strand.
TTCGTGACGGAGCGGGGGCTCGGCTCACGGATCGACCCGGACCTCGTCGCCGCCTGGTCGGGGTTCGACCTCGTGGGGGCGCTCGCCGCGGCCTTCGGGAAGCCGACCCGGGTCGCCAACGACGCCGACCTGCAGGGTCTCGCCGTCGTCGGGGGCACGGGTCTCGAGCTCGTCGTGACGTTCGGGACCGGGGTCGGGACCGCCCTTTTCTACGAGGGCGTGCTCCTGCCGCACCTCGAGCTCGCCCACCAGCCGTTCCGCAACGGCCAGACCTACAACCAGCAGCTCGGCGAGGCGCCGCTCCGGCGCATCGGCCCGCGCAGGTGGCGCCGACGCGTCATGGTTGCGCTCGAGAACTTCCGGGTGCTCACGAACTTCGACCACTGCTACCTCGGCGGTGGGAACTCGCGCCACCTGCGGGGGGCCGTGCACGAGCCGTACACCGTCGTCGACAACCTGGCCGGCATCATCGGCGGGGTGCGCCTCTGGGACGAGACGCGTTGGCTGGAGCGGTTCTAGGGCCCTCCGGCCAGGGCGTGCGCTAGGACGCGAGCCAGGCCGGCGCGGCGTCTAGCAGGAAGCGGCTGACGGCGAGCGTGCGGTCGAAGGCGTCGCACAGGAGCTCCTCGCCGGCCAGCACGCGTGCGAGCGAGACGTCCCGGTGGGCGACGATGGTCAGCCGTCGCACCGGGGGGTCGGTCACCGAGCCGAAGGAGTCCGTCGCCGAGATCTCGAGGGGGAGCTCGATGCCGCCGACCCCGGCGAGGTCGATCGCGAGCCGCAACAGGTCCGGCCCGTGCGGCAGCGGTGGGATGCCCCAGGTGAAGGTCAACGGGAAGGTCCACTTGTCCGGCGGCTCGGCGTCGTCGGGCAGCGCCACGACGGCGTCCTCGAAGTCGAGGAGCGTGCGCGGGTCGACCTCGAGCGCCAGGTGGAGGTCGATCGGACCGCCGCAGCCCTCCTCGGGGTGGAGGTCGACCTCCCAGAACTGGCGCAGTGAGTAGGTCTCGACGAAGTGCCGCTCGTCGTGCACGTGGAAGCCGTGCTCGACCGCGTGGTCCTTCAGTTCGGCGACGTAGCCGGCGACATCGATGACCGCCATCGATCTGCGAGTGTAGGCGGCGGGCCGCGGGCGCTCGCCGACCGCCGTCACCCGCCCGGCCGGAGTTCGGATCGCCCCCTTCCCAGCCGGTAACCTGCGGGCGGTGCAGGCAGAGGAGATTCTCGAGGCGTTGTCGGCGGCTGCCTACGCCGTCGCGCGGGCGGTCGCGGTCGAAGACGACTGGTCGATGCCGGGGAGCCGGCCGGGTCAGTTCCGCATCGACCTCGCCGCCGACGCCGCCGCCTGCGAGGTGCTCCTCGGCGCCGGCCTCGGCGTGCTGAGCGAGGAGAGCGGCGTGACCGAGGGGGACCGCCAGTACCTCGCCGTCATCGACCCGGTCGACGGCTCGACGAACGCCTCCCGGGGGCTGCACTGGTACGCGACGAGCATCTGCGTGCTCGACGAGATGGGCCCGTACGTCGCGCTCGTCGTCAACCAGGCCCGCTTCTCCTGCTACGAGGCCGTGCGGGGCCACGGCGCGACCCGCGACGGACGCCCGATCGCGCCGTCCAAGGTCACCTCGCTCGCCGACGCGATCGTCAGCGTCTCGGGCTATCCGCCCCGGGACATGGGCTGGCACCAGCTGCGAAGCCTCGGTGCCGCGGCGCTCGAGCTCTGTGCCGTCGCCGACGGCAGCCTCGACGCCTTCGCCGAGTGGGGGGACAGCGGTCTCGGGGTCTGGGACTACCTCGGCGGCATGCTCGTCTGCAGCGAAGCGGGCGCCGCGGTGGGGGAGGCGTCGGGGCGGGAGCTCGTCGTGCGGGCCCACGCCGAGCGGCGCAGCCCGGTCGCCGCGGCGAGCCCGGAACTGCTCACCGAGCTGCTCGCGGCCCGCGCCGGGACCCCCCACCGGCGGCTGCGCCGATGACGACGGAGACCCCTCCCGAAGGCGGGTCGGCCCACTCGGTCCCGCTCGAGGTGCTGCTCGCCGTGCAGGACGGCGACACGGCCGCCGACCAGCTCCGTCACCGCCGGGCGCGACTTCCGGAGCGGGACGTGCTCGCCGGGCTCGAGGCGCGGCTCGAGAAGAACGCCACGGAGGCGGCGGAGCTCGACGCCGCGCGCCACGCCCAGGAGGTGCGCCTCGCCGAGCTGGCGGGGGAGGTCGACGAGCTCGTGGGTCGGACCACCCGGATCGACCACCAGCTGCGCGCCGGTGAGGTGCCCTCGTTCCGTGACCAGGAGGCGATCGCGATGGAGATGGGCGCCCTCGGGCGCCGCCGCGGCGAGCTCGACGACGAGCAGCTCGTCGTGATGGAGGCCATCGAGGAGCTGGAGGTGGAGCTCAACCGGCTCGCGGGCGAAAGGGCCGTGCTGGCCGGTGAGATCGCGTCAGTGCGCGCCGCCCTCGGGTCGGCCGAGGCGGCGGTCGACACCGAGCTGGCGACGATCGCCATCCGCCGGGCCGACCTCGCGGCGGAGGTGCCGACGGAACTGCTGGACGAGTACGAGCGGCTCCGGGTGCGGCTCGACGGTGTCGGGGTGGCCCGGCTCGTCAACGCCTCCTGCAGCGGCTGTCACCTGGCGCTGTCGGCCACGGAGCTCGACCACAGCCGGCACGCGCCCGCGGGCGAGGTCGTCCACTGCGCGCAGTGCGGGCGGATCCTCGTCGCCTGAGCACCAGGGCCGGCGGGCCGGAGGCGGTCGGTTGGGTCAGGCAGCGGGCTTGTGGTCGCGCTCGTGGTGCTGTACGGCCAGCACGATCATTGCCGTGCAGCCCACCGCGAGCAGGAAGCCGAGCCCGAACGAGTAGCCGTACCGCCACCCGAAGACGAGCCGGCCGAGCAGCCCTCCGAGGAACGTCCCGGCGAGCCCGACGGCGATCGTCGCGCCGATGCCCATCGGGTTCGGGCCGGGAACGACGAGGCGGCCGAGCGCCCCGACCACGAGGCCCGTAACGATCAGCTCGATCACCAACCAGAACACGCCGCGAGTCTCGCACACCTCCCGGCGGGCGGCGGGTCGCCGGACGGTGCCCCGGGCGACGCGGAACGGTCCGAGCACGAGGCTCGGACCGTTCCAAGTTGCCTCCCGGCGGTCCCGTCCCTGCGGGCGGGTCGGTCAGGTGGTGCCGGGGTGCCCTAGTGGGCGGCCTTGTGACCGCTCGGGGCCTTGCCGAGCTTGCGCTCGAGCTCCAGGACGACCTCGGTCGTCTTCAGCACCGTGTCGGGGTTGAGGCTCATCGAGTCGATGCCGATCTCGACGAGGTACTCGGCCATCTCCGGGTAGTCCGAGGGCGCCTGCCCGCAGATGCCGGAGTGGATCTTGTTGCGGTGGCATCCCTCGACGGAGAGGCGCAGCATCTCTTTCACGCCGTCGTCGCGCTCTTCGTAGTCGAACGCCACGATCTCGCTGTCACGGTCGACGCCGAGGCAGAGCTGCGTGAGGTCGTTCGAGCCGATCGAGTAGCCGTCGAAGAGGGGAGCGAACTGGTCCACGAGGATGACGTTGTTCGGGATCTCGCACATCGCGTAGATCTTCAGGCCGTTCTCCCCGCGGGACAGTCCGAGCTTGGCCATCTGGGCCAGCACCGCCTCCGCCTCCTTCACCCGGCGGACGAAGGGGATCATGAGGATGACGTTCGTGAGCCCCATGTCCTCGCGGACCCGCTTCATCGCCTTGCACTCGAGCGCGAAGCCTTCGACATAGGCCGGGTGTGCGTAGCGGGAGGCTCCGCGCCAGCCGATCATCGGGTTGCTCTCGTCGGGCTCGAAGCCGGCGCCGCCGAGCAGGCTCGCGTACTCGTTGGTCTTGAAGTCGCTCATGCGCACGACAACGGGCTTGGGCCAGAACGCCGCGGCGATGGTGCCGATCCCCTCGGAGAGCCGCTCGACGAAGAACGTCTCGCCGTCGGGGTAGCCGCGGGTGAGCCGGGCGATCGTGGCGGTCGCCTCGGGATCCGTGACCTTCTCCGGGTGGAGAAGCGCCATCGGGTGGGCCCGGATCGACTCGCTGATGATGAACTCCATCCGGGCGAGCCCGACACCGTCGTTCGGCAGGAACGACGTCTTGAAGGCGAGGTCCGGGTTGCCGAGGTTGATCATGATGTCGGTCTCAGGGCGCTCCAGGCCCTCGACCTCGGTGCGCACGACGTGGAACGGGATCTCACCGTTGTAGATGCGCCCGGAGTCGCCCTCGGCGCACGAGGCGGTGACGAGGGCGCCCTGCGGCACGGCCGTGGTGCAGTCTCCCGTGCCGATGATCGCCGGGATGCCGAGCTCGCGGGCGATGATCGCCGCGTGGCAGGTCCTGCCACCCCGGTTGGTGACGATCGCGGCGGCGGTCTTCATGACGGGCTCCCAGTCCGGGGTCGTCATGTCCGTGATCAGCACCTCGCCGGCGTTGAAGTCCGCCAGGTGGGAGACGTCGACGATGACGCGGGCGTTGCCCGTGGCGATCTTCTCGCCGACGCTGCGGCCGGTGGTGAGGATCTCGCCGGTTCCGTCGAGGACGTAGGTCTCGAGGCTCGTCGCCTTGCGCTGCGAGGCGACCGTCTCGGGACGGGCCTGCACGAGGTAGAGGAGCCCGTCGATCCCGTCCTTGGCCCATTCCATGTCCATCGGCCGGTTGTAGTGCTTCTCGATCGCGATCGCGTACCCGGCGAGCTCGAGGACGTCCTCGTCGGTCAGGCAGAACCGCTCGCGGTCGGCCTTGGGAGTCGGGACGTTCCGGGTGGCGACGCGCTGCTCGCCCTCGACGAAGATCATCTTGATCGCCTTGTCGCCGATGAGGCGGCGCAGCACGGCGCGGTGGCCCTGCTCGAAGGTGGTCTTGAAGACGTAGTACTCGTCGGGGTCGACGGCGCCCTGGACGACGTTCTCGCCGAGGCCGTAGGCGCCGGTGACGAAGACGACGTCCCGGAAGCCGGACTCGGTGTCGAGCGAGAACATGACGCCCGACGAGGCGAGGTCCGAGCGCACCATCTTCATGATGCCGATCGACAGTGCCACGTCGAAGTGGTCGAATCCCTGGTCGACGCGGTAGTGGATGGCACGGTCGGTGAACAGGCTGGCGAAGCAGCGCCGGCAGGCGTCGAGGAGGTTCTCGTCGCCGTGGACGTTGAGGTAGGTGTCCTGCTGGCCGGCGAAGCTCGCCGTCGGCAGGTCCTCGGCCGTCGCCGACGACCGAACCGCCAGGCTGACCTCGTTCCCGTACTCCTCCTGGAGCTTGCGGTAGGCGGCGATGATCTCGTCGGCGAGGTCCTTGGGCAGCCCGGCGCCGTAGACGATCTCCCGGGCGCGCTTGCCACAGCGCGCGAGGTCGGCGACGTCCTCGGGGTCGAGCTTGTCGATCGCCTCGTGGAGGGGCGCGAGCGCGCCGGCTTCCTTCAGCATGTGGCGGTAGCCCTCGGCCGTGATGGCGAAGCCGTTGGGGATGCGGACGCCCTCGTGGGACAGTTTCTGGTACATCTCGCCGAGGGAGGCGTTCTTGCCGCCGACGATGGGCACGTCCTCGATCCCGATCTCCTCGAAAAAGCGGACGTATTTGAAGCCGGTCATATCTGGTCCTCTCTTAGCTGATCGAACTGTAAATGGTCGAGCAATTGGGCGGCGTCGAGACCCCGCCAGGTGTCCCGCAACGTCGAGATCGCGAAGTGCCGCGCCCCGAGCCCACCGTCGGCGCGTTGCAGGTCGCCCAGACAGTCGCCGACTGCGTCGGGGTAGCTCGGCTTGAACCGCAGCGCCTGGGCTAGTTCGAGGCCACCCCATAGGGCACCAACGAAGGTCGCGCCGGAGTCGGGCTGGAGCCGCATGCCGAGCACCCGGTTCTCACAGTGTCGCACGAACTCCGAGGTGATGGCGCGCACCTCGGCCGAGAGGCTGGAAGAACCCGCCAGCGAGACGGCGACAGCGGTGGTCTCGAGGTCCGGTCCGGGTGTCGCCCAGCCCCCGTGCGGGTCGCGGGTCTCGGCGAGGAGCTCGGCGAAGGGATTGCGTCCGGCATCGAGGGGAGCCGCGACGCCGAGCCGGTGCAGCTCGGCGACGTGGAGCGCCCCGCGCAGCGCGCCCTGCCAGTCGCGGGCCCGGTGCGAGCGCGCGAGCGCCGCCTCCCGCTCCGCCAGCCACCGGTCCGGCGAGCGGTCCGGCACCCGGCCGAGCAGGGCGAGCGCGCGCAGCGCGGCCCAGCCGATCGTGAGGGTCGGGTAGCCGCCCTCCTGGTCCTGCAGCCCACGCAGCCAGCCCGCCGTCAGCTCGGGCTCGGGGAACGGGATGCCAAGGAGGCGCAGGCACTCGAGGGCGGCGAGGGTGTCTGGCGCGTTCGGTTCCTCGACACCCCACTCCGGGGTCCGGTAGAAGGAGTACCCGCCGAGTGGGGTGCGGCGACTGAGGACGTAACGTCCGGCTGCCTCGGTGTCGAGACAGGCGGTCCGGAAACGGGACACGTCGCTAGGCCAGTCCGTAGGGGAGTGCCGTCCCGGCCTCGATCTCGATCAACCGGTTGTACTTGGCGACGCGCTCGCCCCTGGCGGGCGCACCGGTCTTGATCTGACCGCAGCCGGTGCCGACGGCGAGGTCGGCGATGAAGGTGTCCTCGGTCTCGCCCGAACGGTGGGAGACCATCTGTGACCACCCCGCCTCGCGGCAGAGCCGCATCGCCTCGAGCGTCTCGGAGACCGAGCCGATCTGGTTGAGCTTGATGAGCGCCGCGTTCGCCGCCCCCGTCGAGATCGCCTCGGCGATGATCGTCGGGTTCGTCACGAGGAGGTCGTCGCCGACGAGCTGGACGCGCTCGCCGAGACGGGTCGTCAACCGCCGCCAGCCGTCCCAGTCCCCCTCGGCGAGCCCGTCCTCGATGCTCCAGACGGGGAAGTCCGTAGTGATCGCCTCGTAGCGCGTGATCATCTCGTCGCTCGAGAGTGCTTCCCCGGCGACGTGGTAACGACCGTCGCGGTAGAACTCGCTGGCGGCGGGGTCGAGGGCGATGGCGACGCCCTCGCGGCCCGGTGTGTAGCCGGCCGCCGTGATTGCGGCGACGAGTACGCCGAGGACTTCCTCGGGCCTGTCGATCTGCGGCGCGAAACCGCCCTCGTCACCGAGTCCGGTCGCGAAGCCCTTGTCGGCGAGGAGGCGGCGGAGGGCGGCGTAGACCTCGGCGCCGGCGCGCACCGCCTCGGCGAGGGTCGGTGCACCGATGGGCGCGATCATGAACTCCTGGAAGTCGAGGTTGTTCGCGGCGTGCGCGCCGCCGTTTACGACGTTGAAGTGGGGAACGGGGAGGCGCGGCGCCACACCCTCGGGTCCGAGTGCACGCCAGAGGGGTTCCCCGGCGGCCAGCGCACCGGCCCGCGCCAGGGCCATCGACACGCCGACGATGGCGTTGGCGCCCAGACGGGACTTCGTCTCGGTCCCGTCGAGTTCGATGAGCGCGCGGTCGAGTTCCGCGAGATCGGCGAAGGATCGCCCGACGAGCAGCTTGGCGATCTCGCCCTTCACGTTCGCGACCGCGGTGCGGACGCCTTGGCCCGAGAAGCGGCTGCGGTCTCCGTCGCGCAGCTCATGGGCCTCACGCGATCCCGTCGAGGCGCCTGAGGGGACACCGGCGCGGGCGCTCGTGCCGTCGGCGAGAGTCACGGTCACTGCGAGGGTCGGCCGGGCGCGGGAGTCGAGAATCTCGACCGCATCGAGGGTTGCCACTTGCAAAGACATGGAGGTCCTTTCGGGATCGGTGAGGAAAGCTTTCTTCGCGAACACGCTGCGCACCAGGGCACAACGTCACCATCCACCAGGAACTGCGGCCCAGTTTCCAGGCGGCGATTCTCGTGCGCCGCCGCCTCCGACCCTCGGTCGGGGCCCGTTGGGCCGCGGGTCGGGAGACGGTAGGCCGATCGTGCGCAATACATCTTCGTGACCTGGTGTTTTCCGTTCGGTCGCGGCGAAAGAGCAGTCCGACGGCTCGCGGGGTCGTCGCCGGCGGGCCGGCAAGCTTCGTAGCAAGGTCACAGCGGGCTCACGACCAGCTCCCAGCTCCGTGGCATACGACATCACCGTGACCACATCCGCCCTGCCCGTCGTCGAATCCCGTGCCCGTGCCGGCTCGTCCACGCGTCTCGCGCAGGTGATGTCGATCGTCCGCGCCCACGGTGAGGGCCTTGGCGCCGCGGCCGTGTACGCCGCCTTCGCCCTCTGGGCGCTCGTCCCGGCGGCGAAGATGCTCGAGCCGGACGACTACGCCTACCGGGCGTCGATCATCGCGTTGAGCCAGGGCCACTTCTGGCTCACCAACACGCAGTACACCGCCTTGGCCAAGAGCCTCTCCGGCGGTATCCAGCAGTGGGTCCACCTCGCGAACGGACACTGGATCAGCGAGAAGAACCCGGGATACCCGTTCTTCGCCGTCGTGTTCCAGTGGCTCCGGATCGTGCGGTTGACGCCGCTCTTCTACGGTGCGATCGGGAGTGCCGCGCTCTACTGCGGTGCCCGGCGCTGGCTCGGACGCCGGGGCGGGCTCTTCGCGGTCGTCCTTTACTGTTCGGCGGGGGCGGCAATGGTCTTTGCCTGGCGGGCGACGATGCCGACCTTCACGGACGCCTCGCTGATCGCGGCGGGCGCGGGCGCGCTGCTCTGGACACTCCTCGCCGTGGAGGCGTCGGCCCGTCGGCGCACTGTTGTCGGCCTGATGGGTTTCGTCGCCCTCGAGGGGGCGACGTTCATCCGCTACACGGACGTCGTCGAGCTCGCCGTCGCCGTCGCCGCGGTGTGCGTCTTCGCCCGGTCAGCCCGGCTGCGCTGGCGGAACGTTGTGTGGTGGTTGTCGTCGGTCGCGCTCTTCGGCGGGCTTGTTCTCGTGTTTGACGCGCTCGTCTACGGCGGCGCGACGAGAACGGGGTACTCGTCGGGCGAGATCACCTTCTCCACCTCGGCGCTGGTGCCGAACCTCGAGAACATGCCGCTGCATCTGCTGCGCGCGATGCCGCTCGCGCTCATCGCCGCGGGCGCGGTGATCTGGATCGTCGCCCGCCTCGTCATGGCGCGGCGTGCCGAGACGGGCGAGGCGTCGCTGCGCCGTCGGGACGCCAGCGTCGCGGGGTCACTCCTGGCGGGCTGGCTCGGGATCTGGGGCCTATACGCGGCCTACAACTGGACCGTGACGATGGGCGCCGGCGGCGTTGGCTCGGATGTCCACGTCGTGCGCTTCTACGTGCCTGCGCTTGGCCTGATGGCGCTGCTGGGCGCGTGGCTGCTGACGCGGATCCCGGGATGGTTCGCGCTCGGCATCGTGGCGGTGCTCGTCACCTCGGGCGGCTACACCTACCAGCAGATGGCGACATCCGGTCTCGGCCCCGGGGGCGGGTTCCCCGGTGGCGGCCCCGGCGGTTCAGGCGGCCGGCTGCCCGGCGGCGGCCGGGGCGGGCCGCCCGGCGGTATTCCTGGCGGCAGACCGCCAGGCGGTGGTCGCGGCCGTTTGCCCGGCGGCGCACCCGGCACCAAGGCGCCCGGAGGTGCTCACGCCGCGTCAAGCCGGGCCGGGGATGCCAGGTGAGGCCCGCTCGCCAAACGGGGCGGGACGTACCGCCGTCGCAGTAATGGTTTGTGGCGCTAGGAGACGTGGATCGCGGTCAGCGTGTACGTCTGCTCGAAGGTGTCGCGGTGGTACGGACTGCCGCCCTTGATCGGGACCGTGTAGGGGTGCCCTCTGGTCCTGAATAGGCCGATCGGCAGGCGTGCCGTGTAGGCGGAAGTCCACCCGGTGTCCTCGCCGGGCCACCCGTACTGCTGGCCGATGGGCCACGATGCTGAGTCCGAACCGCACGTCCGGGTGTACTTGGCGGGTGAGCCTTTCCAGCCCGTCCAGTCGTTGTACGAGGAGTTCACCGAGACGAACACCTCTGATCCGTGGACGAAGCCTGGCGCGCCCAGATCGCTCTGGCTGCTATTGAGCTTCCCGAGGGCCGCGCTGAAGCTCAGGGTCCACGAGCGAGGTGAGTCGGAGCAGCCCTTGCCGGGGGTGAAGACGATGTTGTCGGCCATCGTCTCGGATCCGCGCACCTGGTCGGCTCCGTCGACCGTGACGGACCATGTTCCAGTGAGAGTCACGAGGCATCGCTTGGTGACGCAGTTGTTCACGCCCGACATCCGGACGGTCCCGGAGTACACACCGGGCGGAATCGCCGGTGAGGTCGTCCGTGGCGGCGCGCCGAGCGCGGTGGGGGCCCAGAATCCCAGCCCCAACAGGATTGCCACACACCCGACAATTGCACCCGTCGTCTTCGGGAGCTGTCTCACGACCTCTCCCATCTTTGCGTCCTTCCCGAGAGATGGACGCGGACACGGATCGAGGTTCTGGTTGGAACTCTTGTTCACCTGTGGCGCGCACCCGGATGAGTTGGACACCGATCAGAGGCGGGCCGACGTGGGCTCCACGCACACTCTCGGATGCCAGTACACCTCGACCGCGACGAGCACATCGGTCACCTTCGGCGCTGCAGGGGACATCAGGAGGTTATACGACAGTCGCGTGAACGAAGCGTTCAGACGGCAATGCGGAGAAAAGGGCAAACTTGCGTCCGTGACGCCGCCGAGGTAATAGCCGCTCGCGTTGGGGCTCAGGTCTATGTTCGGTGTCTCTTCCTGTGAGAGACCGGGCGGCGCGTTCCGCTCGAAGTATGAGGCCGCCTCGTTGATCCCCTCGGGGACACGCCAGAACCGGCCCGAGTAAACGACGCCCTCTCCCTCCTGGTTGTACCCGTAGAAGTCGAGATCCGCGGCGCGTCGGGTGCCGATCCTCGCCAGTGCCACGGGCTCGGATCCGCCTGGAAGTCGGACCTCCCGGAGCACTCCGATGGCAGTCGCGGAGGCCGCGGCTTTCGTGTGCACCGCAAGGTCCACGGGTGATCCGGGGCCTGATCTCACGCTTACCGTGATGCCGATGCCGACGCCGATCGCCGCCAACACGGCCGCTGCCACCAACGCGAAGCGACGTATCACTCGGAATCTCGCGCCAAGGAAACAGCGAGCTGGGTCGTGAAACTCATGGAGCCGACAGTCATGTGCTGCGGGATGATTGGATGCCTGGCACGGCGCATCGCATCGGTCCACAGAGCCAGGGCGGAGGAATTGGTAGGTCGTCGTGGGAAGTTGTACTCCGCGAGCTGTTGTGCTGTTGCCGTGAACGGGTTGAATCCGGCTGGTGGAACGGTGACGTAAGTAGGCGCTCCAGGGGTGTTGTACCGATATACGGTGCCGCCGCCTGGCATTGCGGAGGCGGACGCCTGGGGTATTTCGGTTGTGGATCCCGTCGCTCCCGTCGCTCCGGTCGATCCGGTCGATCCGGTCGCCCCGGTCGTGACAAGGAGTACTAGTAGTCCAGCAAGACAAGCAGCGGATGCGGAGGCGAGCATCGCTCGGTTGCGACGATACAAGAGTATGCACCCCCCTCAATCGGTAGTACAGGCACAATACAGTGATGATCCATGTGCAGCCTGTAGTGGTGTCGTAGGTGGCTCTCCTAGCTGAGCGTGTGACTTGCTATGTTCTTTTCTGCGCGACCTCTTCATGCGAGTATTACCGTGAAGTAACTCGGATGGGCACGCACATCCGGTATGTCCCTGCACCGAGGGTCTTCGAGTCCACACGAATCGAGATCCCGAAAGGAACCGAGAAGTCGAAGGTTATCCAGTAGACACCGCCCCGCACGTCGGGCACCTCGACAACGAAGGGTGCATCGCTAAGGCCAACTCCGAGGGTGTCATCCGGGCTTGTTACTGGTGTGTCCGGAACGTGATGAGCTTTGGGTGGAGCCTGCCCCTCGACCGAATAGCTGGCCTGAACCCGTCCGCGAACACTCCGCCCGAAGATTCCAGGGCTCTCTATCGCGCTTTCTCGCCAACCTGATCCCGTCCGACCCGCGCCGGTCGCGACAAGGCGCACAAGACTTCCGGCGGGTGCGCTGTCGGGCGTAACGGACAGTCGCAGTATTCGCGAGCAGCCCGCTGGCATTGCACCGCTCGCTGGCTCACTACAGCCGGCACAAGCAATCGCGCCGGCCAGCAGCAACACGGCTGCACCAGTCCAGATACAGCCACATCCGCTTCGATGGCCTGACGCTTCGTAGCTCTTGGATTCACCCGCGCCTGTGCGCATCAGATCCCCCTCTTTTTGCTACCTAACCGATCTCTACTGTCTCCTCCGGTAGTGGCTGTATACGAATCACGGCAAGTCTCTATTCGACCATCCCGCCGACGACACGCAGCATTGCCGCGTTCCGTAAGCCCGAAACTGCGGCAGTCCCCGTGCGTTCATCAATCCGCGCTCAGACATCTAGCCCATCATTCGGAGAGTATTGTCGTGTTTGAGGAACTCTCTGCTTCGCCGATCTCGAAGGCATAGCAATCAGTCGAGGAGCCGAGGTCGATTTCCCCAACTGCATTCACAGTGCCCGTGTCATCAATGTGGACATAAACTGGGCCACCACTATCTCCACCTTGACATATGGTGTTGCTGTCAGTTCCCTCGATGAGATGGCATGTCTCTATGCCTCCGACAACCTGACAGAGGTCGTTGTCGCCGACCGAGGCGCCCCTTACCTCACCCGTGACGCTGCCGTCGAATGTCATCTTTGATCCTTGGGCCGGAATCTCGGTGCCCGCAATTATGAATGAAGCTCCATCATTGCCCCAGACCCCCTCGCCGGCAGATGACGATCCGTGCGGCAATGTGTAGATTGTCTCGAAGTCGTCGTGCTGCGAATCTTGAAAGTAGTTCGTGGCAGTACTTCCCATGTCGACGTCGTCACCAGTCAGATCCCACGCGCTAGTCGTCCCACAATGTCCTGCCGTCAGCATAAAGTCGTGGCCGCTCGCGTTACCGCTGACCCCGAAGCCGCCAGTACACTCCGTATATACTCCACCGCCAACTGGATGCGAGATCTGGTCCCCACCAAGGAATGGCGAGCAGTCGTTATACCGATCGTTGCAGGTAGAGTCCATGAAGGTTAGCGGCGCTCCATATGCGCCTGCGATGCTCAATCCAGGACCATAGGACGCCTCCAGTACTTGCCCGGCGAGCTGTTGGTAATTGGCACCAGAAACCGCCGTCGTGATCCCGGGAGGGGCTACCGCAGATCGGAGTGTCGATGCGAGCTGAGCAATCTGTGTGGATGTCGGAGCGCTGAGGGTAACGAGAACCGAATCCGTCGCAGGATTGGGGCCCCATCCCCTCAACGATACGCCCTCCGCTGTTATCGTGCTGTATGCAGAGGCCAATGTCGAGGTCAAGCCCGCCATTGCTGCCCAACTCGTCGTTACCTGGGTAGTAGTATATGGCACTTCCGAAGAGTCGGCAGAACTCACGGCTTGAAGGAATGCGGCGGTATTGGAATTCTCAACAATGAAAATCGAAAGATTACATCCGGAGATCATCGTTCCCGCAAAGCTGCCGGAGTATGCCGCCTCGCCCAATTGATTCACAGTGGCGCCAAATTCATCCAACGGTGAGCCTTCAGTATTACAAGAATTGCTTTGCGCAGGTATGGTGCTAGCTGCAACTGGCGCCGCTGTCGCGCCTCTGGGAGCGCTCAATGCGAACCCGGCAACCGCGAATCCGGCCAGACTGAGAACTGCTCCAAAGCGGAGCAACGTTCGCTTCATGAGGTACCCCCCGGTATTGTATTGTGCCGCCCGAATAGAATCTGAAGCAGAAACAATGCTACACCCGATGAAGGAGCGCGGCAGCGCGCGGGCATCGAGAGACCGGCCGCCTAAATGAGACTGGAGTTCAGCGGGTCACTCGCGTCGCCGAAGTCGCTGGCTTCGCGGCGCGTGGGTATTGTTCCGTTTTCAAAGTTGGGTTATGCCGACCCGCCAGCCACTTACGGGGACTCACGTCGCTACGAGAAGAACCGGTCAATGGCACGGAAAGGTGGGGGCAGGTCGCCGACGCGGTTCGGCTGTCACAGCCGTCAGAGAACGCGAGTGTCCGATCTGGGGGTTGTTGTGCCCAAGCGCGAGCCGTGCCCAGTGACAAGCAGAACGAAGGATCGAGTGCTGGGTCGCGAGTCCCACAGTAATGAGGCGAGGAGGGCCGCCGCTGTCACGTCCCCTGACACGGGGCCTGCGTCGGACACTCAGCCCGTGAGCGGCGAGGCTCCGGTAGCCCGACTGCGAGAGCGGAGTCGTCCGCTTTATTTCCCGGACTCACGTGACCCCGTCGGTTCGGGTTGCCGAAGAACCCGGATCGTTGGATCTGACGCGGATCTGACGCGGCACACCGGAAAATGAATGAAGGCCACCAGGGGTCAATGACGGAGAGCTAACATAGCACGTCAAGGGCCATTTTGGCTCTCCGTCCGAGGCGGCGGCGGCGAGCCGACCTGTAGGCGGGATTCTGTCCCCGGAACGGATCGTTCCGGGGGGTGGCCATCCATCTATGCGGCCTACCTGGGGACATCGGACGGGCAGCCCGTCCCACGCTTGGCCTTGCTCCGGGTGGGGTTTACCGAGCCGACCGGGTCACCCCGGTCGCTGGTGCGCTCTTACCGCACCGTTTCACCCTTGCCTGTGCCTCGCGGCCATCGGCGGTCTGCTCTCTGTTGCACTTTCCTTCGGGTCGCCCCGACTGGCCGTTAGCCAGCACCCTGCCCTGCGGAGTCCCGACCTTCCTCGGACAGGTGCGGTGCACCAGTCCGCGGCCACCCGGTCGGCTCGCCGCCGATGCCATTGTCGCACCCGGAGCCTGTGAGCGCGGGCGCGTCGGCGGTCCGCGTCGCCGGAGGAGCCCACGGGTAGCCTTCATCTCGTGGTGCCCGACGGCGTGGCCGAGGAGCAGCGCTTCGATTTCGCGCCCGACGGGTCTCCGGCCGGGGGTGCCGGCGCCGAGCTGAAACGACGGATCGAGGACGTGCTCGCGGCAGCCCAGCGTGCCGAGGCGCGTCGTGGGGCGACGGGTTCTCCTGATCGGGCACCGCGGCGTCGCACCTCGGCCGCCCCCCGGGCCCGGCCCACCGCAGAAGGCACCGGGGTTGGGACCGCCGCCGATCCGGGTGGGGCGCCCGTCGACGGGGCGCTCTCGGTCACCGAGTTCTACGAACGTGTGAAGGGCGCGCTCGCCCGCGAGTTCACCGACGACGTGTGGGTCGTGGGCGAGATCCGCGGTCTGAAAGAGAGCCGGGGACATCACTACATCGAGCTCGCCGACGAGTCGGCGGACCGGGCGGAGCGCGCCGGTGTCGCCCAGCTCGAGGTCGTCTGCTGGGCCCGCGAGTGGCCGAGAATCGCGGCCGCGCTGGCCGGGGTCGGCATCGCGCTCGAAGTCGGCCGAGTCGTGCGCGTGCGGGGCCGCGTCTCGGTCTGGGAAGGCGGAAGCAAGCTGCGCTTCACGCTTGCCGAGCTCGACGTCGAGGCGATGCTCGGTGGGATCGCGGCGGCGCGCCGGCAGCTGCTCCACGCCCTCGAGGTGGAGGGTCTGCTCCACGCCAACCAGCGTCTCGGACTGCCCCTCGTGCCGCTGCGAATCGGGGTTGTGACGAGTCCCGGCTCTGAGGCGCACCGGGACTTCGTCGGACAGCTCGACCGTTCCGGCTTCGCCTTCGAGGTCTTTTTCGAGCCGACGCTCGTCCAGGGCGCCGAGGCGCCCGAGCAGATCTCGGCCGCGCTCGGGCGGCTCGGGCTGGCGCCGATCGACCTCGCCGTCGTCGTGCGCGGCGGCGGAGCCCGCGGTGACCTGGCCGCCTTCGACGCCGAGGCGGTCGCGCGCGCGATTGCCACCGCTCCGTTCCCGGTGTGGACCGGGATCGGGCACACTGGCGACCGTTCGGTCGCCGACGAGGTTGCGCACCGGGCGATGATCACGCCGACACAGTGCGGCGAGGCCGTCGTGGCCCGGGTCGCCGAGTACCTCGGTGAGATCGGGCAGAAGGCGGGCGCGCTCACCGGTCTCGCCCGGGCGCGGCTCGACTCGGCGGCCTACCAGCTCGCGGCCGGTGCCGCGGGACTGGGTCGCGCCAGCCGCCACCAGTTCGAGCGGCGATTGGTCGAGCTCGGGACGGCCGGGATGGGGCTGACGAGAGTCGTCACGGTAGGGCTGCGGCGCGAGGCCGACGGGCTGACGGAGCAGGTGGCGCTGCTCGGGGCGGTGACGCGCCGTTCGCTCGCCTCGCACCAGCACGAGCTCGCCAGGCGTCAGCAGGTGCTGCGGGCCTTCGACCCGCAGCGCCAGCTGGAGCGGGGCTGGACACTGACGGCTGACGCTGCGGGGCGGCTCGTGCGCGGCATCGCGGTACTCGGCCCGGGCGAACGGATCACGACGCGCTTCGTCGACGGGGAGGCGCTCTCCGTCGTCGAGTCGACGGGGGCCGGTGGGGAACGACCGGGGACGAGAACAAGAATGGACGTGGACCGAAGATGACCGAGGACGACAAGCAGGCGGTGGAGGCGACACCGGTCGGCGAGCTCAGCTACGCGGCCGCGGCGGGTGAGCTCGATGCCATCGTGCGCGAGCTCGACGAGGGGCTGGTCGACGTCGACGCGCTGGAGGTGCGTTTCCGGCGGGCGATCGAGATCGTCGAGGAGCTCGATCGCCGGATCCGTGGGACGCGGGAGAAAGTCGACGCCCTCATGCCGAGGCTGGCCGCGATCGGCGAGGAGACGCCGCCGGTCTGAGCGGCGCCGGCACGTAGTCTCGCCACGTGCTCCGTTCGGTCGTCGTCGTCGGGGCTTCGCTCGCCGGCCTGAAGGCCTGTGAGGGCCTGCGCCACGGGGGGTTCGACGGCTCCATCACGCTTGTCGGCGCCGAGACCCACCTCCCCTACGACCGGCCGCCGCTCTCGAAGGAGTTCCTCGCCGGCCAGCTTCCGCTCGACCGCCTGACGCTGACGTCGCCGGCAAAGCTCGGCCCCCTCGATCTCGAGCTCGTGCTCGGCGAGCGAGCGCGGGCCGTCGACCCGTCCGCCCGGACAGTCGTGCTCGAATCCGGTCGGCAGCTTGCCTTCGACGGCCTCGTCGTCGCGACGGGAGCCGTGCCGCGCACGCTGGGCGGCGGGCACGCGCTGGCCGGGGTCGTCACGCTGCGCCGGCTCGAGGACGCCGAACGCCTGCGGGCGCTGCTCGGTCCCGGCGTGCGGCTCGTTGTCGTCGGCGGGGGCTTCCTCGGCATGGAGGTCGCGGCGACGGCGCGCGGGCTCGGTGCCGAGGTGACCGTGGTCGAACCGCAGGCCGCGCCGCTCCTGCGGGTGCTCGGGCCGCTCATCGGCGGGGTAATCGGCGAGGTCCACGCCGACCACGGAGTCGACGTGCGGACCGGGGTCGGTGTCGCGGACCTCGTCGGCGGGGACCACGTCGAGGCCGTCCGTCTCGACGACGGCTCGCTCGTCGGGGCCGACGTCGTGCTCGTCGCGGTCGGCGTCGTGCCCGAGACCGCCTGGCTGGCAGGCTCCGGGCTGGAACTGGCCGACGGCGTCGTGTGCGCCCCCACGCTGCTCGCCGCCCCCGGTGTCGCGGCCGCCGGCGACATCGCCCGCTGGCCGCCCGCGCCTGGCGAGGGGACGGTGCGGCTCGAACACCGGACGAACGCCGCCGAACAGGGCGTGCACGCCGCGGCGAGCCTGCTCGCCGGGGCGGGGGCGACGGCCTTCGTACCGGTGCCGTATTTCTGGTCCGACCAGTTCGACGCCAAGATCCAGTCGATCGGCATCCCCGAGGGCACCGACGACGTGGTGGTGGTCGCGGGTTCGCCCGCCGCGCGGCGCTTCGTCGCCTGCTTCGGACGTGCCGGCCTGCTGTCCGCCGTCGTCGGGTTCAACAGCCCCCGTCAGCTGATGGGGTTCAGGGCGCTGCTGGAACGGCGGGCGACACTCGCCGAAGCGCTCGCGGCCGGGCTGGTTTGAGCCGCCGGCTCAGAACGAGATCGCCGACATCGCCGGCACCGTGCGCAGGGCGCGGGAACGGGCGTCGAGCCAGCGTTCGCGGTCGAGCCGGCGGGTCGGCTCGACCACCGGTCCGTGCCGCGCCGTCGCGGCGGCCTCGGCGAGCGAGGCCCACACGCCAGTCGCCGTGCCGGCGAGGTAGGCCGCGCCGAGGGTGGTCGCGTCCTTGGCGAGGGCGGGCGCGATCGGCCGCTGGAGCGCGTTGGCGAGGAGCTGGAGGAAGGTCGCGTTGGCGGTCATGCCCCCGTCGACCTGCAGGGTCGCGACGCTGACGCCCCCGTCGGTCTCGGCTGCCTCGAGAAGGTCCGCGCCGCGCTGGGCGATGCCCTCGAGGACCGCCCGGACGAGCTCGGCGCGTGTCGTCGAGGCGTCGAGGCCGACGAAGGTGCCCCGTGCCCCGAAGTCCCACACGGGTGTGCCGAGACCGCCGAGGGCCGGGACGAAGATCACCCCGCCGGCGTCGGGGACCGAGCCGGCGATCTCGTCGGACTCCGCCGCGTCGCCGATCAGGCCGAGCCCGGCACGCAGCCACTCGATGCAGGACCCCGCGGAGAGCATGATCGCCTCGATCCCCCAGGTGACCCGGCCGGACTCACGCCAGGCGACGATGGGGAACGTGCCGCGATCGCCCCGGGCGCTGAAGGTGGGGCGTGCCGCGGTGACGCAGTCGAGCATCCCGCCGGTGCCGAACGTCGCCTTCGCCTCTCCCGGTCGCAGGCAGGCCTGCCCGATGAGCGAGGACTGCTGGTCGCCGACGAGCCCGGCGATGGGGGGTTCACCCTCGAGCGCCGAGGCCGTGGCGACGACGCCGGTGGAGTCGACGATGGCGGGCAGGAGCGCCCGCGCGATCCGCAGTTCGTCGAGGACGTGGTCGTCCCAGTCCGTGGCGTCGTCGAGGATGAGCCCCGTGACACCGGCGTTCGTGGCGTCGGTGACGTGCGCCGAACCGCCGGACAGGATCCAGGTGAGGTAGCACTCCACGGTCCCGAAGCACAGGTCGCGTGACCGGTCGGCATCGACAAGATCGAGCAGGTAGGCGAGCTTCGTCGCCGACTGGTTCGGGGTCAGCCGGAAGCCGCGCGCCGAGAGGGCGAGGCAGCGGCCGGCGGTTCGCAGGTCCTGCCAGGAGATCCCCGGGGCGACGGGCTGCCCGGTCTGCCGGTCCCAGACGATCGTCGAGGCGCGCTGGGCGGTGATGCCGAGGGCCCGTACTGGCCCGCCGGCCGCGAGGACCGACCGCGCGACGTCGAGCGCCGCGGCGGCCAGGGCGGCCGGGTCGAACTCGGCGACACCGGGGGAGGGGCGCAGGTCGGTCAGGTGTCGTTGCTGCAGCTCACCCACCGCCCCGTCGGGCCGGACGATGGCGGCCCGCACGGTGCTCGAGCCGACGTCGATGACGAGGACGCTCACCGGCCGCAAGTCCTGTCCACGGCCGCACAGTGTGGCACAGCGCCAGGGCGCGAACGCAAGGAACCTTGGCGGCGCGTGAGCCGCACCCTTTACAACGGGCCCCGGCTGGGGCAGAATGTCTCTTCGTCTGCGCTGCGTGTATCCGCGCGCGCCTGCCGACACCTCGGCATACAGCCCGCGGGCCGTTCTCGCTCGATTGTGTCGTGGCGCACGCGCGGACCGCGGCCACCAGAGGATGTGGAGAAGACGCAACGCAAGAAAGTGATCGGTTGATGAAAGCCACGTGGCGCCATCGTTCAGCCTGCCGGGGACTCGACCCCGAGGTCTTCTATCCCTCCTCGGACGAAGAGGCCGAGGAGGCGAAGGCCGTCTGCTCGCTCTGCCCCGTGCGCGAGATGTGCCTGGAGCACGCGATCGTCTACCGCGAGCGCGAGGGCGTGTGGGGCGGTCTCACCGACCGCGAACGCCGCCGCATCCAGCGGCAGCGCCAGAAGTCGGCCTAGCGAGCCGCCGGCGCCCCATGGCACCGGCCCGGAGGGGTCGGGTCGCGTTATTCCTGGTGGAGACCTCTCCGCGGGCCGCGCCCGGGTGCGGCCCCCGGTCACGGTCGCCCGGCGCCACGCGGGCGGCGCGCGAATTGACCAGGCACCGTCCAGCTGCGTCATTCCAAGTCCCGCCATCCGTGTCTGTGACCCCGTCGGTCCTGGGCAGAAGATGTCCCCATGGGGAGGCGCGTCCAGCCAGGAAGACACGGGGACCGGCCGCGCGGGGCGGCGCCGCCTGGCGAAATTGCGCTAACCGGCCTTCCGCCCCGGCGAGGTGAGCCGGCGCGGGCCGTGCCTGGGCGGCCGACAGGACACGATCAGAAGGCCGCGACCCGGCCCGCAGGCTCAGGAATCACCTCCAAGCTGTCGTTAGAGGTGTGACTCATGAGGAGATTGAGATTTGTGAGCGGTCACATCCCGCGCTCCGGCGCCAGTGAGGGTGGGCGATGCGCGACCGGGACCCCCTCCGCCGCCGGAGCGCGCGATGTGACCGTCGGGTTCGTTCAGCGAGCCTGTTCAGCGGACCGGGGCAGGATCCGCCGGCCGGCCCTGGGCGGACGTTGTGATCACAGTTCGCTCACACTTCGCGCGCCAATGTCGAACACTTTGGGGCCAGGATGCAGCCGAGTGTCTGGGCGCCCTCCCGGCTGCGGTGATGACGGAGCGGCGGGAAACGGGAGACGTGACGGCATGAGGCGGAGCGGTCGGGCACTGGACGGCGTGGCTCTCGCGCCTTTCGTGTCCGCAGACGCCGACGGCGCCGGCGTTTCGCGGTTGGTGTTCGCGCCGCCGGCGGACGACGACGAGGCGGCCTGAGCATGGCGCGCCGGATCGGCACCGACAAGAAGCGCGGCGAGGCCGAGAGCAGCCTGCGCTCGGTGCTCGACATCCTGGTCGACCCTGTCTTCCTGCTGGCGGCGGTCCGTGACGGATCCGGAGCGGTCGTCGACTTCGAGTACCGCTACGTCAACGCGGTGGGCCTCCGTTTGCTCGGATCGGACAGCGAGCAGGTCCTCGGTCGCCGCGACCTCGAGCTCTTTCCCTCGCACCGGGACCTCGGCATCATGGATCTCTACAGCCGGGTGTTGACAAGCGGTGAGCCCGAGCGCTGCGAGATCCCGTGGTCGGACGAGGACGGCTTCGTCGGCGCGATCGACACGTCGGTCGTCAGGTTCGACGATGGTTTGCTCGTCAACGGCCGGGTGATCACCGGCCAGAAGCGCGTGGAGCGGGCGCTTTCGGGGGCGACACAGTTGCTGCGCACGTTCCTCGCCGCGAGCGAGACCCTCGTGCACGCCCGCGACGAGACGGGGCTGTTCGACGACATCTGCCGCGTCCTTGTCGAGGAGGGCGGCTACCGGTTCGCCTGGGTCGCCGTCCCGGTCGAGCAGGACCCGTCGGAGTTGGTCTCACTCGCCTACGCCGGGGACGTCGGGCGCGAGTACTTCGAGGCGATCCACGCCACGTCGGCGGGCCTCGTCCAGGGGATCGGCCCCGTGATCGAGGCGCTCCGCTCGCGGCAAGTCCTGGTCATCGACGACGTCGAGGCCCTCCCGTCCTCGGATCTGTGGCGCGAGGTCGCGCTCGGCCATGAGATGCGCTCCGGTGTCGCGCTGCCGCTCATCGTCGGGGACGAGGTCACCGGCGCCCTCGGCGTCTTCGCGCGCAACGCCGGCGCCTTCGACCCCGACACGGTGAAGCTGTTCAGGAAGTTCGCCTCCGAGATCGAGTTCGGGATCGCGACGATGCAGGACCGCCGGCGCGACCAGCAGAACCTCGAGCAGCTGGCGGTGACCCTCGAGGCGGCGGTGGCTGCGGTCGCCGCGAGCACCGAGTTCGATCCCTACACGGCCGGGCACCAGCGGGGCGTCGCCAAGATCGCGGTGACGATCGCCCAGGAACTGGGTCTCGGCGCCGAGGAGACGAAGGGCATTGAAGTCGCGGCGATGCTCCACGACATCGGGAAGATCGTCGTTCCCGCCCAGATCCTCTCGAAGCCGGCCAAGCTGAGCGCGGCGGAGTTCGAGCTCATCAAGGCGCACCCCCAGGCGGGCGTCGACATCGTCGCCGGGATCGACTTCCCGTGGCCCGTGGCGCGGACGATCCTGCAGCACCACGAGCGCCTCGACGGCAGCGGCTACCCGTTCGGGCTGAAAGGCGACGAGATCCACCTCGGCGCGCGGATCGTCATGGTGGCCGACGTGCTCGAGGCGATGACGTCACCGCGGGCGTACCGGCCGGCGGCGAGCGTCGCCGACGCCCTCGGCGAGATCGAGAAAGAGAGCGGCACGCGGTACGACTGCGACGTCGCCGCGGCTTGCGTCCGCCTGTATGCGGGGATGAAGCGCCGGCGTTTCGACGGCGATCCGGGTTACTGGTTCCCCTCGGCGACGGCTGTCGCCTACTAGAACCGGGCGGTCCGGCCGGTCGGTGCCGGGTCGCATCTTCGCTTGCCGGTCTTGGCCCGACACGGCGTCGCTGACGAGCGGCGCGGGAGGACGCCCGTGTCGAGCTCGCCGGCGGGCGACGGCGTGATCACACCCGGTGTCGGAGCCGTCTCATGCGCGCCGTGCGCGGCCTGGTCGCGGCACGGCGCGGCTCGGCCCGTCCGGCTCCCAGAGAGATCGGGGCCAGGCGAGGGTCGCGGCACGCGCGCCGAGGCCGGGCGCGCCGCGCACGACGCCGCGTTGGAGGAATGCCCGGAAGACGGCCGCGGTGGCGCGCGCGTCGCCGAGCGCGGTGTGCGCGGCGGGGAAGTCGACGCCGAGCGCCCGGCAGCAGGCGACGAGCGAGCGGGGCCCGGGCGGCAGGCAGGCCCGCGCGAGGTCGCGGGTGCAGATGCCGGCCCGGCGAAGATCCGGGAACTCGAGCCCGCAGCGGGCGTACTCGGCGGCGAGATGCGCGAGGTCGAATTCGAGGACGTGGCCGACCACGACACGCCCGGCGAGTTGGTGGGAGATCTCACCGGCGAGCTCGGGGAACGACGGCGCACCGGCGAGCATCGAACGGGTGATCCCGTGCAGCCAGCTGGCGCCGAGTTCGCCCTCACCGGGCACGGCGATGAGGCTCGTCCATTCGCCGGCGGCGGCCCCGTCGGGTTCGAGCACGACGACCGCGCACTCGAGGACTCGCGTCGTGGCGGGGTCGAGCCCGGTCGTCTCCACGTCGACGACCGCGTACTGGACAGCGGGTGACGTCTGTCGGTCGGGGCGCGGTCCGTCGCTTCCGGCGGCGGAGGGCGGCCGTTTCGCCGCGATCGTCACGGTGCGAGTGTAGGTGGGCGATGTTCGCGACCGCGGCCCGCCGCCCCGGGTGGGCGGGAGGCGTCCGTCGGGGCAGCTCAGCTGGCCTGTTCGGCGCACCGGGGCGGAAGGATCCGTCGGCCGGGCCGGGGCGGGCGTCGTGCTCACAATTCGCTCACAATTCGCGCGCCGATGTCGAACACAATGGGGCCAAGATGTAGCGAGATCGTTGGGCGGCCGCCCGGGCTCGGTTGGTGACGGGACGGCGGGAAGCGGGAGAGGTGAAGGCGTGAGGCGGACCGGTCGGGTGCTGGGCGGGGTGGTGCTCGCGCTCGTCGTGTTCGCCGGCACCGCCGGCGCGGCGTCGCCGGGGAACCTCCCGAGCCCGAAGGCGGACAGTGCCGCCCCCGTCTTCCCCGCGGGCGTGCCGGTGGCGCGCGTCCACACCTGGCTCGGGAAGGCCCTTTCGGTGCGCCGCGACGCGCTGACGGCGGACGTGGCGAGCGTCGCGGCGGCGCGCGCGCTCAGCTCCCAGGACCGCGCCGCGCTCGGCGCGATCATCCTGGCCGACCAGACCGGCATTGCGGGGCTCGCGACGGCGCTCCCCGGCGACCTGACGCTTCCACAGCTGCAGACGGCGGCGGACGCGATGGTCCTTGACTATCGGGTGTTCTCGCTTCTCGCCCCGCAGCTGCGGGCCGTCGTCGCCACCGACCGCCAGCTCACCAAGGCGGCGGCGCTCGTCGCGCTCGAGCCGTCGATCCAGACCGCCATCACGACCGAGAAGCAGGCCGGTCACCGGGTCGGGGCCACCCAGAAGCTCTACCAGAAGCTCGTCGCGCTGCTCGGTGCACTGGAGAGCTCCCTGACGGGATCGTCGACGGCGTTGCTCGCCCTCACGCCGCAGGGATACGCCACCGCCGCGGCGACCTTCGTCTCGTCGGCGTCGACGCTGACGGCGGCGGCATCGCAACTCAACACGGCCCGCGCCGACGTGCAGCGGATCCTCAAGGACCTCGGGGGTTCCTAAGGCTCGCGGCGTGTGCCGACGAGTAGGCGCAGGCGGACCAGCCCGACGGCCGACTCGACCGTGCGGCGCGCGACCGACGTCCGGGGTGGCCGCCGCTCGCGGACGGTCGCCGGCAGCTCGACGACCGCGAGGCCGGCCCGGCTCGCCCGCAGCACGAGCTCAACGTCGAAGAGGCTGCCACGCAGCACGGTCTGCTCGATGAGCGGCACGACGGCGGTCGCGTCCATCGCCTTGATCCCGTGGGCGTCGGTGACGTCGAGGCCGAGAAGCCGGCGGGTGGCGGCGGTGAAGCCGGCCGTGAGGATCCGGCGTGCGACGGGCCGGCGGTCCAGCGCCCCGGGGGCGCGCTTCGAGGCGAGCACCAGGTCGGCGTCCCCGGCGTCGAGAAGGTGGAGCGCTCCGTCGAGGAATCCGAGGTCGTAGTAGTCGACGTCGAAGCTGACGATGACGGCGCCACGTGCGTCCCGGAAGCCGGCGGCGAGCGCCGCGCCGTAGTTGCCGGTGGCGAGTGAGAGCACGCGCACCGGCGCGAACTGGGCGGCGAGGACGCGGGCCAGACGGAGCGTGCCGTCGGTCGAGCCGTTCTCGACGACGACGATCTCGAAGCTGCGCCCGCGGCGCTCGAGCCCCGAGACGAGGGTCGTGATCGTCGACCCGATGAGGACGACCTCGTTGTGGGTCGGCAGGATGACCGAGAGCTCGGGAGGCGGCTCCGGATCGCGCGGCTCAGCCGGGGAGTCAGTGTCCTCGCTCATGATGGTCTTCCCCGTCGTCGCACGACCCCAAGGATGCCCCTTCCGGGTCGGCGGTGTCGAAGGCCGCCGCCCCGGACGCCGGGTCGGCACCGCCGGTCGGGCCCGCGGGCGTGGATCCGGATCCCGGCGCCGGCAGAGCCGGCGTGCCGAAGCGCGCGACCACCGCCAGCCCGACGATGCCGAGACCCGAGGCGATTCCCCCCAGCCAGTCGACGAGCGTCGTCCCGTAGTGGAGGACGACGTGGTGGGAGTACGGCACGACGACCATCAGGTTCGGCGTCGCCTCGTAGGGACCGGCCGCGCCGACGGCGGTCCAGTTCGGGAAGTAGGGGACCTTCACGAGGACCGGCACACCGAGGCGCCCGACCCGGAACGAGACCGTGGAATCGGTGTAGACGATGTGCGACACGGTCGTCCGCGGCACCCGTCGTGACGCCGCGGGGTACAGGAGCGTGCCGGGCTTGGCGTGCGGCCAGGACGCCGGGCCGCCCGAGACGATCGGCACGGGCCAGTAGCGCGGGTTCTGGTACCAGGTGATCGCCGTCGTCGCCTGCCACTGCGTCTTGGTGAGGCCGACCTCGACGATCGGCTCGTAGTGCAGCGGCACGACGAGCGCCGAGTCCCGGATGAGGTAGAGGACCCAACGTGGCTGGGACCCGTCCGTCGCCAGGGAGCCGTCGACGACGGCGGCCGACTCGGGTGTCGAGGCGACCTCCACGAGGGCGGGGTCGCGGGCCGCGTCCGTCTCCACCGTCGGCGAGTCGGCGAGGAAGTACTTCACCCCGGTGAGCTGCAGGTGCCGGATCCCGTCGGCGACGTCGAGGGAGCGGTAGGGGAGCCCGACGACGGGGTTCGAGGCCTGGAGCGAGAGCTCGGCCTGGTCGAGGAAGTGGAAATCGTTCGACGTCGACGACTCGTAGTAGAGGCCCTCGGCGCTGTCGATGCAGCCGTTCGTCCACAGCGGGATGGACATCGGCACGTCAGTCGACCCGAAGGCGTCCGTGGTGTTCGGCGAGTACTCGTAGTCGAGCCGGCCGCAGCCGTGTGCCGCCGCGGCCTTCTCGAGCATCGCGATCACGCGGCTGAACTCCGGCCAGCCGGGTTTCGCCTGGTAGCCGGAGTAGTTCCACTGCGCCCAGCCGTCGACGGGGTTGATCGGGCCGATCGCCGGGAAGAGAGGGAGCACCCCGAGCCAGCCGGCGATGAGCGTGATCGAAACGGCCGCGCCGAACAGCCCGGTGAAAACCGGGTTGAGCCAGCTCCGGCCGAGGGCCGAGAAGACGGTGCGCCCGAGCTCGCCGACGGCGTAGGCGGCGAGCAGCGCCGTCGTGAGGTACCAGAAGGGCAGCCACCTTCCGTTGTACACGAGCCCCGACGGGAGCCAGCAGAACGCGGCGACACTCGCCCCGGCCATCGCGGCGATGGCGAGTGCGATCCGTTGGCGTCGCCAGACGGCGAGCCCGAGTCCGATCGCGGCGATCCACTGCACGGCCTGCTCACCGTTGGGGGGGAACAGCTGGGCGTAGACATTGCCGACCCGGCCGAAGTTCATCGACGAGGAGTAGTCCAGGTAGGCGGCGAACGGCAGCAGCCAGAACGCCGCCACCAGGGCGCCGACCACACCGACGACGACGAGGCTCCGCGCGCCGCGCCGCTCCCAGCGGGCGACGGCGATGATCGCCGCGGCCCCGGCGGCGAAGAGGCCGGGGATGACATGGCACAGCAGCGTCAGGGCGAAGAGCAGGGCGGCGAGCCAGCGGTAGCGGCCGGTCCGCAGGGCGTAGACGAAGACGCCGAGGAACAGCACCGCGAATGTGAGGGCGAGGCTGAACGAGAACTCCCCGGCGAGGGTCGAGGCGATCGTGCCCCCGTCGATGTTCCACGGGTAGTAGACGGCCGTGTGCTGGGGCGCGAAGTTGAAAAGGAACGGCACCGTCGCGGCGGACATCAGGGCGGGAACCGGCCGGTCGAAGCCGGCGAGGCGGCCGAAGGCCCACGCCGCGACCGGCAGGAAGACGGTGCCGAGCACGGTGACGATCTTGAAGGCGACCGCGTAGGAGGTGACCAGCGAGACCGCGCCGACGAGCACCGCCGGGAGCGGGAAGTAGAAGACGTAGAGGGGGAAGCCGCCGAACCATTCGGGGTCCCAGCCCGCCAGCAGGCCGTGTGCGAGCAGGTGGTGGATGAAGTAGTGGACGGCGGCCACGTGGCCGGCCGTATCCCCGCCGACATCCATGTTCGGTCCGAGGATCAGCCCCGGCTGCAGCTGCGCGACGACGAAGGCCGTGACGCCCGCAACGACGACGAAGGTCGCAAGCGCGGCGGGATCGAGGAGTCGCCGCAGCCGGGCGATGCCCGGACCCCTGGGAGGGGATGGCGCCATGCCGGTTCCTTCGCGACCCGCTCCTGGCTGGGTCCGCACGGGCGAGATCCTACCGAGGGAGCCGGCGGGCACTCTGGACCGCTGTGCGCCTTCCGGCGACGACTGGGTGGTAACCTGCGCAATCCCTGGGCCGTTGGCGCAGTCCGGTAGCGCGCTTGCATGACACGCAAGAGGTCAGAGGTTCAAACCCTCTACGGCCCACCAGATTCGGGGTCCCAGCGCCCCTCCGCCATGCACAGCGAACCGTCAGAGCAACCACCACTGGGTGGCCGCTGTGGAGGAGTCGCGGAACCTGGACCGTTGCCGGCTGTTTCAGCAGCGAAACGGGTGCAGACGAGCACTTCGGCCCACCCTCGACCCGCCTATCTCTCCGCCGGGCGCTCCGATGTGGAGCACGCCACGCAGCGACCACGCATCGCCAGGTGGTGCGGGTCGATCGTGAAGCCATACCGCGTCTTCGCGGTTCGCTCGAGCGGGCGGAACAGCTCGTCGGGGACCTCGATGGTGACGCCGCACTCACTGCAGACGAGGTGCCCGTGGCGTGCTGCCGCGAGGTGGTAGGTGGCCGCGCCACGCCCGAAGCGAACCTGCTCGATCACCCCGAGCCGTTCCAGCTCTTCGAGGTTCCGGTAGATCGTCGACAGGTGGACGTCGGGTGCGCGGCCCTGCACCTCGGCCGCGAGCTCCTCGGCGGTGCGGTGCCCGCCGGCCTCGATGAGTGATTCGACGAGGAGCCGCCGAGGCGTTGTGACCCTGTCTCCCCGGGCGTGCAGCAGGGCGAGCACGTCCTCGAGGCGCTCGGCGCCGGCGTCCTGGCCGGCAGAAGTGCGAGAGGGTGCCCTGGGCACAGATTCAGTCTAGGGCGACTGCCTGTTGCGTTGGCGACGCTGTTGCGAGTGATGCTACGTTGCGAACCATTCGCAGGTGACTCATCCCGTCCGCACGAACGACGAGGGGCAGCCGAGCATGATCACGGCCGAGGCAGGACTGGCGTCCCGGCTCCGCGCGGCCCGCAAGGCCCTGTCGCCGGGCGAGTGGACGCGGATCGGCGGCATGGCCGCGACGGTCGCCGGGTTGTACGTCCTCGGGTTCCTCCTGCTCCTGTCGTCCGTGCCACACCACTACCACCTCTCGAGAACCGACATCTTCGGGGTCGGGACGGGCATCCTGGCTTTGACTCTGGGCATGCGGCACGCCTTCGACGCCGACCACATCTCGGCGATCGACAACACGACTCGCAAGTTGATGGCCGAGGGCAAGCGCCCGATGAGCGTCGGTTTCTTCTTCTCCCTCGGGCACTCGACGATCGTTTTCCTGATGGCCATCATGCTGAACTTCGGCATCCGCGGGCTCGACGACCAGGTGAAGAACAACAACTCCGGGTTGCACAACATCACCGGGATCATCGGCACCTCGGTCTCGGGGACGTTCCTCTACCTCATCGCCGCGCTCAACGTCGTGATCCTCGTCTCGATCGTCAAGGTCTTCCTGGAGCTGCGGCAGGGCAAGTTCGACGACGCCGAGCTCGAACGCCAGCTCAACCAGCGGGGGCTCATGAACCGCTTCTTCGGCAAGCTCTCGCGCCGGATCGACACGCCGTGGAAGATGTACCCGAT
This sequence comes from uncultured Acidimicrobiaceae bacterium, assembly GCA_963823945.1. GTDB lineage: Bacteria > Actinomycetota > Acidimicrobiia > Acidimicrobiales > Bog-793 > Bog-793. Next base: position 169,878 of record CAWGNK010000014.1, read on the forward strand.
CGGGGTGCTCTTCGGGCTCGGCTTCGACACCGCGACCGAGGTGGCCCTGCTGGTCCTCTCCGGCACCGCCGTCGCGAGCGGACTGCCGTTCTGGGCGATCCTGTCGCTGCCGATCCTGTTCGCCGCCGGAATGAGCACGTTCGACACGTTGGACGGGTGCTTCATGAACTTCGCCTACGGATGGGCCTTTTCCCGACCGATCCGCAAGGTCTATTACAACATCACGATCACCGGTCTCTCGGTGGCGGTGGCCTTTCTGATCGGCTCGATCGAGATCCTCGGGCTGCTTCCGGCGGAGCTGAACTGGAGCGGGGGCGCGTGGAGTTTCTTCGAGAACTTCAACATCAACACCGGCGGGTTCGTGATCGTCGGCCTGTTCGTAATCACGTGGGTGGTCGCCCTTTCGATTTGGCACTTCGGCCACGTCGAGGAGAGATGGGACGCGGCGAGCCTGCAGGCGCGAGCAGCCGGGCAAGCGGCGGCGGACGGGATGACGGTCATTGATCATTCCGGGGTCGCCTGACCCGTGATCCCACACCTGGCCCCGGGCGGGGATTACCTTGACGATGCAAGGCACATGGACATGTCGGATCGACGAGAGCCGTTGGTGGCGATGACCGGGATGATTTGTGCTGGCCGGGGGTCGAGGCAGGGGGATCCGGGCGAAGAGGGTTTCACCCTCGTCGAGCTGATCATCGTCGTCATCATCATGGGGATCCTCGCCGCCGTCGTCGTGTTCGCCCTCGGCGGCGTGGCGGGGACGAGCGCCCAGACGGCCTGCAATACGGATGCGAAGTCCGTCGAGGTGGCGGTCCAGAGGTACTACATCGAGACGAGTTCCTACCCGACGACGACCTCACAGCTGACGAGCGGCGCCAACCAGGCGCTGCGGAGCTGGCCGAGCAACCCGAGCTACTACACGATCACGCTCGGCGCCGGTGGCGTGGTGAACGTGACCCCGGCAGCCGGCACCCCGGGCGCCGGGGTCGGTGTCCAGAACTACGACACATACGTCGCGACGGGCGGCGGCAACATCTGTTCGCTCACCTAGCGCGCCGGACCGACCCGCCCTCGCGCCGGTGGGTGGCGTCCGCTAGTGGCGTTCGTGGTGTGACCACGCGGCCTCGGCCGCCGCGGTGTCGGCGAGGAGATTGCCGAGGGCGAGGTTGACGTCGTAGGTGTGGTAGCCCCAGTCGGCCCCGTCCACCTCGGACACGACCGGCCGGTGGTCCGAGCTGGCGGACACCTTCGTGACCTGCAGCCAGGTCGCCCCGCCGGCGGAGTCGCAGCGGGCGGCGTAGAGGTGCGGGTACTCGACCCAGGGCGTCGGCAGCAGTCCCTCGGTGGGGAAGAACGGTGCGAGCGGCCCGTTGCCGCCAGCGATCGCCGCGGGGTTGACACAGGCGACGTGGACGCCGCGCTGAGCCGACTGACCGGCGAGGATCGAGACGCCCCGGCCGGGTCGGCCGAAGAGCGACGCCGACGGCGGCTCGCCGGGGAAGCTCGAGTAGGCGATCACGCATCCGGACTCGCCCGGCGCGGTGCACAGCGGGATGTGGGCGAAGCTGCCGCCGACAACGGAGCCGTTCCGCACGACGACGTTCCCGCCGAGGATGATCGCCAGCACGAGGCGCTTGCGCAGCATGGGGTTGTTGTCGACGAGGTGCTGGAGCAGCCGGATGAGCATCGCCGCGCCCTGGGAGTGCCCGAGGAAGACGATCGGGCGCCCGTCGTTGTCGTACTTGAGGTAGTCCTCGAACCCGGCGCGCAGGCTGTCGTAGGCGGTGACGACCGGCGCGGAGGTCGCGGTGAGCAGCGGCAGGGCGAAGAGCCGCGCCAGGGTGATCTGGTGGTACATGGGCGCCCAGACCCGGCAGACCGAGGAGAAGCGGGACGCCTGCGCGACCGCGGCCGTGACCTCGCTCTCCTGCACGCGCAGGTCGGAGTTCGGCGTGCTCTCGGCGCTCGCCGTCGGGTAGACGTAGAAGCAGTCGAATCTCGACGCTGTAGCGATCTTGGTCTTCACGACCGTGGTCGACCCGGAGGCGTCGACGACGGTCGTCGTGAGGCTCGCGGCGCACGGGTCATGGGCCATTCCCGGCCGGCAGAGCCAAACGGTGGAGGACGGCTTCGCCCGGTGGCTCCGTCCCGGCGCGACGTGGCTGGCGCTGCGCAGGGGTACCGGACGGGCCGCGTGGGCAGCTGTGACGGGCGCGATGGCGGCCAGCGCGCCCGCCGCCAGCGACGCGGCGACGACGGCCGCCAACCGGGCGGTGCGGCGCCTCCCGCTGCCGGCGAGTTCGGCCGGGTGGGCGCGGGTGGCGCGGCTTGGGATGACGCGTGCACGGCTGCGCATTGCGGTGCCTCCTTGCGGGGAGCTCGTCCGGCCGGTACGCCGAAGGGACCCCTGGGCGAGGAACTTAGCGTTGTAATCCGCGGGATCGGCTCCTGTTCGTGGAAAGAACGCGCCCGGCGCGTCGCCGCTCAACCGGCCGGGGGAGCGCGCCGTGACGCGGCGTCCGGCGTGACGAGGGCGCGGCCGGAGGCGGCGGCATTCGCGAAGTCGTCGTCGACGAGCACGACATCGCGCCCGACCGCGTCGAGCAGGCTGGCGGCGATCGCGGCGCGGTACCCGGTCGCGCAGTGGACGGCCAGCCGGCCCTCGGGCAGGTCGTCGAGGCGGGCCAACAGGTCGTGGATCGGGAAGTGGAACGATCCCGCGAGGTGACTCTCCTGGCGTTCGTCGCGGCGACGGACGTCGACGATCGTGACGTCGCGGGCTGTGGCGAGATCGGCGAAACCGACGACGGGGTAGCTCCGCAGGGGTGCTTCCGCCCCGAGGTCGCCGAGCGGGCCGAGCCACGCACCCACCGGGCGATCGATACCGATGCGAACGAGCTGGCGTTCCGCGTCCGCGACGTCGCGCGGAACCGCGCCGATGAGCGTGAGCGGAGTGCCCCAGGGGATCAGCCAGCCGAGGTAGGTCGAGAACGAGGAGTCGAGGACGATGCTGATCGTCCCGGCGAGATGCTCGTGCGCGAAGGCGACCCGGGAACGCAGGTCGACGACCCACTCGCCGGCGGCGATGCGCTTGTGGAGCTCGGCCGGGTCGACCAGCCCGACCGGCGAGAGGTCCGCCGCCGCGGCGCCTTCCCGGTTGCGGGGCCCCATGTGTGCGTAGTAGGCGGGATAGGCGGTCAGCCCGGCGACGAGACGGGCGACAAACGTGCCCTCGTCGTCGTGTGCGAAGGCGTCGTTGCGCCGCCGCTCGGCGCCGATCGTGCTAGCGGCCGCGACGACGATGTTGCCGGAGGAGCAAAAGCTCCCGAACCCGTGCGTCGGGTACACGGGCACGTCGTCGGAGAGCATCCCGGCGAGCCGCCGCGCGGAGCGGAACTGCAGGCGCGCGAGGGCTTCGGTGTGCTCGGCGCCGAGGAGGTCGGGGCGGCCGACGCTGCCGAACAGCAGCGAGCCACCGGTGAAGGCGGCGGGTGTGCCCCCGTCGTCGACGAGGTAGGCGACATGGTCGAAGGTGTGCCCGGGTGTCGCGACGACCCGCACGCGCAGTCGCCCGCTGGTGAGCACATCCCCGTCGGCCACGGCCAGTCTCTCGAACTGGAGGTGCTCCCCGGCGGCGAGGAGATAGCCCGCGCCGGTGCGGCGGGAGAGCTCGAGCCCGCCGGAGACGTAGTCGTTGTGAACGTGGGTTTCGGCGACGAAGGCGCACTGGAGCCCGCGGGCCGCGAGCAGTCCCTCGACGCGGTCGAGGTCACGTTGCGGGTCGACGACGACCGCGGTCGTGCCGTCGTGCGCGACGTAGCTGCGGTCGCCGAGTTCGGGTGTCTCGACGACTTCGACGTCGACCACGGTGCGTCCTCCTCGGGTGCCGGAAGCCAGGGTAACGGCGGCGGGCTGGCGGTGTTCGGGGCCGCCGTTCGGCGGGCCTTTCCGGCCGGGTTGCTACGCTCCTCGAGCGGCGCAGCCGATGGCGGAAGAGGAGCGCAGATGGACCCTCCGGGGAGGACCGGGACGCTCGACTCCGCCGACGGGGTCGCGCGCGCGGTCGCCCGCCTGCGGGCCACCTGCGAGAGCGGTGCGACCCGGGCGTTGTCCTGGCGACGCGATCAGCTCGCGCGACTGCGCCGGCTCGTCACCGCGAACGAGCAGCAGCTGGCGAGGGCGCTCGCCGCCGACCTCGGCAAGCCGGCCCACGAGGGCTGGATGACCGACCTCGCCGTCGTCACGGGCGAGATCGACTACAGCGCGCGCCATCTCGCGAGGTGGATGCGCGCGACCCACGTGCGCGTGCCGCTCGTCCTGCAACCGGCGCGGGCGTATGTCGTGCGCGAGCCGCTCGGAGTGGTGCTCGTCGTCGCGCCCTGGAACTACCCGGTGCAGCTTTCCCTTTCGCCGCTGGTCGGCGCGCTGGCCGCGGGCAACTGCGTCGCCCTGAAGCCGTCGGAGCTCGCGCCGGAGACGTCCCGCGTGCTCGCCTCGGCGGTCGCCGAGCACTTCGACGACGGTGCCGTCGTCGTCCTCGAGGGGGGGCCGGAGGTCGTCGGGGCCGCCCTCGAAGCAGGGGTCGATCATCTCTTCTTCACCGGCGGCGAGGCCATCGGCCGGCTGGTGATGGAAGCGGCCGCGCGCTCCCTGACCCCGGTGACGCTCGAGCTGGGGGGCAAGAACCCGGCGATCGTCGCCGCCGACGCCGACCTCGTCGTCGCCGCCCGGCGGATCGCCTGGGGGCGCTATCTGAACGCCGGCCAGACCTGCGTCTCGCCCGACTACGTGCTCGTCGAACGAAGGGTCGCCGACGGCTTCATCGACGCCCTGCGGGCCGCGATCGCGGATTTCTACGGCGGGGATCCCGCCAGCAGCCAGGAATACGGGCGGATCGTCAACGACCGGCACTTCGCCCGTCTCGCCGGCCTGCTCGCCTCCCACGGCGGTGAGCTCGTGATCGGCGGCGCGACGGACCCGACGACGCGGTTCGTCGCGCCGGCCGTCGTGCGCGATCCGTCGTGGGAGTCACCGCTCATGGCCGAGGAGACCTTCGGTCCCATCCTGGCGGTGATCGCCGTCGACGATCTGGAGGAGGCGTTGCGCCGGGTCGCGACCCGGCCGGACCCGCTCGCGCTCTACGTCTTCTCGGCGAGCCGCCGCACGGTGCGGGAGGTCATCGCCCGCACCCGTTCGGGCGGCGTGTGCGTGAACGGGACCGCGTTGCAGATCGCCGTGCCGCAGCTGCCCTTCGGCGGCGTCGGTCACTCGGGGAGCGGTGCCTATCACGGCCGCACGGGGTTCGAGCAGCTGAGCCAGGCCCGTGGCGTGCTCGTCCGGCCCCGCCGGTTCGACGTGCGGCTGATCTACCCGCCGTATCGGCGGGCGGGGATCCGCCTGTTGCGGTTCGCCGAGCGCTGGCCGAAGCCGCCCCGCTAGGAGGCGGCGCTCAGGGCGTGATCGTGATGCCGGATTTCGCGGTGTAGTCGAGCACGAACTCGACCCAGGTGCGCCCCGGGGTGAGGTCGACGGGCTGGCCGCGCGACGAGGTGTAGGTCGTCGGTGAGGTGAGCGAGGCGCGGTTCCACGTGACGCGGATCGCCTCACCGTTGCGCAGGACCCAGCCCTTGCCCGATCCGACCGTCTGGCTCTCGACGTCGCCCGACTGGGGCTCGGGGTCCTCGTTGTACGGGCCGATCTTGTAGTGGACGACCTGGACGACGACGTTCGTCGTCGTGACGGGTTGATTTGTCAGCGCGTCGGTGTCCGGCACGCCGGAGTAGGTGTGGATCCACTGGCCGGTCGAGGAATCCCACTGCCAGACGACGTCGGTTCCCCCGGAGAAGTTGATGGCGAAGTCCCTCACGGGTTGCGCGCCCTTCGGCAGGGGAGCGGTCGTGTAGTCGAAGATCGGCTTGGGCGCTGCGTGGTACCCGAACAGGTGCCACAGCGCCGCCGCCGAGGCGTAGGTCGAATCGGGCGCCACGCGATCGGGGTTCTGCTGGTAGGCGAGCGAGTGGAGGAAGTCGTCGGCGTCGTCGATGAACGGCAGCGAGGCGACGGTGCTCCGGTTTGGCCCGATCCCGGCGACGAAAGCCAGCTCGACGTGCTTGAAGACCTCGAGGACGTGCCAGTCGACCCAGCGGACCGACCGGATCGGGCCGATCAGCGACGGCGTCTCGCACTGGTAGACGGCGATGTAGCGCATGACCCCGCCCTCGGCCGGGGTGTCGTAGACGATGTCGGCCTCGTTGAGGCCGCTCTGCGGGCGCGCCTGGATCTCGTTGCCGATCTTGACGGCGAGGGGCTCGCGCTCCGGGGCACTCCCGCCGGGCGCTGGGAGGTCGGTGAGGGGGCACTTCGTGAGGGGGGCCGTGGCGTGGTGGTGCGAATTGCTGGTGCTCGGCTTGCCGTGGCCACTCGAGATGACAACGCCCGCCACCGCCCCGCCGACGACGAGGACGATGAGCGCCGCGACGACACGTCCCTTTCTCAGGCTGCGCAGGTAGGAGCGGAGACTCATCTGGCGGCGGCGTGACTTTGCGGAGTGAGCAGGCACGGGCTGCACGGTAGCGGCTCGCGACCGGCAGGTGTTGGCAATCGCCGGCCTCTACAGGGGGTGCCGCACCGCCGCCCGCCCGCCGGGGGGGCTCAGGCGAGCACCTCGGCGAGCTCGACGTAGTCGAGGCCGTGAGCCTCGGCGACGGGCGCCGAGACCAGCCTGCCGCCGACCGCGTTGAGCCCGAGCGCGAGGGCGGGGTCCTCGCGCATCGCCTGGCGCCAGCCGAGATCGGCGATCGCCATCGCGTAGGGGAGCGTCGCGTTGGTGAGGGCGTGGGTCGAGGTGTGCGGCACCGCGCCGGGCATGTTGGCCACGCAGTAGAACAGCGAGTCGTGCACCCGGTAGGTCGGGTCCGAGTGCGTCGTCGGCCGGGTCGCCTCGAAGCAGCCACCCTGGTCGACCGAGATGTCGACGAGGACCGAGCCCGGCAGCATCGCGGCGACGAGGTTGTCGCTCACGAGCCGGGGGCGCGCGCCCGACGACGAGCACGGCGCCGATGACGAGGTCCGCGGTGAGGCAGGCGTCCTCGATCACGTGCTCGCTCGAGGCGAGCGTCGTGAGGCGTCCCTGGTAGACGGTGTCGAGGGCGGCGAGCCGGGCGAGGTCGCGGTCGATGGCGACCACCTCGGCGTGCATGCCGACGGCGATGGCGGCGGCGTTCGACCCGGCGACGCCGGCGCCGATCACCACGACCCGGCCCGCCCGCACCCCGGGGACACCGCTCAGCAGCACGCCCCGGCCGCCCGCGGGGCGCTGGAGGTGCTCCGCGCCGGCGATCGTCGCCATCCGGCCGGCTATCTCGCTCATCGGCGCGAGGAGCGGGAGCGAGCCGTCGGGGAGGCGGACCGTCTCATAGGCGATCGCCGTCGTACCGCTGTCGAGAATCGCCTGGGTGCAGTCGCGGGCCGCGGCGAGGTGGAGGTAGGTGAACAGGACGAGCCCCTCGCGCAGGCGGTGGAACTCCTCCGCGATGGGCTCTTTCACCTTGCAGATGAGTTCCGACTCCGCCCAGAGCTGGTCCGGGTCGGCGACGATTCTCGCGCCGACCCGCAGGTAGTCGGCGTCCGGGAGGGAGGATCCCTCGCCGGCGGAGTGCTCGACGAGGACGGTGTGGCCCCTGGCGACGAGCTCGCGCACCCCGGCCGGCGTCATCGCCACCCGGTACTCGCTCTCTTTCAGCTCGCGAGGGACTCCGACGCGCATGATCATCTCCCCGATTCGGTCCGCCCGCATCGTGCCAGGGGGTAGGGGGCGCGGCAAGTGGTCGCCGGCGCCGGTCCCCGTCGGCGGGGCCCGGCTACGGGATGGGGTCGAGCGCCTCGAGCAGCGCCCGCGTTTCGGGTGAGGGCTCGCCACCGCCGAGGCGCGCCAGCGCCCGCTCGAGCTCGGAAAATGCCAGTCGTGCGCCGTCGGCGTCGTTGCCGGCCCCGGCGACCGCCATGAGGTCGCGAGCGAGGATCTCGGAGTCCTGGTCGGCGACCCGGCCGCGGGCGATCGCCCAGCGCGCCAGTTCGAGCCGATCCGAGGCGAGTGCGAGCGAGGCGAGGTGGTGGGCGCCGTCGACGATCTCGGCGGTGACGAGCTGGTCGAGCGCCTCAGCGCCGAACCAGCCGTAGCCGGCAGCCACGGCGCCGAGCGGAGGCCCCGTGACGAGGTCGAGCGCGCCCTTGAGGAGGTCCTCGGCGACGTTGGCCTCGGCGTGCGGTGCCGAGGCGAGGGCCCGCCGGGCCCGCACGAGGTCGCAGGTCACGGCGGGGTCGAGGACGAGTTCGTCGCCACGGCGGGCAAGAAGGGCGCGCCCGCCCGGGCCGGGCCCGAGGGCAGCGCGCGCGGCACGCGCGACGTTGTCGACCCGCCCCGGGCGCGATTCGGCGGCCGAGCGGGCGAACAGGGCGTCAGCGGCGCATCCGACGGGCGCCGCGCCGTCGTGGAGCGCGAGATAGGCGACGAGCTCGACCACGCGGGCGGCGTCCCGTTCGGCGGGCGGCCGCGCCAGCCCGACGAGGGCGGGCTCGGGCCGCAACAGCTGCACCTCGACGGGTCCGGCGAGGGGCACGGCTCCCAGGCGAGCCCGGTCGGTCGCCAGTCCGGCACGGACCGGCAGGACCGTCGCCGGGCGGCGGGCGTCGGCGAAAAGCCCGTCGAGCAGCGCGAACTGGCCGGTGGTGGGGGTGACCGCCGTGAGCTCTAGTCCGTAGGGCCAGAGCACCGCACGGTCGGGCTCGAGGGCGAGCCGCTCGGTGCCGCGAGGGCCCGCGGCGACGATGCCGGCGACCGTCCCGGCGGCCGCGAGGACGCGCTCGCACTCGCGGTCGTTCGCCTCGCGGCCGACGACGATGAGGGGTTCACGCTGCCAGCGGCAGGCGAGCCGGGGCTCGGCGGCCGGCGGACCCTCTGCGGCGAGGTCGACGAGGGCGGCGGGCGTCGAGGAGCTCAGCTGGTAGCACTGCTCGGCAGCGGGCGGCGGGTCGATCCCCACGAGCTCGACGGCGAGCTGCTCGGCCCAGGGCACGGTGCGCAACGAGGTGACGATCGCCTCGAGGGTCCGGTCGACGAGCTCGTCGTCGCCGTCGACGCCGAGGCGGCGGCCGCGACCCACCACGAGCAGGTACGAGGCGTGCTCGTCGTCGCCGAGCGGCACGAGTGCCGGCAGGAACCGGCCGTCGTCGCCCGGCAACGGTGCGAAGTCAGCCGGCTCGACCCCGGGGTCGAGGACCCACCACCGCCCGCCGCGGCGGGAGAGGAACGGCCACGGCGTCTCGGGTCGGGGGGTCGCCAGGAGGAACTCGATGCCGTCGGGGCCGGCCCGCACGAGCCGCACGTCGGGCGGTGCCGCGTCCTGATCCCGCACGACCCGCCACAGCAGGCGATTGGCGAGGTCGATCCAGTCGATGAGCGGTGCTTCGGCGAAGGGCTCGAGGGCGACCCGTGCCTGGCCGACCGGGGGCTGGGATGGCGCGGCCCGCTCACCCGACCGCCGGCCGCTGGAACTCGCCCGCCGCAGGTTGCGGATGCGGCGCGCCAGCGCGCAGGTGGTGATGACGCCGAGGCCGACGAGGGCGAGCTCGGACAGGCGTCGATCCGGTGCCGGTGGCGCCGGTGACCGCCCGGCAGCGGCGGCGCCGTCCGGCCCCGACGCCCCGGCGCCCGACGGCACTTCGAGACGCCACCCGGCATGCAGCCGCGCGGGGTCGAGCATGCGCGCCCCGTCGACCTGGCGCCGGCCGAGATTGAGCCGGGCCAGCGCCGGCCAGTCGTCGACGCACCCGGTCGTCCGGACGGCGACGTCGGCGAGGCATTCGTCGCGCTCCACGGTGACGATCACTCCCACCTGCCGCCTCTGCTGTTCCAGAGGAGCTGGTCGGATTGGCGTGCGCGGTCGCGCCGACGCCGTGGCGACGGGTGCCGGCCTGAGATGGGACGCGCCGGGGACCGCCAGAGAGGTCCCGGCGGTGGCGAGGAGGATGAGGCCGGCGATCGCGCCGGCCCACCGGGCTGACCACGAGCCGGTGTCGAGCGGCTCGTGGTGCCGCAGGGCGCCGCGGACCTGCCGGGCGAGGTCTGCCGCGGCGAGGGCCCAGAGGACCCCGGCGACGACGACGGCGAGGTGCGCCCAGGTCGAGACCGACCTGGCCGCCGCCAGGCTGACGGGGTTCGCGGGCTGGGGCGCGAGCAGCCACAGCCGCCCGAGCGCCAGCGGCACGCCGACGACGAGAACGGAGGCCTTCGCCAGGGCGGCGACGCCCGTGCGGAAGGCGGCCCGCGGCGCGCTCATCCGGCGCTCGGGGCGGGGGGGACCTGGACCCGCAGGGAGTAGGCGACGGTGCCGCGCTGGCCGGGTCCGAGCGAGAGCGAGACGGTGCACGGACCGGGTTTCCCGGCGACGACGAGGGAGATGCCGTGCGTGCCAGCACCGGACGTGACGACGGAGCCGCAGCCGAGGGTGATCCTGAGGGCTTCGGCACCGCGCCAGGAGGCGCGCACCGCGGCGAGCCCGCTCGCCGACGCGAACGGGATGGACGTCTCGATGTCGTCGGGGTAGCGGAGCGTCCCCGTCAGTGTCGGCGTCGTGACGGTGCGCCGGGCACGGCGCTTCGTGGTCCGGGTCCGCGGCGAGGTGGTGGCCGGACGTGGTGGCGGACCTCGGCCGTGGTGGTCGCCGTGGTGGCGGGAACGGTGGTCGTCGTGGTGGCGGTCGTCGGGATGGTCGTGGCGGAGGGAAGGCTGGAAGTCGTGGTCGTCGAGGGTCCTGGATCCTCGTGGCGTCGCCGGTGGGCACGGCCGGTTCTTGTCATCCCCCCCGGCCGGCTGGTCGGCGCCGCCTGGACGGCGTGCGGCGGATGGTGTGCCGCCGTGACCGAGCGGGGCGGACCCACGGAGCGGGCGACGACGCAGAGCACCGTCGCGACGACGAGGCTGAGCGCGACCCAGGCGACGAGGTCGCGGCGCCGGTGTCCCGCGCCGAGCGACGGCGGGCCCGAGGCGCCCGACTGGTGCCTCGCAGTTCCGGTTTCCGCTCCCCGCCGGGGTGGGGGGGTGTCAGGTTCGATCGGCACGTGCCACCTTCAGGCGGGCCGCGAACTGGGGGCCGCGGCCCGGACGTGGGCCATCCGTCACGTTGGGGCGCCGGTCTCCCGTTGCACCTAACGCCGGAGCTGGGCGCGGGGTCGTGCGGGAACATCGCGGCAGGTCGTGGTGTTGACCTGGATAAGAGGCGTCCCGGCGGCGGGCCAAGCCGCCTCGACGCCTGAGCCGATGAGACCCGTGAGGGGGATCCGTGCCGGCAGTGACGGTGGAAGATCTGTTGGTGTTGCCGCGCCTCGACGCCGTCGTGACCGGCGTGGAGCGACCGGTGCGGTCCGTGACGGTGGCGACGCGCGGCCTCGAGGGCGAGGGTTTCCCGGTCCGGCGCGCCTTCGCGGGTCTGCCGCTGGCGGAGCTCGACCCGTTCGTCCACATGGACCAGATGGGTGAGGTCGAGTACGCGCCGGGCGAGGCGAAGGGGACGCCGTGGCACCCGCACCGCGGTTTCGAGACCGTCACCTACATGATCGACGGGACGTTCCGCCACCGGGACTCGCACGGTGGGGGTGGCCTCATCACGAACGGTGACACGCAGTGGATGACGGCCGGCGCGGGAATCCTGCACATCGAGGCCCCCCCGGAGGAGCTCGTCGCGGCGGGAGGGCTGTTCCACGGCATCCAGCTGTGGGTGAACCTGCCGTCGGCCGACAAGTGGATCGCGCCGCGCTACCAGGACATCGGCGCCGGCAACGTCGCCCTCGTCACCTCGCCTGACGCGGGCGCCCTCGTCCGCATCATCGCCGGCGAGGTCGGCGGCCACCGCGGGCCGGGCACGACGCACACGCCGATCACGCTCGTGCACGCGACGATCGAACCCGGGGCGACGCTGCAACTTCCCTGGCAGCCCGGCGACAACGCCTTGGTGTACGTGCTCGCCGGACGGGGAACCGTCTCGCCGCGGCCCGGCCAGTCGAGGCGGGGGAGCTCGCGGCGTTCGGGAGCGGCGACCATCTCGTCGTCGCGGCGGACCGCCGCCAGGACGGGCACACACCCCGGCTCGACGTCCTCGTGCTGGGCGGCGCACCGATCGGCGAGACTGTCGCCTGGTACGGGCCGTTCGTCATGAACACCGACGCGGAGATCCGGCAGGCCTTCGAGGACTACCGGCACGGCCGGCTGGGGGAGATCCCCGCCGAGTGAGCCGGGCCCGGCGGGCCGCCCTAGTCGGTGAAGGTGTTGGCGACCCGGTCGATCAGGTCGCGCGGGACCAGCTTCAGCTCGTCAAGCGCCTGGTCGAACGTCACACGCACGATTTCCTGGGCGTGCAGGGCGACCATCGTGCCGAAGGCGCCGTCGTGCGCCGCGTCGACGGCGGCGACGCCGAAGCGGGTCGCCAGCACACGGTCGGCCGCGGTCGGCGTGCCGCCGCGCTGCTGGTGGCCGAGGATCGTGACCCGGGACTCGAAGCCCGTCCGGGCCTCGATCTCGCGGGCGACGACCGCACTGATGCCGCCGAGCCGTTCGCGGTCATATTGGTCGAGCACGGCGGTGGGGAGGTCGATGGTGCCCTTCAGGGGCTTGGCCCCCTCGGCGATGACGACGACCGAACCGGAGCGGCCCTTGGCGTGGCGGCGGGTCAGGTGCGCGCACGTCTGGTCGATGTCGAACGGTTCCTCCGGGGCGATGATGACCGCTGCGCCACCGGCGAGGCCGGCATAGACCGCGATCCAACCGGCCTCGCGGCCCATCACCTCGCAGACGATCACCCGGCTGTGTGAGTCGGCGGTCGTGTGGAGGCGGTCAACGGCGTCGACCGCGATCTGGACCGCGGTGTCGAAGCCGATCGTCGAGTCGGTCGCGTTGACGTCGTTGTCGATCGTCTTCGGGATCCCGACGACGGGAATCCCGAGGCCGGACACGTCGCGGGCGATGCGCAGCGAGCCGTCGCCGCCGATGGCGATGAGCGCGTCGATGTTCCGGCGGGCGATGGTCGCCTTGATCCTGTCCGTGTCGGCGGGGGATTTGAACGGATTGAACCGTGACGTGGCGAGGATCGTCCCGCCGCGCGGGAGGATGCCGTGACACGTGATGGCGTCGAGCGGGACGGCGTCGTCCTCGACGAGGCCCTCCCAGCCGTAGTGGAACCCGACGACGTCGTCCGAGTAGGTGACTGCGGCGCGGCGGACGACGGCCCGAATGGCCGCGTTGAGGCCGGGACAGTCACCGCCGCCGGTGAGGATTCCTAGGCGCAATGCTTGGCGACCTCCTGCGAGATAGAGCCCTTTGGACGTGCCGCGTCCAACCGTCACCTGCCGCGGATCCGTCCAACGACAACCTTAGCCCCGGGTGGGCCGCGATCTGAGACGACGCGAACCGCGCCCCGTCGGTGCGGGCGGACACCCGGGACGGTCGCGCCTCCCGGTACGATCGGGCCGGACATGGCCCCTCGGTAGCCCGGGCGAGCGACTGGCCGGCGGACGACCCGGCGACGGAAGGCGGAGAGCGAGCAGGTGTCGACGACGGAGGTGACGCTCGCACTGGCGGTCTTCCTGGCGAGCGCGGTCGAGACGGTGGAGGCGTTGACGATCGTGCTCGCCACGGGGGCGACGCGGGGTTGGCGCTCGGCGCTCGAGGGCAGCGCCGCCGGGGTCGCGCTGCTCTCGGTGCTCGTGGGGGTCGTCGGGGTACCGCTCGTGCGCTATGTGCCGATCGCGACGCTGCGGGTCGTGATCGGCGCGCTGCTGCTCGTGCTCGGGCTGTCGTGGCTCCGCAAGGCGATCCTGCGGGCGAGTGGGCACCGTGCCCCACACGACGAGGACCGGATCTATGCCGACACGGTCTCCCGGTTGCAGGACCCGTCGGGTGCGGGCCGGGGCTCGGCCTCGCGGCGTGACGCCCTCGCGTTTGTCGTCTCGTTCAAGGCGGTGCTCCTCGAGGGGATGGAGGTCGTGCTCATCGTGTTGAGCCTCGGCGCGAGCGCCCATCGCCTCGGCCTGGCGGCGGCGTCCGCCGCCGGGGCGGTGATCATCATCACCACCACCGGCGTGCTCGTCGCCCGCCAGCTCTCGGCCATCCCGGAGAACGTCCTGAAGATGGCGGTCGGCATCATGCTGACGAGCTTCGGTGTGTTCTGGGTCGCCGAGGGGATGGGGCTGCACTGGCCGGGATCAGATCTCGCGGTGCCGGCCCTCGTCGCCGGCTTCGTCGGCGTGACGTGGCTCGCGGTGGCCTGGATGCGGTCGCTCGTCCGCCCGGGGCCGCCCGGGGCCGCCGCCGTGCTCGCCGAGCGGGAGGGTGCGGTCCGATGAGGAACGTGCAGCGGGCCGCCCTCGCCTTCGGCCGGTTCTGGTGGGACTTTCTCATCGGTGACACGCCGGAGCTCTTCGTCGGCACGCTTCTCGTCGTCGGGGCGGCCTCCCTGCTGCGCCGCGACCGGCTCGCGGGGCTGACGGTCGTCGTGCTGCTCACCGTCGTGTTCCTGCTCGCGAGCACGTACCGGGGACGCGCCTCAGCTCATCGCGGTGCCGCCCGCGGGAGCGGCGCGGGCCAGGTGTGATTCCCAGATCGGTCGGGAACCGTCGCCGCTGGTGGTCGGCGGGCGGGTCCGGTGTGCGGTCAGCCGCCGGCCGTGTCGAGGTAATGGCGTCCGGTGAGGCTGCGCAGCCGGCCGGCGGCTTCTTCGGGGGTGATGTCCCGCTGGGGCAGGGCGAGGAGCTCGAAACCGACCATGAACTTGCGGACCGACGCCGAACGGAGGAGCGGCGGGAGGAAGTGGGCATGGAGGTGCCACCCTTGGCGGGGGAGATCGTCCGTCGGTCGCTGGTGGATGCCCATCGAATACGGGAACGGTGACTCGAAGAGGTTCTCGTAGCGAACGGTGACGGCGTGGAGCGCGTCGGCGAAGGCGGCCTCCTCGTCGCCGGCGAGGGCGTCGAGGCCGTTGACGTGGCGACGGGGGAGGACCATGGTCTCGAACGGCCAGATCGCCCAGAACGGGACCACGACGACGAAGGACTCGTTCGCGTAGACGAGGCGTTCCGCCAGCCTCTCCTCCAGGGCGACGTAGTCGCAGAGAAGACAGGAGCCGTGCGCCCGGGCGAAGTCCCCCATGGAGGCCGTCTCCTTGGCGAGCTCGTTCGGCACGCTGGCGCTCGCCCAGATCTGCCCGTGGGGATGGGGGTTGCTCGCGCCCATCATCTCGCCGCGGTTCTCGAAGATCTGGACCGAGTGGATCGACTTGCGACCGGCGAGCGAGGTGAACTCGGCACGCCAGGCCGCGACGACCCGCGTCACGTCGGCGACATCCATCCTCGCCAGCGCGAGGTCGTGCCGTGGCGTGAAGCAGATCACGCGGCAGATGCCGGACTCGCCGCGCGCGACGAGCAGCCCGTCACAGTCCATCTCGTCGTGCGGCGCCTCGGCGAGCAGGGCGGGGAAGTCGTTGTCGAAGACGAACGTGTGCGGGTAGTCGGGGTTCCGCTCACCGCTCGTCCGCTCGTTGCCCGGGCACAGGTAGCAGGTCGGGTCGTGGGGGGCCGGCGCGGCGGCGGAGACCCGTTCGACCTGTCCGAGCCACGGCCGTCGCGCCCGGTGCGGGGAGACGAGGACCCATTCCCCGGTGAGGGGGTTGAGCCGGCGGTGGGACGAATTCTCGAGGAAGGACACCGCTCAGTCCCCGTACCCTTCAGGGTGCTTGACGTGCCACTCCCATGCGCTGGCGACGATCGAGTCGAGGTCGGCGTAACGCGGTGACCAGCCGAAGTCGGCCTGCATGGCGGCGGAGCTCGCGACGAGGGTCGCTGGATCTCCCGGCCGCCGGGGGCACTCGACCACAGGGAGTTCGCGGCCCGTGACTCGGCGGGCGCAGTCGACGACCTCGCGCACCGAGAAGCCCCGGCCGTTGCCGAGGTTGTAGCGGACCGACTGTCTCGTCGTGAGCGCCTCGATCGCCAGCAGGTGGGCGGAGGCGAGATCGGCGACATGGACGTAGTCACGCACGCAGGTCCCGTCGGGCGTCGGGTAGTCGGTGCCGAAGATGCGGATCGCCTCGTGGTGGCCGAGCGCGACGCCGAGGACGAGCGGGATGAGGTGGGACTCCGGATCGTGGTCCTCACCGCAGTCGGGGCTCACCGCCCCGGCGGCGTTGAAGTAGCGCAGCGCGGCGAAGCGCAGGCCGTGGGCGGCGCCGATCCAGTCGAGCATCCTCTCGACCTGCAGTT
This sequence comes from uncultured Acidimicrobiaceae bacterium, assembly GCA_963823945.1. Lineage (GTDB taxonomy): Bacteria > Actinomycetota > Acidimicrobiia > Acidimicrobiales > Bog-793 > Bog-793. The sequence continues at coordinate 186,183 of CAWGNK010000014.1, forward strand.
TGGACTCGCCGTAGGGGTTCGTCGGTTCGAGGCGCGTGTCCTCCTCGACGGGGACGGTCTCGGGGTTGCCGAAGACGGCGGCGCTGGAGGAGAAGACGAGCCGGCCGACTTCGTGCCGGATCATCGCCTCGATGAGCGTCAGGGCGCTCGCCGTGTTGTTGCGGAAGTAGCGCGCCGGCAGGTTCATCGACTCCCCGGCCTCGATGAAGGCCGCGAAGTCCATGACGACGTCGATCGAGCGCGACGAGAACACCCGGTCGAGGCCATCGGGGTCGGCGGTGTCGCCGAGGACGAACTCGGCGCCGTCGGGCAGGGCCCCGCGGTGGCCCTTGACGAGACTGTCGAAGACCGTGACGGCGTGGCCGGCCTCCAGAAGGGCGCGACAGGTCGCGCTGCCGATGTAGCCCGCGCCCCCGACGACGAGAACGTTCAACGGTCGGGGGCGAGACCGCGGGGCCCCGGCCCAACCCCGGGGCCGGGCTCGACGACGATCATCGTCGGAGCGATGCCGGTCGAATGCTCATATTTTCGGCGAGGATCGCCGAGAAGCGCTCGACGTCGTCCTGGCGTACGAGGCTGATCGTGCAACCCCCGAAACCACCACCCGTCATGCGTGCGCCGAGCACACCGTCGATGCCGAGCGCCGTCTCGACGAGCAGGTCGAGCTCGGCGCAGCTCACCTCGTAGTCGTCCCTGGGACTCTCGTGCGATTGCACCATCAGTGCACCGAACCCCGCCTGATCGCCCGCTTCGAGGGCGTCGGCGGCCCGCTGGGCCCGCACGTTCTCGGTCACCACGTGCCGGCAGCGTCGGAAAATCACCGGGTCGAGCAGGTTCTCGTTCGCCTCGAGCTCGGCGAGCGAGACGTCCCGCAGCGCCCGGATCCCCGGCAGGACACGGGCGAGCGTGGCGACCCCGGTTTCACACTGGTCGCGGCGGTTGTGTACTCGCTCGCCGTGTGGGCGTGACGCACCATCGAGTTCGCCACGACAAAGCGAATGCCGGCGCCGACGGGGACGAGCCGGGCGGCGAGGTCCCGGCAGTCGAGGAGGATGGCATGGCCGGCCACCCCGTGGCACGACGCGTACTGGTCCATGATGCCGCTTCTCACCCCGATGAACAGGTTCTCGGTGCGCTGGCCGGCGGCCGCGAGCGCATCGAGGTCGATGGCCACGCCGGCGAGGGCGAGCATCCCGTATCCCGTTGCCATCTCGATCGCCGCCGACGAGCTGAGCCCGGATCCGATCGGGATCTCGCTGTCGATGAGCATGTCGGCTCCGACAAGGCGGTTGCCCGCCGCCTCGAGCGCCACAGCGAGTCCGTGCACGTAGTCGGTCCAGTCGTGCCGGGGGAGCGGGTCGACCTCGTCGAGGTCGAACTCCGCGGTCTTCTCGACGGTCTGGGAGCGGAGCCGTACCCGGCGGTCGTCGCGCCGGGTGATCGCGACCCACGTCGCGTACTGGCAGCGCGACGGGGAGCACGAAACCGTCGTTGTAGTCCGTGTGCTCACCGATCAGGTTGACCCGTCCGGGCGCACGAAAAATCAGCGGCTCGCCCCCCCAGGAACTGATGAACGCCTCGCGGAGTTCCGTCGCGATCGCCGGGCGGGGTTCCACCGCGGCTCCGGGCGGTCGGGTCATCGTGGCATCGCCACGCCGGGTCCGACGGGGTCACCAGGGCGAGCTGTGGCCGAGAAGAACAGCACGTGCCGATTATGCACCTTGGTCGGAGTCGAACTCGGTGATGGCCGCCGGGGCCGTCGCGGGCGCCGTGCGGTCCGGTCCCGGTTCGGCACAGCGTCCGAGGCCCGTTGGGAACGGCACAGCGGGTGGCGCCGCCGGACGGTCCGCGAACTCACAACAACCCCTGGCGCTCAGGGCACGGGCCTCTCGATGGCAGAGTCATGGGCCGTGCGATTCGGCGAACCGGTCCCGAGTGCGCTACGAACTGACCCGGCCAAAGTCCAGGTCAGTTCGTGATTCTGCGTGGAGGTGGCGGGAATCGAACCCGCGTCCTTCGGGTTCTCGCTGGGCATTCTCCGAGCGCAGCCGGCGGGAAGGTCTCGGGTCCCGCCTCTCCGCCGGCAACGGCGCAGGACCCCAGTCAGCTGAGTTGTCCCCGGACGACGCGCTGACGGCGCTGTTCAGGTAAGTCCCGCTAGATGACGCCCACTCCCGACCCGCGGGGCTTGGATCGGATGGACGTTGCTGCTACTTAGGCAGCAAGCGCGAGCTGAGGCTCGGCGTTTGTGTTTGTTTCCGGCTCTTTAACGTGGTTCCGGAGACCACGGCTCGCTTCTCCCAACTTGACGACCGAAGTCGAAGCCTGTCACCCCCTCGGGAGGTCCCCGTCGCCTGGACGGACACCGCCGCACTTTGGACGCCGGCGGATGCCGGCACGGTCATTCTACCGCCCGGCTGGTGCCGTTCCCCGGGCGGCCGAGCGGCCCGTCCCGCCGCCGGCGTCGCGTGCGAGCCCCGCGCTCGTCGCGACCCCGGCCACGTTGGGGGAGGCAACGGGCAGCGGATCAGTCGCGGATGCCTTTCAGGGCGCGCTCGGCCTCGCGTCCGGCCTCGCGTTCGGCAAGGGCGCGGCGCTTGTCGTAGAGGCGGCGCCCGCGGGCGAGCGCGAGCTCGACCTTGGCGCGGCCTCCCTTGAAGTACACCGAGAGAGGGACGAGGGTGAGCGACTGCTGCGCGACGCGACCCTGGAGCTCGTCGATCTGCTTGCGGTGGAGCAGCAGCTTGCGCGGCCGGTCGGCTTCGACGGCCCCGAAGCCACTGGAGTACACGTAGGGCGCGACGCGCGCACCGAGCAGCCACGCCTCGCCGCCCTCGACGCGGGCGTAGGCGTCCTGCAGGCTGACCTGGCCGGCCCGGACCGACTTCACCTCGGCGCCGCGCAGCTCGAGGCCGGCCTCGAAGGTGTCGAGGATGTCGTACTCGTGCCGGGCGCGGCGATTCTGCGCGACCCGGCGGATCGGTTCGCGTTCGGTTGCGCGCCCGACCGGCGCGGGCCGCGCCTTGATCGGCCGTGGTCTCGTGGCCCGGGTTGCCATGACCCGAGACGGTAGCCTCGCTGCCGATGGACTCGTCGACCGCTCCGGGCGCGCGCGGTCGCCAACCGCCCTCGGCACTCGTCCTCGACGAGACGCTCCTCGCCGAGATGACGGCGCACTGTCTGAGGGCGTACCCGGCCGAGGGCTGTGGGCTGCTCGCCGGCGAGGCTTCGACCGGCCGGGTAGTTCGCTGCTTCCCGACCCGCAACGAGGCGGCGTCGGCGCGGCTCTACGTCGTCGATCCTGGGGACCACCTGCGCGCCGGCCGGGAGGCGGAGAGCGAAGGCCTGGAGATCATGGGGGTGTTCCACTCCCACACGCACACGGACGCCTATCCGTCGGCGACCGACATCGCGCAGGCCCCGGACCCGGACTGGCACTACGTCCTCGTCTCGCTGCGCGGCGAGGCTCTGTCGGTGCGGTCTTTCCGCATCACCGGCGGCTTCGCCGTCGAGGAGCCGATCGCCTTCGGCTGAGCCGGGCCCGGGTGTGTTTCCGCAGGTCAAGGCGGCCGGGAATCGTGGACCCGTCGTTAGAATTCGACCTGTCAGGTCAACATTCGGTTGGCGAAAGTCCGCGGAGGTCCCGGTGCCCGTTGAAGTCCGTCTCCCGACCTTGCTTCGGCCCGCCACGGGGGGCAAGGCGAAGGTGTCAGCCGACGGCTCGACCGTGGGCGAGGTCCTGCGGTCGCTCATCTCGGAACACCCGGCCCTCGGTGTCCAGGTGATGACTGCGGACGGCGAACTCCACCGGTTCGTCAACGTCTACCTGAACGACGACGACGTGCGTTACCTCGAGCGGCTCGACACGAGGGTCGGCAGCGACGACGTCGTGTCGATCCTGCCGGCGGTGGCGGGCGGCGCGGCCTAGCCAACCGAGCGGACAGCGGTGCTCGCCAAGGATGTGCTCGACCTGATCGGCAACACGCCGATGGTCGACGTCTCGCAGCTGAGCCCGAACCCGGCGGTTCGCATCGTCGTCAAGCTCGAAGGTGTCAATCCCGGTGGCTCGGTGAAAGACCGGGTCGCCCGCTCCCTCGTGGAGGACGCGGAGGAGCGGGGTGTCCTGCGGCCGGGTGCGACGCTGATCGAGCCGTCGTCGGGGAACACCGGCATCGGTCTGGCCCTGGTCAGCCACGTGAAGGGCTATCACCTGAAGGTCGTGCTCCCGGAGAATGTCTCTCCGGAGCGCCGTCAGATGCTCACGGTGTGGGGGGCCGAGATCATCGGCTCACCGGGCCCTGAAGGGTCGAACGGGGCGGTGCGGCTCGCGCGTCGGCTCGCCGCGGAGCACCCCGAGTGGGTGTTTCTCTACCAGTACGGGAATCCGGCGAACCCACGGGCACACTACGAGACGACCGGGCCGGAGATCTGGCGCGACCTGCCGGAGGTGACGCACTTCCTGGCGGGACTGGGCACGAGCGGGACCCTCCTCGGGGTCGGTCGCTACCTCAAGGAGCAGAACCCGGACATCGAGGTGTGGGCGGTCGAGCCCCCCGCCGGGGAGACGGTCGACGGTCTGCGCACCTTCGACGACGGGTTCGTCCCGCCGATCTTCACGGACCTCGGCGGCGAGAAGGTGCTCGACCGCAAGACCGTGATTGGCCCGAGGGACTCAGTCGTCTGGACGCGGCATCTCGCCGATCTCGGGATCTTCGCGGGGCTCTCGACGGGAGCCGCCGTCGCCGGCGCCGTGCGGTGCGCGAGTCAGATCCCGTCCGGCGTGATCGTCGTGCTGTCGCCGGACGGCGGGTGGAAGTACCTCTCCTCCGATGTCTGGTCGGGCGATCTCGAGGACGTCGTCGAGCGCGCGCAGCAGACCGTGTATTTCTGAGAGCGAGACGACCCCGAACGGGAGGCAGCTCGCCGACGCGTAACCTGGGCCGGGAAGATGAACGACCGACCCATCGGCGTTTTCGACAGCGGCTTCGGCGGCCTCACGGTCGCGCGCGCGCTCATCGACCTGTTGGGCGACGAGGAGATCATCTACGTCGGCGACACCGGTCGCTATCCGTACGGGCCCCGTCCGGCTGAGGAGGTTCGGCGGTTCAGCCGGGAGATCGCCGAGCACCTGGTCGGGGTCGAGGACGTGAAGATGATCGTCGTCGCCTGCAACACGGCGGCCTCGGTCGCCCTCGAGGAACTGCGCTACGACTTCGAGGTCCCGGTGGTCGGGGTGATCGAGCCGGGGGTGCGGGCCGCCGCGGCCGCGACGCGCAACGGCGAGATCGGTGTGATCGGAACGACGGGGACCATCGCGTCGGGTGCCTACCAGCGGGCCGCAGCGACGCTGCACGTGGCGAAGGGAGTGCACTTCACGGCGTGCCCGGGCTTCGTCGAATTCGTCGAGCGCGGGGAGCTCGACGGCGACTCTGTCCACGTCCTCGCCGAGCGACTGCTGTCGCCCCTCCGGGAGGCCGGCGTCGACACGTTGCTGTTGGGCTGCACGCACTACCCGTTCCTCGCCCGGACGATCGGCGACGTCATGGGCCGTGAGGTCGTCCTCGTGTCGTCGGCGGAGGAGACGGCGTTCGACGTCCGGGCCATCCTCGATTCGACCGGCCTGCGCCGCAGGATCCCCTCCAAGGGGGCGCACCGTTTCCTCTCCTCGGGTGACCCATCGTGGTTCTCCACGATGGGTCGTCGCCTGCTCGGGCCCGAGCTCGCCGCGGCCGAGGTGGTCTCCTTTGGTGGTTGATCCGGCCGGGTGGCGCCGCCCCGCCGGGCTGGTTCACCCGGCCGAGTGCTGGCCGGTTACCGTCGTCGGGAGCACACCGGTGCGGGTCGTTGGCGCGGGACCGGGACGGGAAAGGGAGTGGGTCGACGATGACAGGTGACCTACGGCGCGACGGGCGCAGGCCGGATGAACTGCGGCCGTTTGAGATCGTCCGCGACTTCACCGAATTCGCGGCGGGGTCGGTTCTCGTCACGATGGGTCGCACGAAGGTGCTGTGCACCGCCTCGCTCGACGCGGAGGTCCCGCGCTGGTTGCGCGGCTCGGGCAGGGGCTGGGTGACGGCCGAGTACTCGCTGCTTCCCGGGTCGTCAGCCGAACGCGTGCCGCGCGAGGCGACCAGGGGTCGCCAGTCGGGACGGACCCAGGAGATCCAGCGGCTGATCGGGAGGTCGCTGCGCGCGGTGTGCGACCTCGGGGCGCTCGGCGAGCGCCAGATCATCCTGGACTGCGACGTGCTGCAGGCCGACGGCGGGACGCGGACGGCGGCGGTCACGGGCGCCTTCGTCGCCCTGCACGACGCCTGTGTCCGGCTCGTCGCCGACGGGAAGCTCGCCGCCGTCCCGCTGGGCGATTCGGTCGGTGCCGTGTCGGTCGGCCTCGTCGGCGGCGTCGCGATGGTGGATCTCGACTACTCGGAGGACTCCCGTGCCGACGTGGACATGAACGTCGTCATGACGGGTTCGGGACTGTTCGTCGAGGTGCAGGGGACCGCGGAGGGGGACCCGTTCGCCCGTACGACGCTCGACGAGCTGCTGGAGTTGGCCCGGGGGGGCATCGGCAGCCTGCTCGCGTGCGACGCGGTGCTGCTCGCGACCACGCCACGGCCGCGGGTCGCGGGTTGAACCCGGCTCCTGGCCGGTTGCGGCTCGTCGTCGCGTCGGCGAACCCCGACAAGGCCCGCGAGATGCAGGAGATCCTGGTCGCCGTGCTCGGGGACAGAGTCGAGCTCGTGGCGCGGCCGGCGGACGCGCCGGTCGTCGAGGAGGACGGCGAGACCTTCGAGGACAACGCCCGGCTCAAAGCCCGCGCGGTGCGCGCGGCGACCGGGCTCAGCGCCCTGGCCGACGACACGGGCCTCGAGGTCGACTCGCTCGGCGGGCTGCCCGGCGTGCGCTCCGCGCGCTACGCCGGACCCGAAGGGATCGCGGCGCACAACATCGCGAAGCTCCTCGCCATCCTGGAGGGGTGCGACGACCGGCGGGCGCGGTTCCGCACGGTCGCCCTGGCGGCGATGCTCGACGGTGCGGAGCTCGTCGCGACGGGGGAGCTCAGAGGAACGATCGCCACGGCTCCGCGCGGTGCGGGCGGGTTCGGGTACGACGCGGTGTTCCTCCCCGACGGGGGCGACGGGCGAACGCTCGCCGAGATGGGCGCCGACGAGAAACACGGGATCTCTCACCGGGGCAGGGCGCTGCGCGAGCTCGCCGGACTCCTCTCCGTGTACCTGTCGGGCAACGAGCGACCGTGACGGCGTGCCGGTTCCCGTCCACGCCACCGGGCGCGCTAGCTTCGCCACATGTCCGTGCGCTATCGCTGTGCCGCCTGTGGAAACCGCACCCGCTTCGACGTCGTGTCGTCGCGCCGGACCCGCGCCTTCTGGCACTTCACGTTGGGCGGCGAGCACGAGGTTGAGGAGGAGGACGTCCTCGCCGACGAGGTCGAGTCGGTGACGTGTCGCTGGTGCGGGAAGTCCAGTTCGATCGAGGTCACCGCGGAGACGGCGGCGGTCGACCGCGCGCCGGAGGGGCCGCGGGCGGAGACGGCCGCACCGGTTTGATACACCCCGGGGCCATCATGAACTCCACGGGAATCGGTGCGGTGCACCAGGGTGACCCAGGGAGCGATGATGGCCGGACGCACACTCACGATCAGCTGCGACACCTGCAGCAACGAGGGATCATCGACTTGTGAGGACTGCGTCGTCAGCTTCCTGCTCGGTCGCGACGCCTCCGATGCGATCATCATCGACGCCGCCGAGGCCCGGGCGGTGCGGGTCTTCGAACGTGCCGGTCTGCTCCCGGCGCTCCGGCACGAGCAGCGAGCGGGCTGAGCGCTCCACCGCGCCGGCGGGGCCCGGGCGAGGGGCGGGCGTCCCGTGACGCACCTGCTCGTCACGAACGACTACCCGCCCAAGATCGGTGGCATCCAGTCGTATCTGTGGGAACTCTGGCGCCGGCTCCCGCCGGGACGGACCTCCGTGCTGACCATCGACCATCCCGGCGCCGGCGCGTTCGACGCCGCGGCGCCGCACGAGATCGAACGGCTCCCGGTCCGGATGCTCTTGCCGACACGGCGGCTCGTGGCCAAGATCCAGCGCACGGCGCGCGAGCGGGGTGCTTCGCTCGTCGTGCTCGATCCGGCGCTCCCGGTCGGCCTCGTCGGGCCAAGACTGGGACTGCCCTACGCGGTCGTCCTCCACGGAGCCGAGGTGACCGTGGCGGCGCGGCTGCCCGTGACGTCGCGCCTGCTGCGGCGGGTGCTCGTCGGCGCCGATCTCGTCATCGCGGCCGGCGGTTACCCGGCGGACGAGGCGCGCCGGCTCGCCGGCGAGAACCTGCCCAATGTCGTGATCGTCCCGCCCGGCGTGGACGTCGACCGCTTCCAGCCCCTCGTCCCCGGAGAGGTCGGCGCCGTCAGAGCGCGGCTCGGGCTGCCCGAGGAGGGTCGTCTCGTCGTCGCGGTCAGCCGGCTCGTGCCCCGCAAGGGCTTTGACGTGCTGATTGAGGCGACGGCCGCGCTGGCCCGCGAACGGCAGGACCTCGTCGTCGCGGTCGCCGGCTCCGGGCGCGACGCCCGGCGGCTGGAGTCGCTCGCAAAGGACCTGGGAGCACCGGTCGTGTTCCTCGGCCGGGTGAGTGAAGCCGACCTGCCGGGCCTTGTCGCCTCGGCGGATGTCGCGGCGGTGCTCTGCCGCACGAGGTGGGGCGGGCTGGAGCAGGAGGGATTCGGCATCGTCTTCCTCGAGGCGGCCGCAGCCGGGGTGCCGCAGGTCGCCGGCCGCAGCGGCGGCTCGCACGAAGCGGTGGTCGACGGCGTGACCGGGCTCGTCGTGGACCGGCCCGGCGATGTCGCCGTCGCCACTCGGGCGCTGGCCACACTGCTCGACGACGAGGCGCTGCGACGCCGGCTCGGCGCGGCGGCGCGGCGGCGGGCGGTCGCCGAGTTCGACTATGACAAGCTCGCGACCCGCCTTGACACCGCGCTCGCGGCGGCCGAGGGCTGAGGATCGACGCGTCGGCCCGCCCGGCCTGCTACACAAGCGTTGACGGTCGTGAGAGGCTGGGAAACGTTCGGCGCCGCCGAAAGGAGAGGACCGTGGAGCGCACGGCCCAGGAGATGACGATCGCGGGGTCGCCGGAGCGCTGCTTCGCGGTCGTGACCGACTTCGAGCGGTATCCGGAGTGGGTTGCCGACGTGAAGGAGGTCCACGTCTTGTCGCGCGACCCCGAGGGCAGGCCGTCGACCGTGAGCTTCCGGGCCGGGGCGTTCGGTCGCAGCACGAGCTACGTGCTCGCCTACGACTACCGGGAGGCGCCCCTCGCCGTGGCGTGGATGCAGAAGGACGGCGACCTCACGAACCGGCTGGACGGGCGTTACGAGTTCCACGCCGGGCCGGACGGGACGACCGAGGTGCGCTACGAGCTCTCGGTCGAGCTGCGGGTGCCGATCCCCGGCTTCGTGAAGCGCCGGGCCGAGGGCCACATCCTGCACGCGGCCGTCCGTGACCTGAAGACGCGCGTGGAAAGCGGTTCCTGAGCGGTTTGCCGGCGCAGCCGATGCGGGTCGGCGTCATCCTGCCCTCGTTCGAGGCCGACGCGGCCGGGGCCCGATCGTGTGCCGCCGCCGCCGAGGGCGCGGGGCTCCACGGCGTCTTCGCCTACGACCATCTCTGGCCACCCGGGGAGCCGGGGCGCCCGGCGCTCGCGCCGTTCCCGCTGCTGGGCATGCTCGCCGCGGAGACCTCGGGTCTCATGCTCGGCACGCTCGTCGCGCGGATCGGCCTCGTGCCCGAGAACGTGCTAGTCCGCGAGTTCCGCACGCTCGACGCCCTGAGCGGCCATCGGCTGATCGCGGGGATCGGGACGGGCGATCATCGCAGTGCCGCCGAGAACCTCGCCTACGGGATCCAGCCGGGAACGGCCGCGGCACGACGGCGCGCCGTCCGCTCCGTGGCGGAGGATCTCGTCCGGGCGGGCATCGCCGTGTGGGTTGGCGCCGGCTCGGAGCCGACGAACGCCATCGCCCGCGAGGTGGGCGCGACGGTCAACGTCTTCGGCACTGGGGCGGACCGGGTCGCCGAGCTCGGGCGGAGTGGCGCGGTGAGCTGGGGAGGCGTGCTCCGGCGGGGGGCCGAGGAGGCGGCCACCCAGTTCCGCTCGCTGCACGAGGCCGGCGCGACCTGGGCGGTTGTGGGCTGGCCGGGCTCGGTCACGCCGATCGTGCGCGCCGCGCGTGCCGCCGGGATCGAGCTCGGTCAGTGAGGCTCCGGTGCCGTCACAGCGGCCGGGTATCGTCCGGGAGACGGTGCCGGGCGGTGGCGCCGCGCAGTTAGCGTGAGAGTGGTCGGCAACGGGAGACCGTGGAGCTTGGAGCGGGTCGCATCACCGCCCGATCCCAACGGATCTTGTCCCACGACCGCCCCGGCCGAATCGATCATTGACAGCCCTGTAACTACGGTGCTGTACTTATCTCCTCATCTAGTGGTACTGGCTGTATCAGCCACTATATGTTGTGGATGCAGGGCTCAAGGTTCGGGCTGGACCAGGTGGTGGGCAGGGTAGAGGACCGAAGCGGCGCAGGGTTGCAGAGGGGAAGAAACACGATGGCGGTAGCGGAAGAGCGGGTCGTCGCCGGAATCAGGCGGCACTTCACGAAGCCGGGTCGGCACCCCTACGACACCGTCGAGTGGGAGCGCCGGGACTCGCTCATCTCGGACTACCGGACCGGGGAAGTCGCCTTCGAGCAGCTCGGGGTGGAGGTCCCGAAGAGCTGGTCGATGAACGCGACGAACATCCTCGCCCAGAAGTACTTCCGCGGCCCGCTGAGTTCCCCGGAGCGGGAGAGCTCGCTGCGCCAGGTCGTCGACCGTGTCGTCGACACGATCACCGCCTGGGGGCGCGCGACGGGTACTTCGCCGACGACGTCGAGGCGGCGGCGTTCGGCGACGAGCTGAAGTACCTGATCGTCACCCAGAAGGCCGCCTTCAACTCGCCGGTCTGGTTCAACATCGGCGTGCAGGGCGTGCCGCAGCAGGCCTCGGCCTGCTTCATCCTCGCGGTCGAGGACTCGATGCCCTCGATCCTCAACTGGTACGTCGAGGAAGGGACGATCTTCAAGGGGGGATCCGGTTCCGGCGTGAACCTCTCGAGGATCCGGAGCTCCCGCGAGCTGCTCGCCGGGGGCGGGACCGCCTCGGGCCCCGTGAGCTTCATGCGTGGTGCGGACGCTTCCGCCGGGACGATCAAGTCCGGGGGCAAGACGCGACGCGCCGCCAAGATGGTCATCCTCGACGTCGACCACCCCGACATCCGCGAGTTCATCTGGTGCAAGGCCCGCGAGGAACGCAAGGCCCGCGCCCTCGCGGCCGCCGGGTTCCATATGGACCTCGACGGTGAGGACGGCTATTCGGTCCAGTACCAGAACGCCAACAACTCGGTGCGCCTGAGCGACGAGTTCATGCAGGCCGTGCTCGAGGACCGCGGCTGGGACCTCGTCGCGCGCACGAGCCACGCGACGATCGAGACGGTGCCGGCCAGGCAGCTGTTCCACGAGATCGCCGCGGCCGCCTGGGAATGCGCCGACCCGGGCTTGCAGTTCGACACGACGATCAACCGCTGGCACACCGCACCGAACACGGGCAGGATCTCCGCTTCGAACCCCTGCAGCGAGTACGTCCACCTCGACAACTCGGCGTGCAACCTCGCGAGCATCAACCTGTTGCAGTTCCTTGCGGAGGACGGCTCTTTTGACACGGCGGGCTTCCGGGCCGCCATCGAGGTCGTCTTCACCGCCCAGGAGATCCTCGTCGGCAACGCCGACTACCCGACGGACAAGATCGCCGAGACGACACGGCGGTTCCGCGAGATCGGCCTCGGCTACGCGAACCTCGGCGCGATGCTGATGGCGCTCGGCCTGTCGTACGACTCGGACGAGGCGCGTGCCGTGGCGGGGGCCGTGACGGCGCTCATGACGGGCTACGCCTACGCGACCTCGGCGAGGATCGCGGCCCGCATGGGGCCGTTCGCGGGCTTTCACGAGAACGCCGAGCCGATGCACAACGTGCTGTCGATGCACCGGGACGCCCTCGACCACATCGACACCTCGCTCGTGCCCATCTCGCTGATGAGCGCGGCCCGCCAGGCCTGGAACGAGGCCGTGGAGCTCAGTGCGGCCCACGGGGTGCGCAACTCGCAGGCGACCGTGCTCGCGCCCACGGGGACGATCTCGTTCCTCATGGACTGCGACACGACCGGCATCGAGCCGGACCTCGGACTCGTGAAGACGAAGAAGCTCGTCGGCGGGGGCACGATGTCGATCGTCAACCAGACCGTGCCGCGCGCCCTGCGACGGCTCGGCTACGCCGACGCCGAGATCATCGAGATCGTCGCCTACGTCGACGAGCACAAGTCGATCCTCGGCGCGCCGTACCTGAAGGCCGAGCACCTGCCGGTGTTCGCCTGCTCGATGGGTGAGAACGTCATCCAGTACCTCGGCCACGTCAAGATGATGGCGGCGGTGCAGCCGTTCATCTCGGGGGCGATCTCGAAGACGGTGAACATGCCGGAGGACGTCACGGTCGCCGATGTCGAGCAGCTCCACATCGACGCCTGGAAGATGGGCCTCAAGGCGGTCGCGATTTACCGGGACAACTGCAAGGTCGCGCAGCCCCTCTCGATGACGAAGGCGGCCGAGGCACCCGGCGGCGACGAGACGGCCAGCCTGAGCGAGCTGCGCGCCCGCATCGCCGAGCTGGAGGACGCGGCCCGCGTCACGGCACCCGGTGCGACGACGCGCACGCGCCTGCCGCGCCGTCGCCGTTCCTACACCTTCGCCTTCCGGGTCGCCGACTGCGACGGGTACGTGACGGTCGGGGAGTACGAGGACGGCCGGCCCGGCGAGGTCTTCTTGAAGGTCTCGAAGCAGGGTTCGACCCTGTCCGGCGTGATGGACGCCTTCGCGATCGCGGTCAGCCTCGGGCTCCAGCACGGCGTGCCGCTCGGCACGTTCGTCCGGAAGTACACGAACCTGCGCTTCGAGCCCGCCGGGATCACCGACGACCCGGACCTGCGGATCGCCTCGAGCCTCGTCGACTTCATCTTCCGGCGCCTCGCCCTCGACTACCTTCCCTACGACGAGCGGGTCGAGATGGGGATTCTCTCGACCGGCGAGCGCAAGCAGCCGACGCTTCCGGGGCTCGAGGACATCGAGCTCGTCGACGCCGCCAAGCGCGAACAGGAACGCTTCGGCGAGGGCGGCGACAGCCTGGCCGCAGTGCACCAGACGTCGCTCGAGAACCGCGACGCGCCGTTCTGCTACTCCTGCGGCAACACCATGCAGCGGGCCGGTTCCTGCTACGCCTGCCCGAGCTGCGGGGCGACGAGCGGCTGCTCGTAGCGGACCGGCGCGCCCGGCTGCGGTCGAACGCGACGACGGTCACTCGGCGCGCGACGCCCCGCTGGACAGCCCGGTGGGCCCGGCCGGGCGTCCCGGCCAGCGGGCGTCGAGATGTCGCCGCCGGTGGAGGCTCCTAGAGTCGTGGCGCTGGTGGCATCGTGCCCAGCGATTGTTCCCAGGACCAGGAGAACCGTGATGGGATCCCCCGCTGAGCCGTTCCGGACCGTGATCGAACCGTTCCGGATCCACGCTGTCGAGCCGCTGGCCATGACGACGCCTGAACATCGCGCCGAGGCGATCCGGGCCGCGGGCTACAACCTGTTCAACCTGGCCTCGTCCGACGTGCTCATCGACTTGCTGACCGACTCGGGCACCGGGGCGATGAGCCGCGACCAGTGGTCGGCCATCCAGCATGGTGACGAGTCCTATGCGGGATCACCGTCCTGGGAGATCTTCCAGCGCGCCGTCAAGTCGCTGTTCCCGTTCCGGCACGTCATCCCGACCCACCAGGGGCGGGCCGCCGAGAAGATCCTCTTCACGGTCGTCGGCGGGCCGGGGCGGGTCATCCCGAGCAACACGCACTTCGACACGACACGGGCGAACATCGAGTTCACGGGGGCCGAGGCGATGGACCTCGTCATCCCGGAGGGCCGCGACCCGAAGGCCCTGCATCCGTTCAAGGGCAACCTCGACACGGCCGCGCTCGACGCGTTGCTGCAGGCGCGGGGGAGCGCGAACGTGCCGCTCGTGATGGTGACGATCACGAACAACTCGGGGGGCGGCCAGCCGGTGAGCCTCGAGAACCTCCACGCCGTGCGGGCGGTGTGCGACCGGCACGGGGTGCCGCTGTTCCTGGACGCCTGCCGTTTCGCCGAGAACGCCTGGTTCATCCGCGCGCGTGAACCGGGTCAGCACGACCGGGAGGTGGCGGACATCGTGCGGGAGATGGCGGGACTCGCCGACGGGATGACGATGAGCGCGAAGAAGGACCCGCTGTGCAACATCGGCGGCTGGCTCGCCTGCAACGACGACGCCCTCGCCGAGGCGGCGCGCAACCTCCTCATCCTGACGGAGGGGTTCCCCACCTACGGCGGCCTGGCGGGCCGGGACCTCGAGGCGATCGCGCAGGGACTGAAGGAAGCGGTCTCACACGACTACCTGCAGTACCGGATCCGCTCGACGGCGTATCTCGGCGAGGCGCTCGACGCCGCCGGGATCCCCGTCGTGCTGCCGATCGGCGGCCACGCCGTCTACATCGACGCCCGGGGGCTGTTGGGGCACATCCCGCCGCTCCAGTACCCCGGCCAGGCGCTCGCCGTCGCCCTCTACGAGACCGGCGGCGTCCGCAGCTCGGAGATCGGCACCGTGATGTTCGGCCGCCAGCCCGACGGCTCCGAGAAGCCGGCGGCGATGGACCTCGTCCGGCTGGCCATCCCGCGGCGCACCTACACCCAGAGCCACATCGACTACGTGATCGAGGTCTGCCTGGCGGTGCAGGAGCGCGCGCCCAGCCTCGTCGGCTACCGGATCGAGAGCGAGCCCCGGCAGCTGCGCCATTTCACGGCGAGGTTTGCGCCACTCGCCTGACCGGCTCACCGCGCCGCGACGGCGGCCGGCCAACTGGCTCCGGCCCGCTCAGCTCTCCGCGCCGGGCGGGCCGGCCGCGAGGACGGCGCGGATCGCCGCCGCGGCGTCCCAGATGTCGACGTAGCGAAGGTAGAGCGGCGCGATGCCCAGCCGGATGAGGTCGGGTGCCCGGAAGTCGCCCACGACGCCGCGCCGGCCGAGCTCGTCGAGGATGGCGAGCGCCCCGGGGTGGCGCAGCGCGACGTGGCTGCCGCGACTCGCCGGATCCCGCGGTGAGACGAGCTCGAGCCCGCCGGGCGCGAGGCAGGGCTCGATCTGCTCGATGAAAAGGTCGCACAGTGCCTGGCCCTTGGCGAACAGTGCCGGCAGCTCGACGTGCTGCCAGACCTCGAGGCTCCCCTCGAGCGAGGCGAAGGCGACGATCGGCGGCGAGCCGCAGGCGAACTGGCGGATCCCGGGGGCCGGCGCATAGTCGGGTTCGAAGGCGAAGGGCCGCACGTGGCCGTGCCAGCCGGCGAGCGGTTGCCGCATCGCCTCGTGCAGGCGCGCCGCGGCGAAGACGAACGCCGGTGAGCCCGGCCCGCCGTTCAGGTACTTGTAGGTGCACCCGACCGCGAAGTCGACGTCGCAGCCGTCCAGCTCGACCGGCACGGCACCGACGCTGTGGGCGAGGTCCCAGACCATGAGGGCGCCGGCGTCGTGCACCGCCCGGGTGATCTCGTCCATCGGGTGCCGCCGGCAGAGGCGGTAGTCGACGTGAGTGAGCTCGACAAGGGCGACCGACCCGTCGAGGCAGTCGGCGAGTGCCTCGGCGTCGTCGACGCGACGGACCTCCGCGCCCCCGCGAGCTCGGCGGCGGATTCGAGCATGTACAGGTCGGTCGGGAAGTTGTCGCGGTCGGTGACGATCACCCGGCGGCCGGCGCGCAGCCGCATCGCCGCGACGGCGACCTTGAACAGGCTGACCGAGGTGGAGTCGCCGACGAGGACCTCGTCGGGACGGGCACCGACGAGGGGCGCGATTCGCGCGCCGAGGGTCGCCGGCTTGTCCCACCAGCCGGCCGCCTCCCAGCTGCGCACGAGCCCCTCGCCCCACTCGGTGCGCAGGGTCGCGAGCACGCGGGCGACCGAGGTGCGCGGGGGCGGTCCGAGCGAGTTGCCGCCGAAGTAGGTGAGCCCCTCGGGGAGCTCGAAGAACTCCCGCAGCCCCGCGAGCGGGTCAGCTGCGTCCCGGGCCTCGCAGTCCTCGCGGCGCACGGCGGTCACCGGCGTTGTGCCTCCCCGTCCACT
Organism: uncultured Acidimicrobiaceae bacterium; assembly: GCA_963823945.1. Classification (GTDB taxonomy): domain Bacteria; phylum Actinomycetota; class Acidimicrobiia; order Acidimicrobiales; family Bog-793; genus Bog-793. The sequence continues at coordinate 202,467 of CAWGNK010000014.1, forward strand.
CGAGCCGGCCCGGGCCCGGCGAGCGGGTCTAGGCGGCGCCTTCCCCAAGGTAGGCGGCGCGCACCCGTGGGTCCTGCAGCAGGACGTCGGCCCGGTCGGCCATGACGATCGAACCGTTCTCGAGGACGTAGGCGCGGTCGGCGAGGTGGAGCGCCTGGGAGGCGTTCTGCTCGACGAGGAGGATCGTCGTGCCCTCGTCCCGGATCTCGCGGATGATCTGGAAGATCGTCTTGACGAACATCGGCGCGAGGCCCATCGAGGGCTCGTCGAACAGCAGCAGGCGCGGGCTGCTCATCAGCGAGCGCGCGATGGCGAGCATCTGCTGCTCGCCGCCGGAGAGGGTCCCGCCGTCCTGCTTCCGGCGCTCGGCGAGCACGGGGAAGAGCCCGAAGACGCGCTCGAGGTTCTCGGAGAAGTTCCCCCGGTGGAGGTAGGCACCCATCTCGAGGTTCTCGAGCACGGTCATCATGGGGAAGATCCGCCGGCCCTCGGGGACGTGGCCGATGCCGAGCGCGACGACGTCGTGGCTGGGCACGCGTTGGATCGGCTTCCCGTCGAAAAAGACGGTCCCCGACACCGGGCGGACGAGCCCGGAGATCGTGCGCAGGGTGGTGGACTTGCCGGCACCGTTGGCGCCGAGCAGGGCGACGATCTCCCCCTGGTCGACCGCCAGGCTGACGTCGCGCAGTGCCCGGATGGGCCCGTAGCGGACCTCGACATTGTTGAGCTCGAGGAGCACGGCTAGTCGCCCCCGTCCGCGTCCTGCTCGACGGGCACGTAGCTGTCGTCGTCGGTCGGCGCCCCGAGGTAGGCCTCGATGACCGCCGGGTCGTGCTGCACCTCGGCGGGGGTGCCGGTGGCGATCACCCGGCCGAAGTTGAGGACGATGATCCGCTCGGCGAGTGACATGACGAGCCCCATGTCGTGCTCGATGAGCAGCACCGTGACGCCGAGCTCGTTCTTCACCCGGCGGATGAGCGTCCCGAGTTCGGACTTCTCGGCGGGGTTGGTCCCGGCGGCGGGCTCATCGAGCAAAAGGAGGTGGGGGTTCGTGCCGAGGGCGCGGGCGATCTCGAGACGGCGGCGGTCGCCGTAGGGGAGGGCGCTCGCCAACTCGTTGCCGCGCGCCCGCAGGCCGACGAATTCGAGGAGCTCCTCGGACCGGGCGTCACCTTCTCGCTCCTCGCGTCGCGTCCGCGGAAGCTTGAGCATCGCCCCCACTGGTCCGGTGTGCTGGCGCGACTCGACGCCGATCTTCACGTTCTCGAAAGCGGTGAGGCCGTTGAACAACCGGCTCGTCTGGAAGGTCCGGGCAATCCCGAGACGGTTGACGAGGTGGGGCTTGCGGCCGACGATCTCCGTGGCCTTGCCGTGCTGCCCGTAGAACGTGATCGACCCCTGCTGGGGGTGGTAGACGCCGGTCAGGCAGTTGAAAAGACACGTCTTGCCGGCGCCGTTCGGGCCGATGACCGAGAGGAGCTCGCCCCGCGCCTGGTTGAGCGTCACGTCGACGAGCGCCCGCACGCCGCCGAAGCTCAGGGAGAGGTCCTTGATGGCGACGATGACGTCGTTGGCGACGGTCGTCGGGGCTGCGTCGGGGACCGTCGTCATGGCACCGGGTCCGTCGTGCCGCTCATCGCGTCTGCGGTGCCGAGACCGTGCTCGGCGAGCCCGAACTCGCGTTTACGTCTTCGTGACGGGATCAACCCCTCGGGACGGAAGATCATCGTCAACACCAGGATCGCCCCGAGGTAGATGTAGAGGTCCTGGTCCTGGAAACCGAACATCGGGTGCTCTTTGAGGTACCAGGGGAACCACTGGAGGAAGGCGGCGCCGACGACGGCGCCGAGCAGTGATCCCATCCCGCCGAAGATGACGAGGACGAGGATGAGGATCGAGATCTGGACGGTGAAGTCGCCGGGCTCGATGAAAGAGATCTTGCTCGCCTCGAGCATCCCCGCGAACCCCGAGGTGGAAGCGCCGATCGCGAACGCCATGATCTTGTACTTCAAAACGTTGATCCCCGAGGACTGGGCGGCGACCTCGTCCTCGCGGATCGCCGTCCAGGCGCGTCCCACCCGGGAGTGTTCGAGGAACGAATAGGCGATCAGCGCGGCGACGACGAACACGAGTAGCAGGTAGTAGTACGGCAGCGGGTCGATCAGCCACGAGTAGTGGATCCCGGGGAGGTTGACGTCGGGGTGGGGGATGGCGCTCACCCCCTGCGAGCCCCCGGTCACCCCTTGCAGGTTGGTCGCGACGATCTGGATGATCTCGCCGAAGCCGAGCGTCACGATCGCGAGGTAGTCGCCCCGCAGCCGCAGCGTCGGTGCGCCGATGAGGACGCCGGAGAGCATCGCCGTGCCGATCGCGAACGGGATCGCCCAGAAGGCGTTGAGGACCATCGGCGGGTGGACCGGGAGCGCGCCGGTCCAGAACGCCGTGGAGTAGGCACCGATCGCGTAGAAGGCGATGTAGCCGAGGTCGAGGAGTCCGGCGTACCCGACGACGACGTTGAGGCCGATCGCGAGAAGCACGTAGATGCCGATCTGGTCGACGAGGACGTCCTGCCAGAAGGCGTTCACATGGAGAGGGAGGATGATCGCCACCGCGAGCAGCGCGGCATAGATGACGAGGCGCACGCGCCGGTCCGGCAACAACCGGCGGGGCAGTGTCAGGAGGCTGTCATTCGTCCGCCTGATCGCCTCACCCCAGAGGTTCCAGACCGTGATGAGGGCCCAGAGCCCGACGCCGATGCCGAGGAAGATGAAGACGCGGGAGTGGAAGAGCGACCCCGTGAAACCGGCGACCGGAGCCGTGTTGCTGCCGGAGGGCCCGGTCATGACGGCGAGGACGAGCAGGCCGAGGATGCAGGCGACACCGCGCCGGACGTGCGCGCTCTGTTTCGCCGAGCGGAACAGCGTCAGCGTCGTCGACGCCACCGCGCTCATGCGGACCGCCCGAGTCGTTCGCCGAGGATGCCCGTCGGCCTGATGATGAGTACGGCGACGAGGATGCCGAAGGCGACGACGTCACGCCACTCAGTCGGGGCGCAGATGACCCCCATGTTTTCCGCCACGCCGAGCACCAGGCCACCGAGCATCGCGCCGCGGATGTTGCCGATCCCGCCGAGCACCGCGGCGGTGAAGGCCTTGAGGGCCGGGGTGAAGCCCATCGAGTACACGACGCCAGAGCTGATACCGAAAAGGAAGCCGGCGGCCCCGCCGAGGATCCCGCCGAGGATGAAGGTCTGGGCGATGACGCGGTCGATGTTGACGCCCATGAGGCTGGCTGTTTCGGCGTCCTGGGCGACGGCGCGGATTCCGCGGCCCAGCCGTGTCGCCGCGACGATCCGGTCGAGCAGGAGCAGCATGATCATCGCGGCGATCGCGATCACGACCCAGTAGGTCTGGATTGCCGTGCCGAACACGGTGATGCCGGTCTGGAAGGGGAAGAGGAACGGCAGCGAGTACCCATTGCGGCCGAACTCCTTGCCGGCGAGGTTGTAGAGGAAGTACGACGCGCCGATCGCCGAGATGAGGAAGGCGAGGCGCGGGGCCTTGCGGCGGCGCAGCGGACGATAGGCGACCCGTTCGAGCAGGTAGGCGACCACCGCCCCGCCGACGGCGCCGGCCGCCGTCCCGAGGACGATCAGGCCGACCGAGGCGAGGCCGTGCGGTGACGACTGGCCGATCACCGCGTTGATGACGAAGTAGCCGGCGAAGCCGCCGCTCATGAAGACCTCGCTGTGGGCGAAGTTGATGAGCTGGAGCACGCCGTAGACGAGGGTGTAACCCAGCGCGATCAGCGCGTAGAGAAAGCCATTGGCAATACCGCCAATGAAGAAGCTCCAGAAGTTCTGCGTGAAGCACATCGGCTGGTTCTCCGCCAGGCCAATGCCGGCCGCCGTGGCCGGGGTTCCCGCGCTCGGCGGGTCACCCGGCCACGGAAGCGGCGAAGGTTAGGACGACTTGATCAGTGAGAGGGTCGAGCCGAGCTCGACGATCTTGCCCTTCTCGACTCTGTAGACGAAGACGGTCTTGCCCGCGATGTTCCCGTTGGGCTCGAACCTGATCGTCTTGGTCAGGCCGATGTAATCGGCCTTGTGCAGGCCCTTGACGATCGCCGCCCGGGTGACGTGCGCGCCGATGGACTTCATGACCGAGATGATCACGTTGGTGGCGTCAAATGCCTCGGGGGTGTAGGTCCCGCTGGGGAATCCGGCGAGCTGCTTGAAGGCGATCCCGAAGGCCTTGTCCTCGGGGGCGTTCGTCAGTGCCGAGCAGGCACACGAGATGAGCGTGCTGTCGGCAACGCCCTTGGTGGCCTCGCTCACGAAGTGCGGGTCGAGGCTGCCGTCGTCCGACATCAGCTGGCCCTTGTACCCCGCCTCGCGCAGCGCCTTGGCGAAGAGCGCAAAGTCGCAGTAGTAACCCGCGTAGTAAAGCAGTGGGGCCTTGCTGGTGACGACCTGCGAGGCGAGCGCGGGGTACTGCTGGACGTTGCCCGTACTGGCCAGGCACTGTGTCGTCCCGGGAGCGGACTCGTGTGTCACCTTCACGCCGTCGTGCTTGAGCCGGCTGTCGAGGGCGCCGGCGAGGCCGGAGCCGTACGAGCTGTCATCGTCGACCGTGAAGACGGACTTGAGCTTCAGGGCCTTGGCGATGTAGTCAGCGTCGTAGGGCCCCTGCGCGTTGTCGTCAGCGACGACGCGGAAGAAGTTCTTGTGGCCCACGTCGGCGAGCGCCGGGTTGGTCGCCGATGGACTGACCGTCGCCAGGTCCGCCGCCGAGAAGTCCGGTTCGGCTGCCTTGGTCGCGCCCGAGAACGCCGGGCCGACGACCGCGACAACCGAGGGGTTGGTGATGAGGGCCTCAGCCGCGGTCGGCGACACGGTGCCCGATCCCTGGTCGTCCTGCTCGGTGTAGTTCAGCTTGAAGGGAAGCTTGCCAAAGGTCTTGCCCTCGTTCGCCCACTTGATCGCGAGCTGGACCGCGAACTTCATGTTGAGGCCGAGCTGGGCGTTCCCGCCGGACAGCGGACCCTCGTATGCGATCGTGTACGACGGTTTCGACGAGTGCGAGGTGATCGCAGTCGCCGCTCCGCCGAATGTGCCGATCGCCAGCGCCACCGCGACAAGCGGAACGCCGAACCTCAGGATCCTTCGATGCATGTATGCCCCCTTTTGGTACGTAGTCGAGCCGAGCTGTCCCGGACTGCGTTGGCGAGACTGTAGCGAGTCGAGCAACAGAACTGAAATCGAACCGTCATGAATCCGCTGGCCCGTCCCGACCGGGCCACGCTGGGCCGACAGGCGGCTCTCGCGACACCGGGCCGCGCCAACAGCAACGGGGTGACGATCGGGCCCGGGCCGGCGCCCGACGGTTGTCGCCGCGGCGATCGGCTCCGCCGCGCCCGCCTCAGAGCGAGGGTTGTTCGGCGCCTTGGACGGCGGCCAGATGACCGCGCCCGCCCGGTGGCGTACGACCGCAGGACCGGTTGGTAGCGTCGATGATGTGCCGATCGTCGAGGGGATTGTCGTCGAGGGGGATCACCGCGGACGCGAGCTCGGATTTCCGACCGCGAACCTCCTACCGGGGGAGGACGACTTCTGCCCCGAGGACGGTGTCTACGCCGGGCGTGTCATCCGCGCCGACGGGACGCGACACGTCTCCGCGATCTCCGTCGGTCGGCGCCCGACCTACTACGACGACGAGGGTCTCCTCGTCGTGGAGGCGCATCTGCTCGACTTCGACGGCGACCTGTATGGCGAGCGCCTGACCGTGCACATCGACGAGTTCATCCGCCCACAGCTCCGGTGCGACTCGGTCGCGGAGCTCCGGCAGAGGATCGCCGACGACGTCGCCGCGGTGCGCGCCTCTCGGGTCGCGCGCGGCGAGATCCCGGGCTGAGCCGCGCGTTCGCCGATGCGATCGTGGGCGAGTCGGCCGCCCGCCCGGCCCCGCAACCGGGCAAGATGGTCCCGTGTCTGAGCTGCGCGAACTCGCCGCCGGCGCCGTCCTCCTCGCCGTATTGGTGTTCTGCGCGACGCTCGTTCTCGTTCGCCGACGCCGCTACGGCGACGCCGTGCGCGCCGCCCTCTCGGACCCGGAGCCGGTGACCCGTCTGGCCGCAATCGAGACCGTGGGGCGCGAGGGCCCCGAGCGCTTCCTCCCGTCCCTCCTATGGCGGAACCGGGTCGAGACCGACCGGGCCGCCCGCGAGGCGCTCGCCCGCGTGATCGGGGACCAGGACGACGAGCTCCTCGCGGCCGGAGGCGATGAGCGCGAACGTCGACGGGCGGCGTCGCGGCACATCCGCTCCCGCCAGCACCAGCAGATCTAGCGCCGCGCCGGGACCCCCGGTGCGCCGGGGTGGCGGGGCGGCCGGGCGCGGCGGCGGCGCCACAGCCGCGCCAGAACCGACCGTCGCAACGCCTCCGGGACGACGACGTACAGGCCGAGCAACAGGATCGTGACGAGGCTCAATCCCGTCGAGGCATATTCGAAGTCCGAAAGCCGGTAGAAGATCCGCACCCGGTCGGGTGCGCCACGCGCGATCGGCACGTAGATCATCGCCGGACCGGCAGGGTAGATCGGTGCCTCGACCCCGTTGACCGTGGCGTGCCAGTCCGGGTAGTCCTCCTCTTTGTAGAGCACTCCGCTCACGGGCCCCGAGCGGACCTGCACGGCGACGGCGTCCGCCCCCTCGAACCGGACGCGGTAACGGGGGCCCGGCCTCGTGGCGGGCCGCGGCGGCTGCCCTTCGATCAAGCGGACGAGGAATCCCACCTCGCCGGCGTTGCGGTACGACGCGGCGTGGAACGGCAGGTTCATCCCGCTCATGACGACGGTCCCCGCCCCGTCCCGGCCCTCGACGACGAGGGGCAGGCCGGTCGTGTCGAGCACGACCGACGAACCCGGGCTGCGGTGCTCGGCGACCTCGGCGAGCCAGGGGAACGTGCCGTAGAGCGCCGGTCCGAAGCGGGAGAACCGCACCCCCGCCGTCAACGGACCCGCCAGCGCGCGGAAACGCCAGTCACGGCTGACCTCGATCGCGCCCCAGAGCCCCGCCGGGAAGGCACGCGGGACCGCCGCGGCGAGCGCCGTGGCGAGCGACGTGTCTCCCGCCACGTCCATCACCAGCCGGCCGCCGTGACGCACGTAGGCGTCGAGCAGGTGGGCCGCGGCGACGGCGTTGTGGGCCGAGAACCCGTAGCACAGCACCGTCGGGAACTGCTCGAGCTCGGCGAGGCTGTAGTCGTCGATGTAGCGGGTGCCTTGAACGGGGATGAGCGATGCGCTGCCGACATCGCCGAGGGCGAGGTCGGTGAAGACGAGCGAGTAGTTCTCCGGCGAGCCGACGACGAGCACGGCCGGAGCCGACGTCGCCGAGAGCACCGGCGAGGGGTGCCGCACCGCGTAGGTGCTGTCGGGGGTCCCGGCGATGTTCTCGAGGAGCTGGTAGCTGGCCGGCTGCGACCCGTAGAGCTCGTTCGCCGTGGGCCCGGTCTGGGCGTAGAGCCACTCGATGGCGTACCAGTCGACGACGAACGCCCGCTCGGCGTGGGAGAACGAGGCCTCGTTCAGCGCGTCGTCGACGAAAGCCTGGTAGTCGATGTTGAGGATCCCCTGGGCGAAGTCGTCGCGCTCGATCGGCGTGTCCGTGACGACGTTCGACCACCTGGTCGCGGTGTCGCCGGTCCCCGCGATCCGTTCGTCCAGCGTGTTGTGCGTCGGCGGCGTGGCGGCGATGAGCGCGGTCTGCACCGGGCCCTCGTCGCTCAACGCCGCAGGCGCGAAGAGTGGCACCGAGACGACGGCGCACCCCGCGGCGAGCACCATCATCACGGCCCCGACGAGCTGGCGGGCCCCCCACGGCCGGAACAACGAGGCGACGCCGCACGCCGCGACGCCGAGCGCCGCCGCCAGGGGCCAGACGGCATAGGAGAGCATCTGGGGCGGGAAGACGCCGTCGATCGTCAGCCGGAGCCCGTGGATGTGCGGCAGGAAGGCGTAGGCGAGGCACCCCGCGACCGGGACGAGCAAGGCCGTGGCGATGCCGAGCGGGTGGGAAAGCCGGCCACGCCGCTCCCGCCAGGGCTGACCGCGGGACTCCTCGAGGCCGGTCCCGCGGGCACGCCGCGGTCGCCGGACCAGCAGCGCGATCCACACCCCGACCGCGACGACGAGCGGGACGAGCACGGCGGGGAAGGCGACGAGCGCCGACGTGGCGTGCTGCGTGCCGGTCGGCACGACGAACAGCGTGCGGAACTGGGTCGGCATCCCGGTGACGAGTGCCGGCTGGGGGGCCTGTAGGTAGTAGGCGCTCGGGTGGACGAAGTAGGGGAGGTAGTACCAGGCGGACAGGCCGGCGACACCGGCAAGGACCTTGGCGAGCCTTCGCATCCGCTGCTCGAACGGGGCCTGCGCGGCGACGGTCAGGATGCACGCCACCTGGAAGACCATGAGGATCCCGATCACGGGGTGCGACGCCATGGACAGGCCGAGGAGGACGACGATCCCCACGGCCCCGATTCGCGTCGGCCGCCGCGCGTCGAGCGCCGCCACGAGCGAGGCCAGGTCGCCGAGTGCCATGGCGCACAGGCGCGTGTAGCTCCCGGCGTGCAGCGAGGCCGACCAGAGCGCCGGGGCCGAGAGGAGAATCACCGCCGTCGCCACCGCGATCAGCCGGTTCCGTCCGAGGACCCGGACGAAGCCGTACAAGGAGGCGATCGCGACGCAGTACATGACGGCCGTGGCAACGTTCATCGCCTGGACGATGGTCGCACCGCTAGCGGTGACCCCGGCCGAGACGAACAGCGAGTAGATGGGCGGATATGAACCGGGATAGGCGGGAAAGCCGCCGTACCAGGCGTAGTTCCAGAGGAAATGCGGGAAGTTGTGGAGGATGAGTCGGATCGTGATCAGGTGGGCGTACGCGTCGTAGCCCTTTGGGAACCCCGTGAAGGCGCCGGAACGCGAACCGACGATCCAGGTGGCCCAGACGAGGCCCGCCACGATGCCGAGATCGAGCGCGAACCTGCCGAGGACCGGCCGACGGCGGGCGGCCGCCGCCCGCGACGGCACGCGCTCCGTCTGCGTCGTCGGCCGGTACCGCGGGTCAGCCGGCACGAGGGGTTCCGGCGCAACCGAGTTCGGCGAATCGAACGCGAATGCCCAGAGCCGCAGCGCCAACCAGTCCGGTGACTGCGAGCGGGACCACCGGCAGGTGCGGACGTGCTGGGCGAGGAGCCCGAGGATTTCGTTGTCGCGCTCGATGAGGCGGTAGCGCAGGAGGGTCGCGGCGTGCCTGCTCGGATCCGCCACCGACTGGACGGCGTAGCGACGGACGTCCGCCGAGTCCGACCCCAGGAGCCTTGCCAGGCGCCGGTCCGAACGGCGTCGCTCATAGACGGACCACGCCTTCGCCCCGGCGAGGAGCAGCAGCCCGGCGGCGAGGGCGGGGGCCCCGCCGAAGGTCAGCGCGATCACGGTTCGCACCGGACCCATCCTGGACCGGACCCGGCCCGCCAGGCGCGGATGCTACGAGACCGGTACGCGCCGCCGGCGAGAGACGGCATGGGCTGGAAGTCGAGGCGGTCGAGCCTTTCGCACACGTTCGGGTTCGACTCGACGCGACTGCGCCAGGCCAGGATCGCGGGGGACAGGATGCAAACGAGTAGGAACAAGCCCGTCACTCCCGGGCCCGCGGCCGATCCCATGGCACCATCTTGCTACCGTCGCGGGCCGGCCCAAGACGCCGCGCGGCGATCGGCCAGGTTCCCGGTCGTACCGAACTGGGGCACAAAGCGTCTGTCGCCACGCCAAGGGGGCTCGGCTGGGACGGACCCGTCCTTTGGATCGCCAGCTGCCTGGGCGTCGTGGGGTCGTTGCGGGACGCGGCAATCCGCGGCGAGGATCGTGTGGAGCGCGAGGAGAAGCCCGTGAGAACAGACTCAATCGAGCCGCACGGTCAGGGAGGTCGGCGCCGGTACCTTCCGCGGCCGGCGGCACGCAGGGTCGTCCTGGGTGCCGCGCTCTTGGTCACCGTCTCGTCCGTCGGATTCTCCTCCTCACCGCCGGGATCGGCGAGCCCGCGAACCGACCTCGCCCGTGGGAAGCCGGGTGCGTCGCTTGCCTCGCTCCAGTGGGCGCTGCCGGTCTCGCCGGTGGGACGTCAGCTCGGCTGGCTCGTCGGCGCGGCCAGCCGCCCGCCGATCCCCGCCTCGGAGATCCGCGCCCACTTTGACGCCACCTTCCTCGGGCAGGTCTCGCCGCAGGCGCTCAATCGCGTCCTTGCGGGTCTCCAGGTGGTCGGGGAGTGGCGCATTGTGACGCTCGATGCCGGCACCTCGCCTGGCGGCCTGGCGGCCAACGTCGTTGAGGGATCGACCCGCGTCGGCGTCGAGATCAGCGTCGACGGCCAGGGCCTGATCTCGGGGCTTTTCCTGCAGCCCGCCACCGCTCTGCCCTCCCCTCCGAAGTCGTGGAAGCAACTGGACGCCGAGCTGTCGGCGCTCGCGCCCGACGTCGGTCTCGAGGCGGCCACCGTGTCGGCGAGTGGGAGGTGCACGCCGGTCCACGCGCTCTTCGGGTCGACCGCGCGGCCGCTCGGGTCGATGTTCAAGCTCTTCGTGCTCGGCGCCGTCGCCCGTGCCGTTCGGGCCGGGACCCTGTCATGGGGTGAGACGGTGGCGCTCGACAGGAAACTCATGAGCTTGCCGAGCGGGGTACTGCAGGTGGACCCGCCCGGTACGAAGTACTCGGTCGCGCAGTATGCCCAGGTGATGATCTCGAGCAGCGACAACACCGCCGCCGACCGCCTGGCGGCACTCGTCGGTCGCGACGCGGTCGAGGCCCAGGTCCGCCGGTGGTCGCGACACGCGGCCCTCGACACGCCATTCCTGCGCACCCGGGAACTGTTCGTCCTCAAGTACGCGGACTATCCCCGCTACGCCGACGCCTATCTCGCCCTGCCGGCAAAGGCGCGGGCCGGCTACCTCGAGCGGGTCGTCGACGGGATCCCGCTTTCGGCGGTCGGCGCCAGCCCGGCGGACCTCGCCACGCCGCGCAAGATCGACGAGATCGAGTGGTTCGCTTCGCCCGCTGACCTGTGCCACGCCTTTGCCGGGCTGTTCGGCCAGGCGGGCGGCTCCCCGTCCTCACCGGTCTCGGCTGCGATGTCCCTCAACGACGGGGGACTCGGCCTCGGCCGCGCGACCTGGCCGCTGGTCTGGTTCAAGGGCGGGTCCGAACAGGGCGTACTCACGCTCGGCTATCTCGCCCGCAACCGCTCCGGCAGGGTGGTCGTGGTCGTCGCGCTGCTGTCGAACCCGCACCAGTCGCTCGACGAGTCGGCCGTCGCGCCGCGGCTGTTGTCGATCGTGCGCGGGGCGTTCCAGATGGCGGGCTGAGTCGGCCGGTCGTGGGGAGTGCTACGAGGCGAGCGGGCCGGACTCGGCGAGTGCGAGCACGAGCTGTCCCGCCACGCCCGTGTTCCATGGCCACGCCTCGCCGGCCGCGTCGAGCGCGGTCTGCAGCGACGTCGCCGCCGTCTCGTCGTCCGCCGGGTCGCCGACTGCGACGTACGCCGTGGCGGCGAAGGGCCAGTAGCCGATCTGCGCGGGCGAGACGGTCGCGTTGGTGAGTTCCGGTGCCGTGTCCGTCGGCACGTCCCAGTTCGGCTGGTTGGTGGCGAACTGCGAAAGGACCGTCGCGGCGTGCGAACTCGTCGTCGCGTCCCAGGCGATCGCCCACATCTGCTCGAAGGCGTCGGGGTAGAGGACGCTCCAGTCGGTCAACGTGTCGGTGCTCGTGTCGGCGCCGGCCCGTGCCCAGTCGTAGGAGTTGGTTGCGGCGTTCCACAGCGCCTGGATGCCGTCGAAGCAGCTCGTCGCGTCCTGGGTCGCCTCGGCCGCGAGAGAGTTGTCACCGGCCGCCCGGGCGAGGTTCTCGGCCCCGACGAGCCCGCCGTACACCTCGGCGTTGTCCATCAGGTACTTGGCGTGGTAGCCCGGCGTCGCCCAGGTGAGCCCGTCGGGCTGCTGGGTCGACTCGATCGCCTGGACGGCGAGCTTGATCGCGGGGAGCAGCTGGGCGAGCTTGGCTGAGCTGGGCTGCGCCGAGTAGGTGTCCCACGCCGCGGCGAGGAATGTCCCGGCGTAGGCGTCGGTCGAGTCGAACGACCCGGTCGAGGTCTCGACTCCGTTCTGGTAGTCGTAGTCGGTGACGTAGCCCGTCGTCGCGTCCATGTGGGCCGCGTACCAGGAGAGCCAGTTCCAAGCGTCGCCGGCGTAGGTCGAGTCGCCGGTCGCGACGGTGGCCTCGGCGAGGCCGATCGCGCCGTAGTTCGACATGTAGGGCTGGATTACCGCGGACGTCCCGTTGAACGGGTAGTTCGCGAGTGCGCCGTCGGGAAGTTGCGCCGAGGCGATCCAGTTGGCGTCGGCCTCGATCGAAGCCAGCGCGGCGCTGGAAGGCGCGCCACCCGCCGACGGCGTCAGGCCCGCCCCGGTCGGCTGCGGCAACGTGGTCGAGGTGGTCGACGTGGTCGAGGTCGTCGGCGTCGTGGTCGTCACGGGTGTCGTGGTCGGCGTCGTGGTCGGCGGTGGCGTCGTGGTCGGTGTGGTGGTCGTCACGGGGGAGGTCGTCGACGTGCTCGAGGCGGGGGAGGAGTTCCGGCCGGCGGGCAGACCGTCGGAGGCGTGGTGGGCCTTGGTCAGCTGGTGGTCAAGATGCACGAAGGCGCGCAGGCCCGACGGGGTGACAGGGACAGAGGAGGCGGCCTCGGTGCCGCCGACGCTCGCGAGCTGGCTCACCGTGATGGCGACGGCGACGGCGATGCCTCCGCCGATGCCGAGCCGCCGGACCCGGCGACGCGACTGTCGGCGTTCGTCGCTGCGGCGGTCTGACGCGCTCGCGCCAGATGACCACTCTAGGTGGCACCACTCTCCGTGTTGTCCGGGGGACGGTCGCTTCCTCATGGAAGCATCCTCCACCCAGGGGTGCTAGGGGCCTAGACACGTGTAAGGCCATTTCAAATGGCATATCAGGCGGCATTCGGTGGTCAAATGGGGTGACATGGTGGCCACGTGGAGTGGTCTGCTAGCGCAAATGAGTCACCGCTCGTGGAAGAACCGTGACGGTGAGTGGTTGCCCCGTCGGGCGCTGGAGGGCACTGACCAACACAAAGAGTGATCTCTGGCGCCCCCGGTCGGAACGCGCGACGGCGCGGGCACCGCCGGGAGAGTGGAGCGACGCGGTGGGGAGGCCGCGGGTGGGACTAGTCGACTCCGATGGGGATCGACGTCGTCGTGGTGCTCGTCGTCGTGGTCGTCGTCGGAAGGTAGCCGTAGGCGTAGACCGGGGCCGTCGTACCGAATTGATGCCAGAGCGCACCCGTCGTCACGGTGACGAGCGTTCCGTAGGTGTCGAGCGGGTAGACGGTCCGGGCGCTCTGGTACGGCAGTTCGACGCAGCCGTCGCTCTGGGGGTAGCCGTACCCAGCGCGCAGGAAGCCGTGGACGGCGTCGGACTCGTAGAAATACGAGACCCACGGGACGCCGGGGTCGTCGTACTTCGTGCCGTCCGGGTTCGTGCCTTTCATCGTGACCGAGAGGAAGCGCAGGTAGACGGGCCAGGTCCCGAGCGGCGTCGTCGCCTTGTACCCCCCGGTGTTGACCGGCGTCTGGAAGACGATCTGCCCGCCCCGCCACACATAGAGCGTCTCGGGCAGCGTCTCGGTCGCGATCAGGTAGGTATACGGCCGCGCCGTCACCTCCCGCGCCGCGACGGCGCGGAGGAGCGCGGCCCAGTCCGAGGGCCCGGCGACGCCATCGACGTAGAGGCCGTGGTCGGATTCGAAGGCCATCAGCGCCCCCTGTGTGACGACGTTCCAGGCCCCGGGGACCCAGAGCGCCGCGAGCTGGGGCGGAGTGGACGGGAACCGCCACTGGAAGCTTCCCGCCTCGGGCGCGAGGGGGATCTCGTCGGGCTGCGTCGGCTCATCGGCGAGCGCCGACCTCACGCCGGAGGCCCAACCCGTCGTCGTGACGGGGGAGGGATAGGTGGTCGTGGTGTGGGCCGAGACGCGCCGTCCCGGGGGGGTGAAGACGACGGGAAGGTAGCCGAGCTCGGCGAGGAGCTGCTGGAGCCTCAGGACCGGCGCGCCCTCGACGGTGAAGCTCGCCGAGACCGAAGAGGCGAGGGTCGCGCCCGACGACGACCGGACCCCCGTCGTCCCCCCAGGAACGACGACGGTGACCTGTTCCAGCGGGACGAAACTGCCGGCGGGGTGGAAAGCGAGGGTCGCCGGCCCGGGCCGCGACCAGCTGCCGGCGACATGGGGCGTGATCGTCGGCAGGGGCGTTCCGGGCGCGAGCGGAAGCGAGAAGCGGAGCTCGACGGTCGTGCCGAACGGGACGTTGTTCTCACCAGCCGTCGGGGATTCGCGGCGGAGGAGGAGCCCACCAGGCTTCCCGTGTACGCCCGACGGGTTCGTGCTCGACGTTCCACCGTTCGGCTTGGAGACTTTGGAGTAGGTGTCGACCGAGGTGGCAGCGAAGCCCTCGACCGCCCCGACAACGACGATGACGACGAGTGCCATCCAGACGAACACCCGTCCCGGGCGCGGCACGGCCTTTTCTCCTTCTGGGCTCTCGGTCCCCACTGCAGTCCTCACCACAGGAGTCTATGGGTGCCACCAGACGCCACGCGCGTCGCAGAGGCGTCCGCGGACCCGGTCCGCGCCTCTACACCGGGGCTGGGCCGCCATGTGACTGCCCCGGCTCGCGGATCCACGCCCAGGCCTCCGCCAGTTTCAGGACGGTGTCGCTCGTCGCGCCCTGCTCGATCTGGTGGAGCAACCGGTCGCCGATCGCCGCGAGCATCTCCTCGTCCGTCGCCATGTCCACCGCTCCTTCCCGGCGGTACTGCTCCCGCCGAGACCGCGAGGCTAGGCCCCGCCCTCGGCGGGCCGGGGCGGCGCGCCGCGGGCGGCGAGGGGCGGACCGGTTCGGCCGGTCGGCCCTAGACTGATCCGCCATGCGCGATCCGAGTGCTCGTTTCAGTCGCTACCTCCAGGTCTGGTGGGTCGAACAGCTGCAGGGAGAGTCGTACCCGTGCGAATGGCGCCGCGGTCGTGATGCGGCCGCCTTCGCCCACGAGTTCCGCCGGGACGCGCAGTTCGCCGTCGCCCAGGCTGCCTTCCTGCTGCGGCGGCCGGACTCCCGAGTGGCGCACGAGGTCGTCGAGAAGCTCGAGCCGACACCGGTCGACGCCGACGCGGAGGTGCTCGTCGAGGCGGTCGTGAGTGCCGGGTCTACCGCCCAACGCGTGCGCACCACGACCGTGTTCGGCGCCATCCTCACGATCGCGGCCCTCGTCGTGCGCAACATCCTGCGCGGCCGCTAGAGACCGCAACAGCGGGAGCCGGCGCGGCCTCGCGGCGGCCCACTTGGATCGCGACGTTGCTCTCTAGACTGCTCAGGTGGCCACGACCAGCGAGCAGTCGACGGGCACCGCTCCCGTGCGGGACGAGGAGGCGCTCCTCGCCCGGGTCTGGACGCTGCCGAACGCCATCACGATCTCGCGTCTCGGCGTGACCGGCGCCTTCCTCGCGACGCTCTTCCCGCTGCACGAGCGCGTTGCCGCCTTCGTCCTGCTCGGGCTGATGGGGGTCACCGACTTTCTCGACGGCTATATCGCCCGCCATCGCGACCAGGTCACGACGCTCGGCAAGATCATCGATCCGGCTGTCGACCGGATCGTGCTCATCACCGCGATCATCTCGATCGTCGTCTTCGGCGCGGTGCCGGTCTGGCTCGCCGCCGTCGTGGTGGGACGCGAGGTCCTCGTCTCCGCCACGGTCCTTGTCCTCGCGTCCCTCGGTGCCGCGCGCATCGACGTCAACTGGTTCGGCAAGGCGGGCACTTTCGGCCTGATGTGCGCCTTCCCGTTGTTCGTCCTCGCCCACGGGCCGGGGGGCTGGACCCGTGGCGTCGACATCGCGGCCTGGGCGATCGTCACCCCGGCGCTCGCCTTCTCCTTCTGGGCGGCGCTGTGCTACGTGCCCCAGGCGCGCCGCGCACTCGCCGCCGGACGGCACGGCGCGGTCGGGTCGCAGATGTGACGGGCGTCGGCGGGGGACCGCCCGAGGCGAAAGGGGTTGCGGCGTGAAGGCCGTCATCATGGCGGGCGGCGAGGGCACCCGCCTGCGGCCCCTCACGACGAGCCAGCCCAAGCCGATGCTGCCGATGGCCAACCAGCCGATGGCCGCGCACATCATCGCCCTGCTGAAAAAGCACGGTTTCGACGAGATCATCATCACCGTCTCGTTCCTCGCCAACACGATCCGCACCTATTTCGGCGACGGATCGGAGTTCGGCGTGCGGATCGACTACGCCACCGAGGAGACGCCGCTCGGGACGGCGGGTTCGGTGCTGAACGCCCGTGAGCGGCTCGACGAGCGGTTCCTCGTGATCTCGGGCGATTCGCTGACGGACATCGACCTCGGCGAGCTCGTCCGCTTCCACGACGCGTCGGGGGCCGTCGTCACGCTCGCGCTGAAGGCGATGGAGAACCCGCTGGATTTCGGGATCGTCATCACCGACGAGCACAGCCGCGTCGAGCGGTTCCTGGAGAAGCCGACCTGGGGCCAGGTGTTCTCCGACCGGATCAACACCGGCATCTACGTGCTCGACCCGGCCGTCCTCGACCACATCGCCCCGAACCGCTCGGTCGACTTCTCGGCCGACGTCTTCCCGGAACTGCTCGAGGCCGGCCAGCCCCTCTACGGGTTCACGACCGAGGGCTACTGGGAGGACGTGGGAGCGCTCGAGGCCTACATGCAGGCGCACGCCGACATCCTCGACGGCAAGGTCGCCGTCGAGATCGACGCCTTCCCGCTGCGGGACGGGGTCTGGGTCGGCGAGGGCGCCGAGATCGACCCGTCGGCGTTGATCGAGGCGCCGGCGCTGATCGGCGACAACTGCCGCGTCGGGCCGGGCGTCACTGTCGGCGCCTACACGGTTCTCGGCGCCAACGTGCGCGTCGGCGAAGGGGCCGTCCTCGAGCGCAGCATCGTGCACGACAACTGCTATGTCGGCGCGGGGACGGCGATGCGGGGTTCCGTCGTCGGGCGTTCATGTGAGCTGCGCCGCGGGGTGAATCTCGGTGTCGGGGCCGTCCTCGGCGACCACTGCCGGGTCGGGCACTTCGCGGTGGTCACGGCGGGCGTGAAGATCTACCCCCACAAGATCGTCGAGTCGAACGCCACCGTCACGCAATCGATCATCTGGGAAACGCGCGGCGCCCGCGCCCTGTTCGGCCGGCGCGGGGTCTCGGGTCTCGCCAACGTCGACCTGTCGCCGGAACTCGTGACGAGGGTCGCGCTGGCATTCGCCTCGACACTGCCCCGGGGTGCCATCGTCACGACCTCGCGAGACTCCTCGCGTTCGGCGCGGCTACTGAAGCGTGCCGCGATGGTCGGCCTCAACGCGGCGGGTCTGCACGTCGAGGACCTCGAGGCGGCGACGCTGCCGCTCACGCGCTTCCACATCCGGTCCGGCCCGAACCAGGGCGGCATCGCCGTCTGCCTGGACCGCGACGACCCCCAGTCCGTCGTGATCCGCTTCCTCGACGCCAACGGGGTCGACGTCGACGAGGCGACCCAGAAGCGGATCGAGCGGTTGTTCGACCGCGAAGACCTGCGGCGCGTGCTCGCCGAGGAGATCGGTGACATCGACTTCCCGGCGCGCACGGGCGAGCTGTACACGGCGGCCCTCCTCTCGAGCATCGAGCTCGAGCCGCTGCGCGAGGCGCATTTCAAGCTCGTGCTCGACTACGCCTACGGCACGGCGAGCCTCGTCATGCCGAAGGTGCTCGCCAAGCTCGGCGCTGACGTGCTCGTCGTCAACCCGCTCGTCTCGACGATCGGCATGCTCGGGTTCGACCGCATGGAGAGCGCGACTCGGCTGTCCGAGCTCGTGCGCTCCTCGGGGGCGCAGCTCGGCGCGGTGATCGCCTCGGACGGCGAGCAGCTGACCCTCGTCGACGACAACGGGCTCGTGCTCTCCGACGGCGACGCGCTCCTCGCGGTCGCCCGGCTCGTCGCCGAGACGACCCCGGGGGCCCGCATCGCCGTGCCTGTGAGCGCCACCTGGCGCCTCAACGAGGTGCTCGCCGAACTCGGCGCCGAGGTCGTCTGGACCCAGATCGGCATGGCGAACCTGATGGACGTGGCACAGGAGAACGGCGCGACGCTGGCGGCAAGTACCGACGGAGGCTTCGCCTTCCCGCAGTTCCTCCCGGCCTACGACGCGGCCGCGACGCTCGTGCGGATCCTCGCCATGCTCGCCAAGAGCGGCCAGCGCCTCTCACAGCTGCGAGCCGGACTGCCGCCGGTCTGCGTCGCCCACGAGACGGTGTTGACGCCACTCGACCAGAAAGGCGCCGTGATGCGCGTCTTCCTCGAGCGGGCCCGGGCGAGCGAGATCGTGCTGATCGACGGGGTGAAAGTCATCAGCGCCGCCGGCTGGACCCTCGTCGTGCCCGACACCGAGGAGCCGTTGACGCACGTCTTCGCCGAGGCGGACGACGAGGTGTCCTCGCTCGCCCGGGCACGGGCCGCGGCCGACGAGATCCGTCAGTTCCTCGCCGAGAACTGAGGTGTCGCGGTCGCTACGATGACCGTCCGTGAACGCGCCTGAGGAACTCCACTACACGCCCGACCACGAATGGGTGGGCGACGAGGAGGGCGGGGCGCGGGTCGGGATCACCGACTTCGCGCAGGACGCCCTCGGCGACATCGTCTACGTCCAGCTCCCGACGGTGGGCACGACGGTCGCCAAGGGCGACACCATCGGCGAGATCGAGTCGACGAAGTCCGTCTCCGAGGTCTACGCGCCCCTCTCCGGCGAGATCGTCGCGGTGAACAGCGACCTCGCCGCCGCGCCCCAGCACCTCAATGAGGACCCCTACGGGGAGGGTTGGATCTGCGCGATCGCCGCTTCGGCGCCCCAGGAGCTCGAATCCCTGCTCAACGCCGAGAAATACCGGGAGTTGACCGCGACCTGATCACGTCCGCCCCGATTTTCCCCTAAGGCGAAGAGTTGCGCGAGCGGCTACCGTGAGTGGGGTGTTCTGTCACAACTGCGGGCACCGCAACCCGCCCGGCGTGAACTTCTGTTCCGCCTGCGGGGTCGCACTAGCTCCGAACACGGACACGACGGTGTCGTTCGTACCCGAGGAGTCGACGGGAGAACTGGGGGAGGAGGAGCTCGGTGTCGAGGTCGGGGAAATTGCCGCCGGTACCGGCGTGCTCGTCGTGAAGCGTGGACCGGAGAGTGGCGCGAAGTTCGTGCTCGACAACGAGCTGACGCGCGTCGGGCGCCACCCCGACAGTGAGATCTTCCTCGACGACATCACCGTCTCGCGCCGCCACGCCGAGTTCCTGCGGTCGGCGGAGGGCTACGTCGTGCGAGACGTGGGTTCGCTGAACGGCACCTACGTCAACCGCGAGCGCATCGACGCGGTGCCGCTCTCGAGCGGCGACGAGGTCCAGATCGGCAAGTTCAAACTCGTCTTTCTCGCGGCACGGCCGTCGTGACGAGCCACGCGGGCGAGGGCGCCCCGGAACACGGCTTCCTGTCGATCCGTGAGGTCCTCGATCTACTGGTCGAGGAGTTCCCCGACGTCACGATCTCCAAGATCCGCTTCCTCGAGAGTCGCGGGCTGATCCACCCGGAGCGCACGGCGTCGGGATACCGCAAGTTCTACGAGTTCGACGTCGAACGCCTGCGCTGGATCCTGCGCCAGCAGCGCGAGCACTTCCTGCCGCTGAAGGTGATCAAGGGGCGGCTCGAACAGGTGGGTGGCACGGCGAACGGGCCCGTCGCGCCGTCGCTGTTCGACGGCGACTTCGCCGACCCGCCCGAGATCATCGGCGAGCTCGTCGGTGCCGTGGCGGTGGCCAAGTCGGTGAGTGGAGCCTCGGCCTCGACCGAGAGGCCCGGGTCGGGCGGCTACGACGAGCTCTTCCAGCCCCCCGGCGACGACGACGTCCCCACGCGCCCGCTCGACGACGAGCTGGACGAGGGATCCGCCGGTGCCCCCGACGAGCAGCAGGTCGACCCCGCGCCGGCCGGAGACGCCGACCCGGCGCCGGCGACGCGGCGGCGGGCGTCGCGGGCCACCCGCCCAACGGGCGGCTCGTCCCCGAAAGACGCCGCGCCCAAGACGCCTGCGCGACGCACGGGGGGACGCCCGCCGCGTGGCCCCTCGTCAGGCACCTCGGGCCGGGTGACGGGCTACAGCGCCGCCGAACTGGCCCGCGCGGCCGGCGTCGAGGTCCGGGTCGTCACCGAACTCGACGAGTACGGGCTGATCGCGGCCGTCGAGGTGGGCGGCGGGCACGCCTACCCGGTCGACGCCGTCGAGGTCGTGCGCCTCGCCGCCGCCTTCGGCAAGTTCGGCGTCGAGCCGCGCCACCTGCGGACCTTTCGGCACGCCGCCGAACGGGAGGCGGGGCTGTACTCCCAGGTCGTCACGCCGCTTCTCTACCAGCGCAACCCCGAGGCCCGCGCCCGCGCGCTCACGGAGCTGAAAAAGCTCGTCGAGCTGGGCGCCTCGCTCCACGAGGCGTTCGTGCGGACGGCGCTCGACGACCTCGGCCGGGGATGAGAAGCGGGCCGGCGGCGGCGCTGTCGGCCGACGAGATCGCCGCCATCATCGTCCGGCTCGCCGGTGAGATCGACGCCGACCACCCCGACGGGGTCGAGATCGTCGGGCTCCTGAAAGGCGGGGTCTTCCTCGTCGCCGACCTCGTCCGGGCGCTCACCGTCCGCTGCACGGTCGACTTCCTCGCGCTCTCGTCGTACGTGGCGGGCGAGCGCCGGGTGCGGATCCTGAAGGACCTCGACCAGGACGTGACCGGCCGCGACGTCGTCGTCGCCGCCGACGTCGTCGACACCGGATTATCGATCCGCTACGTGATCGACCTGCTCGAACGCCGGGGGCGCGTCGCGTGGATGTCTGCACGCTGCTCGATCGACCCGGGCGGCGGATCCTGCCGGTGCCGCTCCGCTACTGCGGGACCGAGATCACCGAGGACTTCCTCGTCGGTTTCGGGCTCGACTACGCCGACCGCTACCGCAACCTGCCCTCGATCCTCGTCGTCGACCCCGACGCCGTCTCGGCCGATCGCCGCTCCTTCGACGCGGCCGTCTTCGGGTAGCGGCGCGGTTTCGGGCCGCGAACCCCCGGAGTAAGTTCGGGTCATGCTGGAGGTGCGGCTGACGGCGGTCCGGGTGGACCTCCAGTCGAACACGCCGGTCGTGCTGCTCCAGGAGGTCGCCGGCGAGCGGTCGTTGCCGATCTTCATCGGCGCACCCGAGGCCACGGCGATCGCCTTCGCGCTCCAGGGCGTCGAGGTGCCGCGCCCGATGACCCACGACCTCATGAAGGAGCTGCTCGACGCCCTCGGCGCGCACGTCGAGCGAGTCGTCGTCAGCGAGGTGCGCGACGCCACCTACTTCGCCGAGATCCACCTCGCCGTCGCGGGGCGGGCGCTCGAGCTCTCCTCGCGGCCTTCCGACGCCATCGCCCTCGCCGTGCGCACCCGCTCGCCGCTGTTCGTCGAGGACGAGCTGATGGAGGCGGCCGGCGTCGTGCTCGAGAACGACGACGAGGACGACGACGCCCCCGAGGAGATCGTGGGGGAGTTCCGCGAGTTCCTCGAGCGGGTCCGGCCGGAGGACTTCACGGCCTGAGCCGGCTCCCCGGCGGGCAAGTTGGTGGTTGACTGGCCCTCGATGCGGGCCGTAACCTCATGACAGCAGCGTAGTTACGCGCCTGTCATCGCGACGGATCGCCGCGCCGGACGCGTGTCTGCCAGGAGGAAGGCGCGATGGCGACGTCCGAGGAGGGCTTCCGGGGCCCGCAGGTCTGCAAGGTCGTCGGCATCACCTACCGCCAGCTCGACTACTGGGCGCGCACCGACCTGCTGCGCCCCTCGCTCGCCGACGCCCACGGTTCGGGCTCCCAGCGGCTCTACTCCTACAGCGACATCGTCGAGCTGAAGGTGATCAAGCAGCTCCTCGACGCCGGCGTCAACCTCGGCCAGGCGCGCCGCGCGATCGCGTGCCTGCGCGGGTCCGGCGGCGACCTCGCGACGGCGAACCTCGTGCTGGGCACCGCGGGGACCGTGCTCGCCCGCTCGGGCGAGGAGATCGTCGATCTCCTGCGCGGCGGCCAGGGGGTCTTCAACATCGTGCCGCTCGCCGCCGTCGTCGGCGAGGTGGACGCGGCGATCCTCGTCCTGGACCGGCCGGACACGGCTGCGGCCGCGTCCGAGCCGCTTCCCGAGGCGCGGGGACGCCGGGCGGGTAGCTAGAACGCCCAGGCGACGATCATCCGCCCGGACCGAGTTGAGCGAGCCGTGAGGTTCGCGCATTCCTCGGAGCGGTTCCTCGCCGAACTGCTCGACTTCTACGGGGTCGCCTGGGAGTACGAGCCGGTCGAGTTCGTCCTGTCCTGGGACGCCGAGGGCCGCCCGACCTCGGGTTTCCGGCCGGACTTCTACCTGCCGGACTACGACTTGTTCCTCGAGCTCACCACGCTGCGCCAGGGGCTCGTGACGAAAAAGAACGCCAAGCTCCGCCGGCTCTGCGAGCTCTATCCCGAGCTCAACATCCGGATGCTCTACCGGCGGGACTGCGCCAACCTCGAGCTGAAGGCCCTGCTGAACGCGCGCAACTCGGGGGTCCCGACGGGCACGTTCCCGTCTACCATGGCCGGCTAGCTGGTGATGCGATGAGTCTGCGACAAAGCCCGCTGCGGGCCGAACACGAGGAACTCGGCGCGAAACTCGTCGAGTTCGGCGGCTGGGAGATGCCGCTCTCGTACCCCAGCGGCACGCTCGCCGAGCACCTCGCCTGCCGGCGCGCGGCGGTCGTTTTCGACGTCAGCCACCTCGGCACCGTCCGCCTCGAGGACGCGGGAGCCTACGAGCTTCTGCAGGAGACCTTCACGAACGACCTGTCCCGCATCGGGCCGGGCCGGGCGCAGTACACGCACCTGCTCGACGAAGCGGGATCGGTCGTCGACGACTGCATCATCTGGTGGCTCGACGAGGCCAGCTTCGAGGTCATGCCGAACGCCTCCAACACGGCGTCGGTGCGAGACGCCGTGGGTGGCGAGGACACGACTGCTACGCGGGCGATCATCGCCGTGCAGGGACCGACGGCCCGCGAGGTGGTCGCCAGGATCGCGCCGGCCGCGGCCGCGGTGGCGCACTTCGGTGTGGCGCGCTTTGACTACCACGGGGTGGGCTGCGTCGTGGCCGGCACCGGTTACACGGGCGAGGACGGCGTCGAGTGCGCCGTGCCGGCGGGCGTGGCTCCCGGGTTCTTCCGGGAGGTGGTCGCCGCCGGCGCCCTCCCGGCGGGGCTGGGGGCCCGCGACACGCTCCGGCTCGAGGCCGGCCTGCCGCTCCACGGCCACGAGCTCGGCCCCGGGATCACGCCGCCCCAGGCCGGGCTGGGTTGGGTCGTCGCCTGGAACAAGCCGGCCTTCCGTGGCAAGGCGGCCCTCGAGGCCGAACGGGCAGCGGGGATCACCCGGCGGTTGCGGGGCCTGCTGTCGGCGTCGCGGCGGGTGCCGCGCGCCGAGGACCGCTGCCTCGTCGCCGGCGCCGAGATCGGCGCGGTGACGAGCGGCAACTTCTCACCAGTTCTCGAGCGGGGCATCGCCCTCGCCTTCCTGCCGCCGGGGATCGCCGACGGCAGCGAGGTCGAGGTGGACGTGCGGGGGAGCGCGGTGTCGACCTCGGTCGTGAAACCACCGTTCCAGCGACTCGCCGGCCTGACGCCGCACTAGGGAGGACCATGGGGAGCTTCGTTCCCCACACCGACGCTGACATCACCTCGATGCTCGAGTTCCTGGGATTGGCGAGCCTCGACGACCTGTACGCCGTCGTCCCGGCGGCGATCAGGCTCGCGGGCCTGGATCTCCCGGGCGCACTCGCCGAAGCTGACCTCGTCGCCGAGCTCGACGCGATCGGCGCTGCCAACGGGGCGGGGAGCCGCGCGCTCTGTTTCGCCGGTGGCGGTGCCTACGACCATGAGGTCCCCGCCGTCGTGCGGGCGCTGGCCAGCCGTTCGGAGTTCGTCACCGCCTACACGCCCTACCAGCCCGAGGTCGCCCAGGGCGTTCTGCAGGCGCTGTTCGAGTACCAGACGATGGTGGCGCGCCTGTCGGGCCTGCCGATCGCCAACGCCTCCCTCTACGACGGCGCGGCCGCCCTCGTCGAGGCGGCGAACCTCGCCGTGGCGACGACCGGCTCACCGCTCATCTGGTGCTCACAGGGCGTCAACCCGCGCTGGGTCGAGGTGCTGCGGACCTTCGCAAGGGGCAGCGGGCACACCGTCGAGACGCTCGGGCTCGCCGGTGGCGTGACCCCGTTCGACCAGCTCCCCGCGGGGCGGGCCGGCGCGGTCGTCGTCGCCTACCCGAACTACCTCGGCGCCCTCGAGGACCTCGCCGCGGCGCGGGCCGCGGCGGACCGCCTCGGCGCGCACCTCATCGTCTGCCAGGACCCGATCGCGGCGGGGCTGCTGCACAGTCCCGGCCAGTTCGGGGCGGACGTCGTCTGCGGTGAGGGCCAGGCGCTCGGCAGCCCGCTCGGCTTCGGCGGACCGTATCTCGGGCTGTTCTCCTGCCGCGCCGAGCACGTGCGCAGGCTCCCGGGACGGCTCGTCGGCGAGACGGTCGACGTCGAGGGCCGACGCGCCTACGTGACGACGCTGCGGGCGCGCGAGCAGGACATCCGCCGGGAGAAGGCTTCGTCGAACGTCTGCACGAACCAGACCCTCATCGCCGTCACGGCGGCGATACAGCTCGGCTGGCTGGGAACGGAGGGCCTGCGACAGGTCGCGCTGCGCTGCGCGCGCGGCACGCGCTATTGCCGGGAGGCGCTTTTGTCCATTCCGGGCGTCGAACCGGTCTCGGACGCCCCCGTCGTGCGGGAGTTCGCCGTGCGGGCGCCGCTCGCCCCGGAGCTCATCGTCGAGCGGCTGCTGGAGAAGGGCTTCCTCGCCGGGATCCCGCTGCGCGAGGGCTTCGAGGGGACGCCGGTCGAGGGCGGGCTCCTCGTCGCGGTGACCGAGCGGCGCACAGCCGCCCAGATCGACGGCTTCGCCGCGGCGTTCGCGGAGGTGATCCGATGACGGACGACACCGGTCGGCGGGCCCCGGGCGGACGGGCGGCCTCTGCTCCGCTCATGGGCAGGGCAACCGAGCCGACAATCTTCGAGTACTCGGCCCCGGGCCGCCGGGCGTGGTCGCTGCGCACGACCGGCCTGCCGGAATGGTCCGCCGAGGAGCTCGTGCCCGCCGCGCACCTGCGCGCCGAGCCGCTCGCGTTGCCGGAGCTCGCCGAGCGTGACCTCGTCGGGCACTTCACGAGGCTTTCGCACCGCCAGTACAGCGTGGACCTCGGCGCCTACCCGCTCGGCTCGTGCACGATGAAGTACAACCCGAAGGTCTGCGACGAGGCCGCGTCGCTCGCCGCCTTCCGCGACGTCCACCCCGCGACGCCTGCGGTGGGCGCGCAGGGCTGGCTGCAGGTGCTCGTCGAGCTCGAGGAGGCGCTCTGCGAGATCACCGGCATGGCCGCCGCGACGCTGCAGCCGGCGGCGGGCGCGGCGGGCGAGCTGACGGGACTGCTGCTCATGCGGGCCTGGCACGAGCAGGCGGGCGACCACCGCACCCGGGTCGTGGTCCCCGAGTCGGCGCACGGCACGAACCCGGCCTCGGTGACGCTCGGCGGGTTCACCCCCGTCACCGTCGGGACCGACGCCCGCGGGCTCGTCGACCGCGCCGCGCTCGGTGCCGTCCTCGGGCCGGACGTGGCCGGGATCGTGCTCACGAACCCGAACACCCTTGGTCTTTTCGAGGAGGAGATCCTCGAGATCGCCCAGATGGTGCACGACGTCGGCGGGCTCCTCTACTACGACGGCGCGAACCTCAACCCGATCCTCGGCGTCGTGCGGCCCGGGGACATGGGCTTCGACATCGTGCACGTCAACGTGCACAAGACCTTCGCGACGCCCCACGGGGGAGGGGGGCCCGGCGCGGGCCCGGTCGCCGTCAGTGCGCGCCTCGTCGACCTGCTCCCCGGGCCCCGCCCGGTGCGGGTCGGCGACGGCTACGGGTTCGCGACGCCCCCACGTTCGATCGGCCGGATCCACTCGTTCCACGGCAACGCGCTCGTGCTGTTGCGGGCGTGGTGCTACATCAAGCTGAACGGCGCCGAGGGCCTGCGGCATGTCGCCCAGGTCTCGGCGCTCAACGCCAACTGGTTGCACGAGAAGCTGCGTGGTGCGTACGACTTCCCCTTCGACCGGCCGGTGATGCACGAGTGCGTCGTCTCTGCCGCGAGCCTGAAACGCGAGACCGGAGTGCGCGCCCTCGACATCGCCAAGCGGCTGCTGGAGGAGGGCTTCCACGCGCCCACCGTGTACTTCCCACTCGTCGTCGAGGAATCACTCATGATCGAGCCGACCGAGACGGAGAGCCCGGAGACCGTCGCCGCCCTCGCCAAGGCGCTGCTGCGCATCGCCGCCGAGGCACGCGCGCACGCCGCCGCGGGCGACGACCAGCCGGCGCACGACGCGCCGCGCACGACGCCGGTCGGCCGGCTCGACGAGGCCAGAGCGGCACGCCAGCTGGTCGCGACCTTCGACGCGCGCGAGCGCCCCGCCGACTGAGGCAAAGAGGCGCGCACAGAAGAGCAGACGTACAACGGGAAGTACGGCTCTTCGCAAGTGGGCGGGGTGCACCGCTCGCGACAGCACGCACTTGACGATCTGGGGAACGAGAGGTTCGCCCTCCTACCAGGCGACAGCGGGCAGGCCAAGCCGGGCTCTCAGTCCATAAGGCAGGGCAGCTCTCAGCTTCTGACCTTGGAGTAGGAGATCGTCGAGGCGACCGGGGGTGCGCGCACGTCGAGGTGCTCGCCCCACTTCGAGTACTTGGTCGTTGTGTAGCTGCCTGCGGTCGCCACGATCAGCTCTGCCGGCAGCGTCGCTCCCACGGCCGAGAAGACCATCGTGTTGGAGCGCTTCGGCAGGGAACTCGTCGCCGCGGTCGTCCACTCCAGGACGTACAGCTGCGCGCCACCGGTGACGGTTGTGGACAAGGTCGTACCGTTGGCCGGCGGCAGATAGCGCACGAGCCTTGAAACCGAGAGGGCGGACTTCACTCTGGCGTACTCGCTCGTACCGTGCGGCACAGAGATCCAGTCATGGCCGACCTTCTGGACCTGTGTCGCGGTCAGACCAAAGAGCGTCGTCAGTCCGGAGGAGTTCCCGTCGACGTAAAGGTAGGTCGGGGTCAGGCGGAACCTAAGTCTCGCGAGGCCGAATATCGCGGTCTCCTGACCGCTCTTCGTGCCGAGATCGACGACGAAGCGCAGCGAGACAGAATTGGATATGAACGATTCCACCACGTGAACGCCCGTCTGTCTCAAAATTGCCGCCCTCGCGGCCTTCAGTACGGAGCTCGTCGTCGCGGGCGTAGACGCGGCGGCGCCGATGGCGGTTGACATCAGGAGTGCGGTCGCGCCGAGCGATAGGAAGAGAACCCGCCATCGGTGCACGCGAACCATCACCCGGAATCTAGCGGACCCTGCCGGGGTCAGCTGGGTGGTCGAGCGCAAGCGAGTAGCCCTGTCGTGACAGCCGAAGGGCGGCGCGGCCAGTGCCTCACGAGCCGGCGATTGAGAGCACTCGACGTCAGCGTTGCCGTGAGTACTCAGGGTCACCTCACCGATGACGTCGGAGCTCGATCCCATCGGCGTAGGGGTTCGCGTCGGAAAGCCGGCGGCGAAGATCTCCGAGAGGTCTTGGTTGTGCCGAATCTGGACCGGCCAAAGCTCCGCCCGCTACTGCAGCCACGCAGGTAGCACCGGAATGGCGTGGGTTGGATTCTCCAGGCCGATCGGCGCGTTCCACTTCCCGAGCCTGACAGCCGATGTCTGGCCCTTGTACATCTCAACCTCTTCTACGGGCAACGGCAGGCCGTTGGCCCGGAAATAGAGCACGGTCTTCAAAGCTGGCACGCCCGACTGGGGCTTGCTCATTCCTCTCACGCCATCGACGCGCTCGCCCCCGACAACCGATTGAAAAGTCGCGCTGAACGGCCCGGTCATCTCCAGCTCAGAGACGACCGAATTGACCGTCAAGCCAGCGGCAACGGTTGAGAAATCCACGTTGGAAGGCGCAAGTGAGAGCCAACGGTTCGCTTCCTTCTTCGCAGCCGCGGACGTGAATCCCATGTACATCTGGAGAGCGAAGCTGTCACCTTTGACGTAGGCGATGTGGTCCCTCAGCTCGACGGTGACGTGTCCCGTCGACCCGCCCTTGGTTATCGAGATGAACTGGATGCCACTCGTCCTGCCGGAGCGGGTCGTCATGGTGCCTGACTCGCCATTCCCCGAACCAGCTGAGACTGATTGGAAGGAGGTCTGGGCCCGAGCCGCCGCGAGGGAAGCGGTGACAAGGCTCGCGGGGGAAGGCGTCAGCGCTGATGCCGGCGCCGCCATTGGAAGCAACGCCGCCGCGAGTAGAAGTCCCGTCGAGATCCCAATCGTGATGGAACGACGTGTCATCACTCGTGACCTCCTGCTGTCGAACGGCGCCTGCAAGGGTAGCCCTTCCCTCGCGCCGAAGAACTTTGGCGCAGACAGACGACGACCGGGAGGGACGTTGCTCGGCAGCACGCCCGCTGAGGGTGCCGCGTCCTGTCGGGCCGCAGGGCGTCGTCGTGGTGCGCGCCGTGGCCGCATCCCAGGTGCTGAACGCCGTTTAGACGGGCAGGTTCGCCTGCACGACGCCCGGCAAGGAGCGTCGTCCTCAGGAGTCCGCCACGCCGCCCAGGTGCGTGGTGCCGTTCGCGGGTTCGGCGGGTCCGGGCCCGCGGGGAGGGGCGGGCTCGCCGATCGGCGCCCCGTCCCCGCCCGGGGGAGGGGGCGTTGCGGCGCGGCCGTGCAGCGCGTCGAGACGACTGTGGTACTCGTCCTCGCCGATCTCGCCGGCGGCGAGGCGTCGGGCGAGGATCAGCTCGGGCGGGTCGATCTCGGGGTAGTGGTGGTGACCGGCGTGCACGACCTGCCCTGGATGGGTGTGGGAGCGGGACAGCACGACGAAGCCGAGGGCGAGGAAGAGCCCGCAGAGCAAGACGACGAGGAGGATGAAGAGCAGCGCGAAGACGTGGATCCGGTTGTTGTTGAGGACCACCACCGCCGGGAACCAGACCATCGCGATGCCCTTTCTGGCGCGGCCCGACTATACGTCCGGGGTTCCGCTCGCGGACTGACCCCCGACGTCCGCCCTCCGCCGCGGCGTACGCGGTGGAGGGAATCCCGCCGGTCGTTCCCGTTCTAGGACGGCGGGGCGATCCTCTCGGCGAGCCACGCCACCGCGAGCGGGTAGCGCTGCGCGCTGTGGAAGTGGGTCCCGTCGTACAGCTCGAAGGCGAGATCGCCGACCCCGGCCCGGTGCAGCTCCGTCGTGAGTGCCTCGGCGCCGAGGTCGAGGAAGTACTCGTCGTGACGGCCGGCGTCGATCCAGATGCCGTGCAGGGCGCGCAGCGCCTCGGTGTGGTGTGGGGCCATGCGCACCGGGTCGCGTGCCAACCACCGCGCCCAGACGTCAGGCAGGACGGCGCCCGTCGCCGGGTCGAAGGGCAGCGAGACGGAGCCGTCCGGCTCGGCCGAGTAGCAGGCCGCCAGCGCCCAGATCATCACGAGCGCGAAGTCGTCGGCTCGTGACATCGCCGGCCGGGTGTCGAGCTCGGCGAGAAAGCGGTCATAGGAGCCGTCGTAGTGGTCGCGCAGCGCCCGGTAGGCGCGGGCGATGTCGGGCAGCAGCGACAGCTCGAACAGGCAGTCGCCGGCGAGCGAGGCGCAGGACGAGAACACATCCGGCCGCAGCATTGCCGTGACGACCGCCCCGTAGCCGCCGCTCGAGTGGCCGACGAGCGCGCGGTGGCGCGCCTCGGGAATCGTGCGGTACTCGGCGTCGACGAAGCCGACGACGTCCTCGCACAGGTAGGTGTGGTACCGGCCGGTCCCCGGCGAGTCGAGGAACTGGCTGCCCCCGAGCCGCGTCCAGGCGTCGACGTAGACGACGAGGCACGGCGGAGCCCCCGCGGCGAAGACGCCGTCGATGAGCTCGGGCGTGGTGAGCTCGAGCATCCGGTGGTGCCCCCAACGGGTGACGAAACCGCCGAATCCCTGCAGGACGTAGATGACGGGGTGACGGCTCCCCGAGGTGTCGTAGCCGGGGGGGAGGTAGACCCAGACCGGCCGCGTCGCCGGGTCGCCGAGGGGGTTGTCCCGCAGCGCGGCCGAGACGAGCTCACGCTGCTCCAGACGGCCGGCGAGCTCGAGGTCCCACGGTCGCACGGGGGTGCCCTCAGGTCCGCCCGACCGGCGCGGCGTCGTGCCCGGAGTAGGCGGGGTGCGAGTCGTGACGGCGCCCGAGGCGCGAGGGCCACCAGTTCCAGCGCCCGAGGAGCGCCACGGTGGCGGGCACGAGGAGCACGCGCACGATGAAGGTGTCGAGGAGGATCCCGATCGCCAGCCCGAAACCGATCGCCTCGATCTGGTTGCCCCCGGGCCCGGTCCTGCCGACGAGGGCGAGCACGGCGAAGCTCCCGGCGAGCACGAGCCCGGCCGAGGTGATCGTCGGCCCCGTCCGCCCGACGGCGTAGGTGACGGCCTCGCGGATCGGGCGCCGTCGCGCCTCTTCCCGGATGCGCGTCATGACGAGGATGTTGTAGTCCTCGCCCAGCGCCAAGAGGAAGATGAACATGAGGAAGGGGAGCACGAAGGTGATCCCCGAGTCGCCGCCGATGTCGATGAAGACGAGCACCGAGACGCCGAGCGCCGCGACGTAGGACAAACCGACACTCACGATGAGGTACAAGGGCGCGATCAAGCTGCGCAGCACGAGGGCGAGCAGGATGCCGATGGCGAGGATCGCCCACGGGATGATGTGGACGAGGTCGTGGTTCGAGGTGTTCGACACGTCGTAGAGCGCCGGGGCGTCACCGGCGACACCGTTCCGCCCGGCGTGCGCCGCCACGGCGGCGGCGGCGACGATCTCGCGCAGCCGTGGGACCGAGTTGATCGCCGCGTTGGAGTCGGGGTTGCCGACCTTGAGGCTGACCTGGTACATGATCGTCCGCCCGTCGGCGGAGACGAACCCCGCTGTGGCGTGGTAGATCTCGTAGGCGAATAGCGGGATCTTCTCCGCGACGTACTTGCTGGGTTCTGTCGCGGGGAGCAGCGCCGGGTTGCCGAGGGCGGCGTGCAGCCTCGCGTAGTCGACGGCCGGGATCGCGAAACCCGTGGGGCTGAGCGGGCCGTCGAGTTTCACGAAGGTGCCCGAATCCGCCAACGACGTCGCGCCGGCGGCGACGTCGGCCGGGTGGTCCCAGATCGGCTGGCTGAACCGCATGATGATGTCGGTCGGGTTCGTCGCGGCTTGGGGGAAGTTCTTGAGGAGGCTGGCGTTGCCCGCCGCGGCGTCGCTCCCGGCCGGCGCGTTCGTCGCCCCACCGAAGCCACCCGAGCGGTAGGAGAGCGCCGCCGAGGCGAAACAGGCGAAGATCAAGAGCCCGAGCCCGAGGGTCATGCCCGGGCGGCGCAGCAGCCGCCGGGCGACACCGGTCCACCAGCCCTCGCGTTGGGTTCCCGGTGTGACCGCGGACGGCCAGAAGGCGGCGCGCCCGAGGATCGCGAGCAGCGCGGGGAGCAACGTGAGACCCGTCAGCAGCATCACGCCGATCCCGACGGCGAGCGGCACGCCGAGGTCCCGGTAGAGCCCGAACGACGCGAGCAGAAGGCTCAGGAGGGCGAAGATCACCGTCCCGCCGGAAGCCGTGATCGACTCGCCGATGCGGGCGAGCGAGTGCGCGACGGCGTCGTTCTTCTCCCTGCCCTCGCGCAGTTCCTCGCGGACGCGGAAGACGAGGAACAACCCGTAGTCGGTCCCGGCACCGAGCATGAGCACGATGAGCAGGAGCTGCGTGAACACCGAGATCTGTAGCCCGTGCGCGCCGAGCCCGCCGATGAAGCGGTTGGCGACGAGCAACGCCAGCGCCGACGGGATGAGCGTCACGAGCGGCGCGAGGGCCGAGCGGAAGACGAAGAACAACAAGATGATGATGAAAAGGACCGAGAAGTCCTGGACGCGGTTGCCGGTCGTCGCCGATTTCACCTGGTTGGCGACGTTGGTCGCGACCGCCCCGGCAACGTACAGACCCAGCCCGGCAGGCGGGCGCACCGCCGAGAATGTCGCCTCGAGGCCGGTGATGAGCGTCTTCTCGTCGGCGATGTCGTTGGCGCTCACCCGGGCGCTGACGAGGATCTCGGCGGCGTGCCGGTTCGGCGAGAGGCCGAGGAAGCGCACCTTGGCGACGAGTGGCACCGACTTCGCGACGGCCACCTCCTGGGTGAGGACGGCGAGGTCCGCGCTGTTGAGCGGGGCGTTGTTCCTCGCCGCCACGACCTCGACGATGCTGTTCGCTGAGGTGTTGCCGATGATCGGGGTCGCGAGGTCGAACGCCTGGATGGTCGGCGAGCTCGCGGGCAGGAAGTGGCTGTTGTCGTTGTTGACCTCGCTCCCGAGGGTGGGGAGCGTGAGGGTCGCCACGACAACGACGGCGACCCAGCCGAAAAGGATGAACCAGCGGAACCGTACGGTGGCGCGACCGAGGGCGCCGAAGAATCGATCCATGGGGTAGATCCTGCCAGCCCGCACGGGCTAATGCGAAGAAGGTGCCCCGTGGGTCGAGTGCCGCAACGAGATCTCCGGGAGGAGCCAGCTGAGCCCGAAGGCGACGGCGGCGATCGGCACCGCCACCAGAAAGACGATGTCGAGCGAGTGGGCGTAGGCGACGACGAAGGCGTGGTGGACCGGCGCCGGGAGCGTGTGCAGCAGCTTCGGGGTGAGGCTGGCGAGGTGCAGCCCGGGGGGAGCGCGACGCCTCCGAGGGCCGCCGTGAGGTTGTTGTCGATGATGTTGGCGAGGATCGCGCCGAAGATCGCCGTGCCGAAGGCCGCGCCGATCGTCCGGAAGAAGGTGATCCCGGAGGTGGCGACTCCGAGCTCGGAATGGGGCACCGCGTTCTGGGCCGCCAGCACGAGCACCTGGATGAGGCAGCCGAGCCCGGCGCCGAGCACGACCATGCATCCCGACATCACGAGGGCGCTCGTCTGGGCGTGGAGGAACGACAACAAGAAGAGCCCGACGGTCGTGAGGGCGGAGCCCATGATCGGGAACCGGCGGTAGCGGCCGGTGCGGGTGATGATCTGGCCCGAGCCGATCGACGTGACGATGAGGCCTCCCATGAGCGGCAGCAACGACAGTCCCGACGCCGTCGGGGTCGCGCCGCGCACGTACTGCAGGAACAGCGGCAGAAAGACCGTCGCGCCGAACATGGCGAAACCGACGATGAAGCTCATCGCCGAGACGACGGCGAAGGTCCGGTTCGCGAACAGGTGGAGGGGCAGCACCGGTTCGGCGGCCCGCCGGTCGACGAGCGCCCAGACGACCGTGAGGACGACGCCGAGGACCCCGAGCCCGATGATCTGGGAGGATCCCCAGGCGTAGGTCGTGCCGCCGAGACTCGTGAGCATGACGAAGCTCGTCGCCGCCAGGGCGATGAGCAACGTGCCCGCGTAGTCGATGACGTGACGGATCCGGGTCAGCGCCCCGGGGACGGTGACGGCGATCACCGTCAGCGCGACGGCGCCGATCGGCAGGTTGATGTAGAAGATCCAGCGCCACGAGAGGTCGTCGACGAACACGCCGCCGAGCAGGGGTCCGATGATGCTCGCGGCGCCGAAGACGGCGCCGAACAGTCCCTGGTAGCGACCGCGCTCGCGGGGCGGGACGACGTCGCCGATGATGGCCTGCGTGCCGACGAAGAGGCCGCCGCCGCCGAGACCCTGGATCGCCCGGAAGGCGATCAGCTCGGTCATGTTCGCGCTGAGTCCCGAAAGAACTGATCCGAGGAGGAAGATGACGATCGCGGCCTGGAAGAAGCCCTTGCGGCCGTACTGGTCGCCGAGTTTGCCCCACAGCGGCGTCGAGGCGGTGGAGGCGAGCAGGTACGACGTGACCACCCACGACAGGTGGCTCTCCCCGTGGAGGTCGGCGACGATCGTGGGCAGGGCGGTCGAGACGATCGTCTGGTCGAGGGCCGCGAGCAGCAGCCCGAGCAGCAGCGCGCCGATGATGAACCGGCGTCGCTCCGCCGAGAACCCGGGGACGTGATGGACTGGCTCTCCGTCGGCGACGAGGGTGTCGGTCACGGTTCGGGGGCTGCCTTCGGCTGGTGGATGACCGGGCGCGGCGTCAGGCGGCGAGACACGCGCCGCGACCCGCGCAGTTACTGGCATTCGTCGAGGCTATCGGGGCACCCGGCCGTTCCGTGCGCCGGCGTTCACCGGCCGGCGGACGCCTCCCGGCGGGCGGGCTACCGTGCGGGGCGGCCCCAGTTGGTCGGAGCCCGGAACCCAGGAGGCACGATGACGCACGCCCACGAGACGCTGGAGGAGCTGCGTGAGCCGGGCCGGGAGTTGCGCCGGCGCATTCCCGAGGTCTACTCGGCGTTCGCCACCCTCGACCGCGTCGCGATGGGCGAGGGCGAGCTCGAGACGAAATACAAAGAGCTCATCGCATTGGCGATCGGGGCGACCGTCGGGTGCGAGGCCTGCCTCGCCGCGCATGGACGCGGCGCGGCGCGGGCGGGCGCGACCGACCAGGAGGTCGCCGAGGCGATGGGCGTCGTGATCCTCATGAACGGCGGCCCCGGCACCACCTGGGGACCGCGGGCACTCGAGGCGTTCCGCGAGTTCGCGGCCGGCGACGCCTGACCGGGAGCGCCCGGCGTCCCGCGGTGGCGACGGACGAGGGACCCAGGTTTGACGAACGCCGGCCCTCTGGAGTGCCGCGATGGCCGACAGGTGTCGCTGCGCCCCAGGCTCGACACCGTAAGCTCGGGATATGTCCACGCCGGACGGGATCGCGGGCGCATGCCCGCCCGCGATCGCTCGTCGCCGACGCCGGCGGCCGCGACTCGGCGCGGGACGCCTAGGAGGAGCGCGTGTCGTTGATGGCGGACCTCCCGTCCGGCCCCAGCTAGGCCGATGACGAATCTGCCGCCCGGCGGCTGGGATCGCGAGATCGCCTCGATGTTCCGGGCCGCCCCGCACCGGCGTACGCCGTGGATCCTGCTCGCGGCGCTCGGAGGGGTGTTCGTCGTGGCGGGCGTGTTCGGCTTCTCTGTCGTCATCGCGGCAATCGCCATTTCGCTCCAGGCGATCTTTTTCGTGTTCTTCCTGCGCCACCTCGCCTTCGCGATGACCGCCCTGCGGACCGGACCGGTCGACCTCGTCATGCCGGAGTTCGACACCGGATACCAGCCGACCGTGACGATCCTCGTGGCGTGCAAGAACGAGCAGCAGGTCGTCGCGGACCTCGTGAGAAGCCTGCTGGCGGTGGAGTATCCCGAGGGCCGTCGGCAGACCGTCATCGTCGACGACGCCTCGACGGACCGCACCGGGGCGATCCTCGACGAGATCGCCGCCCGCGACGACCGTCTGACGGTCGTCCATCGTCCGCAGGGATCCGGCGGAGGGAAGTCGGGCGCCCTGAACGACGGGCTGGTCCGCGCGACCGGGGAGATCATCGTCGTGTTCGACGCCGACCACGAGCCGAGGCCGGACTGCGTCCGGCGGCTCGTCCGGC
This sequence comes from uncultured Acidimicrobiaceae bacterium, assembly GCA_963823945.1. Taxonomy (GTDB): domain Bacteria; phylum Actinomycetota; class Acidimicrobiia; order Acidimicrobiales; family Bog-793; genus Bog-793. The sequence goes on from CAWGNK010000014.1 coordinate 238,287, forward strand.
ACTTCGCCGACCCGGCCGTCGCGGCGGTGCAGGGCCGCTGCGAGATCGGCAACGCCGCCGAGTCCCCGCTCTCGGAACTCGTCGCGCTCGACTACGTCGCCGGCTACCTGGTGAACGAGTACGGGCGTCAGTCGCTCTACCGGCTACCGGCCTACGGCGGCGCGAACTGCGCGGTGCGGGCGTCGGCGGTCCGCGAGCTCGGCGGCTGGAACCCCGAGAGCGTGACCGAGGACACCGACCTGACACTGCGACTGATCCTCGGCGGCTCGCGGGTGCGCTACGACGTGACGGCGGTCGACGTCGAGGAGGGGGTCGTCACACTCGACCGCTACTGCCGGCAGCGCTACCGCTGGGCCCGCGGGCACCAGCAGGCGTGGCGCGACTACCACCGCGCCGTGTGGAGGTCGCCGCGGCTCAAGCGGTCCGAGAAGATCGAGACGACGATGTTCCTGCTCTCGTTCCACATGCCGGTCGCGGCGGCGATCGGCGTCGGGGTCCTCATCCTCTGGATGGTCGGTTTCGTGCCGGCCATCGGCGCGATCAACCTTTCCATCTTCTGGATGCTGCTCTTCCTCGGCCCGCTGCTCGAGCTGGGCGCAGGCCTGATCATCGCCAAGGCCCCGCGACGCTCGGCACTGCTCATCTTCTACTTCCTGCCACTCTTCTTTGTCTCGATGGCGGTCTGCTCCAAGGCCCTGATCGACGGGGTCACGGGTAAGCCGTACTACTGGGTGCGGACACCGCGCTCGGGCGAGCCGCGCGCCGCACAGCCGGCGGTGGCGCAGACCCCCGGGCAGCCCGGCGGGACGGCGCCATGAGACGGTTCCGGGTCGGCTGGCGGCTGCTCTTCGTCATCGCGGTGACGCCGCTCGTCTACGTGGCCATCCAGTACCCGGTCCGACTGTGGGAGACGATCGCCACGGCGAACATCGTCCGCGATCTCGGCTTCCGGGGCGTGCCCATGGTGCTCCAGACTTCGATCCTGCTCGTGCCGTACCACCACGGCGCGTTCTGGGTCACGCTCACGCCGTCGTGCTCGGCACTCGCCCCGGCGCTCGCGATCACGTGTCTCGCCTCGATGATGCCCCGGGCCAGCGCCCGCCGGTTCCTCGCGGTGGGGGGTGCCGTCGCGGCGGTCGTCGTCGGCAACTTCGTCCGCATCTGCTCTTCGGTCGTCGTCGGCCTGTACGCTGGCAGGTCGAGCCTCGTGTTGTTCCACGACTGGGTCGGCAGCATGATCGGGTTCGCGTTCACGCTCGGAGGATTCGTGCTCATGCTCTGGATACTGCTACCGGCGCGTGGCTCGGCGCCCGTTCCGAGCGTCGCCACCGAGGGTGCCGCGTGATGCTCGTCATCGCGGCACTACACCTGCCGAAGGTGCACTGGACGATCCCGGGTACCCACACGGTGCTCGACTTCAAGGAGATCGTCGGGGTCATCGTCGGGATCGTCGTCGTCGTTCTCCTCGTCGCGTTCGTCGTCTCGCGGATGCGCTCCAACCGCAGCACGGTGAAGACGCTGCTCGCGAGCCCCGACCCGTCGGAGCGCATCGCCGGCGTGGACATGGCCGCTTCCCAGGAACTCGGCCGCCACGTGCGCGCCCTGCGGCGTCTCTCGGCCAACGAGAAGGACCCGCGCGTGCTGAAGGAGCTCGCCGAGGTCGTCGCACGCCACCAGTGGGAGCCTTCCGACGACGCCGACGTCGTCGAGTTGCGAATCTGGGCTCACCGCTACTACTCGGAACGTGCCGGTGTGCGCAGTCCCGGCGTGAGCGTCGCGGCGGAACCGACGAAGCCGGAGGAACCGGCGGAGCAGGAGCAACCCGCAGCGCCGGCACCGGTGAGGCTGCCGGAGCCGAGCGTCGCGCTGTCCCCGATACCGGGCCTGACGACGCCTCTCGACCTCGATGAGCCCGAGGAGCTCGCCACCGGGCCGGTCGGGGTTCCGCCGAGTTCGGTCGAGACCATCGCCAGCTTCGCGGAACCGGAATCGGCAGGGGCGTACACCGTGCTGGAACGCCGGGGGGCGGCGGATCCTGCCAGCGCCGCGGCCGAGGAGGACCTCGCGGCCCCCCTGGAGCCGGAGACGCCCGCACCACCCACCGAGGAAGCGACCCCCGTCCCGGAACCGGAAACGCCGCCGGTCGTCTTGGTGCCAGAGCCGATCGTCCCGGTGCCGGTGCCGAGCGCCGCGGTGCCACCTCCGGCGCCCGGGGACCAACCCTGCATCCTCGTCACGGGGGCGGGCGGGGCCGCGGGGGTCACGGTGATCCGCGCGCTCATGGCCGCCGGGCATCGCGTCATCGCCGTCGACAGGGACCCGATGGCCGTCGGGATGCGGCTGGCGGACGCGGCGCAGATGATCCCGGGTCCCGACGACCCGGAGTTCGCCGATGTCGTGTGCACGCTGTCCGTGCACCAGGGGGCGAAGGCCGTCATCTCGACGGTCTCCGAGGAGCTGCCGAGCCTCGCGAACCATCGCGAGCTCTTCGACGAGGCCTCGATCGCCACGTGGTTCCCCGACCGCAGTGTCGTCCAGGCCTGCATCGACAAGTGGTTGTTCCACCTGGCGGCGAAGTCGGCCGGCTTGCCCGTTCCACCGACGAACCTTGGGTCCGCAGAGGGCGTCCCCGGGCCGTGGATCGTCAAGCCCCGCTTCGGCAGGGGATCCCGCGACATCCTGTGGGCCGACACGCGCAACGACCTCGAGTGGGCGCTCGGGCACGTCCCGGGACCGCTCGTGCAGACCCGGCTCGCAGGACGGGAGTTCACGGTCGACTCCCTGGTCGGCAGGGACGGCACCTTCGCCGGCGCGGTTCCTCGCTGGCGCCTCGCGACACGCGGCGGGATCACGACGAGGGGCGAGACCTTCACGAACGACGCTCTGCTGCGCCTGGTCGAGAACCTGCTGCGCAGCGTCGCCATGCGGGGCGCGGCGAACGTGCAGGGCTTCGCCTCGCGTGACGGCAACATCATGTTCACCGAGATCAACCCGAGGTTCTCGGGTGGCCTCGCCCTGTCGCTCGCGGCGGGGGCGGATCTCGTCGGCCAGTTCGTGAACGGCCTGTTCGACCTGCCGATCGACACCACGAAGCTTCATTACCGGCCGGGCGTGAAGATGCTCCGCTACTTCGACGAAGTCTTCGAGGGTTGACCGCCGTCCTCGTTCCCCTGGGGACGCGGCCGGAGATCATCAAGCTCGCTCCCGTCGTCCGGGAACTCTCCGCGACAGGTGTCGACGTCCGGCTGCTCGCGACGGGCCAGCACGGGGACGCCGCGATGAGCGCGGCCTTCTTCGACGAGCTCAACATGCACCCGGACGAGACGTGGGTGTTGCCGGCCGATCCGCAGGCGCGGGTCGCGGCGATCCTCGAGGGCGCCGAGCGCGAACTGGCCGCGAACCGCCCGGACCTCGTCCTCGTCCTCGGGGACACCAACACGGTGCCGCTCTTCTGCCTCGCGGCCCGGCGCAATCGGGTGCCCGTCGCCCATCTCGAGGCGGGCCTGCGCTCGTTCAACGCGACCTCGATGGAGGAGGTCAACCGGAAGGTCGCCGCGGCGTGCGCCTCGCTTCATCTCGCACCGACCGACCTCGCCGCGTCGTTCCTCGCCGAGGAGGGAATCGACCCGGCCCACGTGCGCGTGGTCGGCAATCCGGTGATCGACGTGCTGCGCCAGCTCGGGGTCAGGCGCGTGGACCCGGGCGAGCGGGCCGGGGCCGTCCTCACCGCCCACCGCGCGACAAACGTCGACGACCCGGCGCGGCTGCGGGCGCTCGTCGAACTCGTCCACCGGATCGCCGACGAGGCCGGCACGGTCACGTTCCCGGTGCACCCGCGGACGCGCCGCCGCCTCGAGGAGGCGGGACTGCTCGGCGCACTGGCCGGGACCGGGGTCGTGCTCAGCGAACCCGTCGGCTACCGGGCGATGAGCGAGCTCGTCGCGGCCTCGCGCCTCGTCGTGACGGACTCCGGTGGGCTGCAGGAGGAGGCGTCGTTCTTCGGCGTCCCCGTCGTCGTCCTGCGTCGTTCGACGCCGCGCTGGGAGGGTGTGCGGGCCGGGACGTCGCGCCTTGTCGGGATGGACGTCGCGCTCGCGATGGCCGCCGTGCGCGAGCTCGTCTCTCCGCAGTCCCAACAGCTCGCCGACTCGACGCCGTGTCCCTACGGCGACGGGCACACGGCGGAGCGGGTCGCCACACTGCTCGGCGAGCCCGCGACCTGGGAACTGCTGCGCCTCGAGGAGCCTGACTTCGTCGGACGCGAGCCGCCCGCGTGACACCCGAGGGCACGCCGCTGGCCGGGGCGGGATCCCCCATCGAGGCGGTGCTGTTCGACCTCGACGACACCCTCTACGAGCAGGCGCAGTGGCTCGACGGGGCCTGGCGCGCCGTTGCCCGGATGGGTCCGCCGTTGATCGAGGAGCGCGCGCTGCTCGCGGCGCTGCGGACTGTCGCGGCCGAGGGCTCCGACCGCGGCCGGATCATCGATCGCGCCCTCGCCGCCCTCGGCAGGGGGGACCTCGCCGTCGCGCCCTTCGTCGAGGCATTCCGTCGCTTCCGGCCCGATGTGCTCGCGCCCTATCCGGGGGTCGACGCATGCCTCACGGCCCTCGGAGGCGCGGTACCCCTCGGGCTCGTCACCGACGGCGATCCGGCCCTGCAGGCGAGCAAGCTCGCCGCGCTCGGCCTCGCGCACCATTTCCGGATCGTCGTGTACTCCGACGAACTCGGTGGACGCGGCACGCGCAAGCCCGCCCCCGCGCCCTTCCTGGCGGCGCTCGAGCAACTCGGCGTCGACCCGGCCGAGAGCGTGTACGTCGGCGACCGTCCCGACAAGGACGTGGCGGGCGCCCTCGCCACCGGGATGCGGGCGATCCGGGTGCTGACCGGGGAGTATCGCGACGCTCCCAACGAACCGGAACCCTGGCTCACCGTCGATCGGGTCGCGGAACTCGCTTCGGTCCTCGGACCTCTGCTGCCCAGCCATCTCGCCTAAGGACACCGAAAGGGCGGCGCGGCGGCGGTGCATTATCCGAATGGCGCGCGAGTCAACTGTTCCAGCACGCACAAATGGACTACTCGAATGACATGAATGAACTACGCCACACTAAGCGGATGCCTAGCCACCTAGCGTGAGAGATCGCAGTGAGCAGCACGGGGGAGTTGTGCTAAAGAGTGGACAGATTTAAGCTCACGCGCGTGAGCGAACAAGAGAATTCCCTCATCGAACAGCTGCGGTCCTTTGGTGTGTCGATTGAGGACCTCGAGGCCTTGACGGGGGAGGAGCACACCCCGGTCGAGCACGTCGTGGAGAGCGAGCCCCCTGCGGAGGTGGCAGTGGAGACGCCCGCCGCGCCGTCCGCTCAGACCGGGCCCCCGGTTGCCTTCCAGCCGCTCGGCTCGGAGACGACCGCGACGGTGCGCGAGGACACCTCGCTGAAGGAGGACACCGCGGGGCTCCGCCACCAGGCGGCGCTGTTCGACGCAAACCAGACCCGGGACCGGATCCTCGCCGAGGCCAAGGATGCCGCCGCCGAGATCCGTGCGAATGCCGTGCGCCTCGTCTCGGTGAAGTTGCAGGCCGCCGAGGACGAGATCATGACGATGCGGGCGAAGGCGACCGAGGAGGTCGCGCAGCTCCGCAAGGAGACTTCGAAGGCGCTGGCGGCCCGCCTGCAGGAGGCGGGGAGCGAGGCCCTGGCATTGCGCGAGGCAGCCCGCCAGGAAACCCAGGTCTTTTGGGAGTCCGCCAGCCGCGAGTTCTCCGACGCGCGGGCGCGCATCAGCCAGATGCACGCCCACATGGTGCAGCTGCTCGAGAGCGTGAACGACGCGGTGGCGTCGGTGGAGGAGGCGGCGAGTTCTATCGCCGCACTGTGCGAGAGCCACCTCGAAGCTCCTTCCCGCCTCGAGGCACCCGAGTAGCGCACTCGCCCAGGCCCTGGGCGAGTAGGGGAGTGGGTCGAGCTCCCGGTCGACGGGCCGGATGGGCGTGTCGCGTGGGTGTGACTCCGCCATGGGACTCGATCATGGAACGAGGACGCTGACGTCTCCCGGGATCGTTCCGGGGACATGTGATTCCGGGGATTGGCTTCAGGCTTTGGTCTTGTTCAGGCTCACGGCGGCGCGAAGAAGGGTCTTCAACGCCAGCTCGTCTATCTCCTCGCCTTCGTGGAAGTCGATGGCGCGTCGTGTGTTCCCGTCAAGACTGGAGTTGAAAAGGCCCGCAGGGTCCTTCAGGGCCGCCCCTTTGGCGAAGGTCATCTTCACGACGTTCTTGTAGGTCTCACCCGTGCAGATCATTCCGTCGTGCGACCAGACCGGCACCCCTCGCCACTTCCATTCCTCGACGACTTCGGGATCGGCTTCCTTGACCAGGGCGCGGAGCCGGCTGAGCGTTCTGCCCCGCCAGTCGCCAAGATCCCTGATTCTCGCGTCGATCAGCTGAGAAGGAGACTCGGTCTTCTCCGGCCCACTGCTCTTCATTCCCGTTCTTCTTCCTAGTTCCCGTGGCTCTCGTGCGCGCAAGCAATTCCCACGGTGGTGATGCTAACGGGGGCCCCCGAATGACCCGCCTGCTGCGACCCGGCACGAGACAGTCCGGCTCTTCGGACTCAGTGGGGTCCAACGGACGCTCTCGGAGTGGGACAGATCCAACCTTCGCGCGGTCCGCGACCCAGAGCTGTTCCGGCGAGTACACCGGCCGAAGCTCGCCGGCGCAAAGCTCTCCGAGATCGCCTACGCCGCCGATAGCCAGAGGCGTAGGCTCGTGATCTCGGGCGGGGGAAGTCGATACCGCATATGTCGCCGTGGCAGGAATTCCTCCTGTTGGCGGGCGTGGGGCGTCTGTCAGACCTCGAACTCTGATCGGTTGCAGTCGTTGCAACCGTCGACACGACAATCGAGGGAATCATGACGAATCGGTGGCTCGTGGTTCTGGTCGCTGGCGCCCTTGCGGCGGTTTCATCCGTCGTTGGCTTCTCAGCCCCTTCCAACGCGCAGACCGTTGCCCCGGTGGGGCTCACGGTGCTGCACGCGAGCGCGAGCCCTCCGCTTCCGGCACACTCACTCTCCCTCGGCGCGCTCTCCTCCTCGGCGGACATTCACATCGACGTCACGCTGAAGCTCCCGGACCCGGCAGCCGTGACCTCCTTCATCGCGTCTTTGTCCGATCGGAACTCTCCGAACTTCCACCACTTCCTCCGCCCGGGACAGTTCGGTCCGCTCTTCGGGCCGCCGCTCTCGGAGGTGGCAGCGGTCGACGCGGTGCTCCGCGCCGACGGACTCCACCCCGGGCAGGTGACCTCGAACCGGCTCTCGATCCCGGTGACAGCCCCGGCCTCGGCTATCGACCGCGCCTTTCACGTGAGTCTCGCGAGTTACCGGCTACCAACCGGGCGCACCGCCTTCACGACCCTGTCACCACCGAGCATCTCGGCTGCCGTGGCGCCCGATGTCCAAGGAGTGGTCGGCCTCAGCGATCTGTACTTGCCCCAGAGCCTGGCCGCTCGTCCGTTGCCCGTGACCCACGCGACCGGGAAGCTCGTCCCTCACCCGGCGACGGCGGGTCCGCAGCCGTGTTCCACAATTGCGGGCCTCGGTATGACGGCAGACCAGCTGGCGTCTTGGTACGGCTTCGATCCGCTCTACTCCTTGGGAGACCTCGGCCAAGGTGTCAACATCGCCCTGGTGGAGCTCGAGCCGGACTCGCCGAGCGACATCGCCGCCTACCAGGCGTGCTACGGAACGAGCGCCACCGTGAACTACATCTCAGTCGACGGCGGTGTCACCGCGGGCGTCGGATTCAGCGAGGCGGCTCTCGACATCGAAGACGTCATCGGACTCGCGCCAGAAGCCACGGTCGACGTGTACCAGGCGCCGAATGGAGACATCGACGACGTCTTTGCGGCCATCGTCAACAGCGACACCGATCAGGTGGTCTCAGATTCATGGGGCCTGTGCGAACCGGAGATGGACTCCTCGACCCTCAACTATGAGCAAACGCTCTTCTACGACGCTGCCTCGCAGGGCCAGACGGTGTTCGCGGCGGCGGGAGACGACGGCTCCACGGATTGTCAGTTGGACAACGAGGAGCCAATAGACCTGCTGGCCGTTGATGATCCAGCCAGCCAGCCCTACGTCGTGGGCGTGGGAGGAACGTCGGTGGACCCGTCCACGCAAACCGAAGACGTCTGGAACGACTCCACTTCGCTTGCTGGGGCACACACGACCGGTGGCGGCGGCGTCTCGGCCTACTGGTGCATGCCCTCCTACCAGGACAACTCGGATATCCCTGGCGTGATCAACACCGACTCGATAACGGACGCGACCCCGTGCGGCACGACCGACCCGTACCTGCGCGAGGTCCCCGACGTCTCAGCGGACGCCGATCCGAACAACGGATACGTGATCGAGTGGGATGGCCTCTGGTACTACTCCGGGGGGACGAGTGCCGCCGCACCACTCTGGGCGGCGGCTGACGCACTGATCGACTCCTCCCCGTTCTGCACCGACTACGGCGCAGGTGACGCCGCGTTTCAGGCGGCGGGACTGTACGACATCGCCAGCGCAGGTTCGTTCTACTACGGCCTCGCCTTCAACGACATCACGACCGGCAACAACGACGACCTGGCCTCGGGCTACACGAGCGGCCTCTATCCGGCGACGACTGGCTACGACATGGCGAGCGGGCTCGGATCTCCTCACTTTGCCTATACCGGCAACTACTATCCCGGCCTGGCCGCCCAGATGTGCTTCGTGGCCGGCACGGACCTCGGCACGACCAGCATCACCGGTGTCTCGCCGAACAGGGGACCGAGCACGATCTCAACACCGGTGACCATCACGGGGTCAGGTTTCCTGCCGATCCCGGGCGCGGACCATCTTGCGGTTGGTGCGACGACGATCACCGCTTCTTGCACGACCACGACGAGCTGCACTGCAACTCTGCCCGCAACGACGTCCGGGAAGAACGACCTCGTGATGTCGGTCGAGGACATCACGCAAAGTCCCGTCGTCGCGGCTGATCAGTTCACGTTCGTCACGGCCGCCGCCTCCGCGACCACGATCACGTCGGTCACGACGAGCCCGGTCGTCGGCCAGCCGGTCTCCGTTGGCGTAAAGGTCACCGGGTCGAGCAGCATCTCTGGATCGCTCGCCCCGCGCGGGCAGGTCACCGTGAGCGACGGCGCCCGGAGCTGCAAGGCGACGCTCAGCGGGTCGAGCGGGATTGCAACTGGCTCCTGCTCGATCGCCGAACAGGCAGTGGGCCACTACTCGCTCAAAGCCAGCTATCCGGCCAACGCCTATTTCACCTCCAGCGGAACGTCCGCCTCCACCTCGTTCACGGTCGGCGAGGCAACCTCGACGACCGCCCTCAAGCTGTCGGCCGCCAAGGCCACCTACGGGCACGAGCAGACTGAGAAGCTGTCGGTAACCGTCTCGCCGGAGTATTCAGGTTCGCGGCCGACCGGCACCGTGAGGGTGAAGGAGTCCTCGACGCAGCTGTGCGCGTTCACGCTCTCGTCTGGCAAGGGATCGTGCACGTTGTCGGCCAAGAGGCTAAAGACAGGCACCTACCACCTCGTCGCCAGCTACGGCGGCAGCACGAACTTCAGGGGATCGACTTCGGCAAAGGAGACCCTCACCGTCGTCAAGTGATGAGTCGTTGCCGTGTGACTGAACGGGCGGGCATCGGCCGCGGACCAGCACCGTGGCAACCGCCCGGTGGCCGCGCTCCGTGCTCGACGTCAAGCCGCCGCTGCTCGGGAGCAGAACGAGCATGTCCCTCCTACGATGCGATCCTCCACCAAGTGAGTCGACACCAAGGAGGACGTGATGAGCACGCCCGAGACGGCTGGGGCCGGGATGGGTGAGCTCGAGGCCCGCCAGGTCGACGCCGCGAATTCGTCCGGGCGTAGGCCGGTCGTCTTCCTCCACGGGCTCTGGGCCCTGCCCAACAACTGGGAGCATTGGGTCAAGCCCTTCGAGGACGCCGGCTACGCCGTCCTGACCCCGGGATGGCCGGATGACCCGGTGACCGTGGCGGAAGCCAGGGCTCATCCCGAGCTCTTCGCGCGCAAGACCGTGGCGCAGATGGCAGACCATCTGGCCGGGATCGTCGGTCGGCTGGAGACAAAGCCTGTCCTGGTCGGCCACTCGTTCGGAGGCATGCTGACCCAGGTCCTCGCCGGGCGCGGGACAGCGGTGGCGTCGGTCGCGATCAGCGCGGCCCCCTTCCGAGGCGTGTTGCCAATGCCGGCGTCGCTCGTGCGTGCGGTGTTCCCGGTGTTGCGAAACCCCGCCAACCAACACCGCGCCACGTCACTTAGCTACAAGCAATTCCGGTACGCCGTGGCGAACACGACGAGCGAACAGGAAGCCAGGCAGCTGTACGAGACCTACGCCGTGCCGGCCAGCGGCAGGGTGGTGTTCCAGTCGGCTCGCGCCAACATCAACCCCTGGACCGAGGTGAAGGTCGACACCAGGAACCCCGCGCGGGGGCCGCTGCTGCTCATCGCGGGGGAAAAGGACCGGTTCATCCCTCTGGCGATCACAAGGTCCGAATACCGCCGCCAGCGTCGCAACGGTGCGCTGACCGAGATGACACAGATCCCGGACCGCGGGCATTCGCTCACGATCGACAGCGGCTGGCGGGAAGTGGCCGAGGTCACGCTCGGGTTCATCCGCCGTTTCGCCTAGCAAGTTCCGCGACAGGCCGCGGATCCGCCAGAACGACACCATCGCCGCGCTACCGGCCCTCGCGACGGCCGGTGGCGACAGCCTGGACCCGAGAAGTCCGGCGCTACTTCTCGGGCCTGGTCGCGAACGTCCCGGTCAGCGTGTCCGTGTGCATCGGGCGGATGGGGGAGCGCGCCGTCACCTTGTAGGCCGTGAACAGCAACCCGTAGCGGGTGGTGACCACCTTGCTGAGCTGGACGACGACCCGATACGAGTAGAACCTGCCCGCGGCGCAGGACGGCGTGCAGTCGTTTTCGACCAGGGTTCCGTGGCCGGTGGCCGCACTCCCGGTCCAGCTCGACCAGGACAGCTTGTCGACGTAGGAGTTGTAGTCGGCGCAGGCGAGGACGATCTTCATAGGCCGTCGCTGCGGCCCGCCGACGCAGGGGATGATTCCCGGCGTGCCTCTGCTGGCAACCACGACACCGTTGAACACGTGGCGCGAGTCTCGACCCTGTAGTGCACTCAGATCATATGACTTAGCGACATACGCCTTGTCAGCCACCTTCGCGGCACCGGCCCACGGCCCGGCCGCCAGGGTCGCCGTCATCGTGCCGGCGGCGAGGAGAGCCGCCAGCGCGATCCACCATTTGCCCTCTCGAAGCTGCATCACTGTCCGTTCCCGTTTCACCTCGCGACTACGTTCCCGAGTACTCCGCCCGAGCCGCTCGCGGGGGAGAGTCTGGCCAGCGTACTGTGCGTGAACTGCAAATACGTCGCGCGTGAGCAGATGCGACTTGCCTCCGCGAGACAAGCAGACAATCGAGCTCACCCTCGAGAACATCGTCGACGACGGGGGAGTTCCCTATCGGGCTCCCGATGCCCGTTCCGCGCCACGCAGAGCCACGAACGAACGACACCCCCGACGATCCCCCGTGATGCAATGAAAGGACTCAGCACCACGATCCCCGCGCATCCCGCCGGTCACGCGCTTCCTCCTCGAGGCACCCAGGCGCCGCTAAGCATCCCGGTCCAACTAGGGCCCGGTTCTTCGAAAGCTTGCCTCTCAGCGAGACGCGCCCGTCGACCGAGAGCCTCGACTCGGTGCGCTCGTCAGGACGGCGAACCTTGCCCGGCTGCAGCGGCATCCGCCCGCGGTGCAACCAGTGCAGGGGTGCAACGCGGCCGGCAACTCGGACATCGTCGCCTTCAGCGGTTCGGGCGGTGCCACCTGGAGATCTAAGCGGTCCGGTGCGGTTGCCTGTCTGTTGGACACAACGCCGATAAGGTTCGTTATGTAAGGTTTAGGGTTACGGTGTCGCAGCCCTCCGACAGGGCCGGAAGCCACCCCCCGACCCCACATACCCGGCGGGTACGGCTTAAGTCGCAGGCGTTGACGAGCCCGACGCGGTGTTCGGTACGAGGACTCGCCCGGGGGGCCTGGTGTCACTGAACGGCGTCGCGAGTCAAGAGATTCGGCAACCGTGGAGGCGCTGGTTTGTTGTGAGAGAGGCGTTGGAGGCGTTCGTTCAGGATGCGGTGTACGAACTCGGGGAACACGCGCGGCGACGCGGTGCTGCCTATGGCCCTGCGGTGGTGTTGAGGCGGGTCGGTCGAGAACACGGGGTGCGTGATTCGGCGGGAGTACCACTCCCCCGCCCGACCCGCGCGGAGATGGAGGCGACTCGTTGGGAGGCGGGTGACGATCAACAGAGGGCTCGTCAGACCCGGGTCTCTGTCCCTAGGCTGGGCAACTCTCAGCTCGTGACCTTGGAGTAGGAGATCGTTGAGGCGACCGGCGGCGGGCTCACGGCGACGTGCTCGCCCCACCTCGAGAACCTTGTCGTGGTAGAGCCGCTTGGGAAGGTCGTGATTAGCTCTACTGGCAGGGTCACTCCCACGGCCGAGATGGTCATAGTGCTCGAGCACTTCGGCCCGAATTTCGTAGCCGCGGTCGTCCACTTCAGGACGTACAGGTGAACGCCATCGGTGACGGTTGTGGACAACGTCGTACCCTTGGCCGGCGGGAGAAAGACCGCGTGCGAAGAAATCGTGAGGCCGAACTTGATGGCGGCGTACAGGGTCGTGCCGGCCTTCACGGAGATCCAGTCCTTGCCGACCTTCTTCGCCTGTGCCGCGGTCAGACCGATCGTCATTAGTCCGGAGGAGTTCCCGGCGACGTAAAGGTAGGTCGGGGTGAGCCTATACGTGTCTCTCGTCTTGCCAGCTGACAAGGTCTCCTCACCGCTCTTCGTGCCGAGATCGGTGATCCAGAACCACGAGGCGGGACCGGGGCTCCAGGATTCCACCTCGTGAACGCCCGTCTGTTTCGATATTGCCGTCTTCACGGCCTTCAGTACGGAGCTTGTCGTCGCGGGCGCAGACGCAGCCGCGCCGAGGGCGGTTGACATGACCAATGCTGTCGCGCCGAGTGAGACGAGGAGCACCCGCCGTCGGCGCACGCGAGCCATCACCGGAGAACTAGCGGACCCTGGTGGCCGTCGGCTGAGTGGTCGAGCGCAGTACGTTCGGAGCAAGGTGCAGTACCTCGATGCAGCGACCCGCGTCAAGAGTCTCGCCGACGTTTCCACCATCTCCGCATGACCTCTCCGGCGATAAGCAGGACAACGACGGCAATCGTGATCGCAATGCCAGCGGGCCCCAATGGTCGAGCTTCGCCGCCCGCACCCCCAAGCGCAATCATGACCGCAATCATCGTCAGCCTGACTTCATCGATCGACTCCGAGATCCGGGCTTCCCCTGGCGCGCACCCAGCCTGTGATTCGCCACCCGTCAACGCATCGACTTCAGAAGATCTTGACCACGCGCGGAGAACCGCCGGGCCACGACGCTCCGAATCCTACCTGAACCGACGCGCCCCAATAGGCAGTCGATTCTTCAATCGGTTCATCGACACCGGAACTCGTTTGCGCGTAGCGCTGGATCCTTACGGTAGAGCTTGGCGAGGAACAAGAACCCGCACCGTGACCTCCAGACCCTCCATTTCCACCCGATTGGGCACAGGGAACGCCACCTTCAGCCCTGAACCGCCGACGTAACGGGGGGCCTACCTGCCACTCGTCTGCGTCGCTCCCCACCCGAGAGACGCGTGGGGAATGAGATCAGAGGGAGCGCGCCGGACCAAGACTGAGCGAAGGCAGACGGTTGTTGGACTACCAGGCCGGAAAGGCGGCCCGAACGCTGACGGTTCTGTTCGCGACGCGGCCGTAAGCCACGCTGCACGTCAGCGGGAATCCGCGTTCAAGGGCTTCGGTGAGTCGAGGGTACCGGTGCGATTGGAGGAAGCCGAGCCGTTGGCCGTCGAGCAGGAGCGCCCAATAACCAGCGTCCAGTGCGAGAAGCGCGGTGTGCGAGACGTGGCTGCGCCCGGCGGTGGCTGGGAGCGACTGGTCGAGCCTCTGGGATTGATGGAATCCAACGTCGACGACAACCTCGTCGATGGGCGGAAGGAAAGGTTCGTTTGCGGAGCGGACCTCGGGCTGCGTGTGGAGTAGGACGTGGCCCTGTTCATCGGCATCGAGTTCGGCGCGGCAGGTTGCAGGCAGGCCACGTCGGTGGACTGCGTCGATGACACCGCGGAATGTGTAGGCGGCGTCGTACGGGATCCTGGCGACCTGTGAGCCGGCCACGAAGACGTTGACTTCCCCGGCGTTCTCCCCTTTCGTTTCGGTTCTCAGCTCGGCGGTGACGAGAGACCCGTATTCGTGGAGGAGGCGGCGTGATTCGCGGCAGAAAGAACTTCCGTCCGCCGGGAACGTGCCGAGGGACTCGCGAAGAGTCGGCCAGGTGAGCCAGGTGGCAGCAGGCGTCGGCGGCGAATAGACGTTCCGTCCCAACAACGGCATGGCACGACGCTAACGGGAGGAACTGCTGAATCGTGTCAGGGAGTGGAAGACGGCGACTGGCCGAGAAGCGAACGATGTACCGCTCCCCCGCGTCGTCCCTCGTCCGGCCTTTCCGACTGGTCGCCTTGGAGTGGCGAGTTGCTCAGCTGGCGAGGGAACGGCAGGACCCGATCGCCGGTCGTGTCTTCCGCGGGGCTGCGTCAGAGCTCGGCGACCACATGAGGACCGCGCGGCGCTCTCGACGCCTTCTGAACGCCTCAGGCGTCGGTCATCCGCCCATGGAGGTAGTCGTCGTAGGCGCCGAGATCCAGCAGGCCGTGCCCGGAGTACGAGAACAGGATCACCTTCTCCTCGCCCGACTCCTTGGCCGCCAGCGCCTCGTCGATGACCGCCCGGATGGCGTGGGCCGTCTCGGGGGCCGGGATCGTCCCCTGGGTGCGGGCGAACTGCACGGCGGCGTCGAAGACCTGGAGCTGTGGATACGCGACGGCGCGCATCCGCCCGTGTTGCACGAGGTTGCTGATGATCGGCGCGGCGCCGTGGTAGCGGAGCCCACCGGCGTGGATCGAGGACGGCATGAAGTCGTGCCCGAGCGTGTACATGGCGAGCAACGGAGTCATCCCGGCGGTGTCGCCGAAGTCGTAGTCGAAGGGCGCCTTCGTGAGGGTGGGACACGCGGTCGGCTCCACCGCGAGCAGCTCGACGCCCGCGTCCGGCACGAAGGGCAGGGAGATCCCGCCGAGGTTCGACCCGCCGCCGCAACAGCCGACGATGATGTCGGGCAGACGCTCCCCCGCGAGCTGCAGTTGCTCCTTCGCCTCGAGGCCGATCACCGTCTGGTGCAGAAGCACGTGGTTGAGCACCGAGCCGAGCGCGTAGTGCGAGTGCTCGTGCGTCACCACGTCGCGCACGGCGTCGCTGATCGCGGCCCCGAGCGAACCCGGGCTCGCGGGATCGTCGACCGGGGAGGGCTCGACGCTCCCGCCCCAGGCCTCCATCATCACCCGGCGGTACGGTTTCTGTTCGAACGAGGCGCGCACCATATAGACCTTGCATTCGAGACCGTAGAGGGCGCAGGCGAAGGCCAGCGCGCTCCCCCACTGGCCCGCACCGGTCTCCGTCGCGAGCCGCGCGGTCCCCTCGCCACGGTTGTAGAAGGCCTGCGGCACGGCGGTGTTCGGCTTGTGGGAACCCGCCGGCGAAACCGACTCGTCCTTGTAGTAGATGCGCGCCGGCGTGCCGAGCGCCCTCTCGAGGCGTTCGGCGCGCACGAGCGGCGTGGGACGCCAGGAACGCAGAACGTCGAGGACTTCACCCGGGATGTCGACCCAAGGGTCCGTGGTGACCTCCTGGCCGATGAGAGCCATGGGGAAGAGCGGCGCAAGGTCGTCGGGGCCGACCGGTTCGCGGGTCACCGGGTGCAACGGCGGCTGGAGTGGTGCCGGAAGGTGCGGCGTCACGTTGAACCATGCCGTGGGAATCCGATCTTCGGGAAGGATCCAGCGCATCGTCATGCTCCTCTGGTCGTCCGCTTCTGAGGTGAGCCTCCCCCCGCCTTCCCCACGCCGTGGGAGAGGACCTGGGTGGGTTGCCCGGGCACAAAACCCTGGTGATCGGGACTGTACCCGTTGACCGGCTGTTCGTGTCACGGGCGTGGAGTTGTGCCGAGACCGGCAGGTCGGGAGCATACGGTGGCGCCGCGGAATTTCCGCGCGGGAAAGCGCGAGGAGGTGTTCGCCACGGGCGCGAGTCGCTCCCGCGGTCCCCGGATCGTCGATTTCCGTGACAGGCGTCATTGAACCGTGACACATGGCGCAACGGACGTAGTGTCTCGACTGGTGGCGCGCGAAGCCTTGGCAAACGACGGTCGACATTGCCCCATTTGCGGGGCAGACACCAGATCGGCCGGAACGTCTCGGGGTCGCGTCTCCGGTCGCGACTTCCAGCTGCGGCAGTGTCCGGGTTGCTGGTTCGCGTTTGTCGCCGATCCGGAACTCGATGTCGGACACGTCTACAACGAGACCTACTTCACGGGCGGCGGCCCCGACAGGTTCGTCAACTACGCGGGCGAGTCCCGTGATCCGCGCGGCACGATCCGCCAGCAGGAGTGGCGAGGGATCGAGCGCCGCGTCCGGTCCCTCGTCGCCGTGACGGCCGAATCGACCTGGCTCGACTACGGGTGCGGAGCCGGAGGTCTCGTCGCGTTCCTCCGGGCGCGCGGGGTCCCGCGCGCGGAGGGGTTCGACCCGAGCCCGGCCGCGAAGCGCTTCATGCCGCCCGGCATCGAGATGGTCTCGACCGATCGACTCGCCGATCTGCGCGCTCACTTCGATGTCGTGACCGCGATCGAGGTGCTGGAGCACGTGCCGGATCCGGTCGCCGAGCTGGCGCTGATGCGCTCGCTGCTGCGCCCGGGTGGGTTGTTGTTCGTGACGACGGGCAACGCGAGACCGCACCGGAATCGCCTCTCGGCCTGGCCGTACGTGATGCCGGAGGTCCACATCTCGTTCTTCGAGCCGGCGACGCTCGCGGCTGCGATGGAGCGGGCAGGGCTCCGCCCGGCGTTCCCCGGTTACGGCCCGGGTTGGACCGGGATCGTCCGCTACCGGATCCTCAAGCGCCTGCGCCGCCGACGCAACAGCCCGCTCGACCGCCTCGTCCCGTGGCCAATGGTGTGCCGCCTCGTCAATTGGCGCGTCGGTCTGGCGGCGCAGCCGGTGGGCTGGAACTTGCCGCCATCTGGCGGGTGATGGTGCCAGGCGTTCGCGTGGCGCGCGCGGGGTCGATTCGATCCGGCACTAGGGCTGTTTGCAGTGGGGCGTGGTCGTCGTGCTGATGGTCGTCTCCAAGTTCGCGGGCGCATCGGAGCTCGTCCAGTTCGTTCCGTCGATGGCGGCGACTTCGTACCAGTAGTTCCCCGTCGCGAGGTTTGCGCTCGTGAACGACGTGGTCGTCAGCCCGCTACCCGACGGGGCGGCGCCAAAGCCGCTCGTGGCGGACGTGGTCGAGACGAGCACGTTGTAGGTCGAAGCGTGGGCGGGTGCGGTCCAGGTGAGCTTGATCTTGTACCCCGTGGTCGACACGCACGCCGCCGCGACTGCGGTGGGGGGAGGGGCGGCGGTCAGTGAAGCCGCCTCTCCCCCACTGCCGGTCTTCAAGGCGACGGACCAGTTGGTTCCCGCCCCCCCGGCAGGCTGAACCTGGCCGAGGAGACCGAGGGTCAGCGCGACGGTGACGACAAGCCACCGGGCGGAGACTCTGCGTTCCATCGGATCCGCAACCCTTCAGTGCATCGTCAAACGGCTGATCGGTGTCCTACGAAGTCCAGGAGTCCGTCGCCGGGCTCGTGGTCGGCGTCGCCGCACCACCCGACGCCGTGACGCCCGTGAGCGACGGCATCG
The DNA here is from genome assembly GCA_963823945.1 of uncultured Acidimicrobiaceae bacterium. Lineage (GTDB taxonomy): Bacteria > Actinomycetota > Acidimicrobiia > Acidimicrobiales > Bog-793 > Bog-793. Next base: position 256,234 of record CAWGNK010000014.1, read on the forward strand.
AGAAGAACGTGGCCTCGCAGGCAGCCGGGGCGGCCGCGGTCATGGCCGCGTCGTTCGTCAGCGTGACGGTCAGCGTGCCGTTGGCCGCGACGGTGAGCGCACTCGTGAGCGTGTGTGAGCTCCCGCTCGTGCCGGTCGCGTAGTTCCAGGCCACGTCGCTCGTCGTGCTCGAACAGCCGGTCTGTGCAGTGCTGAGCGCCGCCGTGGTGAAGCCGGCCGCGTAGGACGTGTTCGCCGGCAGCTGCACGGCGGTGATGGTCACCGGGAACGGGTTCGGGTTGGTGATCGTCGCCACGACGTCACCCGTTCCGCCCGGGAACAGCAGGTTCGACGGTGACGGGGTCGAGACGGCGGCGATGGTCAGGTTCGAGACGCTCGCCGACTGGCTCAGCCCATTCGAACCCGCACCGAGTCCGACGACCCAGCTCGTCGCGGCGTACGCCCCGCCACCGGCCAGCAGCGCACCGATCGCGGCGGAAACGACGATGGATCGACGGGACCAGAACCTGGTCCGTTTGTGCAGCTTCTGGGGTCTTGCACTCAATTTCGAAGACAACTCGCTACCTCCGTGTTCGGCGACCCGCCAGGGTCGCTGTGTACTGCGGCACCTTCAGTTCCCAATTTCTCCACTAACCACAACAGACACAGCTGGCACGGCAGTCAATCCCGATTCAGCTGCCTCATATGTCACGCCTAACGGCGCATTGGAGGAATTTGTTGAGGGGCGGGACCCGCAACTCGCGCTGCGAACGACGAGGTCACTGCACGTGGCGGTGCCGACACACTGCGTGGACTTTGCTCAATGCGCGAGTCGTCGAATCGCCAATGGGCGCGCCGAAATTGCGGCGGCGGTGTGGGCCGACCCGGGCCTATCGGGCGGTCGGCCCGTCCTCGAGGAGGTCCGTCAGCGCGCCGGGGCCGTCCTGCCCCGGCGCAGCCGGAGGCGGCAGCGCATCAGACGCGCAAAGGCCCGGCCCCTAACGGGCCGGGCCCTGGCGTTGGCGGTGTCAGGCCGCCGTTGGACGGCGGCGGTTCATGCGGAACAACAAAACCGAGCCGATGGCCAGGACCGCGAGCGCTGTCCCGACCGCCGGGTCAAAGGGTGTGTCGACGCTGCCGAAGGGCACCTGCCAGACGACTTGGTCCCCGTCACCGTCCCCGTCGTAAGCGGTGAGCGTCACGGTGTAGAGCTTGTTCTGCTGGAGCCCGGTCGCCGGGACGGTGAACGAGAGCTCCCACAGGCAGTCCGACGTCCCGAAGACACAGCCTGTGGGGTAGTTCGCCTGGTTCCCAGCGTTTGGCCCCGAACCCGCGTACTGCGGGTTGTAAGCGAACAGCCCGTCGGAGGGGATCTCCGTGATGGCTGTCGCCGTCACGGGGAGCGACTCGTCGACCCCCGGCCCCGTGAGGACGGCATCGACCGTGGTGCCGAGACCGTTCTCATCGAGGAAGTAGACGGTGGTCGTCGTGCCGATCGCCGGCGAGGTGGGCGTCGTGCCGGCGAATCCGAGCAGCGACTCACAGCCGTTCGTGAGCGTGCAGCCCGAGTTCGCCGAGAGAACGCCCGCCGACGTGGACAGGCCGGCAGAGACCGCGAAGCCGAGAACCGTCGCGAACAGCACGACGGCCGCCCCCCCGACGATTCTCTTGCGTCGCCTTCTCATCTCATGTGCCGTCCTTCAGATCCCGCCTGGCCGCGCCCTCGGGCGCGGCCAGGCGAGGGGGACCGACCGGAGTCGGTCCGAGGGACCTAGGAAGCAGCCGTGGCGGCGGCGCGCCGAACGCTGCGCCGGTGCTGCTGGTAGATGAGGACCCCACCGAGGAGCAGTGCGACCGGGATCGCGCCAATCGCGCCGATCGGGGTCGGCGAGCCGCAGGAGCCCGCGCTCGGCGTGGTGACCCAGATGCCGGGCGAGTTGGAACCAGAGTTGGCGCCGCCGGACTCAACAGTGAGGATCTGGTAGAAGTACTTCGTCGAGAGCGACGTCGTCGTGTCGGTGTAGGTCGTGCCCGTGACGCCAGTCGCCAGCGTGATGACGTCGACAGGATTGCCGTTCACGTCGGTGCCGCGGTTGATCGTGTAGGTGACGTTCGGCGTGAGCGACGCCGTCCAGGTCAGCTTGACGCCGGAGCACGACGGGCTCGCGCCGAGGTTTGTCACCGGGTCGCAGGCGCCGGCGGAAGTCGCCGAGAACGCGACCAGTGCGAAGGTTGCGATCGCCGCGACCTTGAGGATCGCGTGCCTTCTGAGGTTCATGATGGGACGTCCTTTTCTGTTGACGAATCGTGAGTGAGAACTGGGAACTGCGGAGGTTGTCATGACGACTGCTCTCCGTCGAGGAAACGGCGCAGCGGCGAGCCCTCGGGAGTGGTCCCGTCGCTCGAGGCGGCGTCGAGCTCGGTGAGCACGATGGCGGCACGGCTCGAGCGCTCGGCGATCACCGGGTCCCACAAGAAGCGGTGCGACTCGAACGCCTCGGCCTCGCGCACCCGGGCCGCAAAGCCCCGATAGCGGGCCTGAGACTCCGTGGCCTCGAGGTCGACGAGGCTCCCCATCCGCAGGACCTGTGACATGTGGGCACGCAGCAGGTCGAGTTTGGGCTCGACGAGGCCGGCGATGTCGACATAGAGCGTCGGGCTGAACCCGATAGAGCTCGGCGACTCGAAGCACAGCACCCGCGAAACGCGACGGGCCGCGCCGAGCACCGCGGACGAGGTCGCCCGGTGGTCCTGGTGCGTGTCCTGCGGGGCGTGGGTGTAGACGACGTCTGGCGAGGTCGCGGCGATGACGCGTTCGATGACGCGCACCGCGTCACCGTCGGCGGGCACGGAACCGTCCAGGAAGCCTCCCCACCGCAGGTCCGCGCCGAGCAGGCCAGCCGCCTGTTCCTGCTCGCGGGTGCGCATCTGCCCGTCAGGTCCCTGGTCGCCCGTCGTCATCACGAGCAGCGTCACCGCGTCACCGGCGAGGCGGTGACGCAGCAGCGTCCCCCCGCACCCGAACTCGATGTCGTCGGGATGGGCACCGATTGCGAGAACTCTCATCTAACCGATGTCTCCTTGTTCTTGAGAAGTTCTGTCACCCTAGCGACGGTCCTCGTCACCGGTGACGTTGCCCAGCAGTCGGCGACGGGTCGTCCGCCATTTCCGACAATGCGCACGAAAGGATTAAAGCAAATCAGCAGCGTGGCGGCTAGCTCACGTAGCGTGACAATTCAGCCCATGATTGCTGGGTAGGAAAGATCACTTAGCGCGCACGGCTAGCCGCTCATCGTGAGCAACGGCCCAACGGCCGTCGAGCGCCGATCGCGGGTCTCTGCCGCGGACGGGCGCTCCTCCCGGCGCCGCCCGACAGAATCCCTGATTGCCGCGTCCAGATGGGGCCAAACCGGCCGCCGCGCCGCGCAACCCCAACGCGGTTGCCGGCACGGCTCGCGCGGACCGGGAATGGGAAGGAAGTGGCGCCAGTAAGGAGATGGAGAAGGAGGCCATCGCGCTCTGCGTGACGACACAGAAAACGCGCCCCTGTGACCTGGACTTCTGTGCGGCGCCGGCTGGCATGACACAAACGTGTTGACTTTGCACACAATTGAGTCAATTGCTTGCTAGCCCGTTTGTGTCACGGACGGTATGGGCTCCACGTCCTATGCCGCGTGAACAGCACTGGGGTGTTTGCGACGACACCATTTCGGGGAGTGCAGGCTCGCGGGATTGCCCGGTTCGGCGGGGACATGCGCGCGGCACGGGCGTCGGGTATTGGAGCCGAGCGCCCCCACCTCGCCCGGCGGCGCCGGGTATTTCCGACCGCGTCCCGCAGCGTTGGTGGGTCACCGGTCGGCCCCGCGACGCGCGCCGCGATTGACGGCCCGGAGGGCCGATCACGTCGCGGCCCGAGCCGGACGCGGCGCCGAGGAGGGGGCTGGTTCCGAGCCGATGCCGGCCTGGCGAGCGAGCGGTCGCCGGGCGGGGACGATGTTCGTTTGGGGAGCCGGAGGGCGGGCCGCGGTGCGGCGCCACGGCGCGCACGGGAGGGCTACTCGCGCTGGAGCGCGGAGGAATTCCCGTCGTGGTTGCGGAGGCGATAGGTTGACCTCCGGCATGGCGAGGCGTTTGGACATCGAACTGACCTCCTCCCGACACGACGGCACCTGGACGTGGCGGGCCGCGGGAGCGCTCGAGCCGCGCGGGGTGATCGCCGGCCAGCTTCTCGAGGACGGGGCGAAGGTCGGCAACGTCCTGCGCGTGGAGGCGGAGGTCGAACTCGAGGGCATCACGGTCGTGTCCGTGCTGCCGCCTCGCGAGCGGGTCGAGTCCCACGAGCGGATCGAACTCGCGCCGGCAAAGTCCGAGGAGTCCGGACTCGTGACGGCATCGCTCGTCTCGCGTTCGGGGCGTGGCGCGCGCGAGCGCCCGTTCGACGGAGCGGGCCGGACGCGCCCGCGCGAGCGGAGCGCGGCCTCCCGGCCGCGAGGCGACGTCCGGGCGCGACCCGAGGCAGGCGAACGGCGCCGCCCGTCGCGCGAACGTGGTGCCGAGTCCCGTCCCGCCCCCGACGGGCCACCGCGGCGCAGCCGCACCGCGCCGCCGCGTCCGGACCGTTTCGAGGCAGCACCCGCCGAGTCCCAGGCGCCGCTTTCGACCTTGACCCCCGCGGCGCGCCGGGCCCGTCCACGCCCCGAGCGTTTCGTGCCGGGCACGCTCCACCGCGACGAGTACTTCTCGACCCTGCCACCAGAACAACGTCCGGTGGCGGAACAGGTCGCCGCCGGTGGCATGCCGGCGGTTCGCCGCGCGCTCGCAGCCGAGCAGTCTGCGGCGCTCGCCGCTGGCCGGCCGGCCGTCGGTGGTGAGGCGATCATCGCTCTCGCCGAGCAGCTCCTATCCCCGGTTCGCCAGGCGGTGTGGCTGGACCGTGCCGAGGCGGTCGTGGCTCAGCTCGAGACGATCTCGTTGCGGGAGCTGCGGGCGACGGTGCTGGGCGCTGCGCCCCGCGACGAGCACGGGAGGGAACTGCTCGGAACGATTCGTGAAGCCCTAAAGGTCCGTCTCGCCAAGCTGCGCGTCAGCTGGGAGGGCGACATCACGCGGGCGCTCGACGAGGGTCGCGTGCTGCACGCCCTGCGGCTCTCCGCCCGCCCACCGGACCCCGGCGCGCGGATTCCCTCGTCGCTCGTCGCGCCGTTGAGCGAAGGTGCCGGCGCGGCGCTCACCACAACGAGCTCGGTCGACCGTTGGCTCGCGCTGCTCGAGGCCGCGGCGGCCTCCCCTGTGCGGCGCTCGATCAAACCGGCCGGGTTGCCGGAGGACCCGACGGGCGCGGTCCGGCACGCGGCGACCCTGGTCGCGGGCCGGATCCCCGCACTCGCTGCGCTGCTCGGACTGCCGATGCCGCCGCCGCCGCGTCCCGTCGTGGCACTTGGCGCCAAGCCGGTCGCCAGGCCACGTGCCCCGAGGGCTCGGCCGGCACGGAGCCAGAAGCCCCCGGCGGCGGCCGTCGCGGCGCCGGAGGCGGCGACCGACGAGTCAAACGGTGCCCCCACCACGGCGCCGGTTGCCATCGCCAGCGTTGTCGTCGAGCAGCCCCAGCTCGCCGCGGGCACGATCTCGCCCGACCACGTCGCGGTCGAGCCCGTGACGATCGGCGCCGAGGGGCCCTCCCCCGGGTCCCACAAGGTGGAGCCCGACGCCGGCGAGGATGCGATCGCCGAGGCGGCCGCCACCACGGCGCCCGCCGAACCAGGGCCGTCGCCCACTGACACGGACGACGAGGCGCCGCAGGAGGAGCTGGCCGGGTCAGCCGAGCCCGATGCCGTGCCGCCGGAGCCAGTCGCCGAGGCCGTCGACGAGATCTAGGTCCGGCACGGACCCCAGCGCGACAAAGCAGGCCTCCTCGGCGTCACTTCCCGCCCGGGGGTCCTCATGGCCCTCCCGCGAGGCCAGGAAGTCGCAGATCACGAACTTCTCTTCGGGGGTCACGATCTCGGTGGTGCCGAGAAGGTCGCCGATCGTGAGCGTGAGCCCCGTTTCCTCCCGCGCCTCGCGCGCCGCAGCCTGCCGAAGCGTCTCGCCGGGCTCGACGTGGCCTCCGGGGAGTGACCAGCGCCCCGCACCGGGGTCGTGGCGGCGTCGCACGAGGAGGATGGTGCCGTCCTCGACGTCGACGACGCCGACACAGAGCGACGGCGCCGTCACGGCGCGGGCTCGCGGGCGAGCCGGCGTGGCACGACCGAAAAGCGTGTTCGCAAGCTCATCTCCCCAAGAGCCGACTTGGCAACGACGTCACCCGACGCGGCCGACGCCTCGGCCGCCCGGGGGGGCGGGTGGTCGCGCGCCGGACGAGCCTGGCGAGGATAGTTTCGCAGCCCCGACGCCCCCGAGGCGCGCCTCGACGAGGGCGATCGCCGGTGCGCCGAGGCACCGGCCGCCTTCGCCGCTACCGGCCTCCGTCGCCGAGCAGCTGGCCGATCCGGGTGAGCACGGTCCGCCGCGCCCGGTGGTCCATCTCGTGGGACCGCACCGCGACGAGCTCTTGCCGGGCGAGTCCGGGCAGGCGCGCCACGATCTCTGCCGCCGTCAGGTCGTCGTACCCCGGGATCGGCAGACCGGGCCCGGCCTCGGGCGCGTCGGCGGCCGACTCGGGCGATCGCGCAGCCGGGGCGCGGTCGGGCGGCCGGCGGACGAAGGCCTCGGCGCGCCGCCTGGCCGAGTCCGCTGCCAACTTCCCCAGCATCTGGGCGACGGCGAGGCGCGGCCCGAAGCGCTCGCGTCCGCGGCGCACGAGTTCGGGCAGCTCGTCGGCGATGGCGACGACGGCGCCGAGCGGTGCCCAGAGCGCGTAATCGATGAGATCGTCGGCGAGGCCGCGCGCCTCGTCGCGGCGATCGCTCCCCGGCCTGGTCACACGCAGTCCCGGCAGAGCTTGCGCCGACGGTCGGCGAGCTGGGTCTGGCTCTTCACGAGGAAGCAGGACTGGCAGACGAACTCGCCCGGCTGCTTGGGGAGCACGCGCGTCGTCCCGTCGACCCGGTCCTCGGCGTCGGTGGCCTCGGTGTCCTCCTCGTCTGGCTCGTCGGAGACGACGAGCCGTTCTTTCAGGATGACGTCGAGGCTCGCCTCGACGTCATCGTCGTCGAGGTCCTCCTCTTCCTCCTCGAGCTCGACGAGCGGTTCCTCGCCCTCGGCGACGACCGCGTCGGGGTGGGCGACGTCCCCGAGCTCGTCCTCGTCGACGAGGTCCTCGGCTACCAGCTCATCGATGCCGAGGTCGTCCTCTTCGAGGAGTTCCTCGTCAGGTGGCTCCTCGAGCTCACCCTCGGCGAGAGGGTCCGGCTCGAGGTCGCCGTCGGCATCGCTCGGCATCAGGCTCCTCAGTTCCTTTCCCAGTGGCCCCGGTCCACCGCCCACGGCGGTCGCGTCCGTCCCAGAAGGTGCTTGGGCGCGGTCACTATACGGCACATCTCCGGGCTTTCAACGGTCATCGGGGCGGCGATTCCCTCCCCGGCGAGGAGGTGGCGAATCTGCCGCGCGGGGGCGCCGGCAGGGACAGGTCCAGGGAACCTTTGGCACCGTCCTCCGCGTCCGCCCGAACGCGGGTCGCCTCGTGGGGCGAATGACGTTCTCTACTCGGCTCCCTGGACCACGTCCTGCGCAACTGCCCCGCCGAGACCACCCGGAGCGACTGACGGAGGCTCCCGAAAAGGTGCCTGAACCGCGGGACCCACCTATTCATGCACCCGACGGACCCGGAGTCAAGCCTCGCTTGAGCCATCCGGCCAGGACTCGGGGACGGCCGCCCCGGCGTCGCCGCCACCCGATGCGGCCGGCCGCCTCGCGGCGGCGCGGCGTTCGGCATCGAGCCGCCCGAGCCCGACGCCGCTGTGGTCGACGAAGCGCATCGCCGCGGCGATCCCGTGGTGCCCGGCGCCCTCGTCGATCAGCTGGTGCATCTGCTGCGCGATCCTCCGGTAGGCGGGGTGGCCCTGGGGGCCGCTGCGCAGCTCGATGAGGTGCATCGCCTCACGCGCGTTGAGCTGCAGCGAGTAGCGGATGCGGAAGGCGAGGGCGACGGCGTACACGGCCTGGAGCGGGAAGGCGGCCCGCAATGCCTCGTGGAGGTCCCGCGCCCGCTCGAGCGACTCGGTGAACGCCGGGGCGAGCCCCGCCTCGACGACGACGTCGGGCACCTCGTAGCCGAGATCCGTGCCGAGCGGCTGCCACTCGATCGTCAGCATCCGGTGGCGCTGCAGGTCGCGGAAGGCGCCGTAGTCCGAGACGACGTCGAAGCGGTAGCCGGTCCGCTCGAGGGCGCGTCCCGGGCGGTGGCGGCGGTTCTGCCGCTCGCCGATGTAGGCGCGCAGGATCGCGGCCCTCTCGGCCTGGCCGAGGCGGGCGACCCGGGCGGCGAGCTCGGCCTCGGGAAGCGAGGCGTGCGGGTAGCACATGGCGACGAGGACCTTCTCCTCGCCCTCGGGGTCGTAGTCGGCGAGCGTCACCGAGGCTCCGGCCGACACGGCGTCGCCCTCCGCCCGGTCCGCCGGGAACAGGCGCGCGACGAGGCCGTCCATCTCGTCCCGGCGCTGGGCGAGGTAGCGGCTCCACTCCCCTCCCCGGTCGGGCCGGTCGAGGCGCGCGAGGAACGACGGGATCACCTTGCGGAGCTCCGCGTGGATCAGCTCGGCGTAGCCGCGCACCTCGGGCAGGGGGTGGCCGGACATGCGCAGCAGCAGGTGCTCGTAGCTCTGTCCGGAGCCGTACAGGCCGACGTTCGACAGCGCGGCGGCCGGCAGCAGCCCCCGCAGGCCGTCGAGGGCACGCGCCCGCACCGCTTGGCGGTAGGCGAAGTCCCCGACCGTCCCGTCGTTCGGGAAGGCCCGCGCCACGTGCGCCTGCAGAAGCGGCAGGAGCTCGGCGTAGGTGTCGAACATCCGGTCCATGTCGCCGACGTAGCGGGCGCCGAGCTCCGAGTCGAGCACCTCGGGGTCGCGCCAGTACCGGTAGTGACCGGTCTCGAAGCGGGCGTCGAACGGGATATAGCGCGTCGACTGCTCGAGATAGCTCATCAGGCGTCCCCACTCGAGGACCTTGGTGAGCACGTTAGAGGCCTGCTCGCAGGCGAGGTGGACCCCGCCGAGCTGGGCGACCGAGTCGTCGCCGAACTGGAGGAAGATCCGCTCGTAGAGCTCCTCGGCCCGCTTCAGCCCCACCGTCGCGTCGACCGAGCTGTCCCCGGAGACGTCGAGGTCACCGAGGAATTCGTCGAGGAACAGGCGCCGCACGCTCTTGGGCGAACGGGAGTATCGGGCGAAGAGCGCCCCGCAGACCACCTCGGGCAGGTTCACCAGGGCGAACACCGGCCCGTCGAGGTTCGTCACGTAATGGCGCAGGACCTCGCGCTCGTCGGCGGAGAAGGTCTCGGTCGCGTAGTGCGTCACCGGGACGAGACTACGAGACCGCGCCCGGCCGGTCGCGGATCACCACCTCCGCCCCGGGCTGGTCCCCGCCGTCGGCGTCCCCGTCGCCGCCGGGTGTCGAGGTGGCGACGATCCCGCGTACCAGCTGGTCGGCGGCCCGGGCGGCGACCGAGCCGAGCCGCGAGCCGGCCTCGGTGAGTGCCAGCTGGCGCAGCAGGTCGACCAGCTGTTTCGTGTTGCGGACGAAGTCGCCGCCGCTCAGCGGGTTGGCGGCCCCGCGCCGGCGGGGCCCGCCGGCGGGGGCGATGAGCCGCCGCAGCTCGGCGCCGCGGGCCCACTCATAGGCGAGCGGGGCGAAACCCGCGTCGAGGGCGCGGGTGCGCGGCACGTGGGCCGCCCGCTCGGCGTCCCGCAGGTCCTTCGCGAGGGCGTCAAGCTCGCCGGCCCGGGCGGCGAGACGGCCCGTCGGCAGCTCCCCCGGCGCCCCCGCCCGCCGGGACTCGAAGGTGAACAGCGAGACCATCGCCGCGAGGCTCGGGGCGTCGAGCCCGCCGAGCAGGCCCGCGCCGACCGCCTCGGCGAGCAGGAGGTCGCAGTCGTGGTAGATGCCGCGCAGGCGTTCGCCGGCGGTGGTCACCCGCCAGCCGGCGAGGTAGCCGCGGTCGGTGAGCAGCCCGACGACGGCGTCGAGCTGGCGGGCGAGCGGCACGTCGGAGAGGTACTGGGCGAACGACGAGCGCACGAGCCGGTGGGCGTCGTCGGGCGAGTAGCGCCGAACGAGGTTGACCGTCATGTTGTAGGTCGGGTGGAACGAGCTGCGCAGGGCGCGGCTGCGCGCGCTGGCGAGCGCCGAAACCTCGGCGAAGGTGTGGTAGGGCGACCACAGCACCGCGGCGTGGCCGACCGCATCGATCCCCCGCCGGCCGGCGCGTCCGGTGAGCTGGGTGTAGCTGCCGGCCGTGAGGTCCTCGTGGCCGGCGCCGGAGTACTTGGAGAGCGACTCGATGACGACCGAGCGGGCCGGCATGTTGACGCCGAGCGCGAGGGTCTCGGTCGCGAAGACGACCTTGACGATGGCGGCGCCGAACAGGGCCTCGACGGCCTCCCGGAACGGCGGCACGAGCCCGGCGTGGTGGGCGGCATACCCGGCCTCGAGCCCCTCCACGAAGCGCCCGTAGCCGAGCACGCGCAGATCGGCGTCGGAGAGCGCCTCGACGTGGTCGTCGGCGACGGCACGGATCAGCCGCCGCTCCGCCGGGGTCGTGAGCCGCGGCCCGGTTTCCAGGCACTGGCGCACCGCGTCGTCGCAGCCCGCCCGGGAGAACACGAAGTAGATCGCGGGCAGCAGGTCCTCCTCGGCGAAGCGCTCCACGACCTCGACCCGCCGGGGGCGGAAGACGGGCGAGCGCGCGGTACCGGCCCGGCCACCCGGCCCGGTCCCGGGCCGCGCCCGCGGCCGCGCCCGGGCGTCGAGCGCCACCGCCTCGGGGTTTGGCACACCGGCGACGAAGGTGGGGAGGATCTCGAGGCGGTGGGTCGCGCGGATGCCGACGACGTAGTGCTGGCGCAGCTCGATCGGCCGGTGCTCCTCGATGACGTGGGCCGTCGAGCCCCGCACCTGCTCGATCCAGCCGGCGAGCTCCTCGGCGTTCGAGACCGTCGCCGAGAGGCAGACGAGCACGACCTCGCGCGGCGCCGACAAGATGATCTCCTCCCAGACCGACCCCCGGTAGCGGTCCTCGAGGTAGTGGACCTCGTCGAGGACGACGAGGCGCAGCCCGGCGAGCCGGGCCGCGTCGGCGTAGATCATGTTGCGCAGCACCTCGGTCGTCATGACGACGATCTCCGCGTCGCCGTTGCGCGAGACGTCGCCGGTCAAAAGCCCGACACGGGCCGCGCCGTACTCGGCGGCGAAGTCGGCGTACTTCTGGTTCGAGAGCGCCTTGAGCGGAGTCGTGTAGATGGCGCGGCCGCCCTCGGACAGCGCGCGGGCGACGGCGTATTCGGCGATGAGCGTCTTGCCGGAGCCGGTCGGTGCGGCGACGAGAACGGACTTGCCGGCGTCGAGCAGATCGAACGCCTCGACCTGGAACGGATCGAGCGCGAACCGGCGCCGGCCGAGGAAGGCGCGCCGGGTCGCGTCGGAGTCGGCGCCGGGGGTCATCGCCGCCAGCGCGCCCGGCACGACGGCAACCCCCGGGAGGTGGCTGTCAGGCGCAAGTGATCAGGTCGTCTTCGCGCGCCGGCGTTTGCGCGTGAGGAACTTCCCGACGTGAATCGAAGCCTCGTAGAAGAGCAGCATCGGCACGGCCATCGCGAGCATCGAGAACGGGTCCGAGCTCGGCGTCACGACCCCGGCGAAGATGACGATGATGACGATCGCCGGCCGGCGCCAGTGGGCGAGCTGTTCCGGCTTCAGCACGCCGGCGATCTCGAGGCCGACGAGCACCACCGGGAACTCGAAGGTCGCGCCGAAGATCACCATCAAAGCGATGATGAGCCCGAGGTACTTCGAAGGCGTGAACAGGTCGTTGATGTTCGATCCGCCGACGGCGTGGAGGAAGCCCAACGCGTGCGGGAAGGTGAGCCAGGCGACGAAGGCCCCGAGGAAGAACAGCGCCACCGTCGAGACGGCGAACGGGACCGCGTAGCGCTTCTCGTTCGCCTTGAGACCCGGTGTGACGAACCGCCACAGCTCGAAGACGATGATGGGCGAGGCGAGGAAGATCCCCCCGTACGCCGTCACGTTGAGCCGCACCATGAAGGCGTCGAGCGGGCCGAACACGGTGAGCACGCAGAGGTGGGCCTTCGGTCCCACGAGGCGTGCCTGGACGCAGTACGGGTGGAGGAAGAAGCGCAGGATCTGGTCGTAAAAGACGTAGGCGACGACCGCGGCCAGCACGAAGGCGATGAACGAGACGATCAGCCGCTGGCGCAGCTCGCTGAGGTGCCCGCTGAGCGACATCGCCCCACCCTCGGAGGGGGTCTCGGCGCGGCCACGGATCTGGGTTGCCATGTCTGGGGCGATCAGTTCTGCCCGGGTCAGTTCATGCTCGGGTCGTCAACCTGCGGCGAGAAGTCGCCAAGGGCCGGGCGGATCGAGTCCGCCGGCGCGAGGTCATCCGCGTCGGCATCCGTCGCCCTGGCGGCGGCCGCCTTCTCGGCTGAGGTCGAATCGGTGATCAGGCCGGTGAGCGTGCCGCGCACTGAAGGGATACGCGGGATCGACGACAGGTCGAGATCGGGCATCACGGCGCGGACCTCGTCGGTCACCTCCTGGCGGAGCCGCGTGATCTCGTGCCAGGCGGCGCCGAGCTGGCGGGCGGCCTTGGGAAGGCGTTCGGGCCCCATCACGATCAGGATGACGACGAGGATCATGAGGATCTTCGCCGGGTCGAGGCTGCCCACGACGGGTCAGTCTACAAGGCCCGTTCCGGGCAGACGAGGGCCCCTGGCCGGGCTCGGCCTAGAAGATGATGAGTTCGGGGTGCCAGCCGCGCCAGACGACCGCGACGACGCGCCCGACGACGTCCGAGCCCGGCAGGGGTCCCCACACCCGGCTGTCGCAGGAGACCGTGCGGTTGTCGCCGAGGACGTAGAAGTCGTTTCTTGGCACCTCGTACCGGACGATCGGCTGGCCGAGCGGCGTGTTCTTCCCGTTGTCGCGGAAGTAGCTCTCGGGCAGCGCGTGCCACTTCGTGCTGTTGGGGTTCTTGACCAAGACCTCGTCGCCCTGCGACCGGATCCACTGACCGCCGGTCGCGACGACGCGCTTCACGAGGTCGCCGTCCTCGGTCGCGCAATCGCGACGCGCCGCGGGGGGCGTGCGGAACACGACGATGTCGTTCTGGTGGATCGAGTGGAAGTTGAAATCGAACTTGTCGACGAGGATGCGATCGCCGACCTGCAGTGTCGGCTCCATCGAGCCGGAGGGGATGAAGTAGGCCTGGAATACGAAGGTCCGCACCCCGAGGGCGATGACGACCGCGATCGCGAGGCCGATCGCCGTCTCGATGAGCGTCCGCTTGCGGGAGTGCGGCCGCTTCGGGCGGGCGCGGCGCCGGCGCCGGGTGGACCCGGTCTCCGGCCCGGCGTCCCCGGCCGGCTCGGCGGCGGGGGTCGTCGCCTCGTTCCCAGCCATCTCGTCACTGTCCACGAATCCTCGTTTCCTACATCGACTCGATGAGCCGCTCGACGCGCTCGTCGTGCGCCCGGAACGGGTCCTTCAGCAACACGGTCCTCTGTGTCTGGTCGTTCAACTTGAGGTGCACCCAATCGACCGTGAAGTCGCGCCGGCGCTCCTTCGCGCGACGGATGAACTGTCCGCGCAGGCGGGCCCGCGTGGTGGCCGGCGGCACGTCCATCGCCTCGGTGATCGCGGCGTCGGTGACGACACGCTCAAGGAGCCCGCGATCCTGCAGGCGATAGAAGATGCCGCGCCGCTGGCTGACGTCATGGTACTGGAGATCGAGCAGCGCGATGCGGGGATGGCCGAGCGCGAGCGAGTGGCGTTGCCGGTACGCCTCGACGAGGTTGTGCTTGATCACCCAGTCGCACTCGGCCGTGAGCGAGAGCGGGTCCCGCTCGATCCCCTCCACACAGTGCTGCCACATCTGCAGCGCCTGATCCTCCATCGGCGACAGGCCGTGCTGCGCGGCGTAGCGGACCGCCCGGCCGAGGTACTCGGCCTGGACGTCGAACGCGCTCACCTCCCGCCCGTTCGCGAGCCGCACGAGGCGCCGGCACGTGATGTCGTGCGAGATCTCCCGGATGGCGCGGACCGGGTCCTCGAGCGTCATGTCGCGCAGCACGACGCCGGGGTCCTCGAGCATCCGCAGCATGATGCTCGTCGCGCCGACCTTCAGGAACGTCGCGTACTCGCTCATGTTCGAGTCGCCGACGATGACGTGGAGCCGGCGGTAGCGCTCGGCATCGGCGTGCGGCTCGTCGCGGGTGTTGATGATCGGGCGTGACCGCGTCGTCGCCGAGGAGACCCCCTCCCAGATGTGCTCGGCGCGCTGGGAGAGGCAGAAGACGGCCCCCCGGGCGGTCTGCAGCACCTTGCCGGCGCCGGCGTAGATCTGGCGGGTGACGAGGAACGGGATCAGTACCTGGGTGAAATGGACGAGGTCGTCGCGCCGGGTGATCAGGTAGTTCTCGTGGCAGCCGTACGAGTTGCCGGCCGAGTCGGTGTTGTTCTTGAACAGGTAGATGACACCGCGGATGCCGTCGTCTTTGAGGCGCGCCTCGGCCGACTCGACGAGCCCCTCGAGGATCCGCTCCCCCGCCCGGTCGTGCGCCACGAGGTCGGCGATCGAATCGCACTCCGGGGTGGCGTACTCCGGGTGGCTGCCGACGTCGAGGTACAGGCGTGCCCCGTTCTCCAGGAATACGTTGGAGGACCGGCCCCAGGAAACGACGCGTCGGAACAGGTACCGCGCCACCTCGTCGGGGCTGAGCCGGCGCTGGCCGCGCAACGCGCACGTCACGCCGTACTCGTTCTCGAGCCCGAAGATGCGCCGGTCCACGACCCGAACCTAGCGGCACGACCCCTCCGGCGATCCGGCGGCTGCCGGCTGTACCCTCGGTTCGTGGATTCAGCGCAGCCCCTCGTCTACCTGACGACGGTCGTCGGCACGGTGGCCGGCCAGCTCGTCGTCGGGCGCCTGCAGGCCGAGGGCATCGCGGCCGCGGCCAGCGGGCCGCCGGACGGGCCCTATCCGTTCCCGATCGAGCTCGACGTGCTCGTCCCGGTGGGCGACCTCGCCAGAGCCAAGGAGATCCTGCTCGCCGACGCCGTGGAGGCCAGCTTCGACGAACTCGGCGGGCGGGCGGCGCCGCGCCGGGCGCGGCGGACGCCGACGGGCCGGTTCAGGCGCCGAGGAGGGCGCTGAGCTCGGCCCGCTCGATGCGGCGGAAGGCCCTGCGGGCGGCGGACTTCTCGAGCACGCCGACTTCCAGGTCGTCGACGCCGAGCGTGCGCGCCTCGCCCGCCAGGCAGGCGACGCAACTCCCCACCGCCGCGGCGAGCGTCGCCGCGGGGTCGAAGGCCTGCTCGAGCCGGGCGGCGATCGCCTCGGCCTCGCCGCCGAGAACGGTCCAGTTCTCCTCGTCGACGACGGTCCCGTCGTAGGTGATGTGGTAGAGGCGGTTCCCGCCGGCCGGCGACAGCTCGGCGACGAGGATCTCCACCTCGAGCGGCTTCATCTCGTGGGTGAACACCTGGCCGAGGTACTGGGCGTAGAGATTGGCGAGCGAGCGGGCGTCGACGTCCTCGCGCGAGTACGCGTAGCCCTTCGTGTCGGCGTGCCGGATGCCGGCCACGCGCAGCTGGTCGAACTCGTTGTACTTACCGACCCCGGCGAACGCGACGCGGTCGTAGATCTCGCTCACCTTGTGGAGCGTCCGCGAGGGGTTCTCGGCGACGATGAGGATGCCGTCGGCGTAGGCCACGGCGACGAGGGCGCGGCCCCGCGCGATCCCCTTCTGCGCGTACTCGGCACGGTCCTTCATCACCTGTTCGGGCGCGACGTAGTACGGCATCGTCATCGGGGTTCACCGCCTGCCGGGGACTGCCCGCGCCGCTGCAGGATCGCCGCGAAGCGCTCCGCCACCTCGGCGTCCTCGAGGCGCGCAAAGCCCGCCGCGTCGACGGTGGCGATGATCGGGTAGATGCCGCGCACCGCGTCGGGCCCGCCGGTCGCCGAGTCCTCGTCGGCGGCCTCGTAGAGCGACTGCACCGCGAGCTCGACGGCCTCGGTGCGGGAGAGGCCCTCGCGGAAGCCGAGCTTGATCGCCGTCTCGGCGACCCGCCCACCTGAGCCCGTGGCGTGGAAGTCGGTCTCCTCGTAGCGCCCGCCGGTGAGGTCGTAGGTGAAGATCCGTCCCGTCCGGCGCATCGCGTCCCAGCCGGCGAACAGCGGCACGACGCCGAGGCCCTGCATCGCCATCGGCAGGTGGTCGCGCACGAGCTGGGCGAGCTGGTTGGCCTTGCCCTCGAGGGTGAGCGCCGCGCCTTCGACCTTCTCGTAGTGCTCGAGCTGGACCTGGAAGAGCCGCACCATCTCGATCGCGGGTCCGGCCGCGCCGGCGATCGCGACGGCGGAGAAGCGGTCGGCGGCAAAGACCTTCTCGATCGCCCGGTGGGCGATGGCGACCCCCTCGGTCGCCCGGCGGTCCCCCGCCATGACGACGCCGTCGGCGTAGCGCAGGGCCGCGATCGTCGTCGCCTGGCGGACGTCGGCCAGCGGGGCGGTCGATCCGGGCGGCGTGACGCCCGGGCGGGCGCGGCGCAGCAGCTCGACGAAGTTCGGCCCGGGATCGTCAGCGGGCGGGAACAGGTACAGGCCCATCGGGGTGGAACCCTAGTTGCCGGGGGCGCCCGGTCAACTACTCCCCCCCTTTTTGGACGTAGTTGCGGACGAACTCCTCGGCGTTGTCCTCGAGAACGTCATCGATCTCGTCGAGCAGGTCGTCGATCTCGGCCTTCAGGCGCTCGCCCTTCTCCGAGGTCTGGGGGACCTCCTCGGCCGGCTCGGGAACCTGACGCGGCGGCACCGTGCGCCGCTTGAGCTCGCGTTCAGCCATCTGTTCCCTCCTTGGCGCCGAGTCGCCCGACGAGCTCGGCGGCACTGGAGCACCTGTCGAGCAGCGTAGCGACGTGCGCCGCGCTCCCCCGCAGCGGCTCCATCATCGGCACGCGACGCAGCGGGCCGTCGCCGAGGTCGAACACGACCGAATCCCAGTTGGCGGCCACGATCGCCTCCGGATAGCGCTTCAGGCACTCGCCGCGGAAGTACGCCCTGGTGGTCCGGGGCGGGTCGGTGACGGCGGTCGCGACCGCCTCCTCGCTGACGAGCTTCTCGAGCCCGAGGCGCTGGTACAGCGAGCGCGCGGGGCGCAGGTCGTGGTACTGCAGGTCGAGGGCCCGGACACGGTGGTCGGCGAGGTCGCAGTCGTGCCGGACGCAGTAGGCGTCGATGAGGTCGAGCTTGGCGGCCCAGTCGAGCGTGCGGCACAGCGTCGAGGGGTTCGACTCGAGTGCCGCGAGCACCGACTCCCAGCGGTCGAGGACGAGCTCCCCGACGCCGCCCTCGCCGAGGGCCGCGAGCCCGCGCACCTCGTTGTACTTGCGGGCGAGATCGTGCAGCCGCCACTGCATCTCGATCGCCGTCATCCGTTCGCCCGAGGCGAGCTCGAGGGGCGCTGCGAACGACAGGTCGTGCGAGACGGCGTGCATCGCCTCGACGGGGTGGGCGAGGACGAGCTCGCCGCCGCCGAGGATGTCGTCTTCGATGAGGAGCAGCACGATCGCGGTGACGCCGGCTTTGAGGAACGTGGCGACCTCGGCGAGGTTGGCGTCGCCGGTGATCACGTGCAGCCGGCGATAGCGCTCGGCGTTGGCGTGCGGCTCATCGCGGGTGTTGATGATCGGGCGTTTGAGCGTCGTCTCAAGTCCGACCTCCGCCTCGAAGAAGTCGGCGCGCTGGCTCAGCTCGAAAGCGGCCGGGCGGTGCCCCGGCATCTCGCAACCGACCTTGCCCGCCCCGGTGTAGATCTGGCGCGTGACCAAGTGGGCGGTGAGGTCCCGGACGATCCGGGCGAAGGGCACGGCGCGCTCGACGAGGTAGTTCTCGTGGCAGCCGTAGGTGTTCCCCTTGCCGTCGGAATTGTTCTTGTAGACGACGACCGCCTCGCCCGGCGGCAGCGCCCGCTGGGCGGCGAGCATCGAGGCCGCGAGCACGCGCTCGCCCGCCCGGTCGTGGACGACGAGCTCGAGCGGCGTCGAGCACTCCGGCGTCGAGTACTCCAGGTGCGCGTGGTCGACGTAATAGCGCGCCCCGTTCGTCAGCACCGTGTTGACGAGGTTCGTCTCCACCTCGGGGGCAAGTCCGCCGTCGCGCACGAACCCCCGGGCGTCCCGCCCCGGCGACTCGTCCTCGAAGTCCCAGTCGACCCGCCCCGAGAGCTGGGCGACGTAGGAGTTGATGAGCAGCGACGAGGCCGCCGTCGGATTGCTGTCCATCCCCCCGGTCGCCTGCACCCCGTACTCGGTCTCGATGCCGCAGACCTTCGGGACCGCCATGGGGCCGACCCTAGTGGAGTTGCCGCGGTGCCAACCATCGCCCGGATAGCCCCGCCCGAGCTGCGATTCAGCCGGGCGCGCTACAGGTACTGACCAGTCCCGACCCGCTCGATGGCGCGGCCGCCGCGCTCGTCGCCGTGGTCGACGACGGTGCGGACGTAGACGATGCGCTCGCCCTTCTTGCCCGAGATCTTCGCCCAGTCGTCGGGGTTCGTCGTGTTCGGCAGGTCCTCGTTCTCCTTGTACTCCTGCTTGATCGACTCGAGCAGGTCGGCGAGGCGGATCCCCCGCTCCTCGCCGTGGAGCACGCGCTTGATGGCGAGCTTCTTCGCGCGCCGGACGATGTTCTCGATCATCGCCCCCGAGGCGAAGTCCCGGAAGTACAGGACCTCCTTGTCGCCGTTCTGGTAGGTCACCTCGAGGAAGCGGTTCTCGTCGTCGGCCCGGTACATCTCGGCGACGGTCCGCTCGATCATCACGGCGACGGCCTTGGCGGGGTCCCCGCCGCCGAGCTCGGCGACGTCAGCCGTGTTGAGCGGCAGGTCCGCCGACAGGTACCGGGAGAAGATCTGCTGGGCGGCCGCCTCGTCGGGCCGCTCGATCTTGATCTTCACGTCGAGGCGTCCGGGCCGCAGGATCGCCGGGTCGATGAGGTCCTCGCGGTTCGACGCGCCGATGACGATGACGTCGCGCAGCGCCTCGACGCCGTCGATTTCGGCGAGGAGTTGCGGGACGATCGTCGACTCCATGTCGGAGCTGATGCCGCTGCCCCGCGTGCGGAACAGCGAGTCCATCTCGTCGAAGAACACGATGACCGGCACGCCCTCGTCCGCCTTCTCCCTGGCCCGCTGGAAGACCAGCCGGATCTGGCGCTCGGTCTCGCCGACGTACTTGTTGAGCAGCTCCGGTCCTTTGATGTTGAGGAAGTAGCTGCGGACGTTCTCGTTGCCCTTCAGCTCGCCGACTTTCTTGGCGAGCGAGTTCGCGACGGCCTTGGCGATGAGCGTCTTGCCGCAGCCCGGCGGGCCGTACAGGAGGATCCCCTTGGGGGCGGGCAGCTGGTGCTCGGCGAACAGCCCCGGGTGCAGGTACGGCAGCTCGACGGCATCGGTCAGCGCCTCGATCTGCTCGTCGAGGCCGCCGATGTCGGCGTAGGTGATGTCCGGCACCTCCTCGAGGACGACCTCCTCGATCTCGGGACGCGGCAGCTTCTCCAGCAGCAGCAACGAGCGCGGGTCCATGAGGACGCTGTCGCCGGCGCGCAGGCGCGTCCCGAGAAGCGCGGCCGACAGCTCGGCGACGCGCTCCTCGTCGGCGCGGCCGACGACGAGGGCGCGTCGACCGTCTTCGAGGATCTCCTGGATCTTCACGACCTCGCCGGACTGCTCGTAGGTGCGGGCGAGCACGACGTTCAAAGACTCGTTGAGCACGACCTCGTGGCCGCGCTCGAGGCTGTCGGGCTCGACCGCGGGGTGGAGCGCGACCCGCATCTTGCGGCCGCTCGCGAAGACGTCGACCGTGCCGTCGTCGTTGTAGCCCAGGAACGTCCCGTAGGCGTTCGGCGCCTGGGTGAGCTTGTCGACCTCCTCGCGCAACGAGGCGATGTTCTCCTTGGCCTGCTGGAGGGTGTAGGTCAGCTTCTCGTTGTGCGACAGTGCCTGGGCGAGCTGGCCCTTCACCTCGAGCAGGCGTTCTTCCAGCACCCGGACACGCTGCGGCGCCTCGTGCAGGCGGTGGCGCAGCTCCGCGACCTCGTCCTCCGCGGCGACGAGGCGGGCCCGCAATTCGGCCGTGTCGTCATCCATGTCCGGGCACCTCCTCGCTCGGTCGTGCCGTCGTTTTCGACCCTACACCGACCCCGGCAACAGCCGAGCGGCGCCGCGGTGCTTCCTTGACACCCCCCGGCCCACTCGGTACGGTCCGTGCGGCCCCGTGGGCGGGCCAATTTCCCCAGCGACGTCGGCCACCCGCGACGTCGCTACGCTGGTGGAGCAGGCGAGGATCCCAAAGGAAGGCGCGCAGCGCGATGAAGGTCTGGATCGATCAGGATCTGTGCACCGGCGACGGCCTCTGCGAGGAGATCTGTCCGGCGGTGTTCACGCTGCAAGACGACGGCCTCGCCTACGTGAAGGACGGCGCCACGGTGATGACCGACCCGGGCGGCGTGAAGGGCATGGTCGTCGTGCCCGACGGGCTCGACGACGCCGTCACCGAGGCCGCCGAGGAATGCCCCGGCGAGTGCATCTTCATCGAGCAGTCCTAGGACCCGCTCCCGCTGCTAGACCTCGCCCACCGTTTCTGATTCGGCTGCGCTGCCGACGACGCGGCGCGCCGCGGTGATGAAACCGGTGTGCGCGACCATCCGGTGGTCGGGCCGCACCGACCGTCCCTCGATGTGCCAGGTGCGCCGGAGGATCTCGAACGTCTCGGCGAGGGCGAACGACGCCCGGCCGAGCTGGGCGCGCAGCTCGGCGGCCTGTGTGATCGACGGCAGGTACGCCACCAGGATCCCGCCCGGCACGAGCGCTCGCTCGGCGTGCTCGACGACCCGCCACGGCTCGGGCAGGTCGAGGAGCACCCGGTCGAGCCCCGTCTCGTCGATCCCCTCGTAGACGTCGCGCTCTTCGACGCGGAACGGCGCTTCGGGCCCGAGCAGCTCCGCCACGTTCGCCCGGGCCCGCCGGGCAAAGTCCTCCCGCAGCTCATAGCCGGTGACCTGGCAGCCGGCGCGCAGCGCCGTCATGGAGAGCGCTCCCGAGCCCACCCCCGCCTCGAGGACGCGGGCCCCCGGGAAGAGGTCGGCGGCAACAAGGATGGCGCCGAGGTCCTTCGGGTAGATGACCTGGGCACCGCGCGGCATCTTCACGATGACGTCGGCGAGCGTCGGCCGCACCGCCAGGAAGCGCCGGGCGGGCCCCTCGCGTCCGTCACGGCGCCAGGCGGAGACCTCGCTCCCCTCGGGCTGGCCGATCAGGGCGTCGTGCTCGACGACGCCGGCGTGGGACTGGAATGAGGCCCCTCTTGCGAGGCGGATCAGGTAGCGGCGGTCGTGGTGGTCGACGAGCAGCACCCGCTCGCCCTCGGCGAGCGGCCCGCGGGGTGCGGCCGCGGTGCCCCCGGCGTCGGTCATGAACTGCCCGGGAGGTCCCCCGCGCCGCTTTCGTGGCGGCGCCGGCGAGGGCGGTCCCCGGACGCCGGCACGTGCGTCACGAGCACGGATTCGCCGAGACGGAGGTTCTCCCGGGCGACGAGCGGCGGCTCGGGCCGGGTGACGTAGCGCACGACCCCGGCCGCGGCACCGATCACCAACCAGGCGACGCTGCCCTCGACGAGTCCCCGGCGCAAACCGCGCCGCATCAGCCGGTGGGCGAGCGAATGCAACACCGATCCCACGGGTCAGACCCGGCGGATCTCGAGCACGCTGGCGCGCCGCCGGCCCTTGCGGCGGCCGAGGAGGTAGACCGACACGACACCGAGGGCGGCGGCGCCGACGCCCGCCGCGACAGCGGCGATCTTCGCCTGGCCTGCCCCTTCGGGCCCGAGGAGCTCGCGCAGCTGGCGTTCGACCTCGGCGAGCGAGAGCCGGACGTCGTCGCCGTCGGCCGACCCGGCTGCGGCACGTGTCATCGCTTGTCCTTTCCTGCGGCGGACCTCGCCCGCGGTTTCGATCCCGCCTTCACGACGCCCCGGAAGCCGAAGGCCAGGAAGCCGGCGAGGGCGGCAGCGGCCGCCACCATGGTGAGGAGGTACGGCGCGAAGGACCAGTTCCCCGCGAAGGCGTGACCGGTCTCGGTCTGCAGGGCGCGCAGCAAACCGACAAGCGCGATCACGGCACCGACGGCGATGAGGAGCGCGCCGGCGACACCGAACACCAGTCGCCGCCCGAGCTGGCGCAGCGGCGCGAGCGTCTCTTGGACCACGTAACGGCGCACGACCGAGACCGTCTCGCCGAACGCGGCGTGGCCCTTCTTGGTGCCATCGTCCGCCCCTTTCGCCACGGTCGCTCCCTCCTCGTCATCCCGGGGCGTCGCACGCCCGCCGACTGTCGCAGGCTACCGCGAGCCCCGTCGCACGGGGCGATGGCTCGGTCTCCGGCCCGAGCACGGCGGGCTCCCCCACCGCCACCGGCGCAAAGCGTCAGCCGCCACGGGGCGTTCTTGCCGTAGTCTCGTCACGTCGGAGACCGCGCCCGGCTGTTCGCGGCGAGGGAGGCATGCGAGGTGAGCAGACTCGAGGACCTGTACCAGAAAGAACGCCAGAGCCCGTGGATCGACGACCTGAAGCGGAGCTACGTGCGCGAAGGCGGCCTCGAGAAGCTCGTCATCGACGGGATCCGCGGCGTCACCTCGAACCCGACGATCATGACGCGGGCGATCGGCACAGGCTTGGACTACGACGAGCAATTCAACGAGCTCGTCGGCGCGAACGTGCCCATGGAGGACGCCTACTGGGAACTCGTGCTCGCCGACGCGACGGGCGCCCTCGACATCCTGCGCCCCCTCTACGAGTCCTCCGACGGCGGCGACGGTTTCGTCTCGGTCGAGGTCGCGCCGGGGCTCGCGCACGACACGGCGGGCACCATCGCCGCCGCCAAGGCGCTCCACGAACGGGTGGAGCGGCCCAACCTGCTCGTGAAGATCCCCGCGACGCCGGAGGGCCTGCCTGCGATCGAGGAGGCGATTGCCGCCGGCGAGAAGATCAACGTGACGCTGATCTTCTCCCTCGAGCGCTACGAGGCGGTCATCGAGGCCTATCTCAACGGTCTCGAGCGGCTCGCCGCCGCGGGCGGATCGCCTGCGAAGGTCGCCTCGGTCGCCTCGTTCTTCGTGAGCCGCGTCGACTCCGAGGTCGACCGCCGGCTCGAGGCGATCGCGCGGGACTCCTCCGGGACCCCGCGGGCGGCGCGCGCGCTCGAGCTGCGCGGCCAAGCCGCCGTCGCCCAGGCGCGGCTCGCCTACGAGATCTTCCACGAGCGGTTCTCGTCCCCCCGTTTCGCCGCGCTCGCGGTGGCGGGCGCACGGCCGCAGCGCCCGCTGTGGGCGTCGACCTCGACGAAGAACGCGAGCTACCCCGACCTGCTCTACGTCGACGGCCTGATCGGACCCGACACGGTGAACACGATGCCGCCCGAGACCGCCGAGGCGTTCAACGACCATGGCACCGTCGCCCGCACGGTCGACGCGGGCACGGCGGAGGCCAAGGAGACCCTCGCCGGCCTGGCCGAGGTCGGGGTGGTGCTCGACGACGTGACCGAGCAGCTCGAGGCCCAGGGCGTCGCCGCCTTCGCGGCGTCGTTCGACGAGCTGCAGGCGCAGCTCGTCACGAAGGCCGCGGCGGTCCGTGCGGCCGGCTGAGCAGCGCGGGAGGGAGTCGTGAGTCACAACGAGCTTGCCGGCAACGAACCCGGGGAGCTCCTCGCCGGCACCGACGACCTCGACACCGCCGCTGGCACCCGCCGGCCCGACCCGCTGTGCCTCGTGATCTTCGGCGCCTCGGGGGATCTCACACGCCGCAAGATCCTCCCGGCGCTCAGCCGTCTCGCCGCCCGGGGGTCGCTCCCCGAGGAGTTCACGGTGATCGGCGTGGCGCGTACGCCGCTCAGCGACGAGGATTTCCGGCGGCGCTGCCTGGAGGCCGCCGACGGCGGCGGCTCACCGGAGTGGAAGCGGCGCGTGGCGCGCTTCTCGTACGTCGCGGGCGACAACGCCGACCCGGCGACGTTCACCCGGCTCTGCGAGCGGCTCACCGCCTCGGACCTGCGAGACGGGACTGCGGGCAACCGCCTCTACTACCTCGCCACGGTCCCGGCCCAGTTCGCCGCGGTCGTGCGCGGCCTCGGCAAGGCGGGCATCAACATCCCCGGGAAGATGGGCGGTTTCTCGCGTCTCGTCGTCGAGAAGCCCTTCGGCACGGACCTCGACAGCGCCCACCGGCTCTCCGCAGCCATCCACGCGGATTTCGACGAGGACCAGATCTTCCGCATCGACCACTACATGGGCAAGGAGACGGTGCAGAACATCCTGGCGCTGCGCTTCGCCAACTCGGTCTTCGAGCCGATCTGGAACCGGCGCCACGTCGACCACGTCCAGGTGATGGTCGCCGAGAGCCTCGGCGTCGAGGGCCGCGGCGGGTTCTACGAGCAGGCCGGGGCGCTCCGGGACATCGTCCAGAACCACCTCATGCAGGTACTGGCGCTCACGCTGATGGAACCGCCCGGGGCGGCCGAGGGCGACGTCATCCGCGACGAGAAGGTGAAGTTGCTGGGGTCGGTCGTCGTCTTCGACGAGAAACAGGCCGTCTCGCAGGTCGTGCGCGGTCAATACGCCGCCGGCTCGATCGACGGGGAATCGGTCCCGGCCTACCGGGACGAACCGGGCGTCGACCCGCACTCCCAGGTGGAGACGTACGTCGCGGCCCGCGTCGACGTCGACAACTGGCGCTGGGCGGGCGTGCCGATCTTCGTGCGCACCGGCAAACGGCTCCGCCACCGCCTGACCGAGGTGCGGATGGTCTTCCAACGCCCACCGCACCTCCCGTTCGCCGGGAAGCTCGCGCGCGACCTGCGGCGGGACTCGCTCACGCTGCGCATCCAACCCGACGAGGGCATCAGCCTCGCCTTCGGGGCCAAGGTCCCGGGCCCGACGTTCACGATCAGCAACGTGGCGATGGACTTCTCCTACAGCGAGCGCTTCCCGGGCCAGACCGTCGACGCCTACGACCGGCTGCTGCTCGACGCGATGGTCGGTGACCCGACGCTGTTCATCCGCGACGACGAGGTGCAGCGCGCCTGGACCATCGTCCGGCCGCTGCAAGGCGCCTTCGCACAGGGCGAACCGAAGCTCGCGACCTACGGGGCCGGGACCTGGGGGCCCGAGGAGGCGGACCGGTTGATCGGCACGGTCGAGCGGCACTGGCGGAACTCTGAGTAGCGCGGGGCCGCACCGATGATCGGCGAGTTGCGCGTGGTCGAGGACGTGGGGGCGTCGTTCGCCGGCCTCGCCGCCGCCGCGCTCCGCAACCGGGACCCGTCGCGCCCGTTCCGGCTCGGCTGTTCCGGCGGTTCGTCCGGGGTCGACTGCTTCCGGCGCCTCGGCGCCGAGCCCGGAGTCCCCTGGGCGGCCATCGAGTGCTACTTCGCCGACGAGCGCTGCGTCGACGCGGGCTCGCCGGACTCGAACGCCGTGGCGATCACGGCCGCCCTCGGTGACGTGGCGCACGACCTCGCCGGGTTCCACCCGATGTCGTGCGAGGAAGGGCCCGCCGCCTACGGCGCGCTCCTGGCGGCGGCCGGGGGTTTCGACCTGCTGCAGCTGGGACTGGGGCCGGACGGCCACACCGCGTCGCTCTTCCCCGGCGCCGACGGCCGGGACGCGCCCCCGGGCACACTCGTCATCGCCAACGCCGACCCGACGGGACGGAACAGATTCGGGCGTCTCTCGCTCACCTTCGAGGCGATCGCGCGGGCCGCACTCGTCGTCGTCGCGGTGACCGGCGCCGACAAGGCCGAGGCGCTCGCCCGGATCGAGGCGGGCGAGGACCTGCCGGGCACGCACATCCGCGGCGGGCAGGTCGTCTGGCTGGTCGACCGCGAGGCGGCGGGCGGGGCCGGCTCCCGGGAGGGGTCGTGAAGCCCCCGGACGGCGGCGCCGTGCTCCGTGACGACGAACTCGTGGCGACCGCCCCCGACGAGCTCGCCGCGGCCGGCGGCGCGCGGCGCCTGGGCTGCTTCGGGCGGCGCGTGACCTACTCGCCGAAGGTCTTCATCGCCCTCACCAGGCTGTGCCGCGACCGCTGCGGCTACTGCACCTTCGCCAGCCAGCCGGCGCGGCTCGCCTCTCCCTACCTGACCGTCGACGAGGTCGTGCGGATCGCGCGCGCCGGGCGCGACGCCGGTTGTCATGAGGCGCTGTTCACCCTGGGTGAGGGCCCCGAGGACCGCTACCCGGTGGCGCGGTCCTGGCTCGAGGCGCACGGCTACGCCTCGACGGTCGACTACCTCGCCGCGGCGGCGGCTCTCGTCACCGAGGAGTCCGGCTTGCTCGTCCACACGAACGCGGGAGCCCTCACCGAGGCAGAGCTCGCAGCCCTGCGACCGGTGAGCGTCAGCCAGGGGATGATGCTGGAGTCGCTCGCGCCCGGGCTCGCCTGCCACCGCTCGGCGCCCGACAAGACCCCGGCGCGCCGGCTGGCGACGCTCGAGGCGGCGGGGCGCCTGGCGATCCCGTTCACGACCGGGGTCCTCGTCGGCATCGGTGAATCCCGCCGCGACCGGATCGACGCGCTGCGCGCGATCGCCGATGCGCACCGCCGCCACGGTCACGTCCAGGAGGTGCTCGTCCAGGGGTTCCTCCCCAAACCCGGCACCGCGATGCGCGACGAGCCCCCGTGCGACCTCGACGAGCTGCGCTGGACCGTCGCCGCGGCGCGCCTTGTCATGCCGGGCGACGTCCACGTGCAGTCGCCGCCGAACCTGGTCGACGACCCCGTCGTGCTCGTCGACGCCGGGGCCGACGACCTCGGCGGGATCTCGCCCGTGACGATCGACGAGGTCAACCCGGAGCGGGCCTGGCCGGAGCTCGGCCGACTGGAGGCGGAGCTGGCGGCCGCCGGCTACGAGCTCGCGCCGCGCCTCGCCGTCCACCCCGAGTTCGTGGCCGACGCCGACCGGTGGCTCGCGCCCGCCATGCGCGCCGCCGTGCTCGAGCACGCCGACGCC
This sequence comes from uncultured Acidimicrobiaceae bacterium, assembly GCA_963823945.1. GTDB lineage: Bacteria > Actinomycetota > Acidimicrobiia > Acidimicrobiales > Bog-793 > Bog-793. The sequence goes on from CAWGNK010000014.1 coordinate 283,445, forward strand.
GAGGGACTCGCCCGTGACGGCGCCTGGTGCGCCGGGTCGGACCTCGCTCCCCCGGCCGTCGTGACCCCGGCCGGAACCCGCGCCCGGCACGAGCTCCCCCCGGGCCCCGTCGCCGACGTGCTCGCCGGGGTCGGACGCGGCGAGGAGCTCGGCGTCGACGAGATCGTCACGCTCTTCTCGGCCCGGGGAGCAGAGGTGCGCGCCATCGCCGCCCTCGCCGACGAGCTGCGCCAGATGGCCGTCGGCGACGCCGTCACGTTCGTCGCCAACCGGAACATCAACTACACGAACATCTGCACGTACCGGTGCCGTTTCTGCGCCTTCTCCAAGGGCCCGCTCTCGCTCAACCTGCGGGGCCAGCCGTACCTGTTGAGCCTGGACGAGATCGCCCAGCGCGTGCTCGACGCCGAGCGCGCCGGCGCGACCGAGGTCTGCCTGCAGGGCGGGATCCACCCGGACTTCGACGGGGATTACTACCTCGACGTCATCCGCGCCGTGCGCGCCGTCTCGCCGGCGATCCACATCCACGGCTTCACCGCCCTCGAGGTGACCGAGGGGGCACGCCGGCTGGCCGAGCCCCTCGAGTCGTATCTCGGGCGGCTCTACGAGGCCGGGCTGCGCTCGCTGCCGGGTACGGCCGCGGAGATCCTCGACGACGAGGTCCGGGCCGTGCTCTGCCCGGACAAGATCACGACCGCCGAGTGGCTCGAGGCGCACCGCACCGCCCACAAGGTGGGCCTGCGCTCGAACGTGACGATCATGTTCGGCTCGGTCGAGTCCCCCGTGCACTGGGCGCGCCACCTTGTCGCGACCCGTGACCTCCAACGCGAAACCGGCGGCTTCACCGAGTTCGTGCCGCTGCCCTTCGTCCACATGGCGACACCCCTCTACCTCGCGCACCGGGCGCGGCGCGGGCCGACGTTTCGCGAGGTCGTCCTCATGCACGCCGTCGGGCGGATCGTCTATGACAGAGCGATCGACAACATCCAGGCCAGTTGGGTGAAGACCGGCCCCGAGGGACTCCGCCAGCTGCTGCGCGCCGGCTGCAACGACGTCGGTGGGACGCTGATGGAGGAGAGCATCTCGCGCGCCGCCGGCGCCTCACACGGTCAGCTGATGACGGCAGACGACTTCCGGGCCGTCGTCGAGCCGCTCGGTCGCCGGCTCGAGCAGCGCACGACCCTCTACGGCCGGGTCCGGGTGCCGGCGTGACGACGCGCCGGCGCGGCGTGGCGCCGCGCCCCCCGCCGGGCCGAGCCCCGAGGTCGCGGCGCTCGTCGAGACCTTCCTCGACACCGCCGGCGTGGGTCACGACCGCGACGTCGTGCGCGGGATCGTGCTGGCGACCCTCGAGCTCATCCGGGGTGACGCCAGCCGGCTCGACCTGAAGCTCGCCCGGGCCGCCCTGGGCGAGATGGCCGAGGCGTTCCACATGTTCGCCCCGTACCGGGACGTGCGGAAGGTCACGCTCTTCGGCTCGGCCCGCACCGAACCGTCCGACCGCACCTACGAGCTGGCCCGCGAGCTCGCCGCCCGCTTCGCCGCCGCCGGCTGGATGGTCGTGACGGGCGCCGGGCCCGGCATCATGGCCGCCGGCAACGAGGGCGCCGGTCCCGCCATGGCGATCGGCGTCAACATCCGCCTGCCCGGCGAGGCGGAACCGAACCAGTGGATCGCCGAGAACTCCAAGCTCGTGGAGATGAAGTACTTCTTCACGCGCAAGCTGATGCTGATCAAGGAATCCTCGGGCTTCCTCGTCCTGCCGGGCGGCTTCGGCACCCTCGACGAGTGCTTCGAGCTCCTGACCCTTCTGCAGACCGGCAAGGCCGAGCCCGCGCCGATCGTGCTCGTCGACAGCCCCGGCGAGCGGTACTGGTACGGCTGGGAGGACTTCGTCACCTCCCAGGTGTACGGCCGCGGCTTCGCCGATCCGGTCGAGGGGTCGCTCTACCGCATCACCGACGATCCCGACGCGGCCGTGCGGGAGGTCCTCGGCTTCCACCGCAACTACCACTCGCGCCGCTTCGTCAACGACGCGATGGTGATCCGGCTGCGCTACCCACCGAGCGACCTCGAGCTTGCCTCGCTCTCGACGACGTTCGCTGACATCTGCTCGGCGAAGGGGATCTGGCGCACCGGACCGTTGCCCGTCGAGCGCTCCGACAACGACCACCTGGATCTGGCGCGGATCGCGCTGCAGTTCAACCGGGTCCACCACGGGCGGCTCCGCCAGCTGATCGACGCGCTGAACGCCCTCTGCCCCCCGGGTGCGGCAACGCCGTCGCGCACCTAGCGCGCGGCGCGGCCGTCAGGCTCGTCCGAAGTCGTCCTCGAGGCGGACGATGTCGTCCTCGGCGAACGAGTCACCGCGTTGCACCTCGATGAATACGAGATCGACTGCGCCGGTGTTCTCGATGCGGTGCGCGGTGCCGACCCCGATGTCGACCGCCGACCCTGGGCCGACGCTGCTCTCCACCCCGTCGAGGGTGACCATTCCTGTGCCGCGCACCACGAACCAGTGCTCGGCGCGATGGTCGTGCCGCTGGTAGCTGAGGCGCTTGCCGGGGTAGACGAGGATCGTCTTCACCTTGTGGTCGGCGGCGTCCTCCAGGACCGTGTAATTGCCCCAGGGGCGTTCGTCATGCTCGCGAGGTTCCATCGGTCCATCATGACCGCTCCCCGCCGCTCCGGCGAGCCACACCGGACGCTGGAGGTATCCCGTTCGCCGGCCTGGCCCGCCCAGCTCATCCGGCTGTCGTCTGGTGCGTCACCCGGAGCGGAGTACGTCCCATCCCTCCGGTCAGGTGGGAGTTGACGACCCGTACAGGCGTGGGGCCCGGCCCGGCGAGGGACCCGTGACGTTTGCGGCAGGTCAGCATGAGCCGGTGGTGGCAGAACGGTGGTTAACAGGAATCTGAAGGCATTGTGTATCAATCAAGGCGGCGCTCTCGTCACCGCCTCGTTCCCCTGACTGCACCTCCGTGTCACTGTCTGTCTCGTCGACCAGCGATACGGCCTCAGACTGAGACGCGGGGTTCCCGATGATCGACAAGGTGTGACTTGACATGCCCACATCCACGACGGTCCGGAACCAACTGCCTTGCGAACCGCATCGAAAACGAGCCGCGCATCCGGCCTCTCTGCGGCGGGATTGCCGTAACGCCGCCGTTGGGCCGCTCATGATCACACGGGTGTTCGTCCACTCCTACCCGAGAACGACCTTGTACTGTCGGTCGAGAAGTTCGAGGGATGATCGGAGTTTGCGGAGCTAATCAAGAGGATCTTGAGAACGAGGGGGGTAGACCGTATTGGCAAGCGTGGTGGGCCCGACTGGTGCAGTAGTGCTTGTTCTCTACTTGGCCATATTGATCCTAACGATCGTCGCGGCGGTAAAGATCTTGACGAAGGCGGGATATAGCGGCTCGTGGATTCTCATCGCAATCGTGCCGGTTGTAAACATCATCATGTTCTTCGTCTTCGCGTTCTCAGAGTGGCCGGTTTTGAGGCGGCAGTCGGCTGCGTCGCGAGACCGCTCTTGGTCGTAGCCGTCGCGCAGCGATGCCCCGACGCCGTAGCCTCACGAACGCCCTGTACCGAACCGCACGGTGCATGCGCCGCAACCGATCGTCAGATGCCGAACCGCGAAATTGGATGAGCTCCAACTGCTGTCTGGCGTATTCTCCTGACAGCCGAAGGGATCGGTCCAACCGCAACCGAATAGTCCGATCTGCGTAACCCTGGCAAACATGATGGACATACCACCGCTCAAGCCACGACAGGAAAAGATGCTCAAGTGGTTCGTCATCCTCGTCGCGGTGAGTGGCATCATCGGCGTGATCGCGTTTATTGGCGAAGCGCTTAGCCAGAGGTAGGCCGAACTGGAAGCTACTTCTGCTTCGCGCGGCGTATCCTGCGGAGACGTGAAACCTGGGGCTTGGCGACCCGTGACAGCGCATGTTCGATTTCATCGCGCGTCGGCACCGGGATCGTCAGGCCCTTCTCCGTTCGCTAGGTCGGTTCCTCGTCCTTCGGTCCCTCTGGCATGACCTTTCAAGGATAAGCGGTGGTCCGGCGTCGCGAGGGCACTTGGCCCAAGATCATCCGGGCAGAGGAACTGCTCGCATCCGTCAAAGCAGAGGCCGACTCCTACACGGAATGTGACCCGTACAGAATTGTCGGAGAGTTCGCAGAGGATCGTCGCAGCTACACCGCTTGGTGTGTCCTGTCCGAGGAGCCGCCGATTCGCCTCTCTGTGCTCATTGGGGAGTTCATTTACGACCTGCGGTCCGCGCTTGACCACCTGGCAGATTTCCTAGTTCGTCAGAACGGAGGGCGACCGACTAAGCAAACCCGGTTCCCCATCTACGACTCCCGATTCAATCGTGACGGGACGGAGCGCGTGTTCTCGATCTCTGGCGGGGTCTCCGAAACAGCTCTGGCACTCATCGAGGGGATGCAGCCTTACAAGCGAGGGGAGAACGCGACCTCGCACCCCCTCTCCATGCTGGGCTACCTCTCGAACGCGGACAAGCACCGCAACTTGGTTGTCGCTGGTCTCTTTCTCAGCCATGTCCAGGTCACCTTGAGTTTCCGCGATCCCGAACTCCGGAACATCGTTCACCTTTCCCAGAGCAACTTCGGCAGATTCGAGAACGGCGCTCCAGTCGCCCACTTTCCCTTCGCCGTCGCAATCGAGCCGGGAGACGGAAAGGTTGAGGTGAACAGCCAGGGCTCCCCGCTCATAGCGTTCAAGGAACCCGGCGTCTTGATGGACGCTTCTGTGCTCGACACCCTCTCGGGAATCTTGACCTACGTAAGAGACGAAGCCGTTCGCAAGATCGAGCAAGATCGGCCGATCGACTAGCAGAGCATCCCCTCGCCAAGGTGCCCCAACTCTTTCGTGATTCTGGACTTCGGCAGCACAGGGACAGTTACCTCACTTCATATACTGCGTCAGTGGTGTCAGCGACATGAAAGCCGTCGTCTACAGCGCTCCGCGGCAGTTTGACGTCCGCACGGTCCCAACGCCGGAGCCTGGTGCGGGAGAGGTCCGGCTCTCGGTCGAGATGGCCGGCATGTGCGGGACCGACCTTCATATCCACGACGGGGGCTTCTTCTCGAAGTATCCGTTGACGCCCGGCCATGAGATCGTCGGTCACGTCGATTGTGTCGGGGTAGGCGCCGAGGGGCTGCCTGTCGGCCAGCGCGTTGCCGCCGACAACACCGTGCTCTGTGGCCACTGCCCGTCCTGTAGACGCGACGAGCCCCTGTTTTGCAGCAACTTCTATTCGCTGGGGGTGAACGGGCCGGGAGCGTTCGCCGAGTTCGTCATTGTGCATGCCGAGAAGTGCTTCCCCGTGGACGACCTGAGTCCGAGCACCGCGGTGATGACCGAGCCGACTGCGTGCGCGATACACGGAATGGACGTGCTCGACCTGCGCCCTGGCTCAGATGTGCTGTTGTTTGGCGCGGGACCGACCGGACTCGTACTGGCGCAACTGCTCGTGCACGGTGGGGCGGCGCGGGTGACCGTGGCGGCGCCGACGGCCTTCAAGCTCGCCCTGGCCCGCGAGTACGGGGTCGACAAGACCCTGCAGATCGACCGGGCGGATCCGGGGGCTTCGCTCGGGGCGCTGCGCGACGGCGCACCTGGCGGCTACGACGTCGTCGTCGAGGCGACCGGCTCCTCCGCGGTCGGCGAGATGTGCGTGCCGCTCGTCCGCGACGGAGGCACCGTCCTCATCTACGGGATGGCCGATGAAGGGGCAGTTCTTCCCGTGCATCCCTACGAGATATTCCGTCGAGAACTGACGGTGAAGGGCTCATTCGCTCAGACTCACTGTTTTGACCGCGCCCTTGCCGTGCTTCGGTCAGGTCGCGTGCGGACCGAGGGCATCGTCACGCACCAGTTCGGCCTTGACGACTACCAAAGCGCACTGGAGGCACTGCGAAGCGACCCATCCTGCGTAAAGGCGGTGATCGTCCCTTAAGCGATCGGGAACTTGCGCAGGAGCATCGGTGATCGAGAACCTTCGTGCTCCTGGTGCAACTGCTTGAGGTCGGTTCCGGTCCGGGTCGCAGTGACCGGGGCCCCTGAGAGCCGCGTCGTGTGGGGCTAGTCTCCATGTCCGTTCTTGCAGGAAGGAACTGAACACGATGCTGCCATTGTCGAACAAAGCGGCCGTGCTCTACGGAATAGGTGATCTCAGGATCGAGGACCGGCCGGTGCCGGTCCCGGGTCCTCACCAGGTCCTCGTCGAAGTGGCGTCGGTCGGCATCTGCGGATCAGACGTTCACTACTACGAGCACGGGCGGATCGGGGACTACGTCGTAAGGGCGCCGATGGTGCTCGGCCACGAGGCCTCCGGGGTCATCATCGGCAGGGGTGACCTCGCGCGACACAATGAGCTCGGCCAGCGGGTCGCCCTAGAGCCGGGCGTGCCGTGCGGCTCCTGCCGGGAGTGCCGCACCGGCCACTACAACCTGTGTCGGGATGTCGTCTTCTTCGCCACCCCACCGGTCGACGGCGCGCTCTGCCGCTACGTGACCATCCACGAGGACTTCGCGTTCGAGCTGCCCGACCACGTTTCCGATGACGCCGGCGCGCTCTGCGAACCGTTGTCTGTCGCATTATGGGCGTGTCGCAAGGCGGGGATAACGGTCGGGGCGCGGGTGGCCATCGCCGGGGCCGGGCCGATCGGTGCCGCAGTCACCCTCGTGGCCCGATCAGCAGGAGCGACCGAGGTCATCGTCAGCGACCCCGTGGCCGCGCGTCGCGCGCGCCTGCTCAAGATCGGCGCGACTGCGGTGGTCGACACGTCGACGTCGAGCCTCGCGGAGGCGGCGGCCGACGCGGACGTCTTCGTCGACTGCTCGGGCTCGCCGGCCGCGATCCTGGACGGCATCCGGTGCGTACGGCCGGCGGGTGCCGCCGTGCTCGTCGGGATGTGCCCGTCCTCCGAGGTGCCTTTCCCCATTGCGGCCGTTCAGAACAGGGAGATCCGCCTGACCGGCACATTTCGTTACGCGAACACCTACCCCGAGGCGATCGCGCTCATCTCATCCGGGGCGATAGATCTCGAAGCACTCGTCGACGCACGGTTCTCTCTCGAGTCGAGCGAGAAGGCGCTCACCGCGGCGCGCGACGATCCCTCGGTACTCAAGCCACTCGTCCGGGTGGCCTCAACCTGAGCGCCGGTGGTCCCGCGCGACGCGAGACGAGCTGGACAGACGTCGGCTGAACCGTCACGCCACTCCAAGCCGGCCCGACTCATCGGGAACGGGTGGCCACCCGCCAGAGCTGCTGCAGACCCTTCGGTTACCAAACCTGCCAACTGCGGTGAGCCGGTCGAGGCGAGGGTGGTTACCAGTACGAGACGACGAGCAACTTGGCCAACGCCTCCATTTGAGTGAGCTTGAAGCCGAAGGCGGATATGGTGCACCCCAGCGTGCCTTTCTGAACAGCAAACTGGACAGAGGCGTTCGAGTACGCCAGGACGCCCTTACCCAAACCAGATATCGGCTTGGCACCCACGGTCTTTTCCAAGGAGAGAAACTCGGCCGAAGTCTGCTTCACCCACGAGAGAGTCGTCTTTAGCTTGGCACTCTTGTACTGGCACTCGAGAGCCATCCCGGCCATATGGGCGACGACGGTCGGTCCTGTGACGTGCAGCCCGAGCGCCTTGCCCACGGGGGCGGCGGGTGGGCACTTTGTCGGGAAGCTTGTCTTGGCGGACACGGCGCCAGTCACAGTCGGCCTCGCTGCAGACGTCGCCGTCGCGCTTGCCGCCGTCAATCCCGTGCCGCTCAGCGCCAACACCGCGACAACAGCACCTAGGACGAAGAAGTTCTTCTTGAGCACCGCGGGCCCCCTTTCTGAATTTGCTTCCTTGCGAAGCACCCTTGGATCTGGCAGCTCTTCGAATCGGGTGTCAACGAAAGCCGCCACGGGACAGGCTACGACTCTGCGCAACGAACGACGTGTATCTTCCGTACCGCGGCTGTCACATGATCTGACAGGCGAGGAGCGTCCAGACGGAGGTTGCGCGGATGGCCCGGTGGCTGCATCTGCGGGGGCTCGGCGCAAGCGCCGTCGTCGCGGTCGTCGTGTTGGGCAACGCCGGTGCACTTCCGGGCTCCAAGGCGATTGGCGGCTGGGTGGCAGTCCCGCAACGGCTGTCACCCTCGGCACGCGAGAGCGCGCTGATGGCCTATGACGTCGCTACCAGGCAATTGCTGCTGGTCGGGGGGTTTCGGTTCGTGCCGGTGCCAAACTCGAACGTCGGCCACGAAATACAGTTCGAGGATACCTGGGTCTGGCGAGGATCCTCCTGGCACAAGACCGATGCCGCGCTGCCCTCGACGCCACAGGGGCAGGATGTGAGCGCCGCCGCGTACGACCCGCAGCTGGGCGGCGTCGTGTTGGTCTCACCGAGGTTCCGCGCCACGACTGTTCTCCCGGCAAGGACGTGGCTGTGGACCGGCTCCAGGTGGCGAGTCCTTCCGTTCAAGCCTTCCCCGCCAGTGAGCGGTGGTGGTGTCTCGCTCGCCTATGACGGAGCGACTGGCGGGATGGTCGCGCTCGTGAACGGGGCCGGCACGTGGGTGCTCCGCCCCCAGGGATGGGCAAAGCAGGCCGGACCGGGACCGAGCACGGGCGACCTCGTATACGACCCGGTCTCTCGCCAGGTCTTGGCGTTCGATGCCGGGTCCAGCAAGGTGTGGACCTGGGACCGTAGATGGACCGGCCATCACGCCATGACACCACCACTAGAAGGCCTGGGTCTCGTCTATGACCCAATCCTTCGGCTCGTCGTCGGATACGGGCGACAAGGTGTGATTGGTCTCATCGGCCCGACCTATTGCTGGAGCGACGGTGCCTGGACAACGCTCGACCTGCGGTCTCAGCCGGATGAGCAGATAGATGTCGCCTTGGCGTACGACGGCGCTCGGCACGAGCTCGTGCTCTTCGGCGGCCTCAACGCCTTTGGCAGGACCCTGGACAGCACGTGGGTACTGACCGGGCCCTCTCGTCCAAGCTGATTGACGGGTGGCGCCGCTGTCGGGGTCCAAGACCTCGCTTGGCCCGTCCTCGGCACGGACCTACTGATGGGCTGCGTGGTCGGCTACTGACGAGCCCTCCTGGTTTGGCGCTCGACCGTGCTGCGCTGGCACCTGGACGCGTCGACGAGGTTCAGCCCTTGCCAGCCGGGAGCACATCGGCATCGGCCTGCCCTCCGGTCGGCCGTCCACCTCGTGGATTCAGACCTCGAGGTCCGCAGTAGCCTGCTTGACTCGTGCAGCTGATCGACACCCTCGTTCCGGTGGATTTCCGATCCACGATCAACGCGACATTGCGTCGCTTCTACCTCTGCACGTTCGTCGGCTGCGTCGGCAACGGGCTCACGCTGTCGCTATTCGTGGTGTACCTCCACAACGTGCGAGGGTTTTCTGCCAGCTTCGCGACGCTCCTGCTCGCGCTGTGCGCCTTCGCGGGGCTGGCGACGAGCCCACTCTGGGGCACCACGATCGACCGCTTCGGCCCGGTGCCAGTCGGGCTGTTCGGCTATACGACCGGCGCGGGCGCGCTCGTGCTCTGGGCCTTTGCCAACACCCGATCGATGGCGCTTGTCGCGGGCCTCGCGATTGCGGTCTTCGGAGGGGCCGGCTGGGGTCCCAGCAGCACGCTGCTCAGCCGACTCGTTCCCGAAGAGCACCGCCAGCGGGCCTTCGGCTTCAACTTCATGCTCGTCAACCTGGGCATCGGTTTCGGCGGGCTGATCTCTGCCTCGATCGTCGACCTGCACCACCCGTTCAGTTTCACCGTGCTCTATCTGCTCGACGCCGGAGTAACGGTTCTCACCGGCGTGCTCTTTTTCACGCTGCGCGCCCACGGCGGGCCGGTCAAGGTCCACCACGACGACCCAGACAAAGCTGCCGAGGGATGGCGCCACGTCCTTGCCGACCGGCGACTGGTACAGATCGTGCTCGCCTCGCTTGTCCTTTTGATCGGCGGCTACGGGTCCCAGGAGGCGGGCTACAGCCTTTTCGTGGTGAACAACCTGAAACTCTCGGTGCACGTGATCGGCGTCATCTTCTTCTTCAACACCTCAACCATCGTGCTGGCCCAGCTCTGGGTGCTCAACCGCATCCAGGGCCGTAGCCGGACGCGCATGATGGCTCTCACCGGTGTGTCGTGGTTCATCTTCTGGGTGCTGCTCGACGTGGCCCTCAGGTTGCCCGCCGCCGTCACGATCGTCTCGCTGTGTGTCGGGATGGTCATCTTCGCCCTCGGCGAGACGATGCTCATGCCCACCAGCTCGGCGCTGGTGAACCAGATCGCGCCCGAGCACCTGCGCGGCCGTTACAACTCGGCCCTCGGTCTCACCTGGGGGCTCTCGGCCATGGTCGCGCCCGCCATCGCAGCGATCTACTTCGGCGACCACCTCGGGGGCTGGTGGCCGATCAGCGTCGGGCTGTTGGCGCTCGCCGGGTCGGCGATGATGCTGAACCTGCGCCGCGCCCTCAGCGACGCCGAGGACGGCCGCGACAAGCTCGAGACCGTCGGGTAGTTGCCCGTCGTCAACCGACGCCTGCGCCACGGAACGTGCGCTTCGTCCCAGCTTCGACGCGCCACCGGTCGTGCCGGGCCAGCCCGGGGTGTTGCGCCTCTGGCCAGGCCGGTCCGGCGGGCCTAATGGGGATCGACCACCTCGCCTGATCAACGGACGAGGCTGGTCAACCGAGCCACCGACCGGTGAGCACTGCCGGTGCCAGGGCCTCGAGCCCTAGGACTAGATCGTGCCCCGGTCGGTCGGTGAGGTCTCCTTCGACGGCTGGTGGGATGTCGTGCCTCGAGCACTGAACCATTAGGAAGCTGCTGGAGCCCTCGGGCTCGACGCTGGTGCCATCGAGGGGAGGACGCAGATGATCTTTGTCGGAGTGGACTGGGCCGAGGCCCACCACGACGTGCACGTCGAGGACGCAGAGGGTAGGCGCCTCGGGGGAGGCCGGCTGCCCGAGGGCGTCGAGGGGATCGCCCGTTTCCACGAGCTCGTCGGTGCGCATGTCGAAGAGCCGCGCGAGGTGATCGTCGGGATCGAGACCGACCGGGGCCTGTTCGTCGCGGCGCTCGTGGCCGCGGGCTACCTCGTGTTCGCCGTGAACCCGCTGTCGACCTCGCGCTATCGGGACCGCCACTCGAGCTCGGGCGCGAAGTCCGATCCCGGTGACGCCAAGGCGCTGGCCGACATGGTCCGCACCGATCGGCACAACCACCGCCCCGTCGCCGGTGACTCCGATGTCGTCGCGGCGGTGAAGGTCCTCGCCCGAGCCCACCAGTCGATGATCTGGTCGAGAGGCCGGCAGGCCAACGCACTGCGCTCGACGCTGCGGGAGTTCTACCCGGCGGCGCTCGTGGCCTTTGACGACCTGGCGAGCGCTGACGCCACCGAGGTGCTGGTAGTCGCGCCGACCCCGAGCCTCGGTGCGGCGCTTTCGCTCGCAAGAATCGCCTCGGCACTGCGCCGTGGCGGGCGGCAGCGCCGGATCGACGAGCGAGCCCGAGAGATCCAGGCGGCACTGCGCGCCCCCCAGCTCGAGGGCTCCGCCCTGGTGGCGAGCGCGATGGGTGCCTCGGTCCAGGCCTCGGTGGCGGTGATCTCGACGATGAACGCCGAGATCACGAAGCTCGCGCGCCAGCTGGAAGCGGGTTTTGAGCTGCACCCGGCCGCCGGGGTGGTCCGTTCCCTACCAGGACTGGGGACCATCCTCGGCGCCCGGGTGCTCGGCGAGTTCGGGGATGACCCGGACCGTTACGCCAGTGCCAAGTCTCGCAAGAACTACGCCGGCACGTCGCCGATCACCCGCGCGTCGGGCACCAAGCGCGTCGTGCTCGCCCGCTACGCCCGCAACATGCGCCTCGCCGACGCGATCTACCTGTGGGCCTTTGCGAGCCTCACCGCGTCGCCGGGGGCCCGCGCCTTCTACGACGCCCACCGGAAAGCCGGCGACACCCACCATGCGGCGCTGAGGGCCCTCGGCAACCGGCTCGTCGGCATCCTCCACGGCTGTCTCGTCAACGGCAGTTTCTACGACGAGCACACCGCCTGGGGCCACCGCGCAGAGAGCCAACTCACCGAGGCCGCTTGACATCTTCGGGCCGTGGGATATCTAGTCCGCGCCGAGGAGGTGCCGCGCCCGTTCGAGGGCGTTGCGGGCGCGTACGATTCGCCGCTCAATCTCGGGCCGGGCGGTCGCGCCCTCGGCCACCGCTTCGCGCAGCGCCTCGAGGGCGAGGTCGTCCAGCCTCTCGATGAGCACGCCGAGCTCGGCGCAGATCTCGCCGATGCGGTCGTCGGGCACGATCCTCCCTTCCACTCCTGCTCACCGTACCGGGTGCCTGCGTCGTCCACCGTCCGTCGAGGGGGCGCCGGCGGGCGCGACCGTAGGATGTCGCGATGGCGAGACCCGACAAGGGGATGACGGCCGCCGATCCCCCGCCACCGGTCGCCCTCACGATCGCGGGCACCGACTCCTCCGGCGGCGCCGGCATCGCCGCCGACCTGCGGACGTTCGCCTCGCTCGGCGTGTACGGCGCGCTCGTCGTGACAGCGGTAACGGCCCAGAACACCGAGTCGGTGCGCGCCGTCGAGGTCATGACACCCGCCCTCGTCGACTCGCAGCTCGACGCGGTGCTCGAGGACCTGCCGGTCGCGGCCACGAAGACCGGCATGCTCGCCACGACCGGCGTCGTCGAGGCGGTCGCCGCCCGGGCGGCCACCGGCCGGCTCGGGCACCTCGTCGTCGACCCCGTGATGGTCGCCTCCTCGGGCGCGCCGCTCATCGCCGGTGACGCCCCCGCCGCCTACCGGCGGCTGCTCCCCCACGCCCTCGTCGTGACGCCGAATCTCGCCGAGACCGAGGTCCTGCTCGGCCGGCGCGTCCGCGACGAGGAGGCGATGGCCGAGGCGGCCCGGCGCCTATGCCGGCTCGGCGCGAGGTCCGCCCTCGTGAAAGGCGGCCACCGCCAGGGCGCCGACGCCGCCGACGTGCTCTGCCTCGACGGCGAGCTCACCTGGTTGCGCGCCCCGTGGGTCGCGACCCGCAACGTCCACGGCACGGGCTGCACGCTCTCGGCGGCACTGGCGGCGTACCTCGCGCTGGGGTGCGGCATCGTCGAGGCGGCGACGGCCGCCAAGCGCTTCGTCACCGCCTCGCTCGCACGCTCGGCGCAGGGCGGCCTCGGGCACGGCGCCGGGCCGCTTTACCGGCTGGGGCCGGCCTGACGGCTCAGGCGGGCGGGGTGATCTTCGCCGGCGCGCCGAACCCGGCGAGCACGGCGGGCACGGCGACGGAGCGGTCGGCGTCCTGGAAGGTCTCGAGCAGGGCGATCATCGTCCGCGCCGTGACGGCGGTGCCGTTCAGCGTGTGGAGCGCCCGCAGGCCCTCGGCCCCGCGCACCCGGATGTTGAGGCGGCGGGCCTGGTAGTCGGTCGTGTTCGAGCACGAGGTGAGCTCGCGGTAGCGGGCCTGGCTGGGGATCCACCCCTCGATGTCGTACTTCTTCGTCGCCGACGGTCCGAGGTCCCCCGCCGCGATGTTGACGACGCGGTAGGCGAGGCCGAGGCCCCCGATGATCTCCTCTTCCACCGCGAGGATCGCTTCGTGCTCGGCGGCGGAGTCCTCGGGGGTCGCGAAGACGAACATCTCCACCTTGTCGAACTGGTGGACGCGGAAGATCCCGCGGGTGTCCTTCCCGGCGGCCCCGGCCTCGCGGCGGAAACACGTCGAGTAGCCGGTGTAGCGCCGGGGAAGCGTGGCCTCCTCGAGGATCTCGCCGGCGTGCAGGCCCGCCAGCGCCACCTCCGAGGTCCCCGTGAGGTAGAGGTCGTCGGGTTCGACGCGGTAGAGGTTCGCCTCGTCGGTCGGCAGGAATCCCGTCCCGAACATCGCCGACTCGCGCACCAGTACCGGCGGGAGGACCGGGACGAAGCCGTGGGCGATGGCGACGTCGATGGCGTAGCGGTACAGCGCCAGCTCCAAAAGGGCGACGTCGCCGATCCGGTAGGCGAAGCGCGCGCCGGACAGCTGGGCGGCCTTCTCGACGGCGAAAGCGCCGAGGGCGAGGTGGTCGAGCGGCTCGAAGGGGAACCGCTTCGGCTCCCCCACCCTTCTCAGCTCGACGGCGTCCTCGTCGCTGTCCCCGTCGGGCGCGGTCGGGTCGGGGGGGTTCGGGATCCGGGCGAGCAGTGCGTCGCGTCTGGCGGCCGTGACGGCGAGCGACTCCTCGGCGGCCTTCAACTCCTCCTTGGCGGCACCGAGGGCCCGGCGGGCCTCCTCGTCGGGTCGGCCCTTGGGCTTGGTCGCGGCCCGCAGGCTCTCCACCTGGCCCGCCTCGAGGCGCCAGGCCCGGTCGACGGCCAGGAACTCGTCGAAGACGGCGTCGGCGCCCTTGCGGCGGAGCGCGGCCCGGTAGCGGTCGGGTTCCTCGCGCGCGAGGTGGATGTCGATCAGTGCCGGCCCCCCTTGCGACGGCGACGTGCCGCCGGGCGGGCCTTCGGGCGCCCCGCCGGACGCGCCGGACCCGGCCGCGGCTGCGCGGGTGCCGGTGCCGCGGTGCCTGGCTCCGCGGCAAGACCGGCCGCGGGCTCCCGCCGCCGCGGCGACGCGGCACGCCGGGCGGTCGAGGGCGCGAAGAGGCTGCGGCGCGGGGCCGCCGGCAGCTCGAGCCCGAGCGCACCGGCGGCGACGTCGGCCGGGCTGAGCAGCAGCTGGGCGACGCCCCGGTTGCGCAGGCGCTCGGTGAGCTGGCGGTAGTGCGGCTCGCGCTCTTTCATCATCGCGACGAGCGGCGAGGCGATGAAGATCGACGAGTACGCCCCGGTCATCAGGCCGATCGTGAGAGCGAGGCCGAAGTACTGCAGCGTCACCGCCCCGAAGAACTGGGCGCCGATCACGAGCACCGAGAGGATCGGCAGGATCGCGACGAGCGAGGTGTTGATCGATCTCGCCAGCGTCTGGTTCATCGAGAGGTTGACGAGGTCCGAGAAGACCATCCGGTCGCGCTGCGCGAGATGGTGCGCGTTGTCGCGCACGCGGTCGAACACGACGATGGTGTCGTAGAGGGAATAGCCGAGGATCGTCAGAAAAGCGACGACGGTGTCCGGCGTGACGTCGAAGCCGACGAGCGAGTAGACGCCGACGGTCACGAGGATGTCGTGCAGCACCGCGATGATCGCCGCCAGCGCCATGCGCCACTCGAAGAAGACCGAGATGTAGACGCTGACGAGGATGAAGAAGACGATGAGCGCCTCGAGCGCCTTCTGGGTGATCTGGCGGCCCCACGAGGGGCCGACGTGGTTGATCGTCAGCTTGCTGGTCGGCACGCCCGCGAGCCGCGCGAGGGTCAGCTCCACCTCGTACTTCTGGTGGCCCGCCTGATGCGGCGTGAGACCGGTGGGGAGCTTCGCCTCGACCTCGAGGGTCTTCTCCGGTGAGCCGAGCGTCGTGATCGTCGCGCCCGCCAGCCCCAGTGGCCCCAGCGCGGTGCGCGCCTGGGCGACGGTGAGGGTCGAGGTCGGCACGATCCAGGCGTTGCCACCGGTGAACTCGATGTCGAGATTGAGCCCGCGGGTGCCGAGCGAGATGATCCCGGCGGCGATGACGACCGACGACAGGGTGAACCACCACCGCCGGCGGCGGACGAAGTCGAACTTCGTCTCGCCGTGGTAGAGGCGGCGCACGGGGCCGTGGTACCGCCGCGGCCGCGGCGGCGCCTCGGCCGCGGGGGCGGCTTCGGCGGCGGGCGGGGCGGGCTGCGGCACGAACTCCTGGGCGCGGGGCTCCTCGCCGAGGGTGGCAGGGGGCGTCTGGCGGCTCTCCTCGACGGGCGGCGGCGCGGGCGTCGGCTTGGGCGGCTCGGGCTGTGGTCCGGCCGATCCCGGGAGGATGCGGTCGGGGCTCATTGGGTCGGCTCACTGGCCGCGAGGCCGCGGGCGATCCCGACGCGGCGGGCGGTGGCGATGATCCGGTTGCGGCCGAGGAGGATGACGAGCGGCCGGGTGAAGAAGTAGGCCGTCGCCACGTCGACAAGCGTCGAGAGGCCGAGCATGAAAGCGAAGCCCCGCACCGCGCCGACCGACAGCCACCACAGGACGAGCGCGCCGAGGAACGAGACGGCGTCGGCCGAAAGGATCGTGCGGTAGGCGCTGCGGAAGCCCTTGTCCACCGACGCCCGGACGGAGTGTCCGGCCCGCACTTCGTCTTTCAGCCGCTCGAAGTACACGACGTAGGAGTCGACGGTGATGCCGACGGACACAATTAAGCCGACCACCCCCGACAGGTCGAGCGTCAGCCCGTACGACGAGGCGCTGAGCATCGAGATGAAGCCGTAGAGGAAGGCTGCGGTCGTGATGAGGCCGGTGACGACGACGATGCCGAGCGCCCGGTAGTAGTAGATCGTGTAGAGCATCACGAGCACGAGGCCCAGCAGACCGGCGATCAGCCCCGCGTCGAGCGAGGACTTGCCGAGCGTCGGCGAGACGGTCTCCGAGGTCTGGGCGACGAGCGTGACGGGCAGCGAGCCGTAGTTGAGGTCGAGGGCGAGCGTGCTGGCGCTCGAAGAGTTGAAGTTGCCGGTGATCTGGCCGCCGCCCGGGAAGTTCTGCGAGTTGATGAGCGGTGCCGAGACGATGTCGCCGTCAAGGTCGTTGGCGACGAGGGCGTGGTAGTAGGTGGCCGCGATCTTGTTGAAGATCGTCCCTCCCGCCCCGGTGAGGGTGAAGTTGACCTGCCACTGGCCGGTGTCCCCCAGCTCGGCGGTGGCGCCCTTGATGATCGTCCCGTTGGCGAGCGAGGGCCCCAGCACGTAGCGGGGCACGCCGGTGAGGCCCGACGGGAAGATGACGTTCTCGTGCTCGTACTTCTGGTCCTCGGTGATCGGGGTCGACTTGTAGTGGGCGTAGGCGGGGTCGACGGCGTAGGGGCCGGGGCTCCACTGGCCCGACACGTAGTCCGCCGCCGCGGAGTACAGGTACGGGCTGGGGCACGTCGGGGGGACCTGGTACCCGGTGGCCGTCGATTTCTTCTTGGCCCCCGTTGTGGGCGTCGTGGTGGTCGTCGCCTTGCCGGTGCCCGCGGCCTGCGAGTACGCCGGCGCGCCGCACAGCACCGGGCGGAAGTAGAGCTGTGCCGTCGTGCCGAGGACCTTGAGGATCTTCTGGGGGTCCTTCACGCCCGGCATCTGCACGACGATCTCGTCACCCTGGGTGATGATGTTCGGCTGGGTGACGCCGAGGGCGTTGGCGCGCAGGCTCATGATGTTCGCCGCGTTCTGCAGCGTGGTCGTCGAGACCTTCTGGTTCGGCGTGAAGACGACCGAGAGCCCGCCTTCGAGGTCGAGCCCGAGGTGCGGCGACCAGCTGAGTCCGACGGCGAGCGCGAGCATCCCGAAACACAGGAGGCTCGTCAGCCCGACGCTCGCGAGCAGACGGCGGCGACCCACCTACGCGGGACCTCCCGTACCGTCCTTCGGGGAGTTGCCGGTGTCGTCCGGGTTGTCCGTCGAGGCGGGGAAGTTCCACTGGCCGCCGGTCGAGCCGCCCCAGGCGGGCGTCTCGGGCTGGACGATGACCTGGCCGATGGCGCGGCGGACGATCTCCATCGTCGAGCCCGGCGCGATCTCGATCAGCACCCGGTCCTCGGTCATCGACTTCACGCGGCCGACGATGCCGGCGGAGGTGACCACCTCGTCGCCCACGGAGACGGCGCGCTGCTGGGCCATCATCTCCCGCTGGCGCTTCCGCTGCGGGCGGATGAACAGAAAGATGCCGCCGATGACGAGGATGAAAATGAACAACGGGAGGATCGAGCTGTTCGTCGTCTTCGCCTTCGCAAACACGAGCGCCTGCAGCACGGGAAGGGCACTAGCGATCTGTGTCGGCATGGGTCACCCGTCGTCGAGGAGAAAGGGCGCCTCGCACTGTAGTCGCGGTGCTGGGGCCGGGAATTGCGGCGGCCGCGCGACTCAGGTGTCGAAAAGAGTTGCGGTCTCCTCGGCCTCGGGTGACCCCGGGCCCTCGCCCCCGTCGGGCGGGACGGGCAGCCCGAGGTGCAGCCAGGCGGCGGGGGCCGCGACACGTCCGCGGGGGGTGCGCATGACGAACCCGGCCTGCAACAGGTACGGCTCGTAGACGTCCTCGATCGTCTCGGGCTCCTCGCCGACGCTCACGGCGAGCGTCGCCAGGCCGACCGGCCGGCCGGAGAAACGGACGCAGAGCACCTCGAGGAGCTGGCGGTCGAGACGGTCGAGACCCATCTCGTCGACGCCGAACACGTCGCAGCCGGCGCGGGCCGCCTCGAGGGTGATGACACCCTCGCCGCGCACCTCCACGAAGTCGCGCACCCGGCGCAGAAGCCTGATCGCCAGCCGCGGTGTGCCACGGGCCCGGCGCGCGATCTCGGCCGCGCCCTCGGGGGCGCATTCGACGGCGAGGAGCCGCCCGGTGCGCCGCACGATCTCCTCGAGCTCGTCGGGGGCGTAGTGCTCGAGGCGCGTGACGAAGCCGAACCGGTCGCGCAGCGGCCCGGTGACGAGGCCGGTCCGGGTCGTCGCGCCGACGAGCGTGAACGGCGGCACGTCGAGGCGGACCGAGCGGGCCGTCGGGCCCTTGCCGATCACGATGTCGATCTGGAAGTCCTCCATCGCCGGGTAGAGGATCTCCTCGACCGGCGGGGCGAGCCGGTGGATCTCGTCGATGAACAGCACGTCGCCGGGCAGAAGCCCCGTGAGGATCGCCGCGAGGTCTCCCCCGCGCTGCAAAGCCGCCCCCGAGGTCACCCGCAGGCCGGCCCCCATCTCGGTGGCGACGATGCCGGCGAGCGTCGTCTTGCCGAGCCCGGGGGGCCCGGCGAAGAGCAGGTGGTCGACGGGCTGCTGCCGGCGGCGCGCCGCCTCGAGGACGATCGCCAGGTGCTCTTTCACGCGGGCCTGCCCGACGAACTCGGCGAGCCGGCGGGGGCGCAGCCCCGCCTCGAGCGCCTCTTCGGGTTCGTCGGCGAAGCGCGCGACGGGCCTGCGCGTCTCGTCGCGGTCGACGGTGACGTCGCGGCGGGGGCTCATCGGTGCGGCGCGAGGCTTTGCAGGGCCTCGCGCAGAAGCTCCTCGACGGTGCCCTCGCGGGGCAGGTGCTGCAGGGCGCGGCGCACCTCGTCGGGGCTGTAGCCGAGGGCGGCGAGCGCCCCGCCCACCTCGGCCCGGACCGAGGGCGCGCCGTCCGCGCCGGGGGTGGCCGCGGGCAGGGTGTCCAGGGCGTCGAAGCGCCCCGCCAGTTCGACGATGAGGCGCTGCGCCGTCTTGCGCCCGACCCCGGGCACGAGGGTGAGGGCGTCGACGTCCCCGCCGGCGACGGCCTGGGCGAGCGAGTCCGGCGGGTGGACGCCGAGGATCGCGAGTGCGAGGGCCGGCCCGATGCCGTGGGCGCCGATCAGCAGCTCGAACAGCCGCCGCTCGGCACGGTCCGGAAAGCCGTAGAGCGTGATCGCGCCCTCGCGCACGTGGGTGTAGACGGAGAGGGCGACTTGCGAGCCGGCTGGCCCGAGCCGGGCGGCGTGGCGGGCCGAGACGACGACCTCGTAGCCGACGCCCCCCACGTCGACGACCGCCGCGGCGAGCGATTCTGAGGCGAGGTCGATCTCGCTGAGCGTGCCGGTGAGCGAGCCGATCACCGCCGCGCCCCCTCGGGTGTCGCGGCCCTCGCGTCGGCTCGGGAGACGAGATCCTCGTGGCGGCGGGCCGCGAGGTGGCACAGGGCGAGGGCCAGCGCGTCGGCGACGTCGGGCGGCTCGGGCACGGTCGCGAGGCGCAGCAGCCGCTTCACCATCTGCTGGACCTGGGCCTTGTCCGCCGAGCCGTAGCCGGCGACCGCCAGCTTGACCTCGTTCGAGGTGTACTCGACGATGCGGCAGCCCCGTTCGGCGGCAACGAGCAGCGCGACGCCGCTCGCCTGGCCGACCGCCATCGCGGTGCGCGCGTTCGTCTGGAAGAACACCCGTTCCACCGCGACCACGTCGGGCCGGAGCTCGGCGACGAGGGACTCCAGCTCGGCGTGCAGCTCCGCGAGGCGCGCCGGGACCGGCAGGGCCGGGTCGCTCGTGATCACTCCGGCGGCGACGGCACGCTGCTCACCGTCCATCTCGACGACCCCGCCGAAGCCACAGCGCGAAAGGCCGGGGTCGACACCGAGGACAAACACGCGTTCGATTCTATCGAGCACCCCCGCCGGCGCGGGGGATGCGCGGCTCAGGCCTCCTCGAGCGAATCGAGAATCTCGTCGGGGATGTCGAAGTTGGCGGCGACGAGCTGCACGTCGTCGTGGTCCTCCAGCAGGTCAAGCAGATGGAGCACCTTACGTGCGCCGGTCGCGTCGGCGACCTCGACGGTCGTGGTCGCCAGCCACTGCGACTCGGCAGAGTCGATGGGGATCTTGGACTGCTCGAGGGCGCTCTGCAGCACGTGGAGGTCGGTCGGCTCGCACACGAGGGTCCACACCGTCCCGTCGTCGCGCAGGTCCTGCGCGCCGGCGTCGAGGGCGACCGCCATGATCGTGTCCTCGTCCGTCGCGCGCGGGATCGTGATGATCCCCTTGCGCTCGAACTGCCAGGCGACCGCGCCGGGCTCGGACATCGAGCCGCCGTTGCGCGAGAACACGGCGCGGATCTCGGCCCCGGTGCGGTTGCGGTTGTCCGTCAGGCACTCGACGATGACGGCGACGCCGGAGGGCGCGTAGCCCTCGTAGGCGACGGACTCGTAGCGGACGCCCTCGAGCTCACCGGTCCCCCGCTTGATCGCGCGGTCGATCGTGTCCGCCGGCACCGAGGCGTCGCGGGCCTTCTGGTACATCGTCCGCAGGTTGGCGTTGGCGGACAGGTCGCCGCCGCCCTCGCGGGCCGCGACCTCCACCTGGCGGATGAGCTTGGCGAAGAGCTTGCCCCGCGCCTTGTCCTTCGCACCTTTTTGGTGCTTGGTCGTCGCCCATTTCGAATGGCCCGACATCGGTCACTCCCTTCCCGGGACGAAGGTCGCGGCCAGCCCCCAGAACCTGGGCGCCGTCGTCACAGTTCGCGTAGCGCTGCGATCCGCAGCGACAGGTCGAGCTCGCCGGGCCGTGTCCGGCCCGGGGCGTGGCGGGCGAAGGGCGCGCTCCACTGCCACGCCGTCAGCCGGTCGACGGCGGGCCGCAGCGAGCCGGGTCGCACCGTGGGTGCCTGGCTGAACGCCTCGAGCGCGTCGGCGAGCGCCGGCGGGTAGCGGGTGACACCCGTCGCCGCGAGGTCGGCGAGGGACTCGCGGTCGGCGGCGACGCCGCGCTCGGCCCAACGGGCGCCGACGGCGCTGAGCGCCGCGGCGAGGCCGAAGGCCCGCATCGTTGCGGCCGCGGCCACCGTGTCACCGCGTTTCACGTGCGCGAGCTCGTGGGCGAGCACCGCCTCGAGCTGCATCCGGTCGAGAAGGTCGAGGCAGCCCGTCGTGACGACGATCGTCGCGGCACCGCCCCGCCCGAGCGCCAGCGTGTTCGGGGCCGGGTCGTCGACGACGGCGACGGCCGGCACCGGGAGGCCGAAGCCGAAACACAGGCTCTCGGTGAGGTTCACGAGCCGCGCCTCGGCCACCGGGTCGGCGGGCCGGGTGCCGAGCCCGCGCAGCAATCGCCGCTGCGACGAGAAGTGCAGGTCGCCGGCGACCAAGACGATCCCGCAGGCGGCCAGCACGGCGCCGATCGCGACGCCGGCCGCCGAGAGAACTCCGGAGGCGGCGAGCGCCGCGCCGGCGACGACGAGGACCACCGGTTTGGCGGTGGCCGCCACCGTGAGGAGGCTCACGCGGGCGTGGCCGAGCGACGGCGGCTTGGGCGGGAGCGCCGCGGCACGGGGAGGCGCGACCGGGCGCGCCACGCTCCGGCTGCCCGCCGGGGTGCGGTGCTTCGGGCTCGCCTTGGTCCGCGCCATCACCTCCCCATCGTACGGGGTCCGCGGGCTCCCGCCCGGGGGACGCCGCGGCGCCGGCGGCCATCTCCCCCGCTCCCGGCGATGACTGCCGCGTAGCGCGCCGCGTACGCCGCGGCGAGCTCCGTGAAGGAGTGACGGGCGGCGACGAGCCGGCCGGCGGCGGCGAGGCGGGCCCGCTCGTCCGGGTCGCCGAGCAGGCGGCCGACGCACTCGCGCAGCGCGACGGCATCCCCCGGTGGGACGAGGCCGGCCGCGCCGCCGGCGGCGAGCCGGTAGCCGGGGATGTCCGAGGCGACGACGGCTGTCCCGGCCGCCATCGCCTCGAGCAGGACGACGCCGAAGGACTCCCCCCCGAGCGACGGTGCGACGAGCACGTCCGCCGCGGCGAGCTGTCGCGCGAGCTCCTCGTCACCCACCGCGCCGAGCCACTCCAGCCGGCCGTCTGCCGCGCCGCGACGCAGGGCGGCGGCCCCGGGGCCGTCGCCGACGATCCGCAGCCGCAGGTCACCGGGGAGCCCGCCGAACGCCTCGAGCAGGACGGCGAGACCCTTGCGGTGCTCGATCCGCCCGACGAAGAGCACGGTCGGCGCCGTGGTGGGAGCCGGCTCCGCGGCGGCGAAGCGGTCCAGGTCCACGGCGTTGCCCAGGATCGCCACCTCGCAGGGCCCGACGGCGGACCGCAGGGTCTCCGCCGCCATCGCCGAGACAGCGACCCGGTCGTCGAGCCGGTGCACAAACCGGGCAAGCGCGTGCCCGTAGACGATGTAGCCCGTGCTCGCCCGGGCGCGGTGGAAGGTGCCAAGAACCGGTGCGTCGCGGGTGCACGTCGCGGCGAGGGCCGGCCCGGGGACGAGGGGCTCGTGGACGTGGACGACGTCGGCCCCCGACGCCGCGACCGCCCGCCGCGCCCGCCGCATCGCCCCCGGCGTCGGCGCGACCGGGCGCGCGAGCCGTTGGCCGGCACGAGGTGCGACCGCCCAACCGTGACCAGGTCGAGGCCGGCGGTTTGGCCCGCCCCGCCGATACCGGGGGCGATGACGACGACCTCGTGGCCGGCGGCGCCGAGCGCCCGGGCGAGCCCGAGCACCTGGCCCTGCACGCCGCCGGGGACGGCGAGGTCGTAGGCGGAGACGAGGGCGACCCTCATCGGTTCGCGGCCGCTTCGTCGTCGGGCCACTGCGGCTGGAAGATGTGCCACTGCTCGGGGCGGGCCCGGATCATCACCTCGAAGGAGGCGACGATGTCACGGGTCAGCCGGGCGATGTCGGCCCGGAAGTCACCCGTCCGGGTGGTGTCGAGCTCGGGGAAGAGCGAGACCGTGAAACGGCCCCGGGGCTCGAGGTAGATCGCGACGGGCACGACCGCCGCCCCCGTGCGCAGCGCGAGCACGGCGGGCCCCGTCGGCACGGGGGTCGTCGCGCCGAAGAAGTCCGTCGGCAGTCCCCCGCCGAGCACGTCGCGGTCGGCGACGAGGGCGACCGCCCGGCCGGCGCGCAGCTCGGCGAGGAGTCTCGCCGTCGAGGCGCCCCCGGGGCGCAGCACGGTGAGCTCCGCCCGCTTGCGCATCTCGACGAACCAGTCGAACAGCTCCGGCGGCTCGAGCTCCTCGCCGATCGACGTGAGCGGGTAGCCGACCGAAGCCGTCCAGATCGCCCCTGCTTCCCAGCAGCCGACGTGGGGCAGCACGATCACGAGCCCGCGGCCGCGGGCCGCGGCCTCCTGGAAGCGCTCGGGATGGGCGACGCTGACGCGCCGGCCGAGCACGGCCGGGTCCGCCGCGTCGAGACGAGCTGCGTTCGCCCAGTACATCGCGTAGTTGACGAAAGCCCGCCGGACCGTCCGCCGCAGCGCGGCGGGCGTCGCCCCCGGCCCGAGCACCCGGCGGAGGTTCGCCGCCACGACGGCGCGGCGCTTGGGGCCCGTCGCCCAGGCAGCGAGCCCGAGGCCGCCCGCGAGGGCGCGTCCGACGGGGCTCGGCAGCAGCCGCAGGACGGCGGCGCCGTTCTTGTAGCCGAGGTAGATGAGCCGCGCTCGCGCGCCGCTCATCGGGTCGGGCGCCCGGTGCCCCGCGGGGCGGTCAGCGGTCGCTGTCGAACCGGCGGCCGGAGGCACGCGCGCTGCGGTGGCGGCCGGCGCGCTTGGGGTGGCCGGCCGTGGGCTCGCCGGTCGCGCCGAACACGACGCGCAGGCGGGTCGACAGCGGGACGAGGTCGCGCCGTACCCGGCGGGGCTGGTCGGCACGAAGGGCCGGGCGCCACGGGTGGGTGCCGGCGCGGGCGGGGGATCCGGCCTGCCGCGTGGCCGCGGTCGCCTGCGCCCAGACCCGGCGGAACCGCCCGACGCAGGTCAGCGCGGTCAGCGTGAGCAACGTCAGCAGCAGGGGCACGAGGGCCACCGGCGCGAAGAAGGCGATGAACAGCGTGCAGCCGAGGAAGATGAGGCGCTCGGCGCGTTCCATCATCCCGCCCTGGGCCTTGAACCCGAGCGACTCGGCCTTGGCGCGCTGGTACGAGACGACGCTGCTCACCGCGAGGATCCCGATCGGCACGAGGGCGGCATTGGCGTCGTGCGCCCGGATGAAGTACCAGGCCAGCCCGCCGAAGATCAACGCGTCGGCGACGCGGTCGGCAACCGAGTCGAAAAATGCCCCGCGGGGCGAGGCGGTCCCCGCCGCCTTGGCGACGTGCCCGTCGAGGGTGTCCATCAGCCCGCCGATGATGATCAGCGCGACCCCGACGATGAACCAGTGGTAGGCGATGAGCACGGCGGTTCCCGCCGCGAGGAGCACGCCGGTCGTCGTGACCGCGTCGGCGCTGATTCCCAGCGCGACCATCCGCTGGCCGAGCGAACGCCGCGCCCGTGCCGGGGGCACGGCATCGCCCCCGCTCGCCTTCTTGCCCCGCCGGCCGTCGATCATCGCCCCTCCTGCTCGGGCGCGATCAACGCTACCAGGGACGACGGAAATGCTGGCCGTGGCACGGTTTCCGGACCGTTCCCCGTCACCCGGGCCAGGCCGCGACGATCCGGCGCCAGCTCTCGGCCAACGCCTCCGGCAGCACGCGCACCGAGGCGACGGCGGTCATGAAGTTCGTGTCCCCCACCCAGCGCGGCACGGCGTGGAGGTGCAGGTGGTCCGGCAACCCCGCCCCGGCGGCGCGGCCGAGGTTGGCGCCGAGGTTGAGGCCGTCCGGGCTGTAGGCGCGCTGCAGCGCGGCCGCCGCGTCGAGGGTCGTCGCCCACAGCTCGGCGCTCTCGGTGGCGTCCAGTTCGCCCAGCCGGCGCAGGTGCCGGGTCGGCAGGACGAGGAGGTGCCCGCTCGCGTACGGGTAGGCGTTGAGGATGACCGCCGTGTGCGGCCCGCGGTGCACGACGTAGCGCTCGTCGGCGTCGGCGGCGGCGAGGATCCGGCAGAACACGCAGTTCTCGGGCGAACCCCCGCCGGTGGGCTCGGCCGACTCCTCGGGTGGCCCGAAGGTGTCGGACACCGACGTCACGTAGTCCGAGCGCCAGCCGGCCCAGAGGTGGTCGAGGGTCACGTCGCGCCGTCCTCGGGCCGGCCGCGGGTCGCGACCTCCCCGGAAAGCCGGGCGAGAAACGCCTCGAGCGCCACCCCGCGCTCGGGCGTCGTCGCCCCGCGGGCGTTCACGCCGACGGAGCCGTCGCGCTCATCGTCGTCGCCGACGACGAGGATGTACGGCACCTTCTCGAGCTTGGCCCGGCGCACCCGCGCCCCCAACGGTTCGGCGGCCTCGTCGGTCTCGACCCGGAACCCGGCCCCGGCCAGCCGGCTGGTCACCGCGGCGGCGTAGGCGGCGTTGGCGTCGCGCACCGGGAGCACGCGGACCTGGACCGGCATGAGCCAGGTCGGCAGCGCCCCGGCGTAGTGCTCGAGCAGGATGGCGAAGAACCGCTCGACCGACCCGAACAGCGCCCGGTGGATCATCTGGGGCCGGTGCCGCTCGTTGTCGGCGCCGACGAAGCCGAGGTCGAAGCGGTTCGGCAGCTGGAAGTCGACCTGCAGCGTCGACAGCTGCCAGCGCCGGCCGATGGCGTCGCGGATGTGCACGTCGATCTTCGGGGCGTAGAACGCACCCTCCCCTTCGGCGACGACGTAGGGGATCTCCGCCGCCTCGAGGGCACTGCGCAGCGCGGCGGTCGCCTGGTCCCACTCGGCGACCTCACCGACGAACTTCTCCGGCCTGGTCGAGAGCTCGGCCTCGAACTCGGTGAGCCCGAAGGCGCGCAGCACCTCGAGGACGAAAGCGAGCAGCGAGCGAAGTTCCCCGGCGAGCTGGTCGGGCGCGCAGAAGATGTGCGCGTCGTC
Organism: uncultured Acidimicrobiaceae bacterium; assembly: GCA_963823945.1. Lineage (GTDB taxonomy): Bacteria > Actinomycetota > Acidimicrobiia > Acidimicrobiales > Bog-793 > Bog-793. Next base: position 309,774 of record CAWGNK010000014.1, read on the forward strand.
CTGGGTGATGCAGCGCACCCGGGTCAGGCCGTGCAGCACCCCGGAGCGCTCGAAGCGGTAGACGGTGCCGAACTCGAAGTACCGCAGCGGCAAGTCCCGATACGACCTCCCCCGGTCCTTGTAGATGAGGATGTGCATCGGGCAGTTCATCGGCTTCAGGTAGTAGGTGGCGCCCTCCATCTCCATCGGCGGGTACATGCTCGCCGCGTACCAGCCCAGGTGGCCCGAGGACTCGTAGAGGGTCGACTTCGTGATGTGCGGCGTCCACACCTGCTCGTAACCGTGGGCGAGGTGCATCCCCAGCGCGAAGTCCTCCATCAGCTGGCGCACGAGGGCGCCTCTCGGGTGGAAGACCGGCAACCCGCCGCCGATCTCCGGCGGGAAGTGGAAAAGGTCGAGCTCCATGCCGAGCCGGCGGTGGTCGCGCCGCTCGGCCTCCTCGAGCCGGTGGAGGTACTCGGCGAGCGCCGCCGCGGACTCCCAGGCGGTGCCGTAGATCCGCTGCAGCTGTGGCAGGCGCTCGTCGCCGTGCCAGTACGAGCCGGCGACCCGCGTCAGCTTGAAGTGCCCGAGCCGGCCGGTCGTGGGCACGTGCGGGCCGCGGCACAGGTCGACGAACTCGGGGGTGTTGCGGTACGTCGTCACGGCCGCCCCGCCGACGGCGGCCTCGGCCGCGAAGTCGGGGTCCGCCTCCCCGTGGGCCGTGGCGACTCCGGCGATGATCTCCTGCTTGAACGGCTGGTCGGCGAAGAGAGCCAGCCCCTCGTCGATCGAGCGCTCCTCCCGGACGAAGGGCTGGTCGGCGGCGATGATCGCACGCATCTGCGCCTCGATCGCCGGCAGGTCCTCGTTCGAGAAGCGCTTGGAGTCGGGCAGCTCGAAGTCGTAGTAGAAGCCGTCCTCGATCGCCGGCCCGATCGCGAGGCGCGCCCCCGGGTAGACGGCGAGGACCGCCTGGGCCATCACGTGCGACGTCGAGTGGCGGATCACCGTGCGGCCCTCGTCGGCTCCCCCGGTGATGATCCGCACGACGTCGCCCTCGGCGAGCGTGGTGCCGAGATCGACGAGGACCCCGTTCACCTCGGCGGCGACGGCGTCCGCCGCGAGCCGCTTGCCGATCGAAGCGGCGAGGTCGGCCGCCGTCGAGCCGCGGGCCACCTCGCGCGTCGAGCCGTCAGGTACGGCGACGGTGATGTTCGGCGGCGGATCTCCCACACGTTGACCCCCGGTTCGGCGGAATGCAACGCTTCTTTGGCGCTGCTGGTGCGTGACAGCCTAATGGGTCGCCGGGGGCCGCCTTTGGACTCAGGACTCCACGCCGAGCAGCGCCGCGGCCCGTGAGACGCCTGCGCCCGCCCGGGCGGCGGCGTCGATGGCCCGCAGCGCGCCGGGTGTGTCGAGGTCGTCGTCCAGCCGGGCCCGCACCTCGTCGAGCGCGCCGTCGCCCTGGCCGGCCCGGCGCCAGGCGGCGAGGCGGACGTTCGCCGCCTCGAGGAGCCGTTCCTCCCAGTCGAGCTCGGTGCGGTAGTGGTGGTCGAAAAGGGCGAGCCGCAGCGCCGCCGGCTCGTAGCTGGCGAGCAGGTCGCCGACGAAGACGAGATTGCCCCGCGACTTCGCCATCTTCTCGCCGCCGAGGCGGACCATGGCCACGTGCATCCAGTGCCGGACGAAGGTCTCCCCCGTCGCCGCCTCCGACTGCGCCACCTCGCACTCGTGGTGCGGGAAGATGAGGTCGGTACCGCCGCCGTGGAGGTCGATCGTCGGGCCGAGCTCGCGCATCGCCAGCGCCGAGCACTCGATGTGCCAGCCGGGGCGCCCCGGCCCCCACATCGAGTCCCAGGCCGGCTCGTCGGCGAGCGACGGCTGCCAGAGCACGAAGTCGAGGGGGTCGCGCTTCGCCGGGTCGTCGACCCGGCCGCCGCGCTCGGCGGCGAGGACGAGCATCTCGTCCCGGGACAGCCCGCTCACGCGGCCGAAACGCGGGAACGACGAGACCTCGAAGTAGACCGCCCCCCCGGCCCGGTAGGCGTGGCCGGAGCCCAGCACCATCCCGACGAAGCCGAGGATGTCCGGGATCGCCGAGGTCGCGCGCGGCTCGGCGAAGCTCTCCAACAGCCCCAGGGCCCGCATCTGGCGGTCGAAGCGGGCCGTCTCGTCGGTCGCGAGGTCGAGGTAGTGCACGCCGAGGCGGCGCGCCTTGGCCAGGATGTCGTCGTCGACGTCGGTCACGTTGCGCACACAGCGCGTCTCGTGGCCGAGGTCCCGCAGCCTGCGTTGCAGAACGTCGTAGGTGAGGTACGTCGCGGCGTGGCCGAGGTGCGCCGAGTCGTACGGCGTGATCCCACAGGTGTACATCGTGACGACGCGGCCGGGCTCGAACGGCACGATCTCACGCCGCGCCGTGTCGTACAGCCGCATCGTCACCGCCGGGTCTCGCCCTTTGGCCCCGGCATCCCGGCGAGGTGGAGCGTCGTGTGGGTCCGGTAGCGGATGTTGACGTTGACGAGCACCGCCGTCAGCGCCTCCACGGCCCCCGCCGAGGCGAGCGAGCCGGCCCGCCAGGCACGCAGCCCTGGGACCGACTCGACGAGCCGCACCGTCGCCTCCGCCGCCTGCTCGTCGTCGGCGCAGACGAGCACGTCGGCGTCCATCGCTTGGTCGAGCTGGCCGAGTCGTCCCGCGGGGAGGTGCTGGAAGGCGGCGGCCACGCGGCAGCCGGGCACGGCGGCCTGGATCGTCGCGGCGAGCGAGCCGCGCACCGGGACGAGCGCCTGGAACTCGGGGCCCACCCGGGTGATGGCGTTCGCCATCGACACGGCGACGCGGCCCTCGAGCTGCGCGGCCAACCCGACGGCCGTGGCGACGACGGCGTCCCAGACGGTCGCCAGCACGACGATCTCTTGGCCGGCCGCCTCCTCGTTCGCCGCGCCGGAGATGGCGAGGCTCAGCCCGGGCCAGCGGGCGATGATCTCCCCGGCTGCTTGCCGGGCGCGCTCGGCGTCCCGCGAGCCGAGTATGACCGTCGCCCCGTTCGCTGCCAGGCGCGCGCCGAGCGCCCGTCCGGCGGGCCCGGTCCCTCCAACGATGCCGACTTCCATGGCCCTACCCTTCCACATCGCCCCCGCCGGGCACGGTCCGCGCCGGCGTCTTCTGTGCGACAAACGATACGAAACGCGGCATGCGCTGCGCGATTACCGCCACGCCGACGAGGCAGACGGCCCCGCCGGCGATCACCGAGTTCACCACGCCGATCGCCGCCGCGACCGCACCGGACTCGAGGTCGCCGAGGCGCGGCCCCCCGGCGACGACCGCGGTCTGGACCGCCTGGAGCCGGCCCCGCAGGGCGTCCGGCGCCTCGAGCTGGAGGATCGTCGAGCGGAACACGGCCGAGATGACGTCGGCGGCCCCGGCGCAGGCCAGCAGCACGAGGGCGAGCCCGAGCGCCGTCGCGAAGCCGAAGGCCGTGATGGCGCAGCCCCACGCCGCCACGGCGGCGAGGACGGCGATCCCCTGGCGGCGGATCGACGTCACCCAGCCCGCGCTGGCGGCGCCGAGGAGCGCCCCGGCCCCGGGGGCGGCGTAGAGGAGCCCGACCGTCTCGGCCCCGCCGTGGAAGCGCAGCACGGCGAGCGCCGGGAAGAGGGCCCGGGGCATCCCGAACACCATCGCGTTGAGGTCGACGAGGTAGACGGCCTGCAGCACCTGGTGGCGGGCGAGGTAGCGCAGGCCGGCGACGAAGGCGGCCGGGGTGAGCTGCGGGCGGACGGCCCGCGTGGAGGGGAACGAGATCCGCAGGATGCTCCCCAGCGAGACGGCGAAGGTCGCGAGATCAACCCAGTACGCGATCCCGAGGCCGAACCGGCCGATCAGCACTCCGGCCAGCGCCGGGCCGACGACGACGTTCAAGCTGAACATCAGCTGCCACAGCGCCATCGCCTGGGTGAGTGATCCCCGCTCGACCAGGTCCGCGACGAGGGCCGACCGTGTCGGGCTGTCGAGCCCCGAGACCTCCGCCGCGGCGGCGCTGCAGACGAAGACCGGCCACAGGGCCGGACGGGCCGACTGGGCGTTGAGGGCGAGCCCGAGGCTCGTCGCGGCCAGCAGGACCTGCGTGACGAGCAGCAGCCGCCGGCGGTTGAAGGCGTCGGCGATCGGCCCGCCCCCGAACGAGCCGATCAGCAGCGGGCCGAGCTGGGCGAGGCTGACGAGCCCGACCTCGAGCGTCGAGTGCGTCATCCGGTACACCTGGAAGGGCACCGCGACGAAGGTGATCTCGCCGCCGAAGGTGCTGACGAGGTAGCCGGACCACAGCCGGCGGTACTGCGGGTTCGTCCTCAGCGGGCCTGTGTCAATGAGCAACCGCCCGCGCACGCCCGCAGGCTAGCGAGGGTCCCCTCCCGGTCGCCGGGGGGCGGCCTGGTCGCTCAGCGGGCGGCCAGCTCGCGCAGCACCGCGAGGGCGCGATCGGCGTGGACGGCCATCCGGGTCTCGCTTCTGACCACCTCGGCGATGCGGCCGTCGGCGCCGATCACGAAGGTCCAGCGCCTCGTCGGCAGGGGGCCGAAGGCGCGGCGGACGCCGTAGAGGCGGGCGACGGCACCGTCGGGGTCGGAGAGAAGCGGGTAGTCGAAGCCGTGCATCTCGCTGAAACGCAGCTGCGTGGCGACGTCGTCGTGGCTGATGCCGACCCGGGTCGCCCCGAGCGCCGCGAACTCGGCGCCGAGGTCGCGGAAATGGCAGCTCTCGGCGGTGCAGCCGGCGGTCATCGCCGCCGGGTAGAAAAAGAGCACCACCGGGCCGGCGGCGAGGAATTCGCCGAGGCTGCGCACCACCCCCCGCTCGTCGGGGAGCGAGAACCCGGGGGCCAGTTCACCGCGTCGCACGTGACGAGCCTACCGGCGGGCCGGCGCCGTTCGCCGAGCCCCCACCCTCCGCCTACGATGCGGTCACCCCGCCAACCGCGGTGCAAGGAGGTGCGGTCGTTGAGCAATCTGTCGCCCGGCCAGATCCGGAACGTCGTCCTCATCGGGCACGGTGGAACCGGAAAGACGACGCTTACCGAGTCCCTGCTGCACCTCGCCGGGGTGATCCCGCGCAAGGGCCGCGTCGAGGACGGGACGACGGTCTCGGACTTCGAGCCTGAAGAGGTGAAGCGGCACATCTCGGTCTCGATGGCGATCGCCCCCCTCACCTGGGGCGAGTACAAGGTCAACCTGATCGACACGCCGGGATTCGTCGACTTCATCGGTGAGGTCGAGCTGGCGCTCGACGTCGCCGACCTCGCCGTCGTGCTGGTGAGCGCCGTCGAGGGCGTCGAGGTCCAGACGGAGGCGGTCTGGCGGCTCGCGGCGGAACGTGGCGTGCCGCGGGTCGTGTTCGTGAACAAGCTCGACCGCGAGCGGGCCGACTTCTCCCGCACCCTCGACGGGCTGCGCGAGACCTTCGGGGCGGGTATCGCGCCGCTCGCGCTCCCGATCGGCGCCGAGACGGAGTTCCGCGGCCTCGTCGACCTGCTCGCCGACCGCGCGGTCAGCTACGAGAACGGGAAAGCCTCGACCGGCCCCGTGCCGGACGACATGGCCCCGCTCGAGGCCCGCGTGCGGGACAACCTCATCGAGGGGATCGTCGTCGCCGACGACACCCTGATGGAGCGGTACCTCGAGGGCGACATCCCCTCGCCGGCGGAGCTGTCGGGGGCCCTCGCGGTCGGCGTGTCGGACGGCACGGTCCAGCCCGTGCTGTGCGGCTCCGCCCTCACGGGCGTCGGGCTCGACCGGCTCCTCGACCTCGTCTGCGCCATCCCGCCGCGACGGCGGGTCAAGGCCCGTGCCGGGGACCAGTCGATCGAGGTCGCGGACGACGCGACCGCCCAACCGCTCGCCCGCGTGTTCAAGACGATCGTCGACCCGTTCGTCGGCCGGATCTCCCTGCTGCAGATCGTCTCGGGGACGCTACGTCCCGACGTCGTGCTCGTGAACTCGCGCACGCGCTCGGACGAGCGCCTCCACGTCCTGGAGGCGATGCGGGGCAAGGAGGCGGCCCCCGTCTCGGAGGCCGTGGCGGGCGACATCGTCGCCATCCCCAAGCTCGCCGAGACGCGCACCGGCGACACGCTGGCGCCGAAGTCGTCCCCCGTCACCGTCGAGTTCGGGCCGGTCACGCCGCCCGCCTTCTCGATCGCGGTGAAGCCCCGGACGACAGGCGACGAGGACCGGATGATGACCGGGCTGCACCGCCTGAGAGAGGAGGACTCCTCGTTCGAGGTCCGCCGGGACGACGAGACGCACCAGACCGTGCTCTCGGGGATGGGCGAGACGCACCTGCAGGTGATCTGCGAGCGCCTCCACCGGAAATTCTCCGTCGACCTCGAGACCGAGGACCTGCGGATCCCGTACCGGGAGGCGATCAGCAAACCCGCCGACGCCGAGGGACGGCACAAGAAGCAGAGCGGCGGCCACGGCCAGTTCGGGGTCGTCCACCTGCGGGTCGAACCGCTCGAGCGGGGATCAGGCTTCGAGTTCGTCGACAAGATCGTCGGCGGCGCGATCCCCCGCCAGTTCATCCCCGCGGTCGAGAAGGGCGTGCGCCGCGCGATGAACCAGGGCGGGATCTACGGATACCCGGTTGTCGACACCCGGGTGACCTGCGACGACGGCAAGTTCCACACCGTCGACTCGTCCGAGGCGAGCTTCGAGATGGCCGGGGCGCTCGGCTTCGCGCTCGCCTTCGAGCAGGCCGGACCCGTCGTGCTCGAGCCGATCGACCGCGTCGAGGTGAACTGCCCGGCGCGCTTCCAAGGCGACGTGCTCGGCGACCTGAACAGCCGCCGGGGCCGTGTGCTGTCGAGCGCGAGCGACGCCGACGGCGCGCAGACGATCGTCGCGCTCTGCCCCGCCAGCGAGCTCGGGCACTACGCGGCGGAGCTCCGCCAGTTGACCGGCGGACGCGGGCGGTTCAGCGTCACGTTCGACCACTACGCCGAGCTCCCGTCGCACCTCGCCGAGAAGCTGGAGAAGCGCAAGGTCGCGGCCGGCTGACGACGCTCCGCGGCGGGGCCGCGGGACCGGAGCCGGCCCTCAGCTGAACCGGGACGGCCAGATGAGCCGCGTGCCGCGGTAGATCTCGGCGATGAACCTCGCGTCGAAAGCGTGGTGGATGTTCACGCCGGCGGGGACCAGGTGGAGCCGCAGGTCCTGCGCGTACTCCGCCGCGACGAGGCGGAAGTCGATCGCGCCGATCGGCTCGCCGGCCGGCGTGCTGTGCACGACGATGCCGGACTCGACCCGCCAGCGGAACCGCCCGACCGGGCGCGTGATGGCGAGCTGCGGGGGGACGCGGCGATCGCAGTCGGCGACCGCCTGGTCCTGGTGGCGGTAGGCCCACCAGAACCCGGCGAGGTCGGCGCGCAGAAAGTCCGCCACCGCACCAGGGTGGGCGGCTGCGAAGTCCGTGTTGACGACGAGCGAGGCGAACGAGGCGGCGACGCCGTACTTCGTCGGGTCCCAGACCTCGTACTTGTAGCCGAGCTCGTTCAGCTGGCGGATCTCGTTCGACTTGTAGACCGGCAGACCCATGATGCGGCCCTGGTCGATGATCACCGGGTCGTACGAGACCTGGACGAGTTGCAGCGAGCCGAGATTCACCCCCGCCTTGGCGAGCATCGCCGAGACCTCGTAGGGAAGCGCCCCCTTGATGCCGATGACCTTGCCGTCGAGCTGGCGCAGGTTCGTGATCTTCACGTTGCCAGGCGTGATGAGTTCCGAGATCGCGGTGTGCCCGTAGGTGAGGATCCCTTCGAGGTGGGCGCCCTCGGCGCGGGCGGCGAGGACCTCGCTGTCGGAGCCGAGCGAGCTGATCTGCGCCCGGTCGGCACTGACGAGGGCGACGTTGTCGGTGCTGAAGCCGGGCTGCAGAACGACACGCAGGCACATGTCCTTGAAATAACCGCGACGGGCCGCCACGACGACGTCGGCGATCGAAGCCGCCGGGGCGTAGCTGTAGCTCGTGACGAAGACGATGGACCCGGCCCGCCGGTTCGCCGCGCACTCGGCCTTCGAGATCCCGTGGATCGTGACGCCGGTCGTCGCCGACGCCGGCGGCGCGTGCCTCCGGGCCGGTGCTCTCGCCGCCGCGCCGGCCAGCGTGCCGGCCGCGCACAGCGCGCCACAGCCGAGCGCGAGCACCGCCAGCGCGTCACGACGGTGGGTGATGAACCTCGACACGGCCGCCCCCTCTCGTCTTGGGCCAAGAATCGCAGGCCAGCTCGCCTTGCACAAACCGGTCAGGCGTTGTCCGGGTCGACCTCCGCCCAGCGCAGGAGGCGGTGCTGCACAACGGTCACCGCGCCCACGAGCACGACACCCAGCAAGATGAGCGTGAAGATCGCGGCCCAGACCACGTTCTGCTGCTGCAACGTCTGGGCGGCCGCGATGATGTTGCCCAGTCCCGCCGAGGAGTTGAAGAACTCGGCGACGACCGCGCCGATGAGGGCGAGACCGGTGCAGACCCGCGTCGCGGCGAGCAGGTACGGCAGGCTGTGCGGCACCCGGAGCCGGGCAAAGATCTCCAGCTTGCTGGCGTTGACCGAACGCATGACCTCGTAGGTGGCGGGGTCGATCGCCCGGAATCCGACGACCGCGTTCGTGAAGAACGGGACGAAGGTGACGAGCGCCGCCATGACGATCTTGGGCTGCGGCCCAAAGCCCAGCCAGACGGCGAGCGGCGGGGCGAGGGCGAGGATGGGCGTCACCTGGAACATGACGACGATCGGTGAGAGCGCGCGGTCCATCACCTTGGAATGCACGACCAGGACCGCGGCGGTGATCGAGACGCCGAAGGCGACGAGGAACCCCCAGAAGGCCTCCTGCAGAGTAACCCAGGCGTTGCTGGCGAAGAAGCCGGGTGCCCGCCACAGCTCCCGGAAGATCGCCGACGGGGCGACGAGCTCCGTCGCGGGGATGTGGGTGTAGCGCACGCCGAACTCCCAGCCGCCAAAGAGGAGGGCGAAGGCGACGATCCCCGGTAACACGGTGCGCACGACACGACGGAGCCAGCCGACCCTCGGCGGCCGGAGGCCGGCGGGCCCGGCCGGCACGGTGTCGCCCCGCCGGGCGAATCGCGCCCGGTTCCCGCTCACGGCTCACCGCCTTCCCAGCTCGCCCGCAGCGCGGAACGGACGTGGTGGGCGTGGAAGGCGAACTCCTCGGAGTCCTCCATGTCCTCGGTGCGTGGCCGCGGGAGCGTGATCTGCTCGACCGAGGCGACCCGGCCGGGCCTGGCGGCCATCGTGACGACGCGGTCCGACAGGATGACCGCCTCCGGGATCGAGTGCGTGACGAAGACCACCGTCTTTTGCGTCTGGCCCCAGATGTCGAGCAGCTGGTAGCGCATCGCGTCCCGCGTGATCTCGTCGAGGGCGGCGAACGGCTCGTCCATGAGCAGGATCGGTGACCCGAGGGCGAAGGCCCGCACGAGGCTGACGCGCTGCTGCATCCCGCCGGAGAGTTCTCTCGGCAGGGACCTCGCGAAGCCGCTGAGTCCGACCTGCGCGAGCAGCGCCATCGGGTCGCTGGCGGCGTCGCCGGAGTCGTCGGGACCGGAAGACGCGTGGCGGCGCCACGGCAGGCGCCCGACGTCGCGCAGCAGGGTCACGTTGCCGGCGACCGAGCGCCACGGCAGGAGGGCGGGGGTCTGGGGGACGAATCCGAAGCGCTTGGCAGCCCGGGCCTCGGCGGGCGTCGCGTCGCCGATCCGGACGTCGCCGCCGTCGGGGGCGAGCAGCCCGCCGATGATCCGCAGCAGCGTCGACTTGCCGCAACCGCTCGGCCCGATGACGCTCACGAATTCGCCGGCGGCCACCGAGAGACTGACTTCTGCCAGGGCGATGACCGAGGTTCCGTTGTGGAAGAAGTGCTTGTCGACGTGGTCGAGGACGATCCCGGCACCCGCCGGACCGGCCGGGGCGCTGCTCCCCCGCACCTCGTCGGCGATCTCGCCGTGGATCCGGCGCGGCGTCATGTCAGCTTGGCGACGTAGGGCGCGAGCAGCTTCTCGACCTGTTTCGCCGTCACGTCGACCTCGATGTTCACAGGATCACCCGCCGACCTCACGCCGAGCGTCGTGTGCTCCGCCGTGTAGGGGATCACCGCGACCGAGAAGCTCTCCTCGTCGAGGTCGAAAATCGTCAGGCTGACGCCGTCGAGGGCGATGGAACCCTTCTCCACGCAGTAGCGCATCAGCGCGGGCGGGATCCTGACGCGCAGATCGGGGGCCGCGGCCAGCACCTCCCCGACGGCGTCGACGTGACCCTGTACGACGTGTCCCGAGAGGCGGTCGGCGAGGCGCACGGGACGTTCGAGATTGACCGGGTCGCCGACCTCGAGGTCCCCGAGGGTGGTCCGTCGCAGCGTCTCGGGCGACACGTCGCTCTCCAGCCAGCCCGGGGCGCGGTCGACGATCGTGAGGCAGGCGCCGTTCACGGCGACGGAGTCGCCGATCACGAGATCACCGGCGACGAGCGAGGACCCGAAGCGATAGCGCCCGTCCTCGGCACGCAGCAGGACCCCCATCTCCTCGACGATTCCTGAGAACATGCTCCTCCCAGCCCGCGCCCCGGACAGCGCGGCGCCGCCCGCCGAACGCCCGGCCCGGCTGGTGCGTCCCTTGTCGCGGGGACGCAGCTCCGACAGGCAGTCGAAGACTATCCGTCGTGCGCCGGCGCCCCCGGCACGACGCGCCTGTCGCGCGGGGCGGGACCAGTCGGCTTGACGCGGGTACGCGGCTGCCGTCTTGACCCAGATTGGCCATGAGATAACGCAGATAGTGGACCTTCGGCCACTCGCTCTATACCATGCAGACCGGCGGCATTGTCGCGACGGCGGTTCTCCGTGGCGGCAGGAAGGAAGGCCCGATGTCCCTCCCGGTGGACGGTGAGCCGGGAAGTGGCGGGCCGGACGCGGCCGAGCACGGACAAGACGACGGGAACAGGGCGCGCAGCTCCCCACCCCCCAGCTAGACACGGGTTCACCCGCGGGCACCCATCGCGCTGCCCACGGCAGAGAAGGAAGGTCCAATGTCGGTCGCACAAGGCAAGGAGTCGGCAGCGGGCGGGGCACCCGCCGGCGAGAAGAAGACCGCTGAGCCGGTAGTCGAGAGTTCGGTTCCCGACACCCCGAGGCGGTTCCGCCGGCGTCACGGAGCCGCGCCAGCCGACGAAAGAGAAGCCCCGCGGCCCGAGGCGGGCACCCGGGCCCCGGAGGTCGCGGGCGACGCCGACCAGCTCGACGACCGGGAGGGCAACGGACGGCAACACCACCTGCGCGCGCGGATCTCGGAGCTCGAGGCCGAGCTGGCGCGGCTGCGCGAGCAGCCGCCGGATCTCACCAAGTTCAGCGAGACCGAGCTCGCTGTCATGGCGAGCGAAGCGGCCGCGAGCATCCTGCGCACGGCGATGCACGCCGTCGAGGAGGCCGCCGCGCAAGCGCGCGAGAAGATCGAGGCGGCCGAGGCCGAGGTGAAGACGATGCGCGCCTCGGCGCAGCGGGACGCGGACCTGTTGCGGCGCTCCGCCTCGCAGGACTCGAACCACATGCGGGAAGCGGCCAAGACCGACGCCGAGACGACCCGCAAGGAGGCCGAGACGGAGGCCGCCGCCAAGCTGAAGGTCGCCGAGCATACCCGCAGCTCAGCCGCCAAGGAGGTGTCCCGCATCCAGGCTGAGGCGACCGCTGCTGCCGAGGCGACCGCCAAGGAGGCCGAGTCGGCCGCCGCCGCCAAGATCGAGGAGGCGGCCGCCGCCGCTGAAGCGATGCACAAAGAGGCGGCCGCCGCCGCCGAAGCGACCGCCAAGGCGGCCGAATCGGCCGCCGCCGCCAAGGTGAAGCAGGCGGAGGACCTCCGGCGGAGTGTCACCAAGGAGACGTCTCGGCTGCGCGATGAAGCCGCCGCGGCCGCGACGACGATCCACAAGGAGGCGGAGTCCAAGGCCGCCGAGGCGCTCTCCAAGGCTCACGCCGAGGCGGAGGCCCTGCTCCACGAGGCGACGGAACGCCGGGACGCGCTCGTCGCCGACCTGGAGGCGCAACGCCGCTTCATCGTGTCGATGCTGGAGGAGGCGACGGAGCTCGAAGGGGCGTTCGCCGATTCCTACCAGCACTTCCGCAAGGTGCTTGACGAGACGGCCTCGCACCTGTCGGCTCCGATCGAGAGGGCGAAGCGCCAGCTGGCCCACATCGACCGCGAGCTGAAGAAAGAGGAGTAGTCCGGCTGCTGGGGACACCACGGATGCCGACGCTGCGAGTCGGTACCCGTGGTGTTCTTGTCTTTGGGCCGGGAACCCCGCCGCGGCGGCGGGTCCGACCGGGTCGGTGTTGTGCAAACCCCTTTCGGGGTGAGCAGCCGTCCACGTAGCCCGCCTTCCGGCCCCCGGGAAGGCGACCGGATCCTCTAGCGGTGTCCGAAGGTCTCGAGCGGCCCCGCAGATTGGCCTCCGGCCAGGCAGACGACTCCTTCGTCACTCCCGGGGACCCACGACGCGCTGTCCCGCACGCGGCCGCCCTCGAGGAGAAGCCGCGCCACGTCGAGTAGCGCGAGCACCAGCACGAGACGAAAGGCCCTGCGGTCGTCGCGAGCGCGTCCGGCGCGCACTGCGGCCCCGGCGAGGGCGAGCGATGCCAGGAAGCCAAGCGGGCCCAAGACCTCACGACGACGAGGTGCGAAGCTGACCAGTCCGGAAGACGCCACGAGGAGCACTCCAGCGAGCGCAAGACTCCTCTCGCGGCTGAGACGCTGAGGCAGGCCGAGGATCCCGAGAGAGCGGTCAAGCTCACGGTCAGGCAGGGCGTTCAACAGGTGCGCGGCAACTCCGAGGGCTCCGGCCGCTGCCGGCGCCCACGCCGGCGGGAAGGAAGCGTCTTCTCGGCTCAGTTGCACGAAGACCGGAAGCAGCGAGAAGGAAAACGCGTACGGGACAAAGGAGGCCGGCGTGGACTTCAGGCCGGCGTTGTAGGAGGCAGCGCTGAGCACGGCGGCGAGGTGCGTCAGGCCAGCGGTTCGCCCGTTCGCAAGCGAGGCCGGAACACAACAGACCCCGGCGAGCACCGCGGCAGTTCCGACGAGACTTCTGGTGACTTCGCCGTTCGGGATCGGCTTGTCCCGTCGCCCTCCGAGCTGGTCGCGTACCGCATCGGTCCAGTCGTTCTGCCATCCAATCGCGAGCTGGCCCGAGGACACCGCGAGGCCGACCCGAATCGCCTCCCGGCGGGTGCACCCGATCGCGAGCGCGTAGCCGACAGCAGCTGTGCTCACCGCCACGACCGGCCCGGGATGACAGGCGCGCGCGAGTCCGACGACCGATCGCGTCCGGCCAGGAGACGTTGCTGCCACCTTCCTGACGACGCCCTCACGTTTGGCTGCGAGCGAAACCCTCATCGCCGGCGACGCTAGTGACAATGGAACGGCGGGCCCGCGACGCACGTCACGTGAGTTGTCCGCTGGTGTCGGCCGGACCACATACGGAATGAGCGGGCCGTTCGCTGGTCGCTAGCTGCTCCACTGCGGGTCCGGGTCCGTACCGAATCCGCCATCCCACGAGGGCTCGGCGGCGGCGTCGGGGGGCGCGTCCGGCGGGGAACTTTGCTGGCGGAACTGGGTCCGGTAGAGCTCGGCGTAGAGGCCGCCCCGCAAGATGAGGTCGTCGTGGGTCCCCCGTTCGACGATGCGGCCCTCGTCGATCACGAGCACGAGGTCGGCATCGCGCACCGTCGAGAGACGGTGGGCGATGACCAGCGAGGTCCGGCCGGTGAGCGCCGTCCTGAGGGCCTGCTGCACCGCCGCCTCGGATTCCGAGTCGAGGTGCGCCGTCGCCTCGTCGAGGACCACGACGTCCGGCGCCTTAAGCAGTAGCCGGGCGATCGCCATGCGCTGCTTCTCGCCCCCGGAGAGCCGGTAGCCGCGGTCGCCGACGAGCGTGTCGAGACCGTCCGGCAGGCTGTCCACGAGGTCCAGGATCTGCGCCCCGGCGAGCGCCTCGCGCAGCTCGGCCTCCGTGGCACCGGGGCGCGCGTAGACGAGATTGGCGCGGATCGTGTCGTGGAACATGTGGGCGTCCTGGGTCACCATCCCGACACCGGCCCGCAGCGAGTCGAGGGTCACGTCGCGCACGTCGAGTCCGTTGATCCGCACGGACCCGCCGGTGACGTCGTAAAGGCGCGCGACGAGGTGGGTGATGGTCGTCTTGCCGGCGCCGGACGGCCCGATCAGGGCGACGAGTTCACCCGGTTCGGCGCGGAACGTGATGTCGTACAGCACCTGGCGGGGCGCCGAGGTCTCCAGCGCGGCCACCGATTCGAGCGAGGCGAGGGAGACCTCGCCGGCGCGTGGGTAGGTGAAGTCCACGTGCCCGAACTCGATCGTCGCTGGGCCGTGCGGCAGGGTCACGGCGTCCTCACGCTCGGCGATCATCGGCGCGAGGTCGAGCAGTTCGAAGACGCGGTCGAACGAGACGAGCGCCGTCATCACGTCGACGTTGACGTTCGAGAGCTGGGTGAGAGGGCCGTAGAGGCGGTTGAGGTAGGCCGTCATGGCGACGAGCGTGCCGAGCTCGAGGAGCCCGTGGACGACCATCGATCCGCCCCAGCCGTAGACGAGGGCGGTGGCGAGAGCAGCAGTGACGGTCAGCGAGATGAAGAACACCCGGGCGTAGATCGACTGGAGGATGGCGATGTCGCGCACGCGACCGGCGCGTCCGGCAAACAGCTCCTCCTCTTCACCGGCGCGACCGAAGAGCTTGACGAGGAGGGCTCCCGCGACGTTGAAGCGCTCCGCCATCGTCGCGTTCATGTCCGCGGCCAGTACGTAGCCCTCCCGCGTGATCGCCCCGAGGCGCCGACCCATGAAGCGCGCCGGGATCGCAAACGCAGGCAGGAGGGCGAGCGCGACAAGGGTGATCTGCCAGGACAGGATCAGCATCGTCGTGAGGACCATGAGGACGCTCAGCAGGTTGCCAACGACCGAGGACAGGATGTCCGTCGTCGCCTGCTGGGCGCCGAGCACGTCGTTGTTCAGTCGACTGACGAGGGCGCCGGTCTGGGTGCGAGTGAAGAACGCGAGCGACATCTTCTGGACGTGGGTGTACACGCGCGTCCGCAAGTCATAGATGAGACCTTGGCCCACCTGCGCGGTGCAGAGCTGTTCTCCCAGCGACAGCCCGGCGTCCAGAACGGCCAGCCCGCCGATCACGAGGGCGAGCACGACGATGAGGCGCGTGTCGCGGTGGCCGATTCCGGTGTCGATGATCGCCCGGTAGACGAGCGGGACCGCGACGCCGATCGACGAGTCGACGATCGTGAGCCCGAAGAACAACGCCAGTTTGCCCTTGAAGGGCGCGAGGCACCTGAGGATGCGTCGCACGGTTCCCTTCGGGACCTTGCTCCCGACGACCGTGCGGTCCCGGATGAGCGAGCGCATGGAGCCGCCGGCTCCACGACCGACGCCAATCCCCAGTCCCCCGCCGCCGTGCATCATCGCCCGCGGGCCTTCGTGCGTTTACCGGCCGGGCCGGCACTTGCTCCCGCGCCCAGCTGCCCGTCAGTCGCCTCGACCGTGCCGAGCAGCGACCGCAGCGCGGCCTGATCCGTGGGCGACAGGCGGCTGAACAGGTCGACGGCCGCGGCGTCCCTGGCACGGCCGATCTCGCTGTACAACCGGGTCCCGGCTTCGGTCATGCGGACGAGGGTCGAGCGCCGGTCCTCGGGATCGATCTCGCGCAGGACGAGCCCCTTCGCTTCGAGCCCCTCGATGACAGTCGTCACCGAGCGCGGGACGATCTGGATCCGGCGGGCGATCTCCGACATGCGGAGCGGTACGCGGTTGCGTCCCACCATGCGCAGTGCCCGGGCCTGGGCGTCCGTGAGTCCGAAGGGCGCCAACAACCTGGCCGAGCCCGCCCGCAGGCGCCGCGACAGACGCGCGACGCTCTCGCCGATCTGCGTCGCCAGCTCGTCGCCGCCGACCGGACCGCCTGGCATGGGGTTTTCCCTCATCGCTGTCACGGCTCCGTCACCAGTATTACTGAGTCTTACTCATAATAGGCGCCAGTCGTGCCTGCCAGGACCGTGTCGCGACGTCCAATTCACCCGCGGGTCACCCACTGCCGTCCGGTCTTGGCCGCCCGGAGCGGTCGGCGCTTGCAAGTGTTTGTTGGCTGTCGCAGGTGCCGCCGGCTCGGGATCCGTCGGTAGTGTTGTCCGCGGAGCAGGGTGCCTTGCGTCACCGGGCAGAGATACCTGGTGAACCTGGTTTCGTTCGTACGAGCGAGGAGGTCGCCGATGCATACCGAGCTGACCTGGGCCGATCCCCGCGTTTCCGCCGAGCTGTGCGAGGTCCGTGAGCGGCAACCGCTGGTCCATTGCCTGACGAACATCGTCGTTGCCGAGTTCACGGCGAACGCCCTCCTCGCGGTGGGCGCGTCACCCGCCATGGTCGAGAACGCCAAGGAGTCCGCTGAATTCGCCTCCGCCGCGGCGGCGGTTCTCGTCAACCTTGGGACGCTTTCGGCGGAACGCGAGGTCGCGATGCGTGCGGCCGCCGGTGCCGCGCACGATCACGGTCGGCCGTGGGTGCTCGACCCGGTTGCGGTCGGGGCGCTCGCCCCGCGCACAGCGTTCGCCGGCGAGTTGATGGAGCTGCACCCCGCGGTCGTCCGCGGGAACGCCTCCGAGGTGATGAGCCTCGCCGGCGCAGAGTTCGGGGGCCGGGGTGTCGACTCGCTCGCCGAGTCCGATGAAGCGCTCGGGTCGGCGACCATCGTCGCCCAGACCTGCGGCTGTGTCGTCGCGGTGAGCGGCGAGGTCGACTTCGTGACCGACGGCACGGATGTCGTCGAGGTGCCGGGCGGGAGCTGGATGCTGACGCGGATCACGGGGTCGGGCTGCGCGCTGGGGGCACTCGTCGCGGCGTTCGTGGCGGTCGATGACGACGCCCTCTTCGCGACGGCGGCCGCCTCGGCAGTGCTGAAGGCCGCCGGCGAGCGCGCGGCGCGGGGCAGCCCCGGACCGGGCACCTTCCACGTCGCGCTCATCGACGCGCTTGACGAGCTCGCGCGCAGCGCGAAACCGCTATCGGCGTGATCCGTCGCATGCTGGATCCGACCCTCTATCTCGTCGCGGACGTTGGCGCCTGTGGCGAGCGGGGTGTGGTCGCGACCGTGGCGGCGGCCGTCGCCGGTGGTGTCACTGCGGTGCAGCTGCGCGATCACCGGGCGACGACACGCGAACTCGTCGACACGGCATCTGAGCTGCGCGACCTGCTGGCCGGCACGGGCGTCTGCTTCCTCGTGAACGACCGCCTCGACGTCGCCCTGGCGGCCGGGGCCGACGGTGTGCACGTCGGCCAGTCGGATCTTCCTGTTGAGGCCGCGCGCGCCATCGCCGGGCCCGACTTCATCATCGGGTGGTCCGTGACGAACATCGCGGAGGCGCGAGCTGCCGCGGCGCTTCCACCTGGCACGGCCGACTACCTCGGCGTCGGACCGATCTTCCCCACTCCAACGAAGGCTGATGCCACACCACCGATGGGCGTCGACGGGCTGCGTGCCGCGTGCGATCTCTCGCGGCTCCCCTGTGTGGCGATCGGCGGCATCACTGCCGACCGGACGGGCAGCCTCTTCGCCGCCGGCGCGGCGGGCGTCGCGGTGGTGGCGGCAATCTGCGGCGCCACCGACCCGCGCGCGGCCGCAGCAGAGTTGCGCCAGCGATGCGGCCGGTGACGTCTTTCTTCCGCCGGAGGTGAGGCGGGGCGGACCCGCGAAGACGAGTGGCGATCCGTCGCGCGTGCGCGGGACTGCGCTGGGTACACCGACAACGGATTGCTTCCGATCTGTGGAGAGGAACAAGGGATCTCCCGGATCGCCGAGGGCTCCGGGACGAGGATCCAAAGGCTCATTGCCACTGCCAACAAGAGGGTCAGATTCGGCTATGCCCTCGCGCCGCTAACCACTTTCACCGCGTAGGAGCGGCGGTCGCTCTCGTTGTAGTCATGGCTCTCGTACGAGTATCTGGCGAGAGCATGGATGATGACCGGGCACGCGTCGGGCGCGACGCGAATGATGACGTCACGTTCGACGTAGCCGCCTCCCCCGGCGCGCCACTCCCCAACTTCCTGACGGCCCTCGACCCCGTGGAGAAACTCCAGCCAGTTCCTGCCGAAAGAAGGGCACTCGCGCGTCTCACCCCCGGACACGATCTCGCAGGGTTCGTCCAGCCGCCGGTTCGTGTCGCGGCTTCCGTAGTGGGTGAGGCTGCGGAACGCGACCTCGACTGGTTCGTCGGCGGCAACGACCTCCTTGGTGATCGGGTACTCCATCTCGTCCGCTTCGTTCACCGCACGCCCGACTCTTCCGCGCATCCTGAGATCCGCCGACCGACGCTGTACCGACCTCACCCAGGCTACGCCGGCCATGGAGTGGGAATCGCGGTTACGCAACGCGCGCGCCCAGGGTCGGCACAGAACTCGTCCCGCTGTCGCGCGAGATCCGCCTGTTCGCTGAATCAAGACGGTGATTGGGGAATCATCTCTGGTGACGCCCACAGGGCGTCCCGGGTGCCGACGAGGAATGGGCCTGGTTGCTAGCGTGGCGAATGCATGCGTGAGATAGGCATCCGCGTGGTGCTCGCGTGAGATGCCCCGCGATGGCGCCGGCCGGACCGGTAATGGCCGAGCTGAGGAATGGCCAGGGACCGCTCGCGACACCCAACGCCCTGTACGTGTTGGCGGCGGGTGACACTACGACAATGACAGAGCCCGGGAGAACGACGGGCACCTTGCGTGGAGTGGGAGCACCCTAGGTGATGCGAAAATGACCCGCCCGCTGACGCTCACCGGAGCTCGTGGCCGTCTGTCCTATCAGTACGCTGAAGACGGGACCGTCCGCGACATCTACTGGCCCTTCGTCGGTCAGGCAAACCAGATCACTCGCCTTCCGCAACGGCTCGCGTTGAGAGTCGACGCCGCCACGTCCTGGCTCGACGAGCCGGGCTGGACTCGACAGCTCGATTACGACGGCGACACCCTGGTGGGAAGGTCGGTCTACGAGAACTCAGATCTCGGCCTCCGCGTGACAGTGCGAGATGCAGTGGATCCGGAGATACCTGTCTATGTGCGCCGCCTCGACATCGAGGATCTGAGCCGAGTAGGCCGGCAGGTCGACATCTTCGCCCATCATCACTTCGAGATGCCGGGGAGCGAGACCGGCGACACCAGTCTCTACGACCCCGATGCCCAGGCCATCCTCAGCTTCAAGAACGACAGCTACGTCTTCACCGGCACGGAGCCGAGCTTCGGCGAGGCGTACGATGCCGTGCCCTTCAACGTCCATTGGCGCGTCCCGCCCCGTGACATCTTCGCCAACGTTGCCCGGGGTGCGCTGTCCCGTTCCGCAGTCGCGCACAACAAGGTCAACTCGGCTGTCGGGCTCGCGGTGCTGGCTCCGGCCACCGTCTACACCTGGGATGCCTGGGGACGATCCGAAGGCGAGGCACGCGCTCTTCACGACCGCGTCCGGTCCACGGGACCCCAGGCCGTTCTCGATCGGGCGTTCAAGTACTGGTGTGAGTGGCTGCGGTCGGATGAAGAGCGGGCCAGTTTCGAGCTCGATTTGGCCGTGCTGCCACCGGAGCTGCGGTCGATGTACCGGCGATCGCTGCTGCAAATCGTGGCCCAGCAGGCGTCCAGCGGAGCGATCCTCGCCGGCACCGACAGCGACGTCCGTCTAACCCATCCCTCCGGAGACGTCTACAACTACTGCTGGCCCCGAGACGGCGCCCTCAGCGCTGACACCCTTTCCCGGGCCGGCCACTTCGAGGAGGCAGAGGCTTTCTTCCGCTTCTGTTTGCGAATGCCGCAGTATCGCGGGTTGCTGCCCCACAAGGTCAACGCCGATGGAACGCTGGCGTCGACTTGGCTGTCGCGTGTTCCCCGTCATCCGTACGACCTTGCCGGCGTTCAAGAGGACGAGAGCGCGCTCGTGGTGTGGGCTCTCGGCAGGCATGTCGAGCGCAGTGGCCACACGGCACTGCTCGACGATCTGTACGAACCGCTGGTGACGGGACTGACTGATGCGCTGGTCGAGCACATCGCCCCAACTTCTGGTCTGCCCTTCGAATCGTGGGATCTCTGGGAGGAAAGACAAGGAGTCCACGCCTTCACGGTCGCCAGCATCTACGGCGCGATGACGAGCGCCGCCTGGTGCGCAGACTCCGTGGGCGACACGCTTCACGCCGACAAGTACAAGTCCGAGGCCGCCGAACTCAAGCGTCAGTTCAAGAAGTGGTTCTGGATCGCCGAGCTCGGACGGTTCGCCCGTACCGTTGAGTTGGACGAGCACGGAGGCGTTCGGCGCGACGAGAAGACTGGCCTTGTCCGCGATAGCACTCCTGACGCCAGTCTTCACGCGCTCTACTCGACGGGGATGTTCAAGCCGAAGGATCCCAAGGTCAAGCTGACCATGGCAGTTCTGGAAGACAAGCTTCGCGTCAGAGCAACGATGGATCCGCTCCCGGGATCCCATCTGAGAGCTCAACTCGAGGTGCAGCCGTCAGACAATGGCGTGGCTCGCTATCCCGGCGATGCCTACTACCGGTCGGCGCAAGACCAAGACCTCGCCCAGATTCCCGGCCCTCCATGGGTGATCACAACCTTGTGGACGGCGGATCATCGGATCCTCGCTGCGGATGTCCTGGGCGGGCTCAGCGACGTCGTCTGGGTGGCAGAACGTGCCCTCGCCTCGGGCGTGCTCCCCGAGCAGGTTGATCCGCGCACCGGGGTACACCGCTCGACATCCCCGTTGACGTGGAGTCACGCGGCCGTGGTCGACACCATCACCCATCTCCTCGACGCCATGAGGAAGCTCGGGAGAACCTCCCTCGACGGCATAGGTGACGCGCGCCGGGATTGAGCGAAGCCACGTGATGGCCGACGCAGCGAATGTTGATCGAAGTCAGCGACTCTCGAGAGGGAGCGGCAGTGTCTTGCCCGAGTGCGCGTAAGCCTGTGGTCCTCGTTGGACAACGGGTCACCCTGGTCGCGACGAGCAAGTACCCTGGAATGCTGCGGTGATACTGGTGGTTGATCTTCGCGACACTGGGCAGGATCTTGCGGGTGAGCGTGACCGGCTCATGGCGACTCTGCTTGCAGTGGTGCCGCCGGTTGCTTCACGACGGCCACACGCCACCAGGCAACTCTTCGAAAAGGGAACCCGTGAAGAAGGGGTGGTTGTCGGTTCTTGCCCTGTGCGCCTTGTCGCTGGCGGGATGTTCAACGAGCCCGTCGGCGACAATCGCTCGCGTAGTAGCTCCGACGACCACGACGATGAATCCGAGCTCGGTTACATACAACCAGTCGTGCGAGAGAACTGCTCAGTCGAACTCCGCCATGAAGGACTGCGCCGCCACCGAAGTCGAGGAGCTGGAACGCCTGCTGTCTGCGTCGGTCGCCAAGGCGGACCGCTACCTACCAAGGACACTGGTGGAAAGGTCCCAGGCGACTTTCCTCCGCTACATGGACGCTGAATGTCTCGTCGCGGCCTCGGTGCATTTCCCTGGAAGCGAGTACCCGCTCCTGGTTTCTGATTGCGAGATCGGCTTGCTCTCCAACCGCGTCGAGCAGGTCAGGTACGACATGGCAGACGCCATCTCTCTCCGCGGGTAAGGGGGTCTGTGGCCAGATGACACCCGGGCCCCAGCCACGGTGCATGCGCATTCTCCAGACACCGTGTTCCATAGCGGCTCCAACGTGGCGCCCGCGCGGCATGCTGTCCTCATTTCGCACTGCTGGCCCTGGCCCTTTCAATAGAGTTCGTGACGTGTCCCACGCTGAACGGCGCCGCCATTGCGGGCGGGCGGTTGCGGGCCACGGCGGCGCGACAGAAATGGTGGCCATAGCGATCGCTCTCGTCACGTCAGCCGTCCTGTCGAGCTGCGGAGCAAGCCAGCCTTCAACGGTCAAGTCGAACACCCACCGCGGCGCGGTGACGTTGGCAGTGGTGTCTCAGGTCCGCACCGGTATCACCATTGCGTTCGAGCACCACGCCGACGTCTTACCTGGTGACGCCGAGCTCGTCCTGCACGGCCTGCACCTCGCTCGTAGCCTCGCGACGGGCGCCTTGTGGGCCGTCGCGGAGTTCAGGCCGACCAAACAGGCATTCGCGGAGGAACAGTCCATGGGCCCTCCCTTTGCCGACGGCGTCCTTCCGAACCGCACAGACCCTGTGGTTGCGATCACCGGCGGGGCCATGACACTCATCGGGGGGGCGGTGACACTGGTCCAGCCGGAGGGCCATCCGTGGTCAGTCATCGCCCGAGGCGGCGTGGACTGGCCCTGCCAGGGAGTCCTACCGTCCTCTGTCTGGGCAGCGTGGCACGTCGAGCCGAGCGTGCTTTGCCGCGCTGAGCGTGCCGTCCCGTTGCGCGTCTCCCTTCCCAACGGCGGTTACTTTGGCTACATCACAGCTGTAGAGACGCGGACCGGGGGGAAAGGAACGATCATCTTCGACCCGGAGACCATATCTTCGAGCGGATTAGCGGTAGTCGACCTCTACCCGTACACCTACCGGCTCGGCGTCGGTGCGAGCACGACGGTCGAGGTATCGGAGGGGTTCAACGCCGCGGCGGCGCACACCTACGATGAGCCGTGGAGCGATTTCGTGCACTACCTGACGGTCACCAACACGCCCAACGCCCCGACAAGTACCCCATGGCAGTACGCCATTGCCGTGACGAGTGGCAGAGCGACGTTTATCAAGCAGTTCAGCAACGTCACGCCGTACTGTGCTCCGTTTGGGGGAACTGACGAACCGACGTCACCCTCTGACCGGTCCCCGGTCACCATTCCGTCGCACTGCTGACGCCCGTGATGTGCCCGAGACGATGGTCAATCCATCCTCGCCGCGACAATCAACTCAGTCGTCTGGTGGGCAACCGCGCTACGAGCCGCAAGAAACGACCCCGCCAGCAACAGGTAGGTCGAGCCTGCTTGGATCACACCGCAACCGGGCGCCAGCTCGTAGCGGCTGTGGGCGAACGGGTCGGCGCGGGAACCGCACACAGAACCATGAGAACAGGATCCCCGCTGTCTGGAAGTGGCTGCGCGAGGCCGGGCGTCCGGCCAGGCACGGCAACCGACAGACCTGAGTCCGGGCCCTCATGACATGGCTCTCGGCGCTGTGGCCGTGCTATGTCTCGGCCCTCTCCCGAGCTCAGTGAGCTGCGCTGGACGCCAGGGTCGAGGCGAAGATCTGCCACGCCAGCAGGCTCTTGGCGATGAGGGACAAGGTGACGTAGGCCCTCTCGCCCACCAGATAGTTGGCCCACCTACCGACCTTCTTGTACTGCAACCACTGATTGACGGCGAAGCAGTTGAAAAAGACGAAGATCGAGAAGAAGATCCCGTAGACGAACCCGGGAGCGTGCTGGTTCGCTCCGGGTCCGGCCAGATAGATCGCGATGGCGATCCACGGGACGACCCCGG
The DNA here is from genome assembly GCA_963823945.1 of uncultured Acidimicrobiaceae bacterium. Lineage (GTDB taxonomy): Bacteria > Actinomycetota > Acidimicrobiia > Acidimicrobiales > Bog-793 > Bog-793. Next base: position 333,294 of record CAWGNK010000014.1, read on the forward strand.
CGACACAGCCGATCCAAAACGGGCCAAGTCCAGCCCCCGGGGTCTCGTAACGCTCTTGCATCCAGCCAAACCCGATCATGGAGGCGTTGACCCCAACCAAGGCCACGAGGGCAGCGATGTCGCTGATGCCGACCAGCATGGCGATCAGGACGATCATGATCGACGCGCTCAGGGAGTACTCGAGCCAACGGTACGGGTTGCGGGACTTCAGTAGCTCGGACTTGTAGGAATCCCAGCGTGGACCGGCCACGGTGAAGTGCGCCAGAGCCGAGAGGGCGAAGTAGGCCACGATCGCCCAGGGAAAGCTCAGATTGAACAAGGTGACCGTTTGGCGGCCGACGTTCGACCCGGGAGGGCCCGTCATGTAGCTGGCCCGCACGGGAAGCGAGAAGCTCTTGGCCAGGACCGCGATGGCCACCGCCTGGGCCAAGTGGAGGCATCCCGCGGCAAGGTTGTAGGGACGAAGTCTTGCGAGTGCTGGGGAACGGTCAGCCACGTTGTCATCCTAGGACTCGAGGCATCGGACCCGAGGAGCTGTCTTCGCCCACGCTCCGAGGTGTTGGCCGAGAAGTTGTGTTCCGTCATGCTCCTTCCGGGCGCCAGGGGGGTCGGCAGCCAAGGGTCTCAGGTCATCTGCACTTTGGCCCGCCAGGATCGAAGGCGGGTCCCGCTCGCGTCCCGCTACCGCTCGTCACGGTCGGGGTATCGCGGGCGCATCTTGACCGGCACCGGCCTGCGGATCCTTTCTTCTTGGCACCCGGCGGCGAACCATGCGTCTTGCCTCTTGGCGGCGGCGGTTCTTTCGACCGGCCGCGGGAGCTGCCAGGCCGTTCTCGCGGATCCTTGACCCCGGACCCACTGCGGTGTCGTCAGGGATCGCTGTGGGGCCGTCACCGAACGAGGTCGCGCCGCGCCGGGGCATTCGTCGGTGTCGGTCGTCGTCCACCTCATGGCCACCTGCTTGCCGGCCCAGCCGAAAGGGTCAATGCCGCGCTCGGGGCCTCGCGGCCGTGGGAAACTCGCACCGCGGGCGTGGCCATCGCGCGAGGATCAGGCACGGTGGGCGCAGGACACGACAGTCGTTCGAGGAAACTGGGTCCGAGCAGGACCGTTGCAGTGGGCGCTGGCGGACTCGAACCGCCGACCTCAGCCGTGTGAAGGCTGCGCTCTAACCAACTGAGCCAAGCGCCCGACGTTGGAATGGTAACCGCACACCCGGCCCTGGTCGCCCGGGGACCGGTCGGCGGACTCGCGCCCGAATGGGTCGCCGCCGCGGTGGATCGGGCACCGTCCATTCCCTGTCACGTCGCCTCCCCCACTACCCTTTGTTCGGTGACCACCGAGCAGCCCGTCGACCAGCCTGAGTCTGCCGCCGGCGCGGCCCCGGGCACGGGGTCACGCCCGGGGTCGTTCAACTGGCGATCGCCCAGCTCGTGGCTCTCGCAGGTCTCGTCCCGGCCCGGCGCCGGGGGGATGCCTCCGCGTGAGCCCGGCGCCGGGGGCCTCGACGAGCGGGAACATCGCTTCGCGGTCGCCGCCACGGTCCTCGCCCTCGGACTCGTGACAGCCGGGTACTTCGTCAACCGCCATTCGTCGATCGAGAAGGCGCGCGCCGGTGCGACGGAGCTGCTCGTCGCGGGGCTCATCCTCATTGCGATCATGTTCGCCGGGATCATCTTCCAGCGCGCCACGATCGTCGGCATTGCGAGCTTCATCATCGGTTTCGAGATGATCTCCGGCGCGGACATCTTCGGGGCTGTCTTCCTCATCTTCGGGGGCTGGATCCTCATCCGGAACATGCGACGCCAACGCGCCGCGCTGGCCGGCGGTGCCAGGCCGACGCGCGCGGCCAAGGCGACCCCGACACGACCTGCCGGCCGACCCAAACCGTCGAAGCGCTACACGCCTCCCCGAAAGTCCCGGACAGCGGCGCGGCGGCGATGAGCGCGCGAACGGCGTGGACCGCGTGATCGCCGACGAGCTCGCCGGCAAGCGCATCGCGATCACCGGTGCGACGGGCTTCCTCGGGACCGCGCTCGTGGAGCGGCTCTTGCGTTGCGTGCCCGGTTCAGACGTCGTCGTCCTGGTCCGTCCGGGTCGGAGGCAGAACGCGGCGGAACGCACGGCCCGCGAGATCATCCGCAACGACTGCTTCGACCGGCTGCGGGGCGAACTGGGTGAGGACTTCGACGCGACCGTCGCCAGCCGGCTGACGACGGTCGGGGGCGACGTGACGATCGACGGCCTCGGTCTGGACGAGGACGGGAAGGCCGTGCTCGCCTCGTGCGACATCGTCGTGCACGCCGCCGCGTCGGTGAGCTTCGACGCGCCGATCGACAGCGCCGTCGAGGTCAATCTGCTCGGACCGTCCCGCGTGGCGACGACGCTGAACGACCTCGTCGTTTCGCACCGGCCGGCGAACGCTCCACCCCCCCACCTCATATCGGTGTCGACCGCCTACGTGAGCAGCGGCCACCGGGGGGACGCCTTCGAGCAACCGATCTCGGACAGCCCCTACATCGCCCTCCCGGACTGGCGGTCCGAGGTCGAGGCCGTGCGCCGCGCGCGCTCGGACGCCCAGGCCGAGAGCCGGACCCCCGTTCGGCTCGCGAAGTTCCGCAAGATGGCGCGCGGCGGAGCTCGGCGCGGCGGGAACGGCGCTCCTCGCCGAGCGGACGGAGCGCCTGCGGGAGGAGTGGGTGACCGACCGGCTCGCCGAGCTGGGGCGGGCCCGCGCCCAGGCCCTCGGCTGGCCGGACGCCTACGCCTTCACGAAGTCGCTCGGCGAGGTGGCGCTCGCCGACACGAAGGGCGACCTGGCAGTGACCGTGATCCGGCCCTCGATCGTCGAGTCCTCGCTGGCCGATCCCGTGCCGGGCTGGATCCGTGGCTTCCGCATGGCCGAGCCGGTGATCATCTCCTACGCGCGGGGGCTCCTGAAGCAGTTCCCCGGCACGCCGGAGGGCATCCTCGACGTGATCCCGGTCGACCTCGTCGCGGCGGCGATCATCGCCGTCGCGGCCCACGGGCCGGGATCTCCCGACCAGAGCGTGTACCAGGTCGCGTCGGGGGTGCGGAACCCCCTGCGTTACGGGACCCTCGTCTCGCTCTGCGAGGCGTGGTTCACCGAACACCCGCTCTACGACACGCACGGCCAACCGATCGTGGTGCCCCAGTGGTCCTTCCCCGGCCGGGGCAAGGTTCAGGGGGACCTGCGCCGGACGTCGGTCGGGCTCCGGCTCGCGGAGAGCTTCGTGAAGAGGCTCCCCATCCGGGGCGATCTCGCCGAACGTGCCCTCTGGGTGGAGGAACGCCGCGATCTCGCCGAGCGCGCCCTCGGCTACGTCGAGCTCTACGGGTCGTACGTGGAGACCGAGACCCGCTTCCGGATCGAGCGCACGCTGGGCCTGTTCGACTCACTCGACGAGACCGACCGGAAGGCGTTCTGTTTCGACCCGGCGGTCGTCGAGTGGCCACGCTACGTGCGCGAGGTCCATCTCCCGTCGGTCGTCACCCACGCCAGGGCGCGCACGGCACCCGGCAAGCGGATCACCGAGAAGCGGGACGACCGCACCCGCCGCCGCATCCTCACCACGGAGAGGCGATGCGCGGCCTTCGACCTCGAGCAGACCCTCATCAACTCGAACGTCGTCGAGTCCTACGGCTGGCTCGCGACGCGCCACCTGCCGCCGTTGCGCCGGGCGCAGCTGGCGGTGGAGCTGATGATGGAAGGCCCGCGCCTGCTGGCGATCGACCGGCGCGACCGCAGCGACTTCCTGCGCTCGTTCTACCGGCGCTACGAGGGCGCGCCCGCGGACCGGGTGCGTGACGACGCCTGGGAACTGTTCAGCGATCTTTTGCTCACCCGCGCCTTCCCCGGGGCGATCGAGCGGGTGCGGGCGCATCGCGCCCTCGGGCACCCGACGCTCCTCATCACGGGCGCGCTCGACTTCGTCATCGCGCCGCTGCGGCCGCTTTTCGACGAGATCGTCTGCGCGTCGCTCGGCGAGGAGGACGGCCGCTTCACGGGCGAACTCGTCTCGACGCCCCCCACCGGCGAGGCGCGGGCGATCATGCTCGGCGAGTGGGCGGCCTCGCACGGGCTTGACCTCGAGCGGACGGTCGCCTACGCCGACTCGACGAGCGACCTGCCGATGCTGGACGCCTCCGGGCTCCCGGTCGTCGTGAACCCCGAGCCGAAGCTGGCGGCGATCGCCAAGCGCCGGGGCTGGCCGATCGAGGAGTGGGAACGCGCGAAGGGTGGTCCGTGGGTGCCGCTGGCGATCGCCATGCGCCGCACCGGGCCCCGCTCCCCCGCCCCCCGCCAGCTCGGCCCTGCCGGCAAGGACTGGAAAGGGGCCACGCGATGAGGGCCCTGCTCGTCGAGCGGCTCGTCCACCGCTTCGCCGCCGCGCGGGTGGCCGCCCTCGTCGCCGGCTCCGGCAGCGGGATCGGGATCGGCCCGTTGCGGCTCGGCGAGATCGAGCGGCCCAGCCTGCCGGGCCCGGATTGGCACCGTGTCGCGCCACTGCTCTCGGGGATCTGCGGCTCGGACCTCGCGACCCTCGACGGGGAGAGCTCGCACTTCTTCGAGGACATCGTCACCTTCCCCTTCGTGCCCGGCCACGAGATCGTCGGGGTCCTCGCCGACGGGCCCGAGACCGGCGCACGCGTCGTCGTCGAACCGGTGCTCTCCTGCGTCGTCCGAGGCATTGAGCCGCTCTGCCCGTCGTGCGCCGCCGGGCGGACGGGAGCCTGTGAGCGCATCGCCTTCGGCGCGATCCGCCCGGGGCTGCAGACCGGCTACTGCGCCGACACCGGCGGCGGCTGGTCGGACGAGCTCGTGGCGCACGAGTCCCAACTCCACCTCGTCCCCGACACGATGAGCGACGAGGCGGCGGTGATGGTCGAGCCGGCGGCCTGCGCGATCCACGCCGCACTGGCGGGCCAGGTCGTGCCGGGAGAGCGGGTCGTCGTGCTCGGCGCGGGGACGCTCGGGCTGTGCACGATCGCCGCCCTGCGCTGTCACACCCTCCCCGCGACGCTCCTGGCGGTGGCGAAGTACAAGGTTCAGCGCCATTTCGCGGCGGAGTTCGGCGCCGACGACGTCGTCGCGCCGAGCGAGCTCGGCCGGGCGGTGCGCCGCATGACCGGGACCCTCGCCCTGGCCCGGACCGGCGCCGCGATCGACCGCCTCGCGGGCGGCGCCGACACCGTCTTCGACTGCGTCGGCTCGTCCCGTTCGATCGCCGAGGCCCTCGAGGTCGTGCGCCCGGGCGGCCGCATCGTGCTCGTCGGCATGCCCGGCGTGGTGCGGGTCGACCTGGCACCGCTCTGGCAACGGGAGGTCGCCCTCTGCGGCGCCTACGCCTACGGCACCGAATCGCTCCCCGATGGTCCCCGGCGCACCTTCGCTCTCGCCTTCGAGCTCGTCGGGACGGCGCACCTCGAGCAGCTCGTGTCGGCCCACTACCCTCTGGACCGTTACGAAGAGGCGGTGCGCCATGCCGCCAACGCCGGGCGGCGGGGATCGGTGAAGGTGGTCTTCGACCTCCGGCGCGAGGACCCGGCGTGGCGACGCGCGGCGGAGGTGGCCGCGCCCAAACGACGTGTGCCCCGTGACAACAAGAAACTGGAGACGAGCGCGTGAGCCCGAGACCCGGATTCGTACTCGAGGTCGACCGGTCGACCCCGCCGACGCTGTTCTGGCACGGGGAGGGCTTCCGGTTCGAACAGCTGCCGGAAGGCTCCCGGGTCGTCTACCCGCCGGAGTCGCTCGACGGGCTCGCCGACCCGGACGCCGCGATCCGCCACGCCCTCGAGCACCCGATCGGCGACTCGGCACCGCTCTCGGCGCTTCTTCGGCCGGGGATGCGCCTCACGATCGCCTTCGATGACGTCTCGCTGCCGCTGCCGCCGATGCGCCGGCCGGACATGCGCCAGCGCGTGGTCGAGGCGGTGCTCGACGCCGCCGCGGCCGCCGGGGTGGACGACGTCGTCCTGATCGCCGCCCTGGCGCTCCACCGGAGGATGACCGACGACGAGCTGCGCCAGGCCCTCGGCGACCGGGTGTTCGACGCCTTCGCGCCCCACGGCCTGCTGCTGCAGCACGACGCCGAGGACCCCGACGCCCTCGTGCACCTCGGGCTGACCGACAAAGGCGAGGACGTCGAGATCAACCGGCGGGCCGCCGAGAGCGACCTGCTCGTCTACGTCAACATCAACCTCTCGGCCATGGACGGCGGACACAAGTCCGTTGCCACGGGGCTCGCCAGCTACCGGAGCCTGAAGCACCACCACAACGTGCGGACCCTGCAGCACAGCCGGTCGCTGATGGACCGGCACCACTCCGAGATGCACTCCTCGAACTGGCGGATGGGCCGGCTGATCAAGAACGCCGGTGTGAAGATCTTCCAGATCGAGTCGACCCTCAACCTCGACATGTTCCCGTCACAGTTCGGCTTTCTGCAAAAGCGCGAGTGGGAGTGGTCGCTCGCCGACCGGGCCGGATTCCACTCGACACGGCTCGCGCTCGACCACACGCCGCCGCGGCTCGCCCGCCAGATCTTCCAGTCGATGCTCTCCCCCTACGCGCCGACCTCGGTGCAGGCCGGCGAGGTGGAGGCGGTGCACGACCTGACGCTCGAGAACCTGCACCGCCAGCAGCTCGTCGCCGTCGAGGGCCAGACCGACATCCTGACGATGGGCCTGCCGTACCTGTGCCCGTACAACGTGAACTCGATCATGAACCCGCTCCTCGTCGCCTGTCTCGGGCTCGGGTACTTCTTCAACCTCTACCGGGGGCGCCCGCTCGTGCGCGAGGGCGGGGTCTGCATCATCTCGCACCCGACGCCGTGGGCGTTCAACCCGGTCCACCACCCGAGCTACATCGACTTCTTCGAGCAGGTGCTCGCCGACACCACCGACATGTTCGAGATCGAGCAGCGCTACGAGCAGAAGTTCGCGACCGACCCGTGGTACATCCACCTCTACCGCACCTCGTACGCCTACCACGGCGTGCACCCGCTCTACATGTGGTACTGGTGCGCCCACGCGCTCGACTACCTCGGCGGCGTCATCATCGTGGGCGGCGACCGGGCGGCGGTGCGGCGGATGGGCTTCAAACCCGCCTCGACGCTCGCCGACGCGCTCGAGATGGCCGAGGACGTGGTCGGGCGCGGGCCCTCCATCACGCACCTGCACGCCCCTCCCCTGCTCGTGGCGGACGTCTCGTGAGCGTCCGGCTCCCCCGCGTCGTCGACGAGGTCGTCTCCCGCCCGACCTGGCCGGGGACGCTGCCGCGGCCGATGGAGCCGCGCAACATCGGCGTCGACTACGACACGGCCTGGACCCGCAAGCCCTGGGCCCGGGCTGTGCGGCGCGTCGTCGTCGACAACGTCACCCGACCCTTCGTCGCCGTCGTGGCGACGCCCGAGGTCTTCGGCCGGGAGCACCTCGACCCGCTCGAGGGGCCGGTGATCTTCGCCGCCAACCACTCCAGCCACCTCGACACGTCGATCGTCGTCGCCTGTCTGCCGGAGCGGTTCCGGCGCCGGACGGTCGTCGCCGCGGCGGCGGACTACTTCTTCGACCGCCCGTGGAAGGCGGCGTTGTGGTCGCTCGCGCTCGGCACGATCCCCATGGAGCGGACCAAGGTGAGCCGCAAGAGCGCGGACCTCGCGGCGTCGCTGCTCGACGAGCGGTGGAACCTCGTCATCTTCCCCGAGGGCGGCCGCACCCGCGACGGCTGGGGCCAGGAGTTCCGCGGTGGCGCCGCCTACCTCGCCAAGCGCTGCGACGTCCCCGTCGTCCCCGTCCACCTCCGTGGCGTCCGGCCGGCCTTCCCGAGAGGGTCGAGCACGCTGCGGCGCAGCAAGGTCGAGGTGCGCTTCGGGGACCCGCTCCGGCCCGCCCAGAAGATGGCCTCCGGCAAGGAGGAGGACGCGCGCCACTTCGCCGGCCGCATCGAGGGAGCGGTGGCGCTGCTCGCCGACGAGGCGGAGTCGGACTGGTGGTCGGCGAGGCGGCGCGCCGCGGCCGGTGCGACGCCGCCCTTCCGTGGCCCGGACGCCTCGGCGTGGCGCCGCGCCTGGGCCCTGCCTGCCAGCGCGCGCCGCACGCGCAGCGTCCGCTCGAAGTCCTCGGCCAAGCCCTGGTGACACCGGGGGTCGCCCCGTGGCGGCGCCCGGACGCGAAGAAGGGGCCGGGGGGGACCGGCCCCTTCGTTCAATTCACACCCACGGGGCTCCGGTGGGGGACCGTCACGCCCGTGGTTGACCCCTACTCTTGCCACCGGCGGACCATCAGTCAAACAGTCAGGATAGATACTCGCTATCATCTGAATCGATGGACCTGCGGCAGCTGAACGTGCTCGTCGCGATCGCCGAGCACGGGTCGTTCTCGGCGGCGGCGGACGCCCTCGAGACCGTGCAGTCGAACGTCTCGACGCACATCAAGAAGCTCGAGACCGAGCTCGACTGTGTCCTCATCGACCGCGCGACGGGTGAGCTCACCGAGGTCGGCGTGCTCGCCGTGGAACGGGCCCGGCGGGTGATCGACGAGCTCGACGCGCTGAGCTCCGATGTCGCGGCCCTCAGTCGGGAGGTCGTCGGCACCGTCCGGCTCGGCCTCATCGGCACGGCGGCGCTCTGGATCGTGCCGCAGCTCCTCGACCTCCTCCCCACGATGCACCCCCATCTCCACCTCAGTTTCCGGGAGGCGACAACGCTCGGGCTCGACGCCGAGCTCGCGCGCGGCGAGATCGAACTGGCGGTCCTCGCCCTGGTGCCAACGGGCTCCGAGATCCACAACGTGGCGCTTTTCGAGGAGGATCTCGGGCTCTTCCTGCCCCGGACCCACCCGCTGGCGGACCGGCCCTCACTCACGGTCGCAGATCTCGCGACGGTGCCGCTGCTGCTGCCCATCGTCGGCACGAACTTCCGGGCCACGCTCGACGTCATCGCCGCCGCCGTCGGCGTCACGTTCGCACCCCGCGCCGAGGTCGACAGCCTCCGGCTCGCGCGCTCGCTCATGTTCGAGGACTGCGGCTTCGCCATCCTGCCGGAGAGCGCGCTGCCGACGAGGCGCAGGAAGACCTGGGTGGTGGTGCCGATCGAGGGCCTCCCGCCCCGTGTCATCGGCGTCGCGCAACGCCGGCGCACGCTGCCGGGAGCCCCCGTGCGGGCCGTGCTCGAGATGCTGAACACCATCGTCGACGACCCGAGGCGCCTCCCGGCGGGCGTGCGGGCGATCGCCCGGGAGCGGCGGAGCAGCCCGGCCGAGAGGAAGGCCCCGACCAGGCGGGCCCCGCGCTTCCCGCCGGGCGTCTAGAGGTCGGTCGGCGCTCCCCCGGAACGACCCGCGCCCTTCCGACTTCGGGGTCGCCAGGGGCTCTTCCACCACGCGGCGGCGGGCATGCCCCGGCGGGTGCGATCGACGGCACCGGCGCGTTGCCGGTGCCACGTCGACCCCCCGGCCCTGCGGCACGGTCACACCGTCACCGGTTTGGGCCGGGACGGTCAGGCCGTCGTCGCGTGCGGCTCCCGCCACATGAGCCAGAGCCGCGGGCCGCCGCGAGGCGCCCGGATCTCCCCGGTGACCCGGAAGCCGTGCCGGCCGTAGAAGCGGGTGTTCGCCTCGGTCGAGGACTCGAGGTACGCGCCGAGACGCCGCGCGTCGCAGCGCTCCAGGCCGGGACGCATGAGCGCCGTCCCGAGGCCGTGGCGCTGGTGGTCCGGTTCGACGCCGATCGCCCCCAGGTAGTAGTGGTCCTCGGCCGGCCGCAGCCGCTGGAGCGTCAGGGAGAGGCGGCGCGCCGTCCACCAGTGTCCGGCCGAGAGCGACACCTTGAGGTAGGCGAGCTGGTCCCGGATGGCCGGGAACTGCGCGTCCGGGGGCAGCCACATCGCCGCGCCCGCCCGTTCCGTCGTCGTGTACACCTCGCCCCGGGGCAGGTAGGTGCGCGACAGCTGGACCACGAAGAACTCCCGCAGGATCGACTCCCGGCGCGCCGCGTCCGGGAAGATGTACGCCGAGACGGGGTCGTCGAGAAAGGCCGCCGTGAGCGAGCGCGTCAGTCGATCCAGGTCTTCGGGGGTCGCCCGGCGTACCTCGGGCACAGGCCGATGGTACCGCCCGGGTCCGGCGCAAATCGGTCCGATCGTGCAACCTAGGATCGACGACCGATCGGATCGACTCGATTGGAGCGACGCATGCCTGCCGACAGAAGAGGGTTCTCCATCACGTTCGACTACCGGTGTCCCTTCGCGCGCAACGCCCACGAGCACGTCCTCGCCGCGCTTGCGGGAGGGGCAGACCTCTCCGTCCGATTCGTGCCGTTCTCACTCAGCCAGGTCCACGTCGCCGAGGGTGCGCCCCCCGTCTGGCAGGACCCGGCCGCACGCGACCAGCTCATCGCGCTGGCGGCGGGGATCGTCGTGCGCGACCGGCACGAGGACCTGTTCCCCGCGGCGCACCTCGCACTGTTCGCCGCGCGTCACGACCACAGCGGCGACCTGCGTGACGAGGCGGTCGTGCGCGCGGCGCTGGCGTCAGCTGGCGTCGACGACGACGAGGTCTTCGCCGAGCTCGCCGCCGGTTGGCCCTTCGAGGTGCTGCGCGAGGAGCACGAGGCCGCGGTGACGCGTCACAGCGTCTTCGGCGTGCCGACGTTCATCGCCGGCGATGAGGCCGTCTTCGTGCGGCTCATGACCCGACCGCGAGGCGACAACGCCCTCGCCCGGGCGACGATCGACCGCGTGCTCGACCTGCTCGTCGGGCACACCGACCTCAACGAGTTCAAGCGAACGACGATCCCCCGCTAGGGCTCAGCTCTCGAGCGTGATCGGCTCGTCGTCACCGAGGCCCGCGCCGAGTGGGATGTCGGCGGCGACCGAGGCCACCGTCTTGCGGATCCGCTCGTCGATCTCGACGACGAGTTCCGGGCTCTCGCGCAGGAACTGCTTGGCGTTCTCGCGCCCCTGGCCGAGCTGTTCGCCCTCGTAGGTGTACCAGGCGCCGGACTTCTTCACGAGACCGAGGTCGACCGCGACGTCGAGGATCGAGCCTTCGCGGCTGATGCCCTGCCCGTACATGATGTCGAACTCGGCGGTCCGGAAGGGAGGCGCGCACTTGTTCTTCACCACCTTCACCCGCGTCCGGCTGCCGACGATCTCGGCGCCGTCCTTGATCGACTCGACGCGCCGGATGTCGAGCCGCACCGAGGCGTAGAACTTCAGCGCGCGGCCTCCGGGGGTCACCTCCGGCGAGCCGTAGATCACGCCGATCTTCTCGCGCAGCTGGTTGATGAACAGGGCGATCGTGTCGGACTTGTTCAGGGTCGCGGTGAGCTTGCGCAGGGCCTGGGACATGAGACGCGCCTGCAGCCCGACGTGCGAATCCCCCATCTCCCCTTCGATCTCGGCACGCGGGGTCAACGCCGCGACCGAGTCGATGACGAGGACGTCGATCGCGCCGGAGCGGATGAGCATCTCGGCGATCTCCAGCGCCTGCTCGCCGTTGTCGGGTTGCGAGATGAGAAGCTCGTCGATGTCGACACCGATCGCCTTCGCGTAGACGGGGTCGAGGGCGTGCTCGGCGTCGATGTAGGCGCAGACGCCACCGTTGCGTTGTGCCTCCGCGACGACATGGAGGGCGAGGGTCGACTTGCCGGACGACTCCGGGCCGAAGACCTCGACGATGCGACCGCGGGGCAGGCCGCCGATGCCGAGGGCGAGGTCGAGCGACATGGCGCCGGTCGAGATGGCTTCGATGCCCAACGTGAGGCTCTCACCCATCCGCATCACCGAGCCCTTCCCGAACTGCTTCTCGATCTGGCCGAGCGCTGCGTCGAGTGCCTTGTCCCGCTCCATCGCCCCTCTCTTTCCACCACTCACGCCGCCGGGCGATGCGCCGGGCGGATCCGTACGGTACGGCCCCGCTGTATCGCCGGGACTGCGCCCTCGGATGCTCCGCACACCACCTCGGGAACTTCCACCAGTGTAGTTGCGAACGTGTGTTCGATGGTGGACCGTCGCCCGATGTGCGCCACGACAGGACGCCCTAGCGTCCTCCCTGGTAGGGAGGCTCTTTTTGATCTGGCGTGCCTGGACGGGAGACAGTGGGGTTTATGGCTGGTGACCGGCGACGGGCTGGTGGCGCCGGCGTGGGGCGACGTGGGCGTCGGTGGGCCCGGCGGCCGCCGTCGACGCGGCGTCGTTCGCCATCGGCCGGGGCCAAGCTCGGTGATTCCTTGGGCGCTCCCACTCGTCCTGGGAGTCGGGCTCCTCGTTTGGGGATCGCGCGAGCAAGGCGGCTGGTGGGCGAGGAGGCCGACTGACCAGGACTTGCGTGATCTGTTCTGTTGAGACGCGGCGGCGAGAGGGCCGTCGCGATGACCATCAAAGGAGACTGCAATGAACGCTCGGTTCTTCGGACTCGCAGCAGTCGTGATGTTCGTGCTGGCGCTGATCGCGGCCGACATGTCGAGCGGGACGTCGCTCGGCGTCGGCTACTCCATCTGGCTCGCGGCTGGCCTGCTGGCCTTCGCGCTCGGCCACCTGGCCGGATCGATGAAACGGTAGTGACCTGGTCTGCGGACCGGAAGCCGTTGTCTCTTCGCAGACATCGCCGGCCGTCGCGTGCTCTCTGAGCGCCGGCGCCTCGCACTGGATCCTCTGGCGGCACAGCCGTCGGACCTCGCCCCGCGGCGAGTGCTGCGCGGCGAGGTGCGCGCCGGTTCCACCGGGAACGCCGCGCAGCCTGCCTAGAAGTCGGCCTCGAGACGCCGACGCAACCAGTCGAGCGCGTTCATCGTGCCGAGCTCCCGCACCCGCTGACGGTCGCCGAAGAGGTTGAGCCCGACGGCGTCCGGTGGCTGGCCAGGGAGGGCGATTCCCGCGAAGACGGTTCCCGCGGGCAGCTCCTCCTGTCTGTCCGGCCCGGCCACACCGGTGGTCGCGAGACCGATGTCCGCGCCCATGAGCCGGCACACTCCCGCGGCCATCGCCTTGGCCGCCGCCGGGCTCACGACCGGGCCGTCGGCGAGACCGAGGAGGTCCCGCTTCACGGCGCTCGCGTAGGCGACCAGACCTCCCCGGAACCAACCGCTCGCGCCGGGAACCGCGACGAGACTCGACGTCAGGAGTCCCCCGGTGTACGACTCGGCGACGGCGAGCGTCGCGTGCCTGGCCGTCAGCAGCGCGGCGACGCGGGCGGCCATCGTCTCGTCGTCGACTCCGAAGATGTGCTCGCCGACAAGCCCGCGCAGCGCCACCTCTTCGCGGTCGAGGGCGGCCCGCGCCGTCTCAAGGGACGCCGCCTTCACGGTCAGGCGGAGCTGAACGCCCTCGAGGCCGCGGGCGAGGAAGGCGATCGTCGGCACGCCCTCCCCCGCCCCGTCGAGTGCCGCGAGGCGCGGGGCCACGAGTTCTCCGAGACGCGATTCCGCGATCCCCCAGGTGCGCAGGACCCGGCTCGCGATGACCCCGCTCTCGCCGGCACGCCGCCGCAGCTCCGGCATGACGGCCCGCTCGAACATCTCTTTCATCTCGTCGGGGACACCGGGCAGCGCGAAGATGACCCGCTCACCGACCGGGCAGATGAGCCCGGGGGCGGTGCCGAGACGCTGGTCGATAAGTCGCGCCCCCGCCGGCACGTCCGCCTGCCGCCGGTTGCTCGGCGACATCTCGTGGTGGCGTGCCCGGAAGGCCTGCTCGACGAGCGCGAGCGCCGCGGCGTCAGGCGCGAGTTCGACGCCCATGACGACGGCGATCGCCTCCCGGGTGACGTCGTCCTGGGTCGGGCCGAGACCGCCGCAGACGACGACCGCGTCGGCCCGCGCGAGGGCGGCCTCGAGGACGCCGGCGATACGGGCGACGTTGTCGCCGACGCGGGTCTGATGGGTGCAGTCGACGCCGATCACGGCGAGCCGCTCGGCGATCCAGGTCGAGTTGGTGTCGACTATCTGGCCGAGCAACAGCTCGGTGCCGACCGCGATGACCTCGGCCCGCACCGGTTGCTCACGCCTCCTGTGGCGTCGCGGCATCGCGGTCCCGCGCGAGACGGCCCCGCAGGTCCCGGCGGGCATCGAGGTAGTACTCGAGCCCGGTCGCGAGCGTGAGAGCGACCGCGACCCACAAGACGATGCCGACCACACCGAGGTGACCCCGTCCGATCGGTGGGAAGAACGCGCCGGCGACCGCGAGGTCCTGCGCCAGCGTCTTCAGCTTGGCGAACGGCCGCGCCGGGACGGAGATCCCCCGCCGTCCGGCGATCACCCGGAAGACGCTCATCGCGATCTCGCGGGCCCCGATGAGAGCGACGGGCCACACGGAGACGGCACCGATCGCGGCGAGGGCGCTCAGCGCGCCGAGCACGAGGAACTTGTCGGCGAGGGGGTCGAGGAACGCACCCGACCTCGTCGTCCCGAGGCGCCGCGCGACGTGCCCGTCCAGGCTGTCGGAGAGGCAGAAGACGGTCCACAGCGCCCAGAGCAACCACGACGCCGGCCCGATCTCGACGGTGAGCACGGCGAGCACGGGCGCGCCGACGAGCCGGGCGAGGGTGAGGGCGTTCGCCGGCGTGAGCAGCGCCGAGGGCCCAAAGAACCTGCCCGGCTCGTTCATCGCCACGCCCCGACGGGCGCCGGCCGGCTCCCGGACACAAGAGGGGCGGGCCCGACGACCGAACCGTCAAGGTCCGGCCCCACTGCGCCCTCGATCCGGACGCGTTGCACGGTCCCAGGCTCGCAGCCCCGGCGCAGGTGGATCACGCCGTCGATCTCCGGCGCCTCGCGATACGAGCGGCCGGCCCCGGGCTCGTCGACGAGCACGTCGACGACCGAGCCGACGAGCGAGCGGCGGCGCCCGGCGGTGATCTCGTCCTGCAGCTCGGCGCACTCCCGGAGGCGTTCGGCCGCGAGGGCGGCCGGGACCTTGTCCGTGAGGGACTGGGCGTAGGTCCCCTCCTCCTCGGAGTAGGTGAAGAACCCGACCCAGTCGAGCTCGGCCGCGCGCAGGAAACCCAGCAGTTCGTCGTGGTCGGCCTCGGTCTCGCCCGGGTAGCCGAGGATGAACGAGCTGCGCAGAGCCGCCCCGGGGGCACGGGTGCGGATCCCCTCGACAAGGGCGAGGAACCCGGGGGCCGAGCCGAAGCGCCGCATCCGCCGCAGCAGCGGGCGCGCGACGTGCTGCAGCGACAGGTCGAAGTAGGGAACGCCCGTCGCGAAGATCGTGTCGATGAGCCGTGCGTCGAGGGACTGCGGGTACAGGTAGAGCAGCCGCACCCGCGACACCCGTTGGGCGACCGCCGCGACGAGGCGGACAAGCGCGTCCGGGTCACCGAGGTCCCGCCCGTACGAGGCGAGGTCCTGCGCGACGAGCACGATCTCGCGGCAGCCCAGGTCGTCGACCTCGGCGAGGATCGCGTCCTGTGCCCGGGAGCGCTGCGGGCCGCGGAACTGGGGAATCGCGCAGAACCCGCACCGGCGGTCACAGCCCTCGGCGACCTTGACGTAGGCCCAGGGAACGGCGGACGCCGGCCGCGGCAGGTCAAGGAAGTCCATCGCAATGAAGCGCCCGCCCCGTGGCCGCCAGCGGGTCCCGCCGAGCTCCACGGGCACTCCGACGTCGATCACCGCGTCGACCTCCGGGAGGGCGTCGGCGAGCGCCTCGCCCGAGCGGGCCGCGAGGCAACCGGTGACGACCAGCCGGGCGCCGCGGCGGCGGGCCCGCGCGGCGTCGAGGATCGCCTCGACGGACTCCACCCGCGCATCCTCGATGAAGGCGCAGGTGTTGACGACGACAAGGTCCGCCTCGGCTAGCCGCGCGGCCGGCTCGAGGCCCGCCGCGAGGAGGGACCCGGCCAGCTTGTCCGAGTCGACCTGGTTCTTCGGACAGCCGAGCGTCTCGACGTAGAAGCGCTCCGGCACGGCCGGAGCCTACCGTGGAGCCGTCGGGGCGACCTCTCCTCCGGTGCCCGGCCGGCCCGTCTCGCTCACTCGCCGTCGTCGGGCGGTGGGCCGAATCCGGCCACGATGTCGGCCTGCAGCCGGGCGAGCTCGCGATCGGTGATCACCCCGCGGCGATGCAGCGTGGCGAGGCGTTCGAGCTCCTCGGGGACCGACGAGCGCTCGGTCCCGGGGTCATCGGCGGGCTCGCGGCGGGACTCCTCGCTCGCCCGGTTGATCAGCCCCTGCACGACCGCCGGCCGGCGAACGTCCTGGATCGGCTCCTCTCCGTGCGCAACGGCGGACCGCACCGAGAGGCGACCCTTGCCGATCAACCGCTCCCCGAGGGACTGGACGAAGCGCACGTCCTGGACGCTCGAGAGCGGGATCTCGCGGCTCGAGCGGCTGACCACCCCCCGGCGGTAGATGACGCGCATCGTCGTGACGACGAGATCGGTGGCGCGCCACCGGGCGAACCGGGTGAGGAACCAGCAGACCGCGACCGCCCCGACCCCGAGCAGCGCCCACCGGGACCACCTCGGTGCGCCGGGCCAGATGAGAAAAATCGCCGTGCACCCGCCGACGATGATCACCGTCCCGAGCGTCGGCCCGACGAGTTGCCACCAGTGGGGGTGCGCGTCGAGCAGCACCTCCTCGTCGTCGTGCACGAGCCGCCGGGGGAAGGTCAAGCCGCCCCAATCCGACGCCGGGCCCGCCCCGCGCGCTGCCGGCGACTCCTCACCCGAGTTTCGCTGCGATCGCGCCCGCCTCGCGCAGCACCGAGCCGTCGGCACCCACCGACGAGAAGGCCGCCGCCGGGCGCTCGACGGCCTCGGCGGCGAGCCCGACGAGCAGCTCGCCGAACGGGAGCGGCGGGTCGATGAACAGGTAGCGGGCGAGCGAGCCGGGGATCGTGTTGATCTCGTTGAGGTACAGCGCACGGCCGTCGGAGAGGAAGTCGATCCGGTTCACGCCCCGCGCGCCGAAGAGCCGCGCGGCGAGCAGCGCCGCCTGCCGCAGCTCGCGCTCCAACCCGGGATCGATCCGCGCCGGCAGCTCCCGGGGGGCGCTCAGCATGCCCTCGCCGCCGACGTACTTGTCGGCGTAGTCGAGGATCTCGGCGGCCCCTTTGCGCCCGAGCGGGCGCTCGACGGCCGAGAGGACCGTCGTCGGCCACGTCCGCACCGCGACCTGTAGGTCGTACAGGTCCTCGCGGTAGGGCTCGAGGACCGCGCCCCGCCGCAGGTGGACGTTCGTGGCCAGGCGGGCCTGCGCGGTCGACCAGTCCTTCACGACGTCGATGCCGATCGAAGAGCCGCCGTACCGGGGTTTGACGATGTACGGCCCCGGGAAGTCGGGCTCGGGTGCCGCCGCGTCGAGTGCGACCCGGGGCAGCACCGGCACCCCGGCGGCGGCGAGGACCCCGGTCGTGGCGAGCTTGTCCATCCCGAGGGCGGCCGCGGCGGCACTCGGGCCGCTGTAGGCGATGCGCGCGCAGTCGAGCGCTCCCTGCAGCGAACCGTCCTCACCGGGCCCGCCGTGGCAGCACACGATCGCGGCGTCGATCTCGAGCGCCTGCCGGCGCGAGCCGTGCCGGCCCCCGCTCGCGACGAACCCTCCCTCGAGACCCGTGACGAGCTCGACCTTCCTGCCCTCGGGCGGCCCGTCGGCGAAGGCGCCCGCCTCGAGGGTGCCGGGCACCTCCAGCCAGCTGCCCGCCTTCGTCCAGTAAAGGACGTGGACGGCGGCCACCGCGGCTTCGGCCCCGAGCGCGCGTGCCGCCTGGAGGCCGGTCAGGATCGAGACATCGTGCTCCGGTGACGGTCCGCCGAACAGCACGGCGATGCGGAGAGACGACCCGGCCATCGCGGCATTGTAGGCAGCCTGTCGGCGAGCGCCGGGGCGGCGAATCTGCCCCGTCGTCCCGGCACGGGGCTCCTACGGGTACTGGTCCGGGAGGTCGTTCTCGTACAGCACGGCGTCGCCGGCTTGCAGCTCCTGACGGACCCAGGCGACGGCGGCGGCGCGCGTGGGCACCGTCGTCACGCGGAACGGCCGCGCGCGCGGGTCCACCGGCCTGCCGGCGGGGGCCGCGCCAGTAAGCAGGGCGCGCCGGTTCGTCGTCCCGACGACGACGAGGTCGGTGGCGATATCGGCGACCTCGGCCGCGAAGGCCTCGTTCTCGGGTCGTTGCCGCCCACCGAGCTCGACCATCCCCGGCGTGACGACGACCGCGCGCCCGTCGGGTCGCGCGATCGCCTGCAGTGCCGCGAGCGCGAGCCGGGTGCCCGCCGGGTTCGCGTTGAAGGTGTCGTCGAGCACGACGATCCCCGCCGGCGAGGTCGCGACCTGCAGCCGGTGCTCGACCGCCGGCAGCGATCGCAGCCGGGCCGCGATCTCCGGCGCGGGCACCGCCAGCGCGACCGCGATCCCGGCGGCACAGGCGACGTTGCTGAGCGCGACGGGCCGCTGGTCGTCGAGAGCGAACCCGCCGGCGAGCGAGCCGGCGACGTAGAGCGAGGCGCCGCGCGCGCCGGCGACCACCGCGACGTCGGCGGTCTTGTCGACGGCCGAGCAGCGGATGACCCGCAGTCCCGCCGCGGCCAGCTCGCTGGCGAGGGGGGCGAGGCGCTCGTCGTCGACGTTGAGGACGGCGACCTCGGCCGCCCCGAAGATCTCCCGCTTGGCGGCGACGGTCCGCTCGAGGCTGCCGAACCGCTCGAGGTGGACCGGACCGATCGCGGTGATGGCCGCCACGCGGGGGTGAAGCCACGACACCAGCTCGGCGATCTCGCCGGCGCCGTATGCCCCCATCTCGGCGACGAAGACGTCGGCCCCTTCGACGAGGCTCTCGTTCACCGCCCGGGCGAGCCCGGCGCGGTTGTTGAAGCTGCGCGGGCTCGCGACAACGCTGTGGCTGCCCGACAGCAGGTGCGCGACGTAGCTCTTCGTCGAGGTCTTGCCGTACGAACCCGTGATGCCGACGACGACGGGCGAAAGGCGCTGCAGCCGCGCGGCCGCGTGGCCGATGTAGCGGCGCGCGAGCGCCCACTCGAGGGGCCGGTCGAGTAAAAGCGCGATCTCCACGAGGATCGGCGCACCCACTGCGCAAGCGGCGAGCGCCGTGGCGGTCGGCCGCAGGCCACCGAGGGCCGCCACCGCCCCACCGACCGCCCCGCATTCGGCCAGCGCGACCGCGGCGATCGTCACGAGGCGCCGGGTCCAGCGCAGGCGGCCCGTCCGACCGCGCAGCCCGAGACCGACCGGCCCCCCGGCGGCGACGAGCGCGCCGAGAAGGCCAGCCCCGGCGACGAAGCCCTCGGCGATGACGGACACGACGGCGACGAGGGCGGCCACACGGTGCAGCCGGTCACGCCCCCACCAGCGCCGGACGAACCGCCACACGGATCCGGGCAGGTAGTGCTCCCGCTGGGCGACGCGCAGCCAGCGGAGGCCCGCGAGCGCCGTACCGGCCGCCGAGAGCGCGATCGTCGCGACGAGTAGCCCGGTCATCGCCGGTGCCGCACCGCCGCCTCGCGCAGCGCCGCCGGCGCCGCGGTGGGAACGAAGTGGTCCACGCCGGGAAGGACCGTCAGCCGCCCCTCGGCGACAAGGTCCAATGCCGAGCGGGCCACCGCGAGCGGCACCGCCGTGTCCTGCTCCCCCCAGACGAGTTCCACCGGGCAGCGCACCCCGGCCAGCGCCGGGCGGTAGTCCTCCGCGGCCACGCGCACCAGCACGTCCCGCATGACCCCGCGCGCCTCGCGGTAGTCACGTGATCCGTAGCGTTCGCGCGCCCGGTCGAGACGAACCTGGCTCAGGATCCCCGCACCGGCCAGCGAGCGGACGATCCGGTAGCGGACCCGCGGGCGGGGCGGCCGGCCGAGGCGGACGAGCGGCACGCCGGAGAGCACGAGCGCGGCCACCCGGTCGTCCCGCATCGCCGCCAGTTCGACGGCAACACGTCCGCCGAAGGAGTGGCCGACGACGACGACCCCGTCGGCCATCTCGTCCAGTAGCGGCAGCACGAACTCGGCGTACTCCTTCGCGCCCCACCCTTCCGGGGGCGCGGGCGAGGCCCCGAACCCCGGCAAGTCGAGCGCGACGGCGTCGAGCGCCTGCTGATCGTGCGTCGCCGCGAGGACGCCCGCGAAGTCGGCGTGCGAGCGTCCCCAGCCGTGCAGCGCGAGCAGCCACGGGCGCGAAGTCCCGTACCTCTCGCCGAACGCTCTCCCCTGCAGGTACCCGCTCAGCATCGCTGCCGACGCTAATTGCTCGCGGGCAGCTGATCCGTGCTCGTGCCAACGCCCGCGGTGCAACGCCACAACCGCGGAGTACGGTCCGGCGTAGTGACCCCCGACCCCGCCCTCGACCACGTGCTGGCCGGATGCGACGACGAGCAGCGCGTCGCGATCACCTCGCCCGCGAGACCGCTGCTGGTGGTCGCCGGCGCCGGGTCCGGCAAGACCCGCGTCCTCACCCGGCGCATCGCGTGGCGGGTGCTCAGCGGCGAGGCCGCTCCCGCCCACGTCCTCGCCCTGACATTCACCCGCAAGGCGGGCGGGGAGCTCCGGGCCCGCCTTCGGGCGCTCGGCCTGCCGGCGCCGGTAACGGCGGGCACGTTCCACGCCATCGCGCTGGCCCAGCTGCGCCAGCGGGCCGTCGACGAAGGCCGCGACGTGCCCACGGTCCTCGATACCAAGGCCCGTCTGCTCGCCGGACTGCTCCCCTCGGCGCCCGCCAGCTTCTCCCGCCCACGGGTCGGTGGCCGGCGGGAACTTATCGCCTCGGTCGCGATGGAGATCGAGTGGGCCAAGGCGAGACTGATCCCACCGGGCCACTACCTGGAGCGGGCCCAGACGGCGGGCCGGACGCCGCTGGCCCCGCCAGACCAGGTCGCCGAGTGGTACCTGCGCTACGAGCAGGAGAAGCGCCGCCAGCGGGTCCTCGACTTCGAGGACCTGCTCGCTCAGCTGGCCGACGACATGGTCGCCGACCCCGCCTTCGCGGCCGTGCAGCGCTGGCGGTTCCAGCACCTCTTCGTCGACGAGCTCCAGGACGCCAACCCGGCCCAGCTGCGCCTGCTCGACACCTGGCTCGGTCATCGCGACGACCTGTTCGCGGTCGGAGACCCGCGGCAGGCGATCTACGGCTGGAACGGCGCCGACCCGAGCGCCGTCACGCTGTTCGCCGAGCGGTACCCGGGCGCGACCGTCCTCGAGCTCGCGACGAACTACCGCTCGACGCCGCAGGTCGTGGCGGTCGCGGCGGCGGCACTCCCGCCCGGCGGCACACCGCAGGTCGCGGCGGGACCCGACGGGGCGACTCCGCGCGTGGCGGAGTACGCCTGCGATCTCGCCGAGGCGGCCGGCGTCGCGGCGGCACTCCGGCACCGCCACCAGCCCGGCTCGCCGTGGTCAACCTGCGCCATCCTCGCCAGGACGAACGCCCAACTCGTCGTGTTCGAGTCGGCGCTGGCCGCGGCCGGTGTGCCCTTCCGCGGCAGCATTGGCGGCGCCTTCCTCGCCCGACCCGCCGTCCGCGAGGAACTCGAGCACCTCGCGGGCCGGGCCGGACGTGACGGTTTCGAGGCATGGCTCGACGATCTCTCGACGGACGCCGCCGCGGGGCGCGAACCGTCGTCTGCCGGACCTGGCGACGGCGGTGCCGACGACCTGGACACCGAACGGGCACTTGACCTCGCGGTGCTCGCACGGATCGGCACGGACTACCGGGCGGTGGACACGGCGCCCTCGGGGGTCGGCTTCCTCGCCTACCTCAGGCAGTCATTGCGGGACGAGCCGCAGGCCGTCGCAGGCGACGGGGTCGACCTCCTCACGTTCCACCGCGCGAAGGGTCTGGAATGGCAGGTCGTCTTCGTGACGGGCCTCGAGGACGGCCTCGTGCCGATCGCGCACGCGAAGACCACCGCCGCCTGGGAAGAGGAACGCCGGTTGCTCTACGTCGCGCTGAGCCGGGCCACGCGGGAGTTGCACTGCTCCTGGTCCCGGCAGCGGACATTCGGCAGCCGGGCCTCGCTCCGGACCCCCTCGCCGTTCCTGGCGGCGATCAGGGAGGCGTGCGAATCCGTCGAGAAGGCGCGTGCTTTCGACCTCGACCGCGCGAAGGCGGCGATCTCGGTCACCCGCTCGCAACTCGAGAACACCTCCCCCGGACCGCTCCCCGGCCCACGGAGCGCAACCGACCGCTGAGGCTGGCGCATCGGCGGCGAGATGACCCCGCCAGGCCGGCTAGTCGACGGCGAGCCCCCGCTGAGGCGGGACTTGGACCCGGCCCGACCAGATGTCCTCGCATTCGGCGCAGACGGAGGCCGGCAGCAGGCCGGCACGCATCGCCAGCGCGAAGATCCTGCACCCGACGCAGTAGCCGAAGACGGCCTCGAGGGTCGCCGGGACGATGAGCACGGCCAGCACGACGACGCACGCCGTGCCCGACCCCGCGAGCCACAGTCCCAAAGCGCTCAGCGCGAACGCCGCGCCAATGACCTGGGCGAAGCGTTTCGGCGGACCGGGTACCGCTTTGTACCAGCGCGCCAGCCGGGGCGCGACGACGCGGGTGGCGGCGAACCCGAGCGGGCTGAGGCGCGGACCGGTGAGCACCCGGGCGACGAAGCCGTAGGCGAGAGGAATCGTGATCCAGAGCTGTCGGGTCCCCACCGCGACCCCGGCCATCGTGACGACGCCGGCGGCGACGGTCCTCGCCGCCACCTCGTTGACCGGGTTCGGGAAGCCGAACACCGTCGGTCTCATCCGGCGAGCATACCGACGTCTACAGAAAGCCGATCGTCTTAGTCAACTAGGCGAAACCGGGCCCCGACGCGGCTCGCGCCCTGCTAGCGGGCCAGCTCACACCCGTTGACCCCCACCACGCCCGGGTCGCACCAGCCTCTCCACCGGGCCGGTCCGCACGACCCGTTCCGGCATCCCGCACCCCGCCTCAGGCGGTGCCCCGCCGGGCGCGGAAGTACTCGACCAGCCCGGCGGTCGAGGTGTCGATCGCGGCGAGATCGGACCCCGCGCCCGGCGCGAGCGCGGGCGCGAGGTCCCCCGCCATGACCTTGCCGAGCTCGACACCCCACTGGTCGAACGAGTCGATGCCCCAGACGACCCCCTCCACGAAGGTGGCGTGCTCGTAGAGGGCGACGAGCTGTCCGAGGACCGACGGGGTGAGCTCGGGCGCGAGGATGGTCGAACTCGGGCGATTCCCCGGCATCACCTTGTGCGGGACCAGCTCGGCGGGGACGCCCTCGGCGACGAGCTCCTCGGCGGTCTTGCCGAACGCGAGCGCCGCCGACTGGGCGAAGCAGTTCGCCATCAACAGCTCGTGCTGGTCACCGGACTCCCGCGTCGAGTTGGCGAACCCGATGAAGTCGACCGGGACGAGCTTCCTGCCCTGGTGGAGGAGCTGGTAGAAGGCGTGCTGGCCGTTCGTCCCGGGCGCGCCCCAGTAGATCTCGCCCGACTGCGTGTCCACCGCGACGCCGTCGCGCCGCACCGACTTGCCGTTCGACTCCATCGTCAGCTGCTGGAGATAGGCCGGGAAAAGCGCCAGCCGCTGGGAGTACGGCAGCACGGCGTGGGTCTGGGCTGCGAAGAAGTTGTTGTACCAGAGGTTGAGCATGCCCTGGATGACCGGCATGTTCTTGCCGAGCGGCGCCGTGCGGAAGTGCTCGTCCATCGCCCGCAGGCCCCCCAGCATCTCCGCAAACCGCGCCCGGCCGATCGCGACCATGACCGCGAAGCCGATCGCCGAGTCGAACGAGTACCGGCCCCCGACCCAGTCCCAGAACTCGAGCATGTTGGCGGGGTCGATCCCGAAGGCGGCGACCGCCGGCGCGTTGGTGGACACGGCCACGAAATGGTGCGCGACGGCCTCCTCGCCGACGCCGAGACGCGACAGCAGCCAGGCCTTCGCGGACCGGGCGTTCGTCAGTGTCTCGAGGGTGGTGAACGTCTTCGAGCACACGACGAACAGCGTCTCGGCGGGATCGAGGTCGTTCGTCTTGGCCCACAGGTCGACCGGGTCGATGTTCGAAACGAACCGGCACGAGATGCCCTCGTCGGCGTAGTCCCGGAGCGCCTCATAGGCCATCGCCGGGCCGAGGTCCGAGCCGCCGATGCCGATGTTCACGACCGACCGGATCGGCCGGCCGGTCGCGCCCCGCCACGTGCCGGAGCGGATCCCGTCCGAGATCTCCCCCATCCTCGCCAGGACGCCGTGGACGTCGGCGGCGACGTCTTGCCGGTCGACGTCGAGAAGTTCGCCGGGCGGCAGGCGCAACGCGACGTGGAGGACCGCGCGGTCCTCGGTCGTATTGATGTGCTCGCCCGCGAACATCGCGTCACGCCACCGCTCGACGCCGACGCGTGCGGCCAGCGCGATGAGCGTGTCCATGGTCTCCTGCCGGAGCCGGTGCTTGGAGTAGTCGAGATGCAGATCCCCCGCCTCGACGACCATGCGGCGGCCCCGGTCCGGGTCGGCGCGGAAGAACTCGCGCAGGTGCGTGTCGCGGTCCTCGCCCCTCTGGTGCGCGAGCGCCCGCCACTCCTCGGTCCCGGTGGCGTCGATCGGGGCGATCACTGCGACTTCTCCTCGTGGCCGCCGAAGGCGTTCCGCTGTGCGGACAGCACCTTGTCCGCGAACAGCGCCGCACCCTGGGAGCCGAAGCGGGCGTGGAGCGCCGCGGTGATGAGCGTCGCGGGGACGCCCTCGTCGATCGCCGCGAGGCTCGTCCAGCGTCCCTCCCCGGAATCCGACACCCGGCCGGCGAAACGATCGAGGTCGGGGTCGCCATAGAGCGCCTCGGCGGTGAGATCGAGGAGCCAGGAGGCGATCACGCTGCCGCGGCGCCAGACCTCCGCCACCGCGGGCAGGTCGATCGAGAACCGGTAGTACTTCGCGTCCCGCAGCGGTGCGGTCTCGGCGTCGGCGCTCCGGGACACGTCGCCGGCGTCGGCATGCCGCAGGATGTTGAGACCCTCGGCGTAGGCGGCCATCAGCGCGTACTCGATGCCGTTGTGGACCATCTTCACGAAGTGGCCGGCGCCGCTCGGTCCGCAGTGGAGCCAACCCTGCTCGGCCGGGCTCGGCTCACCGGACCGGCCTGGCGTCCGGGGCGCGGCGGCGAACCCCGGCGCGAGCGAGGAGAAGATCGGCGCGAAGCGCCGGACGACCTCTTCCTCGCCACCAATCATGAGGCAGTAGCCGCGTTCGAGTCCCCAGACCCCGCCGCTCGTCCCGACGTCGAGGTAGTGCACGCCGGTCCCTCCGAGGCTCTCCGCCCGGTCGATGTCGTCCCGGTAGTACGAGTTGCCCCCGTCGATCAGCGTGTCGCCCTCGCCGACGAGATCGCGCAACACCTCGACCGTCGAGCCGGTGGCGGCGGCGGGCACCATCATCCAGATCCCCCGCGGCGCGGCGAGCCTCGCCACGAGATCCTCCAGCGAGGACGCGACGATCACCCCCTCCGCCTCGAGTGCCACCGCCGCGGCGGCGTTGACGTCGAACACGACGCATTCGTGACCCGCCCCGGTGAGGCGACGAACCATGTTCGAGCCCATCCGCCCCAGACCGACCATGCCCAGCTGCATGAGGAGCCTCCCTGTCCGTCCGGACCGCGTCGGCGCGGCGCGACAACCACGCGCAAACCTAATGGGACTGGGTCGGCTTGATGTTGCAAACGGCTGGGTGCGACGGGTCCCGATTGTCCGGATCCGGGGAACCGCGTGGCCGGACCGATCCCTGACCCTCGCCAGCCCGGCGCCACTCGATCCGGTCGTGGGTGCGACCTCCGGACACCCCGCCACGTCGCCGCTGCGGTCACGGCCCGACGCCGCCGCCGCCACATCCGGCGACGTTCTCGTGCCCGAGACCTAGGGCACACTCCCCCTCTTTCGTGGCGCGACGACCGATAGCCTCCGCGGCGCCGTGCCGGGCTGGGCGTCGTCGGGCAACGGCGTGCGGGGTGCCTTCGGACATGACATCGGGCCGTCCCCGGTTGGCCATCCACCGTCGCCGGCGGCAGGCCGCCCGAGGGCTGCCGCGCGGCCCGTTGTCGGACCCGGTAAGGCGACACTACGCTCGGCCGATGCCTCTCGATCGCCCTGGCCCCGGCGGCGAGGGCGACGAACCGGCGGACAGCTCGATGCCGGCGGCGTCCGTCCGACCGGGCGGCTCCGGGCCCTCCCCGCACATCTCGGTCGTCATTCCCGCCTACAACGAGGCCTCCAACCTTCCCGAGGTCCTGGCGGAACTCCACGCGGTTCTGGTGGATTGGGGAGAGTCCTTCGAGATCATCGTCGTGAACGACGGGAGCACCGACGACACGCGGGCGGTCCTCGCGCAGCTGCACCAAGACTTCCCCGCCTGCCGCCCGGTGCATCTGCGGCCGAATTCGGGCAAGGCGGCAGCTCTCTCGACCGGCTTCCGCCTGAGTCGCGGTGGCGTCGTCGTGATGATGGACGCCGACGGGCAGGACGACCCGGCAGAGATCCCGCGCATGGCGGCCCTGCTCGGCGAGCGGTGCCAGTTCGTGTCGGGCCGCCGGGTCAACCGCCAGGACCGCTTCATCAAGCGCCGGACCTCACATCTCTACAACGCGGCGACGGCGTGGGCGACGTCCGTGCAGGGCAGCGACATGAACAGCGGACTGAAAGCGATGTCGGCGGAATTCGCCCAGAGCGTCGACCTCTACGGCGAACTCCACCGGTACCTGCCGGTCCTCGCGACATGGGCCGGTTTCACCGTCGCCGAACTGGACGTCAACCACCGCCCCCGGCTCCATGGCTCGTCCAAGTACGGGATCGCGCGCTTCTGGCGCGGGCTGTTCGACCTCGTGACGGTCAAGTTCCTCACCGCCTACCACCGACGCCCGTTCCACCTCTTCGGCGGGGCCGGTGTCATTGCGGCCCTGATCGGCACGGGATTGCTGGCGTGGATGCTCGCCGTCCACCTGTCGGGGACCCCGGTCGGCGACCGTCCGGCTCTCCTCACCGGCGTGCTCTTCGAGGTCGTGGCGGTACAACTGCTCTGCCTTGGCCTCCTCGGAGAGCTTCTCGTTCATCTCCGGTCGCCCCACGAGGTCCACTGGGAAGAGGACGAGGCGCCGGCGCAAGAACGATCCTCGTCTTGAGCACAACGCCGGCCGCGCTCTCGACGGCGACGGATGCCCCGCGGGACGGGGAGCCGGGGGGGCGGCCCGCCACGATCACGTTGCTGCGACACGTCTCGTGGCCCGTGTTCGGGCTCCAGTTCCTCGCGATGGCCTGGTGGAGCCGACTGCAGTACCAGCGGTTCGCGCTCACGCAGGACGCCGCGACGTACATTCAGGCCTTTCATCTCCTCAGCCACGGTGACCGTGCCCCCTACGCCAGCACGCTCGGCTATCCGTTCCTGCAAAACCATTTCGAGCTGTTCGCCTGGCCGCTCTCGATCCTCGACCGCCTCGGCCCGCAGGGCGTATCCATGTTGTGGGCTCAGGACCTCTTCGTGGTGGCCGCCGAGGTCGCGGCGTTCGGCTGGATGTGCCATGTCGCCGAGCTCTACCCCCCGCGTGAGGCGTCACCGTTCACGACGCGGCGCCTGCTCGCGCTCGGACTCGTGCTGCTCGTCGCCAACCCGTGGAGCTACTGGGCGATCTCCTTCGACGTCCACGTCGAAACGTTCGCCGCCGTCTTCATCGTGCTCGCGGCCCTCGAGTTCTCCCGGGGGAACAACCGCTGGGGATGGATCTGGGCGGTCCTCACCATGCTGTGCGGTGACGTCCCGACGACGTACGTTGCCGGACTGGGCCTCAGCGCCCTGGTCGCCGTCGCCGTCAGCAGGGACCGGCGACCCGCCCGGTACCTGAACGGGATCGGGCTCATCGCGGCGTCCGTGACCTGGCTCGCCTGCATCGAGGTGGTCGGCGGCAACAAGGGCTCGACCGTGATCGGCCTCTACGGTTACCTGGCGGTCGCCGCCGGGGCCGTGGTGCCGGAGCACCTCGGGCTGGTCGGGTTGCTGAAGGGTATCGTCCGGCATCCGGCGACCCTTCTCGCCGCGCTCTGGCACACGCGGCTGAACGTCTTCGCCCACCTTTCCCCGGCGGGGGGGTTCGGGGTCATCTCCGCCTGGACCTGCGGGGTACCGCTCGTCGTCTATGTCGAGAACAGCCTCGAGAACCAGAAGGTGCACTTCTTTTCCTTCGAGCCGTTCCAGAACTTCCCCATGGTCGTGTTCTGCGCGGTCGGCACGATCGTCGTCCTGGCGTGGCTCGCGCACCGCTTCCGCCCGCCGCGGGTGGGAGGCTCCGTCGTGCTGGCAGTGCTGATGGCGAACGCCCTCGCCTGGGGGGCGATCTGGATCCCGGCCGACGTTCCCAACTGGCTCCACGTCTCCTCCGCGCAAGCCGAGGTCTTGGCGAGAACGCTCGGGGAGATCCCGCCCAACGCCGAGGTGGTCGTGTCCTCCGGGGTCGCCGGCCCGTTCGCCAACCGCGCCGACATCCGCACCTGGCAGAGCGCCTCCGAACCGGTCGCCGTCACCGGCAAGTGGGTCTGGTTCGTCGTCGCGCCGGGCGCCGGGATCGAAACGATCCGGGTCTCCAGAGCGATGGGGCTCATGGACCAGCTCGTCGGCAGGCTGCACGCTCGGCTGGAGGTCTACGGCGACGGTGTCTACGCCTTCCGCTGGCGACGTCCCCCCGGTGTCCACACACTCCACTTCCAGAATCAGCCCTCGACGCTTGGCGCCTGGACCCTCCTCACCAATACGGGCCACCTCGCTGTCACGGGACCGCCGGCGACGTGGCACGTCACGGCGTCGGGATTGCCCGGCTACCTCGTCTACGGCGACTACTGGACCGAGCCCAGGGGCCATTACCTGGCCACCGCGACCCTTTCCACCTCGACGACGCTCAATTTCGAGGTTTGGAACTCCACCACCGACACGCTCGTCGCCCGGCTCCAGGTGCCGCCGACGGCGCACCGGACGGAGTTCCGCCTGCCCGTGGCGTTCTCCCACTCGATCCCGCGCCCGGGATCCTTCACCGGCTTCGGGCCGTTCGAGCGCGACGCGGGAGCCGCCGCCTTCGCCGCTCGACGAACTCGAGATCCGCGTCTGGGCGCCGGAAGGCGCGCGGGCCAACGTCTACGACGTCTCGCTCGCCTCCGAGAGCCGGCGCCCGTGATCCAAAGCCCCGGCTGGCAGCACGCCGCCGTCGCCATGGCGACAGTCGAGGGCGCCGTGCCATCGCCCCGGACCCCGCGGGCGGGATCGGCTGAGCGGCGTCGTCCAGCCCGGCTCTCGCAGCCCGCTACTGTCCGAACCGTCAACGGATCGGGGGAACGATGAGGGCCCAGGGACCAGTCGGCGTCGTCGGGGCGGGCTACGTCGGCATCGCGACGGCGACGGTGCTCGCCTCCTGGGGCTCGGCGACCGTGCTCGTGGAGAACAACCCCGAGCGGCTCGCGCTGCTCGAAGACCGCCGGATCCCGTTCTACGACCCCGAGCTCGAGAAGGTGCTGGCCGAAGTGGCGGAACGGGGCACCCTGCGCTTCTCCCGCTCCATCGACGACCTGGCCGAGGCCGACGTCGTCCTCATCTGCGTCGGAACACCCCCGACCGCGACCGGCGCCCTCGACCTGACGGCTCTCGAGCAGGTCATGGCGCGACTCGTCGAGGTGGCGCGGCGCGGCGCGGTGATCGTGATCAAGAGCACGGTCCCGCCAGGGACCACCACGCGTCTGGCCGGGGTTGTGGCGGCGAGACGGCCGGACCTGCCACTTGTCTCCTGCCCGGAGTTCCTCCAGGAGGGCAACTCCCTCGACGACGTGCGCCGGCCTGCGCGTATCGTCGTCGGCGGCGCCGACGACGCGGCCTGCCGGAAGGTCGCCGCCCTCTTCGCCCCAAGTGAGGCACCGGTGCTCATCACCGACGCCGCGAGCGCCGAGCTCGTGAAGTACGGGGCGAACGCCTTCCTCGCCACGAAGATCTCGTTCGTGAACGAGCTTTCCCACTTCTGCGACCTCGTGGGTGCCGACGTGACGGTCGTCGCAGCTGGCATCGGCGCCGATCCCCGGATCGGACCGGCCTTCTTGCGCGCCGGGCTCGGCTTCGGCGGTTCGTGTTTCCCCAAGGACGTGCGTGCCCTCGAGGACCTCGGGGCCTCGCACGGCTACCAGTCGTTGCTCCTGAAGGCGTGCAGCGAGATCAACGCCCAGCAAAGGGACCGCGTCGTCGCCAAGCTCCGCGACGCCCTCGGCGGGACACTGCGGGGGCGTCGCGTCGCCGTCCTCGGCCTGGCCTTCAAGCCCGGCACCGACGACCTCCGCCAGGCACCCGCCCTCGACGTCGTCGCCAAGCTCATCACCGAGGAAGCCCTCGTGGCGGTCACCGACCCCGTGGCGGCGCCGGGCCCGCCCGAGCTGGCGCGCGAAGCGACACTCGTGGCTGACGTCTACCGCTGCATCGAGGGTGCCGACGCGCTCCTGCTCGCCACGGAATGGCCCGAATACCGGTCGCTCGACTGGGAGCGCGTCCGCTCCCTGATGCACGGCAACGTGATCGTCGACGGCCGGAACTTCCTCGACGGCGTCCGCCTGGTGGAGCTCGGCTTCAACTACCACGGCGTGGGACGTCCGCCGTTGGCGCGGCCCGATTCCCACAGCGACGACGCGGCCGGTCCCGGACCGGCCCGCTAGGGCGGCACCGATCCCGAGCGACGATCGCGAACGGGCGCGAGGAGGCGGCGATCCGTCATCCGGCGGGACCGGCGCCACGACGGTGACCGGGCCGGCCGCGCTGCCACGGAGGCTCTGGCGGGTCTGGGGACAGCGCCTCGGCTCGGTCGTCTCCGTCGGGCTGCTGACCTATGTCGTGTGGCGCGCGGCCCAGTCGGCGCACGACATCAGGTTCCAGCTCGTCGCCATCGCCGCGGCCGTGCCGGTGGCCCTCGTGTCGTGGCTCGCCCAGGGCGCGGCCTGGCTGGTCCTGTCCGGGCGATTCAACTCCGGTCAGCTGACGACCTGGTCCCAGAGCCAGGCGCTGCGCTACATCCCGGGAGGTCTGTGGGGCCCGCTCGCGCGCGCGACCTCCGTGCCGGGCGGCAACGTCACGAAGTTCGCGACCGTCGCCACCGAGCAGGGCATGTGCCTGGCGGCGGCGGTCGCGGTCGGCGGAGTCGAGCTGGCGGTCGGCGAGTCAGCCTGGTTCGCCTTCTGCGTCCCCGCGCCGCTGGTGCTCGGCTTCGTGCTCTCCCGCTTCCGCAGAGCCGGACGCCCGGTCCGCCCGCGCCAGCTCGTCCGGTCCGGGGCCATCTACGTCGTGGGCTTCGTCGCCTACAGCGGGGCCATCGTGCTGGCCCAGGCTGCCGTGGGGCCGATCGCGAACGTCTGGCGCGTGGCGGGTGCCGGCTGCTTCGCCTGGGCACTGGGGGTCGTCATCGTCTTCGCCCCCGGCGGCGCGGGCGTCCGGGAGGCCGCCTACGCCGCCCTCGTCGGCCGGGCGGTGCCCTCCTCGCTGGGCGTGGCGGGCTCGCTCGTCGCCCGGCTCGTGCTCACCGCGGCCGAGATGGCGGTCCTGTTGGTCCTGGTCGCGCGCCGGCACCTCCGCCGCGGGGCGGGCCCGGAGGCGAGGCGGGACGCGACAGGAGCGCCACCGGGGGACGCCGGGGCGCCGGCCCCCGCCTAGCGCGAAACGCGCACCGGCGCCGGCGGGACCGAGCTAGCGGCCGTGGTCCACCGGGCCCTCCGCCGCCGGGTGCGGTTCGTCGGAACGACCACCAACGGGTGGCGTGACCAGGGCACGGACGACATAGGTCGGCTTCGACTGCGACTCGTGGTAGGTCCGGACGGACAGTTCAGCGAGAAGCCCGAGCATCAAGAAGAGCGTCCCCAG
Source organism: uncultured Acidimicrobiaceae bacterium (assembly GCA_963823945.1). Taxonomy (GTDB): domain Bacteria; phylum Actinomycetota; class Acidimicrobiia; order Acidimicrobiales; family Bog-793; genus Bog-793. The sequence goes on from CAWGNK010000014.1 coordinate 365,137, forward strand.
CGTGCAACAGAAGCCCGCGACGAGTGAGAGGTGGACGTTGTAGCTGAAGTGATGGGGAGGGAAGATCTTCGTCCCGACGACGACGAGGGCCGCGCAGACCCCGAGGAACCAGAAAAGGAGCCCGACGCCGCCAAACAGGTAGCTCGGCTTCGTGGAGTAGCTCCCGAGGAACTTCAGGGTGAGAAGGTCGAGGACGACGCGGACGGTCCGGAACAGCCCGTACTTGGAACGCCCGAACCGGCGGGCGTGGTGCTGGACGGGGACCTCGGTGATGCGCGCGCCGGACCATGACGCCAGTGCCGGTATGAACCGGTGCATGTCACCGTAGAGCCGGTTCTCGGTGAGGACCTCCCGGCGATACGCCTTCAGCGTGCACCCGTAGTCGTGGAGACGGACCCCGGTCACCCGCGAGATGATCCAGTTGGCGCACGAGGAAGGAACCCTTCTCGTGAGAAACGGGTCGTGCCGATCCTTGCGCCAGCCGCTCACCACGTCGAAGCCCTCGTCCAGCTTGGCGAGCAGTTTCGGGATGTCTGCGGGATCGTTCTGCAGGTCACCGTCGAGGAAGACGAGAATCGCGCCCGTGCTGTGGTCCACTCCCGCCTGGATCGCCGACGTCTGTCCGAAGTTCCGGCGCAAAACGACCAGCTTCACATGCGGGTCCTCCGCGACGACCGCCCGCAGGTGCGCGAGGGTCGAGTCCGTGCTGCCGTCGTCGACGAAGATTGCCTCCCAGGTCACCGCGATGCCCGCCATCGAGGCCGCGATGGCGCGGTGCAGCAAGTCGACGCTCTGTTCCTCGTTGAAGACCGGGATGACGAGACTGACGTCCACCGTGCGACCTATCTCGGGCGTCCGTGGCATTCGACACTTCGGCGTGTACCCGGTGTCATCGGCCGTCCCGGCGCTGCAGATGCCACTCCACCTGCGCGGCAATACCGGCTTGCAGATCGACCTCCGGCTTCCAGCCCAGCACGGCACTCGCCCGCTCGATCGAACCCTCCGTTCTTCTCACGTCGCCGGCCTGTTCCGCGAGCCGCTCGACCTTGACCGGCCGCCCGAGAGACACACCGACCATCTCCAGCAACTCGTTCATCTCCACCGCCGTGCCGCCGGCGACGTTCATCACCGTGGCCGCGGCGTCACGTGGCATCTCCGCCGCGAGACGAGTCGCCCGGGCGATGTCGCCGACGAAGGTGAAATCCCGAATCTGGTCGCCTGAGCCGAACAGTTCGAACCGCTCCCCCGCGAGCACCGACTCGATGACGCGATGGATCGCCATGTCCGGACGCTGGCGGGGCCCGTAGACGGTGAAGTACCGCAACGCGACGGTCGGCACCCCGAAGTTCTCGTCGTACACACCGCACAGCTGCTCGCCCGCCAGCTTCGTGACCCCATAGGGACTGTGCGGCCGGGGAAGTTGCTCCTCCACGGCCGGCATCGCCGCGTGGTCGCCGTAGACCGAGGAGCTTGACGCATAGACGAACCGCCCGATTGGGCTCCCGACGCACGCCTCGAGCAGGCGCTGCGTCGCAACGATGTTGTGCTGCACGTACTCCGCGAAGCGGTGATCCCACGACCCGCGGATCCCCGGTTGTGCTGCGAGGTGGAAGACGACGTCGACGTTGTCGACTGCTGTGCCCAGGTCAGCACTCGACAGGTCGAGCTCCAGAAACTCGTAGTGCTGGTCCCGCATCGCGACAGCGAGATTCGCGCGCTTGGTCTCTCCGTCGTAATGCCGCGTGAAGCAGTCGACACCCCTCACGTCGTAGCCGTGTTGCAACAACGACTCCGACAGCGTGCTGCCGATGAACCCGGCGGCGCCCGTGACCAATGCTTTCATCCGCGGTCCCCTCCCCCTCCGTCGGGTGAAGATACCAGGGGCGCCCGCCGCGTCCGGCGGCCGATCGTGACCGTGCGTGCTGTCCCCATCGCCTGACCGGCGCGTCGGGGAGCCGGCGGCTCGGCGCCGGCGAGGCTCCCCGCAAGCTGTCCCGCCGCCGATTGGGTGGCATGCCAGATTGCGATCCCACGCCGCCAGTCAGGTAGTGTCGGCAACCGGCAATAACCGACTGGCGTCCGAGCTGCTCTCGATTCGGGACGGTTCTGGGGGGCGCTCTGGCCAATCCCGATGGTCGGGTGCCTTGTCGGTGAAAGCGACCAAGAAGGGGTCGGGCGTACGAAAGCGGCCGGGAGCAGACAGCTGCAGGGGTCGACTTGAGCGGCGCGGCACTCCACAGCACGAAGGCCCACGAGCGACGCGAGTCCACGTACGAACCGGGGTCCGGCCCGGCTCCCCGTCATTCGCTCGGTGACCCGCCGGAGATGGTGCAGCGCGCGCTGTGTCTCGCGGCGGCACTCGGCCTCCTCGTGCTCGCGCAGGTCAATTTCGGAGTCGCCGTCAGTTCCCCCTGGCGGGCCCAGATCTCCCCCCTGGGCTTTCTGCTCGCACTCGGCCTCAGCGTGGCTGCCTGCACGGTCCGCACGACACGGGCCCTGAACTGGGTGCTGCTGGCCGTCTTCGCGGTGGCCGTCGCCCTCACCGCGGCCGAAGCCGCCGGATACCTCCTCGGCCGCCGCGGGTTCGGGATCGACGAGGGTGCCTTTGTCCAGTACGGCACGCGGCTGCTGCTGAGGGGCCAGAACCCGTACGCGCACTCGTTGGCGCCCGCGCTCCAGCTGTACGGCGCGTCACCGGTGCCCACGGCGTTGACGAACGGGTCGATCTCGACCCAGCTCGCGTATCCCTCCCTGCCCCTGTTGCTCAGCGTTCCTTTCTACTGGCTGACCAACGGCGTCGAATCCGTGCCCGTCGCCGCCGCGTTCTTCCAGTGCGTCACCGCTGCCGTGCTGTTCGTCATCCTGCCCAGCCGCCTGCGCCCGTTGGCGGTGATCGTCGTCCTCGAGTTCCCTCTGCTGTTCGGTTTCGAGGTGTCCGGGTCCTTTTACACCATGTTCCTGCCGTTCGCGCTGGTGGCGATCTGGAAGTGGACCGAGGTCGGCCAGGATGGCCGCCTCTCGAGGGCCGATGTGGTGCGAGCCGTCTGTCTGGGACTCGCGTGCGCCGTCGAGCAGGTCGTCTGGGTGATGGCGCTGTTCCTCCTGGTCGGCATCTGGCGCGCCGGATCCCGCCGGCTCGGCAACCTCGGGTCGGCGCGGGTCACGGGGCGTTTCGCGTTGGTCGCGGCGACCGCGTTCGGCCTCGTGAACCTCCCGTTCTTCGTCTGGGGACCGGGCGCCTGGTGGAGCGGCGTCAGCGCGCCGTTCCTGGAGCACCCGATACCTTTCGGCGAGGGCCTCGTCGACCTGACGCTTCTCCTCCGGGCCGGGGGCGGGAACCTCGACTGGTACACGGACGCCGCGATCGCGCTCCTCGCCGCCCTACTCGTCGCGTACGCGGTGTGGTTCCGCGGACTGTGGCGAGCGGGGATCATCCTCGCCGGGCTGATGTTCTTCGTCAGTACCCGCCCACTGGACGGGTACTGGATCGAGGTCGCGCCGCTGTGGGTCGCCGCGGTCATCGTTCCCGGGCCGGACCCGGACCCGGCCCCGCTGCCGTGGCGGTCGGGCGGTCTCCAGGGGCTACGTGTCGCGTGGGCGGCGGTGCTCTTCGCCCCGGCGCTCGCGTTCGGCGGCCTCGCGCTGACGGCCACCGCCCCGCTCCGGCTCCACGTCGAGTCGGTGGGTGTCGAGTCCGCCCTCCAGGACGTCTGGAGGGTGTCGGTTCAGGCGACGAACGAGACCGACAGTCCCGTGCGACCGCAATTCGCCCTGAATTCGGGTGGTCAGCTGAGTTCGTACTGGACGATCGCTTCCGGCCCGGCCGTGCTCACGGCCGGCCGGACCGCGCTCTACTCCTTGAGCTCGCCCAACCTGCAGACCAGCCCCAGCCTCACCACGCCGTTCGTCATTTCCGCCGTCTCCACCTCGCCCGACGCCGTCTCGACAAGCCAGGTGTTCCAGGCCGTCGACCGCATCCTGGTGCTCACACCCCGTGAGGTGGACAATCCGGTCCGGGTGGGGCACACGATCGTGTTCCAGGCCCAGGTCGAGAACCCGGTCGGCGTTCCCCTGTCCGTCGCGGGAGTCAAGGTCGGGTTGTTGCAGCGGGTCTTTGGCGAGAGCCATCACCTGCAGCCAACCGCGTCGCTCAACGGTCTACCGGCCTCCAAGCCCGTCGCCTACGCCCTGACGAACGCCCAGGGCGTCGCGACCTTCCGGGTGCGGGACCTGGTCCCGACCGGCACGCGCAGCGCGCCACTTTTCCTGCGGGCCTGGATCCCCGTGATGCACTCCTACCCCTACGGCTACTCGAACACCGTCGAGGTGAAGTGGTACGCACCGTCGTCGCCGCTCCCGTGACGCACCGGGACCGGCGACCTGGAAGAGCCTCCCCGGACCGCGCCACCTACGCGAGGACCAGGAACACGGATCCGGATGGGAATGCTCAGGCACCCGGGCGGGACCTGAACCTGCGACCAACTGCTCAGAAGCTATGCCGGCCCGGACGCCGTGCGGACCTGGGATTATGCTGATCGCGCCCGACCGTTGGCGGCAAGACGGGACGGGGGGAGACAGCCATCAGTCGCAACCGCACACTGCCGATCCTGATCGTCCCACTCGCCGCAGCGCTGAGCCTGCTGCTGGCGGCCAGTGCGTTCGCTGCTCAGCCCATTGCGGGTAGCACATACAACGGTTTCCTTTCGACGGGCGCGTACCGCGGCTTCAGGCCACCTGTCAGCTTCAAGGTGTCTGCCAACGGCAAGCTGTTGCGTGGGTTCAAGTGGGCCGGCGATGGCTGCCTCGGGCTCGGAGGACCCGGTGACCCGTGGACCAGCCCCCAGATGAACAACGAAGTCGGGACGATCGACGTCTCGTCCAGCGGCACGTTCTCGGTCAAGAACGCCAAGTCGACGACCGCTGCCCCGGGTGGGAATGGCACCAAGGTCACGATCAGCACCGTCAACGGGCGATTCACGACCGCCAAGACGGCCACCGGCACCATCACCTACACGATGAAGGGCCCCGGGGGAGGCACCTGTCCGCCGGCCACGGTGAGGTTCACCGCCACAGCGCACTAGGTCGCGCCCCCGCCGCCACCGCTCAGCTTCGAGCGCCAAGTGGCCGCTGCCCTCCGAGGCGGCGGCCATTCGTCCGACCCGGCACGGGCGGCGAGCACCAGCAGGTCGGCCGAGGCGGCCGCATCATCTCGTGATAGTCGGTCTCGCCAATAGTCGTGCCGTCCCAGCCCGGAAGGGCCTGTGACGCGTCGCGAGCGTGGAGCTGGTTCGGGCGCGATCTCGCCGTCGTGTCCCCTAACCGCCCAAGCCAAACTTCGAAGTCGCCCAGACGTCTGGGGTTTTCGAGGCGCGCGACCGTCGCCGAGGAGTCTGATTCGCAGCCCGGGCCCTCCCTTGGACTCGCTGCGCGCCCCGGCGCACGACATCCGGGCGGGTGCGCGGGAAAGTTCCTAGCATCGTCCGCGGCGCTCACCGGGCGCGTGTCCCATCGAGTGTGTGGAGGCGGGAACATGAGGCCCCTGACGAAGAAGATGCGTTTCCTGTCTATCGGGGCGGCCGCTGGCTTGACCCTCGGCCTCATCGGCACAGCAGCCGCCGTAGTAAGCAGCCACTCCCCGGCGGCACCCTACAAAGCATGTTCGAACGCGAAGTCGGTGCTGTCCCTAGAGGTCAACGGGAAGTGCCCGGCAGGAACCGTCCTGGTCACACTTGGCGCGAAGGGCGCGACCGGTGCGAGAGGCAAGACCGGGGCGAAAGGCGCGACTAGCGCCTCGGGAAGTCCCCTCGACCTCTCCAAGGTCGCCACCCTCAACTGGCAGGGCTGGATCGGCGTCAACCACTTCTCGGGCGGGTCCTACCGCTTCAACGGGCCCGAGTCCATCGCCTTCGACGGGACCCACCTCTGGGTCGTGAACAACAAGGGCAAATCGCTAACCGAGCTCGACGCCTCCAACGGCTCGTGGGTGCGGACCATCTCGGGCGGCCATTACGGCTTCAGTGGGCCCGGCTACATCGCATTCGACGGAACCCATATCTGGGTGACGAACTACGACGGCAACTCGCTAACCGAGATCGACGCCTCCAACGGCTCGTGGGTGCGAACGCTCTCGGGCGCCGGTTACGCCTTCAACGTACCCGGCGCCATCGCCTTCGACGGGACCCATATCTGGGTCGCGAACTACGACGGTAACTCGCTGACGGAGCTCAACGCCTCCAACGGCTCGCGTGTGCGGATCTTCACGAACTCGAACTGCACCGCTTGCGACTTCAACGCACCCGGCGGTATCGCCTTTGACGGCACCCATATCTGGGTGGCGAACTACCAGTCCAACGCGGTAACCGAGCTCGACGCCGGCGACGGTACGTGGGTGCGGACCGTCACCAACTCGAGCTGCACCTCTTGCGACTTCGACGGGCTCTTCGCCATCGCCTTCGACGGGGCCGACGTCTGGGTAACGAACTACGTCGGCGACTCGGTGACCGAGCTCGACGCCTCCAACGGCTCGTGGGTGCGGACCATCTCGGGCGGCAATTACGGCTTCAACGTACCCGGCGCCATCGCGTTTGACGGAACCCACATCTGGGTGACGAACGGTAGCTCGGTGACCGAGCTCGACGCCTCCGATGGCGCGTGGGACCGGACCGTCTCGGGCGGCAATTACGACTTCGACGCACCCAGCGCCATCGCCTTCGACGGGACTCACATCTGGGTGGCGAACTACAAGGGCAATTCCGTGACCGACGTCCCGACGGGGTAGCAAGCCCCGGCAACCGGGCACGTTGGCACGGGGACGCGAAGATCCCGAATCCAGGTCCGCGCCGACGGGGTGGCCCCGGCAGAGGGGCCACGGCGCAGACTGAGGATGGCGCGCGCGTCAGGGGCAGCGCCCAGTGGTGTTCGTCCTCGGTACGGGGCAACGGTGCCGGGGAGCCCAGATGTTATCTAGTCTCCCCCTGTAGCGCGCCGACAGGATTCGGACCTGCGACCAACCGCTCAGAAGCTACGTCGGCCTTGACGCTGTGCTCAACAGCCGTTCTTTTCGTCGGCGGCGAGCGAGGTATGCGCAGTTAGCCGGTCTCGTGACTCGGAGCTGTTGCGTTTGGTTCGGTTGCATGGACCGGTGCCACCAGGGTTGGCCGATCAGGAATCACGTCGAGGTTGCTCTCGATCGGCGCCCCTGTGCTCGCAAATAGCAGGAGACGCCTCTGCGCGCGAGCTCGGGATTCGTCACGGGGTCACCTCACGAGCGAGATGTTGTCCAGTCCGTTCAACAACTCGGTCGGCGGATCACCGTTCAGAAATTCGACCGTCGTCGTCGCTGACGCCGAAATGAACGCTTTCGAGAAGCGCTTCCAACTGAGCGTCGTCTGACCTTTCGTTGTGCGGGTCCTCGCGATCATCACCTGTTTTCCGTTAAGAAGCACCTTGACCGCGTCGGTCGAAAGGCAACCGCCGTATGGACACGCCGCTACATAGAAGCTCAACACGTAGCGCTTGTTCGGCACCGTCTTCACGTTCTCCGAAACACCAGTCGTCGTGTTGCTGTCGCCAGTCAGGTCCAGGAACTGCCCACCCGCCTGCGCGGGGAACTTGTTCGCACCAACGTAGAAGTTGCGAGCAATGATCCCGACGCTTCCGGCCACCCCGACGACACTCCATCCGCTGACGGTCTGGCCCAGTTGGAACAGCTGATAGTCCCCACCTCCGGGTACGCCCTTCACCACCGGGTGTTCGAAGCTCCCGTTCGCGACCAGATTGATCGACGTGGCGCCCGTGGCCCCAAACGCGATCGATTCGTTCGATAATGCCAACATTGCGAGGACAACGGATGCCACAACCCCCGCCGTCAGCCGAAGTGGCGAGTGCCCGCGAATCCTGCGTGTCCCAAACGAAGGGCACACGCCAGCGCGCCAACCGATTGAGCCAACGCTCTCGTTCCGAAGCAGTCGCATGGCCTTACCAACCCTCCAAGGATCCAAGATCTCTCCGCGATGGTCCTGACAACCGTCGCAAGATACCAGGGGCAACGTTCCAGCGTGACGGGGTCGGCACTAAGCGAGCGCCGTCTCCCTGATCGAGCTCGCGCCCCCGGCAGGATTCGAACCTGCGACCAACTGCTTAGAAGGCAGCTGCTCTGTCCAGCTGAGCTACGGGGGCCTGTAGCGGCGTCACGAACCCGCCGACCGGTTGCCAGCCGGATTCGCACCCATATACCCTGCCACCGTTCGTCCGAGGGAGGTGGGACCGTGCACCCGAGGCTGCAGATCGGCATCGACTCCGAGGACCCCGAAGGGCTCGCGCCATTCTGGGCCGCCGCCCTGGGCTACGAGGTCGGCGATCTCGACCCAGCTGGCACGTACCTCGATCTCGTTCCGCCGGATCCGTCCGCGCCGATTGTCTACCTCCAGCGCGTCCCTGAGGGGAAGATGGTGAAGAACCGGGTCCACCTCGACCTCTACGTCGCCGACCCAGCGGCCAAGATTCGAGAGCTCGTCCAACTCGGCGCAACCGAACTCGGCGGGCCCCAGACCGGGTCGGCGGGCGGCTGGTGGCAAGTCATGGCCGACCCGCACGGCAATGAGTTCTGCGTCTGCCGCGAGGGCTGAACCCAACCGCGACATGCTCCTGGTCGCTGCGGGCTTCGCCAACCGTGTGCCATGCTGGATGGTGATCAGCCGATGACGCGTCGGCATGACATTGGTGGCCGTAGCTCAGTTGGTTAGAGCGCCAGGTTGTGGCCCTGGAGGTCGGGGGTTCAAGTCCCCTCGGTCACCCCAATGTCACCCCAGTCGGCTCGTTCCTCCTGGCGTCACTTCCATCTTGGCCCGTGGGAGCCGTTATCATGCTCGGCGCGCGCCTCTAGCTCAATCTGGTAGAGCAACGGACTCTTAATCCGCAGGTTGAGGGTTCGAGTCCCTCGGGGCGCACCCTCTAAGGCCAGGTCAGAGGCACTGTCCGCCTTGCGGCTTTCGTCGCGCCTTCCCGGATGTCAGCGGATTGTCAGCGGATTTCAGGGGAACCGCTGACACGCCCGAGTTCGACTGCTAGTTGTTTGGCGCGTCCCCCAGCGGCTCAAAGTAGGAGTCGCGCTGTTGGATCGCTTCGATGAACAGCGCGAGCGCGTACGCGTAGCCATTCCGATCGACGTCGAACTTTCGTCGAGAGTCGACCGCGTTGTTGAGGCGATCGAAATAGTCGTTGAGGTATGCGCGATCATCCGTCGAGAGTCCCGCAATGATGCCATCGCTCCGGAGCCAACCGAGGAGATTCCTGCTTGACGCCTGCACCCGTACCTCGTCAATAGCGCACGACTCGCCTCGATCGAGCCGAGCGACGAGCCGGAAGACGGGCAACGTGAGGCACCACAGGTCAATCTCTGCCAGGCGCTCGGCGTCGGAAGTCATCCAAGCAGGCTCGCCGAGAGCGCCGCGCCCGCCTCCTCAGCCATGCCCGGCATGACGTGAGCGTAGACCGACAGCGTGATCGTCGGCGACGCGTGCCCGGCTATCTCCGAGACGACCTTCACCGGGACGCCCGCGGCGAGCATGAGCGACAAGGCCGTGTGGCGACAGTCGTGCAGGCGGATGCGCGGGAGGCCCGTCTCCGCGACCCGCGCCTCGAACCACCCGGAGATCGTGTCGGGGTGGTACGGGCGCCCCAGCTCGTCGGCGAGCAAGTAGCCGCCGTGCTCGTACGCGGGCCCGGCCGCGACCTGTTCGGTCCGTTGGCGCTTGCGGTGCGCCCGGAGCAACGCGACGAGCTGCGCGTCGAGCGAGATCGAACGGAGGCCCGCCTGAGTCTTTGGCCGCGATGCGACCGGCTGGCCCTCGACTGTTATCAGCGTCGACTCGATCCGTAGCGTCCCGGCGACGGGATCGACCGCCGACCACTTGAGTCCGCAGAGCTCGCCGCGCCGGAGCCCACGCGTGAGCAGTAGCGCCCAGGCGAAGGCGAGCCGGTCCCCGCCCGTCGCGTGGAGAAACGCCCTCGCCTCATCGGCGCTCCAGACGCGCATCGCCTGACCCTCGGCTCGAGGACGGCGGACGCCGGCGATCGGGTTGCGGCCGATCATCTCCGTCGAGACGGCGAAGGCGCACGCGGCTTTCAGGACGCCGGCCGCCAACTGAGTCGAGCGCGCCGACAGCCCCTTGCGGCCCTTCGCGGTCGGCTCCGATCGCAGCGCCGCCATGAAATCGACGACCGCCGCCGGCGTGAGCGCCGCGACCTTCGTCCCGCCGAGCTTCGGCAGGATCCAATGCTCGACCACGCCCTCGTACTGCGCCAGCGTCGCCGGCCGTAGCTCGCGGGCGCGCTGCGCTGGCAGCCAATGCTCGACGAGAAGATCGCGCACAGTGAGCGGCTGGTCCGCCCGCCACTCCCCCGTCGTCACCTTGCCGACGACGACGTTCAAGTGACTCTGCGCGCCCGCCTTCTTCGCGAACCCGCCTTTGGAGTGTTGACGGCGCGCGCCCGTCGCCGGGTCGCGGGTCTCCCAGTAGGCGGTAAAACTCGATCCACGCTCTCGGATGAACCCCTTCATGATCGGTCCCCTCTCTCTTGACCTTCGCTCGGCGTGCCCGCGGCGCGCCCCGGCGTCGTGCGTGGCAGTAGCGGCGGCTTCAGCGTCCGGCACCTGGCGATCCACTTCGCAGCCGTCGACTTGCTCACGCCCATCTGCTCGACGACTCGCATCCGCGGGGACCGATCTCCGCCGTCCAACGCCTCGCTGTAGATCCGGGCGACCTCCGCAAAGTGCGCGCGACCGAGGGCGGGCCGACCGCGGCGGCGCCCATCCTTCGGGCGGATCGCCTCGGCTTCCGCGGCGAAGTGAGCCGCGACCCGTTCGAGCTGCGAGACATGCTCCCTCGCTTCCGGGGTGTAGTCCGGCCAGCGCGGGTCGGTTCGGCGCATCGCGACGGCCCGCTTATAGAGCGCGGCGCGCTCGGCCTTCGACGCGGCCCACTTGTCGCGCAGGCGACCGATCGGCAGGCGGATGCTGACGGCCGTTATCGGCGCCGTCATCGCGGGGACGATCGGCTCGCCGTTCTCGTCGGTCCCGTTGCTCAGCCACGGCCCGCAGAGAGCCGCCTTCATGAGCCGCCAGAGAGCGTCGCGCCATTCGTCGCCTGAGAGTGTGCCGGCGTCACGGTCCGCCGTGAGACGTTCGGCCGTGTCGAGGATCGCGTCGCGCCCGGCGCGCTCGTCAGCGACGAGCTGCGGATCGGCGCCCCACATCTCCACCCCGATCACTTGCGGGCGGTCGTCGACGAGGCCGTAGGTCAGCCGGACCCGCCACGGCCCGGACCCGTCGCTGGCGGTAATCGTCTCCGTCGACTGGTCCAGTACCCGCCGCAGCTCCACGACACAAGGGTAAGCGATAGGTAAAGGTGCTGTCAACGACCCTTGCCGTAAAATCGGGACGGCTCGGACACTCGACAAACGTGGCAGGTCAGACGCTCAGCAATGCCAGGGTTAGGTGTTGGCAACTGCTACCGTGATCGCTAATGAGCGATGCGAACCCGATCGTCGAGGGCCTTGAAATCATGGTCGGCCGCGAACTGCTTCGCGATGGTGCCGCCAAGGCGATCCGCGAGCGCGCAGGTCTCAGCCGCGGCGAGCTCGCCCAGATGGTCGAGACGAGCCCGGTCAACATCTGGCGCTATGAGGAGAGGGGCCGCCAGCCACGAGGCGAAGTCGCCAAGCGGTACGGGCGCGTGTTGCGTGCCCTGATCGAAGCGCACGCGTCATGACGACCTCGGCCCTCTCGTCGCGCACGACGCGCCACACGCTGACCGTTCCCGAAGTCGCGGCACTGTTCGGCGTCGCTCCGTGGACTGTGTTCGCTCACGTCCGCGCCGGTGACTTCGCCGTTCCAGCGACGCGCGTCGGTCGCAAGGTGCTCTTCGCGACCGCCGCTGTAGAGCGCGCGCTCGAGCTCGAACCCGGCGCGCTGTCCGGCGTCGAGGGGGTGAGCCCGTCGACCGGAGAGGTCGGCCGGTGACGTTCGCCCCGATCTCTCGCGCCGACCGCGTCAAGTTCGCCAAGGCGACCCTCGCCATGCACGACGGCCCGCCCGCTCTCCCCGCGTCCGCTGCGCGAGCGGTGCGCGGCAAAGTCGTCATCGACCTCGACGACGCCGACAGCATCGCTCGCGGCTGGGCCGAGGCCGAGCGCGTCCTAACGATCCGTGACGCCGACCCCGAGCTGCGACAGGACATCGAGAGGTTGCTCCCACTCCTTGACGACGCGACCGCCGACGAGATCCGGGCCGTGCTGGACGAGCTCGAGCCGATGATGGTCTTGAGGCTCTTTTTCGCGGCGCTTGTCGAGGCCAACCACCGGGGGTGCTCGCCGGGGTGCCTGGCGCGCGTGGAGGTGAACCGTGACGCAGCCTGACCCCGCCGTGATCGACCTCGCCGAATCTCGGCGCGAACGGCAAGCCGCCGCGGCCGAATTGGTCGACGTTGCGGGCGACCATCTGAACGCGACCCGCTTTCTCGCCGAGCATGGCGAGGACGTTCGCTACTGCCCCGAGACGGGACAGTGGTTCATTTGGGCAGGCGCCTGGTGGGGCGAGGACCGAAGCGAGAAAATCGGCGCCCTCGCCAACGCGACAATCGACGGGCTCCGCGCGTGGGTAGGCGAGGCTCGGGACCGCGACGACTTCACCCGGCGTGTACGGCACTACGCCGAGTCGACGAGATCGGGTCGGCGTGACGGGATGCTCGCCGTCGCCCGCCCGAGCGTCGCCGTCGTCGTCGAACAGCTCGACACGAGCCCGTACCTCCTCGCGTGCCGGAACGGCACGGTCGACCTCCGCTCCGGGGAGCTGCTCCCGGCTGATCGCGGCCACCTGGTGACCCGCGGCGTCCCAATCGACTATGACCCCGACGCACGCTCGGAGCTGTGGGACGGTTTCTTGTCGACGATCTTCGCCGGCGACTCGGAGCTCACCGGGAACGTGCAACGGCTCGCCGGGTACTGCGCGACCGGCGACGTCGGCGAGCACGTCGTCCCGATCCTCAACGGGACCGGAGCGAATGGCAAAACGACGTTCACCCGGGCGATCTCGGGAGTGCTCGGCGAGCACGCGTGCACGGCGCCCGAAGGTCTGCTCGTCGAGACGCGGCACGAGCAGCACCCAGAAAGGCTCGCCGTCCTGCGCGGCCGGCGCCTCGTGGTCAGCTCGGAGCTCGAGGCCCGCTCCGTCCTCGCCGAGGGTCTCGTGAAGTACCTCTCCGGGGGTGACTCCGTGACCGCTCGAGAGATGTACGGGCGCCGGTTCGAGTTCGATCCGACTCACAAGTTCATGGTCGTCACGAACCACCTCCCGCGGGTGCGAGGGACCGACGAGGCGATCTGGCGCCGCCTGCGCGTCGTCCCGTTCTCCGTGACGATCCCGCCCGAGGACCGGATCGACGGGCTCGCCGACATCCTCGTGAAGCTGCACGGGCAGGCGATCCTCCGGTGGCTCGTCGACGGCGCCGTGGCGTACTACCAGCACGGGCTCACCGAAGGCCAGGCGATGCACGACGCGACGCTCGCCTACCGCGAACGCGAGGACACCTTCGCCCAATGGCTCGACGAGTGCTGCACCGAGATCCGGGGTCGCTCACCCGTGCGCGACCTGCTCGCTGTCTGGCGAGAGTGGGCGAACGGCAACGGCGTGTCGCCGGGAAGGTCGCAGGACTTCACCCGCTCGCTCGAATCGCACGGAATCGAGCTCGTGAAGGCGACCGGCGCCTCCGGCAACGCCACGAGCTTCGCCCGGGGTATCGGTCTCGTGACTAATTCCCGTCCTGAGCAGCCCGACCGTACCCCTGCGTACCCCTCGCCGGGAACTTTTCCTATACACACGCGTGGGGAAAGTTACGGGCGAGAGGTACTGAGAGGTACGGAAGACCAGGCCACGCTCGAATTCCACTCTGACGACGAGCCGAGCGACGACCCCGAAGACCCCTTCGACGACGACAACACGGAGGGGGACGAATGACGCTCAAACGCCCCCCTGGGCCCGCTTCCCGTCGCCCGCAAATTGATGCGCGCACGCGCGAGGCCCAACCTGCGGACTACGAATCCGCTAAGGGCGCCGAAAGCCCTGCTCAGACTGTCCCTGTCATCGCGAAGTCAGCGGGAAAGGGCCCGGCACGCGGCTACAGCTGGCCGCCGTTCGAGCCCGGGCACACCCTCTCACTCGTGCATGGCGTCTACTCCGACCGGGCCATCGAAGGCCGTGCCGCGCAGGTCCGCGAGGCGCTGCTCGAAATTTGCCCGTGGCTCGATCGGCCCGAATTCCTTCCCGCAGTCGCCCGGTTCATCCGGGTCGAGGCACGAGCCCTCGCCGGCCACGACTACATCGCCCGGACGACCGTCGAGCAGGGCTTCGAGAAGGTCAGCGTCAGACTCCGCGAGGTTATCGACGGCACCGATCGCTTAGCGGCTCGACTCGCCGAAAACCTCGGTCTCGATCCAATCGGTCAAGCCCGGATCGCCGCTCTCGCCACGTCCGCCGAAGTCGGGCAGGCGAGCCTCGCCGACCTCATTGCCGAAGGCGGGCGAATCCGCCGCGCCGCCGAGGCGCGTCTCGCCGTACCGAACACCGACCACGAAAGGACCGACCATGACGCTTGAACTGCACGAGGCCATCGCCAGCGACGAGCTGCTCGCCGCGCTGGCAAGGTTCGCCGCCGTCGAGGTGTTCACCGCGGGCGAGGCGCGACGCGTCGCCGCGGCCGAGGCCGAGCTGCTAGCGGCCGACCCGGGCGACGCGGCTCAGCGCGACCTCGCCGCGGGACGGCTCGCCGGTCTGCGCCTTCTGGCCGAGCGAACCGGGCCGGCTCGGCTCGACGGCCCGGGGCTAAACGCCGTGCGGGCGGCCATCGCCGCGGCGCTGCGGTACATAAACGACCGGGCCGAATACGAGCCGGTCGCCGATCCGAGGGACCAGCCGAGGCGGTTGCACCCGGCCGACAGCCAGACCCTCGAAGGCCAGGCCAGGCTCCGTCACGCCCTGGCCAGTATCCGTCTCGCGACGGACACCTGGTCGCGGGTTCCCGGCGCCTACGACCTCGCCGCCGTGGTCGCCATGCTCGAACGGCTCAGCGCGGGGTGCCGCGAGGCCGACGACTTCCGGGCGACGCTCACGCCACCCGTGCCTGTTCCTCTCAACCACAACCACCGGAGGTGACTGCAATGGACCAGATCATGGACGTAGCACTGGCACGGCAACTAGCCGAGGCCCGAGCGGCCGGCGTGGCCCCGCCGAAGGGCTCGCCCGAGGGCGACGCACTCCGTAGGGCGGCCAAGCGGGTCGACCCGCGCGGCGCTATCGCCAAGGCTGGCAAGGCGGACTACCGCGCCCGCTCTGGGTACGGCACGACCGACAGCGACCGACTGACCGACGCCCGCCTCGCGGCGCGCATCCAGCGAGCTTTCTCGCCGGTTGCGTCCGCGGCGGTCAAAGAACGCGCCGAGCACGACCCGGCGCTGAAGCACAACATCCGGTCGGCTGAAGCGGTCCGCGCGATACTGCGTGACCAAATCACCAGTGCCCTGCCGGCGACCGCCTCCAAGGCGATAGCCGGCTCGCAAAGTGAGGTCGACGAGTGCCCGGTCTGCGGGGGCGCTGGATTCGTCACGCCCGCCACCTTGGCGAGCGGATTGACCCCGAGCGCGGGCGCGTGCGGTACATGCGGAGGTATGGGGCTCATCGCAACGCCGGACCCCGACGACCTCGACGAGATCGCCAAGGCCGTGGCGCAGGCGCGGGACATCCGGCGCCTCGCCAAGAAGCTGGTCAAGCTGGCCGGGCCGGACGGCGCCAAGGTGGCCAAGGGTGCCACCGGGACGCTCACGCTGGCGACCGACTCCAAGAAGGCCGCGGCGCTCTCGCCTCGTGAATCCGCCGCGTTGCGCAGGGCGGTAGCGAAGGCGCTCGGCGTGCCCGTCACCCGATTGCAGGTGAAAATCCAGTGACCCGCGCCCGCCTCGTCCCGGGGCCGTCTGGCATCAGTGAACTAGATGACCTGGTGCCAACGGCGCTGCACCTCGTCAAGGCCGGCGCCAACGGGTTCCGCCCACTCGCCGCCAAGGCCAAGGGCGACCAGCCGACGCTCGCCGAGGCGTGCCGAAAGGTCGGCGTAGTCCTACCGGACCGGCCGGAGCCGCCGAGGCGCGGCAAGCGCGCCAAGGTCGCGGCGAAGCTGCTCCCGGGGCGATGACCCCCAAGCGCGCCAGCGCCGACCCGGCCCTCGACCTCCTCGCCAGTTTCGTCCTGGAGGACGGTCGCCGGTGGGGCGCGGCGGCCAGCGACTTCCAGTGGGCGACGGCGCGGTGGGCTCTTGACCCTTCCGCGCCGCCGTACCGCTGGGACAGTCGACCCCGCGGCGGGAGCAAGACGACCGACGCCGCCGCACTGTGCGCGGTGCTCATGGTCGCCGTGCTCCCTCCCGGCAGCTCGCTCGTTTGCTTCGCGGTCGACCGGGATCAGGCCCGTCAACTCGCCGACGCACTCCGGGGGTTCACCGCCCGGACGCCCGCGCTGCGCGGCGTGCTCGACGTTGACGCTTACGCCGCGACGACGCCGAGCGGGACGCGCCTCGAAATCTTGAGCGCCGACGCGGCTAGCGCCTGGGGACGCAAAGACGCCTTCGTGGTCGCCGACGAGGTGACAGCCTGGCCGGCGACGGCGAACGCCCGAGAGCTGTGGGAAGCAATTTTCAGCTCGACCGGCAAGGTCCACGGGGCGAAGTTGCTCGCGATCTGCACGAGTGGCGATCCCGCGGCGTGGACCGCTGGCATCTTTCGATCCGCTCTCAGCTCGCCCGCGTGGACCGTCGCCGAGACGCCCGGGCCGCTGTCGTGGGTGTCGCCATCCTTTCTCGCCGAACAGCGGAGCATGTTGCCCGAGTCGAGCTACCGCCGTCTGCACCTCAACCAGTGGTGCGCCCCTGACGACCGGCTCGCCTCTCGGGACGATCTTCTCGCCTGTGCGACCCTCGAAGGGGACCTCCCGCCTCAGCCTGGCTGTCAGTACCGAATGGGAGTCGACGCGGGGTGGACTAACGACCGATTCGTCGTGACCATCGCTCACGGCGAGCCGGTCCGCGACGAGCGCGGGCGCCTCGTCGGTCAGCGCGTCATCGTCGATCGTCAAAAAGCATGGGCCGGCACAAAGAAGCGGCCGGTCGACTTCGAGGAGTGTGAGAACCACATCGCCGAGATGGCGCGGCTCTACCGCCCCTGCAAGGTCATCTGTGACCCGGCGCAGCTCGTCAATTCGATGCAACGCCTCCGCCGTGCCGGCGTCCACGTCGAGCCGTACATCTTCACTCAGCCGAGCGTCGGGAAGCTCGCGCTCGGGCTCCTGCTCGCAATCCGCAACCGCACGGTGGCGATTCCGAACGATCCCGCCCTGCTCGACGAGTTGTCGAACATCAGGCTGCACGAGGGAACGACGCCCGGCGTTTTCCGCATGGACCCCGCCGCCGCGAAGGGGCACGACGACCGTGCCGTGAGCCTGGCCCTCTGTGTGAACGCCATCGTCGACCAGGCCGACCAAGGGGCCGGGTTCCTCGAATACATGCGCCGCACCGTCGCCGAGCGCGACGACCCCGTGGCCGCCATGTCCGCCTCTCAGCGGGCCATCGCCCGGACGCAGCGGGCCATCGAACGGGCCGAGCAGATGGCCGCCAAGCGCCAGCGGCCGCGCTGCGAGCACATCTACACCCCCGAGACGCGGCTATGTCGCTACTGCGGTGAGGCCGCCCCGGAGCACGCGGCATGAGACGCGTCCGCCTCGACGGTCCGGTCCCGATTACCGCCGAAGAGTCCCGCCAGGCGATCATCCGCGCGCAGCTCTACCTCGTCCGTCGCCGGGCGGCCATCGCGGCCCGCGACGCCCGGGCTCGGGCGCGCTGTAGGCACCTGTACGACCCGGCGACCCGCCGCTGTCGATTCTGCGGCAGTCTGCACCCGGAGCAGTCCCCATGATCGCCCCGAGCTGCGGTCCCCTCACCGCGGCTGCGGGGGTACGGCATGACGGCGGTAGCGCCCCTTCCGTCGCCGTGCCTGGCCCGGGCCGCGCGTGTAGTAGCGGTGATCGTCGCCGTGCGCGCGCGCCCGGGCCGTTTCTCGAAAGCGGCGGCTGACTGATGACCTGGAATCTTGACGACCTGGCCTGGTACGGGCCGCACCCCCCTGACTTCTACACGTCCGGCGAATACCGCAAGCCGACGCCCTCGCTGCGGACGTACAAGCCGCCCGACCCCGGCTCGAAGCGACCACCGGGCGCGCCGATGCGCGTCGTCGTGCCGTACACGAGAGTGCACCCGGCGACGCGGGCCGCGCTCGACCGTTGCGCCCCGCACGCCGAGTACGTCGACGTGTCGGCCTCGGACTTCGCCTATCACGCACTCCTGACCCGCCTGTGGGCCGAACGTGAAGACCTGATCCTCATCGAGCACGACATCGAGGTCGACGAGGCGATCATCGACGCTTTCGAGACCTGCCCGCGACTGTGGTGCTGCGTTGCGGAAGCTCCCGGCGCTAGCTGGGCGGCATTGACGTGCAACCGCTTCCGGCGCGAGCTGATGGTGCAGAACTCGGCGCTTCCGGGCATGGGCGCCGGCTGGCCCGACAACTGGAACGGAGCCGCACAACACTGGTGCGGTCTCGACGGGTTCATGCGGCGCAACCTCCAACAGATCGCCGGGTCGACGGTCCACCTGCACCGCGACCTCTTGACTCGGCACCACCACGACGAGAACAAGCGGGCGATCCTGGCCGGGGCGGCATAGCCGATGCGCGCCTTCCGCCCCACCCTCTACCGATCCGCCAGCGCGCTTGTGACCGCGGCCTATCACGAGGACCTCGAGAGTTTCGAGGAGATCCTCGAGGACGTCGGCCCGGACGTCGCCCGCCCGCTCGCCGACATGCTCCTCGGCAGCTTGAGGTTGTACGCCGAGGACCACGGGGAGCTGTTCGAGACGACGCTCGCCCGCGTCGGCATGTTCGCGGCTGAGCAGTCGGCGGGCGCCCCGTGACCCTGCCCGCGCTGGACGCGGACGGGTGGGCCGTCCGGCCGTGGGCGCGCCGGGCCAACTGCTTGGGAATCGACCCCGAGCTGTTCTTCCCCTGCCGCGGCTCGTCGACCCGAGAGGCGAAGGAGGTCTGTCGCGGCTGCGTGGTGCGCGTCGAGTGCCTGGACTACGCCATCGCCCGCGGCGAGAAGTGGGGCATCTGGGGCGGACTGAGCGAACGGGAACGGCGCCGCGTACGGCGGGCCCGAGCGCTCGTGCGGTCCGCATAGAGAGACGAAAGGGGAAGGCACCATGTACGGGCTGCTGCTGTTCGTGATGGTCGGGGCCGTCGTTTGGATGGCCGCCGACGCTTACCACGCCGGTCGGTCGTGGGGGTCGATCATTAGTTGGGTGCTCGGCGCGCTGCTCGTGTGGCTGCTCGTGTTCCCGTGGTACCTCGTCAATCGACGGACCTACGCGGAAAGAGAGGGTCTGCGATGACTCAGCTAATCACCATCCGGCTCAGTGGACGCGGCGGGCGACCCCCTAAGTCCGTCGACGACAAGGGCAATGATGCTCACAGCGGTCCTCAAGGTCTGGAGTTCCGTTACGAGCCACTGCATGAAGTCGGTCCGATCGACGGGGTTGTCCCAGTCGATCGAGGCACTCCCTTCCTCGCCGATCACTTCGAGTCGGTTTAGAAAGCCACCGAACCGGGTGTTGTCTCGGCTCTTGGCGAGCATGAGCTCGATGGTCTGGTGGAGGGTCAGCTCGGTCTCGGGTTCGGGGACATCGGGACCGGCCTGTTCGTCTTCGCTCTCAGTCATGGGCAGCACCTCCCTGTCGCCCGGAGCCTGCCGCGCATCAAAGGCACCCTGCAAGGCGAAGCCGAGCGTCGGCCCGGCGGATCGGCGCCGTGAGAGTGCCTAGACGTCTAGGCAATCACCGAAGGTAGGCTCGGGAGGGAAGGGGAAAGGTGACGAGATCGCTCACGAGCACCCTCTACCGGGCGGCACGGTTCTCGAACAACGTCCGCGCCGCCTCACGAGGCCCGGGCGCCTACGCCAAGCGCGTCATGCGCCGGAAGACCTACAGCAAGTCGATGGGGAGCACCCGCAGGCTGCTCAGGGTGTTCGGGCTCTCCAAGTAGGGCACCCCCTCACCCCTCGGCGGTCGTTTGCGGCCGTCCTGGGCGATCCTGGGGGGAGGTGTGGGCCGAGCACCGCAGGCCAAGGGACGGTGCGGGGGGCAAGGCCGAGCGCGAGCTGCGGGCGAGCCTCCGGGCGCGGCGGGATTAAGACGCCCGCGCCCACGGCTGCACCGTGCCGCATTTACGACAGGTCGTTCCGTACTGTCCGTTCACTGCCTTCAGCCGGGATTTACAGGCGACGCAGCGAGCCCGCCCTTGGATCTTCTGCACACTCTTGCTGATGGACTTGAAGGCGAAACTGAGAATGACCAAAAGGAAGAACGCCAGCACGCCAACAACAATGGCGATTCCCGGATGCTTGACCACCTCGAAGATGACTGCGGCAGCTACCAACAGCCCGATCGGAAGGACATTTCGCTTCCGTAGAAGCCGTCTCGATCCGGCAGGCGGAGCCGTTGGAGCGATAGATGCGCGCGGGGAATCACTTTGAACCGCTGGAGCGGCCAATGAAGGGGACCCTCTTGTACTGCTCAGAATCGGGGAAGCGCTTATCTGAGCGGCGATGCGGTCGGGGATGCGATCTCTGAATGCTTGAACACGGTCGAGTGCGCGCCAGATTTCGAGTGGTTCGACATTCGGAACATCGAAAGCGACCGTCGAACCAGTAGCAATCCCGATGTTGATCTGGCTGTACACGCCCCTGCCAACCTCCTCGGAACCGAACAACGTCCTGTCGATTCTGAAGGTCTTCACGTCCGACCAGGTCAGCCGTCTTCCAGGTGAAGCGTCCGGCAGAGGCCCGACATCAGCCGTCGCTATCTGCACCTTGATGTTTTCGGAGGTGATCGCAATCGTGGCATTGGACGAGGAGTGCACATTGGCCCAGCCACCGTGGTAGCGCCCGTTATAGACAGCGAAGGTCTCCTCCGCGGGTGCAGTCCCGGATTCGGCGCCCACCATGAGAACCCCCAACCTCCTGGCCCCCCTACGACTTCCGTGAAGGGCTCAGCCGTGTCAGCGCAATGTCAGCGGAACTCCGCAATTCACAACCTTTGAGCACCCTACGCCGCCACACGAGCACACGCCGAAAGGCCAGCTAGACCAGCGAAAACCGCGCAGCGCCTCACGAGGCTACACCGCCCGTACGCGACTCTTAATCCGCAGGTTGAGGGTTCGAGTCCCTCGGGGCGCACCAGGGGTGCGTTGTCACGGAG